>CAWFQH010000006.1:0-36667 GCA_963817945.1 uncultured Solirubrobacterales bacterium | reverse complement strand
GGCGCGACTCGTGTTGACGTCCATCCCGAGGACCGAGCAGACGATCGTGTCGGCGTCGCCGGGCAGCGCGTCCAGCACCCGTCCCAACTGGGCATCGACCTCCGCATAGACGTCGCCAAGCGTCGCCTCGAGTCGCTGCCGGTCGGGGGCGGGGAGATCGTCCTCGCCGAGGTAGGGCGGCAGCTCCCAGAGCCGGTGTCCGGCCAGGTGCGGTGCGGCGAAGGTGAGCCAGACGAGGTCGAAGCGGCGCTGGGAGAGCTGCTCGATGGCTGCGTCGGCAACGCGAGCGGGCGCGGCCAGGAAGCGCTCGCGCAACCGCCGCAGCTCAGCCGGGCGCTGGGCGCCGAAGACCTCGGTGACGTTTGGGGGCCTACCGTGGCGGCGGCGCAGAGACCTGTCGCTCCCGTGCGGCCGCGACCAACGTTCGAGCACGACCCGCTCGCGCATCCCCCAGCCGCAGACGAGCATGCCCTCCGCCCGGTTGGGCGCGTGGCACTCGTAGGGGTCGATGGCAAGCGTGCTGCGTCCGGCGCGGGCCAGCCGCTCCCAGATCGCCGTTGGCGCTTCGAACTCGGGTGCTAGACGGATCGACTGGCGCCGCGCCGACCACTGGAAGGGGTAGAAGAGGCCGTGGTCGCTGACCTCAACCCCCCGGTAGAGAGTCTGGTAGGCGCTGGCCGGGAAGTGCTCGGCCGGGCTCTCCAACGGCACGGTCGTCCCGCGCGCGCGCAGCCCCTCGAGGTTCGGAAGCCGCCCCTCGGCTCCGAGCCGCTCCAGCAATGCGGCGCTGGCGGCGTCGAACTGCAGAACGGCGATCACGCGGCTCCCCTCGCGGCAGAGCTGACGTCGGAGCCGGCTGGCTCGACGGTGACCTCGGCGCCTGCGAGCTCGGCGGAGCGGCGCGCCGCTTCGACCACGCTCAGAGCGGCGACACCGGCCTCGGCGCCAGCGAGCTCACCCGCGCCTTCGCCACGGGCCCTCGCCGCAAACCGCTGCAGCTGGCGGCGCAGCGAGAGCACCAAGAGGTCCTCGCCGCCGCGGAGCCGCTTCTGCGCGGCGGCGAGGCGCCCGATCCGGCTGCCGGCGATCGGCCGCCCGGAGCGGTCGCGAACCTCGACCCGCTCGGCATAGGGACGGTCGGTTGCGCAACGAATCCATGCCCGCGCCCGTCCCAGCTCCAGCTCCAGCTCCGCCCGCTCCGGTTCGACGACGGCGCCGCGGACGGCGATCGGGGCGGCCGCGACGAGGAACGCAGCGAGATCGATCAGGTGGATGCCGGCGTCGAGCAGCGCCTCGTCGCGGCTGAGATGCGCGCTCCAGCCAGTGCGGCGGAAGCGCAGCTCCAGATCCAGCTCCAGCCATCCCTCCGGCGGGATGGACGGAAGGAGCTCGATCCCCTGCAGGAAGCGACGGTTGAAGCCGATCGAGGGCGCCGGGTCCAATGCGGCGAGCGCCGTAGCGCCGGCTAGATCCGGGGCCGGCGGCTTCTCGACCAGGCAGGGCAGTCCGGCATCGGCCGCGGTCGCGGCAACATCCAGGTGGACCTCCGCAGGCGACGCCGCGACAACCGCGTCAATGCCCCCGCCGGCGATCATCTCACCTGCGTCCGCGTACGCCACGACCGTGCCGACGGCTCTTGCCGCCCGCGCCGCGCGCCGCCGATCGGGGTCGGCGACGGCGACGACCTCGACGCCGTCGAGACCGCGCGCGGCCGGCAGATAGCCCCGCTCGGCGATTCGCCCGCAGCCGGCGATGCCGAGCCGCACCGGGGCTCCGCCCTCAGCCACCGCTTGTCCGCTCTCTGAGGTGAACGACGAGTGCGACCGGGACGGAGGCGACGGCGGTCAGCTGGTGCAGTAGGTGCAGGCCGATCCCGGCGAGCAGCAGGCGAGGCCCGCCTCGGCGCAGGAGCAACAGGTACAGGCCGCGGTTGAGCGCGAGCAGGCCGAGCAGGGCCGCGAGGGCAGCGCGGGGCCGGCGCCCCGCCAAGGCTGCCGCGAAGACCACCGTGGCCGCTGCGCTGGCTCGGTGCCGCCTTCCGAGGTTGAGTGAGCCGGCCCCACGTCCACCCCGAAGCAGAAGCAGGATCCACGGCACACCCCGCCGCAGGAAGTCCGTGTGCGCCATCGTCAGCGGCGTCCAGGCCTTGAGGTGCCTGCCGCGGATCGTCGGATCGAGCAGGATGGTGGCCTCGGCCTCACGCAACCGCATCCCCAGCTCGATGTCCTCGACGCTCGCCTGCGGGAAGCGCTCCGCGTCGAAGCCGCCGACCGCCTCGAAGGCCTCGCGGCGGACGGCGCCGAGTCCGGCCCAGAAGGTCTCGGCCTCCCCCGGGGAGGACGCGTGGACGTAGTGGTGCAGCAGGTTGCGGAAGCGGGAGGTGAGCCCAGGCGCCGCCGGCACGTCATCGTAAGCGCCGAACAGTGCGGCCAAGGTCGGGTCTGTCGCGAAATGGCGCTCGATCCGCGCCAGCGCGTCGGCGTGGACCTCGACGTCGGAGTCGACGAAGACGAGGACGTCGGCATCGAGCCCCTGGGCGCCCGCGTTGCGCGCGGCGGCGGGGCCCGCGCCCCCCGGCTCGGACTGGACGATGAGCTCATCCGGGACCCGGCCTCCCGCCTGCAGTGCCGCCAGACAGCGTGGCAGCAAGGGGGGGTCGTCTCCGGCCGGGACGACGACCGCCATGGTCAAGCCGTTCTTGCGGACCGCTGGCTCGGCGGGCTCAGAGGCGGTCGAAACGGGGGCCGCGGCGGGGGTGGCATCGTGCATTAGGGTTACCTAATACTATTTCGCGCCGCGATGAGAGGAGCTCCTCCCACTCCCGACGGTCCCCCGGTCGCCGTGCTCGGCGCCGGCCCGGCTGGTCTCACCGCCGCCTATCTGCTGACCGCACGCGGCGTGCCGGTCGTCGTCTTCGAGGCGGACGAGGTGGTCGGCGGTCTTTCGCGGACGGTCGTCGCCGACGGCTACCGCTTCGATCTCGGCGGACACCGCTTCTTCACCAAGAGCACCGAGGTCGAAGCGCTGTGGAGCGAGGTGCTGGGGCCGGAGCTGCTGATCCGCCCACGCCTCTCCCGCATCTACTGGCGCGGGCGCTTCATTCAGTACCCGTTGCGCGCCGGCGACGTCGTCGCCAAGGTCGGTCCGCTGGAGCTGAGCCGCTGCGCGGCCTCTTACGCGCGTGCCCGGCTAGCGAGAAGCGACCGCGCAGAGAGCTTCGAGGACTGGGTCAGCGCCCGCTTCGGCCGACGCCTCTTCGAGCTCTTCTTCAAGACCTACACGGAGAAGGTGTGGGGGGTGCCGACGACAGAGCTGCGCGCCGAGTGGGCGGCGCAGCGGATCGCCGATCTCTCCCTCTGGGGGGCGGTCCGGGCGGCCCTGCCGGGGCGGCAAGGATCGCAGCCGAAGAGCCTGATCGAGGAGTTCCGCTACCCGCGCCTGGGACCGGGCCAGATGTGGGAGGAGATGGCGAGCCGGATCGCTGCCGGGGGCGGAGAGCTGCGTCTCGGAGCGCCCGTCGAGGGGCTCCGGCTGGATAAAAACCGAGTGAGCGCCGTCGATGCCGGCGGCGAAAAGGTCGAGGTCTCGGCTGCGATCTCATCGATCCCGCTGCGCACGGTGGCACAGCTCGCCGCGCCGCGCGGATCGGCGCAGGAAGCGGCGGCGGGTCTGCGCTACCGCGACTTCCTCACCGTGGCGCTGGTGGTCGACGGCGAGCCGCCCTTCCCCGACAACTGGGTTTACGTGCACGATCCAGGGGCCCGCGTCGGGCGCATCCAGAACTTTCGCGCTTGGAGCCCGTGGATGACGCCGGACCCCCGACGTTCGTGTGTCGGGCTCGAGTACTTCTGCTTCGAGGGCGATGAGTTGTGGGCTCGCGATGACGACGAGCTGGTGGCGCTGGCGCGGTCGGAGATCGACGCGCTCGGCCTCGTTCCCGCTGAGCGCGTCGCCGGCGGCCACGTGGTCCGGGTGCCGAAGGCCTACCCGATCTACGACGCCGAGTACGCCGATCGCGTCTCCGACATCCGCGCCTGGCTCGATCCGATCTCCAACCTGCAGCAGGTCGGCCGTAACGGGCTGCACAGGTACAACAACTCGGATCACTCGATGCTGACCGCGATGCGCGCCGTCGAGAACCTCTGCGACGGCGCCGACCACGACATCTGGTCGGTCAACGCCGACAGCGTCTACCACGAGCGGGACGAGAAGCCAGAGCAGCCGTACCGCGTGGGGCCTGAGACGCCGGCGACTGCCTCGTCGCTTTGACGAAGCGCCGAGGCGCGCGGGTCCTGTCGCGGGGCTGGGGTCCTCGTCCTCGCAGGCTGCGGGCGAGGACCCCAGACCCCGCGCCACCCGCGCGAGTCGCCTTCAGCAAGGCAGCTGGGTGGCTCGCCAGCGTCCCAGGCGTACGACCAGCTGTCCCGCCACCGGCCTGGTGCTGAGAACAACGCCGTAGCGGGGACGGGCAATTACCCGGACCGAAGATAGAGGGCGGTCGAGGTGCCAGGCGAGGGCGGTGGGGGGTGTGAGGAGATTGGCCAGGCGGACCTCGCCGCCGCAGGAGGTCAGGCGCTCGGCGCCTACCTCGTCGATGATCTCGAACATTCCCTCGACCAGGGTCGCCTGACGGTTGATGTCGCGCAGATCGCCGGGAACCTCGGCAGCGCGCACGGCGAAGCCGGCGGCGGCGGCGAGGATCGTGACCAGGGTCGCCACCGCCAGCAAGGGGCGCGCTGCGGTTCCCACGAAGGCCCTCGCTCCGGCACGCGCAACGCCGACGGCACCGACTATCGCGACAGCGGCGGTCGCCGGGGTGAGAAAGCGCGGCAGGCCGGCGTAGCCGACAACCGCCATCGCCCCGACGAGGAGGACCCAGGCGAAAGCACTCGCCAGCAGGATGGTCAGGGCGCGGTCTCGCTCGCCTTCGGGGTTGCGCCAGACGAGGAAGAAAGCGACCCCGACCCAGACTGCTGCCAGCGGCGCCGCCAAGGTTCTGCCGAGGACCTCAACCGCCTCCTCGAGCTCGATTGGCCCCCCCCGCGCGTTCTCGGAGCCGGCGAGGGGATCGCCGGCACCAAGCAGGTCGGGCACGAACCAAGCGAGCGGAATCAGCGCGGCAGCGGCGATCGCCTGCGGTCGAAGGCGCGGCTCGGTCCTGATCGCGAAGACAGCCCACAGCGCCAGGAAAGACCAACACTCGGGGCGCAGCAGCGAGGCGGCGACGCCGAGCCAGAGGGCGAGGGCTGGGCGCCGCGCGAGCGCCGCCGCGACAGCCGTCAGCACGAGCGCGACCAGCAGTGGCTCGGAGAGGCCGCCGGTGAACTGCCGCGACGGCGGCGTGAAGGAATCGCCGGTCAGCGCCACCGAGGCAGCGGCGATCGAGGCCGCGACGATCCGCCAGCGGCCAACCTCGTCCCCCGCCAGCCGCGCCGCCAGCCAGGCGGCCAGCAGCGGCGCCAGCAGCCAGCCGCTGCGCGCGACCAGCAGCCAGCACTGCGGGGCGGCCTCGCCGAGCAGCGAGAGCGGCGTGTCGATCAGAACCGGCAGCGGCTTCCAGGACATGCCGTCGGCGGTCGCCAGATCGAGGCCAGCCAGTTCGCGACCCCATACGAGCCAGCCCCAGGGGTCGTAGACGGGGAAGTACGGCAGGAGGAGAGACAGCGCCGCCAACGCGACGGCGAGCCCCGCGCCGATCCGCAGCCACCCCGGCAAGGCGGTCAGGGCCGCGTCGCGCCGCGCTCGCTGAGCAGGTAGACCGGGACGGCGGCGACCGCCAGCAGCAGCAGCGCCGGGATCGCACTCGCCTCGTAGAAACCAAAGCTGGTCTGGGTCCAGATGTCGGTCGCCAGCGTCTCGAAACCGAGCGGCGCCAGGATCAACGTCGCCGGCAGCTCTTTCATCGCGTGCAGGAAGATCAGCGCCGCCCCGGCCAGCAGCCCCCCACGGGCCAGCGGCGCGGTAACCGTTCGAAAGACCTCGGCGCGGCTGCGGCCAAGGCCGCGGGCGGCCTCCTCCACCCGTGGCGAGACCTGTAACAGGGCCGCCGCGATCGGCCCGATCCCCAGCGGCAGGTAATGGATCGTCAGCCCGAAGACCAGGAGTGCCGTGGTCTGGTACAGCGGCGGCACGAGCCGGGTGGCGAAGAAGACGAGGGCGAGCGCAACGAGGATTCCCGGCAGCGCGTAGCCGGCGTGCGAGGCCCGCTCCAGCAGGCCACTGATGCGACTGGCATGGCGCACCGAGAGCGTGGCGATCGCCAGCGCGCAGAGCGCGCCCAGGGCCGCCGCGCCGGCCGAGACGATCAGCGAGTTGCCGGCCAGCGCCGCTGCCCGCGAGAGCGGCGTGGCGCCGGTCGAGATCCCCTCCCCCGCCCAGTAGAGGAGGACGGCGACCGGTAGTACGAAGGCGATTGCGGCGATGACCGCGCAGAAGAGAAGCGCCGGCCAGCGCCAATGCCCGAGCGGATAGGGCGGTGCCGGCCGCAGCGCACCAGGGCCGAGACGATGGATGACCCGAGCCGAGCGCAGCCGGGAGCTGAGGAAGAAGAGCCCGAGCATCACGATCACCAGCACGGCACCGAGGCTGGCGGCGGCGGTGCGGTCGAAGCTGGAGCGATAGGCGACGTAGATCTCCCGCGTGAAGGAGTCGAAGCGGAGCAGGGAGACGGCACCAAAGTCACTGACGACGTAGAGGGCGACGAGCAGGCCGCCCGCGGCTAGCACCGGCCAGAGCTGCGGCAGGACGACGCTGCGGAACACGGCCAGCGGCCCCCGCCCCATTGCCCGCGCCGCGTCCTCCAGCTGCGGGTCGATTCGGCGCAGCGCCCCGCGCAGCGGCAGCAGCACGAGCGGATAGGTGAAAAGGGTGAGGACCAGCCAGGCGCCGCCGAAGCCGTAGATCGAAGGCAGCCGCTCCACCCCCAGCGCGTCCTGCAACATCCCATTTGGACCCAGCGCGGCGACGAAGAGATAGGCACCGACGTAGCTGGGGATGACCAGCGGCAGCGTGCAGAGGACCGCCCACAGCCGCCTTCCCGGCAGGTCGGTGCGCACGGTCAGCCAACCGATCGGCAGGGCGATCGCGACGGCGGTAGCCGTCACCGCCGCCGCCAGCGCCAGCGTCCTCGCCAGAATCGCCGCCGTGCTGGACGTGAGGGCGTCGGCGAGCGCGTCGCCGAGGTCGCCGGCGACGACGACGAAGAGGTAGGCGGCGGGCAGCACGGCCGCGGCGGCGACCAGCAGCCCGGCGACGAGCAGCCAGGCGGGCGCAGGGCGGGCGGCGCTCACCGGAAGGCGATCTCCACTAGAGCGCCCCTGCTTCCTGCATTAGCTCGATCGTCGCCTGCAGCTCGTCGAGGTCGACCAGTTCGCCTTCGACGCTGGGCACCTCGGCGAGTGGCACGCTCAGTGAGGGGTCCGGCTCGGCGCCGCGGGCGAGCGGGTACTCCTTCGAGCTGAAGGTGAAGAACTCCTGGCTCGGCGGCGCCAGCAGCGAGCGGACGAAGTCGAAGGCTTCATCCTTACGATCGCTCGATTCGAGTACCCCGACCGTCGTCAGCAGCAGCAGCGAGCCGAGGCCGCCGGGCGGGAAGTAGACCCCGACCGGGTAGTCCTTTCCCTCGGCGGCGACCGCCTGGGCGACGTAGTAGTGGTTGATCAGGCCGAGGTCGATCTCGCCGCCGGCGATCGCGTCGCGGATCGTGACGTTGTTCGGGTAGTCGACGGCACCGTTCTCGACCATCGCTTCCAGCCACTCCCGGGTGCGCTCGTCGCCGTAGCGGGCGCGTAGCGCCGTCACGTACTCCTGCATGCTGGAACTCGCCGGGGACCAGCCAACCCGGTCCCGCCAGCGGGGCGCGACGAGGCCGAAGGGCGAGCGCGGCAGCTCCGAGCGGCGTACCGACTCGCGGCTGTAGGCGAGGATGCGGGCCCGCCCGGTCACGCCCACCCAGCGGCCCTCGGGGTCGCGGTAGCGGGCGAGAACGCGCCTGAGGATGTCGTTCGGCAGCCGCGCCAGCAGGCCCGCATCGGCGACCGCCCCGATCGCCCCCGGCTCCTGGGCGAAGAAGACGTCGGCGGGAGAGGCGTCGTCCTCCTCGATCAGGGTCGCGGCAAGGTCGGCCGTGTCGGCGTAGCGCACCTGCACGTCGCGATCGACCTCGGCCTCGTGACGGTCGACGGCGGCGCCGATCGCGGCCGGGATCCGCCCCGAGTAGAGGGTGATGCCCTCGGTCTCCGGCTCGCTCGGACCGCCGCTGCCGGAGCCGCCGGTGTCGAATCCGCAGCCGCCGGCGATCAGCGCCACGGCAATGGCCGCGGCAAGGAGCGGGCGCTGCGTGGAGCGTCGGTTCTGCTTCATCTGCCTGCCTTCGAGGGGGAGAGGGGTTAGGTTGCCCTAATCTTAGGTTTTCTGCCCTTGGCGCCAGGTTCAGACAGCCAGAACGGGATTCGCGGGGCCGCATTGCAGCTGCGCGGCCTGCGCAAGTCCTACGGCGACGTCGTCGCCGTCGACGGACTCGATCTCGAGGTCGAGGCGGGTGCGACCTGCGCCCTGCTCGGCCCCAGCGGCTGCGGCAAGACGACGACCCTGCGGCTGATCGCGGGGCTGGAGAGCCCGGACGGGGGCAGCGTCGAGATCGGCGGCGAGACCGTCTCCACGCCGCAGCGCTCGCTGCCGCCCGAGCGCCGCCGAATCGGCATGGTCTTCCAGGACTACGCCCTCTTTCCCCACCTCGACGTCGCCGGCAACGTCGGCTACGGCCTCGGACGCCGGCCGGACCGGGAGCGGGTCGACACGATGCTGAGGACGGTCGGCCTCGGCGGCCTCGGCGGCCGCAATCCGCACGAGCTCTCCGGCGGCCAGCAGCAGCGGGTGGCCTTGGCCCGGGCCCTCGTTGCCGAGCCGCGCGCGGTGCTGCTCGACGAGCCCTTCTCCAACCTCGACGCCGGCCTGCGCGAGAAGGTACGACGGGAGGTGCGGGAGATCCTCGAGGCGCAGGGCGTCACCTCTGTCTTCGTCACCCACGACCAGGAGGAGGCGCTCAGCGTCGCCGACGTGGTCGCCGTCGTCAACCAGGGCCGCATCGAGCAGGTCGGCACGCCGGAGGAGGTCTACTCGCGGCCGGCGACCCGCTGGGTGGCCGGTTTTCTCGGCGAGATCGAGGTACTTCCCGGCGTCGCCGAGAACGGTTCCGTTTCCTGCGAGCTGGGCAATCTTCCCAACCGCAACAAGCTACGCGGCGAGGTCGACGTGCTGATCAGGCCCGAGTCGCTCGCGGTCGACACGGTCGAGCCACCCGACCGCCGCAGCCAGGCTGCCACCGTCGTCGCGCGCAATTTCTACGGGCATGACCAGTTGCTCGAGCTGGAGCTGCCATCCGGCCGCTTCGTGCGCGTTCGGCGCCTCGGCTTCCCCGCCTGGCACCCCGGCGACCGGGTCCGAGTCTGGATCGACGGGCCCGCCGACGTGCTGGCGCGGGACTGAAGCGCGGGGCATACTGCGGCCGGCGTGCAGGTCGTCCGGCTGGATATCGAATACGACGGCACCGGCTTCCGGGGCTGGGCGAGGCAGCCGGGCCTGAGAACGGTGCAGGGCGAGCTGGAGGCGGCGTTGGAGACGGTGCTCCGCATGCCAATGCAGCTGACCGTCGCGGGGCGAACCGATGCCGGGGTGCATGCACTCGGACAGGTGGCGAGCTTCGAGACGGAGGCGGAGCTTCCGCTGGACCTAGCAAGAGCGCTGAACTCGGTAGGTCCCGGGGACATCGCGGTTACCGGCGCCGAGCCGGTGGCCGACGGCTTCGACGCCCGCGGCGACGCGAAAGCCAGGACCTATCTCTACCGGGTCCTGACGCGGCGTACGCCGAGCCCTTTCGAGCAGGGCCGGGCGCTCTGGTGGCCGCACGAGCTCGATCGCGAGGCGCTCGACGCCTGCGCCGCGACCCTGCCCGGCGCCCACGACTTCACCGCCTTCACCCCCACCCAGACCGACCACGTCCGCTTCGAGCGTGACATCATCCACGCCAGCTGGGAGCAAGCCGGGGACATCCTCGCCTTCCGCATAACCGCCGACGCCTTCATGCGCAACATGGTCCGCGTCCTAGTCGGCACCATGCTCGAGGTCGGCAACGGCCGCCGAACCCTCGACAGCTTCACGAAGCTGCTGACCGGAGCGCCTCGTTCGGACGCTGGCGACACGGCTCCCCCGCACGGCCTGTATCTGGAGTCCGTCAGCTACGAATAGCCGAGCCGGTCTACGAGGGAGGGCCGGGGTGCCTCTCCCGCAGTGCGGCGGTCTCTTTTTCGCACAGACCCCTCAGCGAGAGAGGCGACGCGCTAGGCGAAAAAGGCAGCACAAGGGAGAGGCACCCCGGCCCTCCCCCTAAACCAACTCGAGATAAACCATCTCCGTGCTGTCCGATTTCCGCGGCCCCAGCTTGACGATCCGCGTGTACCCACCCGGCCGCTCCACGTACCGCGGCGCGACCTCCTCGAACAGCTTGTGGACGACGAACTTGTCGTTGTGCAGCGTCGCCAGCGCCTGCCGGCGCGCGTGCAGGTCGCCCCGCTTGGCGAGCGTGATCAGCTGCTCGACCTCGGGCTTGACCGCCTTCGCCTTCGCCTGACTGGTCTTGATCCGCTCATGCTCGATCAGCTGCTTGGAGAGGTTCGAGAGCAGCGACTCGCGATGCGACGCGTCGCGGCTCAGCTTGTTGCGCTTCTTGCGGTGGCGCATCGTCGCTCTCCCTGACTCCGCTCGCCGCTTCCTCAGTCCTGCTGCAGGTCGAGGCCGCGCGACTGCAGGGTCTCGATCACTTCCTCGATTGACTTCGAGCCAAAGTTCGGAATCGCGTTCAGCTCGGTGCGGGTCTTCCGCACCAAGTCGCCGACGGTCTGCACGCCGGCCCGCTTGAGGCAGTTGTAGGACCGCACGCCCAGCTCCAGCTCCTCGATCAGGATCTCGTCAAGGCCGTTGCTGGCCGCGACGGAGGCGCCGTTGCCGGCCCCTCCGGCCAGCCCCTCGACCGGCATCGGGGCCAGCGGCTCCCGCGCGGTCAGCTCCTCGACTCGGTCGGCGTCGGTGAAGATCGCCAGGGTCTTGATCAGGATCTCGGAGGCCTCGCGCATGGCCGCGCCCGGCTCGATCGAACCGTCGGTTTCGAGCTCCAACGTCAGTTTGTCGAAGTCGGTTCGCTGCCCGACGCGGGCCGACGCCACCGAGTAGGAGGCGCGGCGGATCGGCGAGAAGATCGAGTCGATCGGAATGACGCCGATCGGCTGCTCGTCGGACTTGTTCTCTTCAGCCGGCGAGTAGCCGCGGCCGCGGCCGATCGTCAGGTAGACCTCGAGTTTGGTTTTTTTCTCCAGGGTTGCGATCGGCGCCTCGGGGTTGAGGATCTCCACCCCGGAGGGCAGGTCGATGTCCTTGGCCTTGATCTCGCCCGGTCCGGTAGCGACCAGCGGCGCCTCCACCTCGTCGGCGTCGGTGTGCATGCGGACGACGAGCTCCTTCAGGTTGAGGACGATGTCGGTGACGTCCTCTTTGACGCCGGGCACGGTGGAGAACTCGTGCGCTACGCCCTCGATGCGGACACTGGTGACGGCGGCGCCGCCCAATGAGGAGAGCAGCACCCGGCGAAGGCCGTTGCCAAAGGTGTAGCCGAAGCCCTTGTCGAGCGGCTCGATGGTGAAGCTGCCGCGACGGTCGTCGGCCTTCTCTGCGGTGATACGGGGGACCTGGAAGTCAGTGGTCATGCGTTCCTTGCGTATGCGTGTTCAGATAAATCCGGGGCTGGGACTACTTGGAGTACAGCTCGACGATCAGCTGCTCCTGCACCGGGGCCGAGATCTCCGCGCGCTCCGGATAGCGCAGGACCTTGGCGGTAAGAGAGTCGTGGTCGGCCTGTAGCCAGGCCGGCACGGTTGAGACGAGTTCGGTCGCCTTGCGGATCGTGTCGGTGGCGGCCGAGTCGGGCTTGATCGAAATGATGTCCTCGGGACGCACCTGGTAGGAGGGCACGTCTACCCGCCGCCCGTTGACCATCCAGTGGCCGTGGCGGACGAGCTGGCGCGCCTGCCGGCGCGAGGCGGCGAAGCCGAGCCGGACCAAGACGTTGTCGAGGCGGGACTCGAGCAGGCGCAAAAGGTTCTCACCGGTCACGCCATCCTGTCGAGAGGCCTTGTCGTAGTAGGCGCGGAACTGGCTCTCGAGCACCTGGTAATAGCGACGCGTCTTCTGCTTCTCGCGCAGCTGCACCCGGTACTCGGACTGCCGCATGCGGCCGCGGCCGTGCTCGCCGGGCGGGTAGGAGCGGCGCTCGACCCCGCACTTGTCGGTGAAGCAACGCTCGCCCTTGAGGAAGAGCTTCTGCCCCTCGCGGCGGCACTGCTTGCACTGGGCGCCGGTATCGCGAGCCACTAGACGCGCCTCCGCTTCTTCGGTCGGCAGCCGTTGTGGGCCTGCGGCGAGACGTCCTTTACGGTCGTCACTTCGAGGCCGGCAGCCTGCAGCGAGCGAATCGCCGTCTCCCGCCCCGATCCGGCGCCCTTGGCGAAGACCTCGACTTTTTCGAGCCCGTGCTCCATCCCCTTCTTGGCCGCCGCGTCGGCGGTCACCTGGGCGGCGAACGGGGTCGACTTGCGCGAGCCTTTAAAGCCAGTTGAGCCGGCCGACTCCCAGGCGATCACGTTGCCCTGAGTGTCGGTGAGGGTGACGATCGTGTTATTGAAGGAAGTCTTGATGTGGGCCTGCCCGTAGGCGATGTTCTTCTTGACGCGGCGCCTGGTGCGCGCTTTGCCCGGTTTCTTGGCCGCGGCCATCGCTCTCGCCCTAAACCTTCCGCTTGCCGGCGACGCTCATCCGGCGCGGGCCCTTGCGGCCGCGCGCGTTGGTCTTGGTCCGCTGGCCCCGGACCGGCAGGCCGCGGCGGTGCCGCAGGCCCCGGTAGGAGCCAATCTCCATCAGCCGTTTGACGTCTTGGGAACGCTCGCGCCGCAGGTCGCCCTCGACCTCGCGCCGCTCGACCGCCTCGCGCAGGCGCATGACCTCGTCCTCGGTCAAGTCCTTGACGGCGGTGTTCGGATCAACCTTGGCCTCGGCGAGGATCTCGCCGGCCGTCGAGCGACCGATCCCGAAGATATAGGTGAGCCCGATCTCGGCCCGCTTGTTGACCGGGATGTTGATCCCCGCGATGCGCGCCATCGTCAGTCCGTCACCCCTGCCGCTGCTTGTGACGCGGGTTCTGACAGATCACGAGGACCGCGCCGTTACGGCGGATCACCTTGCACTTTTCGCACATCGGCTTTACGGAAGCTCGGACCTTCATCGCTCCGGTGTCGTCTCGAAAACAGGACTCCCGCCTGCCCCAGGAGTCGGGCAAGCAGGCACGACCGGCCCATCGGGCCGAACGGGAAAGATAGCAAGGGACGGGTCGCGGCAGCGTCAGGCGGCGACACGAGCGCCGACGTCGAGGTGCACCGGCCGATCCGGGGCGGCTATAGCCGCCTTCGCTGCTGCGATGAGCGCCTCCGCATCCATGTTGTTGCGGTCGGCCGCGATACGCAAGGGTCCCTCGAAGCCGTGGCGGGTCCCGATCACGTCCACCATCACGGGATGTCCGTCGTAGAAACTCACGATCACTGCACCGCCTCCTACGACGTCGCTGCAGGCAGAAAAGCGATCCACGTCTTCCAGCGTTATCTGGACGGTGTCGAATGCGCTCTCGTAATCGGCTTTCATCATGCCCTCGAATCGTAGATGGTGATCAGGCTTCCATCGTCAAGTGCCACAATCGCGAGAAAGAGAATGCCCCTGACCTCCTTCATGTAGATCGGATTCCCTTCCCGATCCTCTCCCATTCGATTCTCGGCGGCAACGACTCCGAGAACGTCGTTCCGTGTCAGCTTGTGACGGCGCATCCTGTTCTTCGCGTGGCGGCTGAAACGCACGCCCATCTAAGGGCGGGGCGCGCCAAACTCTCCCCTCCTAGGGGTCTACTCGTCCTCGTGCCATGGAGTCAGGATCCGGGGCCCGTCGGCAGTGACGGCGACCGTGAACTCGAAATGGGCGGCGAGGGACCCGTCCTGGGAATAAACCGCCCAGCCGTCGTCCCCCATGCGGATCAGGGCGCCACCGGCGTTGACCATCGGCTCGATCGCGAGCACCGTGCCCTCCTCCAGCACCGGACCCTTGCCCGGCTCGCCGAAGTTGGGAACCTGCGGCTCCTCGTGCATCTCCCGGCCGATCCCGTGCCCCACCAGGGTGCGGATGATCGAGAGGCCCTCGATCTCGACCGTCTTCTGGATCGTCGCCGAGACGTCACCGAGGTGATTGCCCGGGCGCATCTGCTCGGCGCCGGCGAAGAGGGCAGCCTTGGTGACGTCGAGCAGCTTGCGCGGCTCCTCGCCGATCTCGCCGATCGGCACCGTGATCGCCGCGTCGGAGACCCAGCCGTCCTTGATCACGCCGACGTCGATCGAGAGAACGTCGCCACGTTTCAGCTCGTAGGGGCCAGGGATGCCATGGACCACCATCGAGTTCGGCGAGGCGCAGATCGAGCCGGGAAAGCCCCGATAGCCCTTGAAGGCGGGCTCCGCCCCCTGCGAGCGAATGAATTTCTCTGCGGCGGTGTCGAGCTCCCTCGTCGTCACCCCGGCCCGCGCCTTGGCGGCCAGCATCCGCAGACAGCGAACGAGGACCTCACCCGAGGCGGCCATCTTCTCGACCTGCTCCGGGGTCTTGCGGACAATCATTCGGTACACGCTAGCCGCCTGGCCCAGCCCTCTAGATCGCCCCGTCGGCTTCCAGCTTCAGCGTCGCCAGGGTGCGGCGCAGCTCGGCGGCGACCTCTTCCGGCGCGGCGCAGCCATCGATCCGCCGCAGCAGGCTCTGGTGGTCGTAGAAGTCGATCAGCGGCTCGGTCTTGGCGTGGTACTGGTCGAGGCGGTGGCGAATCACATCCGGCTTGTCGTCGTCGCGGACGATCAGCTCGCTGCCGTCGACGTCGCAGACGCCCTCCCGCTCGGGCGGGCTGAACTCGACGTGGAAGACGTGCCCGTTCTCGACGCAGGTGCGCCGTCCCCCCAGCCGCCGCGTCACCTCCTCGTCGCTGGCGTCAATCAGCAGCACCCCGGTTAGAGACTTGCCGAGCTCGACCAGCTTCGCCGCCAGCGCTTCGGCCTGCGGGACGGTGCGGGGGAAGCCGTCGAGGATGAAGCCGTCGGCCGCCTCGCTGGAGTCGATCCGCTCGCCGATCGCGCCCACGATCACCTCGTCGGGGACGAGATCGCCGCGGTCCATGTACTCCTTCGCCGCCCGGCCCAGCTCGGTCCCTTCGCGAACAGCCGCCCGCAGGATGTCGCCGGTCGCGTAGTAGGGCAACCGCAGGTCCTCCTGCAGCCGCTCCCCCTGCGTGCCCTTGCCCGACCCCGGGGGTCCCAACAGTACGAGATTCAACTCGGTCATGGCCTTCCTGGATGGAGTTTTGAGTTTGAAATTGGACTGAGAGCCCGAAAATCAAGCAGGTCGGGGGATGCAGGGAGGCCGACGAGGGGAGCGCACTTCTGTGCGTGACCCGAGGAGGCCGACTGAAGACCCCGAGATGTGCAGATTTGCAGGGCTCTCAGCCTATTTCAGGAAGCCCTCGTAGTTGCGCATCATCAGCTGCGCCTCGAGCTGCTTGACCGTGTCCAGCGCAACGCCGACGACGATCAGGATCGACGTGCCACCGAAGAAGAAGTTGGCCGAGGTCTGGCTGATCAGGATCGTCGGCAGCGCCGCCACCGCCCCCAGGTAGAGGGCGCCCGGGAAGGTCAGCCGCGAGAGGATCCGGTCGAGGTACTCGGCAGTGGGCCTCCCCGGCCGCACGCCGGGGATGAAACCGCCGTATTTCTTCAGGTTGTCGGCCTGGTCGACCGGGTTGAAGGTGACCGCGGTGTAGAAGTAGGTGAAGATGACGATGAAGAACACCTCGCCGGCCACGTAAGCCCAGGTGTTGGGCCCGAAGAAGGCAGCGAAGTCGAGGGCGGCGGGGGTGTTGAGCAGCTGCCCGATGGTCGGCGGGAAGGCCATGATCGAGGCGGCGAAGATGACCGGGATGACGCCGGCCATGTTTACCCGCAGCGGCAAATAGGTCGAGCCGCCGGAGGTCATTTTGCGGCCGACGACACGTTTGGCGTACTGGACCGGGATCCGCCGCTGCCCCTCCTGGACGAAGACGATCGCGATGATCACCGCGAGCGCCACGAAGGGCATCATCACGACGAAGACCTGGTCTGGGTTCGTCCACCAGGCCGTGATGCCGCCGGGGAGGCCGGAGACGATCGAGGCAAAGATCATCAGCGAGATGCCGTTGCCGATGCCGCGCTGGGTGATTAGCTCGCCCAGCCACATCAGCAGGGTGCAGCCGGCGGTCAGGCAGATCACGATCAGCAGCACTTTGGTGCCGCTGAGGGTGCCGATCAGGTTGCCGCCGGCCTGGTTGCCGAAGGAGCGGAAGAGAAAGACGAAGCCCCAGGCCTGCCCGAACGCCAAGCCGACGGTCAGGTAGCGCGTGTACTGGGTGATCTTCTGCTGCCCGACCTCGCCTTCTTTTTGCAATTTCTCCAGCGAGGGGACGACGACCGTCAGCAGCTGGAGGATGATCGAGGCGGTGATGTAGGGCATGATCCCCAGCGCGAACAGCGAGAGCCGTTCCAGCGCGCCGCCCGAGAAGAGGCTGAGGAAGCCGAGGATGTTGTCGCCGGCGAAGTTGCTCGAGAGTTCCTTGACGGCATCGGCGTCGACGCCGGGCGCCGGGATGTAGGCGCCAAGCCTGTACAAAGCCAGCATCGCCGCCGTGAAGAGCAGTTTCTTGCGGATGTCGGCGACGCTGAAAGCGTTCGCAATAGTCCTGAGCATTACGGCTCCAAAGTGTGACAGGAACCGCCGGCAGCCTCGATCTTCTCCCTGGCTGCCGCACTGAAGCCGTGCGCGTGGACATCGAGCTTCTTGGAGACCTCTCCCCGGGCGAGGACCTTGACCGGATCGGAGCCCTTGGCGAGGCCCTTCTCCTTCAGGGACGCCGGCGTCACCTCGGTGCCGGCGTCGAAGCGCTCCTCGAGGTCGCCGACGTTGATCGGCTGGGTCGAGGTGCGGAATTTCTCGAACGGCATCGACTGCTTTTTGTGCGGACCGCGAAGCTTTCGCATCCGCATGTGGATCGGGTTCTGCCCGCCCTCGTAGCCGGCCTTCTTCTTCGAGCCCGAACGCGAGCCGTAGCCCTTCTGGCCGCGGCCGGAAGTCTTGCCGAGCCCACTGCCCTCGCCGCGTCCGAGCCGCTTGCGGGGCCGTTTGGAGCCCGGCTTCGGGCGCAAATTGTGCAGGCCGATCTCCAGGGTGCGCTCGCTCGGACCAGCCTTCTCGTCCTTGGAAGCTTTGCCTTTTTTCGCTGCTTTCTCCTTGGTCGCTTTCTCAGCCACCGTCGACCTCCACCAGGTGCGAGACGACCCGGATCTGCCCCTGAAGCTGCGGCGTGTCCTTGCGCTCAACCGACTTGCCGATGCCGCCCAACCCCAGCGCCCGCAGGGTCGCTTTCTGGCTCGGGTTGCTCCCGGCGGCGGACCGGACCTGCTTGATCGTCACCCCGCTCACGACTGCCCCTCCTCAGCCGGCGGCCCCGGCTCTTCGACGGGCGTCGCGTCGCCGGAAGCCTCCGGTTCGGCTTGCGCAGCAGCTTCGTCGGCGGGCGCTCCCGCATCGGCCGGAGTCCCGCTCTCAGCTTTCGGGTCCGACGGCTGCTCAGCCGCTGAGGCTTCAGCCGGTGGCGTCTGAGCCTGCTCAGTTCCCGACGCCTCTCCCGCGGGTGGCGTAGGGGTGGGCTCCTCGCCCGCAGCCTGCGAGGACGAGGAGTCCGACTCCTCGACAGGACCCGCGGGCTGGGCGCCCGGTCCCTGGACAGTCTCGGTCACGCCGTTGGTCTTCTGAATCCCCAGCACCTGGGCAACCGTCAGCCCGCGCAGCTCCGCGACCTCCTCTGGCCGCCGCAGTCGCACGAGCCCGTCCATGGTCGCCTTGACCAGGTTGATCGGATTCTGAGTGCCGATGCTCTTGGTCAGCACGTCGCGGACGCCGCCTAGCTCGAGCACGGCGCGTACGCCGCCGCCCGCGATGACGCCGGTACCGGGGCTGGCCGGGCGCAGGACGACGTGGCCGGCGCCGAAGCGGCCGACGATCTTGTGGGTCAGGGTCTGACCGTATTTGGGCACCCGGATCAGGTTCTTGCGCGCGTTCTCAACGGCCTTCTGGATCGCCAGCGGCACCTCGCGCGCCTTGCCGTAGCCGATCCCGACCACGCCCTCTTCGTCGCCCACGGCGACCAGCGCCGTGAAGGAGAAGCGGCGCCCGCCCTTGACGACCTTGGCGACGCGGTTGATCTCGATAACGCGCTCCTGGAGATCGAGGCCGCGCGGGCTCACCGTCTCCACGTTTCTCATGTCCATGCCCTTCATGCGGCCACGGAAGGTAGCGAACGCTCGACGCTCATCAGAACTTCAGCCCTCCCTCGCGGGCGCCCTCGGCCAGAGCCTTGACCCGCCCGTGGAACTTGTAGCCGCCACGATCGAAGACACAGGCCTCCACGCCGGCGGCTTTGGCCCGGTCCGCCAGCAGCTCGCCGGCGCGCTTGGCCTGCTCGCTGGCGGTCAGCTTGCGCAGCTCCGGCTCGATCCAGTTGACCGCGGCCACAGTGTGCCCCTTGCCATCGTCGATGAGCTGGGCGAAGACGCCGCGGTTGGACCGGTAGACGGAGAGGCGCGGCCGCTCGGCCGTGCCGACGATCCGGGCACGGACCCGGCGGCGGCGACGCAGCCGCTGCTGGCGCTTGGTGAGGACGGCCATCGCTAGGCCCTCTTCCCGACCTTGCGCAGGACGTGCTCGTCGCGGTAGCGGATTCCCTTGCCCTTGTAGGGCTCCGGCGGGCGGCGCTTGCGGATGTCCGCGGCGACCTGGCCGACCAGCTGCTTGTCGATCCCGCGCACGGTGACCTCGGTCGGCTGCGGGACCTCGAACTCGATCCCTTCGGGCGGCTCGATCGAAACCGGGTGCGAGTAGCCGAGCGCCATCTCCAGGTTCTTGCCCTTGAGCTGAGCGCGGTAGCCGACGCCCTGGATCTCCAGGCGCTTCTCGTAGCCCTCGGTGACCCCCTCGATCATGTTGGCGATCAGGCTTCGGGTCAGCCCGTGCAGGGCACGGTGCTCGCCGCGGTCGGTGGGGCGGGTAACGGTGATCGTCCCGTCCTCCTGCTCGACCTTCATGTCGGGCGAGAGCGCCTGGCTCAGATCCCCCTTCGGGCCCTTGACGGCTACGCGCCCAGGGGCGACCTCGACCGTGACGGCCTCGGGGACGGGGATGGGCTTTCTTCCGATTCGGCTCATGAGATGCCTGCCTTCCTGGCCGAGTGCGCCTGGTGGCCCGACTGGTCGAGCAAATCGAGGGCGCAGGGCGCAGCCTTTGGTGGTGCCAAAGGCAAGCCCGAGGACGCGGAGATGCGAAGCGCCAGGCGGGTCATCCAGGTGTGCTTGGTCGGGGAGGCAGGCATCTAGATCACCAGACGTAGGCGACTACCTCGCCGCCGATTCCCTTCGCCGTCGCTTCGTGTCCGGTCATCACACCAACCGAGGTGCTGACGATGGCCGTACCGGTGCCGCCGTGAACGCGCGGGACCTGCTTATGGTCGACGTAGCGGCGCCGTCCCGGGCGCGAGACCCGCTCCAGGCCGGCGATCACAGGCTGGCGGTCCTCGGTGTACTTGAGGCGGATCTTGATCGCCTCGCCGACCCGCGCCGGCTCCCGGTTGAAGTCGCGGATGTAGCCCTGCTCCTTGAGGATCCGCGACATCTCCTCCTTCAGGCGAGAGGCGGGGATGCTCACCTCGTCATGGCCGGAGCCAAGCGCGTTGCGGATCCTGGTCAGGTAGTCGGCTATCGGGTCATTCAGCATGATTCTCTAGTCCCGTCTCTGCCTACCAGCTCGACTTGGTCATGCCGGGCACGTAGCCCTCGTGGGCCGCCTCGCGCAGGCAGATGCGGCAGAGGCCGAACTTGCGGTAGTAGCCCCGCGGGCGGCCGCAGCGGCGGCAGCGGTTGTACTCGCGGCTCTTGAACTTGGCTTTGCGCCCCTGCTTAACCTTCATCGAAGTCTTAGCCATTGTCTGAATTCTCCTTGTCAGCTGCCTCGGCGTCGGCCTGCTCAGTCTCACCCTCAGCGCCCTCGCCCTCCTCGCCGGCTTCCGGCTCGGGCTTTGCGTACGCCTCGGGGTTCTCCTCTTTCAGCTGCTCGAGCGCAGCCTGCTCGGCTTCGGCCCGCTGCCGGGCTTCCTCGTGGCGTTTCTCCTCTTCGGCAGCTTCCGCCGCCGATCTCTCTTCGCCCGGGCGGCCGTCTTTGGCAAAGGGCATGCCCAGCGCCAGCAGCAGTTCGAAGGCCTCGAGGTCGGTCTTGGCGCTGGTCGCGATCGTCACGTCCAGGCCCCGCACCTCGTCGATCGAGTCGTAGTCGATTTCCGGGAAGATCAGCTGCTCCTTAACACCCATCGAGTAGTTGCCGCGGCCGTCGAAGGAGCGCGGGTTGAGGCCGCGGAAGTCGCGGATGCGCGGCACCGCGATCGAGCAGAGGCGGTCGAGGAACTCCCACATGCGGGCGCGCCGTAGCGTTACCGAAAGGCCGACCGGCATCCCCTCGCGGACCTTGAAGGAGGCAATCGACTTGCGAGCGCGGCGCACGCTCGGCTGCTGGCCGGCGATCGTCGCCAACTGCTCCTGCGCGGCTTCCAGCATCTTCGCGTTCTGCTTCGCCTCGCCAACGCCCATGTTGAGGACGATCTTCTGCAGGCGGGGTGCCTGCATCGGGGTCGAGTAGCCGAAGCGCTCGATCAGCGCCGGCAGTACCTCGTTGTCGTAGCGCTCGCGCAGGCGCGGCGGCGTGGCCTGGGCTGGGGTGGCGGTTGCAGCCTCCATCAGAACGCCGCTCCGCTCCGCCTCGCGAACCGCTCACGCTTGCCGCCTTTGTCGCGGCGCACGCCGACCCGGGTCGGCTTGTTGTCTTTGGGGTCGAGCAGCATCACGTTGGAGACGTGGATCGGCCCTTCCTTTTCGACGATGCCGCCCATCACCTGGCTCTGGCGCTGGGTGTTCTGCGTGGGGCGCGGTTTTTCGTGCCGCTTGACCATGTTCAGGCCCTCGACGAAGACCCTTTCGCGCTTCGGGTCGGTGCGCGTCACGCGACCCGTCTTGCCGGCGTCCTTGCCGCCGATCACGACGACTTCATCGTCCTTGCGGATTCGCATCGTCTTACCCATTGTGCATCGTCTTACCCATTGCTACAGGACCTCCGGCGCGAGCGAGACGATTTTCATGAAGTTGCGATCGCGCAGCTCGCGGGCGACGGGCCCGAAGATGCGGGTGCCGCGCGGGTTGTTGCTGGCGGGGTCGATCAGGACCGCTGCGTTTTCGTCGAAGGCGATGTAGGTGCCGTCGGGGCGGCCGAGCTGCTTGCGGGTGCGGACGACGACGGCCTGGACGACCTCGCCCTTGCGGACCCCGCCTTGCGGGCTAGCCTGTTTGACGGTGGCGGTGATGACGTCGCCGACGCCGGCGTAGCGGCGATGCGAGCCGCCCTTGACCCGGATGCAGAGGATCTCCCGCGCGCCCGAGTTGTCGGCCACTTTCAGTCTTGACTCCTGCTGGATCATCGATCTGCCTCTACTTCGCCTTCTCGAGAACCTCGACCAGGCGCCAACGCTTGGTCTTCGAGAGCGGCCGCGTCTCGACCACCCGCACGACGTCGCCCTCGCCGGCCTCGTTGCGCTCGTCATGGGCGTGCAGGGTCCGCGAGCGGCGGATCACCTTCTCGTAGGTCGGATGGCGGCGGACGATGTCGACCCGCACGGTGATCGATTTCTCCGCTTTGTCGGAAACGACGATCCCCTGCCGCACCTTGGCAGCGTTAGCGTCTTTCTCCGCCGGCGGCGTCCCCGTCCCGACTCCTTCCCTCTTCGCTTTGACTTCGGCCCGCTGCTTGCGCCGCAGCTCGGCCTGACGCTTCCGATCGGCCTCGCGCCGCTCGGCTCGCTCCTCGATGCTCAGCTGCGGCCCAGCTTTGTGCGGCCTGCGCGACTTGGCCAGCCTGCGCCGCTCCTTCCAAGGAAGCTCGTCCTCCGGATTCGGCTCAGCAGCCTGGGTCTCCGCTGCTTCTTTCGCGGCAGGCTCGGCAGCTTTCTCTTCGGCAGCAGGCTCCTCCGCCTCGGGCTCGGGCTCGGGGGCTGCGTCATCGGCCGCCGAGGCATCAGCCTCAGCCGCCGGAGCCTCCCCCTCAGCCGCAGCCGCCTCTGCGGCGGGTGGCGTGGAGTCGGACTCCTCGCCCGCAGCGTCGTCCCGCGAGGACGAGGAGTCCGACTCCTCGACAGGACCCGCCGCCTCAGGCGTCTCGTCCTTAGGGGGAGTCTCCTCGACTGCGTCTTTTTTCTCTTCGTCTGCCATTACTTCCTTAGCTCTCGCTCGATATCGATCCCACGTTGCTTCGCAATGGTGAGCAGCCTGGCGACATCGCGCGTGCTCTGCTTCAGCCGCGCCGTGTTCTCCAACTCGCCGGTGGCGTGCCGGAAGCGCAGGTTGAACGCCTCTTTCTTGGCGTCGATCAGTTTCACCACCAGCTCGCCGTCTTTGAGGTTGTGAACCTCGCCCGCCTTCATCGACCCTCAGCCCCCTCGCGCATCACGAACCGGGTCCTGACGGGAAGCTTGTGCCCGGCCAGGCGCAGCGCCTCGCGCGCCAGGTCCTCGGGAACGCCGGCCAGCTCGAACATCACCTTGCCCGGCTTGACGACGGCGACCCAGCCCTCCGGATTGCCCTTGCCGGAGCCCATCCGCGTCTCGGCTGGCTTCTTCGTGTAGGGCTTGTCGGGGAAGATGTTGATCCAGACCTTGCCGCCGCGTTTGATCTTGCGGGTCATCGCGACACGGGCGGCCTCGATCTGCCGGTTCGTGATCCAGCCGCGGTCGAGCGCCTTCAGCCCATACTCGCCGAAGGCGACGCTGCTGCCGCCCTTGGTGTTGCCGCGCATCCGGCCGCGCATCTGTTTGCGGTGCTTGACCCGCTTCGGCATCAGCATCAGCTGCGACCTCCCCCGCCCCCGCGCTGGCCGCCGCGGCCCCGGCCGTCGCCGCCGCGTTGCGGCGGCTCGCCCTCGGCGGAAATCTGGTCGGAACGGAAGCCCTCCGGCATCACTTCGCCCTTGTTGATCCAGCATTTGACGCCGATCCGGCCGGCGGTCGTGCGCGCCTCATAGGTCCCGTAGTCGATGTTCGCCCGCAGCGTGTGCAGTGGCACGCGCCCGTCGGAATAGCTTTCGGTGCGCGCCATCTCGGCACCGCCGAGGCGGCCCGCCACCTGAATCTTCACGCCCTTGGCGCCGGAGCGCATCGCCGAAGTCAGGGCCCGTTTCATCGCGCGGCGGAAAGCGACTCGATTCTGCAGCTGCTCGGCGATCGACTGGGCGACCAGTTTGGCGTCGAGCTCGGGGCGCTTCACCTCGCGGATGTTCACTTTCACCGGCTTGCCGGTCAACTTGTGCAGCTCTTTGCGCAGTGCGTCGACTTCGGACCCCGATTTGCCGATCACGATGCCCGGGCGGGCGGTGTGGATGTCGACAGCAACTTCGCCGCGGCGCTCGATCGTGATGTCCGAGAGGCCGGCGTGGGCGAGTTTGCCCTCGATGTGGTCGCGGATCTTCAGGTCCTCGTCGAGGACGTCGGCGAAGCCCTTCTCGTCGAACCAGTTCGACTTCCAGTCGTGGATGTAGCCGACGCGGAAGCCGCCGGGGTGGATCTTCTGTCCCATGCCCTACCTCAGCTCTCTTCCGGGCTCAGAGCCACGGCGATGTGGCTCGTCCGCTTGTTGATCGGGGTCGCCCGGCCGAGCGCGCGCGGCCGGAAGCGCTTGATGGTCGGGCCTTCGTCGACGGTGATCTCGGCGACCCGCATCTCGTCGGCGACGAGGTCGTGGTTGTTCTCCGCGTTGGAGGCGGCGGACTCGATCAGCTTGGCGATGTCCTGGGCCGCGCCGCGCGGCGAGAACTGCAGCAGCGCCCGTGCCCGCTCGATCTGCAGGCCGCGCACCTGGTCGGCGACGAGCCGCGCCTTGCGCGGCGCCACCCGCACGTAGCGGGAGCTGGCCCGGATCACGATCGGAGCCGGCTTGGCAGGTTTTTTCTGAGCCGATCCTTTTTTGGAGGTGGTTTTGGCGGCGGTGGCAGGAGCTTTTTTGCCACTCTCTTTTTTCGCAGCTTTTTTCGAAGTGTCTTTTTTGCCGGCCGCTTTTTTGCCCTGGCTTTTTTTCTCCGCGCCTTTTTTTGCAGCCGCGCCTTTTTTTGCCGCGCCTTTCTCGGCGGCGGCTTTGCCGCTCTCTGATTTCTTCGTCGGCTTTTTCTTCTCGTCGGCCATTACTACTCACCTCGGGCGGTGCCGGAGTGGGAGCGGAAGGTGCGGGTCGGCGCGAACTCGCCCAGCTTGTGACCGACCATCGACTCGGAGATGAAGACCGGCACGTGCTTGCGCCCGTCGTGGACGGCGATCGTGTGCCCGACCATGTCGGGGAAGATCGTCGAGGTCCGCGACCAGGTTTTGACCATCTGCTTCTGGCCGGACTCGTTCATCGCGGCGATCCGCTTCATCAGCGCCGCTTCCACCCACGGTCCCTTTTTGGTCGAGCGTCCCATCAGCGATGACTCCTTCCAGCGCAGTGCGACTCAGCCGAGCGAAAACCAAGCTGGGCAAGGACGCAGGGCGCAGCCTTTGGTGGTGCCAAAGGCAAGCCCGAGGACGAAGATCCAGCGCCGGTTTGCAGCCGGCTGAGGCGTGCTGGGTTGGGAGGGGTCATCGCTATCGACTCTTCTTCTTCCCGCGGCGACGGCCGCGCACGATGTAGCGGTCGGACTGCTTGCCCTTCTTGCGGGTGCGGTAGCCGAGGGTCGGCTTGCCCCATGGAGTGACCGGATGACCACCGGGGGTGTGGTGCGCCTCGCCGCCGCCGTGCGGATGGTCAACCGGGTTCATCGCGACGCCGCGGGTCTGCGGGCGCTTGCCCTTGTGGCGGTTGCGGCCGGCCTTGCCGATCTTGACGTTCTGGTGCTCGGCGTTGGAGAGCGAGCCGACCGTCGCGCGGCACTCGGCGCGGACCAGCCGCATCTCGGAGGAGGGCAACCGCAGGGTCACCATCTCCCCCTCCTTGGCGACGAGCTGGATCGAGGTGCCGGCGGCGCGGCCCATCTTGCCGCCCTGGCCGGCAGTCAGCTCGACGTTGTGGACGATCGTGCCGGTCGGCATCTGCCCCAGCGGCATGGTGTGGCCGGGCTTGACGTCCGCGCCGGCCCCCGACTGGACTTGGTCGCCAACTGAGAGCCCGGCCGGGGCGAGGATGTAGCGCTTCTCGCCGTCGGCGTAGTGGAGCAGGGCGATGTAGCAGGTGCGGTTGGGGTCGTACTCGATCGTCGCCACCTTGGCGGGGACGCCGTCCTTCTGCCGCTTGAAGTCGATCTTGCGGTAGCGCCGCTTGGCGCCGCCACCGCGATGGCGGGCGGTGACGCGACCATTGGAGTTGCGGCCGCCGGACTTACGCAGGCCTTCGGTCAGCTTCGGCTCGGGCTCCGACGCCGTCAGCTGCTCGCGCAGCGGGTAGGTGGCGAAGCGGCGCCCGGGGCTGGTGGGTTTCGTTTTGCGGTTCGGCATCGTCGCTCCTACGCGGTCTCCGCGCCCTCGAACAGCTCGATCCGCTCGCCGGGGGCGAGCTGGACGATGGCCTTCTTCCAGGCCCGCGTACGTCCTTTGGTCAGGCCGCGCCGCTTTGGCTTGGCGCGCACCTTGGAGGTGCGGACGCCGGCGACGCCGACGTCGAAGATCTCTTCCACGGCGGCGGCGATCTGGGTCTTGTGGGCGCGGTCGTTGACCCGGAAGGTGTACTTGCCCTCGGCGATCAGCGCGTAGCTCTTCTCAGAGACGACCGGGCGGATGAGGACGTTGCGGGCGTCCATCAGGCGAGCCTCCCCTTCAGCGTCTCGAGGGCGCTTTCGGAGATCACCAGCGAGGCGGCGCCGATCACATCGGCGACGCCGATTGCGCCCACCTCGGCGACCGTGACCCGCGCGATATTGCGGAAGCTCTTCAAGGCGCCGGTCTCCTCGCCGCTGAGGACGACCAACGTCGGCTGCCGGGCGCCCCATTTCTGCAGCGCGCCGGCGGCGGCTTTGGTCGAGGGGGTGTCGTAGGCGGCCGGGTCGAGCACGGCGACGCTGTCGCGCTCGGCATGAACCGAGAGTGCCGCCCGCATCGCCTTGCGCCGCGCTTTGCGGTTGACCTTGACGTTGTAGTGGCGCGGCTTGGGGCCGAAGGCGACGCCGCCGCCGAAGCGGTTGGGGACGCCGAGCGAGCCGGCGCGGGCGCGGCCCGTGCCCTTCTGTCGCCAGGCCTTGGCGGTGGTGAAGGAGACCTCGCCGCGGGTCAGGGTCGAGGCGGTGCCGCGGCGCCGCGAGGCGAGATCCGCCCGCGCCGTCTCGTGCACCAGCGACTGGTGGAAGGGCTCGGCGAAGAGCTCCTTGGGCAGGTCGGCTTTCGTCGTCTTGCCGAGCACGGCGGCTTTTGCGGAGGTCATTCGACACCTCCGGGCGTGCGACTGGCGCGCGCCGGATCAAGCGAGGCAAGGACGCAGGGAGGTCGAATAGCACCGCTATTTGGCCGACCGAGGAGGCCGCATCGCGCAGGGCCGCCGCCGCCAGGCGTGCGTTGGAGGGTGTCGAATGACCTCCTAGCCATCGGTGCGCACCTCCACCACCGCGTTGCGCGAGCCGGGGACCGAGCCCTTGACCAGCAGCAGGTTGCGCTCGGCGTCGACCTCGGCGACCTCGAGGCCCTTCTGGGTCGTCCGCTTGTTGCCCATCTGGCCCGGCATCCGCATTCCTTTGAAGACGCGGGCGGGGAAAGCACTGGCGCCGATCGAGCCAGGCGCGCGAACGTTGTGCGAGCCGTGGGTGACCGGGCCGCGGCTGAAGTTGTGGCGCTTGATGCCGCCCTGGAAGCCCTTGCCGATCGAGATCCCGGAGACCTTTACCTTCTGGCCGGCCTCGAATGAGGCGACGGTGACGTCGTCGCCGACCTTGGGGCCCTCACCGTCCTCGGCGCCGAGGGCCTCGTCGCGAAACTCGACCAAATGCCGCATCGGTGCCGCCCCGGCCTTCTTCAGGTGGCCCAACTCGGCCTTGCTCAGCTTGCCCTCGCCGACCTCATCGAAAGCGAGCTGCACGGCGGCGTAGCCGTCGCGCTCGGCCTCACGGATCGCGGTGACCTTGCAAGGGCCCGCCTCGATCACGGTGACCGGGACGACCGTCCCGTCCTCGCGGAAGACCTGGGTCATGCCGAGCTTCTTGCCGAGGATCGCCGCCATCGAGCCACCTAGAGCCGGATCTCGATGTCGACGCCGGCCGGCAGCGAGTCGAGGCGCTGCAGCGAGTCGACGGTTTTCGGCGAAGGCTGGTGGATGTCGATCAGCCGCTTGTGGGTACGGATCTCGAAGTGCTCGCGCGAGTCCTTGTCCTTGAACGGCGAGCGGATCACGCAGTAGACGTTTTTCTCGGTCGGCAGGGGGACGGGGCCGGAGACGGTCGCCCCGGTTCGCTCCGCGGTCTCGACGATCTCGCGGGCAGCCCGATCTATGGCGTCGTGGTCGTACGCCTTCAGTCGGATTCGGATTTTCTGGGCCGCGATCGTCGCCACGGTTATTTCTCTTTTTTTCTCCCCTGCGCGGCCTTCACCGCGCGGAAAGGGCGCCGCCCCTTGGTGGTGGGGCGCCGCCCCCGGTCGTATGTCTTTTTAGTTTTCTCGCCGCGAAGCGGCGGGGCGGGCGATGCCCGCCCTTGATGCTTGCTCGTTACTCGATGACCTCGGAGACAACCCCCGAGCCCACGGTCCTGCCGCCCTCGCGAATAGCGAAGCGCAGGCCCTGATCCATGGCGATCGGCTGAATCAGCTCGATCGTCATCTGGACGTTGTCGCCCGGCATCACCATCTCGGTCCCCTCGGGGAGGTTGGCGATTCCGGTCACGTCCGTCGTGCGGAAGTAGAACTGAGGCCGGTAACCGGAGAAGAACGGAGTGTGACGACCGCCCTCCTCCTTTTTCAGGCAGTAGACCTCGGCTTTGAACTTGGTGTGCGGCGTGATCGAGCCCGGCTTGCAGAGAACCTGCCCGCGCTCGATCTCCTCGCGCTTGGTACCGCGCAGGAGGGCGCCGATGTTGTCGCCGGCCTGGCCCTCGTCGAGGATCTTGCGGAACATCTCGACCCCGGTGACGACGGTTTTGGTCGTGTCCTTCATGCCGACGATCTCGACCTCGTCGCCGGTGTTGACGATCCCCTGCTCGACGCGGCCGGTGGCGACGGTGCCGCGGCCGGTGATCGAGAAGATGTCCTCGATCGGCATCAGGAAGGGCTTGTCCAGCTCGCGCACCGGCTCCGGGATGTAGGAGTCGAGCGCGTCGGCCAGTTCGAAGATCGCTTTCTGGGCGTCTTCGTCGCCCTCCAGCGCTTTCAGGGCGGAGCCTTTGACGATCGGGGTCTCGTCGCCCGGGAAGTCGTACTCGTTGAGCAGGTCCTTGACCTCCTCCTCGACCAGCTCGACCAGCTCCTCGTCATCGACCTGGTCGATCTTGTTGAGGAAGACGACCACATGCGGGACGTTGACCTGACGGGCGAGCAGGATGTGCTCGCGGGTCTGCGGCATGACGCCGTCGGCGGCCGAGACGACCAAAATCGCGCCGTCCATCTGGGCGGCGCCGGTGATCATGTTCTTGACGTAGTCGGCGTGGCCAGGGCAGTCGACGTGGGCGTAATGGCGGTTGTCGGTCTGGTACTCGACGTGGGAGGTCGCGATCGTGATGCCGCGCTCTTTCTCCTCCGGGGCGTTGTCGATCTCCTCGAAGCTTTTCGCCTCGGCGCCGCCTTTGGTGGAGAGCGTCTTGGTGATCGCGGCCGTCAGCGTCGTCTTACCGTGGTCGATGTGACCGATCGTGCCGACGTTCACATGCGGCTTGTCGCGCTCGAACTTCTCCTTTGACATCTGCTCTCCGTTCTACCTTTCTAAGTTGGGTTTGTACGTGCTCTGCGGGCGAACCTGGGAAATATAGCCAGAATCACGAAGCGGCCCCGACCGGCTCTCCAGACCGGTGCTCAACAATCTCCTCGGCGATGTTGGCCGGGACTTCCTCATAGCGCTCGAACTGCATCGTGTACGTAGCGCGCCCCTGGGTCGAGGAGCGCAGGTCGGTCGCGTAGCCGAACATCTCGCCGAGCGGGACGAAGGCTTGAACGGCGAGGGCGTTGCCGCGCTGCTCCTGTCCCTGGACCTTGCCGCGCCGGCGCGAGAGGTCGCCGATGACGTCGCCGAGGAAGTCCTCGGGCGTCACGACCTCGACCGCCATCACCGGCTCCAGCAGGACCGGATCGGCCTTGCGGGCGGCCTCCTGGATCGCCATCGAGCCGGCGATCTTGAACGCCATCTCCGAGGAGTCGACGTCGTGGAAGGAGCCGTCGATCAGTTCGACTTTGACGTCGACCATCGGGTAGCCGGCCTTGACGCCGTTTTCGAGCGCCTCTTTCATCCCCTGTTCGGCCGGGCCGATGTATTCGGTGGGGATGGTGCCGCCCTTGATCTTGTTGACGAACTCGAAGCCCTCCCCGGGCGCCGGCTCGGCGTTGATGACGACGTGGCCGAACTGGCCGCGGCCGCCGGTCTGGCGGACGAAGCGCGCCTCGACCTTCTTGACGTCCTTGCGGATCGTCTCGCGGTAGGCGACCTGCGGCTTGCCGACGTTGGCGTCGACTTTGAACTCGCGCAGCATGCGGTCGACGATCACCTCGAGGTGGAGCTCGCCCATCCCGTGGATCAGGGTCTGCCCGGTTTCCTCGTCGGATTCGATCCGGAAGGTCGGGTCCTCTTCGCCGAGGCGTTGCAGGGCGGTTCCCATCTTCTCCTGGTCGGCTTTGGTCTTCGGCTCGATCGCCACGGCGATCACCGTCTCCGGGAATTCGATGCTCTCCAGCGCGATCGGCGCGTCGGGCGCGGCCAGGGTGTCGCCGGTGCCCGTTTCCTTGAGACCGACGCCGGCGCAAATGTCGCCCGAGTAGACCTCCTCGATCTCCTCGCGGCTGTTGGCGTGCATCATCAGCAGCCGCCCGATCCGCTCGGTCTTGCCGGTTTTCACGTTGAGGACGCGGCCACCGGCCTCGAGCTTGCCCGAGTAGACGCGGAAGTAGGTGAGCTTGCCGACGTAGGGGTCGGTCATGATCTTGAAGGCGAGTGCCGCAAAGGGGGCGCTGTCGTCGGCGGGGCGCTCCGCCTCGGTCGGCTCGTCTTCGCCCTTGCCCGCCGCGATCAGGCCGGTGACCGGGGGGACCTCGAGCGGCGAGGGCAGCAGCTCGACGATTGCGTCGAGCAGCGGTTGCACGCCCTTGTTCTTGAAGGAGGAGCCGCAGAGGACCGGCGTCACCTTGGTGTCGAGACAGGCCCGGTGCAGCGATTTGGCGATCCGCTCGTGCGGGATCTCCTCCTCGGCCAGGTAGGCCTCCATCAGCTCGTCGTCGTACTCGGCGCAGGCCTCGATCAGCTGGGTGCGGTACTCATCGGCTTTGTCGGCAAGGTTGGCGGGGATTTCGACCGTCTCGAACTCGGTGCCGAGCTCGTCTTTCCAGACCAGCGCCTTCATCTCGATCAGGTCGACGACTCCTTCGAAGTCTCCCTCGCTGCCGATCGGCAGCTGGATCGGCAGCGGGTGGGCGCCGAGCCGATCGACCATGGTCTGCACCGCGTTGTAGAAGTCGGCGCCGGTGCGGTCCATCTTGTTGATGTAGGCGATGCGCGGGACCCGGTACTTGTCGGCCTGGCGCCAGACCGTCTCCGACTGCGGCTCGACGCCAGCGACGGCGTCGAAGACGGCGACGGCGCCGTCGAGGACGCGGAGGCTGCGCTCGACCTCAACCGTGAAGTCGACGTGCCCCGGCGTGTCGATGATGTTGATCCGGTGGCCCTCCCAGTCGCAGGCGGTCGCGGCGGAGGTGATCGTGATGCCGCGTTCCTGCTCCTGCTCCATCCAGTCCATCACGGCGGCGCCCTCGTGGACCTCGCCCATCTTGTGGGTGCGGCCGGTGTAGTAGAGGATGCGCTCGGTCGTCGTCGTCTTACCGGCGTCGATGTGCGCCATGATCCCGATGTTGCGGGTTTTCTCTAGGGGGAAGCTTCGTGGCATGGTCTTAAGGTAGTTGGGTTGAAGCGGGAACGAGAGTCAGCAAAGAAATCGAAGCCGGCCGGTAAGAACCGCCGCGGTCGGCGCATGAAAAAGGCCCTCGCGGGCCCGGCGAAACGAACTGCAAAAAAGAAGCCTGAGCGACGGGCGATGATAGCAGCGGTTCGCCGCCGTGCAATGGTCGCGCGGGTGCGGGCGGAAGCCTGGACGCGGGGTGCCGACCGACGCGCCAACGCCGTACTAGTCGAGGCGCCGCGGGTGCGCGCTTGGACGCGGGCAGCGGATCGACGCGCCAACGCTCTCCTGCTCCGCAGCTGGCCCCTGCTCGCGCGTCTGCTGCGCCGCCTCCGCCGCCTTGCGAGCCGGGCCTGGCGCCGGCTACGGCCGCTTGCCGTGCGCCTCTTCCGCCTGCTCTCGGCGGTGGAACGCCGGCTGCTGCGGCTGCGCGATCTCGCCGTTCGGGCAGCGACCCGAGCCAGCGCCGTGCTGACGCCGCAGCGTGCGATCGGCCTCGTTGTCCTCGCCTCCGCCGCCTGCCTGGCGGTCGCCCAGTTCGTCGAGTACCGCGCCGTCGAGATCGGCCAACCGGGCTACGCCGGACTGCCCGCGGCGACGCCGCCCACCGTCGCCGCCGAGAAGGCGGGGGAGGCGCATGCCTACCTGCTGCTGCCGGTGGCGTTGCTCGCCGCCCTGTTGGGCTTGGCCGCGATGCGCCGTCTCCGGATCCCCCGCCGACGGGCCGAAAACGGCCGCCCGAGCGCCGTTTTCGGCCCGTCGGCGGCTCGGATCGGGTGCCTCGTTTTCGCGGTCGGGGCGCTCACCCTCGGGGTCGCCCTCCTGGTCGACCTGCCGGCGGGACTCGACGCCGGCGCCCAAACCTCTCGCTTCGCGGGCGCAACCGCGGTCCTCTTCGACGGCTTCTACGCCGAGATCGCCGCCGCGGCCGGCCTGATGCTGGGCGGCGCCCTCCTGGTTGTGGCCCCGAAAGCGGCGGCCCGCTACCATGCGCGGCCGTGCCGAACACGAACCAACTTATTCGCAAGGGCCGCAAGCGGCCTAAGAAGAAGACGACGACGCCGGGCCTCAAGTCGGGCCAGGGCAACAAGAAGAGGGTCGCGGCGCCGCAGCGGCGAGGTGTCTGCACCCGCGTCGCCACGGTAACCCCGAAGAAGCCGAACTCTGCCCTACGCAAGATCGCGCGTGTGCGGCTGACCAACGGGATGGAGGTCACCACCTACATCCCGGGCGAGGGGCACAATCTGCAGGAGCACTCGGTCGTGCTCGTCCGCGGCGGCCGGGTCAAGGATCTGCCGGGCGTCCGCTACAAGATTGTCCGCGGCACCCTCGACGCCGCCGGCGTCTCCGATCGCAAGCAGTCCCGCTCACGCTACGGCGTCAAGGCTTCCTAGTGCCGCGCCGCTCTGCAGCCCAGATCCGGCCGGTCGAGCCCGACGCCAGGCACCGCAACCGGCTCGTCCAGCAGTTGATCAACAAGGTCATGCAGGACGGCAAGAAGTCCCTTGCCGAGCAGATCGTCTACGACGCGCTGGCGCTGGTCGGCGAGCGTTCCGGCGAGGACGCGGTGGAGACGCTGGAGGCCGCGATCAAGCAGCTGACCCCGGTGCTCGAGGTCCGCTCGCGCCGGGTCGGCGGCGCCACCTACCAGGTGCCGGTCGAGGTTCCCGCCCGCCGCGCCCGCACGCTGGCGGTGCGCTGGCTGGTCGACTTCGCCCGCGGCCGCCGCGAGTACTCGATGTCGGAGCGCCTCGCTGGCGAGATTCTCGACTCGATCCAGCAGCAGGGCGGCGCCTGGAAGCGCAAGGACGACATCTACCGGATGGCCCAGGCCAATAAGGCGTTTGCTCACTATCGTTGGTGAGGTCGTGAGGCCGCGCCTTGCGGCGTCCTCGGTCGCTCGGATCGGGTCACGCACTTAGATCAGTGCGCTCTCCTCACCTCGCTTCCTGCGTCCTTGCCAGCCACGGCCTCACGACCTCTCTCTAAGGTCTGAAACATGCCTAAGCCCGTCCTCGCCGTGGACGTCGACGGCGTCATCTCGTTGTTCGGCTTTGACGAGCCGCCGGGCCGCGACCAGGCACGCTTCGAGCTGGTCGACGGGATGGTTCACTGCATCTCGCTGGCGGCCGGCGAGCGGCTGCGGCGCCTCGACGAGCACTACGAACTCGTCTGGGCGACCGGCTGGGAGGAGAAAGCCAACTTCTACCTGCCGAGCATCCTCGGCCTGCCCGAGTTCCCGTTCCTCAGCTTCGACGGCGCCGCTCGCTTCGGCTCGGCCCACTGGAAGCTGGGCCCCCTGGACGAGTACTCGAAGGGCCGCCCGGCGGCTTGGATCGATGACAGCTTCGACGAGAGCTGCTACGAGTGGGCGCGCGGGCGCGACGAGCCGACCCTCCTCGTGCCCACGGAGCCCCACCTCGGCCTGGAGGAGGCTCAGGTGGAAGCGCTGGCGGTCTGGGCCCAGGGTCTCTGAGCCCGCCGGCCTCTACACTGGCCCGATGGAGGGATTCCTGCCGATCTTCTTCCTGCTCGTCGTCCTGAAGATCCCTGTCCTCGGCGCGCTCTGGCTGATTTGGTGGGCCAGCAAGGCACCCCCTGTCGGGGAAGCAAATGAGGAATCCGGCGGCGGCTTCGGACCTCCCCGCCCGCTACGACCGCGCCCGCGAGGCCCTCAGCACGACCCGGCAGGCCGCTCCGTGAGAAGGCGGTTGGGTGCCCCTGCCGCAGCGCGGCGGTCTCTTTTTCGCCCCTCCTTCTCAGCGAGAGAAGTGACGCGCCCGGCGAAAAAGGCAGCGCAAGGGAGGGGCACCCAACCGCCTTCCCTCAAGCAGTCTCAGGCGTCCTCTTCCGCTCCCGCCGGATCTGGCGCAGATAGGGGTGGAAGTCCACCTCGATCGTGTGACGCTTCGAGCTGACGAAGCGCTTTGCCATCCAGCGCTCGTACTCGTCGATCTCCGTCCGCATCTCCTCCTCTGGCGGCAGGGTTGCCTTGCCCGTGAGGAGATCCGCGATCCATTCCGCCTGCGCCTCGGCGATCGGCATGATCGGGCCCAGCGGCTGGATGAATCCCATGAAGTAGAGGCCAGGGTCATCGACCGAGACGAGGCGGCGGTAGAGCGGCATGCGGTTGTCGCGCGCCTCGAACACCTGCGGTGAGAGGAACGGGAAGCTGATCTTGTAGCCGGTGCAGTAGACGACCAGGTCGATCTCCTCCTCGCCGCCATCGACGAAGCGGACGGTGCGACCCCCCTCGAATCGCTCGATGTTCGGCTTGACCGAGATGTCGCCGTGGCCGAGCCGCGGCAACAGCTCCGAGGAGACGGTGGGGTGGGCATCGAGCAGCTTGTGATCGGGCTTTGGCAACCCGTAGTCGGTCATCTCCCCCACCGTCATCTTTAGCATCCGCCCCATGAAGAAGCGCTGCACCGGCCACGGCAGCCTGCTCATGATCGGCGGCGCTGCTTCGTCGATCGGCTTGCCGCCGAGAAACTTGGGCAGCACGTAGGCGCCACGTCGCATCGCGATGAAGGTCTTCTCGGCGATACGCGAGGACTCGACGGCGATGTCGACCGCGGAGTTGCCGATCCCGAGCACCAGCACCCGCTTGCCGACGAGCACCTCGGGCTCGCGATAGTGGTGGGCGTGGAGCTGCTCCCCCTCGAATCCGTCGGAACCGGGGAAAGACGGTTCGGGCCAGCGCGGGTTCCAGTGGTGTCCATTGGCAACGAGGACCGCCCGGTAGCGGCCGCTCTCCCGCCTGCCGTCGACGTCCTCGATGGTCACCTCCCAGCCTCCGTCGACCGGCTCGACCGCGGCAACCTCGGTGCGAAAACGAATCTTCTCGGTCAGGCGGAAGCGTGCAGCGTAGTCGTCGAAGTACTTGGCGATGTGCTCATGGCTCGGGTAGTCCGGATAGTCCTCCGGCATCGGGAATGCCTTGTAGGACATGAGCTTGCGGGCGCTGTTGATGTGCAGCGAGCGGTAGGCGGAGGACTGCCCGTTGTCGTTTTCGTAGCGCCAGTTGCCGCCGATCATCGACCCCTTCTCGAAGCAGTCGTAGGCGATTCCGCGCGCTCCCAAGACCTGGCAGGCGGTCAGGCCCGTGCTGCCGGCACCGATGATGCATACCTTCTGGGGACTGGCCACGCAGCCAAATCTACTCATCGAGCGCCACGCTCGGCAGATGCCTGGGGGGATCAGGGGTGAGGAGGTTCACCCCTGGGGTCCGTAGAGAGAAAGGTCGATCGATTCGAAGCTTGGCTCATCGGGATTGACAACCAAACGAAAGGAGCCCCCGATGACCAGCAAGAGCAAGTTCCGCCCCTCCCCCGCAATGGCAATCAGCTGCGTGGCCCTGTTTTTGGCCCTGGTTGGCACTGCCTTCGCGGCACCCAAATTCTCCGTCCGCTCGGCGCAGATCGTCGACGCGACGATTCGCACCGTCGACCTCCGCGACAACGCGGTCAGCTCGCCCAAGATCGCCGATGCCGCCGTGACCGCCGCCGACCTCGGCACCGACTCGGTGGGCAGCGACGAGATCGCCAAAGACGCGGTCAAAGCCGACGAGATCGCCGAAAACGCGGTCGCCTCTCCCGAGGTGGCGCCCGACTCGCTCACGGCGGGTGACCTTGCTCCCGCTTCGGTCGCCTCCTCGGAGGTCGCCGACCAGTCGCTGACGCAGGACGACCTCGGCCCGAACTCGGTCGGTTCGAGCGAGCTGCAGGCGAGCTCCGTCCGCGCCTCCGAGCTCGGCGCCATCATCCAGGTCTCGAACCAGACCCAGATCGACGCCGGCAAAAACGCCACCGTCAGCGTCGCCTGCCCGGCCGGCACCACGGTGATCAGCGGCGGCAACACCGCCTCCGACTACCGGGTCGCCCTCACCGGCGCCATGCGCAGCGGCAACGGCTGGCTAGCCCACGCCCACAGCTACGCCCCCAACAACGAGACCCTCACGGTCTACGCCTACTGCCTCACCGGCGGCAGCAGCAACTAACCACAACACCTACCAAGGCAGTGCAACGGCCGGGGCAATCGCCCCGGCCGTTCGCGTTCCGGAGTGGATTTGGCCCCCTATAGGGGCCAAATCGACCCAAGAAACGAGATGCGAGCTTCTCCTCCTGCGCGCCGCGAGCGTCCTGTTTCCCCAGCTAAGCGAGAGAAACGGCGAGGGGATCCGGTGTCCCGCGCGGCGCGTCCTGTTTTTGCCCTCGGCTAAGCGAAAGGAGAAACGGCGAAGGGGCGGGGTGCCCGTCTGCCGGAACTTGTGAGCCCCGAAGGGGCGGGTTCCGGCGGATGGGCACCCCGCCCCCCTTCTTACGATTTGTCCTCAGAC
>CAWFQH010000005.1:0-558569 GCA_963817945.1 uncultured Solirubrobacterales bacterium | reverse complement strand
GAGCGTGCCCGTGCCCGCGGCCGACTCCGTCCAGGCTCCGGGCCGCGGCGCACCACCGGGTCAGGACGCTCCCGCTCCCGGCGGGCAAGCGCCTGCGCCCCCTCCCCGACCCGGACGGCTAGTTCGCCCCTCCCCCGCCGACGACACGGACGACGGCACGGACGACGGTGACGGGGGCAATGACGGGAATGACGACTGACGCCGCCCGCCGGCCGCCGGCCACGGACACCAGCCAGAGCGTCAGCAGGGTGAGGCCGGCGACGATCGTCGGCAGCGCGAAGGGCAGGTCAATCAGGGCATTGACCGCAGCCTTGCCGGGGAACTCGTCGCGGACCACGACCCGGCGATGATCGTGCCGAAGACGGCGTTGATCGCGACGACGATCAGCGAGCAGATCACGGTCAGCTTCAGCGCAGCGACCGCCTGCGGGCTCGTCACCGCATCCCAGAAGGAGCCCATGCCACTGGCGAGCGACTGGTCGACCACCGCGGCGAGCGGCAGCAGCACCATCAGGCTCAGATAGAGCCCGACCAGGCCGCGGCCGAGGCCGGCGCCGGCCGAGGGCAGGCGAACGCCTGCCCTCGGCTGCGGAGCGGTTGCGGTGCGAGCCTCCACGCGTTACTCCGTCGGGACCCCGAGGTCCTCGTTGATCGCGGCGACTTTTGCCGTTTTCCTCGTCGAAGAACTCGTCGGTGACTTTCTCCCAGCCGCCGAACTCGTCGATGTCGAAGAGGTCCTGCGGGACCGGGAACTTCTGCTCGTCGAGCAGGGCCTGGTCGACCGGGCGGTAGCCATTGTCCGAGCCGATCTGCTGACCCTCCTCCGACCAGATGAAGTCGAGGAAGGCCTGGGCCGACTCCGGCGCGTCTTTGGTGACCGCGATCGGGGTCTCGATGCGGATCGTCGAGGGCGGCACGACGTACTCGACGTCTTCGCCCTCCTCTTCGGCTTTGATCGCCTCGTTCTCGTAGGCGAGCAGGACGTCGCCCTCGCCTTGGGTGAAGGCGGCGAGCGCGTCGCGGGCGCTGCCCGGCTGCACGATCGTCTTCTCGAGCACGGTGCGGACCGCGTCGAGCGCCTCCTGCTCGGACTTGCCCTGGTGCAGCTGCGAGCCGTAGAGCGCCATGATGTTCCAGCGGGCGCCGCCCGAGCTGAGCGGGTTGGGGGTGATCACATCGACGTCCTTGGTCAGCAGGTCGTCGAAGGACTTGATCCCTTCGGGATTGCCCTCGCGGACCGCGAGCACGACGACCGACTCCTGACCGATCCCTTTGAACTCATTCTGGTCCCAGTTGGGCGCGACCTGGCCTGCTTCCTCGAGCGCGATCATGTCGCCGCCCTGCGCGAAGTGGACGAGCGAGGCCGGCTGACCTGCTTCGACCGCGCGGCGCTGGTCGCCGGAGGCGCCGAAGGAGCCGGAGAAGCTGACGCCCTTGCCCTCGGGAGTCGCCTCGAAGCCCGGCTCGAGCGAGTCGGTGTAGACGGTCTCGGGGGTCGAGTAGGCGACGATGTCGACCGTGCCACCTCCATCCGCCCCGGTCGCGGAGTCATCGCCGCCGCACCCGGACACCACCGCCACGATCAGGGCCGCCAGGGCGGCCGCAAGGGCGAGAGGGGCACTCCGTTGCCGGGTTGCATTGCCAACGTTCCGCATCAAGCAATTCCTTTCTATTCCTACTGGCTTAGTTTCTTGAGCAAGAAACTCGTAAAGAGGTCGCGCAGAGTAGCAGAAAGTTGATCGGAATAGTGGGGTTTCGGGCCCGGACAGTGGAAAGGCCGCGGCAAACGTGCCGAGTGCAGCCCTTTTCCGGTCTGCAGCCCGTAAAAAGGCTTCAACCGATGGAGACCGAGGCGGGCGCTCAGGCCCGTTCGGACTCGCCGACGGACGGCAGCAGGATCGCGAGGACGAGAGCCACGGCACCGGCGGTCAGCCCGGCGGTGGTGAGGCTCAGTTTGAACCTGTCAGAGCTATCCGCCGCGATCGCCCACAGCGACATCGCCTCGCTGGCGACAAGCGCCAGCAGAGCCATCGTGCCGACCCCTATTCGAGCGTATGGTCGAACCCCAGTGATGGATGCGGCTGCAAGAGGCGATGGGTGGACCGACGAGCCGGTGCACATCGTGCCCTACGACCCTGAATGGCCCCAGCGCTTCGAGCGCGAGCGCGTCGCCCTGGAGGGGGCAATCGGCGCCTGGGTCGTGGGCGGGATCCATCATGTGGGCAGCACCGCCGTGCCGGGCCTTGAAGCGAAGCCGGTCATCGACATCCTCGTCGGGATCGAGCGCCTCGAATCCGGACGGGCCTGTTTCGGGCCCTTGGCCGAGCTCGAATACCTCTACGCGCCCTACCGGCCGATGGAGATGCACTGGTTTTGTAAGCCGCACCCGAGCCGGCGCACCCATCACCTCCACCTCGCTCCGGTCGGCTCCACGCGCTACGAGGAGGAGCTGGTGTTCCGGGACCACCTGTGCGCCACGCCTGAGGCGGCCGGCGAGTACGCGGCGCTGAAGCGCGAGTTGGCGGATCGCTTCCCGAATGACCGCGAGGCCTACACCGACGCCAAGGAGGCTTTCATCCGCTCGATCCTCAATATCGTGCGGGCGTGATCCTCTACACCGGCGGGCGGAAGAAGTTCGGACCGGCGCTGCTGCATCCATGCGCGAAAGCCGCCAAGACTCTCGATGCTGCCGGGTACCGATACGAGCTGAAGACCGTCAGGGGCTATCGCGGCTCGGCCTGGACCTGGCCCAGCCGCGCCGCCGACCGGGCCGAGATCAAGCGCCTCAGCGGCACCAACGAGGTTCCGATCCTCGTCCTCGACGACGGCGACGTCATCTCCGGCTCCGGCGCTATCGCCCGCTGGGCGAGCACCGCGACGACGAGATCGTGGAGCCGACGCCGGCCGCTGTTCGCGCGGTCAAGCTCCTCAAACCCACATGACAGGGAGAAGATTCCATGAAATCGAGGGGGTGGGCGACCCAGACAACTTCTTGGGATTAACCGCTCAGCGGCAGTGCAGCACCGCTCTAGCCGGCGGCGATGAAAAGACTCTGGATTTGCAGGTAGGCGTTCTCTCGGTGATCTTGCGCGAATACCCTCAGCAGCTGACCCATCGCAGGATCGCAGAGCAGCTATTCGACAATCTCAACGAGCCGAATGCCGGCGCACCCTTCGCGCGCGCCATCCGCGATCTCTCTCTAGGGGGCTGTTGAAGCCGCAGGGTCCGCTTGTGCTGCCCACGAGGGCTGCACTGCATATCTACCCACGCCACGCGGGAGCGCGATGCGATCGAGGCACCACACCTCCTTCTCGTCAAAGGCGAGCATCTGCGACCGGACGTTGACGCACGCGCATCCACGCGAGACCGTCCGTAAACCCGATGCTTCGGGCCCTCCGGCGGTGTCACGCTGTAGACGATGCGGCCAGATCACCGAGACTGATATCGAGCCCCTGCCCGGCTGAGTCTCAGCGCACCACTGTCAGCTTCATTTCCATTCCTGAGTGGAGCGTGCAGATCAAGCGATAGGCGCCGACCCTTTTGAATTTCTTCGCGAAATTGACGCCGTGCCGCCAAGTCGTTCGCGAAGCAAAGCGCACCCCCGGGCCCGAAACTTTGGTGACGTTATGAGGGTTGATGCCGGCCCATTTGAAACGCACCGTGGTCCCTCTCTTCACGGTCTTCTCGGAGGGGACAAAGAAGTTGTCCTTCAGCTTGATCGTCGTCGTCGGAGCGGCCGTAGCGAGCCCGCCCCCGGCGACAATCAGCGCGAGCGCAGCGCCAATGGCCGTGCTGCAAATCAGGTTCCTCATGCTCTTACCCCCTCCCTCGTGAAATCTAAGCGAACCGATCTTCCCCGACTATGCGCGGCGGCTGCTTCCCCAAGTCGGGGAGTCGATTCGGCAAACTGGGAAAAGTGCAACGTCAGGACGACGTCCACGAAACGTGACCTCGAAGTTGGCTGTTCGCTGAGCTAAGGTGAGCCCGTGAGCAAGCATGGCTTGCACCGACCGACCAACGGTTCACGCTCCGCCGGCGCAGGGCGGTCCCGCCGAGCATACGTAGATGACTTCGACCAGGTCTGCGCCACGCTTGCATCTCGCATGCGTACGAGGTTCCCCGAGCTAATAGCGAGCCTCGCCACACTCGTTGACGGGATCTCGAACTCCCGGGAGGTCGCCGAGTATCTGGCTAGCTTGCACGCCAACCGCACCGCGATTCTCGAGTACATCGTCGAAGTGATCGAGCTGGGCGAGCGGCGCGCCCCTGACGTCCCACCAGCCGTGTTTGTCGCTGCCCGCCTGGCCGCTCGCTCCGGCGTTGCCCTTGACGCTGTCCTGCGGCGCTATGCGGCCGCAAATGCATTCTTCGGCGACATTCTCGTCGAGGAGGCGGAGCTCGCCGAGGTCTCACCCGCCGCTCTCCGTCGCCTGCTGCATAGGCAGACGACAACCTTCGCCCGCCTGTACGAGGCCGTGAGCGAAGAGTACGTCCGCGAGGCCGAGGGCCGACCGACCACAACCGCAGGGTGGCGCCACGAACACATCGAAGGACTGCTCGCGGGCCGGTTGCCTAGCGGTGACGTGAAACTCGACTACGACCTCGACGGTCACCACCTCGGCCTAATGGCGAATGGGGAGGGGGCCCATGAGGCGATGCGCGAGCTGGCGAAGAGACTCGACCGCCGCCTCCTTGCAAGCCGCCCCGAGGAGGAGCCAATCTGGTCCTGCTGGCTCGGCGGCAGGAGCCCGCTCGAGACCAATCAGGCACTGCGAGCACTCAGCGAGATCGCCCCCGATCAGGTCTTCGTCGCTGTTGGCGAGCCTGGCGAGGGACTCTCGGGCTGGCGGTTTAGCCACCGTCAGGCCAAGGCGGCGCTACCGATCGCCGAGCGAAGAAAGCAGCGCATCGTTCGCTACGCCGATGTCGCCGTGCTGACATCGATCCTCAACGACGACATCGGCACTATCTCGCTGCGCCAGCTCTACTTGGAGCCGCTCGAAAGGGGGCGGGACGGCGGCAAGGTGGCACGAGAGACCTTGCGCGCCTATTTCGCTACCGAGCGGAACATCTCCTCGACCGCTGCCGCGCTCGGTGTCGATCGTCGCACGGTGACGAATCGCATTCGAGCCATCGAGGAACTCTTCGGCCGCCCCCTCAGCGACTTCGCGACGGATCTCGAGACGGCACTGCGACTAGCTGACTGATTCGATCTGCGAAGTCGCCTGTAGGTATCACCGTTCGTGGACACCGTCATGGCGTCGCACGCTTCCCCAGTTTGCTGAATCGACACCCCGACTTGGGGAAGCGGCGGTCGCACTTAGTCGAGAAGATCAGGTCGATCCAGTACCACGGAAGGCGGGGGTAAGAGCATGAAGAACCAGAGTGGGCGTACGAAGCGAGCGGCCCGAAGGCGGATGTCGAGGCCAGTCGTATTCGCCGGGCTGGTCTTGACAATCATGCTCTCGCTGGCAGCAATCGCATTCGCCGCTACGTCGATCATCACCGTCGGCAACCTCGTCCTTAAGATCGAGAGCTCGGTTTCGCCGAAGGCGCTGCCGAAGAAGGCGCTGGCGCCGATCACCTTCAAACTCGGCGCGAGCGTCTCGACCAAGGACGGCAAACACCCGCCCGCGGCGAAGACCTTGGAAGGCGAAGTCGACAAGAACGGCGCCCTCAACCCGAAAGGGCTGCCGGTCTGCAAGCAGGGACAGCTTGAGGCTCGCACCACCGAGCAGGTCAAAGCCGCCTGCAAGGACGCGATCATCGGCGAAGGCTTCGCCGAAGCGGAGGTCGAATTCCCCGAACAGGCGCCTTTCGACGCGAAAGGACCGCTGGTCGTCTTCAACGGTGGCGGGACCGCGGCGAAGACGAAAATCCTTGTCCACGTCTATGCGAACGTGCCGGCGCCGACCGCGCTCGTCACCAAGGTCAATGTCTCCAAAGTCAACAACGGCAGATACGGGCTCAAATTCGACTCGCAGATCCCGAAGATCGCTGGCGGTGCCGGATCGCTCACCGAGTTTTCGATCACACTCCGGAAAATCTTCACCTACAAAGGGAAGCAGCAGAGCTACTTCCTGGCCAAATGCCCGACCGGTCGTCTCTTTGGCCAGGGAAAAGTGACCTTCACGGACGGAACCCGCCTCACGGGCACGGCGGCACTGCCCTGCACGCCGAGGGGCTGAGTCGAGACCGTTATGCCAGCACCAAGCTTCGACGCCCGGCGCGACATGCCGGCATCGGGGGAAAAGTCCCTGCCACCTCATCTCGGGGTGACGGCGGAGGAAGCAGGACGGGTGCGGCCCGGGACTCTCTCCTTGTCCCGGGCCGCCGCGCGTCCCTCTGGACCGTCCCCCCAAGCGGTAACCCGCGCCTTCGCCCAGGCGCTCAGTGCCGCCGAGCTCGACCGGGCCGCATCGCTCTTCGCCGACGATGGCTGCTTTGTCACTCCGGATGCCACGGCCGTACGGGGGCGCCGCGGCGTCAGAGCAATCCTCGCCCAATTGACCGCAGGCCACGTTCAGCTGCAGATCACGCCAAGGAGCGTGCAGATAGCAGGGAGCGTGGCGCTTTGCAGTGAGCGCTGGGCCTTCACCTACGCATGCAGGGAAAACGCTCCCTTCACCCAGGCCTCAGACTCCACCGTTCTCCTCCGCCGCTTCGATCGGCTGTGGAAACTCTCAGTTGTTGCGCCGTGGCACATCGTCGGCGTCGATCAAGACCTTTTGCGTCGATGCCTTTGATGAACGTGGAGCCCTGATGCTCGCCCTGCCCGGACAAAGGCGCTCGGCCCAGAACCATCCAAAGGGCTCTGCAACGAGTTTGCAACGCAATCACGAGCCACTGCAACGGAACGGCAACGGGGCGACCACCGAACAGGCCCGAACACCCCCGAACCCGAGTCCGCGAAGGGCCGCAAACTGCGGGCATTTCGCCCCTGTTCGCGTCCCTTCGCAAACCTCTAACCAATCGGGGCGCCCGGATTTGAACCGGGGACCTCACCGACCCGAACGGTGCGCGCTACCAGGCTGCGCCACGCCCCGAGAGGGCTGATTATCTCAGAGGTGGGGCGGCGAGCACGGTTCCCGGCCGGCCGCTACTTTGGATCGCTGCGGGGTTCTCAGGTGATGCTTTGATCCGAAAGATCGCACTGATCGCGATGGCCGTCGCGTTGCTCGGCCTGCCGGCCTGCGCCAGCGGCGCCGTGCCGCCGGCATCCGTCAGCCGCGTGCCGTCGGGCTTCCTCGGCATCTCGCCGCAGTCGGCCCTGACGGAGCCCGACCTCGACTTGATGGAGCGAGCGGGGCTGCGCAGCATCCGGTTGCCCCTCTTCTGGTCTCGCGTCGAGGCGACGGATCCGTTCTTCGACGCGCCGGATTGGGATGGATTTGACCGCAACATCGCCCTCGCGGCGCGGCATGGGATTCAAATCCTGCCCTTTGTCTGGGGCGCCCCCAACTGGGTCTTCGGCGAGGAGCGTCTGGAGCCGGTCGAAAACTCTTTCCAACGCCAGGCTTGGGCCTCCTTCCTACGCAGTGCCGTCGAGCGCTACGGGTCGAACGGCAGTTTTTGGTCGGACAACCCGGAGGTTCCCTACGTTCCGATCCGCCGCTGGGAGATCTGGAACGAGGCGAACATCGTCACCTTCGGCAAGGCCGACCCGGAGCGGTTTGCGCGCCTCATCCGCCTCTCCGGCCGGGTCTTGCGCCGCACCGATCCCGGTGCTCGGCTGATCCTCGGCGGCCTCTTCGGCCGCCCGCTGCAGGTGCCGCCGAACGTCCACCCGGGCCTGTTCCTGGCCCGCATATACCGAGCGGGTGACGTCAAGCGTTGGTTCGACGGCGTCGCCCTACATCCTTACGTCGCCAGGGCGAGTGCGATACGGGGGCAGATCGAGAACCTGCGCCGGGTGATGCGGCGGCATGGCGACGCCGCGACGCCGCTCTTCGTCACCGAGCTTGGCTGGGGGTCCGACAACTTCGAGTCCCGCTGGGAGCGCGGCCGCGTCGGCCAAGCCGAAGAACTCGACCGGGCGCTGACGATGCTGTACAGGCATCGCCGCAGCTGGGGGATAGGAGGCGTCTGGTGGTTCTCGTGGATAGACGCCGATGGGGCCTGCCAATTCTGCGACTCCGCCGGCCTGCTGACGCAGCGGCGCGAGGCAAAGCCGTCCTGGTACGTGTTCAACGCCTGGACCGGAGGAGACCCCTTCACCGTGCCGGAGGCGGCCTTCGGCGATTGACGCGGTGCCTCCGCGGGTACCGGCTGCCTGCACGGTCCCGACGAATGGAGGAAGGAAGGATGGAGGCTGCGAGAACGGTTACCTCGCCGAGCAAGGGGATCTTCGACAGCGCCAATCTCGAGACGCGCGAGCGCGTGATCGAGCTTCTGCGCAAGTCCTACTGGATGGAGATCGAGACGGTGATGAGCTATCTCGCTGCGTCGGTCAACCTCGACGGCGTCCGCGCCCAGGAGATCAAGGAGTCGCTGCGCGAGGACATCGAGGAGGAGCTTGGCCACGCGCGCCGGTTCGCCGAGCGGATCAAGGAGCTCTACGGCGTCGTCCCAGGCTCGGAGGACTTTGCCGCGGAGCAGAGCTTCCTGCAGCCACCCGAGGAGCAGACCGACATCGTGCACGTGATCCGCGGCGTGATCAAAGCCGAGACGGGTGCGATCGAGCACTACACGCGTCTCGTCGAGGAGACCGACGGCGTCGACCCGGTGACCCAGGACATGGCGATCGAGATCCTTCACGACGAGCAATCTCACCGCCGCCTCTTCGAGGGGTTCCTGCGCGAGTACGAGTTCGAGGGGATCGCCTGAGCGGCCAGACCGAGGTTTGACCTCGCCCGGCCTCGGGGACCCTCAAGCAGAGAACTGCAGGCCGTGCCCGGAAACCCGGCGCACCCGAACGAGGAGCTGTCATGACCATCGCAGGCGGAATTCTCTTGATCGTGGTTGGGGCGATCCTCACCTTCGCCACCAACATCCATGTGGAGGGGGTCAGCCTCGACGTCGTCGGCTGGATCCTGATGATCGCCGGCGTCGCCGGTCTCGTTCTCTCCTTCTTCCAGGAGGCGATCTGGACCGAGCGGGCAAAGCGCCGCGACGTCGCGCTTGCCGAAGAACGGCGCGATGTTCCCCCGCCCCCGCGCTACTAGTTGGCGTGAGCGGGTAGCGGCAGACCATCAACCCAACCCCTGACTACCGAGGAGGTAGGCAATGGCAGTGCAAGAGGCCGGCGAGATCACCGGCACGAAGGACAAGGACTACAACGTCATCTGGTTCGTCGAGCAGTGCCTCAGCAACGTGCTGCGACTCGAGACCTACATCGAGGACGCCGAGCGCGCCGGGGACAACGAGCTCGCCGACTTCTTCCGTCGCGCCCAGGAGACCAGCCGCAAGGGTGCGGAGCAGGGGAAGGAGATGCTGCGCAGCCGACTGGCCGGCTGAGCAAGCCGATGACGGCGATCGGCTACACGCTCGCCAGCGAGGAAGGCGGCGCGCGTGAGCTGGTCACCGAGGCCGTGCGGGCGGAGGAGGTCGGGTTCTCCTTTGCGGTGATCTCCGACCACTTCCACCCGTGGGTCGACCGGCAGGGAAACAGCCCCTTCGTCTGGGCCGTGCTCGGCGCGATCGCCGAGGCGACCGACCGGCTTGAGCTGGCGACCGGAGTCACCTGCCCGACCTTCCGCGTCCACCCGGCGATCGTCGCCCACGCCGCGGCCACGGTCGCAACCCTGCTGCCGGGGCGCTTCTCGCTCGGGGTCGGCAGCGGTGAGAACCTCAACGAGCACATCCTCGGCGACCGCTGGCCGCCCGTCGCCGAGCGACAAGCCCGCCTGGCCGAGGCGATCGAGGTGATCCGTCTGCTCTGGCGGGGTGGCCTGCGAAGCCATCGCGGCACCTACTTCCGGGTTGAGAACGCCCGCCTCTACAGCCTGCCGGAGGAGCCGCCGCCGATCCTCGTCGCCGTCGCCGGCGAGAAATCGACCGACCTGGCCGCCGAGCTGGGGGACGGCCTCTTCGGCACCTCGCCGGTCGCCGAGACGATCGAGCGCTTCCGCGAGCGCGGCGGCGAGGGCAAGCCGACCTACGGCCAGCTCGACGTCTGCTGGGCGGAGAGCGAGGAGGAGGCCAGGCGGACTGCGCTCGAGTGGTGGCCGAACGCGGGGACCAGCGGCTCGCACGCCTTCGAGCTGCCGCTACCGGCCCATTTCGAAGAGATCACGGAGCTGGTCGGCGAGGAGGACATCGCCAAGGCGGTGGTCTGCGGGCCGGACCCGCAGCGCCACTTGGAGGCGATTGCTGAGTACGCCGACGCCGGCTACGACCACATCTACATCCACCAGATCGGGCCCAAGAAGAACGGCTTCTTCGACTTCTACGCGCGCGAGGTGCTGCCGAAGCTGGGCTAGCCGCAGCGGGGGACCATCGGCTGAAAGCTCTTCCACCAGCCTTCATCGAGGAGGGCGTGCTCGACGCATTCCAGCAGTTGCCCATCTTCGTCCTGCAACTCGTAGCTGACCAGGGGTGGGTCGACCCGCTGTTCGACGGCGACAACGTGAGCGATCAGCAGGTAGGGCGGACAACTGAGCCAACGCTCGCCGGGGCGAGGGATGGTCTGCGTATCGATCATGCTCGCGGGCTACCCCGCCCGCGCGGGGTAGAAACAGACGGCGGATCTTCCCGTGTAGGCGGCGGATCGGCCGGGTAAGAGGCCAGACATGTACCTGGTCCCACTCGTAGTTCTCGCCTGCCTCGCCGTGATCGCGGTCGCTTGGTCGCCGATCTTCGCACTGCTGATCGCGGTGCCGCTGTTCGTGGTCTTCCTGGCGTATGCCGGGATGCGGCCGCGGGCCGACGAGCGTGTCGAGCCGCCGACCGGCTCTGCCAACGAACACGAGGACGAGACGCCGACCGGCGCCTGGGGCGAGCAGCGTTCCGAGCAAACCTGACTAAGACAATCCGGTCCGCAGCTTCGCGGCGTTGCGGGGGGCAAACCCGCGCCAGTCGTTGTTGAGGTAGACGTAGACCGGGCGGCGCGATCGCCAGGCGGCGACTCGCCGCCGCCAGCCGTCGAGCTCGCGGTCGGAGTAGTTGCCGTCGCGTCCGCGTTGGCCATAGTGCAGGCGCAGGTAGGCGATCGGCCCCAGCGGCGAGGCGTCCGGCAGGGGCTGGCGGGCGTCGTCGCCCAGCGCCAGGCTCGCTCCGTGCTCCTCGAGCAGCGCGCGAACATCCGGGGAGAACCAGCTCGGGTGACGGAACTCGAAGCAGTGCAGAGCCGACGGCAGGGCGGCGAGCGCGGCGGCGAGGGTCTCGTCGTTGCGGTGGAAGTTCCCCGGCAACTGCCAGAGGACGGGGCCGAGCTTGCCGGCCTCCTGCAGGGGCTCGATCCGCTCCCAGAACCGCTCCAGGCCGGGCCCCATGTCGCGCAGCCGTTTCATGTGGGTCAGGTAGCGGCTGCCCTTGATCGCGAAGACGAAGCCCTCTGGGACCTGCTCGGCCCAGGCCCGAGTCGTCTCCCGCTTCGGCAGCCGGTAGAAGGTCGCGTTGACCTCGACCGTGTCGAAGATCGAGGCGTAGTGGGCCAACCAGCGCGAGGCCGGGACCCCGGCTGGGTAGAAGTCGCCGCGCCAATCGCCGTAGTTCCAGCCCGAGCAGCCGATCCGGACCTCGTTCACGTCAGGGGATTGGGCTGCGGGGGCTGCTGGCGTCCAGCTCGATCGTCAGAAAATCCCCGCCGGTGACCGGCAGGGAGACGTTGTGGACGGGGACCTCGCCGATCCTGCCTTCGGGCGCGCCGTCGTGGGCGTGGCCGTGGAGGACGAGGTCGGGCCCGTGCTCGAGGATCGGTGCCGCCAGACGGTCGCTGCCAAGGAAAGCGAGGATCTCGGCTGGCTCCCCGTGCAGGGTGGCGGCGACCGGGGAGTAGTGGAGGAGGACGATCCGCAACGGGCACGTCTCGATCTCCCGCAGCCCGGCCTCGAGCGCCTCGACCTCGGCCGTCGTCTCAGCGTAGACGGCTCGCAGCGAAGGCTCGCCAAAGTCGGGCAGGTGGCGGGGGGCGAAGCCGCCGACGAAACCCTTGCAGCCGACGATGCCCACCTCGACGCCGTCGAGCTCCAACGCCGCTGCGCGGCGGTCCAGCACGGTGACGCCGCCCTCTCCGAGGCGCTCGCGGATCCGCTCCGCTTCGCCGGCGTGCCAGTCGTGGTTGCCGAGGACGGCAAGGACCGGAACGGAGGTCTCGACCGCCGCGGCGCAGACGATTTCCGCCTCGGCGAGGGTGCCGTGACTGGTCAGGTCACCGGCGAGCAGAGCGAGATCGGCCTCGCCATCGAGGCGGGCGAAGGCGTCGAGGATCCACTGCCGGTTGGCCTCCCGGCAGTGGAGGTCCCCCGCGGCGGCGACCCGCAGGCTGCGCGACGGCCGGTCCGGCTCGCTCAGCGACATGGCGCACCTTCCCTACCCGGATCGGCACCGCTCACGCAGCTGCCGCAGGTTTAGCCGGGCCGGCGACGGGCATCCCTTGGGGCATGCAAGACGATCGCGAGACGATTCGCGAAGAGGAAGAAGCGGCCGCCGCGGAAGCGCGCCGGATAGGTGGGCGCAGCGGCATGGAGGGGATGGACGAGGCCGAGCGCGCCGCGGCCGAGCACGGCGGCGGCGAGGCGGAGGGGTTCGAGGAAGCCGAGAACCTGCTCGAAGAGCAGGCGACGCACGGCGACCCGGCTGTGGACCCGCTTGCCGACGCGGCGGCCCCCGAAGCCGAGGAGGAGCTGGCCGAGTACGGGGAAGCCGACGGAGTCGAGTCGACCGAGACGCGGGAAGATTGAGCGAGGCCGCGCTCGAACCGCTGCTAGACACGCTGAAGCGAGCCGCAGCAGCGCTCGAGTCCGAGCGCGTGCCCTACGTGCTCGGCGGCGGGCTCGGCAGCTGGGCACGGGGCGGACCCCCGTCGAGCAACGACATCGACCTGATGGTGAAGCGCGAGGACGCTGAGCGAGCGCTGGAGGCGTTGCGGACGGCTGGGATGCGGACCGAACACCCGCCCGAGCGCTGGCTCTTCAAGGCCTGGGATGGGCCAATCCTGATCGACCTGATCTTCGAGCCAGCGGGGATGCGGATCACCGACGAGGTGATCGAACGCGGAGAAGAGCTGAACGCGGCGGGCAAGCTGGTGCCGGTGATGGCGCTCGACGACATCCTCGTCACCAAGCTGCTCGCGCTCGATGAGCACAACGCCGACTACGCCGACCTGCTGCTGATCGGGAGGGCGCTGCGCGAGCAGGTCGACTGGCCCGAACTGCGCGAGCGCAGTTCCTTTAGCCCCTTCGCACGAGCGTTCTTCGTCCTCGCCGAGGGCCTGGGGATCGCTCCCGCCCAGGCAGGATGGGAGGCCGGCTCGCCCGGCGCATAGCGGCCCCGGTTTGCCGACACAGGCCCCGGGTAGACGGCGCTGCGATGGCGACGAAACGTCCAGAGGATGAGGGCCGCGACGACGAGCGCACACGCGCCCGCGAGAAAGGCGCGACGGGGTCCCCCCAGCCGCCGGGGAAGGACCCGGGCGATATCTCCGGCGACAGCTCGCCATATGCCTCGCTTAGCAACCCGGCCCGCGATCCCGATCCGACCGAGTGGCCGGATCCCTACGACAAGCGCGAGGATCCCCGTGACCCGCCCGATCCGGACGGGCAGCCGTTCGGCGAGGAGCCTCACCCGCAATCGGGCAGCACCAGCACCAGCGAACCGCATCCTTCCAAGGACCCCGAGGCGGGAGACCGGTGGGAGGGGCCAAAGCGAGACAAGGTCGACGACTGAGAGGTTGCGATCATCGACGCCATCGTCGACCATAGAGGGGTCGCAGACCGGTCATGAAGCCCCTGATCGACAACGAGGAGGGACTCGCCTGGATCTTCGGCTCCTCGCGGAGCGGCAGCACCTGGCTGCTGCGGATGCTCTCCGACTTCGAGCGCGTGGTGCCGATCGACGATCCCCACCTCGGCCACCACCTCGGCGTCTGGCGACCAATTCCCTTGGCCTGGGCTGCCGCCGAGGAGTCTCCCGAGAAGCTGACCACGCTGCTGGAGCTGAAGGCGGAGGAGTCCGGCTACTTCTTCGCCGAGCGCTACCGCGACAGCTGGTGGGAGCCGCTGCGAGCGCTGATCTGCTCACGCTTCGAAGCCCAAGCCGAGGCGCCGAACGGGCTTGATCGTCGCGAGCCCGTCTACGTGGTCAAGGAGCCCGGCTCGCACGCAGCACCGCTGCTCGTCGACCTTTTCCCCGCCTCGAAAATCGTCTTCCTCCTGCGTGACGGCCGCGACGTCGTCGACTCCTGGCTGGACGGCTACCGCGACGGGTCTTGGGCGATCCCGGGCGGGGCGTTCCCGGTCTCGGAGGAGGGGCGCCTGCCCCTGATCCGCTGGCTCTCCGCGGTTTGGGTCGTGCGCAGCCGTGCCGTCCAGGAGGCCTTCGAGACGCTGCTACCGGAGAACAGGCTGCTGATCCGCTATGAGACCCTGCGGGAGCAGACGGCCGAGACGCTGCGGGCCGTCTGCGAGATGCTGGGCTTGGATGCGGAGCGGGCCGCCGAGGTCGCCGAGCGCCACCGCTTTGAGCGGGTACCCGCGGGCCAGCGCGGGCCTCGGCGGGAAGTGCGGGCGGCGAAACCCGGCGCGTGGCGAGAGAACCTCTCACCTGCCGAGCAGGAAGCGATGCATGAGGCGCTCGGCCCGGCGTTGGAGGAGTTCGGCTATGCGCCGCGCGCGACTTTGACGGCGCGCTGAGCGCGCGCTGAGGCGCTCTTGCCGCTTCGGCCTAGTCCGCCGCCCCTCGTTTGCCGCATCGCCGCGGCGGGTAGGGATCGCTGCAGAGCCGTTTGGAACTGAGCGTGAGGAGGGGTGCGAATGGCGGTTGGGAGTTACTCCGGGATACCGGTGACCCTGCTCCGTCACTGTCGCACCGTTCTCTCTCGCAAAACCGATTCCCGTGGCAAGGTCGTCTGGGTCGCCGAGGTGCCGGACCTGCCCTGGTGCCGGGCGACCGGGTCGAGCCGCATCGAGGCGCTGGACCGGGTTCGCGAGATGGGCGAGCGAAGGAGAGACGATGAGCGCCTCCGCCGCAGACTTCCTGCCGCCAAGACGCAGTCTGACGAGCCTGCGCCGGGCCGCGCAGAGCTGCCGTGGATGCGATCTGTGGAAGGACGCGACGCAGACGGTCTTCGGCGAAGGGCGGGCACGCGCTGAGCTGATGCTGGTGGGAGAGCAGCCGGGGGACCAGGAGGACCGCAAGGGCGAGCCCTTTGTGGGGCCGGCCGGAGGCCTGCTCGATCGCGCCCTGGAGGAAGCCGCGATCGCGCGCGAGGCCGTCTACCTGACCAATGCGGTCAAGCACTTCAAATGGCGGCCACGCGGCAAGCGCCGCCTCCACCAGACGCCGCGGGCGGGCGAGGTCGAGGCCTGCCGTCCCTGGCTGGAGGCCGAGCTGGAGGCGATCCGCCCGGCGCGCCGTCGTCGCCCTCTGCGCCACCGCCGGGAAGGCGCTGTTTGGGTCCTCGGTCCGCGTCACCCGCGACCGCGATCGCCTGCTGGAGACGCCGCTAGCTCCGATCGGAGCGGTGACCGTCCACCCCTCGGCGATCTTGCGGATCCGCGAGCGGGAGGAGCGCCAGGATGCGCTTGCCGGCTTGGTCGAGGATTTGGAAGCCGTCTCCGCCGCCCTCGCGGACCTGGGGAAGGCATCTTGAAATGCCATCCTCAACGGCGGAGTGCATGATGCGGACTCAGTTTCACCACGAGGCTTTTCTCTACGCCGACGCCGACGAGTTCCTGGCCGGCACGGTGCCTTTCGTCCGGGATGGGCTCGAGTCCGGCGAGGCGGCCCTCGTCGCCGTCGCCGGGGCGCGCGCCGATGCACTGCGGGCCGAACTGGACGCAGACGGCGAGCCGGTCCGCTTCGTCGACATGGAGGCGCTCGGCCGTAACCCGGCCCGGATCATTCCTTTCTGGCGTGAGTTCGTCGACGAGCATGGGGGCCGCGACCGTCCGCTGCGCGGCATCGGCGAACCCATCTGGCCCGGCCGCAGTTCGGCGGAGGTAGACGAGTGCCAGCGCCACGAGCTTCTCCTCAACTACGCCTTCTGGGACGGACCGGCCTGGTGCCTGCTCTGCCCCTATGACAGCGTTGGCCTGGAGGACGACGTCCTGGTGGCAGCGCACGAGTCGCACACCTGTGTCTCGGGCATCACCGCGGACCGAGACGCGGCGGCTGGCGAAGCACTCGACCCCCTCGCCTGCAGGCCTTTCGACGGGGCGCTTACTCCGCGGCCAGGAGACGCGAGCACCCTCTCCTTCGACCGCGGTGGTCTGCACGACGCGCGGACCCTCGTCGCCGAGGAGGCACGGCGGGCGGGGCTCTCGCCCGATCAGTCCTTCGAATTGGTCGCCGCCGTTGGCGAGCTGACCGCGAACAGTGTCAGGCACGGTGGCGGGGGCGGAACGCTCGGCGTCTGGCGCGAAGGCGACACAGTCTTCGCCGAGGTCGAGGACGCCGGTACGATCGAGGAGCCGCTGACGGGGCGAGTGCGACCCCTCCCCGCCCAGGAGGGCGGAAGGGGCGTTTGGATGGCCAACCAGCTCTGCGACCTGGTCCAGATCCGCTCTGGGCGGGACGGCACGACGGTGCGGCTCCTGATGGAGTTGACCGATCATGTCTGACGCTGACCGATCTAATCCGTTGATCCAAAAGGATGGCGTCTTCCCGGTCGTGGACTTCGCCGTACGTAGCCGGTACTGTCTTTTTAGTACCGGCTACGCGCGACGTGGCCGGACAGGCGCGACGATTGCGCCGGCGTTAGCCAGAAGGTTGAGTCGGAATGGGTTGGATTGAGATAGGGGTTGGCGTCATCGGGACGCTGGCGGGCGTCGTGGCACTTTGCGTCCTCTTCGTCCGCGAGCGCCGAGCACAGCGGAAATTCCGGGTCCTTGCCGACGTAGCGACGGTTTCCGATGCCGGCGGCTCGCTCGAGGACACCCTTGACTCGATTTGCGAGATCTTCGTTCCGGGAATTGCCGACTTCTGCATGATCGACGTCTTCACCGACGGCGATGTCCGACGTGCCGCGGTCGGGGTCGCGCCCGGCCCCCATCCCGGCGCTCGGGAATGGCTTCTCGACAGGACGCCGTCGATCCCGGACCGGATGGTCGCCGGCAACGGGAGCCGCTCGCTGGAGCCGCGTTTCTACGAGCGACTCTCCGAGGACGACCTGCGGCAGCTCGCGCACGATGAGGAGGACCTCAACGTCCTGCGCGGGCTCGGAGTGCGGTCGGCAGTCACCGTGCCGCTCAACGCACGCGGCCGCGTGACCGGGGCGCTGACCATGGCCGTCGCCTGGTCCGGTCGCCGCTACCGGCGCGACGACGCCCACTTCGCCTGGATCCTCTCCGGTCGCGTCGCCCTCGCGCTCGATAACTGCGGCCTCTTCGCCGACCTCGAGCGGGCCGAGCGCGCTCGGGCGGAGATCGGCGAAACCCTGCAGCGTGGCCTCCTGCCGCCACCGCTGCCGCACATCCCCGGCTGGTCGATCGCCGCTATGTACCAGCCGGCTGGCGCCGAGAACGAGGTCGGCGGGGATTTCTACGACACCTTCCGCGTCCCCGGCGGCTGGATGCTCGCGATCGGCGACGTCACCGGGCGCGGCGCTGAGGCGGCTTCGATCACGGCAGTCGCCCGCTACACCCTGCGCACCGCAGTCGCGCTGACCGGCGATCCGCAGCTGGCGCTGGCGACGCTGAACCGGGCGCTTCTGGGCCGCAGTGACCCAGCTCTTTGCAGCCTCGTCGCGCTGGCCATCAGCGAGGATCCTGACCAGCCTCTGCGCTTGGCGGTCGCAGGCCATCCCCCGCCGCTGCTTGTCGACGGTGAGACGGTGAGCGAGGTGGCTGCCGCTGGACCGGTCCTGGGTGCCTTCGATGACGCCCGCTGGGAGGTCAAGCGGTGCTCGGTCGATCCCGGCCAGCAGCTCGTGATCGTCACCGACGGCATCACGGAGGCGGTGGGATCGGAAGGACGCTTTGGCGAGGACCGCCTGCGAACGGAGCTGAGCGGAGCCGGCGATCCCGCCTTGATCATGCGCAGGCTCGAAGCCGCGCTCAACGCCTTCACTGAAGGCAGGCACGACGACGACGTCGCGATCCTCGCGCTGGCGCGCGGAAGCGGCGACTCTGCCGCGGGCGCGTCCTTTGTCTCTCCCGAAGCTGCGCTGAGCGCTCAGGACATGGCCGGTTTCGATGTCTGAACCGCACACGGCCCTGGTCGAACGCCTCTACGACGCCTTCAACCGGCGCGATCCCGACGAGATCGAAGCGATTTGCGATGAACGGATGGAGTTCTACCCCGTCGTCACGGCGGAAGCAATCGGGCGCGAAGCGCCCTACGTCGGCCCGGCCGGACTGCACGACTACCTCTCCGACGCAGCGAAGGTCTGGGAAGAGCTGCTAATCACCCCGAGCCAGGTCGAGCAGCGCGGTGGTCGGCTGCTGGTTCGCGGCCGCGTCTACGCCCGTAGCCGTGAGCTCGGGATCAGGGACATGCCCGTCGCCTGGATTTGGGAGGTACGCGACGACCGCGTCGTCCGCGGCGAGGTCTTCCCCGATCTCGAGCACGCCACCGAGCGCTTCGCCATCGCCTCGGCCTGAGGCAGGGTCAGGTTCCAATTGTGGCGTCGCCGTCGGGAGCGATGAAGGGAAGCGCGGCGTCGAGACCGGTCAAGGCCAGTACGCGCCGCACCGCGTTCGTCCTGCTCGGCTGAAGCGAAAGGCGATCGTCGCCTAGCTTGCGGTGGATTGCGACCAGCAGGGCGATGCCGGTCGAGTCGATGAACTCGAGCTCGGTGAGGTCGATCCGCACCGAGCTGCCGCTCGCTTCCGCCTGATCGAACGCCTTGCTTAGCGTGCGGGCGTTCGCCAGGTCGAGCTCGCCGACGAGCTCCAGCGTCCAGCGGGAGTTGTTCTCGGCCAGCCTGACCGTCAGCGTACCGTCTCGCATCTCGCGCTGGCTCGAATTCGTCTTCACCCACAACCCTCCTGGCCCGACCGAGCCCCACAGAGAACCTTAGACCTCTCTCGACCTTTCGTCCAGTCGCGTCCCAAACCGCGCGCGCCACCAGCGCGGGCGCAGTCGAGCGGGGTTCGATTCAGCGGGTGGGGGAAGTGCGATGGCTGCCGAAGGAGGCGCAATCTTCCTGCGGCAGCGGGCTCGCCGGAGTCGAAGCCGGTCGGCGCCGCGCATACCGACACGGGGCTGGAGGGGTAGGAATTAGTCGCGAAGTTCGGCCAGCGCGGCGTCGCGCTGTTCGTGCAAGGGGATTGAGGCTTCGACACCGGTGATTTTCAGCAGCCGCCGCACTTGGTGGTTGATGCAGCAGAGAACGAAGCGACCCTCGCCCTCGTCGGCCTCGAGCTTCTGCCATGCGCGCACGATCAGGGCGATCCCGGTCGAGTCGATGAACTCGCAATCAGAGAGGTCGAGCATGATCGAGGCGTTCTCGGCGGCAAGCGCTACCTCCAGCGCTCCCTCCAGCTCTGGAGCGTTGTTCATGTCGAGCTCACCGCGCACCGTGAGGGCGCGAACCCCGCCCTCCAGCTCCTCGCTCTGCACCTCAAACGTCGCCGGATCCACGCAGCGATCCTAGCGTAGGCGTGTGGCGGCTTCCGCGCGGCGGGTTTGCCGCCCTACGCGAGGGGTACCGGATGACGAGTGGCCGGGCGATTATGCTCGGCGCCGCGGGGAACAACGCTTCCCAGCGGGGATTGCGGTCCATGGCAGACAGCTCGACGATCCAAAAGCCTAGGGGGCTTCAGATGATGCTTCCCGCCAAAGCCGAGAACGTAGCTGTCATCCGGCATGCACTGGCCGGGATGGCGGAGCAGATCGGAATGGACGAACCGAGCCTGGCCGATCTGAAGACCGTCGTAACCGAGGCCTGCATGAACGTCGTTGTTCACGCCTACCGGGGCCAGCCCGGGCCGCTCAGCGTCGAGGCGAATCCCGACAGCGAGGGCCTCACCGTCATCGTTCGCGACGAGGGCGTGGGCATGCGCCCGCAGGCCGACGTCAATGACGATAGGCCCAGCCTCAGGCTGGGCCTATCCCTGATCGCCGCCCTCTCGAGCAGCTTCGCGATCGCCGGCGGTCTCGATCGGGGCACCGAGATCACCATGCGCCTGCCGCTGCATGGAGGCGGCACCAACGGCGCCAACGACGACGTCTCGCTGGAGCCGGCCGGCGTCGACACGACGGAGCTGGTCACTGACCGGCCGGAGCTTTTGCGGCCGGTGCTGGCGCGGATGGTCGGCGCCCTCGCCGCCCGCCGGGATCTCTCCGTCGATCGGGTTTCCGACGCCGTCCTCGTCACTGATGCAATCGCGGCTGCCGCCCCGACCCGTTTCGCCAACGGGCGCGTCAAGCTCGGCCTCGACGACGGTGAGAACGGGATCGAGCTACGGCTGGGACCGATGGACCCCGGGGCGGCGAAGGCGATCCGCGAGGAATTGGAAATCCCGGACGTCGGTGGCTCGCTGGAGGCGTTGGCCGATGGTCTCACCGTCGAGGAGTCCGACGACGGCGAGTACCTCGTCATCCGCTTTGCTGCTGCTCCCTGATCTGCTCGCGGATCCGGGCCAGGGCGCGGCGCAGGATGCGCGAGACGTGCATCTGCGAGTGCCCGATCTGCTCGGCGATCTGCGACTGCGTCATGTCCTCGGCGAATCGAAGCCTTAGAACCAGTCGCTCGCGCTCATCCAGGTAGGGCAGGGCAGCGTCGAGCGCGATTCGTCCCTCGACCAGCTCGTAGCCGCCGTCCTCGGCGCCAACCCACTCGGCCGGGGCTGTGTCGTCGGCGTCCTCCGAGCCGGCTGGACGGTCCAGCGAAAGCGGGCGCCGGTTGTGGTTGGCCTCCAGCACTTCGAGCACATCCGTTTGCTCGATCTCCAGCCGCTCGGCGATCTCGGCCACTGAAGGGGAGCGCTGTAGCTTCTTGGTCAGCTCGGTGATCGTCTTGTCGACTTCAGCCATCAGGTCGTGCAGGCCGCGGGGGACCCGCACGGTCCAGACCCGGTCGCGGAAGTGGCGTTTCAGCTCGCCGAGGATCGTCGGCGAAGCGAAGGCGGTGAAGGGGATGCCGCGGTCGGGGTCGAAGCGGTCGACCGCGTTGAGCAGGCCGAGGTTGGCAACCTGGAGCAAATCGTCGAAGGACTCGCTGGCGCCGCGGTAGCGCAGCGCAAGTCGCTTGGCAAAAGGAAGGTTGCGTCGAACGAGCTCCTCCCGAATGGCTGGGTCGCGGGTCTGAGCGAACTTTCGCCACAGCTCGGTTTCGCCAGCAAGGCGCTCGTCCGTACCCGGACTCGATGCCGGCTCGCTTACCTCTCTTTGCCGCTTCGTTGCCATGCTGGACGTTGGAAGGTACATCCCCTTCAAACCGCCCTGGAACCCTCGACGAGCCGTGCGGCACTGTATAGGCCCGGTTCGCGCGGGATGCAAAGCGGCTACCCGGCGAGGCAGCAGCGGAAACCGGGCGCCGACTAGGCTCCGTGCACTTCCAAATCGATTCGAAGAGGAGAATTCCCATGGCTTTCTCGGTTCCGGACCTTCCCTACGCCTACGACGCGCTCGAGCCACACATCGACGAGGCGACGATGCGGGTCCACCACGACAAGCACCACCAGGCCTACGTCGACAAAGCGAACGCCGCCCTGGAGGGGACCGAGTGGGCCGATCGCGATGTCGAGGATGTCCTGCGCAACCTGGGCAGTCTCCCCGGGGACGTGCAGGGCCCGGTCCGCAACAACGGCGGCGGCCATTACAACCACAGCCTTTTCTGGCAGATGCTCAGCCCCGACGGCGGCGGCGCCCCGAGTGGCGAGCTGGCCACCGCGATCGACGAGACCTTTGGCTCCCTCGACTCCTTCAAGGAGCAGTTCAAAGAAGCCGGCATCGCCCGCTTCGGCTCCGGCTGGGCCTGGCTGGTCAAGGACAGCTCCGGGCTGGCGATCGTCTCGACCCCGAACCAGGACTCGCCGATCGCCGACGGCAGCGTGCCGCTGCTCGGCTGCGACGTCTGGGAGCACGCCTACTACCTCAAGTACCAGAACAAGCGCCCCGAATACATCGACGCCTTCTGGAACGTCGTCAACTGGGATTACGTCGCCCAGCGCTTCGCCGACGCCCAGTAGCCTCCGAGCCGGCCGGCGGGCGCCGGCCGGCTCTCGTGTAACCGATCGCGTGGCCTCGTCAAGGTCGCTATGCTCAAGGGAAATTGCTCAATTTCCCTTGAGCATTTGCTGCGAATGCCCTATTCCTTAGCTGTCCCGACCGGACAGGCGCCGGAGCGCAACGACCGGCGCTCGATCGAACAGCGAAAGGAAGAAGATGAGCAGCAGACTCAAAACACTGGGCCTCGGCCTTCTGGGCACGATGGCAGTTTCCGCCGTAGTCGTCATCAATGCCTCGGCTGAGGTCACCGGGCATTTCGTCGTGGACGGCACCCACGCGATCGTCGTCGGCAGCGAGGGCGGCGCCCATAACACCAAATTCGCGGCTGAAGGTCTTACCGGGTCCATCGAATGCCTGGAAGACTCGTACAACGGCGTGATCGGAGCTCAAACAGTGGCTGGGTTCACGATTACGCCAACCCATAAAACATGCAGGACAGAAGGATCTGCCACTCACAACGTCACGATCACAATGAACGGGTGCACCTACACATTCAAGGCCACCGAAAAAACGCATGCCACATTCTGGTTCCTGTGCAACGAGGGAAAACCCATCGAAATTCATCACCCCAACTGCACAATCAAAATCCCCGGCCAGTCAAACCTTGGATGGGTTAGCTACTCGACAGTGGTGGAAAACGGCAAACACGCTCTCACAGTCAATTTCACAGTCGAAAACATCGCGCTTCAGTACGAGGCGGGTATCTGCACCTTCCTCGGGACAAACCATAAAGGCTCGCTGAAAGGATCCATCACACTCAAAGCCACCGACACAGCCGGCAATCCGGTCAACGTCACAGTTACATAGCGCGATGCGCTAGGAGCGGACCGCCGACCGCGCGGCCTCTGGCAGGTCGCGCGGCGCGGCGCCCTCTTTGGGCGGCACCCTGCTCATCGCGTGCTCGGCCAGGGCGGTGATCGTGAGGCTGGGATTGACGCCGACGTTTGCGGGGATCGCTGCGCCGTCGCAGACCAGCAGGTTCTCGTAGCCAAAGACGCGCTGGCCGGCATCGACGACGCCGTCCTCGGGGCCATGGCCGATAACGGCGCCGCCGAGGATGTGGGCGGTGGTAGGGATGTTCATCAGCGCCTCGGTCACCGAGCTCTGGGCGACACCGCCGGTTCGCCTCGCCAGCCACTCGGCTGCCTCGTTGGCGACCGGGATGAAGGTCGGGTTCGGTTTCTCGGGATCCTGCTCGGTCTGCAGGCGGACCTCGCCGGAGCGCTTCAGCTTTGGCCGCAAGGCGATTGCGTTGTCGAGGGTCTGCATGACGAGGAGGATGATCGTGCGCCGCGACCACCCGCGTGGCCACAGCGTCTTTGCGAAGCGGATGGGGTGGCGGAGGATCTGGGCCAGCAGCTTTAGCGGTCGCGTCGCGCGGGTCCCGTCGCCGACCAGCAGCGTGTAGAGGGTGCTCATCGAGTCGCCGGCGTGCCCGTAGCTGACCGTCTCGATGTGGGTGTGCGGGTCGGGGTAGATGCTCGAGCTGATCGCGACCCGTTTGGTCAGGTCGCCCGGGTAGTCGTCGGGGACGGTTACGGCAAGGATCATCTCGCTGTTGGTGCGGACCAGCTCGCCGAGGCGGTTTGAGATGCGTGGCAGAGAGCCGCCGAGGCGGCAGCGCTGCAGCAGCTTGTTGGTGCCGAGCGGTCCTGCGGCGACGACGACGCCGCGGGCGGTGACCGTGCGGCGGCCGCGGCCGCGCAGCATGCCCGAGCGTTCGCTGGTCACCGCGTAGCCCTCGCTGCCGTCGCCGGCGCCGAGCGGGCGGATGTCGGTGACGAGGCGATCGGGGGTGACCGTGGCGCCTTGGCGTTCCGCGAACCAGAGGTAGTTCTTGACCAGGGTGTTCTTGGCCCCGACGGGGCAGCCGACCATGCAGCGACCGCAGTGGGTACAGCCGGTACGTTCCGGTCCCTCGCCGCCGAAGTAGGGGTCGGCGACCGTCTCGCCTGACTCGCCGAGGAAGACTCCGATCGGGGTCTTGCGGTAGGTGTCGCTGACGCCGATCTCCTCGCCGAACTCGCGCAGCAGCTGGTCGGCGTCGTCGTCATCTTCGTGAACGACCACGCCGAGCATTCGCTGCGCGGTCTCGTAGTGGGGGGCAAGTGCCCTCTCCCAGTCCTCGAGGTCGGCCCACTGGGGGTCTTCGAAGAAAGGAGAGGGGGGGACGTAGAGCGTGTTCGCGTAGCCGAGGCTGCCGCCGCCGACGCCGCAGCCGCTGACCACGGCGACGTCTTTGAAGGTGCTGAGCCGGAAGATCCCCCGCAGTCCGATCCGCGGCGCCCAGAAATAGCGGCGCAGGTCCCAGGTCGACTTCGGGAAGTCATCGTCGCCGAAGCGCTTGCCGCACTCCAGCACACCCACGCTGTAGCCCTTTTCAGCTAGCCGAAGCGCCGACACGGATCCGCCGAACCCGGACCCCACGACTATCCAGTCGTAGTCATGAGCCATGGCCATGTCTACTGCCGCGGGTGGCATGGAGATCTGAGGTCCTCGCCCGCAGCTTGCGAGGACGAGGATCTCATCTCCATGACAGGACCCGCGGCCCTAGGCCTCTCCAGGCTCGAGCGGGCGAAAATCGGACGTCCGCGCGCCGCAGACGGGGCAGAACCAGTCTTTTGGGATGTCCTCGAAGGCGGTGCCGGGCGGGATGCCGCCGTCGGGGTCGCCGATCGCCGGGTCGTAGATGAACCCGCAGCTCTCGCAGATCCAGAGCGTTGCCTCGGTCGTCGTCATGGCCAGAGCTTAGAGCGGGTTCAGTCTTTGTCGAAGCTGACCGCGACCGGCTCGCGCTGCGAGGGATCTTCGATCTCGAAGAACTCGCGCTCCTCGAAACCGCCTTGGTTGGCGATGATCGAGGCCGGGAACTGCTGGATATCGGTGTTGTAGGCCTGCACGTTGGAGTTGTAGATCCGGCGCGCGGCCTGGATTTCGTCCTCGAGCTGGGTCAGGTTGCGGCTCAGCTGTTGGAAGTTCTCGGTGGCGCGCAGGGTCGGGTAGTTCTCGGCGACCGCGCGCAAATCGGTGAGGGCGCCGGTCAGCTTCTGCTCGGCCTGGGCGGTGTCGCCGACGCTCTGCGCCGACATCGCCTCCGCCCGCGCTTTGGTCGCTTTCTCGAAGACCTCGCTCTCGTGGGCGGCGTAGCCCTTCACGGTCTCGACCAGGTTCGGCACCAGGTCGTGGCGGCGCTTCAGCTGGATGTCGATCCCGCTCCAGGACTCATCGACCCGGTTGCGGGCCGCGATCAGCGAGTTGCGCTTGCCGACGTAGTAGAGGACCGCGATGACGACGATCGCGACGACCACTATGAGGACGATGGTCACGGGCCCATCCTACCCCCATAGGATCGGCGCGTGAGCGCAAAGGGGGAAGCACAGGAATGGGCCGAGGCCGTTCGCCGCTATGGGGAGCGGAACGAGCTCACCTACGAGCCGGTCGGGGGGATCAACCCGAAGGACGGGCCGGTGGCCCTCTGCGTGGGAGGGACGAACCGCCTCACGGGCCAGCTGGTCGAGGGTTTTTGGGGCTCCTCCTGCGACGCCGACGAGCGCGAGGTCGGCGGCTTCTTCGGTAAGGCAGTCCTGCCGGACGCGCTACTGGCCAAGGCCCACATGCCTGATCTGGCTGCGGTGGTGCCCGCTTTCAACGTCGAGTCGATCGAGGGTCACGAGCGGGTGACGCAGCGCTTCGCCCGCAAAGTCGAGTTCGAGTCGATCGACTTCAACCGACGCTTCCTAGCGACGGTGCCGAGCGAGTACGACCCCTTAGCGCTGCGGGAGCTGTTCAGCCCCGGCTTCCTCGCCTGGACGACGACGATGACCGGCGAGATCGACTTCGGCGTCAACGACCGCCAGCTGTGGTTCCTCTGGCAACTGCGCGAGCGCAGCGAGGCGGAGTTGAAGGAAGCGCTGAAGAACGCCGGCCAGCTGTTCGGCCGGTTGCAGGGAGAGATGGACGAGAGCGGGGTTCACATCTACCCGCCCGGCCCGTGGCATGCCGGCCTCGCGCCCTTCCCCGACGCGGCCGGCGCAGACGCTCAGTCGGGATAGTCAGGATCGCCGGGGAGGACGACCCGGTGCTCCTCCTCGCTCCCGATCACCTTCGGCAGGATCGGCATGACCTCGCGATTTCGGTGAGCCGCCAGGGCCTCCTCCGAGGTTCGGAACTCCGAGAGCGCCTGCAGCTGGTTGATCGTGGGGAAGGCGAGGACGAGCTGCCCGCCCGCCTGTGCCTCGAGCGCAGTGGCGGGCTCGAACCAGCGCGCCTCGACCGTCTCGACGCCGTCGGGCTCGGGCGGTGTGTGGGCGGGGGCGAGGGCGAGGAAGAACCAGGCGTCGAAGCGGCGCGAGATCACCTCCGGCGTGATCCAGCGCGAGAACAGGACCAGTTCCTCATCTGCGCTCAGCTCGATCCCGGCCTCCTCACGCAGCTCGCGCACCGCGCAGGCCCGGTGCCCGACCTCGCCCTCTCCGTCGGCGGCGTCGACGCTGCCGCCGGGGAAGACCCAGACCCCAGGCATGAACTTCGCCTTCTCCGTCCGCTTCAGCAGCAGCACCTCCAAGGCCCGGTCGCCGTGCTTGCCGCCGCGGCGCAGCAAGACGACCGAGGCGGAGGGCCGGGGGACGGCAGGCTCGCCGAAATTCGGTGCCTCGGCGGGCCCGCGCTTCCGCTCCTCGCTCACAGTGCTCACCGTACCTCTCCCCAGTCCGGTCACCGCGGTTCGGCGGCCGCGTTCGCTTGATTCGACGTCCGGGTTTCCGCCTCTTCTTCCATTTCCCACGCTTCTTCTTCCATTTCTCCCGCTTGGCTTTCTTCCGACCATTCTTCGTCCGAGAGGGCTTCCCCTGGAGCGGTCTGTTCCGATCGGGGGTCGCCAGCCGATCCGAAGGCGGTTACTGTCGGGGTCACCCGGCCTCCTCGCGATTCGGTCGAACGGCGGTGTTCGGGGGAGTTTGCCCGCCTGTCCACCCAGCTTCTGGCAACTTCGCTGGTTCGCATGGGGGTCGGGTTCCCGCTCTCGATCGGGTGCAGGGATTGGATCGCGATGTTCGACCCCACGGTCATCCCGGCGACGGCCACCGCCGCCCAGAGGACGATGGTGAAGCGCCGCTGCGTTGCGGACTCGCCCGCGACTGCCGCGACGCCGTGGAATCGCCGCGCAGTCCGTCTCGCGAGGACGGCCAGGCGGGCGTGCGCCCAGCGGATCGTCGCTCCAGCCAGACCTCGCAAGCGGGGAAAGCGGCGGAACCCGTCCGCCACGCGGGCATCAAGGCGGGCCTGGAACTCGGGCGGCGCCACAGGGCGAGCGGCTCGCAGACTCGCCTCGAGCCGCTCCATCTCCTCGTCATGGGGCCGCATGGCACGCCTCCCTCAGTCTCTCCATGGCCCGGTGAAGCCTCGTTCCCACATTGCTCTCGCTGATGCCGAGGACGACGGCGATCTCGCCGTTCGAGAGCCCGGCGTCGAACTTCAGTCCGATCAGCTCTCGATCCCGCGCGCAGAGACCTTCCACAGCGGCGGCGACGACGGCTGACCGCTCGTCCTCCTCCGAAGCATGCTCGGGGCGCAGGACGGCTGGGTCAATGGCCTTCGCCATTGCGGCTCGCTTGCGCTCGCGCTTCTTGACCTCGTCCAGGACGAGGTTGTGGGCAATGGCGAAGAGCCACGCGCGAGGCGTTCCCCGGCTGGGCTCGAAGTTGGCGCGAGCACGGAATGCGCGCTCGAACGTAGCTTGGGTCATGTCCTCGGCCGCCGTCCTGTCTTTGAGGAGGTTGGCTATGTAGGCGTAGACGTCGTCGAAGCTCCCCCTGTACAGACGCTCAAAGAAGACCCTGTCGTCACTGGGAATATCCAGTTCCAGGGCGATCAGCGTTTCGCTCATACCAGCTAATACGCCGCCGATACCGAATTCGTCACACCACCGTTCCGCCGGCGAGGCGAGGCGCGGGGCGCTAAGCGGCTTCGGCGAGCGGGGGCGAGGGCGCGTAGACCGAGGCAGAGGCCACCGCGATCGACTCGGCGACGATCTCGACCAAGCGGCGGAGGTCGGCTTTCGAGATCGAGAGAGGCGGCATCAGGACAACCACGTCGCCGAGCGGGCGGACAATCGCGCCGCGCTCGCGGGCCTCGAGCGTGACCCGGTGTCCGAGCCGCAGCGCCGGGTCGTGCTCGCCGAGGTCGATCCCGACCATGAAGCCGCGGTGGCGCACCTCCTGCACCTCCGCCATCGCGGCGACCTCGCCCAGCAGGCGGTCGAGCAGGTGGATCTTCGGCTGCAGCTGCAGCAGCGTCCGCTCCTCTTCGAAGGCATCGAGGCTGGCGAGGGCGGCGGCGCAGGCGAGTGGGTTGCCGGTGTAGGTGTGACCGTGGAAGAAGGTGCGCCCCTCCTCGGGGTCACCGAGGAACCTTTCGTAGATCCGCTCGCTGGCGAGCGTCGCCGCCAGCGGCAGGTAGCCGCCGGTGAGCCCCTTGGCGAGGCAGAGCAGGTCGGGTGCGACACCCTCCTGCTCGCAGGCGAACATCGTGCCGGTGCGGCCGAAGCCGGTCGCCACCTCGTCGCAGATCAGCAGCACCCCGAAGCGATCGCAGAGGTCCCGCACCGCGCGCAGGTACCCCGGCGGCTGGACGAGCATCCCGGCCGCACCCTGGACCAGCGGCTCGACAATCACCGCCGCCACCTCCTCCTCGTGGGCGGCAAGGACCCGCTCGAGGTCGGCGGCATCGCCCGGCTCGGCCGCGTGGGTTTGAAACAGCAGCGGCCGGTAGGTGGCGTGGAAGAGGTCGATCCCGCCGACGGAGACCGAGCCGATCGTGTCGCCGTGGTAGGCCTCGCGCAGGTGGACGAAGGAGGTGCGCCGAGCGTGCTGGCCGCCCCGCTGCTGCTGGTACTGAAACGCCATCTTCAGTGCGATCTCGGTCGAGGTCGAGCCCGACTCCGAGTAAAAGACGCGGCTGAGCCCGGGCGGGGCAAGCTCGACCAGTCGCGCGGCCAGCTCTGCGGCGCCGGGGTGGGAGAGGCCGAGCATGGTCGAGTGGGCGACGCGGTCGAGCTGCTCGCGCACCGCCCCGTCGATCCCCGCGTGCCGGTGTCCGTGGACGTTGCACCAGAGCGAGGAGACGCCGTCGATGTAGCGGCGGCCCTCGCTGTCGATCAGGTCCGTTCCCTCGGCCCGCTCGATCATCAGCTGCTCTTCCTGCGCCCAGGCCTGCTGCTGGGTGAAGGGATGCCAGAGATGGTCGCGATCGAGCTGAACCGGGTAGGGCGACATCCAGAGGCGACCTTAGACGCGGCGGCGGCGGTAATGAGCGCTCGGTGAGTGCGCCTTCACACAGACCTTTACACGGAAAGATGCAATCATCGGGCAATGGCTGAGCGCGGAGCAACCCCCCAGGTTCCGGAGCTGCGACGGCGAGCGTTGCGGTCGGTGCGCTCGCTCTTCACCCCGCTACTGCCGGACGACTACCTCGAACTCATCAACCCGCTCTGGTCGACGAGGGAGCTGCGGGGTCGGATCGAACGGATCGACGAAGAGACGCCGGACGCGGCGACCGTGCTGATCCGCCCCGGCTTCGCCTGGTCGGGCCACCGCCCCGGCCAGTACCTCCGAATCGGCGTCGTCGTCGACGGGGTGCACCACTGGCGCGCCTACTCGCTTACCTCCGAGCCGGAGCGCCCTGACGGCTGGATCAGCATCACCCCCAAGCTCGTCGATTCCGGCGTCGTTTCGCCCTATCTCGTACGACGGGCCAGGCCCGGCGACATCGTCCGGCTCGGCGGCGTCGAAGGGACCTTTGTGCTCCCAGACCCGCCGCCCGAGAAGGTTCTCTTCCTCAGCGCCGGCAGCGGCATCACGCCGATCATGAGCATGCTGCGCAGCCTGCACCGCCAGGACGCAGTCGACGATGTGGTGCACGTCCACTCGGCCCGTGAGGAGGGGGGCGTGATCTTCGCCGACCGGCTGCGGGAGGTCGATAGGTCCCAACCCGGTTACCGCCTACACCTGCAGCTCACCGGCCGCGATGGCAGGATCTCCCCCGGCGACCTCGACCGACTCTGCCCCGACTGGCGCGAGCGCCACGCCTTCCTCTCAGGCCCGGGGGAGATGCTCGACGCGATGCGCGATCGCTGGCAAGCCGACGCTGACCCCGACCTGCTCCATATGGAGCGCTTCCAGCCCGTGATCGGCGGCGAGCCCGGTGAAGGCGAGGGCGGACGGGTTCGCTTCCTCAAGAGCCGGGTCGAGGCGGAGTGCGACAGCGGCACGCCGATCCTGGTAGGCGGCGAGGAGGCGGGTGCGGTCCTGCCCTACGGTTGCCGGATGGGGATATGCCACACCTGCGTCGGGATGCTCTGCCAGGGGAAGGTGCGAGACCTGCGCACCGGCAAGGTTCACGGCAGCGAGGGAGAGACGATCCGCACTTGCGTCAACGCACCCGAAGGACCGATCGAGATTTCGCTTTGAGACCCACGAAGAGACCCATGAGAGGAGGACGATGAACGTAGCCACCGCTGAACCGCAGAGCCCGCTTGCGCACCTGTCGTCAGAGCAGCTGGAGGAGCTTGCCGACGAGTTCGACGCGATCCGCGATCGCGTGGTCGCCGAGCTCGGCCAGCGTGACCGCCGCTACATCGAGAGCATGATCGCGATGCAGCGCCGCCTCGCCGTGATGGGGCGCGTGCTGCTGCTCGCCTCCCGCTACCGGCCGGCGAAGCTCGCCGGGACGGCCTCCCTCTCGGCGGCGAAGATCCTCGAGAACATGGAGATCGGCCACAACGTCCTGCACGGCCAGTGGGACTGGATGAACGATCCCCAGATCCACTCGTCCACCTGGGACTGGGACACCGCCTCGACCTCCGAGGCCTGGAAGCACTCCCACAACTACGTCCACCACACCTTCACCAACATCCTTGGCAAGGACAAGGACCTCGGCTACGAGATCATGCGGATCGACCCGCAGCAGAAGTGGCATCCGGTCTACCTCCTGCAGCCGCTCTACAACCTGGTGTTGATGGCGCTCTTCGAGTGGGGGGTCGCCTTCCACGACCTCGACTTCGAGGCAATCCGCAAGGGCCACAAGTCCAAGGCGCAGGTGAAGCGGGAGCTGCGCGGCATCATCGAGAAGGCGAAAAACCAGGTCGTCAAGGACTACGTCGCCTGGCCGCTGCTGAGCGCCCTGGCGATGGCGGCGGTCGACGCCGCCTTTGAGCTGGGCAAGGGCAAGCAGGGCCGGAAGGGACGGGCGGGCCGGAAGCGGCGGCGCCGCAACGGCGGCCTCGCCGGTGTGCTGCGGAGCGCCGTGGCCGGCGGCCGCGACTCCTACCGCTCGACGGCGAAAGCAAACGCGACCGCCAACGTCGTCCGCAACCTCTGGGCCTACGCGATCATCTTCTGCGGGCACTTCCCCGACCAGACCTACACCTTCAGCCCGCAGGAGGTCGAGGACGAGAGCCGCGGCGGCTGGTACGTACGGCAGCTGGTGGGCGCGGCCAACATCGAGGGGAGCCCGCTGTTCCACGTCGCCAGCGGCAACCTCGGCTACCAGGTCGAGCACCACCTCTTCCCCGACCTGCCCAGCACCCGTTACGCGGAGATCGCGCCGCAGGTGAAACAGATCTGCGAGCGCTACGGCCTCCCCTACAACAGCGGCCCGTTCGCGCAGCAGCTGGGGATGGTGCAGCGGACGATCCTGCGCCTCGCCTTCCCGGGTGGGGAGGCACGGCCGAAGCCGGGGCCCTACCGCGGCGAGAATGGCTCAGCTCTGTGATGTAACTCACTGGCTGCCGGCGTAGGCGGGCTGCGACGATGGGCCGGTGACCCGGTACCGGCACCTGATCACCGACGAGAATCGCAAGTGGTGGACCCTCGGGGCGATGTGCTTCGCCCTGTTCATGATCATGCTCGACAACACGGTCGTGAACGTGGCGTTGCCCTCGATCCACCGCGACCTCGGCGCCTCGCTCTCAGCGCTGGAGTGGACGGTCAACGGCTACACGCTCTCCTTCGCCGTGCTGCTGGCGACCGGCGGCCGGCTCGGCGACATCTTCGGGCGCCGCCTCACCTTCCTGATCGGCGTCGTCCTCTTCGCCGCCTCCTCGGCCACTGCCGGGCTCGCACCCGACACGACCTCCCTGGTGGTCAGCCGCGTCGTGCAGGGGGTGGGTGCGGCGCTGATGATGCCGGCGACGCTCTCGATCGTCACCGATGCCTTCCCGCCCCACGAGCGCGGCAAGGCAATGGGGACGTGGGCCGGGGTTTCGGCGCTGGCCCTGGCGGTCGGCCCCGTGCTGGGCGGCTTTCTCACCGAGCACGTCAGCTGGCGGGCGATCTTCTACCTCAACATCCCGGTCGCGATCGGCGCCGTGCTGGCGGCCCTGTTCGCCGTGCGCGAGTCGCGCGACACGACGGTCGGCCGCGAGGTCGACTACCTCGGCGTGGCGACCCTCACCACCGCCCTGACCGCCCTGGTCCTGGCACTGGTCGAGGGCAACGCCTGGGGCTGGGGATCGCCGGAGATCGTGGCACTGCTGGCTGGCGCCGCGCTGGGGCTTGCCGCCTTCGTCGCGGTCGAGCTGCGGGTAAAGGTGCCGATGGTCGAGTTCCGCTTCTTCTCTGATCGCAACTTCCTCGGCGCCGTCGTCGTGGCGTTGATCGTCTCCTTCGCGATGCTCGGCGTCTTCTTCTTCCTCGCCCTCTACATGCAGAACATCCTCGGCTACTCGCCGTTGGAGGCCGGGGTTCGGTTCCTGCCATCGACCCTGATGGTCGTCGTCGTCGCGCCGATCGCCGGGCGGATGGCGGACCGCGTCGGGCCTCGCTGGCTGATCGCCGCCGGCCTCACGATCGTCGCCGCTTCCCTCTACACCTTCAGCGGCATCGCCGTCGACTCCAGCTACGGCGCCCTGCTGCCCGGCTTCGTCCTGCTCGGGATCGGGATCGCGCTGACGATGTCGCCGATGACGAGCGCCGCGATGAACGCGGTCGCCGTCGAGAAGGCGGGGATCGCCTCCGGCGTGCTCTCGATGTTCCGGATGGTCGGCGGCAGCCTCGGGGTAGCCGTCACCGGCGCGATCTTCCAGGGTGCGGTCGGCAACCCGGCGACCGCGACGCCGGCCGAGTTCGTCGACGCGCTCGGCCACGCGATGCTGATCTCCTCGGCGGTGGCGCTGGCGGGGGCCGTGGTCGGGGCGACGGCGATCCGCGCCAGGCGCAGGCCGGTCGGCGACGAGGTGGCTGCGGCGGCGGCCAGCCCGGGCGGCGAGCTAGCCGCTCGGGAGACCGTCGGCTGACGCCTGGCGCTTTACTCGCGCATAGCGCGAAGAAAGCGCCAATCAGGCGACCGAGGGTCTGAGCAGGCAGGATCGACCGGCGGCAGGGTCTCGACCTCGATGTTGCCCAGGGCGGCGATCGTCTCCCGATTCGAGCGCTTGATCGCGTCCGGCTCGTGGGGCCAGGGGGTGAGGACGACCGCGGCGACCTCGAGGCCGACAGATCGCGCCGCGCCCATCGTCAGCAGCGTGTGGTTGATCGTGCCGAGCCCCGGAGAGGCGGCGACGACCAGCGGCAGGCCGAGGTCGACGGCGAGGTCGCGCACGAGGTAGGCCGGCTCTGCGGTCAGGGGGACGAGCAGGCCGCCGACCCCCTCGCAGACGAGGAGGTCGGCGCTCGCGGCCGCGGCACGGGCGGCATCGCGCAGACGTTGGGGCTCAATCGCCTCCCCGGCCAGCTCGGCGGCGAGGTGCGGCGACATCGGCGGCCCGTAGCGGTAGGGCGCGATCTCCTCGTCCCTCTGCTCCGACCCCGCCGCCCGCCGCAGCACCTCATGATCCGGCCGACGGGCCGAAAACGGAAGCCCGAGCGCCGTTTTCGGCCCGTCGACGGGGGAGTACTCGTCGAGACCGGTGAGGGCGGGCTTGAAGACGGCGACGCGCTTGCCCGCAGCCGCCAGCGAGTGGGCGATGACCGCGGCGACGACGGTCTTGCCGACCTCGGTGCCGGTGCCGGTGACGAAGCAGCCGTCCACTGCGGTCAGGCGGCGAGGGCGACGCCGGGCGCGATACCCAGCTCGCGCGCCGCCGCCCCGGTCAGCTCGGCGGCCCAGCGCAGCTCCTCGGCGTCGTGGGTGGCCATCACCGTGAAGCGCAGGCGGCAGGACCCCTCGGGCACCGTTGGCGGACGGATCCCCTGGGCGAAGACGCCTTCCTCCAGCAGCCGCTCGCTCAGCTCCATCGTCGGCGCTGCCTCGCCGACCTGCACCGGCACGATCTGGGTCTCCGAGCCGCCAGGCGGGAGGCCCTCGGCGGCGAGGGCGCGGCGCAGGGCACGGGCGTTGGAGCGCAGCCGCTCCACCCGCTGCGGCTCCTCTTCCAGCAGCCCAAGCGCCGCCTCGGCGGCGGCGAGGACCGGCGGTGGCAGCGCGGTCGAGAAGATGAAGGGTCGCGCCGCGTTGACGAGGTACTCGACCAGCTCGCGGCTGGCGCAAACGTAGGCGCCGTAGGAGCCGAGCGCCTTGCCGAGGGTGCCGACGACCACGTCGACCTCACCACTGAGACCGGCGGCGGCGACGCTGCCGCGCCCGCCAGGACCGAGGGCGCCGGTGGCGTGCGCCTCGTCGACCATCAGGCGGCACCGGTGGCGGCGGGCCAGCTCCGCCAGGTCCGGCAGGGGGGCAACGTCGCCGTCCATCGAGAAGAGGCCGTCGCTGACGATCAGCGAGCCGCGCCCCTGCGCCTGCCGAAGGCCCCAGGCGAGGTGCTCGAGATCGGCGTGGCGGTAGACGAAGGTCTCGGCCCGCGCCAGCCGGCAGCCGTCGACGATGCTGGCGTGGTTCAGCTCATCGGAGAAGACGACCTCCCCGCGCCCCGCCAGCGCCGAGATCGCGCCGACGTTGGCGAGGTAGCCGGAGCCGAACAGCAGTGCTGCCCCGTAGCCCTTGAACCCGGCCAGCCTCGCCTCCAGGCGCCGGTGGGGCTCCATGCTGCCGGAGATCAGCCGCGAAGCGCCGGCGCCGGTTCCCCACTGCAGCGCCGCCTCCGCGGCCGCCTCGCGCAGATGCGGGTGTGCGGTCAGGCCGAGGTAGTCGTTGGAGCAGAGCAGCAGCACCTCGCGTCCGTCGAGCAGCACCTTGGGCCCCTGCGGGCCTTCGACCAGGCGTAGCCGCCGGTGGAGGCCCCGATCCCGGAGCTCCTCCAGCCGCTCGGCGATGTCGTTCATGCCGCGGCGCGGTCGCCGTCGGTGGCGCTTGATGAAGTCGGGTAGGGAGGAGGCTTCTTCGTCTTCTTGATCACCCGCAGCTGGGTCGAGGGATCCCAGAAGTTCGCCTCCTCCTGGCGGTCGATCAGCTCGTCGATCGGCGTCGCCGGGACGTCGCCGTCGAGCCAGCCGGAGCGGTTGTCGGGGCGGGGGTTGGCGCCGTTGTCCGGCTGCCGCGCCACGTTCAGGCCCAGCTCCTCGAACATCGCCCGGTCATCCTCGGGCTCGGCTCCGAGGGTGGTCAGGAAGTTGCCCATCATCACCCCGTTCAGCCCCGCCTTCACCGCCAGCGGCTGCAGGTCGCCGAGGTTCTCGACGCGGCCGCCACAGAGGCGGAAGAGGGCGCCGGGAATGATTAGGCGGAAGATCGCCACCCACTTGACGACCTCCCAGGCGTCCATCAGCGGCCGGTCGCCGAACTTCGTCCCCTCGCGCGGGTTGAGCAGGTTGATCGGGACCGAGGTCGGGTTCAGCTCCGAGAGCTCGAAGGCCATCTCTACCCGCTGCCGCGGCGACTCGCCGAGGTTGAGGATGCCGCCGACGCAGGTCTCCAGCCCGGCCTCCTTGACCGCGTCGATCGTCCGCAGGCGACCCTCGTAGCGGACCGTGCTCGAGACCTCCGGGTAGTAGGAGCGGGCCGACTCGACGTTGTGGTGGACGCGCTGAATGCCCGCCTCGCGCAGCGCCTTCGCCCGCTCGGCCGACATGTGGCCGATCGAGGCGCAGCGCTTGAGGTTGGTCTGCTCGGCGACCAGCTTCGTCCCCTCGAGGATCTTTGCGAAGTCCCGTTTGGAGAGGCCTTGGCCCTGGGTGACCATGCAGAAGCGGTGGGCGCCGGCCGCCTCGGCCGCCTTGGCGTGTTCGAGGATCTGCTCGGGCTCCATCATCGCGTGCATCGGCGTGTCCGCCTCCGCGTAGCGCGATTGCGCGCAGAAGCCGCAGTCCTCGGCACAGCCCCCGGACTTGGCGTTGACCAGCGAGCACATGTCGGTCGACTCGCCGAAGTTCTCCACCCGCACCTGCCAGGCGCGCTCGACGAGATCGCCGATCTCCTCGCGGTCGCTGAGGTCGCCCAGCGCGAGAGCCTCGTCGAACGAGATCATGGAAGCCATGCGGCGCAAGGCTAGGAATCGGCCCGGACGGCTGGCATCGCTGCTGGCTGGCCTCTGCCTTCTCGCTGGCGGCGTGTTCGTCCTGGGGACGACGCTGGACGGCCAGGCAGGGCCTGCGCCAAGCGCCGCCAGCCGCCTCACGCCGGGGCAGCTCGCCGGCCAGCGGATCGTCGCCGGCTTTCCGGGAACGCAGCCACCCGCCGCGCTGCGCAGCATGATCCGCGCGGGCGCGGTCGCCGGGGTCATCCTCTTCGCCGACAACATGCCCAGCCGCGCCGCCGCGGAGCGCCTGGTCGACGGGCTGGAGGCGATCCCGCGACCGCCCGGGCTGCGCCCCCCGCTGTTGGTGATGACCGATCAGGAGGGCGGACTTGTGAAGCGGCTCAGCGGCGCCCCGTTCGCATCGGCCCAGACGATGGGCGCTCGCGGCCCGGCCTTCAGCCGCGAGCAGGGGCGGTTGACGGGACTCAACCTGGCGGAGGTTGGGATCAACGTCGATCTGGCACCCGTCCTCGACGTTGCCCGCCCAGGGGGCACGATCGCCGCGACCGAGCGCGGCTTTGGCTCGACCGCGGCGCGCGTCGCTGCGACCGCGGTGCCGTTCGCCGCCGGGCTGGAAGCGGCCGGCGTCGCCGCGGCCGGCAAGCACTTCCCCGGCCTCGGCGCCGCCGTGCTAAACACCGACGTCGCCGTACAGCGGATCGCTCTCTCGCGGGCGACGCTGCGCCGGACCGATGAGGCGCCCTACCGACGGTTCGTCGAGGCCCGTGGCGCGATGGTCATGCTCAGCACCGCGATCTACCCGGCCTTCTCGCCACGGCCAGCGGCCTTCGCTCGCTCGATCGCCACCGATGAGCTCCGCGGCCGCCTCGGCTTCGAAGGCGTCTCGATCACCGACGCACTCGAGGCCGCTTCGGTTCGCGCCTTCGGTGGCCCGGCCGAGGCGGGAATCGCGGCGGTGCGCGCCGGCACCGACCTCCTCCTCTACACCAACTACCGCGAAGCGGCGGCCGCCCAACGCGCCCTGCTGCACCGTCTCCGCGCCGGCTCCCTTTCGCGAGCGGAAATCGAGGGCTCGGTCAACCGCGTGCTGCGCTTGCGTAAGCAGTTGGGGGGCCGCTAGCCGCCGTTCCTCAGGCGCTAGGGACCGCCGCCAGAGACTCCCAGAGGTAGAGCGAGGCGAGGCTGCGGTGCGGTCGCCACGGTTCGCCGATCTCCAAAACGCGCTGCGGGGTGGGCATCTCCTTCAGGCCGTACTCGATCTGGATCGCCTTGCGGATCCCCAGATCGCCGCCGGAGAGCACGTCGGGCCGTTCGAGGTGGAAGAGCAGGAACATCTCCGCCGTCCACTGGCCCAAGCCCCGCACGGCGACGATCTCCTCGATCACCTCCTCGTCGGCGAGGGTGTCGAGCCGCTCCAGCTCCAGCTCGCCACTCAGCACGTGCGAGGCGAGGTCGCGGACGTACTCGACCTTGCGGCCGGAGAGGCCGCAGGCGCGCAGGTCCTCCTCGCTGGCCCCGAGCAGCTGCTCGGGCGAGGGGGTGGTGCCGCCGAACAGCTCGCAGACGCGGCCGTAGATCGTCCGCGCCGCTTTGGTCGAGAGCTGCTGGCCGACGATCGCCCGCAGCAGCGCCCCGTAGGCGTCGGCCGGGCGCTCCTCGCTGCGCCGCCGCAGCCGCGTCTTGATGTCGAGCTTGCCGATCCGCTCGATCAGCGCCGCCATCGTCGGGTCCGCGGTGGCCAGCTGCTTGCGGGCGGCGGCGCTCACCGGCCGCTCAGCGCCCCTGCCAGCGGGGCTTGCGCTTTTCGGTGAAGGCGCGGATACCCTCGCGCAGGTCCTCGGAGGAGAAGCAGGACTCGCGCAGGGCGATCAGGCCGTGCTCCTGCTGCTCGCTCAGCCTCGGGTTGCGGTTCAGCACTTCGATCGCGTGCTTGTTGCCGCGCATCGAGAGCGGCGCGTTGGCGGCGATCGAGGCCGCCAGCTCGACCGCGGCCTGCTCGAAGCCCTCGTCGTCGACCACTTCGTGGACGAGGCCGATTCGCTCCGCCCGCGCCGCCTCGAAGTTGCGCCCGGTTAGGAACAGCTCTTTGGTCCGCGGCAGACCGACGGTGTCGAGGAACTTGCGCAGGCCGACGTGGCTGTAGACGAGACCGAGTTTGGCCGGCGGCATTCCTAGCTTGGCTCCGGCGGCGCAGATCCGCAGATCGCAGGTGACCGCCAGCTCGAGACCGCCGCCGAGGCAGTGCCCGTTGATCGCGGCTAGCGTCGGCCAGGGGTGCGCCGCCAGCGCCTCCATCGCCGCGTGGAAGGGATGGGCGACCAGCGCCTCGGCGTCACGCTCGAAGGTGTTTTCCGGGATCGATGTGAGGTCGTAGCCGGCCGAGAAGACCGGCGGAGCGCCGGTGACGATCACGCAGCGGGTCTCGATCCCGCGGTCGAGTCGCGGCAGGGCCTCGGCCAGCGCGTCGAGGATCTCGTGGTCGAGCGCGTTGCGGCGCTCGGGGTTGGAGATGCGGATACGGACGACCGCCTCGGCGGGCGAGTCGAGCAGCAGCTTGCCGCCCGCCAGCTGCTCGTTCACTCCAGCACTACGAGGACGTCGCCTTCGCTGACCGCCTGGCCCTCCTCGCAGCGGATCTCCTTCACGGTCCCGTCGTCTTCGGCCTCCACCGGGATCTCCATCTTCATCGACTCGAGGATGACGACAGTGTCGCCGTCTTCGATTTCGTCGCCGACCGCGACCTCGATTTTCCAGACGTTGCCGGTGATGTGGGCCTCGATGTCCGCCATGTGGCGGCGGAGAATATCCGCTCGTACCGGTCGTCTACGGGGAGAATGCCGCCGTGCCCCCCGACAAGCTCGCCGTCATCGTCGCCGCCCGCAACGAGGCCGACCGGATCGCGGCAACCGTTGGCGCTCTGCGACGGGCCCTGCCGGCCGCGGCGATCTGGGTCGCCGACGACGCCTCGAGCGACGAGACCGCCGAGGCGGCGATGACGGCGGGCGCCCAGGTCGTCAGCCGCGGCCGGCCGCACGGCAAGGGCGCCAACGTCACCGCCGCTGCCGAAGCGGCGCTCAGCGCCGAGCCGGCGCCCAGGACGGTCCTCCTCTGTGACGGCGATCTCGGCGAATCGGCGGCCCGGCTCGCGCCCCTGGTCGAGGCGGTCGAGCGCGGCGAGTGCGACCTCGCCGTCGCCGCCTTCAGCCGCCGCGTCGGCGGCGGCTTCGGCCTCGCGCTCGGCTTCGCCCGCCGGGCGATCCGCCGCCTCTGCGGCCTGGAGACGACGACGCCGATCTCCGGCCAGCGGGCGATGCGGGTCGAGGTGCTGCGGGCGACGCTTCCCTTCGCCCGCGGCTACGGGATGGAGGTCGGGATGACCATCGACGCCGTCCGCGCTGGTTACAGCCTGCGCGAGTACGAGCTCGACCTCTCCCACCGCGCCACCGGCCGCAGCCTCGCCGGCTTCATCCACCGCGGGCGGCAGCTCGCCGACTTCGGCCGTGTCTATCTATCTCGCCGGCGGCGCGGCTGAGAGGTCAACCGCGCTTCGCGTAGTCGCCGATCTCGCCGAAGTCGACCATCACGCACGGCTCGGACCCGGTGACCTCGGCATCGTGACCGGGCGGGATTGCCATCACGTCGCCGGCGCTGACCTCGACATCGGAGCCGTCGTCCATGTAGACGCGCATGCTGCCTGACAGCACGTAGGCGAAATGGGCGACCTGGCAGGAGTCGGTGCCGGCGATCGGCTTCACGTTCTCCGACCACCTCCAGCCCGGCTCGAACGTTCCTTTTCCGACCGGGTGGCCGGCGAGTTCGACCACCTCTGCCTGACCCTTTCCTTCGAACTGGCGGACCTCGTCGGGAGAGTCGAAGTTCTTGACCTCAGCTGCAGCCATGACGGCTCCTTCCATAGGGTTTGGCCTCTGCCCGGTATCGACCGTACACCCGCTGCCGTGTTGGGACAACGGTGATCCTCGCCATCGACCAGGGCACCACCGGAACGACCTGCCTCGTCTTCGACGGGGACGGTGGCGTCGGCGGGCGCGCCTACTCGGAGTTCGAGCAACACTTCCCGCGGCCGGGATGGGTAGAGCACGACGCCAACGAGATCTGGGAGGTGACGCGGCGGGTGGGGGCCGAGGCGCTTGCCGACGCCGGCATCGGCGGCGCCGACCTGGACGCGATCGGGATCACGAATCAGCGCGAGACGGTGGTGGCCTGGGACCCCGCCAGCGGCGAGCCGGTCCACCGGGCGCTGGTCTGGCAGGACCGGCGCACGGCGGAGCGCTGCGATGAGCTGCGGGCCGACGGCCATGAGGCACTGGTGCGGGAGCGGACCGGCCTCGTCCTCGACCCCTACTTCTCCGGCACCAAGATCGAGTGGCTGCTGCGCAACGCCGAGGGAGCGGAGCGGGCCGTCTTCGGCACGATCGACTCCTGGCTCCTCTACAAGCTGACCGGGCGCCATGCGACCGACTACACGAACGCCTCGCGGACGCTGCTGTTCGACGTCCACCGGCTGGCCTGGGATTCGGAGCTCTGCGAGCTGCTCGGCGTCGACCCGGCGCGGCTGCCGGAGCCACTGCCCTCGGCTCACGCCTTCGGCACGACCTCGGAGTTCGGCGGTGAGGTGCCGGTGGCGGGGATTGCCGGCGACCAGCAGGCTGCCCTCTTCGGCCAGGCCTGCCACCGGCCCGGCGAGGCGAAGAACACCTACGGGACCGGTAGCTTCGTCCTCCTTCACGCTGGCGGAGAGGCGCCGGAACCGGCCGAGGGGCTGTTGACGACGATCGCCTGCTCCTCGGGCGAAGAGGCTGCCTACGCGCTGGAGGCCGCGATCTTCGTTACCGGCGCCGCCGTTCAATGGCTGCGCGACGGCCTCGGGATCCTCGGCGAGGCAGCCGAGAGCGAGGGGCTCGCCGCATCGATCGAGAGCAACGACGGCGTCTATTTCGTGCCGGCCCTGACCGGCCTCGGCTCCCCCCACTGGGACCCCTACGCTCGCGGCACGATCGTCGGCCTCACCCGCGGTAGCGGCCGTGCCCATCTGGCACGGGCGGCGCTGGAGGCGATCGCATACCAGACGGTCGACGCGGTGCGGGCGGAGGAGGCGGCGTCCGGCAAGGCCCTCGACGCGCTGAAGGCCGACGGCGGCGCGGCCGCCAACCGCTGGCTCATGCAATTCCAGGCCGACGTGCTCAACGCGCCGGTGGTCGTGCCCGAGATCGCCGAGACTACCGCGCTCGGCGCCGCCTACCTGGCCGGCATCGCCAGCGGCCGCTGGAGTCCTGACGAGGTGCGGGAGATGTGGCGCGAGGCCGCCCGCTTCGAGCCGCGGATGGGCGCGGACGAGCGCGAGGCGCTGCTGTCCGACTGGCACCGGGCGCTCGAGCGCTCACGCGGCTGGGCTGGCTGAGGGGATCCGTCGGTCGCCCAACGGGCTTCCCCGGAGATCGCCAGAGTCGTTGCAGACAATTTACCTCGGACACACATCCGTGACTTTCTGTCTGAGACCATGCCAACATGGAGGCGATGAGAGAAGCGTGGACCGACGACCGGCTCGACGACCTCAACCACAAGGTCGATGAGGGCTTCCGCCGAGTCGACGCGCGGTTCGACGCCATACAGGCGCACATGGACGCTCGCTTCGAGTCGATGCAGGCTCACCTCGACAGACGCTTCGATGCCCAAGATCACCGCTTCGAGGGCCGCTTCGCGAGTCTGGAAAAGCGGATCGACGGCCTCCAACGGACCCTGATCGTCACCAACGGAGCGATCGTCGCGGCGTTGATAGGCCTGATCGCAACGCAGGTCTGAGCCGCGCGTAACCGCTGCTGCGCCAGGGGGTACCCACAGCACAGCCGGGTGCTCCGGCTCCTCCATCCATGTCCGATCTCAAGCCACAGGTCTACAAGGACGACCGCCCCGCGGAGTACTTCGACCAGTTCCACGCCCGTGCCCGCAAGGGGGTCGGCTGGACCTACCCGCTGGTGCGGGCGATTGTCACTCCGATCTGCCTGCTGCTCTACCGGACCCGCGCGATCGGCGTCAAGAACGTCCCCAAGTCGGGCCCGCTGATCCTCGCTCCCAATCACTTCAGCCAGATGGATCACTTCTTCACCGGCACCTACTTGCGGCGCCAGGTCCGCTTTATGGCGAAGTCGCAGCTGTTCGGCCCGCCGGTTCTCACCTACATCTACAAGCACGGTGGGGTCTTTCCGATCCGCCGTGGCCACAAGGACGAGGAGGCGTTTAAGACGGCCTTCACGATCCTCGACCGCGGCGAAATGATGTTGATCTACATCGAGGGTGGCCGTTCCCGCACTGGCGAGCTGGGTGAGCCAAAACGGGGGGTAGGGCAGCTGGCCCTCGAATCGGGGGCGCCGGTCGTCCCGGTTGCGATCCACGGCTCTTCCGGGGTGCGGAGCTGGAGGCGCCTCCGCTTCCCCAAGATCACGGTGCAGTTCGGCGAGCCGATCTCCTTCCCGGTCGAGGAGTCCCCCAGCCGCGAGCGCCAGCTCGAAGTCGCCACCGACGTCTTCGACAAGGTGCGGGGCATGTACACGCAGCTCGAGGAGCAGGGCCGCGGCAACGTGATCCGCGCCCTGCGCGAGGGCGTCACGCCCGACCCGGGCGAGGCCAACTACTCGTAGCGCGCGTCGAGGTCGGCGTAGAACTCCGGGTCATGGCCCGGGGTGACGATCGCCTGGGGGTACTCGCGCTTGAACAGTCGCAGCTCCTGCAGCGAGCGGCGGTAGTTGTGGGCGTCGAAGGGGCGCGGGGCAAGCGGGGCGTTGCCGTCCAGTTGGCCGGCGAAGTAGACGGCGTCGCCACCGATCACGAAGTCGCGCTCCTCGAGGTGGGCGACGACCGACATGTGACCGGCGCTGTGGCCGGGGGTGTAGGCGAGCCGGATCGAACCGTCGCCGAAGAGGTCGAAGCAGCGCCCGAAGGTGGCGTATGAGTCGATCCCGCCGCGGTCGAAATCGACCGTGCGGTAGTCGAAGGCATAGTCGAAGTGGGCGCGGCGGTAGCCGTTCAGCAGCGGGCTGGGTCCGACGGTGGCGGCCTTCCACTCGACCTCGCTGACGACGAAGGTCGAATTGGGGAACTCTGAAATCGCCGAGCTGTGGTCGAGGTGCAGGTGGGTCATGACGACGATGGGGATCTCGCCCGGATCGAGGCCGCGCTCGCGCAACTGCGCCGGCACGTCGGCGCCGGCGGCGAGCGTGGGCTTGCCGAAGCGGGCACCGAGCCGGCCGAGGTTCTCCTCGCCGTCGGTGGCGATCGAGGGGTGCAGGCCGGTGTCAACGAGGATCGCCCCGGCGCTGGGGTGGCGGATGAGGAAGGCGGGGCAGGGGACGGACATAGGCGGCTTGCCGGTCAGCAACGCCCGCAGCAGCTTCAAGGTCATGAATTGCCCGCCCGGGCTCTCCATCATCGAGCGGGACCAGGTGACCTCCCCGGCGATCATCGGCTCGACGCTGACGGTGGCGCCCTGGGTGCCGCCGGCAAGCGGCTCGTGCAGCGGTTTCGCCTCGACGTGAACCTTCATCGCGCGGTCACCTTACCCGCGTCGGGGCCGCCTATAGGCTGCGAGCGATGAGTGAGAGCGCCGCTTCGCGCATCTTCAAGCCCGGTCTGCTCGAGGGCCAGGTCTGCCTGGTCTCCGGCGCCGGCAGCGGCCTCGGTCGCGAGACGGCGCTGGAGCTGGCGCGGCTCGGCGCCACTGTCGTCGGCTGCGGGAGGCGCGAAGAGCCGCTGGCGGAGACGGCGGAGCTGGCCGAAGGCCTCGCCGGCTCCTTCGAGCAAGAGGCGATGGACATCCGCGAAGAGGAGGCGGTCGAGCGGCTCATCGACGGAGTGCTGGAGCGCCACGGCCGCCTCGACACCCTCGTCAACAATGCCGGCGGTCAGTTCCTCAGCCCCGCCGAGGCGATCACGCCGAAAGGCTTCCGCACCGTGATCGAGCTGAACGTGCAGGGGACCTGGCTGATGACCCACGCAGCGGCGACCAAGGCCTTCATCCCACAGGGCGGCGGCAAGGTGCTGAGCGTGACCCTCTCGCCTCACAACGGGATGCCGGGGATGGTCCACTCCGGCGCCGCCCGCGCCGCGGTCGAGAACATGATGCGGACCCTCGCCGTCGAGTGGGCGCGCTTCGGGATCACCACTTGCGCCCTCGCCGCCGGTCAGTTCGCGACCGAGACGCTGATGACCAAGTATCCGCAGGTGGTGGTCGACAACCTCGAGCGCTCGATTCCGATCGGGCGTGCCGGCCGTCCGGAGGAGATCGCCTGGCTGGTCGCCTACCTGGCGTCCCCGGCCGGCGACTTCGTCTCCGGCACGACGATCACGATCGACGGCGCCCGCGACAACTGGGCCGGCCCGTGGCCGCCGGCGGCGATCGCCGGCGAGGGCGGGGAGCCGCTCGCCGAGGAGCGCAAGCCGAAGGCTTGAGCTAGCGCGGCTCGAGGATGACGAGCGGGATTTCCCGCCCTTTGCTGCGCCGCTGGTAGTCGGCGTAGCCGCGGTAGGCCTTGACCGCCATTGGCCAGAGGCGCTCGCGCTCCTCTGGCGTTGCGACCCGGGCGTGGACCCGGCGCCGCTCGCGGCCGATCTGAACGCTGGTGTCCGGGTTGGCCATCAGGTTGTGGTACCAGGCGGGGTGCTTGGGGAAGCCGCCTTTGGAGGCGACGATGAAGACGTTCTCGCCGTCGCGGACGTAGAGCAGGGGAGAGGTGCGCTTCGTCCCGCTCTTGGCGCCGACGTGGTCGAGCAGCAGCATCTTGCCCGGCACCCCCGGAAGGGTGTGGCCGAGTCGCCCCCCGCTCGCTCGGTAGGCGAGCGTGTGGAGGCCCATGAAGCGGTGAAGGGCAGGCCAGACCCGGTCCGCTACGTCGAGGTAGCGGGGCGGGCGCCTGCCCTCTGCCGCCGCGGAGCTCAGGTGTACATCCCCCCGAACATGCCGCCGGTCACGTTGAGAACCTGGCCGTGCATGTAGTTGGCCAGGGGAGAGGCCAGGAACAGGACCGGGCCAGACGCCTCCTCGGGCGTGGCGGGCCGACCGAGAGGAATGATCGCCGAGGCCATCGAGCGCATCTGCTCGGGGATGCCCAGCTCGATCTTCTCGCCGCCCGGTGAGGTCATCTCCTCGCCCGCCTCCTTTGCCTGGGTCAGCCGCGTTTCGACGAAGCCGAAGGCGACGGCGTTGACGTTGATCTTGAACTGGCCCCACTCCTTGGCGAGGGTTTTGGTCAGACCGACGACCCCCATCTTCGCGGCCGAGTAGTTGACCTGGCCGGCGTTGCCCATCGTCCCCGACGTGGAGGAGACATTGATCAGCTTGCGGAAGACCTCGGTGCCCTCGTTGCGCTCGGCCTTCGCGGCCTCGCGCCAGTGAGGGGCAAGGGCCCTGGCGACGCGGAAGGGGACCACCGTGTGGATGTCGAGCATCGCCTGGAACTGCTCGTCGCTCATCTTGTGGGCGACGCCGTCCCAGGTGTAGCCGGCGTTGTTGACGGCGATGTCGACGCTGCCGAAGGCATCTACCGCGGCGGCGACGAGCTCGTCGGCGGCGCCCTCCTTGGTCAGGTCGCCGGCGTGGACGGCGGTCTCGCCGTTGATCTCACCGGATGCCTGCTCGGCGACATCGGCGTCGAGGTCGTTGATCAGAACCTTGGCGCCCTCGGCGACGAACAGCTCGGCCGTGGCCCGGCCGATACCCCGGGCGGAGCCGGTGACGATCGCCGTCTTTCCATCGAGAAGTCCCATCTGAGTGCGTTCTCCTTGTAGTTCGCGAAGTCGGCCGCGGAGGCTACATGGAAGAAGGCCGGACTGGTTGACCGGCCAGTCAGCAGGGAAGGGTGCTGGGGCTCGGTGCCGAATCAGCCACCAATGGAACCCACCAGCTATCCCGTCGCCTTCTCGGTCGAGTACCCCGATCGCAAGCTCAACCGGCTGACCACGTTCTTCCGCATCTTCACGGTGATCCCGATCGCGATCGTCGCCTCGCTGCTCTCGGGCGGCTCCTACGGTGGCAGCTGGGAGGGCTACTTCTCCGGTGGCAGCGGGGCGGACTACTACTACGTCGGCGCCGGGGCGGGCATCCTCTTTCTTCCCGTCCTGCTGTTGATCCTCTTCCGCAAGAAGTACCCGCGCTGGTGGTACGAGTGGAACCTCGAACTGATGCGGTTCGGCAACCGGATCGGTGTCTACCTGGCGCTGATGGACGACCGCTACCCCTCGACCGACGAGATGCAGGGGGTGCGCCTCGATTTCCCGTATCCCTACGCCCAGGACGAGCTCGGGCGCGGTATGCCCCTGGTCAAGTGGCTACTGGCGATTCCGCACTACTTCGTCCTCTTCTTCCTCTACATCGGCGCCTTCTTCGCGGTCGTCATCGCCTGGTTCGCGATCCTTTTCACCGGCCGTTATCCGCGTGGGCTCTTCGACTTCGTCGAGGGCGTGATCCGCTGGCACAACCGGGTGATCGGCTACGCCTTCGCCCTGGTCACGGACCAGTACCCGCCGTTCCGCCTGCGGCCCTGACCGGCCCGGAGCGATAGCGCGGCGGCGTCAGGGCGGCGGCGAGAGCAGCAAGCGGTAGGACCAGATCGTCTCGTAGCCCATCGCCCGGTAGATCGGCTCGCCCATCGGCGAGGCCTGCAGCGAGGCGATCTCGGCGCCCTGGTCGAAGCCGGCGTTGGTAGCCGCCGCCGTCAGCGCCCGGCCGAGGCCACGCCCGCGTGCCTCCTCGACGCTGCCGACCCAGTAGATGCCGGCGACGCCGTGGCTGACGATCGTCATCGCGATCGCAACCGGCGCCCCGTCCAGGTAGGCGAGGAAGGCGGCGACGTTGCCGGCGAGCAATCCCTCGTGGTTTTCATAGAAGGCGAAGACTTCGGCCGGGAAGCCCAGGCTCGCGTAGGCGGCGGTCGCGACGCGCCAGTAGTCCTCGGCTTCGCCCGCACCGGTGAGCCGTCGCAGCTCGACTCCCTCGGCGAGGGGCCGTTCCTCGGCTCGCCGCGGCAGGACCATCTCCGGCATCCCGAAGACGTCTTCAAGGCTGGCTGCCTTGGCCGCGGCAAGCAGGTCGCGATCCTCCGGGACGCCGTCGCGAATCCAGAGGCTGAACCCGCGCCCTTGCTCACCGAAGTACGCCCGCGCCCGCTGCAGCAGAAGCGCCGGCTCGAGGCTGTCGTCGGTCCGGAAGGCCGCGTTGGAGATCGCCGGGTGTGAGGAGCTGCCGGCTCCGAAGAGGTAGCCGCCGCCGGCCTCGATCTTTGCCCCCGGATCCAGTTCGAAGAGCTGGCGCGAGCTGTCCACCAGGTTGAGATGCGCGCGAGCCCGCAGTTGCTCGTCCTGCCTGCTCACTCGTGCGCGGCCGGGGCGCCGGCGATCGCCGCCAGGTCCTGAGGGCGCAGCAGGGCGAGGAGGGTGCCGCCGTCGACGATCGCCAGCCCGCCCTTGCGCAGCTTCGCCTTGGCGCCGGTCAGTCGCGCCACCTCGTTCGAGAAGTAGGGCTCGTGGCCGACGAGCATCGCGTTGCCACGACCGGCGGCGAGCTCCAAGGCGTCGAATTCACCTTCCAGCTCCTGCGCGGTCTCCGGCTCCAGCGGCAGCGCCTCGCAGGCGAGGCGGGCCGTGTCTGCGGCTCGCACCTTGGGGCTGGTCAGGCAGGCGTCGATCTCCGCCCCGAGCGCTGCCAGCGCCCGCCCGGCGGCTTCGGACTGCAGCTCGCCCTTGGCCGTGAGGCGCCGGGCCGCGTCGTCCCCATTGCTCTTCTCCGCCTCGCCGTGCCGCAGCAGGTAGATCATGCCCCCGGATCGTACGACCGAACGACCGAATCAGGAATTTGAACCTGACATTTGTCCTCTACACACGTTGATGTAAGGGTGCTTCCGGTCGTTCGGCCTCCCATGAGCGGTCGGGGCACCCCAATTTCAATCTGCCGGGAGCCGGACGCCGCCGTCCTCGGTGATCGTCCAGCGCGGGTTGTGCGCGACCTCCCAGGGGTGGCCGTCGGGGTCGATGAATACCGCGCTGTAGCCGCCCCAGAAGGTCTCCGCCGGCTCGCGCCCGATCATCGCCCCGGCCCCGCGCGCCTCCTCGGCGATCGCGTCGACCTCCACCGGCGAGCCGACGTTTACCGCCAGCGTCGCCCCGCCCCAGCCGCCCGAGTCCTCGACGCAGCTGTCCTCGGCCAGGCGCGCCCGGTCCCACAGCGCGAGGACCATGTCGCCGGCCTGGAAGAAGACGACGTCGTCGTCGGGCGCGGCGTTCGTCTTCCAGCCGATCGCCTCGTAGAACCGCCGCGCCCGTCCCAGGTCGGCGACGCCCAGGGTGATCAGGCTGACCCGTTGCTTCATCGGCCGCCTCAGTCCATCGAGCGTTCCTCGACGACCTCGAAGATCCCGTCGGCGCCGACCGATTCGACGAACTCGTCCGCAGCTGCCCGCCGCTGGTCGTATTCGCCACCCTGCTGGCCTGCCCGCAGCTCCTCGAGCGTGCCGTCGAAGAAGCCAAAGGTGATCACCTCGTTCTCGTCGCTCGCGTTCTGCAACGCGTAGAACTTCTTCCACCCGCTGGGCACGTTCGACGTGTCCTGGGGGACGAACGCCCGTTTGAAGTCCTCCATCGTGCCCGGCTTCAGCTTGCGGACGGTCAATGCACAGAGCATCGGATCTCCTTTCGTCGGCCTGCCTCCCGACGATCCTACGCGCTCGCTAAGGCCACATCGGTCAGCCGGTCAAGATTCTGCTGGTTGCACCAGCTCGTCCCTGAGCCTGCGAGCAGCTTCTGCGTTCTCCCTGCGGCCCACGTGCTCGTAAATACGGATGGCGTCATCGAGCACCCCAAGGGCGGCTGGAGAGTCGCTGCGGGCGAGGGCTCGTCCGTACCCCTCCAAAGTGTCCGCCTCGCCAAGTCGATCGCCGATCTCCCGAAAGATCGGCAGCGCTTGCTCGTACGATGAGCTGGCACCCTTGTAGTCGCCCTGCATCATGAGCGTTCTGGCAAGGCCTCTAAGCGCGCTCGCCTCACCTAGCCGATCGCCGATCTCACGAAAGACCTGCAGCGCATGCTCGAAGGTCGTGACTGCCTCCGCATAGCGTCCCTGCAGGGAAATGACGTGGGCCAGGCTCTTGAGCGTGCTGGCTTCGCCGAGCCGATCGCCGATCCCGCGGAAGAGAGAGAGCCCTTGCCGGTAAAGCTCGATCGCCTCGTCTACCCGCCCCTGCATTGCTATGGCGTCGCCCAGGCCATTGAGCGCACTGGCCTCACCTAGCCGATCGCGGATCTCCCGAAAGAGAGACAGCGCTTGTCGGTACAGTCGGACCGCATCGTCGGGATTCCGCTGCATCCGATTCGTGTCGGCGAGCCCGACCAGAACGTTGGCCTCGCCGAGCCTGTCGCCAATCTCACGGTGGATGGGCAGCGCCTCCTCGTACAGATCGATCGCATCCGCGAAGCGATCCAGCATCTTGAGTACGTCGCCGAGATCATTGAGCGTATTCGCCTCGCCGAGCCGATCGCCGATCTCCCGATAGATCGGTAGCGCTTGCTCGTAGAGGGCAACCGCATCTTCGTAGCGATCTTGCATCAAGGCGGCGTTTCCGAGTGACTTGAGCGTGTTCGCTTCGCCGAGCCTGCTGCCGATTTCACGGAAGATCGGCAACACTTCCTCGTGTAGGGCGATGCTGTCCGCATAACGATCCTGCATCAGGGCGGCGCCCCCGAGGCTCGCCAGCACGTTTGCCTCGCCGAGCCGGTCGCCGATCTCACGATAGATCGGCAGTGCCTCCTCGTAGAGCCTGAGTCCGTCTTCGTAGCGATCCTGGACAATGGCAGCACTCCCTAGTGACTTGAGCGTGTTCGCTTCACCGAGCCGGTCGCCGACCTCGCGATACATCGAAAGCGCTTGCGCGAACAACGCGATGGCCTCCTCGTAGCGATCCAGCAGCATTACGGCCTCACCCAGGCTCTTCAATGAATTGGCCTCGCCAAGTCGATGATTGGCTTCGCGGAAGATGGACAAGGACTGTTCGAACAGGGCAATGCCATCTTCGTACCGGTCCTGCATTACAGCCACGTCGCCAAGGCTCTGAAGAACGCTTGCCTCGCCGGGCCGGTTTCGGGTCTCGCGGAAGATGGATAGGGCTTCCTCGTAGAGTTCGATCGCCTTGTCATGGTGGTGTTGCCGTCGTGCAACCTCCCCAAGGGCACGGATTGCCTGGGCTTTGCCAGGCTGATCGCCGATTTCTTCGAAGAGCGATCGTGCCCTTTCCAGTAGTTCACCTGCCTCAGCTACGCGTAGCTGCATCAGCGCTGCCTGCCCCAGACCGGTGAGCGTGCTTGCGCGTCCCTCGCGGTCCTCCTGTTCGTCCAGCTCCTCCATCACGTCGTGTAAAAGCGCCTCCCAATCACTTCGTTCCTCGACCGAGGTCAGCCAGGAAATGCCGGCTTGGGCAATGGCCGCGGTCGAATGGGCGTCGCCGGTTTCGGGCACGAACCGGTAGACGCCAGAGCGACCCGACCAGAGGTCTGCCGCGGAGTGGGCGAAGGCACGCAGAGCGAAGTCGGGTAGCCAGAAAATGACAGGACATGAGACCACCCGGCTCATGTAATCGCGATTCAGGTTGAGCATCGCAAGGCCGGCTGAGTCCTCACCCATGTGCTCCAAGCCTCTGATCAGAATCGCGTCAGCTCCTTGGTCCGCCGCCGCTTTGATCGCAGCAACAACTCCTCGCTCGTCTTCGGGGTCAAGGATGACTTCCTCGAGAGTGCAATCGGGCAGGTCCGCCCGCAGCGTCTTCACCAGCCGTTCATGCAAGCTCGGGTGATTGACGACTGCAAGTCCGAGCCTGAAACCATTGGAGCGCCTGATCATGCGCTCCAATGCGGTCAGCTGAACTCGGTTGAGATCAAGGAGCGCGGGACTATCGGCTCCGGCATCGCTCACAAGTTGATCTCTCGCAGAAGGGGGTTCAGCCCGTACCAGTACTCGTCATCGCCTGACTCGTAGGCAAACACATAATGGTTTCGGATCAGGTCCCAGAAGCGGGGATTCTCAGGGGCTACGCCCGTACTGGCGAGGATAGTGAGCAATTCACGATCACTTGGCGTCAAAGCTCTGGCCAAGTCCTTCGCAGCACGCGGTAGGTACCGTTCCACCGTTGTCTGGGTTATCGGTAGGTCCTCGACCCAATCGAGCAACTCGCTGACCAGAACGAGGAGACCACGCACATGTCCGCCCGACATCCGCACGATTCGGCGAAGCAGGTCCTCGTCGGCGAAGACGCGCTGGACAGCATCTTGTGGTGAACCTGCTGCGTCGTCGCCGTCGAACGCGAGCTGTGCCCGGCGGCCGAGAATCTCGATCATCGTGTTCTCGCCGCTGGAATTATGTTTTCCCTCTTGATCGTTGATTGAGATCAACGGCACCGTTACGATCGATGCGCCGTAGTCGTCTCGGAGCCTCCCTTGAGCAGGGGAGTAGGCGAGCTCAATAGGGACGGTTAGGAGGAGACTGCAGGTGATTGCCCGAAGGGTCGCTGCATTGTCGAGAAACAGATTCTCATGGTTAGTCACCCGGCCGTTCCCCAGAACCTTCTGGGGGATCTTGTCGAGGTCGTCGACAATTAGCAGCACATCGTCGTAATTTCCGCGCTGCTTGACGTGCTCGCGGGCCGCGGGGATCAGCTCCGTGTTGACGAGATCGAAGACACTTGGAAGTTGTCCACGCAGTACCTGGCGGAACTCATTTCGGTCCGTGGGAAAGTCTTGAAGCGCGAAGCTGAATTTCAGCGGGTGGATGCCCAGCTCTGCTTTTTCCAACCGGACGCCGCGTGCCTTGTCCCAAAGCGAGCGGAAGAACTCGCCGAATCGCTTTTCCCCTAATGGCATACCGGCATCGGCGAGATCGGTGACGAGTTGCCGGACGATCTGCAGGACCAGGTCCTCGGGCTGGAGATCCTCCAAGTCAAGCCATTCCTGCGCGAAAAGGGTGGAAACGAAGACACGCTTCCCCTCCCTTCCCTCCTCCAGTTGGCGGCGCACGCGGTTCAGCTCGGTGGTCTTCCCCGAGCCCTTATGGCCCGTCAGCAGCCGCGTGATGGGGCGCTCTGGAGAGGCATTGCGCGTAAAAGCCCGCACCAGCCGCGACTTCGTATCGGTCGTCTCTGGATCCAGCTCCCTCTGCCAGTCGACGTAAAGCGAGTCCTCGCCTCCCTCCAGGGGCCTCAGAGGATCAAGCTTCTGGTAGAGCGTCGCGACATCGCTCATGCGAAGAGATTACGGCCTCCCTACAACCCCAGCTGCTTGCCGAGGATCTCCTTCATGATCTCGTCGGTGCCGCCGCCGATCGGGCCGAGGCGGGCGTCGCGGACGGCGCGCTCGATGCCGTACTCGCGCATGTAGCCGTAGCCGCCGTGGATCTGGAGGGACTCGTCGGCGATCTCGAGCACGGCGCGCTGGGTGACGAGCTTGGCCATCGTCACCTCGCTGGATGCGGTCCTGGCCTTCGTGGAAGAGGCGCAGGGCGTTGTAGGTGATCGCCTTCGCAGCCTCGGCCTGGGTGGCCATCTCCGCGACCTTGTGGCGGATCACCTGGAAGTTGCCGATCGGCCGACCGAAGGCGTCGCGCTCGAGGGCGTAGTCGACGGTCCGCTCGATCAGGCGCTGCATCGCGCCGACGGCGCCGATCGCCATCAGCAGCCGCTCCCAGGCGAAGTTGGCCATGATCAGCTTGAAGCCCTCGTTCTCCTCGCCGAGCAGGTTCTCCGCCGGGACCTCGACGTCGGTGAAGGAAAGCTCGCCGGTGTCGGAGGAGTGCCAACCCATCTTCTCCAGCTTCTGCGCCACCTCGTAGCCGGGCATCTCGCGCTCCAGGACGAGGAAGGAGATGCCGTGGTGGCCGCCCTCCTGGGTCGTCTTGCAGGCGCAGACGAGGAAGTCGGCGCGGACGCCGTTGGTGATGAAGGTCTTGGAGCCGTTGACGACGTAGCCGCCGTCGACCTTCTTGGCGAAGGTGGTGATGCCGGCGACGTCGGAGCCGGCGCCGGGCTCGGTGATCCCGAGGGCGCCGATCTTCTCGCCCGCGATCCCCGGCACCAGCCAGCGCTGCTTCTGCTCCTCGGTGCCGAAGTTGAAGATCGGCGGCATCGCGATCGAGGTGTGGGCGTTGAGCCCGGCGGCGACGCCGCCGGAGCCGCCCGAGCGGGCCAGCTCCTCGACCCAGACCGCGTCGTGCAGGTGGTTGCCGCCCTGGCCGCCGTACTCCTCCGGGAACTTCAGCCCGAGGAAGCCCAGCTCGGCGCAGCGCCCGTAGAGCTCGCGCGGGAATTCGCGCGCCTCCTCCCACTCGTCGACGTTCGGCGCGATCTCCTTCGAGACGAAGCGCCGCACCGTCTCGCGCAGCTCCTCGTGCTCCTCGCCGAAGGGCGGCAGGGTGGCGCGGACGCCAGTGTCCTTGACGACCGTCACGCCTGGCTCTCGGGGGCGTGGGTCGGAGCCTCGCCGCCGCCGACCCTGGCCGGCGCCTTCCAGTCCTCGAGCATCGTGTAGCCGCGGCCCGCGTGGTCGAAGCCCAGCAGGTCGCCCTGCGGGTTCTTCTTGCCGCCGTGGTGGTAGGCGCGCACCTCGGCGATCTTGCCGTCGCGGATCCGGAACCACTCGGTGCCGCGGTCGAGGCGTTTCTCGCTCGAGTCGGGCGCCCGCCAGGTCATCGTCCACTCGATCACGACCTGGTCGCCCTGCTCGATCGCGTTCTCGACGTACCACTGGGCGTCGATGCTCTCGACCCCCAGCGCCGCGTAGCGGCCGATCGTCTCCGCCCCTTCATGCGGGCCGAGGCGCGTGTAGTAGTGGACGGCGTCGTCGGTGAAGTGAGCCGAGACCGCCTCGGCGTCGCCGCTGTTTAGCGCTTCGTAGTAGGAGCGGATGTGATCGACGTACGACATGCAGACCGGCCGCGGTCGCCTACAGCCCGTAGCTGCGGCCGATCACCTCGAGCATGATCTCGTCGGTGCCGGCGCCGATCCGGTTGAGGCGAACGTCGCGGTAGGCGCGCTCGATCTCGTACTCCTTCATGTAGCCGTAGCCGCCGTGGATCTGGATGCACTCGTCGGCGACCTCGCAGGCGATCCGCGAGGTGTAGAGCTTGCACTCGGAGATCTCGCGCACCGGGTACTCGCCGTTGGCGATAGCGCCAGGCGGTGGCGTAGGTGAACTGACGCGCCGCCTCGATCTTGGTCGCCATCTCGGCGAACTTGTGGCGGATCACCTGGAAGTTGCCGATCGAGCGGCCGAAGGCCTTGCGCTCCTTCGCGTACTCGAGGGTGCGCTCGAACATCCGCTGCGCCCCCGCGACCGCGCCGGCGCAGGCGACCATCCGCTCGCTCTGCAGCTCCCAGGCGATGTGGTAGAAGCCCTTGCCCTCCTCGCCGAGCAGGTTGCCGACCGGGACCCGCACGTCCTCGAAGGCGAGTTCGGCGGTGTCGGAGGAGTGCATGCCCATCTTCTCGAGCTTGCGGGAGACGCTGAAGCCGGGCACCGTCTCGCCGTCCTCGTCGCGCAGGTCGACGACCAGCAGGCTGATCCCGTCGTGGGCCTTCTCGGGGTCGGTCTTGACGACGAGGACGATGAAGTCGGCGCGGGCGCCGTTGGTGATGAACGTCTTCGAGCCGTTGACGACGAATTCGTCGCCGTCGCGGATCGCCTTGGTGCGGATCGCGGCGACGTCGGAGCCGGCCTCCGGCTCGGTGATGCCGAGGCAGCCGATCTTCTCGCCGCGGATAGCCGGCGGCAGGTAGCGCTGCTTCAGCTCGTCGGTGCCGAGCATCTCGATCGGCGGCAGCACCATGTCGGTGTGGACGACGAAGCCCATGTTCAGCCCACCCGAGCCCGAGTAGCTCATGCACTCCGAGCGGACCATCGAGTAGTAGTAGTCGCCGCCCTGGCCGCCGTACTCCTCCGGGAAGCAGAGGCCGAGGAAGCCGAGGTCGCCAGCCCGTTTCATGATCTCCCGCGGCCAAGTCGACTCCTCCCACTCGTTGCGGTGGGGGTAGAGCTCCTTCTTTACCCACGCCTGCATCGACTCGCGCAGGTCTTCGTGCTCCTGCGTGAAGATCATGTGCTTGCGCTCGGCGGCGTGGTCGGGCTTGATGACTTTGGAGCCGTTGGTCGTCGCGGTCGCCACTGGTATCTCTCCTCGGGTCGCTGGTCCTGGAAGGCGGCGGCCGCCGCCAAAAAGCGAGTGAGCTTGACCACCGATAGCGGGGACAAGCTCACACGGGCCTGTCGGGTGGACAGTAGCACTTTCTACTTTCAGCTCAACGCCGCTTTGAGCTATGGTCCCGCCGTGGGCCGAGAGGGGACAGCCGGATGAGCGAGCGTGACTACGAGCTCGTCAAGTACGAGGTTGCCGAGGGCGTCGCCACGGTGACGTTGAACAACCCTGAGAAGCGCAACATGCTCTCCGGGCAGATGCTGGCCGAGCTGGTCGAGGCGATGAAGCGCGCCCGCGACGACGAGGAGGTCCGGGCCGTCGTCCTAACCGGCGCCGGCGAGAAAGTCTTCTGCGCAGGAGCTGACCTGGGCGGCTTCGCAGCGGATGCTCCGCTCGTAGCTAAACATTTTGCAACTGATCTTTTCCTTGAATATTTCAGGCTGATGCCGCGCCTGGGCAAGCCCTCGCTCTGCGCGGCCAACGGCCACGTCCTCGCGGGCGGGATGGGCCTCGCCCTCTCCTGTGACCTGCTGATCGCCAAGGAGGGAGCCACCTTCGGCACCCCGGAGATAAACGTCGGCGCCTTCCCCTACATGATCATGGCGATCATCTACCGCAACGTCCCGCGCAAGAAGGTCAACGAGATGATGTTGCTGGGCGAGCGGCTGAGCGCCGAGCAGGCGGTCGAGTACGGGCTCGCGAACAAGGTCGTGCCGGCCGATGAGTTCGACGCCGCGGTCGCCGACTGGGCGGGCAAGCTGGCCTCCAAGAGCCCGGTGCTGATGCGCCTCGGCCACGACGCGATGTACCGCCAGCAGGACATGGCGGTCGACGACGCGCTCGACTACCTGCGCTCGCAGCTCTCGCTGACCTTCTCGACCGAGGACATCGTCGAGGGGGTCAGCGCCTTCTTTGAGAAGCGCGAACCGCAGTGGAAGGGAAGGTAGGAATGGCGAGCACCGAGGAGCGACCGGCGGCGGACGAGCGGGAAGAGGACCGTAACCTCCTGCCTGGCACGGCGCCGCTGGACGAGCTAACCGAGCAGCTGCACGAGCGGCGTGAGGTGGCAAAGCTGGGCGGCGGCGAGGAGAAGATCGCCAAGCAGCACGAGCGCGGCAAGCTGACCGCGCGCGAGCGGATCGACCTGCTTGTCGACGAGGGGACCTTCGTCGAGATGGGCATCCACGGCCGCCCCCACTTCGCCCAGCGGGCGATGGAGGGGAAGGAGGCGCCGGCCGACGGCGTCATCACCGGCTGGGGAGACGTCGACGGCCGCCCCACCTGCATCGCCGCCTACGACTTCACCGTGATGGCCGGCTCGATGGGGATGACGGGCGAGCTCAAGGTGACCCGCCTGCGCGAGATGGCCCTCTCCAAGCGGATGCCCTTCATCTGGCTGCTCGACTCGGCCGGCGCCCGCATCCAGGAGGCGGCCGGGTCGCTCTTCGCCGGCTCTGGCCACCTCTTCCGCGAGGAGGTTGAAATGTCGGGCGTGATCCCGATGGTCGCGGCGATGATGGGGCCCTGTGCGGCCGGCACCGCCTACATTCCGGCGCTTTCGGACTTCGTGCCAATGGTCTCCGGCCAGGGCGCGATGGCTTTGGCGGGTCCGCACCTGACCAAAGCCGTCACCGGCGAGGACATCTCGATGGAGGAGCTGGGCGGCGCCAAGGTCCACTGCCGCAAATCGGGGGTGGGGGACCTCGAGGTCAAGGACGACCCCGAGTGCATCGAAGCGGTCAAGAAGTACCTCTCCTACTTCCCGCCCAACTGCGAGCAGAAGCCGCCGATCATCGAGACCGCCGATCCCGACGACCGCACCTCGGAGAAGCTGTTGGAGATCGTTCCCGAGTCCTCGCGCCAGCCCTACGACATGTACGACGTGATCGGCGAGATCGTCGACGACGGCGACTGGTTCGACCTCAAGCCGAAGTTCGCCAAGACCCTGATCACCTGCTTCGCCCGCTTCGGCGGCCAGCCGGTGGGGATCGTCGCCAATCAGCCGAAGCAACTGGCCGGCATCCTCGACAACGACTCGGCAGACAAGGCGGCCCGCTTCATCAACCTCTGCGACGCCTTCAACGTGCCGCTGGTCTTCCTCCAGGACGTGCCCGGCTTCATGGTCGGGGCGAAAGTCGAGCACGCCGGGATCATCCGCCACGGAGCGAAGATGCTCTACGCGGTCAGCCGCGCCACGGTGCCGAAGATCACGGTCATCGTCCGCAAGGCCTACGGCGCCGGCTACTACGTAATGTGCGGCAAGGCCTACGAGCCGGATCTGATCGTCGCCTGGCCCGGGGCGGAGATATCGGTGATGGGCGCCGAGGGCGCGGTCAACATCATCGGTCGCTCGGCGATCGAGGCATCCGACGACCCGGAGGCGACCCGCGAGGCGATGCTGAACGCGGTCCGCGAGCAGATCGACCCTTACATCGCCGCCGGCAATGCGGTCATCGACGACATCATCGACCCGAGGGAAACGCGGACGGTCATCACCAAGGCGTTGCGAATGGCGGCGAGTAAGCACGTCGAGAAGCCGAAGAAAAAGCATGGGGTGATGCCCGTATGAGCGCGGACGCTGCAAACCGGGGCATCTCGGGGTCCTCGGTCGCTCGGATCGGGTCACGCACTAGAAAGTGCGTTCCCCTCACCTCCCTCCCTGCGTCTCCCGACCTGCTTGGTTTTCGCGCCCGTGCTAGGGACCGAATATGAGTTCCTTCAGCGATCCAGTAGTCATCTCTTGCTCCATCTCCGGCGTCGTCGCCAACCGCGAGCAGTGCCCGGCGATTCCCTACACGCCGGAGGAGTACGCGGCGGAGGCGCGACGGGCGGTCGACGAGGGCGCCTCGCAGATCCACATCCACGCCCGCAAGCCCGACGGCACGCCCTCCTACGAGGTCGAGGACTTCAGGGCGATCACCGAGGCGATCCTGGCCGAGGTCGGCGATGTGATCGTCAACTACTCGACCGGCGCGGTGGGGATCCCGATCGAGAAGCGGCTCGAGTACCTGCGCCAACTGCGGCCCGACGTCGCCGCGCTGAACATGAGCTCAATGAACTACGCGAAGTACAGCTCCAGGCGCAAGGACTTCGTCTTCAAGGCCGTCTTCGAGAACAGCTTCGACACGATCATCGAGTTCCTGACGACGATGCGCGAGCTGGGGATCAAGCCCGAGCACGAGTGCTTCGACGCCGGCCACGTCGCCAACCTCGACCCGCTAATCGACATGGGTCTGCTCGACCGCACGCCGCTGCAGATCTCGCTGGTGATGGGCGTCAACGGCGGCATCCGGCCGACGGCGCGCAACGTCGGCTTCATGGCGGAGCAGATCCCCGGCGGGCCGGAGGGGCCGAACCAGTGGCAGGTGATCGGCATCTCGCGCGACCAGTGGAAGCTGCTCGGCGCGGCGCTTGTGCTCGGCGGCAACGTGCGCGCCGGGGTCGAGGACAACCTCTACCTGCCGAGCGGCGAGATGGCGAAGTCGAACGGCGACCTGATCGCCAAGGCGCGCCAGATGGCCGAAGACGTCGGCCGGCGCCCGGCCAGCGTCGCCGAGGCGCGCGAGCTGCTGGGGGTTCCGAGCCGCGCGGAGGTGTGAGCGTGGCGACCAGCATCCATCGCGCCGGTGTCGCCTGGGACGGCGGCACCGAGGAGGACGTGCGCGCCCACGAGGTGCTGCTCGGAGCGCAATCACTCCCCAGCTCGTCGGCGATCGAGTTCGGCGGGGACGACTCGAAGTCGAATCCCGAGGCGCTGCTGATCGGAGCGCTCTCCAGCTGCCACATGCTTTGGTTCTTAGCCTTGGCGCGCAAACGAGGCTTCGCCGTGACTTCCTACGAGGACGACGCCGACGGAGTCCTCGACGGCAAGCGCTTCGCATCGGCGACCCTGCGTCCGCGCGTCCGCTGGGAGGACGAGCCGCCGCCGCCCGAGGCGATCGAGGAGCTGCACCGCCGCGCCCACGAACTTTGCTTCATCGCCGGTTCGGTCGACTTCCCGGTGGAGGTGGAGCCGCAATGACGTCCGAGCTGCCCCTCTCCGACATCCGCGTCCTCGACCTGACCCGCCTCCTGCCCGGGGGCTTCTGCTCGCTGCTGCTGGCCGACCTCGGCGCCGAGGTGCTGAAGGTCGAGGACACCGGGATGGGCGACTACATCCGCTGGGCGCCGCCGTACTACGGTGGGGAGGACCAGCAGGAGCTCGGCACGCGCTCGGCCCTCTACCTGGCGCTCAACCGAGGCAAGCGCTCGATCCGGCTCGACCTCAAGTCCGAGCAGGGGCGGGCGGCGCTGCTCCGTCTCGTCGAGCGCTACGACGTCGTCCTCGACGGCTTCCGCCCTGGGGTTCTGGACCGGCTCGGGGTCGGCTACGAGCGGATGCGCGAGGCCAACTCCGCGATGGTCTACTGCGCGATCACCGGTTACGGCCAGGACGGCCCTTACACGCAGCGAGCCGGCCACGACATGAACTATCTCGGCCTGGTCGGGCTGCTTGGCTTGACCGGCGCCAAGGACGGGCCGCCGGTCCAGTCCGGCGGGCAGATCGCCGATATCGGCGGCGGTGCCCTGATGGCTGCCTTCGGCGTGATGGCGGCCCTGCACGAGCGCCGGCGCTCGGGCGAGGGACAGATGGTCGACGTCTCGATGGCAGACGGCGCCCTCTCCTGGCTGGCGTTGGTCGCCGGTCGGTATTTCTGCGACGGCGAGGTGCCGCAGCGCGGCGAGCAGCAGCTCGCCGGTGGACTGCTCTGCTACCTGCCTTACGAGGCGGCAGACGGTTGGGTCACCTGCGGCGCCCTGGAGCCGAAGTTCTGGGCCGCCTTCTGCAACGGCGTCGAGCGGCCGGAGCTAGTTGAGGTCCAGTTCGAGGCGCCGGGCTCGGACGCGTGGCGGCAGGTCGCCGAGGTCTTTCGCACGCGCACGCGGGAGGAATGGAAGGCCTTCAACGACGAGCACGACTGCTGCATCGAGCCGGTCCTCGAGGTCGACGAGGCGCTCGACTCGGAGCTGGTGCGGGCGCGGGAGATGGTGGTGGAGCTGGAGCAGCCACAGCTGGGAACGGTGCGCCAGCTGGGTTTCCCGATGAAGATGAGCCGCACGCCCGGCGACCCCACCCGGCCGGCGCCGGCGTTCGGCGAGCACACCGACGAGGTGCTGCGCGAGGTCGGCTACTCGGACGACGAAATTGCGGCGATGGTGGAGTCGGGCGCCGCCGCCGGTCCGAGCGCCAACTCCGCTGCGACCTTCCGGGCGTGAGGACGAGCTCGTGAGCACCGAGACCGCGAAGGAGCTGCTCAAGATCGGCGAGCTGGCCGAGGCCTCGGGCGTGCCGGTACCGACGATCAAGCACTACCTGCGTGAGGGACTGTTGCCCGAGCCCGTGAAGACGAGCCGCAACATGGCCTACTACTTGCCCGAGTTCGTCGATCGGATCAAGCTGATCAAGCAGCTGCAGGAGGAGCGCTTCATGCCGTTGCGGGCGATCAAGGCCGTCCTCGACGAGGATCCCGAGCGGGCGCGAGCGATGCTGGAGCTGGAGGACCGCATCCTCGATCGCGCCCTGGCCGGCGAGCGGACGCGGACCAGCGCCGCCGAGGTGCGCGAGCGCTACGGCGTCCCCAAAGACGTCCTCGACCGCCTCGAGGAGCTGGAGGTTCTCAGCCCTAACAGCCGCGGCTACTCGCCATCCGATGTCAAGATCATCGAGGCGATTAGCCGTTTCCGGGCTGGCGGCTACGACGAGGAGATCGGCTTCACCGTCTACGACACCCTGCGTTACAAGACCGCCATCGAAGAGCTGGTGCGTCAGGAGGTAGAGGTGGTGATGGACCGGCTCGCTGGTGAAGTCCCGCCCGAGCGCGTCGTCGAGATGCTCGAAGCCGGCGCCCAACCCCTTCAGGACCTGATCGCAGCTCTGCACACCAAGCTGATGGTCGCCGAGCTGGAGCGCCACCGCGCCGGCCGCAGCTGATGAAGTCGGTCCTCATCACCGGCGCCTCGACCGGGATCGGGCGGGCGACGGCGCTGTGGCTCGATCAGCGCGGATGGCGGGTGTTTGCCGGAGTGCGGAAGGAGGCGGACGCCGAGGCGCTGCGGGCTGCCGGCTCGGAGCGGTTGGAGACGTTGCTGCTCGACGTCACGGACGCCGGTCAGATCAAGGCTGCAGCGGAGCGGATCGCCGGCGACTTGGCTGAGGCGGGGCTCGACGGGCTGGTCAACAACGCCGGCATCGCAGTGCCGGGACCATTGGAGACGCTGCCGATCGACGACTTTCGGCGCCAGGTCGAGGTCAACCTCACGGCCCAGGTCGCGGTTACGCAGGCGATGCTGCCTTCGCTGCGCCGGGCTCGCGGCCGCATTGTTTTCATTACTTCGATCGGCGGTCTGATGGCCTTCCCCATGTTCGGCGCCTACCACGCGGCCAAGTTCGGCCTCGAGGCGGTCGGTGATGTCTTCCGTCAAGAGCTGAAAGCTTGGGGGATCGCGGTCGCGGTGATCGAGCCGGGCTCGATCGCCACGCCGATCTGGGAGCGAGGACAGGCGGAGGCCGACGCGCTCTCCGAGCGTACGGGCGACGAGCAGAAGGGGCTCTACGGCGAGGCGATCGAGGCCTATCGCGAGGTGGCGAGGAAGACCGGCGCGCGCGGGATACCGCCCGAGAGGGTCGCGGCCAAGATCGAGCACGCGCTGAGCGCCCGCCGGCCTCGCACGCGCTACCTGGTTGGGGCCGACGCGAAGGGTCAGGCGTTCGCGTCTAAGGCCCTGCCCAACCGCCTCGTCGACTGGCTGGTTGCTCGCGCTACCGGTCTCTGACCTCCCAGGGCTGGGCCGGCGGTCTAATCCGTCGGGACGGGATCCATGCCAGCCAGACAAGTATCTTTCTCAATGAATGGCAGCGGACAAGGTGCGATCTGTCGTGGTGACAGGGGCCTCGACGGGAATCGGGCGCGCCACTGCCCTGAGCCTCGACTCGGATGGCTGGCGTGTCTTTGCCGGCGTGCGGCGCGATGACGATGCCGCCGCGTTGGCCGAGGCGGCGTCCGAGCGGCTGGTGCCGCTGCAGCTCGACATCACCGACAGCGAGCAGGTTGCCGCCGCCGCCGAGCGCGTAACCGCCGCCCTTGGCGGCGACGGGCTTGACGGCCTCGTCAACAATGCCGGGATCACGATCCCGTGCCCGCTCGAGGCGCTGCCCGGCGAGGACTTCCGCCGCCTGCTCGAGGTCAACGTACTCGGGCAGGTAGCGGTGACCCAGGCGATGCTACCGTCGCTGCGCGACGCCCCCGGCCGGATCGTCTTTGTCAGCTCGATCAGCGGTCGACGGGCGATTCCGATGCTCGCCGCCTACACAGCCTCGAAAGCCGGACTGGTCGCCGCCGCCGACGGCTTCCGCCTCGAGCTGCGCCCCTGGCGGATCGGCGTCTCGCTGGTCGAGCCCGGCTCGATCGAGACGCCGATCTGGGAGCGCGGCGAAAGCGAGATGGAGGGAGCGCTTGCGCGCAGCCATATCGACGTCGAAGGCCTCTACGGAAAGCTGATCGCGAACTTCCGCACGATCCTCGACCGCGCTGCCGCGCGCCGGATCCCACCGGCCCGTGTCGTCGCAGCGATCGAGCACGCGCTAACAGCCCGTCGTCCCCGCGCCCGCTACTTGGTTGGCCTCGATGCCCGCGCCCAGGCGTTAGGCTTCCGCATTCTTCCGCAGGGAGCGATCGACCGAGCGCTCGTTCGCGTCTTCGATATTTAGCCCGACGCCTGGCTTCAGCCCGCCGCACCGGCAGCGAGCGCGTCGCGCTCGGCTTCGATCGCCTCCAGGCTGATCAGCGATCCCGTCTCGGTGGCGACGGCTGCGGCCTCGTCGAGCGCTTCGTGGGCGCCGTCCTCGCCGGCCGCGGCGCGGGCGCGGGCCAGCGCCAGCAGCGCCAGCGGCAGCGACCAGCGCAGCTCGCGCCTGGCCGCCACCTCGGCGCCCCATGCGGCGATCTCGGCCGCCTCGCCGGTGCGGCCGAGGCCGGTCAGGGCCTCGGCGCGAACCGCCGCCCGCCAGGCCTCCAGCTCGTCGCCTCCGTCCATCGCCTCGCGGTGCAGGCGCTCGGCCTCTTCGAAGGAATCAAGCGCTCCCGCGAAGTCCTCGGCGGCGAGCTGGGCGGCGCCAAAGTTGCCCAGCGCGAGGCTGCGTGAGAAGACGTCGCCGAGCCGCTCGGTCAGCTCGCAATTGCGGCGGCCGACCGCGACGCCGGCATCTACCTCGCCGCGCATCGCCAGCACCAGGGCCTTGGTGCCGCGGTTCCAGCTCGCCGTCTCGGGATCGCCGTGCTCCTCAGCAAGGCGCAGCCCGCGATCGATCAGCCGTTCGGCCTCCTCCAGCTCCGCTCGCTCACGGCGGACCAGCGCCTTCGCCCCGACGGCCCAGGCGACCGGAGAGCCGACGATGATGCCGGCGCCGACCGCGGGATCGTCTCCCGCCAGCTCCAGCACGTCGTCGGCCGCCCGCTCGAGACCCTCGAAGTCGGCCGCGCAGAGGTAGGCGTAGGCACCCGCAGCGCGGATCGCGACGCGTAGGTGGAGGTCCCCCGACTTGTCGGCAAGCCGCTTCGCCTTGGCAACGCCGTCGATCCATTCGGAAGTCGTCTGCTCGAGTCCGGGACGGGCGTGGCGCAACATCTCCAGCAGCGCCAGCGAGCGCAGATCGCCGACCCTTGCCGCGATCTCCGACGCCTCGGCCTCCAGCCGGGCGGCCTCCTCGCGGTTCATCCCGAGCCGCCAGGCGTAGTCGAGTTGCCGCAATCGCGCGGCAACCGCGAGCGCGTCGGTCTCCTCGCAGCCGTCGAGCTGCTCGGCGAGCTCCATCACGGTTCGCCACAGCCGCAGCGCGTCGTGCGGGCGGCTGTGGCCGGCCCAGTGCGCAGCGCGAGCCGCCCAGCGGGCCGCCTCCAGCGTCTCCCCACCCTGCTCCAGGTGGCTCGCGATCAGCGCCGCCAACTCATCGTGGCGGTCGGGGTTGAGCTCGATCATCGCCTTGGCGACCGCGGCATGCGTTGGCGCCCTCTGCTCGGCGAGCTGGCTGCCGTAGGCGACCTCGCGCGTGAGCGGGTGGCGGAAAGCGAGGATCCGTTCGGGGTAGAGCTCCAGCTCGTAGAGGAAGCCCGCCCCGATCAGCTCCCGCAGCGCCTCCTCGGCCTCTTCGCGCTCACCGAAGCCGGCGACGAGGGCCAGCGAGCGCTCGCCGACCTCCTTACCCGCCACCGACGCCGCCTGCAGCAGGCTCTTCGCCTCGGGACCGAGCCGGTCGATTCGCGCCGCCAGCACGGTCTGCACGGTGGTCGGCACGCCGACGTCCTCGACCGGGCGCACCAGCCGGTACGCGCCGCGCTGGCCCTCGAGGTGCCCGGTCTCGGCCAGCTCCCGCACGATCTCCTCGATGAAGAAAGGATTGCCCGCGGTGCGCTCGTGGATCGCCTCCCCGAGCCCGTCCAGCGAGGGGTCCTCGCCGGCCAGGTCCCGCAGCAGCTCGCGCGTGTTATCGGGCCCCAACGCCGCCAGCGAGATCAGGCCGTAGTCGGGTGGCCCGGTCCAGGGCGGCTCGTATTCGGGGCGGAAGTTGACGATCGCCAGCATCCGCGCTCCCTCGACCGAGCCCAGCAGGTCTCCGACCAGGCCCTCGCTCGCCTCGTCGATCCAGTGCAGGTCCTCGATGATGGTGACGATCGGATCGCGCCGCTGCGGGGCCCGCACCAGGCGGCAGACGACGGCTCGCAGCGCCCGGTGGCGCGCCTCCGGGCTGAGTTGAGGGAGCGGGCGGTCGGGGTCGGGCACACCGAGGAAGTCGAAGAGCAGCGGCAGGTCGTCGGCGAAGGCAGGATCGAGCAGCAGCGCCCGTCCGGCGATCTTCTCGCGCACTATCCGCTCCGGATCGCCGTCGGCGATGCCGAAGTAGGCGCGCAGCATCTGCAGCACCGGCATATAGGGGATCTCGCGACCGTGTGACTGGGCCTGGCATTCGAAGACCTCGACGCCCTCGGCGCGCGCCCGCTCGGCGAACTCGTGGCAAAGGCGGCTCTTGCCGATCCCCGGCTCGGCGACGATCCCGATCGCCGCCCCTTCGCCGGCCCTCGCCCGCGTAAGCCCCGCGGCGAGGGTCGCCATCTCCTCATCGCGACCGACGAAGCGGGAGAAGCCGCGCTCGCGGGAGAGATCGAGGCGGGAGCGAGCCGAGCCGACCCCGGCCAGCTCGAAGACCCGCACTGGACGGCTTGCTCCCTTGATCTCGAACTCCCCGAGATCCTTCAGCTCGAAGAATCCCCGGGCCAGCTTCGCCGTGTCCTCGGTCAGGTAGGTCTTGCCGGGCTCGGCGAGTGCCTCCATCCGCTGCGCCAGGCCGACCGTGTGGCCGATCGCCGTGTACTCGCCCTCGCCGCCGGCGCCGATCGCGCCGGCCACGACCTCGCCGGAGTCGAGCCCGATCCGAGCCGAGAAGTTGAGCCCGTGCCTGCGACGCAGCTCGGCGGCGTACTCGGAGATGTCGTCGAGCATGCGCAGGGCCGCGTAGCAGGCGCGGCGCGCGTGGTCCTCATGGGCGATCGGGGCGCCGAAGACAGCCATGATGCCGTCACCGGTGAACTTGTCGACAGTGCCCTCGAAGCGGCGCACCTCCTCGGCGAGGATCGAGAAGAAGCCCTGCATGATCCGCCGCCACTGCTCGGGGTCCTGGCCCTCGGCCATGTCCATCGAGCCCTTGACGTCGGCGAACAGGACCGTGACCTGCTTGCGCTCGCCGTCAGCCTCGATGCCGGTCTCCACCACGACACCGACAAGGTTACGCGGGACGGCGATCCGGCCGGCAGCGCAGTTTGGTGCGGGGCGGCGACTTATACTGGGCAAACCCGATTGACTGGTCAGTCAACCAGCCCGGGAAGAGATCGAAATGCGCGCAGCAGCCGTACAGCTCAACTCGAGAGACGACAAGGCCCGGAACCTGGAGACGGCGGAGCGGCTGGTGCACGCCGCCGCCGCGGCGGGCGCCGAGTTGGTCGCGCTGCCGGAGAAGTGGAACCTGCTCGGCCCCGGCGAGGCGATGACGGCGGGTGCGGAGCCGCTCGACGGACCCAGCCTCGGTGCTGCCCGTGGCTGGGCCCGCGAGCTCGGCATCCACCTGCTGGCAGGCAGCATCTGCGAGGGCGGCGAAGAGAAGGCCTTCAACACCTCCGTCTTTGTCGGCCCCGACGGCGAGGACCTCGCGGTCTACCGCAAGATCCACATGTTCGATGTCGAAGCGGGCGGCGTCGAGTACCGCGAGTCCGACCACGAGCAGCCCGGCGAGGAGATCGTCACCGCGCAGGCGGGCGAGCTGAGCGTGGGGCTCAGCGTCTGCTACGACCTCCGCTTCCCCGAGCTGTACCGGATCCTCGCCGTGCGCGGCGCCCGTCTGCTCACGGTCCCCTCGGCCTTCACGGCGGCCACCGGGCGCGACCACTGGGAAGTGCTGTTGCGGGCGCGGGCGATCGAGAACCAGGCCTTCGTCGTCGCTCCTAACCAGTTCGGCGAGGCGCCGCCCCACTACAGCTCCTACGGCCGCTCGGCGATCGTCGACCCTTGGGGGGTGACCCTCGCTGTCGCCCCGGACGGGGAGGGCTTCATCGTCGCCGACCTCGATCTCGCCGCCCAGGAGCGAACCCGCGAGGCGCTGCCCTCGCTGGCCAACCGCCGTCCCGAGACCTACGTCTGGCCACAACTGCTGGAGGCATGGGCCTGATGGCCTCGAAAGCGCCTCCGATCGACAAGCGGCGGCAGATCCTCGACGCCGCCGTCCGCGTCTTCGCTCGCGAGGGCTTTCACGCGACCCGCGTCGCCGACATCGCCGACCAGGCGGGCGTCGCCTACGGCCTCGTCTACCACTACTTCAAGTCCAAGGACGAGGTGCTGAACGAGCTCTTTAGCGAGCGCTGGTCACTGCTGCTCGCGGCGATCGAGGAGGCCGACAGCAGCGACGCGACCCCGCGGGCGAAGCTGGAAGCGGTGGCCGGCTTCATCGTCGACTCCTATCGCCATGACCCCGAGCTGATGAAGGTAATCATCGTCGAGGTGACGCGCGCGGCCAACTCCTTCGGCCGCACCCACCTGCCCGAGATTCGCCGCGCCTATGACTCGATCGGCAAGATCGTCGCCGACGGGCAGGCACAGGGGGCGTTCCGTGGCGATGTCGACCCGGCCTTCGCCTCGATGTCCTTCTACGGCGCGATCGAGCAGCTGCTCTCCGGCTGGATCTTCGACTTGATCCCGGCGACCGAGGACGACTTCGCTGAAGCGAAGGCGCTGGTGATGGCGACGATCTGCGACGGGCTCGAGCCGCGATAGGTAAGGTCGGCGCGATGGACAACGAGATAACGAAGCGACTTGTCTGGAGCGGTCTGCTCGCCGCCAGCGGCGCGCTGGCCAGCATCGTCGCCACCCGCGTCGCTGCGATCCTCTTCCGCCGCATCTACGACGAAGATCCGCCGGAGTAAGCATGGCCGAGCCACCCGTCTCCCCGCCTCCGCCCGACTCCGACAGCAGATCGGTCACCGAGCTGGTCTTCGACGTCAGCGAGCGCGCCTCCTCGTTGGTCCGCGAGGAGATCGAGCTGGCCAAGACCGAGGTCTCCGAAAAGGTCGGCAGCATCGTGCGCGGCTCGGTCGTCGGGATCGTCGCCGGCACCTTCGCCTTCCTGGCGCTGATTCTGGCCATGCACGGGATCGCCTGGCTGATCAACGACCTCTTCTTCGACGAGGCCTGGCCCGGCTACTTCATCGAGGCAGCATTCTTCCTGTTGATCGCCGCCGCCGCCGGCTTCTTTGCCTATCGCTCGGTCCAGGCTGGCGCGCCGCCGGTGCCCGAGCAGGCGATCGAGGAGGCGAAGCGGACCAGGGCGATGCTGGAAGGGGAGCCGGTGCAGCCGGCACCCGGAACCATGCAGACGCCAGGCTCCGCGCAAGCGCCCGAGGCGGGGGAGCGATGAGCGGGCACCCCGAGCCCGTGCGGCCTTCTACGGTCGGCAGGCCCGGCCGCTCGGCCGCCCAGATTCGCGCCGACATCGAGGCGCAGCGGCGCGACCTCGGCCGCTCAGTCGAAGTCCTGCGCGGCCGCGTCGCCGAGCTGACCGACTGGCGCCGCCAGGTCAGCGAGCACAAGCGCGAGCTGGCGATCGGCGCTGCGGTGGTCGGTTTCGCGATTGGCGGCCTGTTGGCTCGCCGCCGCCGTCACTGACGCGGCTGAGGGGTCGCCAGACAAGGACGCAGGGAGCGCGACGAGGGGAGCGCACTCTGTGCGTGACCCGAGGAGCGCGACCGAGGACGCTGTATGACGACCCCCTCAGGCCGTCAGAACGGCGGTGGAGACGCTGCCGACGCCAAGCAGCCCAGGACCGACGTGGGCGCCGAGCACGGCGCCGACCTCGGAGGTGAAGGCCGGCTCGCAGCCGAAGATCTCGTAGCAGTCTTCGATCAGCCCGTCGGCGGTCTCCTGATCCTGGATGTGTTGGACGACCCAAGCGTCGAGGCCGGACTCGTGCCGCTCGCGGGCGTAGTCGCGCAGGCGCTCGATCGAGCGGGCGCGAGTGCGGACGCGCTCAACCGGGGTGATCTCCTCCTCCAGGGTCAGGATCGGCTTGATCTTCAGCGCCGAGCCGATCCAAGCCGCGGCGCCGCCGATCCGCCCGCCGCGCCGCAGGTACTCAAGGGTGTCGATCGCAAACCACATCTTCAGCTCCTCGCGGGTCTGCTGGGCGCGGGCGAGAACCGCCTCCGAGTCGCCGCCCCCGGTGGCCGCAGCCGCGGCACCCAGGGCGCAGAGCCCCATCCCGCCGGCCGCCGAGCGCGAGTCGAAGACGTGGATGCGCTCGCCGCCCTTGTCCTCCGCGATCAGCCGCTCGCGCGCCTGGTTCGCCGCTTCGCAGGTGCCGGAGATGCCGGAGGAGATGTGGACGGAGACGATTTCATGGCCGCCATCGAGCAGCGGTTCGTAGACGGAGACGAAGTCGCCGACCGAGGGCTGCGAGGTGGTCGCGCCGCTCTCGGAGGCGCGCAGTCGCTCAAAGAACTCCCCGTAGTCGCCGACCTCCGACTCGCGCTGCTGCTCGCCGTCGATCGAGACGTAGAGACTGACCGTCTCGATTCCCTTCTCGGTGAGGAGGTCGGCTGGCAGGTAGGCCGTCGTGTCGCAGACGACGGCGGTTGGCTGGGTCGGGGGCAAGGCGGGCTAAGTCTTTCAGACCGCGGCTCGTGCGCCCCGGCCATCGCTACACTTTGTGAAGTGACGGAGACTACGAAGGAAGCGATCGTGCTCAGCCCCAAGGCCGTCGAAAAGATCGGCGAGCTGCTGGGGGGTCAGGACGACGCCGAGGGGCAGGCGCTGCGCGTCGCCGTTCGCGGCGGCGGCTGCTCTGGCTTCCAGTACGCGCTCGCCTTCGATCGGGCCAAGGATGACGACCACGTCTTCGAGGTCGACGGCGTCGCCGTCGTCGTCGACAAGGTCAGCATGCAGTTCGTCTTCGGCTCCGAAGTCGACTACGTCGAAGGACTGCAGGGCGCCGGCTTCCAGGTCAACAACCCGAACGTCGTCGCGGCTTGTGGATGCGGCTCGTCCTTCCAGGTCAAAGAGGACGCGGCCGAGACGGCTGCTGTCTAGCTCTCCGGCTCCTATTCGATTTGGAGAGGCGGCGATTGCGCCGGCGGTGCGGGCTGCGGCGCTGCGGCCGGCTGCTCGACGCCGAGTGCCTCGGCCAGCTCGCCGGAGTCGAACATCTCCTCGACGATGTCCGCACCCCCGAGCAGCTCGCCGTTGACGTAGAGCTGGGGGAAGGTCTGCCAGTCGGAGATCTCGGCGGTCACCTCGCGCAGCGGCTGCAGCGCCGGGAGGACATCGACGGCGCCGTACTCGACGTCCATCGTGTCCAGCACCTGCACCACCCGCATCGAGAAGCCGCAGCGGGGCGCTTCCGGCGTGCCTTTCATGAACAGCAGCACGGGGTTGCCGGCGATCAGCTCCTCCACCTTGCTCTTCAGCTCTGGGTCGGCCATGGCCACAGCGTAGCTACCCCGCCACTTCGGTCTTGACCGAGAGCGCGTGGATCGCGCCGTCCTCGAAGCGCTCTTTGACCGCGGCCTTGACCAGGCGGTGCTGGTCGATCCGCGATAGGCCCTCGAACTGGGTGGCCTTGACGGTCGCCCGCAGGTGGTCGCCCGCCCCGGTCTCGTCGACGACCTCGACCTCGGCGCCGGGCAGGGCCGCTTCGATCATCGACTCGATCTCCGCCAGGTCGGCCAAGGGCGCGGGCGCTTAACCCGAGACCTTCTCGCCGAGGGTCTGCAGCATCTCCTCGACCCGGACGAACTTGACGCGGGGGCGACCGTGGGGCTCGCCGCGGCCGACCTCGGCCTGGTCGATCGCCTGCCAGTCCTCGAAGCTGACGTAGCGGACGCCGCGCTCGGCCAGCAGCTCCTCGACCGCTACGGGCTCGGGACTCTCGGGCTCCAGCAGTTTGCCCTCGCCGATGTCGGCGAGCAGGTGCTGGACGGTCTCCATCGCATCTTTCTTGTTGGTCCCGATTACCCCCGAGGGCCCGCGCTTGATCCAGCCGGCGGTGTAGTGGCCGGTCTTGTGGCCGGAGTCGTGGGAGTCGAGCACCCGGCCGCCCTCGTTGAGGATCAGGCCGCGCTTCTCGTCGAAGGGGACGCCCTCGATCGGGATGCCGGTGTAGCCGACGGAGCGCAGGACCAGCCCGCACTCGAGCTCTTCCCGCTCGCCGGTGTCGCGGGCGCGCAGCGACCCGCCTTCCTCGACCAGCTCGTTGCGGCCGATCACGATGCTTTCGACCTTGCCCTCGCCCTTGATCTCGACCGGCGAGGCGAGGAAGCGGAGGACGATGCGCTGCCGCTTGCCCTCGGGCTGGCGCTGGGAGAACTCGCGCAGCGTCTCGACGTTGACCCGGGTCGTCTTATCGGCCTCATCGGACTCGAGGTAGGCGGCGCTGGCCGGATCGAGCTCGACCTCGGCCGGGTCGACGACGACGTCGGCGTCCTCCATCTCGCCCAGCTCCCTGATCTCCGGGTTGGTGAAGGCGGCCTGCGCCGGCCCACGCCGACCGAGGACGACGATCTCGCGGATCTGCTTGCGATCGAGCATCTCGATCGCGTGGTCGGCGGTGTCGGTCTGGTGCAGCTCGTGGTCGGTCAGAGCCAGCATCCGCGCGACGTCCATGGCGACGTTGCCGTTGCCGATCACCACAGCGCGCTCGCAGGAGAGGTCGAACTCTTCTTCGGCGTAGTCGGGGTGGGCGTTGTACCAGCCGACGAAGGCGGTGGCCGCGTGGCTGCCGGGCAGCTCTTCGCCGGGGATCCCCAGCTGGCGATCGGTCTCGCAGCCGACCGTGAAGACGATCGCGTGGTAGAGCCGCTCCAGGTTCTCGACCTCGACGTCGTGGCCGACCTTGACGTTGCCGAAGAAGCGGAAGCCCTCGCGCGCCGCCGTCTTCTCGTAGACGCGGATCACCGACTTGATCTTCGGGTGGTCCGGGGCAACGCCGCCGCGGACCAGGCCGAACGGCGTCGGCAGGCGGTCGAAGAGATCGACCTGGGCGTGCGTGCCCTCGTCCTTGAGGATGTGCTCGGCGGCGTAGAAGCCGGACGGGCCGGCGCCGACGATGGCGATGCGGACGGGATTCTCGGGGGTTCCGATCTGGCTCATTGGAACGCGGAAGGATAGGGAACGAGCGTCGCCCGGCGCCTACGCGGCGAGCAGCGTCTTGTCGCAGGCGGGGCAGATGCCGTGGTCCAGCGTCGGCATCTCGCTGCGGCGGAACAGCTCCAGCCTCCTCGCCGCCTCCTCGACCTCGACCCACTCGCCGTCGACCAGGAAGCGGTCACACCAGGCGCACATCGGCAGGAAGTCGTCGTCATCGCGGACGGCGGCCGGGTCGAGGAGCGGTTGGGGCTCTTCGCGTTCCTCTTCTGCGCGGAGCCGCGCCGAGAACATCACCACCCGGCCGGAGCTGTCGGCGACGATGCGGATGTTCATCTCACGGGTCACTTCGGGTCCGTCGCAACGGAACGGCAGCTCGACCTCGTGGATCTCGTCCCGGACCCGGCGCACCAGCAGGCGCTGCAGCTTGCGCACATCGGTCCCGGCGACGAAGTCCCAGAGCGAGCGCCCGAGGCTGGACCCCGCTGCGTCCCAGCCGTTCTCCTCGGCGAACCGGTAGAAGCCGTCGTCGACCTTGATCAGGCGGTCCTGGTCGTCGATCGCGTAGCTGAGCGTCTCCACGGCCATGCTGACCATTATCGGTGACGTCGAGGTACTCCTGAAGACTCCGGCGCCGAGATGAAGCTCTACCGAGCGGCCGTGAGGTCGGCGGCGATGCTCGCGGTCCCGTCGAGCGCGTCGAGCGCCCGCCGCACCGACATTGCCACGCAGGTGAAGATCGGCGTCTCCCGCTCGGTGTAGGCGCTCGACTCGGTCGGGCGCAGCTCCTGCACCAGATCGAGGAACTCCCCCGGGTCGTCACCCTCGAAGGCGACGACGAACTCCTGGTCGTCGAGGCCGAAGGAGTAGGAGGTGTTGATCGTGATCTCGGGGTAGCGGCGGCCGACTTCGATGTGACTTTTCATGATCCGTTGGCGCTCCTCGGCCGGCAGGCCGTACCAGCGCCGCTGCTTGACCATCGGATAGAGGAAGAGGTACTTGCGCTCGGAGACGCAGATTTCGGGACGTGCCGCCTCCTCGGAGTAGGGCGAGCGCTTGGTCATCGAGAGGAAGGAGTGGGGGATGTCCGCCCATTTGGCGAGCCCGCTCTGCCCGAGGACGACGTGGAAGGTGTGCAGATCCTCGAGGTTGGGACTCTGGCTGAGCAGGACCAGGTCGACGTCGCCGCGCGTGCCTATGGTTGAGTAGGCGCGCAGCGAGCGGTCAAGGGCGAAGTCCTCGCAGGCGGCGAGGAACTCCTGCTTGTCGGCAGCGCGCAGGTCGGCGTCGCGGCGACGCCACTCGGGGTCGATCTTGAAGAAGCTGAACTTGGCGAAAGTGCGGTCGGCCATCGAGCCCACGATAGCGCCGGGGGTGCTGGCGGCGGCGGCGATCGCGCTGCTCCTGGCGCTGCAACTGGCCGGCGCCGGCTTCCAAGGGGATCCACTGTCGGTGGTGAGGGATGCGGGGCCGCAGGACCGCCTCTGGGACGTTGCCGACCGCCGCGGACCGGTCCTCGGGGTGACCCTATTGGCCTGGGTGGCCGCGTTCGGCCTGGCGCTGATCGTGGACCGGGCGCGCGCGGGCAGGGCGGCAGCGAAGCTGTTGGCACTTTCGCTGGTCTATCTGCCGCTTTTGTGCCTGGGTGGGGCGGCGCTGGAGCCGAGCATCGGTGCCGAACGGCTTCTCATCATGCTGGGCGGGCCGCTGCTCGCCGCCCCCACCCTCTTCGTGAGTTCGCGTTTATTTGCGAATAGCGCTGCTAAAGGCGAACTCAGCGGCTATCGGGGGCTCGCCTTCGCCTGCGGCGCAACCGTCATTGCCCATACGGTGGACCTGATTGCGGGCTCGCCGCTGATTCAGCTCTCGCTGGTCGGTCCCAACCCGGCCGCGGGGCACCGCTACTACGGGATCGGCAACGAGCTGGAGGCGGCGCTGGTCGTGCTGGTTCTGGTCGGGACCGGAGCGGCGCTGTCGAGTTTTGCCGTGCCCTGGCACGGTGAAAGTTCACAGCGACGGGTGGCGACTCGCGGCGCGGCCGTGTTCCTCGCGGTCGGGATCGTCTTCTCATTCGTCTTCGCCTACGGGCGCTATGGGGCGGACGTCGGCGCGGCGATCGTGCTGCCGCTCGGCGCCGCTGTCGCGGCTGCGCTGTCGATCGAACGCCCGCGGCTGGCGCGGCTGGCGCTGCTGGTGCCACTGCCAGCGCTGGCCCTGCTTGCCGCCGCCGACCTGCTCACCGGCTCCGACGCGCACCTCACGCGCACCGTCCTGCAAGCAGACGGCGGTGGCGACGTGCTCGGCGTCCTCGGGCGGCGCCTGGGCGAGGCGGGGGAGAGCTTCGGGCGCCCGCTCCTGCTCGCGCTACTTCCTTTCGTCCTCGCCGGCGCGCTCCTCGCCTGGCTGCGGCGGAAGAGCATCGCCACCTGGCTGGGACCCGTTCCGGCGCTGCGGGCGGGGCTTGCCGGGGCGCTGGCGGCGACGCTGGCCGGGACGGTTGCCAACGACTCGGGGGCGCTTCTGCTCGAGATCGGCGCCGTCTATCTCGCGGCCTTCGTCGGCTACGCCTGGGCCGAAAGCGAACGCCCGGGTGCTGCCCGCGACATCGACTACCCTTAGCGCTTCGTGCGGATTGCCCTTGTCTCGCCATATTCCTGGAGCTATCAGGGCGGCGTGAACCGGCACGTCGAGGCACTCGCCGAGGAGTACCTCGGTCGTGGCCATCACGTCCGTGTGCTCGCTCCCGTCGACCCCCCGGACCGGCTCAGCCGGGCGCTGCATCGTGCCGCGCCCGAAGCGCACGAGGTGCCGGACTACCTGATGCCGCTCGGGCGGACGATTGGCATCGGCGCCAACGGAGCGGTGTCCAACCTCTCGGCCTCCCCGAGCGGGGGTGTAGCTCGGGTGCGGAGGGAGCTGCGCCGTGGCGGCTACGACGTCATTCACGTCCACGAGCCGCTGGTGCCCCTGGTCGGCTGGAACGCCGCCCTCGGCGCGCGGGCGCCCGTCGTGGGCACCTTCCACACCTACTCGACCAAGGGGTTCCCCAATCACATTGCCTCTGCGCTGGGAGCCCGACGCGTGTTCAACCGGCTCGCCGCGCGGATCGCCGTTTCCGAGGCGGCCGCCTGGACCGGTCGCCGCTGGTACGGAGGCCGCTACGAGATCATTCCCAACGGCGTCGACGTCGAGGCCGCTTCGAAGGGGCCGAAGCCGCCCAGCGAGGAGCTCCGGATCGTGTTCGTCGGCCGGGCCGAGGAGCGCAAGGGGCTACCGATCCTGCTGACCGCCTTCGACGCCTTGATCGAGCACGTACCGGCGCGCCTGACAGTGATCGGGGCCGAGCGCGAGGACGTGCTCCGCTACCTCGCCAATCCCGAGACGATGAAGTCGATCGAGGTCTGCGGGCGGGTCTCGGGCGAGCGCCTCTGGGAGGCGCTGCACGGGGCAGACCTGCTCTGCGCTCCGTCGCTTGCCGGCGAGAGCTTCGGCATGGTCCTCACCGAGGCCTTCGCCGCCGGCACCCCGGCGCTCGCCTCGGCGATCGCTGGCTACAGGGACGTCGTCACCGACGGGGTCGACGGCGTCCTCGTCCCACCCGGTGACCCGCAGCGGCTGGCAGAAGAGCTGCAGCGCGCCTATCACCAACCCGAGCGCCTGGCGGCGATGGGGGCGGCGGCGCGCGAAAGCGCCCAACGCTACGCCTGGCCGCACGTCGCGGACCGCGTCACCGCGGTCTACGAGCGGGCAATCGAGGCGCCGGCGCCGGCAACGGCGGCCGAGCGGCTCGCGCATTGGGCCGGGGCGCGACCCGCCGACGGCAACCCGCCGCAGCCCCCCCAGCGGCTGCCTTCGCTCGATCCGGCACCGGCGCAGCGGGGCAGCCGGCGGCGTCGCATTGCGCGGCGGGCGGGACTGGGCGTGGCGGGGGCGCTCGGCGTCGGCCTCACCGCGCTGGCGGCGCAGAAGATCGGCGTCGACAACGTCCTCTCCAGCATCGTCCGCTCCGACATCACCTGGGTGCTCGTCGCCTGCGCCCTGATGGCCCTCTCCCTCTTCTTCCGCGCTGCCTCCTGGTACGGCATCGTGCGCGCCGCGCTGCCGAACCGGCCGGTTCGCCGCCGTGACGTCACCTCGGCGACGATGATCGGCGTCCTCATGTCGGCGACCTTGCCAGCACGATTGGGCGAGCCAGCCCGTGCGATGACGCTTGCCCGGCGCACCGGCCGCATGCGCGAGACCTTCCCGGTTCTGCTCGGCACCCTGGTCTCGCAGACGATCCTGAACCTGGTCGCCCTCTTCCTGCTCGGCGTGATCATCGTCTCCAGCACCGACCTCTTCCACTCCAGCACCGAGAAGCTCTTCGCCTTCAGCTTGGTGCCGCTCGGGCTGCTCGTCCTCGTCCTGCTGGCGCCGGCGCTGATGCGGCGCGGCGGCAGCGGTCGCCTCGCCCGCGCCGGCGCATCGGTGCGGGCAGCGTTGGTGCAGGTGCGAACGGGGCTGGCGGTCTTCCGCACGCCGCGCCGCGGCGCCCTCGCCGCCGGGGCCCAGCTCTCCGCCTGGGCGATCCAGCTCTTCGCGTGCTGGGCGCTGTTCGCGGCGCTGGGACTCAGTGACGAAGCCAGCATCGGTGCCGCCGCCGCCGTCCTCTTCGCCGTCAACGTCACCGCGGTGGTGCCAGCGACGCCCTCCAACATCGGCGTCTTTCAGCTGGCGGTGATCAGCGTCCTCCACACCGGCTTCGGCATCGGCACCGCCGACGCCCTTGCCTACGGGGTGATCCTGCAGGCGGTTGAGATCGCCACCGCGGTCGCCCTCGGCCTCCCCTCGCTGGTGCGTGAAGGCCTCACCTGGAGCGACCTGCGCGTGCAGGCGCTCTCCTCCTCGTCGGTCCGGCTGGATCCCCACCCGGCTCGCAGCGAGGGCCGCGAACGCGTCGGTGCGTAGCTAGGACTCCACCGGCTCGCGCTCGGGCGGCAGGGTGCCGCCGCGCTCGGTGCCGGCGATCAGCTCGTCGGGCGCCTCCTGCTCGGGGATGAAGCCGGACTTCATGCCGAAGTAGACGGCCTGGGGATGGTGGGCGACGATCGCCACCGTCGACTGCTCGGGCATCACCGCGTAGCCGTCAGAGAGGGTCATGCCGATCTGCTCCAGGTCGAGCAGGCGCCAAACCTTCTCGTGCTCGGACTGGTCCGGGCAGGCGGGGTAGCCCCAGGAGTAGCGGCGGCCCTGGCCGAGGTCGATGCCCAAGGCGCGGCGCACCTCGGAGTGCAGCCACTCCGCCAACCCCTCGGCCGCCTGCACACCGAGCCCGTGCACATAGAGCTGCTCGGCGAACTCGCCTTCGCGCTCAAGCCGCCCGATCAGCTCGGTCACCTCCGGCCCGACGGTGACGCCCTGCAGCGCCACGACATCGCGCTCGGGTGGGCGGGAATCTGATTCCAGCGGGCGGAAGAAGTCGGCGAGGCAGATGCGGTCGTGCTTCGGCTGCCGTGGGAAGACGAGCCGCTCCAGCTCGCGCGCCGGGTCCTCCGGGTCGAAGACGATCAGCTCATTGCCCACGGCGTTGCAGGGGAAGTAGCCAAGCCGCGCCCGTGGTTGCAGGTAGTCCTGTTCGCGCCACATCCGCTCCAGCCGCGGCGCGAAGCCCTCCTCGGAGCCGTTGCCCTCGATCAGCTCGCGCCAGGCCTCGCCCTTCACCCCTTTGCCGCCCCAGTGCAGCTTGAAGAGTACGTGGCGGTCGAGGTAGGGGAAGACTTGGTCGAAGTCGATCTCGACCTCGCGCACGCCGAGAAAGGGCGGCTCGGGGATGGGGTTGTCGATGCGCGCGGCGGAGCGGACGCTGGCGTCGCTGGTCGGCGGGCCGTCGTCGATCACGACCGGCTTCTCGCGCAGCTGCCTGGCCTCGGCGCGGATCCGCTCGACCAGTGCCGTGCGCGCCTCCGCGTCGATCAGCGCATCCATCGTGTCCAGCCCCTGGAAGGCGTCCTTGCAGTAGAAGACGCCCGGCTCGTAGACGTCGTCTGACTCCTTGCCGTGCGGGTAGAGCGTGCGGCGGCCGAAGTCGCGGTTGATCGCGGCGCCGCCGATTAGCACGGGGAACTCGTGCCCGCGCTGGTGCAGCTCCTGGACGCAGATTGGCATCTGCTTCGAGGTCGAAACGAGCAGGGCGGAGAGGCCGATCGCGTCGGCCTCGTTCTCCACCGCCGCCTCGATGATCGTGTCGACCGGGACCTGCTTGCCGAGGTCGATCACGGTGTAGCCGTTGTTGGTGAGGATCGTGTTGACCAGCGACTTGCCGATGTCGTGGACGTCGCCGAACACGGTCGCGATCACGACCTTGCCCTTGGTGTGACCGTCGATCCGATCGAGGTAATTCTCCAGCTGCGCCACGGCGCGCTTCATCACTTCGGCCGACTGCAGGACGAAGGGGAGGATCAGTTCGCCGGCGCCGAACTTGTCGCCGACCTCCTTCATCGCCGGCAGCAGCACCTCGTTCAGAGTGGGGACGGCGCCGATCTTCTCCACCGATCGGTCGATCCAGTCCTCGACTCCATCCTTCTTGCGGCGCAGAACGTGCCAGTGCAGGGCCTCCTCGGGCTCCATGCCCTCGGTCGGGTCGGCGGCCTCCTCGGCCTCCTCCCCCTCGCCCTTCGACTCGAAGTGGGCGATGAAGCGCTCCAGCGCGTTGTCGCGCCGGTTGAAGACGAGGTCGTCGGTCAGCTCGCGCTCCTCGTCGGAGATCTCGCTGTATGGCGTGATGTGGTTGGGGTTGACCATCGCCAGGTCGAGACCCGCCTCGACGCAGTGGTGGAGGAAGACCGAGTTGAGGACGGCGCGAGCCGGCTGGCCGACGCCGAAGGAGACGTTGGAGACGCCGAGCGAGGTCTTGACCCCCGGGATCTCGGCCTTGATCCGGCGGATGCCCTCGATCGTCTCTACCGCCGACGGCTTCCACTCCTCGTCGCCGGTGGTCAGGGTGAAGGTGAGCGCGTCGAAGATCAGCGCCTCGGGATCGAGGCCGTGCTCCTCGCAGGCGATATCGCGGATCCGCTTGGCGATCTCGACCTTGCGCTCGGCGGTCTTCGCCATCCCGACCTCGTCGATCGTCAGCGCGATCAGCGCGGCCCCATGCGCCACCGCCAGCGGCACGACGACGTCGGCCTTGTCGCGACCAGCCTCGAGGTTGATCGAGTTGACGATCGCCCGGCCGGGGATCTGCTCCAGCGCCGCCGCGATCACGTCGGGCTCGGTCGAGTCGACCTGAATTGGCGCCGGCTGGGTCAGCGAGACCCGCTCCACCACGGCCACCATCTGCTCGTCCTCGTCCTGGCGCTCGGTCAGCGCCACGCAGACGTCGAGCACGTGGGCGCCGCCCTGGACCTGGTCTTCGGCGACCTGGACGAGGCCGTCGTAGTCATCGGCCAGCAGCAGCTCCTTCGCTTTGCGCGAGCCCTGCGAGTTGACGCGCTCGCCGACCAGGGTCGGGCGCGGCTCCTGCACGAGCGGGGTGGCGGTCATCATCGAGGAGACCTGGATCGGCCCCGGCGCTGGCCGCTCGCCCGGCACTTGCCCCTCGACCCGTTCGCGGATCGCGGCAATGTGCTCCGGCGTCGTCCCGCAGCAACCGCCGACGATGCCGACGCCGTAGCGCTCGACGAACTCACCCAGCGTCGCCGCCAGCGGCCCGGGCTCTTCGGGGAAGATCGTCTCGCCGTCGGGCCCCTGCAGGGGCAGGCCGGCGTTGGGGATGCAATGGACGGGCAGAGGACTGTTCTCGCCCAGGTAGCGGATCGCGTCGCGCATGTCCTCGGGCCCAGTCGAGCAGTTGAGGCCGATCGCGTCGACGTCGAGCGCCGCGAGCGTGGTCAGCACGGCGGCGATGTCGGTGCCGAGCAGCATCTTGCCGCCCTGTGGCAGCAGCGAGACGCTGGCCTGGATTGGCAACGTGCGACCCGCCTCCTTAAAGGCTTCGCGGGCACCGAAGATCGCTGCCTTGACCTCGAGGATGTCCTGTGCCGTCTCGACGATGATCAGGTCGGCGCCCCCGTCGACGAGGCCGCGAGCCTGCTCGGCGAAGACTTCGACCAGCCGGCCGAAGGAGATGTCGCCCAGGGTCGGGTCGTCGGAGGCAGGCAAGAACCCGGTTGGGCCGATCGAGCCGGCGACGAAGCGCTCCTCACCTGCGGCCTTGCGGGCGATCTGCGCCGCCTTCGTGTTGATCTCGAGCGTGTGCTCGCCGAGGCCCCACTCTTCGAGCTTCAGCCGCGACCCCTGGAAGGTGTCGGTCTCGACCACCTCGGCGCCGGCCTCGAGCATTGAGGCGTGGACGCCCTCGATCACGTCGGGGCGGTTCAGCACCAGCGCCTCGTGGCACTTGCCTTCGAGGCCGCCGTAGTCCTCCTGGCTCAGCTCGAACTGCTCCAGGGTTGCACCCATGCCGCCGTCGAAGACGACGACGCGCTCCCGCGTGGCGGCTATGAAATCGCGATCCGGCATGTGTCGAAAGAGGCTACCGGGGGGCGAATTCGGTTCCGGTGCGACTTATCCCTCCATATGACTGACAAGTCGCACCGGAACCGAATCGAGGCGGGGTGGGGCGAGGCGATTACCGTCGTCGCATCCCGCCAGCATGGCGTCGTATCTCGTCGCCAGCTGCGCGCAATCGGCCTCAGCGACGAGATGATCGACGGTCGTCTGGCTGGCGGCACGCTGCACCGGCTGTTCCGCGGCGTCTTCGCGGTCGGCCATCGTGCAGTCACTCGTCACGGTTCGATGCTGGCGGCGGTGCTGGTCTGCGGCGAGGGCGCGGTCGTGTCCCATGCTACGGCCGCCGAGCTGTTCGGCCTCTGGGATCGTCGGCCGGCGCTGGTCGACGTAAGCTGCCCAAGCAGAGCGGGGAGGAGCGTCCAAGGAATTCGCTGGCACTGTGTCCCTTTCGGCTCCGACGAAGCCGCAACGCGAGCGGGAATTCCCACCACCACCGCCTCCCGCACCCTTGTCGACATGGCTGGTCAGCTCGGCGAGAAAAGCCTGCGCCGCATGGTCGAGCAGGCAGCCTTCCTGCGGCTGCTCGACGTAGACGCGATCGACCGCATACTTGCTCGTCGTCGCCGGCGCGGAGCCCCGACGTTGCGACGGCTCGTGGCGCCGTGGCGCACAGCAGGCGGACGCCCAGAGCGCCTGCGCAGCACCATGGAGGCGCGAATGTTCGCTGCGGCCTGGGAGGCGGGCGTGCCCCGACCGCGCTGCAACGCCGTGCTGTGGCTCGACGGCGAGCGCATCGAGGTCGACTTCCTCTGGGAGGAGCAGCGTCTCGTCGTCGAAACCGACGGGGAAGAGACCCACCACACGCCCAAGGCCTTTCGCGAGGACCGCAGGCGCGATCAGATCCTCGCCGCGAACGGCTACCGCGTCGTGCGGATCGCCTGGAGCCAGCTGGAAGACGAACCCGGCCGCACGTTGGGCCGGATCGGCCGCATCCTCGCCGACTCCCAATGAAACGGCCAGATCGCTTCCGGTGCGAGTTGTCCCTCCCTATGACGGGGAAGTCGCACCGCAAGCGACCGGGTCCGGTTAGGCTCGCGCCGGTGATCGACTCCCACACGCATCTGTTCCTCTGCGAGCCGGACGAGGCCGAACTCGTCGCGGCCGCGCGCGAAGCTGGAGTGACGCGGATGCTCAACGTGGGGCTTGGCCGCAGCGAGAACCCGAAGGTGACCGGCGAGGAGGCGGGTGGCGGGCATCCTCCGGATGACACCAACGCCTTGGCGATCGCGGCGGCCGTGCGTCACGAGGAGGTCTTCGCCAGCGTCGGCTGCCATCCCACCGACGCGGCGGAATTCGACGACTCGACGGCGGAGGAGATAGCTCGACTGGCCGCTCACGAAAAGGTGCGGGCGGTCGGCGAGGCGGGGATCGACTACTACCGCGACACCGCGACGCCGGCCGAGCAACGGCGCGCCTTCGAGGCGCAGATCGAGATCGCCCGCGAGCGCGAGCTGCCGATCGTCATCCACTGTCGCGACCCCGATGGCGAGACGACCGCGAGCGACGAGGTCTTCGAGGTCCTCGACGCCTGTGCCGCGGGCCTTACCGTCGTTCTGCACTGCTTCTCGGCTCCCTGGCGGGTCGACGATGCTGCCGAGCGCGGCTGGTACTGCTCGTTTGCCGGCCACACCACCTACCCGGCCTCCGACGACTTGCGCGAGGCGGCGGCGAAGCTGTCCGAGGACCTCCTCTTGGTCGAGACCGACGCGCCCTACCTGGCGCCGCAAACCGTGCGCGGCAAGCCGAACCAGCCGGCCTATGTCGTTGACACCGCGAAGGCCGTCGCTGAGGTTCGCGGCGTCTCCTACGAGGAGCTGGAGCGGACGGTTGAGGCGAACGCCCGGCGCCTGTTCGACTGGTAGCCCGCCTCAGCTGCGACGCTTCCGCTGATGGTCCGGCTCGGCCAGAACTTCCTCGCCGACCCGAACCTGCTCGATGCGATCGTCCGCGACGCCGCGCTCGGGCCCGACGACGTCGTGCTCGAGGTCGGCGCGGGAGAGGGGGTACTGACGGAGCGCCTCGTGGCGGCCGCCGCGCGGGTCCATGCCGTCGAGCTCGATCGCGGGCTGGAGGAGGCGCTGGCGCCATTGGCCCGTCGGGCCGAGGTCGAGCTGCATTGGGCGGACGCGATGAAGCTCGATTTCAGTGCGCTCGACCCGCCGCCGACGACGATGGTCGCCAACCTGCCCTACTCGGTGGCAACGCCAGTGCTGCTGCGGACGATCGAGGAGCTTCCCTCGTTGCGCAACTGGACGGTGATGGTCCAGCGCGAGATCGCCGACCGCCTGCGGGCCGCGCCGGGCAGTCGCACCTACGGCTCACCGAGCGTTCTCGCCCAAATCGCTTGCGAGGTGAAGCTGCTGCGGACTGTCGACCCGGCTGTGTTCCGCCCGCGGCCGCGGGTTGAGTCGGCGATCCTCAGGTTGAGGCGCATCGGGCCCGGCGCCGACGCCACGACGCGCGAGCTCGTTCGTGCCGCCTTCGCCCATCGCCGCAAGGCGCTGGCGCGATCGCTGGAGCATGTTCGCCCTGGTTCGCTCGATGCGACTCGCGCAGCTCTGCGCGAAATGGGGCTGCCGGAGGACGCGCGTGCGGAGTCCCTCTCCCCCCAGGAGTTCGTCTCGCTGGCAGAGTCCCTGCCGCGATGATCCTCGCCCCAGCCAAGCTCAACCTCTGCCTCTTCCTCGGGCCGCGCCGCGAGGACGGGCTGCACGAGCTCTGCTCGCTGTTCGAGCCGCTCGCCTTGGCCGACTCAATCGAGGTCTTTGAGGCCGAGGGCGACGAGGTTTGCTGCCCCGCCGTCGAGGGCGAGAACCTGGCGGCGCGGGCGCTGGCGGCGCTGCGCGAGCGCGGCTGGGAGGCGCCACCGCTGCGGATCGAGATCGAGAAGCGGATCCCGGTCGCCGCCGGCCTCGGTGGCGGCAGCGCCGACGCGGCGGCGGTCCTGCGTCTCGCGGCCCAGCCTGGCGAGTTTCTGTCGCTGTCCGACATAAAGTCGCCACGCGGTGAGCTGGCGGCGCTGGCGGCTGAGCTCGGCGCCGACGTCCCGTCGCAGCTCGTGCCCGCCCTGTCGCTGGTGCAGGGCGCGGGCGAGCGGGTGGAGCGGCTGCCGGAGCCGGCTCCCCACGCCGTGGTGCTTTTGCCGGACGGGGGAGGGTTGAGCACCGCCGATGTCTTCGCCGAGGCGGACCGGCTGGGGCTTGGTCGCGACGCCGGCGAGCTGGTAGCCCTGGCGGCGCGTCTGCGCGAGGCGGCCGGGGCCGGCGCTTCCCCGCTCGATTACGCCGACCTCCTTGCCAACGACCTCGAGCCGGCCGCCTGCTCGCTGCGGCCGCAGATCGGCGCCGCGCTCGACGCGCTGCGCGCCGCCGGGGCTCCACTGGCCCTCCTGACCGGCTCCGGGCCCACCGCCTTCGGTCTCTTCCCCGACCTCGCGGCCGCCGAGCGCGCGGCCGCTCGCCTCGAGCGCGACGAAGCGATCGTCTGCGAGGCCGGCCGTGCTCCTTGAGACCCTGCCCCGGATGAGGACCGCAAGCCGATGATGGTCGCCCTGCCAAAAGACCGCCGCCAGCGCCGGCTCGCGATCGCCGCGATCGTTGCTGGCGCCGTCGGCGGGTACTTCCTCTTCAGCCGCGTCGTCCCCCACGACGACCTTCAGCAGCTACTCGAGGACGCCTCCAACACCCTCGGCTCCTGGACCTACCTGCTCGCCGGGGTCTTCGGCTTCGCCGAGACTGGCGCCTTCATCGGCTTGGTCGTGCCCGGCGAGACCGTGATGCTCGTCGCCGGCGCCGTCGCCGGCCAGGGGGCGATCGACGTCTACATCCTGATCGGGATCGCCTGGTTCGCCGCCTGGGCAGGCGACACCACGAGCTTCCTGATCGGCCGCCGGCTTGGGCGCGAGTTCATCCTCCGCCACGGCCCCCGCCTCGGCGTCAGCCACGAGCGCTTCGAGCAGGTCGAGGACTACTTCTCCCGCCACGGCGGTAAAACGATCTTCCTCGGCCGCTTCATCGGTTTCGTCCGCGCCCTGGCGCCGTTCATCGCCGGCAGCTCCGGGATGTCCTACCGAGTCTTCCTTCCCTACAGCATCCTCGGCGCCGGGATTCTCAACACGGGCCTAATCCTGTTGGGCTATGCCTTCTCGCGCAGCATCGACACCGCCGCCAAGTACGCGGGACGCGGTGCCTTCCTCCTCGGCACGCTGATCGTCGTCGTGGCGGGCTCCGTCTACCTCTACCGCCACCTGCGCGAGCAGGAGAACCGGCGCGCGGCGGTGCGCTGGATGGAGCACCACGCCGCCACCCACTGGCTGGTGCTACTGGCGCGCCGCTTCCAGCCGCAGCTTCGCTTCCTCTGGGCGCGCGTGACGCCGGGCGGCACGTTCGGGCTCGAGTTCACCTCCCTGATGTCGATCCTGGCCGTGGCTGGCTTCGTCCTCGTCGCCTACGCGTCGATCGTCAGCGGCGACGCCGGCCCGACGCCCGGCGACACGACCGCGATCGACGTCGTCGAAGGGCTTCAGGTTTCCTGGCTCGTCGACGTCGCCAAGGTCGTCAGCGTGTTCGGCTCCTTTGGCGTCGTCCTGCCCTTGGCGGCGATCTGCGGCCTCTTCCTCGCCGCCCGCCGTCGCTGGGCGGAGCTGGGCGTGCTGTCGGTCGGGCTCGGCTTGACCTTCGCCGGCGTCCACGAGATCAAGGACGCGATCGACCGTCCCCGCCCGCCGGGCGGCCTGGTGGACGTGTCGGGCTCCTCGTTCCCCAGCGCCCACGCCGCCTACTCGACCTTTTACGTTTGGCTGGCGGTGACCATCGTGATGCGCCTACGCACCGGGATGACCCGCGGGGCGCTGGTCGTGACGGCCGGCATCACGCTGACGGCTCTCGTCGGCCTCTCCCGCGTTTACCTCGACGTCCACTACCTCAGCGACGTCAACGGCGGCTGGGCGCTCGGCGCCGCCGCCTTCTCCTTCTGTGCCGCCGTGGCGCTCGTCATCACGACGGTGCGGTCTTCGGAGGAGCCCTTGCGACAGAATGGGGCTGGTGCTCCCGCTGGCGTTGCAGGCGATTCCCCCCGCCATTCAGAAGATCGAGGATGAGTACGTCCTTTTCGCCGTCGCCGGCGCGGTCAGCCTGGCTGCCTTCGTCGGCCTGATCCTGGTTCCGGCGGTCAGCGCCTACGGACGCCTCTGGGAGAAGGCTGTGGCGGGGGCCCTGTCGGTGATCGTCCTACTCGCTCTGGTGCTGACCGGGGTAGTCGTCGGCCTCGCGGTCGTCTACTACTACGACGAGCTGGCGCAGCTGCTCGGCTGAGCCCCCGGGTCCGGGCCCGCTGGTGGCCAATTCCCTCTTTCCTGCTGATAATTGACAGATGACGGCGGTCTCCAAGAACGTCGAAGCGCTCGACACGCTCTCCGAAGCCGTGGAGTCGGGAGCGGGCTTGCCGGCGGTGGCGCGCGCGGCAGCCCGGGTGCTGGACGCGAGCGTGGCGCTGATCGACCGTTCTGGCGCGGTACTGGCAGTGGCCGGCGCCTCGCCCGATCAGGAGCGCAAGCTGCTCGCCGGTGGCGAGCGGGTGACGACGGTCGAGCTGCGGGTTGCCGACAGCGAAGTCGGGGAGCTGCGCTACCGCGCCACCACCGCGCCCGATCCGGCGATGGCGCGAATGGTGACGACGCTGCTGGCGTTGGAGTTGGAGCGCTCGCGCGCACCGGAGTGGGAGAGCGAGGAGGTCGCTGGCGCCTTCGTCGCGGCCGTCTTCGGACGCGAGGTGACCGATCGCGGCGACATCCTCGCCCGGGCGGCCGAGGTCGGCGCCGACCTCGAGAAGGGGGCGGGGGCGATCCTGGTCCGCGCCGCTCCGCGCGCCGCGCAGACCGGCGAGTGGCGGGACCGCGTGTTGAGCCTGGCGATGCGAACACTGCGCTCGTTGGCGCCGGGGGCGCTGGCGACGGCCGAAGCCGGCGAGCTGGCGGCCGAGATCGCGGTGATCGTCCCGGCCGAGGACGAGGAGCGCCTGGCCCGCGCCACCTCCGGCCTCGCGCGCGAGTTGGACGACGCCCTGCCCGGGTTCCACCTGACGATCGGCGCCAGCCGCCGCGTCTCCGACCCGGTCGACCTCTACCGAGCCGGCAACGAGGCGCGCCTCGCCGTAAACGTCGGTGAGGCGGAGGGCCGGCCTCTGCTCGCCTTCGAGGACACCGGCGCCTACCGCCTGCTGCTGCCGGCGATGAGCGAGGACCCCGGCGAGCTGCAGCGCTTCTACTCGGAGACGATCGAGCCGCTCGCCGCCTACGACGATCAGTACGAGACCGAGCTGGTCGCCACCGTCGAGGCCTACCTCGCCAACGACGGGAACGTCGCCGCCACCGCCAAACAGCTCTTCACCCACCGCCACACGATCCGCTACCGACTCGAGCGGGTGCGCGAGCTCTGCGGCCACGACGTCTCCGCCACGGAGGGCCGCGAGAAGCTCGGCCTCGGCCTCAAGGCGATGCGCGTCCTCGGCATCGCCTCCCCCCGCGGTCCGGCTCTCGAGCCCGGCGCCGAAGGCGGCAAGGTCCCGCGCAGCGCTGAGGAGTAGGAGGGCGCCGACAGCGCTACGCTCGGGCCACGATCCGGGGTGGTGTATTTGGCCAGCACGCCAGGTTTTGGTCCTGGAAGAGAGGGTTCGAGTCCTTCCCCCGGAATCGCCGCGACGAGTGTCGTCGGTCCAGCCGTCCGAACCAGCGCTTAGGTTCGTTCCATGGAGATGAGCGGAGCTGCGCTGGACCCAGAGCTGCGCGCCGGGTTGACGCGTAGCTGGAAGGCGTTGATGGCGATCGGGGTGTTGGCGATCCTCACCGGTTGCTTCGCGATCCTGGTGCCGGCCGTCGCCTCAGTCGGGACGGCGATCTTCGTCGGCTGGGTGCTGATGTTCGTAGGTGCCTTCTTGATCGCGGCGGCATTCACCGCACCGACGATCGGCTCGGTCGTGCTGCGGCTGCTCTGGGCTCTCCTCACGTTCGCCGTCGGCCTTTGGTTGGTGATCGAGCCCCAGAATGGAACCCTGACCCTGACGTTGGTGCTCGGCATCTACTTCCTCTTCATGGGCCTCACCCGCCTGGCCGTCGCCTTTGCCGACCGTGGCAAACCAAACGCCGGCCTGCTCGGCCTCAGCGGCATCGCCGGCCTCCTGATCGGCATCCTCGTCCTCGCCGAGTTCCCCAGCTCCGCCGACTGGGCGATCGGCCTTCTGGTCGGAATAGACCTCATCTTCGCCGGCTGGACGTTGACGTCAGTAGCTCTGTACGGCCGAGATCTCGCTAGAAGCTGACGCGCCTGACGCGGCGCATCCCTGCGTCCTCGGTCGCTCGCGTGCAGAGCACGCCACGCTCCCTGGGTCCTTGGCCTGCTTGCGTCAGTCGCGGGAGCGTGAGGAGGAGTGGGGCTGCCTGGAGTGCGCGGCGTCCTGTTTTCGCCCCGGCACCTCTGCGAGAGACGTGTCCTTTGACGGCGAAAACCCAGCAAGCGGAAGGCAGCCCCACTCCTCCTCCCCCGCCATTACGATCTGCTGGTGAGTTCGCCTCTAGTGCTGGTAATGGCAGCCGGCGAGGGCACCCGAATGCGCTCGACCGTGCCGAAGATGCTCCACCCCGTCTGTGGGCGGCCCCTGGTCGCCTGGCCGATCATCGCCGCGCGCGAGGCGGGTGCTGGGCGCGTCGTCGCGATCGTCTCGCCAGAGCGCGACATTTCCGCCGGCCTGCCGGATGGCGTCGAGACCGTCGTCCAGCCCGTGTCCGACGGCACCGGTGGCGCCCTGCGCGCCGCGCTGGGCCCGATCCAGGAGGCGGAGACGGTCATCATCCTCTCCGGCGACCATCCGCTGCTCTCCGCTGAGACGATCGGCGGACTGCTTTCCACCCACGGCGAGGCCGGGGCCGCGGCGACGATGCTGACCATCGAGCTCGACGACCCCGGTGCCTACGGGCGGGTGGTTCGCGACGAGCGCGGCGAGTTCGAGCGCATCGTCGAGGCGAAAGCGGGTGGCGACGCCAGTCCCGACGAGCTGGCGATCCGCGAGGTAAACGCCGGCGCCTACCTCTTCGACGCGCCGCTGCTTGCCGCTGCGCTCGATGAGCTCTCTAATGACAACGCCCAGGGCGAGTACTACCTCACCGACGTCTTCGCGATCTTGCGCTCCCAGGGCCACTCGGTCGCCACCCATCCGGCCGATGACTTTGGCGCCACGATGGGCGTCAACAACCGGGTCGAGCTGGCCGAGGTCGAGCTCGAGGCCCGCCGCCGCCTGTTGCAGACTCACATGCTCGCCGGGGTCACTGTGGTCGACCCTGGCACCACCTGGATCGACGCGGACGTCGAGATCGCGGCAGACGCGCGAATCGAGCCTGGGACGACGCTGCGCGGCCGCACCGAGGTCGGCGCCGGCTCGGTCATCGGTCCGCTGAGCACGCTGATCGACACCAGGCTCGGCGAGCGCGTAGCCGTCCCGCACTCCTACCTGGTCGAGTGCGAGGTCCTCGACGACTGCAACGTCGGCCCGTTCGCCTTCCTGCGCCCTGGCGCCCGCCTCGAGTCCGGCGCCAAGGCCGGCACCTTCGTCGAGGTCAAGAACTCGCGGATCGGCGAGGGGGCCAAGGTTCCGCACCTCGCCTACGTGGGCGACGCCGATGTGGGGGAGGGGTCCAACCTCGGCGCCGGCACGATCACTGCCAACTACGACGGATTCCGCAAGCACCGGACGAGGATCGGCAAGGGCGCTCGGCTCGGCGTTGACACGATGCTGATTGCCCCTGTAGAAGTCGGGGACGCCGCCTACACTGGCGCCGGAGCGGTGATCAAGGACGACGTTCCCGAGGGAGCGTTAGCGGTGAGCGACAACGACCAGCGAAACATCGAGGGCTACGCCGAGCGCAAGGCGGCGGAGCGCTCCGAGGAGGACGCGTGAGCACGATCGAGCAAGAGGCGGTGCCGCAGCTGGCGCCGACCGCCATTCCGCACGACTACTCGAAGCGGATGATGGTCTTCGGCGGCCGCAGCTCGATGGAGCTGGCGGCCAAGGTCGCGGGCAAGCTCGAACTCGACCTCGGCCAGGCGACCCTCACCACCTTCGCCAACGGTGAGGTCTACTGCCGCTACGAGGAGTCGATTCGCGGCGCCGACGTCTTCCTGGTCCAGTCCACCTGCGCCAACGAGCAGACGTCGATGACCCCCAACGACGCGCTGGTCGAGCTGCTGACGATGATCGACGCCGCGCAGGGCGCCTCTGCGCACCGGATCATCGCCGTGCTGCCCTGGTATGGCTACGCGCGTCAGGACAAGAAGTCGGCACCGCGCGAGCCGATCTCGGCTCGCATCGTCGCCAAGTGCCTGGAGGGGGTCGGCGTCGACCGGGTCGTCACCATGGACCTCCACGCCGGCCAGGTGCAAGGTTTCTTCCACGTCCCGGTCGACCACATGACGGCGATGCCGATGCTGACCCAGTGGTTCATCGACCAGCACCTGACCGAGGAGCTGGTGATCGTCTCCCCCGACGCCGGTCGGGTCAAGAACGCGCGCAACTTCGCCCGGCGGGTCGGCACCCACTGGGCCGTGATGGAGAAGGAGCGCCCCGCCCAGCAGGTGGCCGAGATCGGCTACGTCGTCGGCGACGTCAAGGGCAAGACCGCTGTCCTGGTCGACGACATGATCGACACCGCGGGGACGCTTTGCGCCGCCGCCCAGACCGTGCTCGACGAGGGCGCGGCGCGGGTGATCGCCTGCGCCACCCACGGCGTCTTCTCCGGCCCTGCCTACGAACGGCTCGCCTACAAGAGCTCCGGCATCGAGCGGATCGTCGTCACCGACACGATCCCGCTTCGCCCCGGCGCACCCGACAACATCACCGTGCTCTCGACCGCCGGCACCTTCGCGGACTCGATCCGCCGCATCTTCACCGACGACTCCGTCTCCGAGATCTTCGCCGGCGAGAACCAGCTGTTCTGACGGGGGCGGTGGCTAGGCTCGCCTGACCATGGTCGACGAGTACACGGTCGTCAAGAGCATCCACGTCCTAGCGGCGGCGCTCTGGGTCGGCACCGGCTTCGCAGTCAACGTGGCGATGACCCTGGGCGCGCGCAGCGGCGAACCGGCGACGATGCTGGTGGCGATGCGCTTCGCCAAGTTTCTCGGCAAGTACGTCTTTCCGACGCTGTCCCTGATCACCTTGGTCTTCGGGATTTGGCTGACCGAGAGCTTCTACAGCTGGGATGCGCTCTGGATCCAGCTCGGCATGGTCGGGCTGGTGGTCTCCACCGCGATCGGGATCTTCTACCTCGGCCCCAAGGCCGCCGCGGGCATCGCCGGGCTCGAAAGTGGCCAGCCGCCCCCGCCCGGGCGCAACTGGGTGCCGATCGTCGCCAGGCTCAACCTGCTGATCGTCGCCGCGGTCCTGGTCCTGATGGTAATTCGTCCGGACTGAGGCGTTCGCCGCCGGAGCAGCGGACGGGCTGGCTGCCGCCGCCCACTACGCTGCCCCGATGCTCAAAGCAAGTGAGCGCCGCACGAAACTGCGCCTGGTCGGCCACAAGGGGGCCGACCTGGTCGCTCCCGGCAATACCGAGGAGAGCTTTCGCGCCGCCGTCGAGGCGGGGGTCGACACGATTGAGATCGACGTGCTGTGGACGCGCGATGGCCACCCGCGGGTGCCGGCCTCCGAGCGGGCGCCACTCCTCATCGCGCACGACTGGCACGACGCCGAGCGCCGTACGCCGCTCACCCTGGCCGAGGCGCTCGACGCCTTCCTGCAGCCGCCCCTCGACCGGGTCGAGATCGACCTCGACATCAAGCTGGCCGGCCGCGAGGCGGAGATCGTCGCGGCGCTGCGCGAGCGCGACCTGTTCGGCCGGGCGATGATCTCGACCATGGAGCTGTCCAGTTTGGCCCGCATCCGCGAGCTGGAGTCAGGCCTGCGGCGCGGCTGGACCTATCCCAAAGTGACCAAGGACTGGGCCTCGAAGCGCTGGGCGCGCGGGCCGATGCTGGCGGCGCTGGTGGCGATGCGCCGCCGCCTGCCGGCGATCGCCGCCAAAGCGCTGCCACGGATGGGGGTCGACTCAATGTGGGTTTACCACCCGCTCGTCAGTCCCCGCCTCGCCCGGGTCGCGGACGGTGCCGGCATCGAGCTGATCGCCTGGACGGTCGACGACCTGCCGCGCATGCGCAAGCTGGTCGCCGCCGGGGTCACCGGTCTCTGCTCGAACGACCCCCGCCTCTTCGCCGCCCTTTCCAGCCGACGGGCCTAAAACGGCACTAGGAGTGCCGTTTTAGGCCCGTCGGCGGCCGTAGGCGGCTAAACCGTGCCGGGGGTTGCCGTCGGCGGTGCGTTGCGGCCGCCGCGGCGGGGCTTAACCGCCGACTCCAGCTCCTCGGCGGTGAAGCCGCCGACCGTCTCGTTGTCGAGCGCGTAGCGGTAGAGGGCGACGCCGAAGATGCCGCTGAGGGCGCTGTTAATGAGCATTGAGATGGCGAAGCCGATGACACCTACCACCGCCAGCAGGGCGCCGACGAAGCTGGCCGAGGCCCAGATCGCGATCCCGGCCCCGATCAGCAACATGCTGGGCAGGATGCCGAAAAGGAAGACGGCGCCACCGATCGCGATGTTGCCGGTGATCTGCTGGCCCCAGCGCGATTTGAAGAGGCTGCCGGAGCGTTTCAGGGTCTCGAACGGCCCGGTGCCCTCCAGGGCGACCACCGGCGCCGCGAGGAAGGTGATCAGCGACCAGCCGACCGCCAGCAGGCGGCCAAAGATGCTGCCCAGGATCCCGGTCTGGTTCTCCAGGGCGCTGAGCACTACCCCCACCACTGCCGAGACCGCCGCCCACCCGGCGATCTGCGAGAAGCGGCTGCGGGCGACCGCGAGTCCGTCGGAGACGGTCGCATCGCGGCCGTGGAAGATCATGTCGGCGGCAGCGGCGAGGCCGACGCTGAAGTAGAAGCCGATCAGGGCCAGCAGGTAGAAACCGATCACCGCCAGCGGACCGCCGAAGGCGACCTCGCCGTCGTCGATCAGGTAGACGCCGGGCCCGATCACGATCGCCGCGCAGAGGATCGTCGCCACGCCGCCGTAGAGCGGGAAGCGCAGCAGGGCCGGGTTCGCGCGCAGCAGCGCCCAGCTCTTCTTCGTCAGCTGCCAACCGCGCCGAATCCTCCTCATCGCTGCTCTCCTTCCAGGGACCGCTCGACAATCGGGGTCTGCTGGACACCTCTTCCCTCGAAGTACTCCCACTCCTGCTCGCCCAGCTCGGTTGCAGGCGGATCTGCGTAGACCCACTCGCGCATGATCCGGTGCCAGTTGCGCTTCGCCCGCAGTTGTCCGAGCACGGCGACGACGCCGATTTCCATTCGCCGTCCCATCAGCTCCTCGGCCGGGATCGACTCGCGCCGCATCAGGTCGTAGTACTCCGAGCGCGGGTCGTTGGTCGACTCGATGATCTTCATCACCCGCCGCGGCGTGATCTCGATCTCGCGGTCCTCGATGTACCAGCCGCCGATCGCCATCGTGTGCTCCATCAGCCGTTCGGCGTCGAGCTTGGAGGGGCTCTTGATGAAGCCGAGGTCGTGCAGCGCCCGGCGGAACTCCTCTGGGTCGTCGTGGAAGGCGGCGTCGATGGCCCGCTGCTCGAGCACGATCTGCTCGTGGTCGAGCTTCTTCGTCATCCCGAAGTCGAGAAAGGCGACGCGGCCGTCGGCCATCAGGATGTAGTTGCCCGGGTGGGGGTCGGCGTTGAAGTGCTGCAGGTGGTAAATCGAGCCGAAGCTGCCGCGGAAGACGATCTCGCCGAAGCGGCTGCGCTCCTCGTGCGGCCGCTCCTTGATCTGCTCGAAGTCGATCCCCTCGACTAACTCCGTGACAAGGACGCGGCGGCGCGAGAGCCGCGTGATCACTTCCGGCACGTAGACGAAGGGGTGGTCGCGGTAGGCGCGGGCGAAGCTGCGCTGGTTCTGCGCCTCGTACTCGTAGTCGAGCTCCTCCATCACCCGCTCGCGGATCTCATGGGCGATCGCCTTGGCGTCGAGCCCCGGTGCCAGGGCGCGGGCGAGGCGGACCAGCATGCCGGCGTTGCGCAGGTCGGCGTCAAGCGCCTCGGCGATGCCCGGGTACTGGATCTTGACCGCGACCCGGCGCCCGTCGATCAGCTCGGCCCGGTGGACCTGGCCGATCGAGGCGGCGGCGAAGGCCTCCTGCTCGAACTCGGCGAACAGCTCCGAGACAGGTTCGCCCTCGTACTCCTCCAGCAGCACCTTCTCGACCTTCTCCCAGGGCATCGGCGGCGCCGAGGTGCGCAGCTTTGCCAGCTGCTCCTGGTAGATCTCGCTGTACTCCTCAGGGAGGAATTCGGTGTCGATGAAGGAGGCGAACTGCCCCAGCTTCATCGCCGCGCCCTTCATCTGGCCGAGCGTGCCGACCATCTTCATCGCCGTCTCCAGATGGCGCTGCTCTAGTCGCTCCTTGCTCTCCTCCTCGGAGCGGGCGACATTGGTCGCCTTGGTGCCGGCGTAGCGGGCGCCCTGCACGCCGACGATCGAGCCGAGCTTCGCCGAGCGGCGGATGCGGCCCTTGGGGATCTTGGAGTCCTTGGAGTCGCCGGCCACGCCTGAAGGTTGTCACAGGCTCGGACTCGCGCTCGTTTCTCTATCCTCTCCCGTCCGATGGCCGCTGCACGCGAAAAGCTCAAGGCTGCGCCCCGGGCCGAGTTCGGCTCGCGCGGCTCCCGCCGCCTGCGCCGCAGCGGGCTCGTGCTCGGCGTCGTATACGGCGGCGGCAAAGAGGCGCGCGCCTTCCAGGTCGCCGATCGCGACGTGCGCACGGTGCTGGCCGGAGGCCAGGCGCTCTTCGACCTCGAGCTGGAGGGCTCCAAAGCAGTCCCGGTGGTCGTCAAGGAGCAGCAGCTGCACCCGATCCGCGGCAACCTCGAGCACATCGACTTGCAGGAAGTGAAGCTGGACGAGGCGATCCAGGCCGAGGTCGCGATCGAGCTCGAAGGCGTCGAGACCGCCCCCGGCGTCAAGGGTGGCGGCGTGCTCGAGCACGTCACCCGCGAGATCACCGTCGAGGCGCTGCCGACCGACATCCCCGAGCGGATCGTCGCCGACGTCTCGGCGATGGAGATCAATGACACCCTGCAGCTCTCGGCCGTTCCCGTCCCCGACGGCGTCAAGTTCGCCGCCGACGATCCCGAGGAGATCACGATCGCGACCCTCTCGCCCCCTCGCGTCGAGGAAGAGCCCGAGCCTTCCGTTGAGGAGGAGACCGAGCTTGTCGGCGAGGAGGGCGAGGCCCCGGCCGCCGAAGAGGGCGGCGAGGGCGAGGGCGGCGACTCGGGCGACTCCGGCGGGGAGTAGCCCCCGTGGCGGCCCGGATCCCCGGATAGTCGTTTCATGTCGATTTTCCGCCGCCGCGTCGATCGCGGCGAGGGCGAACAGGGCGACCGGATCCTGATCGTCGGCCTTGGCAACCCGGGCTCCGAGCACGCGGCGACCAGGCACAGCATCGGCTTCGAGATCGGCGCCGAGCTCTCGCGCCGCTGGGATCTGCCGCGGGCGAAGAAGCGCTTCGGCGGTCTGCTCGCCGAAGGGCGGACCGGCCCGGGCGGCCCTCGGGTAGCGATCCTGCTGCCGCAGACCTACATGAACGCCTCCGGCGACTGCGTCGGGCCGGCGCGCGGCTCGCTCAAGGCGCCGCTCGATCAGCTGGTCGTCCTCCATGACGAGATCGACCTTCCCTTCGGCGAGGTGCAGAGCCGCCTCGGCGGCGGCTTGGCCGGGCACAACGGCCTCAAGAGCCTCGAGCGGGGGCTCGGGTCGAGGGAGTTCTGGCGCGTGCGGGCCGGCGTCGGGCGGCCCGACTCGACCGACCCGGACGTCGTCTCCGCCTACGTCCTCGGTCGCTTCCGCGAGCCGCGCGAGGAGGTCGCCGTGCTGGTGGGGCGCGCCGCCGACGAGGCCGAGCGGCTGGTGCAGCGGCTCGGCGAGCAGGGGATCGACTAGGTTCTTCGCGCGATGAACGGCGACGGCCAGGGCCAGCGGCGGACCGGATACGGGGTCGACGAGCGAGGAGTCGCGCTGCTGCGCCTCGAACGGCCAGAGGCGCGCAACGCGATGGACACGCAGATGCTGGTTGAGATGCGCGAGCACCTGGCCGTGGCGCGGGGCGACGACGCGGTCCGCGTGCTGGTCATCAGCTCCTCCGATCAGATGGGCCTCTCGGCCGGCGCCGACGTCAAGGAGCAGCTCGACGAGGAGGGCAAGGTGCGACGGATGCAGCTCTTCGCCGAGCTCTACGACGCCGTCGTCGCCTTCCCGAAGCCAACGGTTGCGGTCTGCCACGGCGACGTTGTCGGGGGCGGCGCCGAGGTGGCGATTGCCTGCGACATGCGGGTCGGCGGCGCCAATCTGCGGATGCGCTTCCCGGGCGCGGCGCTGGGCGTCCCGGTCGGCCCGGCCCGCCTCGTCACCCTCTGCGGCCTCGCCGCCGCCAAGTACCTGCTGCTCACCTCGCGCACTGTCGGTGCCGACGAGGCGCTGCGCCTTGGCCTTGTCAACCGGGTAGCGCCGGCGGCGACGACCGAGGAGGTTGCCGTCGAGCTGGCAACCTCGGTGGCCGCGCACCCGCCCGAGGCGGTGGCGAATCTGAAGCGGATGCTGCACGAGTGGGACGACGTCGAGGGCCGCTCCCGCGCCGAGGGCGAGGTCCAGGTCGAGTGGGCCCGCAGTGGCCCCGGCCTGCCCAGCCGCTGACGTGCCATGACTCATGCGGCCCATATGGGCGCTAAATCCACGGCACGTCGGTGCCAGAATGCCGGCCATGCTGACCGTCGCCGTCACCGGCCCTACCGGCGAGATCGGCAAGCCGTTCATCGCTGCGCTTGAGCGCTCGCCCGAGGTGGGGCGGATCGCCGGGATGGCGCGGGGCTACTTCGACCCGAGTGCCCACGGTTGGAAGAAGGTCGAGTACAGGCGCGGCGACATCCTCGACCGCGGCTCGGTCGAGGAGCTGGTCGAGGGCGCCGACGTCGTCGTCCACCTCGCCTTCGCGATCGTCGCCGGGCCGGGGCAGACGCGCGAGGTCAACCGGCTCGGATCGCGCAACGTCTTCGAGGCCGCGGCGGCCGCTGGCACCAAACGGCTCGTGTACACCTCGTCGGTCGCCGCCTATGGCTTCAGCGCCGACCTGCCGCAGCTACTCACAGAGGAGCTGCCGGCGCGGGGAACCGATCGCCACCCCTACTCGGCCGACAAGGCGGCGGTCGAGGAGGAGCTCGCTGGCGCCCTGGAGGGATCGGACACGGACGCCTACGTCTTCCGACCCTGCATCGTCGCTGGCCCCGACGCCACCCTGCTGCTCGACCTGATCCCGCTGATGGCACTGGGCAAGCGGATTCCCGCCCCGATGCGCTGGGCGTTGCGGCGCGTGCCCTCACTGCGGCCGGTGTTGCCCGACCCCGGCGTACCCTTCCAGCTGGTCCACCAGGACGACGTCGCCGCGGCGCTCGCGGCGGCAACTCTGGGCCACGGCGATCGGGGCATCTACAACCTCGCCGGGCCGGGGGAGCTGACCGTCTCCGATATCGCGCGAGAGCTCGGCTGGCACGCGATTCCGGCGCCGCACCTCGCGGTTGACGCGGCTGCCGAGGCGGTTGCCCTGTTGCCCTTCTTGCCGGCCGAGGCGGCATGGATCGAGGCCCTGCGCCGGCCGATGTTGATGGACGCCTCGCGTGCCCGCCGCGAGCTGCGCTGGATGCCCCACCACGACGCCCGCGAGACGCTGCGAGAGACCGTCGCCGCGGTGCGAGCGCGGTAGCGATGGGCCTGCTCACGCCCGCACCGCCGCCCTTCGACGACGTCGAGGGGTGGAGGCGGCTGCCGCACCTGCAGCGGATCAAGCCGCTGGCGCAGGACTGGGCGCTGAACGGCTTCGGGACGCCTCCCGCCGTCTACCTGCTCTACGTGCTCAAGCTGATCGCCTACGCGGGCGGCGGACTGCTGGCGATCGCGGCGACGACGGAGGGGATCGGCGGCCTCGGCGATCTCGGCAGCTGGTGGAGTGAGCCGATCGTCTTCCAGAAGGCGGTCGTCTGGACGATGCTCTGGGAGGTCCTGGGTCTCGGCGCCGGCTCGCTGCCGCTGACCCTGCGCTTCTCGCCGATGATCGGTGGCGTCCTCTACTGGCTGCGGCCGGGGTCGGTCCGGCTGCCCCCCTGGCCGGGGCGGGTACCCCTGACCCGCGGCACGACCCGCACCTGGCTCGACGTGGCGCTCTACGCGGGCCTGCTCGGCTCGCTCGTCTATCTCGTGACTAGCGGTGGCGTCGATGCGAGCGCCGAGGCGGCGGGACGTCTCGATCCCGCCGCGGTGGGCGTCGCGCTGGCGCTGCTGGCCACCCTCGGTCTGCGCGACAAGGTGCCCTTCCTCGCCGCCCGGGCCGAGATCTACGGCAACCTGATGCTGATCTTCCTCTTCCCAGTGGGGAACCTTGTCGTCGCCGCCCAGCTGGTCTTCGTCTGCATCTGGTGGGGAGCCGCCTCCTCGAAGCTGAATCGCCACTTCCCCTTCGTCGTGACCGTGATGATCAGCAACACGCCCTGGAACCGCTCGCGGGCGGCGAAGCGGCGGCTCTACCGGGACCACCCCGACGATCTGCTGCCTTCGCGGCTGGGAGCCCTGACGGCGCACATGGGCACGGTGGTGGAGTTCACGCTGCCGGCGATCCTGCTCGCCAGCCAGGGTGGCACGCTGGGGACGATCGCCGTCGCCGGGATGGTGATCTTCCACCTCCACATCCTCTCCACCTTCCCGCTGGCTGTGCCGCTGGAGTGGAACGTCTTCATGATCTTCGGCCTCCTCTTCCTCTTCGGCCATTACGGCGACGTGCCGTTTTCGACCCTCGACGACCCGCTGCTGATCGCGCTGCTGGCGGTGACCTGCGTCGGCATCCCGATCCTCGGCAACTTCCGCCCCGACCTGGTCTCGTTCCTGCCCTCGATGCGCTACTACGCCGGCAACTGGGCAACCAGCCAGTGGCTGTTCCGCAAGCATGGGGGTGCAGAGGAGAAGCTTGACCATTGCCTGGTCAAGGCGGCGCCGATCGTGACCAAGCAGCTGGAGAAGTTCTACGAGCCGGACCTGATCGACGTGCTTGTCTACAAAGGCCTCGCCTTCCGCTCGATGCACTCGCACGGGCGCGCCCTCAACGGCCTCGTCGCGCGCGCCGTCGACAACATCGACGCCTACGACGTGCGCGAGGGCGAGCTGGTCGCGGGTGTCGTCCTCGGCTACAACTTCGGCGACGGCCACTTCCACGACCGGCGGCTGCTGGAGGCGGTGCAGGAGCGCTGCGGATTCGAGCCGGGCGAGCTACGGGTGGTGACGCTGGAGTCCCAGCCCGCCCACGTGCAGCGCCAGCGCTACCGGATCTACGACGCGGCGACGGGACTGGCCGAGGAGGGCGAAGTGAACGTCGCCGACATGGTCGGCCGCCAGCCGTGGCTGGACGAGCGCCCCTTCCCGGTTCGATCCTTTGCCGACGGCGGCGAGGAGCGTGCTGAGGACTCGGCGGGCGTGGCGTGAGCAGCGCCGTCGTAGTCGGCTCCGGGCCGAACGGCCTCTCCTGCGCCGCCACGCTCGCCACCCGGGGCGTCGAGGTGACCCTGATCGAGGCGGCGGAGAGGATCGGCGGCGGCACCCGCAGCAGCGAGCTGACCCTGCCCGGCCTCGTCCACGACGACTGCGCCGCCACCCACCCGATGGTCCCCGGGTCGATGGCGCTGGCCTCGCTCGGGCTCGAGCGCCACGGACTCGAGTGGGCGGCGCCCGAGGTCGACCTTGCGCACCCCTTCGACGACGGCACCGCGGCGACGATGCTGCGCTCGGTCGAGGACACCGTCGCCGGGCTCGGCGCCGCCGGGGCGGCCTGGAGGCGGCTGTTCGGCCCGCCCGGCGAGAAGTTCGACGCCCTCTGCGAGGACATCATGGGACCGCTGCCGCGCATTCCCCGCCACCCGCTGGTGCTGACCCGCTTCGGCTTGCCTGGCGCCATGCCGGTGACCCTGCTGGCGCGGGCGCTGCCGACCGAGGCGGCGCGGGCGCTGTTTGGCGGCGTCGCCGCGCACTCCTACTGCGACCTCAGTTGGCCGCTCAGCTCAGGCCTTGGCGTCGCCCTGATCGCCGCTGGGCACCGCCACGGCTGGGTTGTCGCCAAGGGCGGCTCGCAGGCGATCGCCGACGCCCTCGCCGCGGTCGTCCGCGAGAACGGCGGCCGCATCGAGACCGGGCGCCCGGTGCGCTCGCTGGCCGAGCTGCCCGCAGCCGACCTGGTCGTCTTCGACCTCGCCCCGGCGGCGGTCGCCGAGATCGCCGGTGACCGCCTGCCCGCTCGGGTGGCCCGCGCCTATCGTCGTTACAGGCACGGACCGGGCGCCTTCAAGCTCGATCTTGCCGTCGAGAGCGGCGTCCCCTGGAAGGATTCCGACAGTCGCCGTGCCGGCACCGTCCACGTGATCGGCTCCTTCGCGGAGCTCGTCGCGGCCGAGCGCGACGTCAACCGTGGCCGGATGCCGGAGCGGCCCTTCGTCCTGGTCGGCCAGCAGTACCTCGCCGACCCGTCCCGTTCGGTCGGAGACGTGCACCCAATCTGGACTTACGCCCACGTCCCGCGCGGTTACCCCGGCGACGCCAGCGAGGCGATCCTCGACCAGATCGAACGTTTCGCCCCGGGCCTGCGGGAGCGGATCGTCGCTCGCCACGTCCGCTCCCCCGCCGAGATGGAGGCCTACAACCCGAACTACCTCGGCGGCGACATCCTCACCGGCGCCAACACCCCGCGCCAGATCGTCGCCCGTCCTCGCCTCGCGCTCGATCCGTACAGCACCGGCATCCCCGGAATCTTCATCTGCTCCGCCGCTACGCCGCCGGGCCCAGGCGCCCACGGCATGTGCGGCTACAACGCCGCCCAGTCGGGTCTGCGTTACCTGCAGCGAAGCGGCTGAGCCCTAGCCTGCCCAGCTGGTCGTGTCGAGAGCGACGCCGTGGCCGGCACGACCGGGGTCGGCAAGGACGTGTGCAGCGACCTCCGCACAGGGCGCGACCCACAGCTCGTCGCCGTGAGCGGCGTCGGCGACGCGGGCGAGGAGTGGATCCAGGCACTCCTCGCTGAGCCACTCGAGCATGAAGGGGTGGAGGACGATCGTCATGTAGCGGCCCTCGGCGGCCAGCGTCGTCAGCTCGCGGTCGAGGAAGGCGACGAAGGCCGCGGGGTCGAGCGGGTCGGACGAACCGATCATTTGCTCGCGGACCGGCGCGAGGGGCGGCAGCACGCAGGTGGCGTCGACGTGGCGCCACTGGAAGGGGAGCAGGGCGATGGCGTCCTGGACCCCGATGCCCCGGCCGGCGGGCGAGCAGTAGCGCAGGCCCCCTTCGCGCAGCGCGTTCGTGCCGCCTGGGCCGAGGCCGCCTCCGGGCGGCCGCAACCCCGCCAGGTCGAGCCCGAGCGCCCGGAATGCTTCGATGCCAAGTGCCAGGTTGTCGGCCTGCTCAGCGGCGGAAAGGCCATCCCACTGCTCGTGGCGCCAGGCGTGGTAGGCCACCTCGTGGCCGCGGGCTGCGATCTCGCGCAGGGCGTTTGGGTAGAGCTGCGCGTTGAGCCCCTCGACGAAGAAGGTTGCGCCAAGCTCGTGCTCGTCGAGCCGGTCGAGGAGCGCCGGCAGCACCTCGATGACGGTCCGGTGCGGCTCCCGCGGCACGTCTGGGTCGAGCGCACCCAGCTCGATCTCGGCTGCCTCGCCGAGGTTGTCGAAGCTGAGGCTGAGGGCGCCGCGGGCGCCGTTCGGCCAGGTCGGGCCGCTCACGACTCCTCGCGCAGGGCGGGGCTCCAACGGTCGGGTTCGAGCCCAGCCTGCTCGCGTGCCCAGCTGAAGTGGTGCCGTGCCGAGGCGAGCAGGATCGGGAAGTTGAGCAGGCCGGCGACGGCGAAGCGTCGGGCGCCGGGCCGGTTCGCCGCCGGTAGGCCGAGAGCGCTGCAGAGGAGCCAGAACCAGAGCACGGCGTTGTAGGCGGGCAGCTGGTCCTCACGCAGGCCCTCGGCTTCGTCGAGCATCGGCAGGCCGTTGTGCAGCGACCAGGGCCAGGCCTTGAAGTGGACGGCGACGCCGGCGACGCCGATCCCGGCGCCGAAGGCGGTCAGCTGCCGCGCCCGCTCGCCGTCGCGGAAGGCGGCGCCGAGCATCAACGGGAAGTAGGCGCCCCACATGGCGAGGGCGCCGCGGCGGCCGAGGAAGGGCTCGAAGACGAGCCCGACGCCGGCACGGGTCTCGAAGGCGTTGTGGGCAAACAAGCCGAGCGTCGAGCCGGCGGCGAGCAGCTTCCTCACGGCCGCGCACCGATCCGGTTGGCGACGGTGCCGATCCCGTCGACCTCCAGCTCGACGACCTGCCCCGGCTGGATCCAGCGGTCGAGCTCCAGCCCGCAGCAGCCGGGCATCGTCCCGGTCGAGATCACGTCGCCGGGCTGCAGGCGCTCGCCGGCGGCGGCGTAGGCAAGCATCTCGCCGACGTCGTGGGCGGGATCGGCGGTGCCTCCCTCGCACCAGACCTCGCCGTCGACCCGCACGCGCCCCGTCACAGCCCGCCAGTCGGGCAGCTCGTCGGCGCTGAGGACGTCGGGGCCGAGCGAGTTGGCGAAGGTCTTCGACTTCACCGCTGGGCCGAACATACCGTGGCGTGCCTCTTCCGCCTGCACCTCGCGGGCGCTCCAGTCGTTGAGCACGAGCCAACCGCCGATCGCCTCGCGCGCCTCGGCCGGCGTCGGATCGGCCAGCGGCCGGGCGAGGACGAAGGCCAGCTCCAGCTCAAAGTCGAGGAAGCGCGTGTGCGACGGCCACGGCATCTCCTCGCCGTCGGCCAGCATCGCCGCGTGGTTGCCGACGTAGAAGGCCGGGACCTCGTAGAAGCGCCTGTTCGGCCGGAAGGGAGGAAAGGTGCGCCCGCTGACCCGCTCAAAGGTCGCGGCGACCCGCTGAACCGGATTCGGGAAGAAGCGCTTGACCAGCATCCGCGCCGATCCTTCGTAGTGCGACTCCCAGAGGCTGAAGGCCCGCAGCGAACGGGCGGCGAAGGGCAGGCCGGCCGCGACCGGATCGGCGCCAACGTCAGCCTCGCCGGCGACGGCGTCGAGCAGCGCCTCGACCGCCGCCCGGGTTTCCGCACCACCCGCCAGCAACGCAACGATGTCGTGCAGGTGGGCCTCGTCGAGCGTGCTTGGGCGGCAACCGGTGGACGCCTCGGCGCTGGCGTGGAGCCTTTCCACCGCCCGCGGCAGCGACACCCAGCGCTCGCGAGAACGGTCCTCGACAATCACGCCCGCCGCTGTCTTGCGCAGCTTCACCCGCCGCGATTCTTCCACCCGCATCCTTCCGCTGCGACTTATCCGTCTTTATCGCGGCAAAGTCGCACCGGAAGCTCCCTAGAATCGCCGGACCTGCCCGAACCCCGCCGGTCTGGGCCTTTCGCATGCCATGAGCCTTCGCCCGCTACTGGAGATCGCCGCCGAGAACGAGCGCCTGCACGCGCTCGCCGGCCGCGTGCACGACGCCGCCGCCGGGGGTGAGACTGCCACGGTGCGCGCCTCGGCGACGCTGCGGCCGCTGCTGCTGGCGACGCTACTCGAGGACGATCGCGCCCTCGCCGGCCGGCCGGCCCTCCTGGTCAGCGCCGATGACCGTTCGGCCCGCGACCTCGCCGCCGACCTGCGTGCCTACCTCGCTCCTCGCCGCGTCCGCTTCTACCCATCCCGCGGCACCGGTTACGCCTCCCACGTCACTCCCCCGCCGCACCTGGTCGGCCTGCGAATCGACGCCCTCGACTCGCTCAGTCAGGAGGAGGACGCCGTCGTCGTCGCCAGCGCGACCGCGCTTGCCGAGGCCGTGCCCGACGCTTCCCTGCGTCCGACCGGTTTCACGATCGAGCGCGGCGAGGAGATCGAGCTGGACGCGGTCGCGCGCGACCTCGTCGCCGCCGGCTACGAACGGGTCGAGCAGGTCGAGGAGCGGGGCCAGTTCGCGATCCGCGGCGGCATCCTCGACGCCTTCCCGGCGACCGAGGAGCGCGCGGTGCGGATCGAGCTGTTCGGCGACGAGGTCGAGTCGATGCGCTGGTTTTCGACCTTCACCCAGCGCTCGCTGGAGGAGGCGGAGCGGGTCGAGCTCTCGCCGGCGGCCGAGCTGGACCTCGAGCACCGCGAAATGGCAGAGCTGGCGGCGATGGCGGCAGCCGAGCGGGGGGAGGAGGCGCCGAGCGCTGCCGAGGCGCTGCCACTCGACCGCTTCGGCCCTCCCCTCGATCTCGTCCCCGAGACGACCGCGACGATCCTCGTCGCCGCCGACGAGATCGAGCCGGCGCTGCGCGACCACTGGGAGGACGCGACGGCGGCGATGCACGCCGATGACGCCCAGCACCTCTATGTCGACGTCGCCGCCCCGCTTGCCGAGCGCGCCGCCCTCGCGGTCAGCGCCGGCGGCGAGGAGGACGAAGAGGCCTTCCGCGCCGCCCGCGCCGAGTCTCCCGCCCGCAGCATCAAGGAGGCCGAAGCCGAGCTGGAGAAACTGATCCGCTCCGGCTACCGCACCGTCGTCGCCTTCGACAGCCAGGGCGAGGCCGAGCGCGCCCGCTACGGCCTCGACCGCGTCGACGCGGCGATGCTCGATGGCGGCCTGCTCTCGCCCGAGCCGGGGCTGACCTTCGCCGAGGCGCGACTGCGCGAGGGCTTTGTCAGCCCCGAGCTGCGGCTCGCCGTCTACCCGTTCCGCCGCCTCGTCCACCGGCGCAAACGCGGTGCCGAGCGCGCCCCAGGCGCCGGCCGCGGCCGGCTCGCCTTCAGCGACCTGCGGGTCGGCGACTACGTCGTCCACGAGGACCACGGCGTCGCCCGCTTCGCCGGCTTCGAGACGCGCGAGGTCGGCGGCGTCACCCGCGACTACCTATACCTCGAATACAAGGGCGAGGACCGCGTCTACGTCCCCACCGACCAGCTGGCGAAGCTGAGCCGCTACGCCGGCGCCGGCGCTGAGCCGACCCTCTCGGCACTCGGCGGCAAGCGCTGGCAGAACATGAAGGCGCGGGCGCGGCGTGCCGCCGGCGCCCTGGCCGGCGAGCTGCTCAACCTCTACGCCGAGCGCCGCACCCGCAAAGGCCACGCCTTCGCGCTCGACGGCGAGTGGCAGATGGCCATGGAGACGGCCTTCCCCTATCGGGAGACCGCCGACCAGATCGAGGCGATCGAGGCGGTCAAGGGGGACATGGAGTCCGAGCAGCCGATGGACCGGCTGGTCTGCGGCGACGTCGGTTTCGGCAAGACCGAGGTGGCGCTGCGCGCCGCGGTAAAGGCGGCCTCCGACGGCAAGCAGGTGATGATGCTGGCGCCGACGACGATCCTCGCCCAGCAGCACTTCGGCACCTTCCGCGAGCGCCTGGCCGACCTCCCCTTCACCCTCGACTGGGTCTCGCGGCTGCGCAAGCCGGCGGAGGTAAAGGAGGTGCTGGGGCGCTTCGAAGCCGGCGAGGTCGACATCCTGATCGGCACCCACCGGCTGCTCTCGCGCGACGTCCGCGCCAAGGACATCGGCCTGATGATCGTCGACGAGGAGCAGCGCTTCGGGGTCAAGCAGAAGGAGCTGCTGCGGCAGCTGAAGCTGAAGGTCGACGTGCTGGCGCTCTCGGCGACGCCGATCCCCCGCACCCTGCAGATGAGCCTGGCCGGGCTGCGCGACATCTCGACGATCGAGACGCCGCCTGAGGGCCGGCGCCCGGTTCGCACCTATGTCGGCCCCTACGACGAGGACCTGGTGCGGCAGGCGATCGAGCGCGAGCTGGAGCGCGGCGGCCAGGCCTTCTTCCTCCACAACCGGATCGAGAGCCTGCCCGAGGTCGCCGAGCGCCTGCGCGGCCTGGTGCCGAAGGCGCGGATCGCCGAAGCGCACGGGCAGATGGACGAGGCCAAGCTGGAGAAGACGATGCTCGCCTTTCTGCGCGGCGAGGCGGACTGCCTGGCGACGACGACGATCATCGAGTCCGGTCTCGACATTCCGACCGCCAACACGCTGATCGTCGAGCGCGCCGACCGCCTCGGCCTCGCCCAGGCCTACCAGATCCGCGGCCGCGTCGGGCGCTCTCGCGAGCGCGCCTTCGCCTACCTGCTCTACCCCTCGGCAGAGGCGCTGACCGAGGAGGCCGCGGCGCGCCTCTCGACCCTCGCCGACCACACCGAGCTTGGCTCCGGCTTCAAGATCGCCATGCGCGACCTCGACATCCGCGGCGCCGGCGACCTGCTCGGCGAGGAGCAGTCGGGCCACGTCGCCGCGGTCGGCTTCGAGCTCTACTGCCAGATGATCGATGAGGCGGTGGCCGAGGCCAGTGCTGCCGGCGAGGGCGAGGGGGAGGAGGCTCCCGAGCCGCTTCGCTTCGACGTCCCGGTCGACGCTTACCTGCCGGCCTCCTTCATCCCCTTTGAGGCGGCGAAGATCGACGTTCACCGCCGCATCGCCGCCGCCCGCGCGCCGGGCGAGCTGCGCGCGATCCGCGACGAGCTGAGCGACCGCTTCGGGCCGCCGCCGACGGAGGCTGAGAACCTCTTGGCGCTGCAGCGGGCGCGGATCGAGCTGCGGCTGGCCGGCGCCGAGAGCGTCGAGCTGCGCGGCGGCCGCCTCAGCGTGCTCGGTGTGGAGCTGGACTCGGCCGGCGCGAGCGCGCTGCGCGAGCGGGTGGACGGGGCGCTCTACGAGTGGCGCGAGAAAACCGCCTCCGTCCGGGTGCCGGACGACCCGGCGGCGCGCCTGGCGGCCGTTCTGGGGATTGCCGACGCGCTGCGCGAGGCCAAGGCGTCGGCGCCGGTCGAAAAAGATATGCTGGCGGCCCCGTGAGTCGTCAGGGTGGGAGAAAACCAGGCAGGGGGGCCAACAAAAAAGCCCCGCAGCGCCCTTCCGGGCCCGCAGCGGCGCGCCGACTTGGCCTGCTGGTCTTCGGCGCCGTCTTCCTCGTCCTCTTCGTCGCGATCGCGATCGCCGAGGGGCTCGGCGATCCGAGCATTCCCTCCGGGGACATCATCGCCATCGAGGACGCCCCCGGCGACAGCGGCAAGATCAGCCAAGAGGACTTCGACCACACGCTGGAAGTCGTGGTGGCTGCCGAAGGCCAGAAAGCCCCGAAACCCGGCAGCGTCAAATACGAAGAAGCTAGGGAAACGGCCCTGAGCACCCTGATCGAATCGGCCTGGCTCCAAGGGCAAGCCGAGGAAATGGGCATCGAGGTCACCGATCAGGAAGTCGCGAAAAAACTCAAAGAAGTCAAAGACGAAAACTTTCAGAGCGAGGCCGAATTCCAAGAATTCGCCAAAGAACGGAAATTCACCCCGGAGGACATCGACGACCGGGTGAGGCTGGAAATCCTCAGCGAAGAAATCCAGAAAGAGCTGCAGGAAGAACCGCCCACCCCGAGTCAGCGCGAAATCGAAAACTATTACGAGGCGGCAAAGGCGACCCAGTTCACGAAACCGCCCAGCCGCGACGTCCGCTTGATCCTCAACAAAGAAGAGGAGAAGGCGCAGAAAGCCCTGGACGCGCTCGAAGAAGGCAACACGGCCAACGACTGGAACCGGGTGGCGAAAGAATTCTCCGAGGACCCGGCGACGAAAGAAAAAGGCGGCCTGCAGAATGGCGTTGCCGAAGGGACGATCGAAGAACCCGTCGACGCGGCGATCTTCGACGCGCTCGAAGGACAGCTCGAAGGGCCGATCAAAGGTCAGCGCGGCTTCTACGTCTTCGAAGTCCAGAGCTCGGATGAAGAAACGGTCGAAAGCCTCGACAAAGTCGAAGGGCAGATCGGCAACCAGCTCGCCCAGCAGCTCGAACAGGAAGAGGTGGGCGCTTTCGTCGCTTCCTTCAACAGCAGGTGGGGCTCGCGCACCTTCTGCGACGAGGAGTACCTGATCGAACGCTGTTCGAACTTCAAGGGCGACGGCCGCCCGGCTGGGGCGCCACCTGCTTGCTACGAAGAGGACCCCGAAGGCGGGCGTCCCGAAGCCTGCCCGGCACCGGTTTTCCAGGCCGTCCCGGCGCTGCCCGGTTCGGTGACGCCGCTCTCGCCGCAGGGGAACCCACTTGCGCAGCGGCCGGTACCGGCTGGCGAACTACCGAAACCGACGGGCGAAGAAGGCGCGACCGGGCTGCCGCCGGGCGCCGTCCCGCCGCCCTCAGAACCGCCCACCGAATAGTCCCCTCGAGAGGGTCTGCCCTCTATAGACTGGCGCGCCCGTGAGCGCCATCGCCTCTATCCACGCGCGCCAGATTCTCGACTCGCGCGGCAATCCCACGGTCGAGGTCGAGGTCGTGCTCGAGTCCGGAGCGCGGGGCCTGGCGGCTGTTCCCTCCGGTGCCTCGACCGGCGAGTTCGAGGCGGTTGAGCTGCGCGACGGCGGCGACGCCTGGGCCGGCAAGGGTGTCTCGACGGCGGTGGCCAACGTCAACGGGGAGATCGGCAAGGCGCTGGCCGGTGCCCGGGCAACCGAGCAGCGGGCGCTCGACGAGACGATGATCGAGCTCGACGGCACTCCCAACAAGGGCAGGATTGGCGCCAACGCGATTCTCGGCGTTTCGCTGGCGGCGGCGAGGGCCGCGGCGGCGGATTCCGGGCAGCCGCTGTACCGGTACCTGGCCGAGCTCTACGGCGCTGGCGAGCCGACGCTGCTGCCGGCGCCGATGATGAACGTCCTCAACGGCGGTGCCCACGCTGACAACTCGGTCGACTTCCAGGAGTTCATGATCGTTCCGGCCGGGGCCGAGAGCTTCTCCGAGTGCCTGCGGGTGGGAGCCGAGGTCTTCCACGCGCTGAAGAAGACCCTCGCCTCGCAAGGCCTCTCGACTGCTGTCGGCGACGAGGGGGGTTTCGCCCCCAACCTCGAGTCCAACGAGGCGGCCCTGCAGGCCGTCCTCGCGGGTGTCGAGGCGGCCGGTTACGAGCCCGGCTCCGACGTCTTCGTCGCTCTCGACCCGGCGACCAGCGAGGTCTACGAGGGCGGCTCCTACGTGCTGCAGCACGAGGGCCGCTCGCTCAGTAGCAAGGAGATGGCCGCCTACTGGGAGGACGCCTGCTCGCGCTACCCGATCGTCTCGATCGAGGACGGGATGGACGAGGAGGACTGGGACGGCTGGAAGCTGCTGACCGAGCGGGTCGGCGAGCGCGTGCAGTTGGTCGGCGACGACCTCTTCGTCACCAACCCGGAGCGGCTGCGGCGCGGGATCGAGCTCGGCGTCGGCAACTCGATCCTGGTCAAGGTCAACCAGATCGGCACTCTGACCGAGACGCTGGAGGCGATTCGGGTCGCCCGTGAGGCGGGCTACACGGCCGTGATCTCGCACCGTTCGGGCGAGACCGAGGACACGACGATCGCCGATCTGGCGGTGGCGACCGGCGCCGGGCAGATCAAGACCGGCGCTCCCTCGCGCTCCGATCGCGTGGCCAAGTACAACCGGCTGCTGCGAATCGAGGAGGAGCTGGGGTCCGCGGCCGAGTTCGCGGGCCTGGGAGCCTTCCTTCAAGCGTCGAGACGTTGAAGGAATGCGGCGCCCGACCGCGTAGGAGCGGGCATGGCAGCGCGCGCCCGCAGCCGGGCCACGACCGCATCGAGGCGGCGCACGACTGCGGCGCGGCCGAAACGCCGTCCAGCCGCGCGACGAAAGCCCGCCGCCAGGCGTGGCGGCAGCCGCATCCGCTGGGACCGCGTCGGCCGCATAGCGCTCACCCTGGTCCTCGCCGCCGTCCTCTACTCCTACCTCAACCCGGCAATCGATCTCTTCAGGACCTACACCGCGACGACCGCGGCCAAAGCCGAATTCCAGGAGGTGCTGCACGAGAACAAGCGCCTCCACCACCGGATCCAGACCGCCGACGACCCCCTCGTCGTCAGCCGCAAGGCGCGGGCGCAGGGCATGGTCGCCGAAGGCGAGACACCGATCGTCGTCCGCGGCCTCGGCGGCTGACAGCCCTCGGCGGAGCGCCCGGTGGTTAGCGCCGGCTCCTACATCCTCAGCGTCGCGCTACTGACGCTGCTCGTCGGTTCACTGGGGTTCTCGGCGGTAAGCCTGCGGCGCCGCCTGCTGCCGGCGTGGGAGGGCGCTCCGGGACACCTCGTTGAGGCGCTCGCGGGCGTTGCGCTGTTGATCTGGCTGAGCGAGCTGCTCGGCGTGGTTGGCCTTCTCTACGCGTGGGCTCTCGTGGGCGCCTCGGTGGCGCTGGCGGTTGGGATCGCCCTAGTGCCCGCGCCGGTGAGATGGCGGCAGCGCCGCCCTACCGCCAACGCACTCTCAGGGACGACCATCGTCGCGATGGGTGTTGTCGCGCTCGTGTTCGCGCACTGGGGACTGACGGCTGCCGATGCCCTGAGCCGCGGCATCTTCAACTTCGACTCGCTCTGGTACCACATGCCCTTCGCTACGGAGATGGCCAAGAGCCACTCGGTGACGGGCATTCATTACACCGAGACCGTCTTCACCAACTGGTTCTACCCGCAGAATTCAGAGTTGCTCCACGCCGTTGGGATCCTGCTCACTGAGCGCGACAGCCTCTCGCTCTTCCTCAACTTCGGCTGGCTGGCAGTTGCTTTTCTTGCCGCCTGGTGCATCGGCCGCCCATACGGGCTCGGTCCGCTCTCCGTCGCCGCTGCAGCGATCGTGCTCTCGAGCCACACTTTGGTCGTCCGGGAGCCTGGCGCAGCTAAGAACGACGTCATGGCAGCGGCATTGCTGCTCGCGGCGATCGCGATCCTGGTCAACCAAGGAACGTATCTGGCGCGGGTGGCGCGGGGTGAGGGGGGCCGAGGACGCCCTCGCCCGCAGCGCCCCCCTCACCCCGCGACAGGCCCCGCGCCCCAGATGCTCCCGCTGGCCGTCGCCGGGCTCGCAACGGGCCTCGCTGTGGGCACCAAGTCGACGGCGCTCGCCATGGCAGCCGCACTGACGGTCGCCGCGATCGCTTTAGCGCCCGCGGGCAAGCGCTGGGCGGCAACCGCCTGGTGGAGCTTGGCCGCCCTCGCTGGCGGCGGCTACTGGTACTTGCGCAACCTGATCGTCGTCGGTAACCCGCTGCCGCAGCTGGAGAGCCTCGGGCCGATCTCGCTGCCGCATCCGGAGCGGCTGCAGAGTGGCAGGCCTGACTTCAGCATCTCCCACTACGCCACCGACACCGCGGTTTGGAGCGACTACTTTGCGCCGGGCCTCCATGACGCCTTCGGCGTCCTCTGGCCGTTGATCATCGCTGGCGCCCTGGCGGGGGCGGTGCTGGCGCTAGTTCAGCGCCGCGATCGGATCGTGCGCTGGATGGGGGGCGTGGCCCTTTTCGGGATCGTCGCCTATCTGTTCACCCCGCTCAGCGCCGCCGGCGCCGAGGGCGCCCCGACGGGCTTCGAGATCAACATCCGCTACGCCGTTCCCGCCTTGCTGGCCGGCCTAGCCCTGCTACCGCTTGCGCTGTTCAAGTCCACTCCTTCCGCGGCTGGCGCGGTGGCGGGGGTGGGCCGCCGCGACAGGATCCGCGGATGGATCGTCCTGTCCCTGTTCGTGATGGTGCTGGTGCTTACCGACCGGCTCGATGCGGTCGTGCGCGACCCGGATCGGCTCGCTGGTGCCCTCATCGCTCTGTTGGCGATCGGGGTGCCTGCGGCACTGTTGCTGGCACGCCGGCGGGGCGCGGCTCGGGGGGTTGTGATCGCCGGCTTCGCGGCCCTGGCTCTTGGCATCGCCGCGATTGGCTATCCGGTTCAACGCGATTATCTCGACGATCGCTTTCGCAACGAGGATCGCGAACGGGCGATTCCCGGGATGGGGCTGGACTCCGCCTACCGCTGGGCGCGCGGGGTGGAGGACGCGCGGATCGGCCTGGCCGGGACGACCGCTGGCTTCCTCGAGTACGGGTTCTACGGCACCGACCTCTCCAACAAGGTGCGCTATCTGGGGTTGAAGGGCTCGCATGGCGCCTTCAACGCCATCCCGAGCTGCGCCGAGTTCCGTGCTGTGGTCAACGCCGCCGGCCTGGACTACCTGGTCACGGCCCCCTTCCTCAACTTCATCCGGCCTGAGAATCCGATTCGATCGCCGGAGTCCAGGTGGCTGCGCGGCTCGAAGGCGCCGGTCCCGGTCGTGCGCGGCGACGGCGTGGCTGTCTGGAGAATCCAGCGCCGCCTCGATCCGACCGCCTGCGGCCGCGCCAATGCTCCGCTGCGCCGGATTCCGCAGCAGCCTGCTGGGTAGTCTCGTCGCAGTGAGCTATCCGCTCGAGAACGCGCTCTTCCAGTGGGAGGAGGGCTGGCGCGCCCTCCAGGCGATCGGCGAGCCGCGCGAGCGCCGGCTTGCCGATCGCCTCGTCGGCGCCGTCCAGGACGAGCTGCGACGCCGCATCGGCCCTACCTTCCACGCCGCCGAGCTCGCGGAGCTGTACGGCCGGGGCACCGACTGGTGCTTGCAGGTGGCTCTCGACGCCGCGCCCGGGCTCGCGAGCGACCCGCAATCGCTGGCTGACGCCGCCTTCTGGCTCTATCTGCGTGGGGCCGCCGACTTCGCCGGTGGTCGTCAGCTGACCGTCTGATTCCGGTTTGAAAGCGACGAGGCGGTTCGTCGGAACCGCCTCGCCTTTCTCATATCGAGAAGCACTCAGATCAACTTATGTTTCTGATCCGACTGTCAGTTTTGTCTGGTTTCCTTCGGAGTCGAAGGCGCGGATTGTGGTGGATCCAAAGACCCTCGCTTCGCTGCCGTTGGCTCCGCAAATGAGCGCCGAGCCATGCACCGTCGTTTCGAATGTGACCCCTTCGGCATTGAGCCAAATGTCGTCTTTTGGCGATCCGAGCGCCCGATTTTCGAAACTCACATTTCCCAGGGCAGCCTGCGGTTTGACTGTATATGTGCAAACGTGGTTTTCCGGTTTGTGCACGGTACCCATATAGACATGCAGTTCGAGCTGTTCTCCTTTATTAGGGCAGCTCAGCTCTGTCGTCCCCAGATACCCCACTTCTCCGGGGGCGCCTTTAACTATGAAGTCGCATTCATGCATTGTGAATGTGGCGTTCAGTTCTGCAGTGGTTTTGCACCCCGTGAAGGCCGGCTGGAACGGAAGCAGTTTCGTTCCGGCGCCGATAAACGTTTCCTCCCACATCATGGTTTCGCAAGTTACGGACCGACCCAGATACGTCACTTTGAACGATTCGCTGACTTGTTCAGCGGCGAATTTCCCTTTATTGCCCTCCGGTGTGATCCAGGTCGTAGTGTCGGCTTGGGCGGCAGGCGACCCCATCAGCCCGAGCGCAAGCACTGCAACGAGGGTGCGACCCAGGGTTTTCAAGGTCTTGGCCATCTCATCTCCTCCTCCTCGGGAAAGAAGAGAGAGTTTAGAAGAAAATTATTGAGCAAATGGGCCGGAACCGATGACGAGCCTTCAGGCCCAAGCGCCCGGGCTGGCCCCGCTACTCGCTCGCCTCGTCGGCTGAGTCGCCGGCTTCGGCGTCGCCGCCGGCACGGCGAATCACGATGCGATCGGCTTCGATGCTGACGGTGACCTCGCGCTTCCCGGCCCAGTGCTCGGCGTAGACGGGATTGTCCGCGACCGCTGGGTCGAGCCAGAGGCCGTAGCCGTCCTCCTCGCCGTGGTCGAAGGTTGCCTCCAAGTCTTTGCGACGGCCGCGACCCCCGCGGCGGCCACGGCGTCGGCGCCGGCGTGGCCGCTCGCCCTCCTCGGCCTGATCCTCCTCGGCGTCCTCGTCCCCCTCATCCTTCTCGTTCGCCTCGTCCTTCTCATCCGCCTTCGCCTTTTCGGCAGCCTGCTCTTCGGCCGTCGCCGCCTCGACCTCGGCCTCGATCTCGTCGCGCAGGTCGACGTCCTGCGCGCCGCCGTTCTCGTCATCGGCGGTCAGGTCGTGCTGTTTGCGGAAGTCGCGCAGTTCCGAGGCGGAGATTTCGAGCTGGTGGGCGATCCAGGCGTCGGTGCGGCCCTGGCGAACCCAGGCGCGGATCTGATTGAGCTGTGGCTTCAGTGAGCGTCGTGCCATCGGCGCGCGAGTCTATTCAACCGGGCGTATGAGTCGCGGCGTCGCCGGGCCTACGCCATCAGGAACGAGAGCGCCTCGAACATCGCAACGATCACGACGACGACCGTTGCGGTCAGGCAGACGGCGAGGACGCTGAACCTCACCTTGCCGTGCTGCTCGCTGCGGGCCATGCGCCGTTGCCGGGAGCGATTCGCCGCCCGGCGACGCAGCTGCTCGCGCCGGCGGCGCTCCAAGGTCGTCTCCTGCTCGAAGGCAACCTCGAACTGGGAAATGCTCTGTCGCATTCTCATAAGAGGAGGTGGCCCGGGGGCCGCGGGCACCGTAGCAAGGCACATGAAAAGTTGCAGAGGACGAATGTGACATATCGCACGACCGCGGTACTACGGCGGGCAGGCGCCCCAGAGGCCACGGCCGGCTTGCGCCGCGTCCAGCTCGAGGCGAGTCAGCAGCGCCGCGAAGCGGTCGTTCGGCGGGATCGTCAGGGTGCGGGCGAGACCGCGGCGGACCAGCGTCGCGTTGGCGAGTCGCTCCTGGGTGGGCTCAGCGGCCACCGCGGCCGGCCTGGCACCCGGTGCCGCGGCCCGGGCGAGATAGACATAGGCGAGGAGCCTCCCGTAGGGGTCGCGGCGCTCGACGCCGAAGACCAACCGCACCCGGCGGCCCTCTAGGAGGCGGTGGGCGAAGCGCGACGCCTGCGGGCCGAAGCATTCAACCGGCGCCCCCGGCTTCACGGTCTCCGGCGTGTCGATCCCGATCAGGCGCACGTCCTCGACCCGGCCGCCGATCCGCGCCTCGATCGTGTCGCCGTCGACGACCCGCGTCACCACGGCGCTGGCCGCTACCGGTCCGCCGCCCCCGTCGCCGCCTTCCCACGGCCGCACGATGAGCAGCGCGACGACGACCAGGAGCGCCGCGCTGCCTATCCAGTGCCGCTCCATGACCCTTCATAGGTCCGGAGCCGACCATCTCTCCCCTAGGGGATTAGGGGATGCGGCGAACGCTGGAGGTCAGGGTGTCCTTGATCTGAGAGATGATCTCGAGGGCATCGTTCCACTCGCGCTGCCAGACGTTGCGGCCGAAGATGACGCCGCTGCCGCCGGCATGCATGATGTCCCGGGTATTGGTGAGGACGACATCGTCGTCGGCCTTGGAGCCGCCCGAGAGGACGACCAGCGCGCGGCCGGCCGACTCGACGCACTGCCGAATCGCCTCCGCTTGGTCGACTTCCATCTCGTTGTAGGGGGCGGGCGCGTCCTTGTCCTTGCCGGGGTCGACCTTCGGCATGTTGAGCTTGACCACGTCGGCGCCCATCTCCATCGCCAGCCGCGCCGCGTAGTCGATCGCGTAGAAGGAGTTGGGCCCACCCTTGCCTTCGACCGCCTCGCCGCGCGGGTAGGACCAGATGACCAGCGGCATGCCGTAACGGTCGCAATCTTCTCTGACCCCGCGCAGCTGGGCGAGATCCTCATCCTGGCGCGGCGAGCCGACGTAGAGGGTGTAGCCGATGGCGTCGGCGCCGAGCCGGACCGCGTCCTCGACGCTGGCGTTGCAGGTGGAGAAGGCCTTGGCGGACGAGGGGATGTCGGTCTTGCCGTTGACCTTGAGGATCAGCGGCACTTGGCCGGCGTAGTCGGGGTAGTACTTGCTGGCCATGCCGATCTGGCAGGCGAGCGCCGAGTAGCCGCCCTCGACCGCGAGCCGGAACTGGTAGTCCGGGTCCTTGGAGGCCGGGTTGGGGAAGAAGTCCCGCGGGCCGTGCTCGATGCCCTGGTCGATCGGCAGCAGCATCAGGGTCCCGTTGCCGGGCCCGAACTCGAACAGGAGCCGCCGCAGGCGGGTCCGTTTGCCGGGGGCCAACTCGGCCAGCAGCGATTTCTGCTCGGTCAGGCTCTTCAACTCCACGCTTATTCCTCCTCGAAGACGGGTGCCTCCGCAGTATGGCATCGGCGACGGCCCGCGAGCGGCCGTGCACGGGGGGTTATCCTCGAACGACCATGAGCGAGACTGAGCTCAGCGTCATTTGCAAGAACTGCGGTTCCGAGGTCAGTCCCTACGTCACCGAGTGCCCGTACTGCGGGGCGCGGCTGCGCAAGCGGGCGCCGAAGCTGGAGCGCCGCGGCGACGGGCTAGAGGCGAAGCCACGACGGGGCGGTGGTCGCCTGAGACGCCTGAGACGGCGCCGCTCCAGCGGCGAGCGAAGCCCGCATGCCGGTCGTCCCTACGCGACGCTGGCGGCGATCCTCGTCTCTGCCGCGCTCCTGCTCTTGCAGAAGGCGAGCGGCGATCCGCTCTCCACCTTCGGCGGCCTGATCGTGCCCTATGAGGACGAGTGGTGGCGGCTGCTGACCGCCCCCTTCGCCTATGTCGACGTCGGCTACCTATTCGTCGTCGCGATCGGCCTGGCGATCTTCTCGGTTGGGTTGGAGCGCCGGCTCGGCACCGCCCCGACGGCGATCCTGCTGCTCGCTTGCGGCTCGCTGAGCATGCTCGCCGCCGCCGGCATCGCCGACGCGCGGGGCGACATCGCCGTGATCGGCGGCGGCAACGGGATGGCGCTCGGGGCCCTTGCCGCTTGGTTTGCGCTCCGCCGCTCCGAAGCCCGCGGCGCGATCGACCAGGACTACGACACGGTCGGCGTCGCCGTTGCGGCTGCGGTCCTCCTCGCCCTGCCGATCTTCGAGTCGACCGCCGACGTCTTCGCCGGCCTGGCCGGCGCCCTCGTCGGCGGCGCAGCGGGTTTCGCCGCCTCGGCGCTACGCCCGTCCGAATAGCCTTAACCGCGTGCCCTACAGCGACGAGGAGCTGGATGCCGCGATCGAGCGCCTGGCCGATGCTGAGCGCTTCGCCGAGGCCGAGGCGGTCGTCGCCCGCGCCGCGCCGCGCCTGCAGCGAGTGCTGGCGACGGCCCTCGCCGAGGGCGGCTGGTTCGGTGAGTCCCACCAGGCCGAGGCGCTGAAAGCGGCGACCCTCCCCGATCCCGACGAACGCATCGGCGCGGTGCGGACGCTGCTCGCCGAGGAGGCGAGGATAGGGATGATGGTCGGCGTCGCGGTCGGCTGGGCGCTGCGCGAGGAGATGTCAAGCCCGCAAGAACCGGAAGGAGAGAGCTGAGATGGAGATCCGATTTCACGGCCACTCGTGCTTCGAGCTGAGCGAGGGCGGGACCACGGTGCTGGTCGACCCTTTCCTCAAGCCCAACAATCCGAGCGCCGTCGCCACCGCCGAGGAGGTCGAGCCGACCCACATCGCGATCTCGCACGGGCACGCCGACCATATGGCCGACGCGGTCCCGGTCGCCAGGCGCACCGGCGCGCACTGCGTCGCCGTCGTAGAGCTCGCCAACTGGCTGGAAGGCAAAGGCGTCGAGAACGTCAGCGACCCGAACCTCGGCGGGACGGTCGAGTTCGACTGGGGGTACGTCAGCCTCGTCCCCGCCTGGCACACCAGCACGCTGCCGGGTTCCGCGGAGAAGCCGTTCAGCGCCGAGCACGGCGTCGTCGTCGGCACCGCTGCCGGCTTGGTGATCAAGATCGGCGAGACGACCGTCTACCACGCCGGCGACACCTGCCTCTTCAGCGACATGAAACTGATCGCGCAGCGCAGCGACGTCGACGTGGCCCTGCTGCCGATCGGCGGCCACTACACGATGGACCGCCGCGACGCGGTGGTCGCCGCCGAATTCGTCGGCGCGGCGACTGTGATCCCGATGCACTACGACACCTTCCCGCCGATCGAGACCGACTCTGCTGCCTTCAAGGCCGAGGTCGAGTCGAAGACCTCCTCGCAGGTCGTCCTGCTGAAGCCGGGGGAGACGCACGGGGTCTGAGCGACGAGTTCGACGTTTGTCAACCCATGTTTGACAAACGTCGAACTCACGAGTCCCGCCCGCCGGCGGCGGCGGTTTGGCCAGCCAGCCAGGCCGCTGCTAGTCTCGATCGGGACCGCGTAGCCGAGCCGAGGAGAGAGCAGATGGAGGCTAAAGAGGCGACTGGGACGCAGCCGAGGACCGAGCGGGAGGACTTCCAGGCCACGTCCGATCCGGCCCTGATGGAGGAGGCGGACCGCTCGGCGGACGTCAAGCTCCTCACCTACCAGGAGCTGTACCTGCTGTGGGAGCGCCAGCAGTGGCAGACCCAGGAGCTCGACTTCAGCCGCGACCGCGAGGACTGGCACGAGCGGATCGGCCCCGAAGAGCGCTTCCAGCGGATGTACGGGCTTTCGTCGTTTTTTATCGGCGAGCAGAAGGTGGCCGAGGAGCTGGGGCCGATCATGCGGGCCGCGCCGACCGAGGACCAGCGGATCTTTCTCTGCACCCAGATCGCCGACGAGGCGCGCCATGTGCGCTTCTTCGAGCGCTTCTACCGCGAGGTCGGGGTGCTCGAGTCAGACGATCTCTCGCAGATGCTGGTCCAGACCTCCGAGCACCTCAACGACAACTTCGGCCGCCTCTTCGATGAGATGCTGAAGGCGCGGACCGACCGGCTCTCGGCCGAGCCCGAGGACAGTGAGGCCCTGGTCGAGGCGGTGACGCTCTACCACATGGTGATCGAGGGGATGCTGGCCTTGACCGGCCAGCACTTCATCATGGACTTCAACGAACGGGAAGGGACCCTTCCCGCCTTCGTCGAGGGTTTCCAGAACGTCGCCCGCGACGAGCACCGCCACGTTGCCTTCGGCTCCGTCTTCCTGCGCGAGAAGGCGCGTGAGGACGATCGCTACAAGGAGGCGATCCAGCGCACGCTGCAAGAGTCCCTGCCCGTTGCCGAGGCCGTCCTCTCACCGCCCTGGGCGCCTGAGGACGACGACTACGAACTGTTCGGCATCTCGCGCGCCGACACGCGCGAGTTCGCCGGCAAGTGCCTGATGCGCCGGCTCAAAGTGATCGGGCTGGGCTAGAGCCCGTCGGGAGCTGGCTCTTCTGCCGGGGGCCCGGTCGGCGAGCCGGCCGAGGACGAGCCGCTCGGCGCTTCCGCTGGCGGCGCGGATGGCGGCGGCGGTGCAGTTTCTTCGGCTGGTGGTGCGGGCGGGGGTGGCGGGGGCGCCGCTTCTTCCGCTGGAGGCGGGGTGGTCGCCGGGGGCGGGGCGACGGTTACGACGACCGTCTCGTTGTTCGTGGGGGCCCCAGCGGTGGTAGTGGGCGATTTGGCGTCGGTCACGCCGACGCCGCCCGCATGGGTGGTGGGCGATTCTTCGCCGTCGACCAGCGCGGTCGACGGCCCGGCGGTCTCGGCGGTTGCGGCATCCTCGGTCGCCGCCTCGGTTGGGACAGGCTCCGGAGCCGGGGCAGGCGGCGCCTCGACGGTCTCCGCGTTGGCGTGGCTGGCGTCGTGTGCGGGCAAGGCCGCGACCTGTGGCGCACCGACCGCCGGATGGTTCGGCAGGTGGCTCGCACCGGCCTTGGGTGCGGGCTCCGAAGGCGTGGTGACGACCTGTTCCTTGACCCCGACTGCCCCGGCCGTCAGCGCCGCGGCGGTAACGACCCCGGCGACGGCCTTGCTGCCGATCGCCCCACCGACCGCGCCGATCCCGCCGGCGGCGCTGCCGCCGCCGAGGGCGGCACTCACGGTGCCGACGGCGCCGGCTCCGGCGCCCGTGGCCGTGGCGCCCGCGCCTGCACTGGCAGCAGCACCGGCGCCGCCGGTCGCGCCGCCGCCTGCCCCGCCGAGGCCGAGCTTGGAGGCGATCAGGCCTTTCAGAGCCAGCAGCGGTCCGGCCGGGAAGAGCGCCGAGAGGACCTTGTCGTTGGAGCGCACCTGCGAGCGGAAGTCGGCGCACTCCTCGCAGTCGCGCACGTGGCGCCGCACCGGGCCGCCGATCTTGCGCAGGCCCTCGGCCGCCTCGGCCAGCTCCAGTCGTACCTCGCCGCAGGTCAGCTGGCGTGCCTGGCTCGCCTCGGCGAGGGAGATCCGCGCCCGCACCAGCAGCGACTTGACCGACGGCACGCTGGTGTCCATCGTGGACGCGATTTCCTCGTAGGACATCGCGTCCATCTCACGCAACAACAAGGCCGTGCGCTGGGTCTCCGGCAGCTTGCCGACGTCGCTGAGAAGCTGGCGGAACTCCTCGCGGTTATGGACCTTCTCCGCCGTCGCGGCGGCCTCGACCACCGGCACCATGTCCATCGACTCCTGCGCGTCGGCGGTCGGCTTGCGAAGGTGATTGAGGCAGCGGTTGCGGGCGATGCGGTAGAGCCACGGCCGCAGGTTGATCTCCCGCTCGTCGGCCAGCATCGCCCGGTAAGCGTTGACGAAGACCTCCTGCAGAACGTCCTCGGCATCCTCGGTGGAGCCCAGCATTTGGCGGCAGAAGCCGAGCAGGCGCCCCTGGTAGCGGTCGACGATCGTCTCGAAGGCGCCGGCGTTGCCGCCGCGCGCCAGCGCAATCAGGCGACCGTCCCCCTGCAGCTTCAGCAGCGGCGAACGGCGAGCGAGAAGCCCGCGTTGACTGGCGTGGGTTAGGGCTGATGCCTCCAAGCTGCACTCTCCAGGGAAGCGGCTGTTTCCATACCTAGGGACACCATAGCTGGGGGGTAGTTGCGGTCTGGACAAACATTTACCCCGTCTTTAGCCGTGCAGAACCGGCTGGGTACCATCGCTCGTGCCCGGGTGGCGAAACTGGCAAAAGCGGCGCACTTAAAATGCGCTGCCCCTTAGGGGGCTTGCGGGTTCGAGTCCCGCCCCGGGCACTCCCGCTAGGCTCGCGCCCCATGGACCACGGGGGGAGACTTGTCGCCAAGGCGCTGAAGTCGCGCGGTGTCAGCCACCTCTTCACCCTCTCGGGGGGGCACCTTTTCTCCATCTACGACGGCTGCAAAGCCGAGGGGATCGAGATCGTCGACGTGCGCCACGAGCAGTCGGCGGTCTTCGCCGCCGAGGGCTTCGCCAAGGCGACGCGGAGGCTGGGGGTGGCGGCGCTGACCGCCGGGCCTGGCGTCACCAACGGGATCAGCGCCATCGCCGGCGCCCAGGCAAACTGCTCGCCGGTCTGCGTGCTCGGGGGGCGGGCGCCGGAGCTGCGCTGGGGAGCCGGCTCGCTGCAGGAGATCGACCATCTGCCCTTCGTCTCGCCGCTTGTCAAGTCGGCGGTGACCGTGAAGGACGCGGCTGAGATCGAGCGGCAGACCGGGCATGCGCTCGACCTGGCGCTCGAGGCGCCGGGCGGTCCGACCTTCGTCGACTACCCGCTCGACGTCGTCTTCAGCGAGGCGGAGGCGGGCGAGCTCACTGTCTCCAGGCCCGAGCCGCGGCCGGCTGAGGGTGTCGAGGGGGCGATCGAGCTGCTGCGCGGCGCGGAGCGGCCGGCGATCATGGCAGGCACCGGCCTCTACTGGAGCCGCGGCGAGGGGCAGCTACGGGCGCTGGCCGAGGCCCTCGGCATCCCCGTCTTCCTCAACGGCCTCGGCCGCGGCTGCCTGCCCGCTGACCACGAGCTCGCCTTCAGCCGGGCGCGGGGGGCCGGTTTGAGGGGGGCGGATGTGGCGCTCGTGGTCGGGGTGCCGATTGACTTCCGCCTTGGCTTCGGCGGCAGCTTCGGCGAGGAGACCAAGCTGATTCGCCTCGATGCCGCCGCCAATGAGCTGACGGCCAACCGGGCTCCGCAGGTCGACCTGGTAGGCGATGTCGCCGCGACGCTTGCCGCCCTCGCCGAGGCGGTGGCCGGGACGCCGCGGCGCAGTGACGCCTGGCTCGAGGAGCTGCGCCGGATCGAGGCCGAGAAGCGGGCCGCCGAGCAAGAGGAGCTGAACGACGCCCGCTCACCTCTTCACCCGGTCCGCATCTACAAGGAGCTGGGGGAGGTGCTGGAGCGCGACGCGATTGTGATCGGCGATGGCGGCGACTTCGTCTCCTACGCCGGCCGCTTCGTCGAGACCTTTGAGCCCGGTTGCTGGATGGACCCCGGCCCGTTTGGCTGTCTCGGCGCCGGACCCGGCCAGGCGATCGGGGCCAAGCTGGCCCATCCGGAGCGTCAAGTCTGCCTCTTGCTCGGTGATGGAGCATTCGGCTTCGCGGGCATGGAGTTCGACACTTTGGCGCGTCACGGTCTGCCCGTGGTGGGTGTGATGGGCAACAACGGCATCTGGGCACTCGAGCATCACCCGATGAAATTCCTCTACGGCTACTCGGTGGCGGCCGAGCTGCGCCCGGAGACGCCTTACGAGCAGGTCGTCGAGGCGCTGGGCTGCGACGGTGTCCTCGTGCGCGAGCCGGCCCAGCTGCGGCCGGCCTTGGAGCGGGCCTTCGAATCGGGCCGGCCGACCCTCGTCAACGTCCTGACCGACCCCGAGGTCGTCTACCCGCGCAAGTCGAATCTGGCTTGACCAAGCGGAATGGCCGGCCGTGGCGGACGGATGGCGCCGGTCAGGTCCCGAACGAGAATCGACCGCCATTACGGCGGCCGATTCAAGATGGCCCCTCAGGACGGGCAGGGGTACGTCTTCAGGGACCAGTGCTTATTTGATGGGCCCAGACGGCGGGAGGCGCCATGATGCGGCAATCGTCCGAACCCTGTATTTCGGGTGTCGATGAGGATCGTGTCCTCACCTCGTCCCGATGAATCGATTATGCGCTCGCCTATCCGGATTGTCTAGGCGCTCCAATGGGTGCTACTGACAAATTAGTAGCGCACGCTTACTCACTTTTGGGGGATAGGGGTCTGGTTTTGCCCATCTGGAGGGGCCCCGAAAACTTCGCTGTACACCTGGGCTCAGGGGTTGCAGCCGCCGCAGTACTCCGCGGGCTACTCGCTCTCGGACGCGGTCGCGATTGCAGTCCCGTAGAGGATGTCGTGCTCGGAGACGCGGATCCGCTCGAGGCCAAAGGCCCGCATCGCCTCGACCAGGATCACGACGCCGGCGATGATCGTCGGCGCCCGGTCGGCGTGCAGCCCGGGGGTGCGGGCGCGCTCTTCCAGCGGAGCGGAGGCCAGCTGCGACAGCAGTCGCTGGATCGTCTCCAGCGAGAGGACGTGCCCGTGCACCCGCTCGGGGTCGTAAGGGTCCAGCTCCAGCTCGATGGCGGCGAGCGAGGTGGGCGTGCCGGCGACGGCGATCCCGGCGCTCACCCGCGCCTCGTCACGGCCAGCGATTGCCCCCTCGATGGTCGAGCGGATGTCGGCGGCGAGGGACTCGAGCGCGGCCGCCACGGGGGGATCGCTGGAGAGGTGGCGCTCGGTGTGGCGGACGACGCCAGCCTGCAGGGAAGTCTGGAAGGAGATTTGCCTGTCGTGGCCGACGATCAACTCGGTCGAGCCGCCGCCGATGTCGATCACGAGCGTCGGCAATGCCGGCGGGCGTTCGTGCGTCGCGCCGAGGTAGGTGAGGCGCGCCTCCTCGTATCCGTTGAGCACCCGCGTCGAGATCGCGAAGCGCTCGCGCAGCTCGGCGACGAAGGCGTCCCCATTGGACGCGTCGCGGACCGCGCTGGTGGCGATTGCGGCGACCGTCTCGACCTCGGACTGCCCGCAGATCGCAACGTAGTCGCCGATCGCCTCGCAGGCCTCCTCGATCGCCTCGGCGGAGAGTTGACCGGATAGGTCGACGCCCCGTCCCAGCCGGGTCACCCGGCTCTGCCGCTCAATCTTCTGCACCTCGCCGTCGTTGACGTCGGCGACCAGCAGCCGGCTGGAATTGCTGCCGACGTCGATCACCGCCACCCTGTGAGATGCCCGCGCCATGAGGGGCCGGCACTCTAGAGCGCCCCGCCTGCAACCGCCCCTTCGTCCAGCCACCGACCTCTCGGCCCCGCCCCGCATTGCTAGCATGGGCAGACCGCCGCGGGGTGGAGCAGCCAGGTAGCTCGTCGGGCTCATAACCCGAAGGTCGCGGGTTCGAATCCCGCCCCCGCTATGGCCGTAGTGGCGCAAACGTCACCCAGGTCTTTCGCTTGACTGAAGGCGCTCGATACGAGCGCCTTCAGTCGTATTAGGCCGGCGTTTCGGTCGATCTCGACTCGCAGTCGGAACGCCTCGAACACCGAGCGGCGCAGCTCGGGATCGGCTTCGGCCAGCGGCTTTGCGAGGTCGGGCAGCGAGTCGAGGATCGCGGCCGCCTCCTCGACATCGAACCCTTCGCCGTTTCGCTGCTCCAGATCGAGCTGGGCGATCGCCGCCTCGACCTCCTGGCGCTCGGCTTTCAGCTCGCGGATTCGCTCGCCGACGAGGGCTGGATCGACGCCGGCCTCGATCGCGCCGAGCTGGCGCTCGATCCGCTGGTCGACCTCGCTGAGCCGCCGCCCCGCGCGGGTCCGCTCGGCGCCGTCTTTGCTCTCCTGTTCCGCCGCCAGGGTGGAGCTCTGCTTACGGAAGTGGGCGAGGCGATCGGGGCCGAAGACGCGCGTCGCGAAGAAGGCGTCGATCAGGCTGAGCAGGCTGTCCTCTCGGACGTACTGCCACTTTCCGTGGCCGGTCGCCTCGGCGGCGGTGTCACCGTAGGAGCGCCGGTAGCCGCAGGTGTAATAGGTGCTGGTCTTGCGGTGCTTGCCCTGCATCCGCAGCGGGTTGTGGCCGGTGGCGCAATGGACGATGCCGCGCAGTTGGTAGAAGCGCTTTTGCTTGTAGCGGCGACGGTTGCCGCCCTGGCCGGCGCTGCGCGCCTTCATCTCCGTCTGCACCCGCTCGAAGTCCTCCTCGGAGACGAGCGCCTCGTGGCGCTGCTCGGCCTCGATCCAGTCCTCGGGGCTGCGCCGGACCAGCGGTCCCTCGCCCTGCTTGACGGCGCGGAAGTCGAGCCGGTTCCAGTAAAGGCGCCCGGTGTAGACGTGGTTCTCGAGGATCGAGCGGATCGTGCTCTTGGACCACTTGCCCGCGGTGTTGCGCTTTGAATCGACGTGGCGGGGCGGAGGAGGGCCGCCCGGCCGGTTGAGGTGGTCGGCGATCTCCTTGTAGCCCGAGCCGGCGAGGAAGAGCGCGAACATCTCTGCGATCACGGGTGCCTGCTCGTGGTCGGCGACGAGCCGGGACTTCTTGTCCCCGGCGCGGGCGCGGGCTGGGTCGGGATGGGGCTCGTGTCGCAGTCGGTAGCCGAAGGGCGCGCGGCCACCGTTGCGGTAGCCCTGGCGGGTGTTCTCGGTCTGCCCGCGGCGGACCTCCCGGCCCAGCTTCTCGACCTCGAACTGGTCGAGCGCCTGGAACATGTGGCGAATCAGCCTTCCCTCGGGGCTGGTCTGATCGCCCGCGCTGCGGGCGTAGAAGACCTCGACGCCGGCCCGGCCCAGCTCCCGCTCATAGGCGAGTGCGTGGAACAGCTCGCGGCTGAGCCGCGAGGTCGAGTAGACGATCACCGCGTCGAAGCGCCGCGCGTCGGGCTCCTTCGCCTCGCGGATCAGCTCGCTCCAGCCGACCCGATCGTCGCGCCGACCCGCCTCCTGGTCGGTGAAGTCGCAGACGATCCGCCCGCCCAGCTCCTCTGCTTTCTCCGCGCACTCATTGCGCTGCGAAGGAAAGGAGATCGTCGGGTCCTGCTTGTCCTTGGTCGATAGGCGGCCATACCAGGCGAACTTGCGCATCAGATGCTCCTTTCGACGGGAATACGCAGGCGCGGCCGGTACGCTTGAGCCATGACCGCGAAGGAGAAGTTGCTGCGAGAGGTGCTCGACCTCGACGAGGCCAAGGCGGCGCGTGCGCGGATCGTCGTCCCCGACGAGCTAGCCGATGAACCGGAGATGGCTCCGCTCCCAGCAGGCTGGGGCGAGACGCTGACCGGCGAGCCGATGCCCAACGTCGCAGCCGCCGTGCGGCGCTCTCGCGAGTCCCACTGAGCGTGCTGGTCGTAGACGCGAGCCTGGCGGTCGAGCTGTCGCTTGACAGGGTCGGCGAGCAGGCGAGCGCCGGCCTTGACGATGGAGGCCAGCTCATCGCGCCGCCGCTGCTCTGGAGCGAGGTGCCCTCTGTTCTCCACGAGATGGCTTTTCGCGGCGATATCTCCAATGCTCTCGCCGAGCTGGCGTTGCAGCGCTTTCTGGCGGGGAAGCTGTCGATCGGCGAGCAGCGCCCGGATGGCCTGACCACGGCGGCGTGGGAGGTCGCCGAGGAATTCGGCTGGGCGAAGACCTACGACGCCGAGTACGTTGCGCTGGCGAGAGCCAACGATTGCCGCCTTGTGACCGTAGACGGCAGGTTGCGTCGAGGCGCGGATCGGCTGGGCTTCGTCGTCACGCCGGCTGAGCTTTGAGATAGCGGACGCTGGAAGGCTCAATTCGCTTCCTCCAGGCTGCGCTCGATGAACTTGGCAACCCGCACCGAGCTGCGCGATGCAGCCGTGCGCAATCGCCGCGGCGTGGTGAGCCCGCGCTCCAGGGCTTGGCGGACCGCCATCTGAATCTGCTCGGGCTGGGTGCCGGTGGCGAGCGAATCGACGATCGTGCGCTCCGGCCGCGTCACCGGCAGGCCGGCGATCCCGCAGACCTCCCGTTTCGTCGGCGGCGCGTTCAGCGTGTGCAGGCGAACGCCGGGGCGGCGGCGCTGCCCTCGCTCTGAGCGCGGCAGCGAGAGGTGAACCGCGTTGGGAATCACGTCCGAGAGCTCGTGGAGTTCGAGCGCGCTCTCGTGCGAGAGGACCGCTCCCGCGTCTCGCAGCGGAAGCCAGGCGACCATCATGTGCTCGTAAGGGCTGGGCGGAAAATGACGCAGCCGGTAGAGCCCCTGCCGCACGCGCAGGTACCGCCCTCCAGGCCGGGCGTGATGACTCAGCGTGCTGCGGTCCATTCCAGCGGCCACTGCCTGGGTGGCGGTGAAGTATCCGGCCTGGGCCTCTGCCTGGTAGTAGAGACCATCGTGATCCACGTCAGACATATCATGGATATTAGCGGGTACATTCCTGCCCTTTTCTGTCGGCTTTAGCCCGCTGATAGGCCGAGAGCAGGTCGAAGACCGCTTTGGCCTGCTCGCGCCGGAGCTGGTCGTCCAGGGCCGATCCGGGCGGCGCCTGCTCGATCGACATGTGGGCCTTCAGGTTGCCGGCCGGGGTTGCGGCCCGCCGATCATGGCTGGGCCGCCGTTCGGCACGCCCGTCCCCGACGCCTCTACTGCGGTCGGATCTCAAGCCGTGCTCCACAATCGAGAGCAGATCTGCTCTATGAAGCAGAGCAGCAAGATCAGCCTCCCAGCCAGTCGATCGGCCGCTCGGGGTTGCGGAAGTCGCGGAAGATCGGGGCGAAGGGGCCTTCTGCCTGCAGATCCTCGAAGAGGCAGAAGGAGATCGCCACCTCCGGTGCGCGGGCGAGCTGGGGGTCGCTTCGCAGCAGGGCGATGGCGGTCGAGCGGCGGCGCTCCAGCACGGCCCGGCTTCCCCTGGTGAGGACGCAATGGACCGGCGGGAACACCGGATAGCGCAAGCGCCACAGCGGCTCGCCGTCTCCATCGGCCAGCCGGTACAGCTCGGCATAGCGGACCAGCTCGGCGGCGAGCCGGTCGACCGAGAGGGTGGCGCGGTCGAGCTCCAGGAAGCGCTGCTCGATCGCGACGCCGTTGCCGTCGAGGCGCAGGTAGGTGAAGACGGCATCGGAGATCAGCGCCCGCCGTCGCCGACCGCGCCCGTAGTTGAGCGGGTGGGAGACCTCCTGGCGCCAGGCGAACGGACCGAATTCGTCGCCCCGCTCGCGCGCGGAGGAGAGGAAGCAGATCGCCGAGTCGTTGACCGCGAGCGTGTGGGCTTGCAGCGCCCCGGCCGTGTCCTCGGCGTCGATCAGGCGCGGCTCGCCGTCCAAGACTCCGGCCTCCCGCGCCAGCCGAGCGCCGTGCTCGGTGACGTGCCAGAGGCGGCGCGGCGTGCCGTGGGGCGCGTCGATGTGGCCGGCAAGCCCCGCCTCGGCGAGCCGGGCCAGGAGCTTCTGCGCCCAGCGGTGGCTGCGATCTGGGAGGTGGATGGCCCGCACCTGGGTGGTGGAAAGGATGCGGTGCTGGGCGAGCGAGGCAACCACCTCGATTCCCGTCTGAGAGCACGCCGATCGGAGGGTGGCGAGGTCGGTCACGCGCCCTCCTCGGTCGGCGCCCAAAGTGGAGCCGGGCGGGCCGCGCCGTCCTCGCCTGCCGGGGCCGGTCCCTCGGCGGCGCCCGGTTTGCGCCGCAGCTCCTCGAGCTTGGCGAGGATGCGCTCGTCGAGCGTTTCGAGGTGGGCGATCACCTCGCCGACCTGCATCCGGGCCGCGGAGTCGCCTGCCGGTGCCTTGCCGTGGGCGGCCGGCGCTCCGAGAATGTCCTCGACCCTGATCCCGCCGAGGGCGAAGGGCTTGCTCAACTCGCCGCGGTGAGTGACCTGGGCGACGAAGCGGTAGCGGCCGAGCTTGGTCAGCGCGGCCGGGTCGGGCTGGCCCGCCCACTCCTTGGTGAGCAGGGCGGCGGCGTGGGAGTTCAGCGCGCTGGCGAGCAGGTGCGAGCGGTTGGTCGTGAGCGCGTTCAGCGTCTGCGGGTTCAGCCGCTCGGGGTTCTGGTTGAGGACGACGGCGCGGAGCCCGAACTTGGCGCTCTGCTCCAGCAGGGCGGCGAGGTTGCCCGAGGCCGCGCCGTCATAGCTCTGCACCTCGTCGAGGAAGACCCAGAAGGGGCGACGCCGGGCGGGGGCGAGCTCGGACCTGGTGCGGGCGGCGTGCAAGAGGTCGAAGAGGAGCAGGTTGGCGAGCAGGCGCTCGCGGGTGCCGCCCGCGCCGGGGCAGGCGAGGACGATCTGCCCGGCGTCCATCGCCTCGCGTACCCGGTAGGTGCTCTGGCTCTGCCCGAGCAAGGCGCTGATCGGCGTCGAGTGACGCAGCCGGTCGACCAAGTTGGTGAGCGGCGTGATCGCCTCCTGGGCGAGCAGCGGGAAGCGGTCGATCCAGAACGCCTGCGAGGCCCTCGGCACGAAGGGGAGGACAGCGGCGCGCCAGCGCTCGTTGGAGAGCAGGGTGGGGAGCTGGAAGATCGTCGGCGCCAGCTCGGGCGGCAGGACCGGCGCGATCTTCGCCAGCGCCCCCGCGGCCTGCGTGGTCAGGTTGATCGCTCGGGTGCTCTGCTCGCCCCATTGCAGGGTCGAGGCGAAGGCGTCGACGATCGCCTCGACCCGTGACTCGGCCGCGGTCCTCTCGTCGCCGCTCAGCTCGAAGAGGTTCCAGCCGGGCAGGCTCTCCGGCCGCGCCGAGCTGAGGTCGATCTCGACCACCCGCCGGGCGATGTCGGGATCGCCCAGATAGGGCCTGATCCGCTCCAGTGCGTCGGCGTGAGGGTCGAGGAAGAGTCCGCCGTGGCCTGAGCGGACCAGGTGGACGAACTGGGCGATGGCGGTCTCGGTCTTGCCGTAGCGGCTGCGCCCGGCGACGTAGGAGAAGAAGGTGTCGGCGGTGCGGACCCCGACGACCCGCTCGCCGCCCTCCCCGGCGATCCGGCCCAGCGGGATCAGATCGTCCTTGGTCTTCTCGAAGGTCGGCAGCTTCGGCGGCGCCGGCAGGAGGGTGCCGGAGCGCAGCACGTTCTCGCCGATGCAGTGGATGGTCGGCGGCTTGAGGAAGCCCGCCACCTCGCGGGCGGTGAGGATGTTGCGCCGCGCCGGCCGGAAGCGGCCCGAGGAGAGGCGGCGGTCGAAGCCCCGCCTGCGTGTCGGGAAGTCCGAGCCGAAGAACACAGCGTCGCCGATCCCCAGCCCGGCCGGGCGCAGCCAGTTCTGCGCGGCGAGGGGCTCGAAGGCGGCGAGCAGGCCCTGCATCGCGAGCTTCGCGCGCGGGCGCTCGGCGGCCTCACAGCAGAGCAGGATCTGCGCCTCGAAGAGCGGGCCGGCGTCGCGCAGCTTCGCATCGAGAGCCTGGCCGACCAGGCGGCGGTCGATCAGCTCGGCGGGGTCGGCGGTGTCGCGGCGGCGCTCGCCGTCGAGCACCTCCATCAAGCTGCGCCGTTCGCCATGCGCCCGCCGCGCCTGCCGCTTCAAGCGGCGGCGCAGCCGGGTGCGCCGCCGTCCCGCCGCTGGCAGCAGGTCGAAGCAGACCGTCGAGCGCTCGCCGTCCTGCGGGCGAAGCGAGGCCATTGCCGCGGCGAAGGGCTGGAGCGGGTCGGGTTCGTTGTCGAGCCGGGCCAGGGGTTCGACGCTGGGGCGGGCAAGAGTCAGCTCGGTGCGCAGCGTGACCTCGCCGGGCCGGTCGGTCTCGGGTACGACCTCGGCCGCCTCGCGCAGCTCGATTCCCTCATAGCCGCGCAGCGCGTTGCGCAGGAGTTGGCGCGAGCGAGCGGGCACTTCGAGCAGGTAGACGAGACGGCCCTCGCTGTCGTTGGTCAGCCGCACCCGCAGCGCGCAGGCGCGGCGATCGAACCAGCCGCGCACGCTGCGATCGGCCCGCGCCAGCTCGGCGGCGACGCGCAGGACCGCCTCGGGCTTGGCGTCGAACTCGTCGGCCGGCACGACCGCCGCAGCGGTTCGCGTCGTCAGCGTGCGGCGCGTGGCGAGGAAGCGCTGTGTAGCCAGCGCGGTGGCGATAGCGAGGGCGCCGAGAGCGAAGGGCGCGAGCGACGCCGCGGAGGCGAGGAGCTGATCGACGCGGATGGCGGACACGGCGCGCCAGATGGCGGCGGCGGCGAGCACGGCGGCGAGCGCCAGCATCGGCCGTGGGTCGGAGCGGTCCTTACCCATCATGCACCGACCCCTGGGTCACGTAGATATGTCGGCAAAGCGCGGGTCCCGCAATCGGCTCTGCGCTGGGGAATCTGGCGCTTTCGCGGCAGCGTCCGCGCGAGCTGACGGGCGAGCTGACGGTCGGCCCGGCGGTCGAACCGCCAGGCGACCGGTCGCGGTGCTCGGATTGGATTCCGCAAAAAGGGGTCACACCTATAAAGGGGAGCGAGCAGCGAAAGTGGACCCCCTTGTGTGACGAATCCGACATTCGCCGCAACGACTGTCCGGCTGCTTGCCTCATACCCCTTTGTCGAACGAGGCGTGGTTTTGCGCCACAAATTCCGCATCTACAACAACAGGGGACCGAGCCCGGAAAATGGACAGCCCAATTTGCAAATCGCCTTCGATTTTTTGCCTCATACCTATCCGTCGTACGAGGCGGCGTTTTCCGGCAAAAATTTGATTTCATGCGTGGCGGCTTCTGGCCTCATGCCCTTCAGTCGAAGACGGAGGGGGATCTGTCCCACGAATTCGCCGATGGCTATCGGCGCCTGCTCAGATGCCACTCCCTCTGCGCCTACAGCACGGATCATCCGGCTGTCGCGCAACCATGGGACCGATGGACGCAACGCCGATCATCGCCGGCTACGCCGCAATCGTTGCGACCGGTGGCCTCGCCTGGCAGATCTACGCTTGGCAGCATCGGCGTCGTGCCCATGTGGACGTGCGTGTCCGCTACGGCATTGCGGCGCCGGTGGCCGAAGCCGTTCACATGATCTCGATTGAGGCCCGCAATCGCGGTGAGCACGTCATTCGAGTCAACAGCGTTGGCCTTGACCTCCAAGACGGGAGCGGCGACACCTATCAGCGATTGCCGGTGAACTTCGCAACGCTTCCAGGTCTGATTGAGCCATTCGATTCCGCAACCGCATTCATCCCGGTCGCCGAGGCCGAACAGGCAGGATTCGATGTATTCGAGCCAATCACGGGCTGGGTAACGCTTGCGACCGGAGAGTTGATCAAGTCCTCGCCGACTCGACTCCGTTCTCGCGACTGAATGGACGTCTCAGTCCGGCGACACGCGCTTTGATCCCGGTGCGACGGAGGACCCGAGCTTCTGGCGGACGGTGGACCAGAGCGGCCCGTCAAGCCCGGGCTCTCTTGCTCAATCGGCTCGACGGGATCGCTGCCTAGACTCGTGTCGTGCGCACGCACGTCGCGAAAAAGCGGCCCGGTCGTAACGATTCTTGCCACTGCGGCAGTGGCAAGAAGTACAAGCGCTGCTGCGAAAAAACTGACCAGGATGCCGAATCGGAGGCCCGTCAGCGAGCGACGGTGGTTCGAAAGCTCAGCAAGACAGAGGAAGCCCACCCCGAGATACAAGCTCTTCGCCAGAAAGTGGAGGCTCGACAGCAAGGTGTCCGCGATCAGCTCGCGAGGGACTATGGGGTTCAAATCAGCTTCGTCTCTCCGATCGAGTGGAACGACCGAAAGGTCTGGTCGATTGGCAACCGTGTTTACACCGACTGCCCTCCGAACCAGACGTTCCATGAGTTCCTTCTCCAACTCCTCCGTGAAACGCTCGGGGAGGACTGGCGGGCGGCCCAGGAGGCTGCCGGGCCGGACGCGGAGCATTTCCTATACCGCTGCTTCACCGAGTACCGGGCGTGGACGACTGGGCTGAGCGAAACGCATGAGCCGAACGCTGAGGGACTCTGGTCGGCACTGCCCAACGGCTGGGCGCAATATCTGCGAGGCATCGCCTGGGATGTCGCGTCTCTTATTCACGCCACCGCCGCCGACCCGCCAGAAGCCTTGATCTCCCGCCTCCGAAACCCGGCCGCATTCCAAGGCGCTCGATATGAGGTCGCCGTGGCTGCCTTGATAGCGAGGTTGGATTGCGAGATTCATTTCCTCGACGACGATGAGCTTCGTGACGAAAAGCACCCCGAGTTCATCGCCACTCACCGGCCTTCCGGTCAAGAATTCGCGGTGGAGGCAAAGAGTCGCCACCGCAGCGGAGTTATCAATCAAGAAGGCGACTTCGATGAGGACGATCCGCTGCGGGGTGATGCTCGAATGGTAAGGCGACTTTTTACCAAGGCGCTAGAAAAGAACACCAACGCCCTCCCTTACTTCATCTTCATCGACATCAATGTCCCGACTGACCCAGAGGCCGGGGGCTTCGAGCGCGACTGGGAAAAGGGGATCAAGGCTTGGATGGATCGTTTCCCCACGCCAACGGCAGAGGTGCCAGGGTCGTACAACGGGTTGTACGTGACTAACTTCTCGCCACAATATGACGGAGATCAACTCGCGCTCCCTGGCGAGTGGCTCAGCGTTCGACCTGCATTTGTCAAAAGCCCGATGGACTTTGACCTCACTGCACGTATCGACTACGCCCTCGACCGACACCAGATGGTCCCTGAGATCGCCCTAGACGGCAAGATTCTATAAGTCACCCGTGCGAATCGGAATTCTGGAGTGGCGACCCGACAGCAGCGCCGGGTCGCCACTCCGCGCTACTACTCGCTGACCTCGTAACCCTTGTTCCGCAGCGCGTTGAAGGCATTCGTCCAGACCTGCGCGTTCTTCTGACCGGTGGCCATCGCCACGATGTCGTCCCTGTCGTTCAAGACGATCATCGTGTAACCCTGGCCCTCTCGCCAGACCCGGATGAACGAGAGACCCTTCTTCCAGCCGGAATAGCCCTCACGAACCTGGAACGTTCGCGTCTCGTCCTCACCGTCGGGCATAAGTCGGCTTCCCGCCTTCTCACCCGCAGCCTTCAACGTACGCCAGCCAAACGTTGGCACAGACATGCTCCACCTTCTCTCTGGGCCGTTCGGCCCGGGGGAATTGTCGAAGCCGCGCTATCGCACGACGGTGAGGACCGTAGCAGCGCGCAGGATCGGCTTGCTGGGCCAGAGGATCTTGATCCTCGGCATAGACGCGAAGCGGGCTCAGATCGGTAGTGATCCGACGGAGAGAGGCGCTTCGTACGTAATGTCCGCCTGGAACGACACGATCCGGGCTGGATGACCGAGGTTAATGGGACGCGCGAGTGGATTGTGGCCGGTGCGGCGGTCGCCGCCGCCTTGGGCACGCTTTCGGCGGTCTTGCTCGCCCTCTATCGCGACACCTGGCGGGAATGGAGGTTGCGTCCACGCCTCACACTGCACCTGGATCCCATGTGGACCGAGAGCAATCGGGACTTGTTTTGGCAGCAGGGACAGGCGCCGGCTCACTGGCTCCGCCTGAGGGTTAGAAATGAGAAAGGGCGCCGCTCCGCGGAGGACGTTGAGGTGCTCCTCACCGCGTTCTACGCGCTTGGGGTTGAGGAAGAGGCCTGGCAACCGCCGCTGGATATCTACCCGTTGCGGTGGAGTGCCACGCGAGATCCGCGAGTCCAGATCCCCCCGGGGGTGTCACGGCACGTCGATCTGCTGATGTTTCCGGCCCCAACCATAAGTGACGATGGAGGCGGCTTCACGGTGGCCTCGCCTGAGGCAGAACTGACAACAACCGGGGTTCTCTGCGTTAGGCAGGACGGCGCCTCCGCGAAGTCCGGGAGCGCGGTCAGTGACCAGGTGTTCGAGAACCACCACTACCGGATCGAGCTCGCCGTGGTTGCTCGCGACATCGACTCCCGGGCCTATGCAATCGAGGTCGAGTTCGATGGCCGGTATCGCTACCCCCCTGACTTTTGGGGCGACATGATGCTCACCTCGCCGCAGCCGATCAAGAACTCTTGATGCACGCTCTGTGCAATCAGACCATCGCAGCTCGCTAAGGCTGCGGATTTATCAGAGTCGCTGAGCAAGGTCGGAAAAGCTCGTGATTGCGGCGGGCATCTGCTCTCTTGCTCGTTGCGCCAAGCGCTGCGTTTCCTGGCTCACCATCAGCGTGCCGACCGGAGCTTCAAAGCTGTCGTGCCAGGCGAAACCGTCCGATCCAAGCGTGGGCGGTACCTCATAGACGAGAATCCCGACAGCGGAGGCCATCTCCTGACCTTCATATAGGGCAGTGGCGCAAGCAATCGCCAAACGGACCCCGTCGTGCGTGTCGCCTAGCTGCGTGTAGACGAAAACCTGGTTGCGCCAGACAATCAGAGGTCTGCCCAGCTCTTCAAGGAAGGGATGACCAAGCGTCGCGTCGAGCATTTGATCTTCGCTAACGGTGTCGTTGCTTCCGCCAACCCGCGAGAGAGCGATGAAGTTGGGGTTCATCGTGTCGATGAGTTGGTCGAACGCCCCCTGTGCATGCTCCAGGTCAGTCGCAGCAGACTCCGCCTCGCTCAGATGATTGGATAGACGAGCCCGCGCTCCCGCAATGGCAGCGGCCAGTTCATCTCCCTCTTCGTCATTCCGCTCGCCCGCGTGGGTCTCGACCCACGCTTCCAGCGCGGTCGCCGTCTCGGCCATCGTTGGGCGACGGCTCGGGTCGTGCTCCGTGGCCGCCTGGATAAGCCGATCAAGGTCGTTGGCTCGATCCTCACCCAAGAGCGCGGCCAGGGACTCCCGAGCATCAGAACGCTGGTGGCCTGGCAGCGGAAAGCGGCGTTTCGCCGCCAAGGCCCAAATGCTCTTGGCGAGTGAATAGACGTCGGCTGGGCGAGCATCCGTGCCCGGAACGTACTCAAGCATCTCGGGGGCCATGAAGTTCGCTGGGCCTAGCGAGCCTCCCTCGCGCGTCAATGACTTACGGATCTCTTCGGGTACCCCAACCAAGCCGAAGTCGCCGACGACATACGTTCCGTCCTCCATGGCGAAGAGATTTGATGGCTTTACGTCTCGATGTGAATAATCACGATCATGCATAGCCTGAAGCGTCTCTGCAATAGACGCGAGGCCCGGAATTATCTCGTCGAGCGGTGCCTCTGAGCGAAGTTTGCTGAGTGGAACGCCCTGCGGCATGACGTACCACGGAAACAGTCCCTTCCCGGGAGTTGGAACTTCCGAATCGAGGACTCGCATTACGCCCGGCTCGTCAGAGAGCTCTTCGAGCGCCTGTATCTCGGCTACGAATCGCTTGTAACGCTCAGACTCGGGCCGCCGAGCGGAGCAGACCTTGAGGACCGCAATCTCCCCATCTCGGCGGGCTAGGAAGACAGCGGAGTTGGCACCTCGGTCAAGCTCGCGTTGATCTGGAATCCAACCGTTCGTGTTGAGCACCGTGTCCTGTTGCATGGCCGCATATTCTCGCGCTTTTGCGCGAGAATGCAGCAGCGTTGAGCTACTCGTCGGAGACGAGGTACTCGGCCGGACCGGAATCCTCGACCCAGCCCGGCTTCCAGGTGACGCCATCGACCAGCTCTCCGACCGACATCGAGTAGGCGCCGGAGAGCCGGATCAGGATGTCGAAGCGGGGGATCGCCTCGCCGCCCTCGATCTTGTCGAGGCGGGCGGGGGTGAGGGCGGCGCGGGCCGCCGCGTCCTTCTGCGAGAGGCCGGCGCGCTCGCGGGCGCGGTAGAGGTTGTCCGCGAAGCGCGCCTTGGCCTTGAAGCTGAACGCGGCGGCCGGTTCAGCCATCGGGATCGTCTGCTGGCTGGTCGCCGTTATCCGATCCCGGCCGCTCGACCACGTCCCACTCGCCGGGCACGACGATCGTGTAGCCGGGCTTCCACTCCAGGCCGAGCGCGAGTTCGTCGAGCGGTACGCCGAGGCTGCCGGCGATCCGCACGGCGGTATCGACACGTGGCATCCGCTCGCCGCGCTCAAGCAGGCTGATCTCGGTGCGGTGCAGCGAGGCGCGGAAGCCCAGCTCTTCCTGGGAGACGTCGGCTCGCTCGCGACAGCGGGTCAGGTTGCGCCCGAAGCGCGCCTTCAGCTCCTCGGTCGGCGGCGCCAGCGCCGGTGCGCGCGGGCTCACGGCTCGTCTCCCGGGACGATCAGCTCCTCGGCGTCCGCCGGCAGGCCGGCGTGGACGAGGGCCGCGACGATCGCATCGCGCTTGCCGGTGTATCCGGGTTCGGCCGTCCAGCGGTTGCTGAGCTGGCCGGCGGCGAGGATCGAGTCGCCGCGCCGCAGCTTGCGGATCTCATGCCGATCGGCGAGCGCGTCCGGAACTTCGATCTGGCAGCTCGCCCAGGTCCACAGCAGTTGCGGCTGCTCGGGATCGGCCACCGGGAACTCGACCTCGAGCAGGACGATCGACTCGTCAGTCGGGCTTCGCGCCAAGCGCGGGTCGTCGATCAGGGTCCCGGTCACGATCGAGTGGTTGAGGCCGGGCGGCGTCGCCTCGGGAAAGCGCAACCGGCGCCGCCCCGCTCGATGTCCGCACATGGCTACCGGCCTCCGGGGGAGCCGTCGAGCCCGGCCAGCACGCTCTCGCACGTCTCATAGCCGCGGCGGAACCGCTTGTTCGTCTCGGCGTCCTCGCTACCTCCCTCGACCCCGGTGAGGATCAGGCCGGCTTCGCCCTGGAGTCGCTTGAGCGTTTCCATCAGGTCATGGGCCCGCATGGTCAGCTCGACCTCCTCCCGGCCGTCCTCCTCACTCCAGCCGATGTCCTCCAGCAGCCGGAAGTCTTCGCCGAACTCCAAGCCGAGCCGCTCGGCTGTGACGAAGTCCTTGTCACGCTCCAGGGCGTCCCAGAGGTCGCCGACGCTGCCGAGGTGGTTGCGGACCAGTTCGTAGAGCCCGTCGCGCTGGTTGCGGTCGATGGTGATGGTGCTGCGGGGCATGGTGCCCTCCTCTCGGTAGGGCACCGAAGAGCCGCCTCGGATTGAGGAGCCAGCATCCCCAAGAGCACGCGGTGCTCTGGGAGAATCGGTCGCGCATCGAAGGTTGCTTCTTCGGTGCCGGGCCCCGGGGCGTTTAGCGCGCCGCCGGGGCCGTTTATGTCTTGCGGCCGGCGAACGTAGCCCGCCATGCTGCCCAGATCAAGGCCTCTTTTCGAGCGCCGGTTTTTGGCCAGTTATCTTCGATGCGGTTTTTTGGCTTCAGCAGTGGTTTTCACGACCGATTCGAGAGGCACCGGAGGCGCCCTTCTAAGACCGGGTCGTTCCCCCGCTATGGACGAATCCTGCGACCGCCCACCAGGCGGTCGCTTCGCATCGGGGCTGGAAACGAAGTCGCTGCCGAGCAGCGCACTCACCTCCAAGGTCCGGTTTGGCTTGTCGTACGTCACCTGCACGTCGAAGGCGTCAAGCAGCTCGACCAGCTCCTCGCCCTCGGCCTGCGCCAACACGTCGCGCAGGTCGGGCACTTCGGTGAGGATCGCTTCGATGTCCTCGCGGCGCGGCTCCTCACGCTGGCTCGCTCCCAGCTCGGCGATCTGCGCTGTGATCGCCTTTGCCTTCCCGCTTAGCTCTTCGATTCGCTGAGTGGCCAGCTTGACCACCGGATGCTCAGGATCGTCATGCTCCTCCAGGCGCAGCGATTGGCGATAGAGCGCTTGCTGTACCTCCTTGTCCTCGGCGTGCAGGCGGGCGAGCTCGGAGTCGCGCTCCTGCCAAGCACCCTCAGTCGCAGCGTCAAGAAGCTCCTCACGCAGGAGAGTCAGGCGCTCGGGTCCGAACAGCCGCTCGCCCATGAAGCCGCGCACGGCGTCGATAAGAACGGACTCCTTGATCCCGAGCACGCGCGGGTGGTCGGATAGATCGGCTGCGGCCACCCCGCGCCGGCTCACGTACTGACAGCGCATCCAGTGCTCGTCGCGTTGGCAGCTGCCCTCCATGCGCCGCCCGCAGAGCCCGCAGTAGACCCGCCCGCGCATTACGTAGAGGCGGCCGGCACGCTTGCCCTGCCGCTGTGGGTATGCCTTCGGCCGATGCCCGTTCGCCGGGGCGTTGCGCTGCTGGGCGCGCTCCTCGACGGCATCGAACAGCTCGCGGCTGACAATCGCCTCGTGCGTGGGCTCCGCGCTCCATACCCACTGGTCGCGGGGGCGTTTGACCGGGCGGCCGCGCCGTTTGTCGTGGCGCCCCCAGACGTTGTAGCCGGTGTACTTGGGATTGCGCAGCAGCGAGTGGAGCTGTGACTTGCTCCAGGTCTGCGGCAGGCCGTTCTCGTCCTTGCGGTTGCGCTTGGGCGGCGGGTAGCGGTCGAGGTCGGAGTTCAGGCGCTCGCAGATCGCGCCGAGCCCCATTTCGTCCTCGACGTACCAAGTGAAGATCAGCAAGGCGATCGGCCCGCGCACCGTGTCGACGATGAGCCGGTGCTTCTTTCGCCCTTCGCGCGCCTTCTGCTGATTGGGGTGGGGGTGGGGCTCCAGCAGGTAGCCGTAGGGGGCGGGGCCTCCGGTGTGCCAACCCTGGCGCACCGACTCTTCCATGCCGGCGCGGCTGCGCTCGATCAGATCGCGCACGTACCACTCGGCGACGCCTTGCTTGACCCGCCTGGTGAGGATCGCGGTGGCGCTTGAGTTCAGCGGCTCATCGGCCGCGAGCAGGGGGATGTCGCGCTTCTCCAGCTCGCGTTCGACCCGCGTGCCGTCGAAGGTCATGCGCGAGACGCGATCGATCGATTCGACTATCACCGCGTCGAAGGCGGCGGCTTCGGCGTCGGCCAGCAGCTTGTGCATGTCCCCGACGCAGGGGACGGCGACCTCGGCGCGCCAGTCGCACTGGCCTCGGTCCTCCAGATCCTTGCGCCCGCTGTCGACTTCCCAATAGGTCGGGCCGACCTTCTCTCCGATCGGAGCCAACGCCTCGTTGCATTTCCGAAGCTGGCGCGGGATCGAGAGCGAGGGGTCCTGCGCGTCGTCGGTGGAGACGCGGCCGTAGAAGGCGACCCTTATCGGGAACCACCTCCGTTCGTCTCGTCCGCAAGCCTCGTCGCAAGCTCGCTCGGCCGGGTGCCGAGGCCGGCGTCGAGAAGCGCTCGGTCGAGCGTCGCCAGTGTCGCCTCGCGGTTCTCGGCCACCGCCGCGTAGGCAGCGTCGTAGAGGGTCAGGTCGTGCTCGGCAGCCAGCTCGGTCGCGCGGCGAAGGTCGCTCGGATCGGGCCGAAGCGCCGGGCAAACCTCGGCGAGCGCTTCGAGCACCGTGGCGACCTGATCGGGGCCGGCGGCGGCACGGCCGCGCATGAGCGCGTTGCCGACCTCATAGGCCGTCAGGTCGAGCACGCTGAGGGCGACGGTTCGCGCCCTGTGCGCGTCGAGCAGGGCGCGGGACTCCTCTACCTCCTCCTCGCCCTCGGCGTGGAACCACTTGAGGGCGAGGTTGGCATCGCTAACGACGTCGATCACGGGCATCGCGCGCCTCCCGCTCGGTGCGGATCAGCTCGACCGCCTCGAAGCTCCCGGCCCCGGCAAGGGCGGCACGGCCGCGATCGAGGGCGGCGTCGATCCGGGCGGGGTCGGGCCAGCCCAGCTCTCGCCGGGCCGCCTCCTGAAGGAAGCCGCTGCGGCTCGTGCCGCGCTCGTCGGCCTCGCGGTCGATCCGCTCCAACAATTCGTCGGGAATCGAGACCATCACCTTCGCCGCTTTCGCCATTGGCTCAGTATAGCTCATGGACATACCGCTATCGCTTCCGTTTCCGAGGGCGCGAAGCCGAGGGAGAGGATCGTGTCCTGGGTGGCGCGTCGCCGTGCTTTGAGATCAACGCCGCCCGCCGCAGCAGGCGACCGACGGCGGCGATCTGGCGGTCGCGCAGCGCCCGCGACTCTGCCGCCGCGATCTCCCGCACCCGGCCCTTGACCGAGAGCGAGGGAGTCAGGTCGCCGGGCTCGGGCGTCACCGCGCCGCCTCCTCGCCCCTGACCGGATCAGCATCGTCTCCGCCCTCCCCAAGCCAATCGACCGCCCGCCTCGACTCGCCGACCGAGCGAAAGATCGGATCGAAGGGACCGCGCCGCTTCAGCTCATCGAGCAGGCAGAAGGAGATCTCGACCGCAGGGGCATTGGAGAGGTATGGATCGCTGTCGAGCAGGAGCAGCGCCACTTCGCGCCGTCGGACGAGGGCCTTGCGCGAGGCGCCGGCCAGCACGCAGATGATTCGCGGGAAGACGGCATAGCGGGAGCGCCACAGCGGCTCGCCTCTTTTGTCGGCGGCACGGTATAGGTGGGCGTAGCGGGCCAGCTCGGAGACGAGCCGGTCGACCGAGAGGGTGGCGCGGTCGAGCTCGACAAGACGCTGCTCGATCGCGATGTGCTTCTCCTCGAGTCGGAGGTAGGTGAGAACGGCGTCCGCGAAGAGCGTGCGCCTCGAACGTCCGCGCCCGCGGCTCATCGGGTGAGCGATCTCGTGGCGCCAGGAGAGCGGGCCGAATTCGTCGCCGCGCTTCCGCGCCGCTTCGAGGAAGCTGATCCCGACCTCGTTGACGGCGAAGGTATGGGCGCGCAGCGGCCCCGCCGTCTCCCTTGGGCCGAGCAGCTTGGGGCGCTCCTGCACCTCGCCGGCACCGACGAGAAGATCGGCGCCGCGCTCGCTCAAGAACCACAGGCGCCGGGGAGCGCTGCGGGCCTCGACGTGGCCGATCAACCCGGCCCGCTCTAGGAGGGACTAGCGAAACTCGCTAGCCCGGTCGTAATGCGGGATCGGGAAGTCGGGTGCATCGGCGATACCTCGCTGGCAGAGTGGTTCTACCCCAAGCAGTTTGCTTGAGAACGTCCCCGCAGTTGTCGGTTCAGTTCATCCCAAGATTCGATCTAACGCGCGTTGGCAGCGCTTTGCAGCGCTTTGACCCTGGGCTGCGTGTAGCACCACGCGGGCTTAAGCGCTCTGGGACCGTTTTCGCTGTGGCACACGATCTCGGTCGCCGGGCTACGCATCGCGGAATTGGGCTCTAACAAGCCAAATAAGTCGGTGGAACATCTTCCAGCAGCGCTGTAGCCGTGTGGACACATTTAGCGTCCGATGGCGGTGCGAATCTGCGCCTTGTCTACGCCGGTTGCTGCCTCTACGAGCAACTTGATGAAGGGTCGCCTCGGCTTTCGGCGGCCCTTTGTCGTTCTGGGCATCCGATCGATTGTCTAGCGTGGCCGGGACTTAATGATCCCCAAATAACAGACAGCCGACCCCGGTTCGCCGGGACCGACTGCGAAAGGCGTAGACACCCGCTCGCAGGCAAGTTCAAATGAAAGCCGCTTCGCACATCCAGCTTTGGAGGACATCCGTCTATCGCGAGACGGAACCCGTGGCCTGCGCGGAATCGCGCCGCATGACCGATCTTTGGGGGAGCCACGTTGGCTCCCCTCTTTTTTGCCCCTGTCCCCACGAGGGGAGGCGATGTCCGTGAGATGAGCGAGCGGGCCGGGATTCCCCTTGGACAGAGACCCCGGCCCGCCACCCCTACTACATGCGCCCGTAGCTCAATGGATAGAGCTCCCGCTTTTCCTCCGGGGAATGTCCAGGTTCGAGTCCTGGCGGGCGCGCTTTGCTTCTTGCCCTCGTGGTGGAACCGGTAGACACGGCGACCTATCAAGTCGCTGCCTTGCACGGGCATCTGGGTTCGAATCCCAGCGAGGGCACTGGCACGACTCCGAGCGAAACACCCGGGGGAACCGTCTCCACGTTTCGGCCGAGCCGATTCCGTCGCGCACGCTCTGAAAGGTATATCGGGTAGCCAAGATGGGCCAAGTGCCTTCGACGCCTGGACGAGTTCTCCCCCTGTGTTGGAGGGACGGCAAGCAGTCCTTTTCCGCCCGGCTCGCCCGCTAGTTTTCCGCTCTAGAAAGCGAAAAAACGACCCCCGCGCTGGTGGAACAGCCGGGGGTCCGGACCCAGGAGATTGTGGCTCCTTGGCCTCAGCCAACGTAGCACGGCGTTCCGCTGCTTCCCAGCTTGCAGACCTGCTTGATTCGCCCGAGATCGGGGGGCTGATCGGGGAGCTTGAGGCGACGCGCTGGACGGGGCGGCCGGGCTATCCGCTCCGCGCGATGGTCGGGCTGGCGCTCGTCAAGAGCCTCTACGCGGTGCCGACCTGGACGAAGACGGTCGCCCTGGTGGCCGACCACTGGAAGCTGCAACGGGTCCTGGGCTGCGAAGGCAACCCTCCGAGCGTCTACGCCGCCTACCGCTTCGCCGAAAAGCTGCGCAAGCATGACGCGATGGTCGAGCGCTGCATCGATGGAGTTGTCGAAGGGCTACGCGACGAGCTGCCGACCTACGGCCGCGATCTCGCCATCGACGCCTCCGACATGCCGGCCTACGCGAACGGGCAGCGCTACGTCTCCAAGAACAGCGAGGCCGAACGCAACTGGCACACCGACCCCGACGCCTCATGGGGGCATCGCTCGGCGGTCTCGACGCGGCGCGGCGGCGGCTTCTTCGGCTACCGCCTTCACATGGCGACCTGCACCGCCACCGACCTTCCCGTCGCGTGGACGGTGGAGACCGCAAAGGCAAACGAAACCCGCTTCGCGGCCGACTTGATCGACGCGGCTCAGCGGCGCGGCTGCATGGCGGCAACGGCGGCGATGGACAAGGGATACGACCAGCCCCCCGTCTACGAGCAGTGCGCAGAGCGGGACTGCCTGCCTGTCATCCCGGTTCGTCAGACGCCGGACGTGAAGCGGGGCGACCATCGCGCGCCCGAGTGCCAGCACGGCGTCTGGACCTTCGCGGGCGCAGACCGAAAGCGCGGAGCCGCCAAGTGGCGATGCCCGAGCGGCGAGTGCTCCCCAGCTTCAACGTGGATCACGGCCAGCCGCCTGCACCCGTTGATCCCCCGCGAGTCGAAGCGCTGGAAGGCCGCCTACCGAAAGCGGGCGGCAGTCGAGCGAGAGTTCGGACGCCTTAAGACCAGCTGGGGACTGGGACCTCTGCGAGTCCGTGGGATTGAGCGCGTCCGCCTCCATGCCGATCTGACGGTGTTGACGAAGCTGGCGTGCGCCCTCACCCGGGAGAGGGCGCACCCGCCACCTCTCAGAGCGTGAAGCCTCCGGGCTGCGCCTCGCCCGGTCTCCAGACGATCCCGTCGAGGAGATCGCAGGGGGAGACCGCGAGCGCCCCGGCCAACTTGATCAACGTGTCGATCCGCGGGCAGCGCGCCCCTCGCTCCAAGATCCCGATCTGGGTCCTGTGGAGAGAGGCACGGAAGCCAAGCTCTTCTTGAGAGACGCCTGCTGCCTCGCGGCAGCGGGTGAGGTTCTCTCCGAAACGCCGCGCCACCTCAACCATTGAGGAGGCTGTCGAAGTGGAGGGCTGCCCGCGTCGGCACCACATAGATGCCGCTCATTCGCATCAGTCCTGCCGCCGCCAGATCGCGCACAGCGCGCGCCAGGGCGTCGCCTTCGCTGAAATCCTCGGGGTCCTCGCAGACCTCGTGGGCAAGCTCAGGAAGCGTTAGGTGAGTCGGGTGGAGAACCAGGACACGGGTTAAAACGACGCGCTGGTGATGGGCGTCGTCCTTTGCAGGACAATGGAAACGCATCGGAAGGTTCCGCCTTTCGGTGCCAGGCGGGGGGCCGTTAGCGCGGCGCCCCCGCCGCTTTTTATGGAAGGCGGCGAACCTAGATCGACTCAGTGAGAGGAAGCAAGACTTTCGCTAGTCGTTTCGCGAGACCCTCCTAGGTCGGCGAGGAGCTGCTGGGTGCGCCGCAGCCCACGGCCGGGGAGGTGGATCGCGTGGACCTGCGCGGTGGAGAGAGCCCGGTGCTCGGCGAGCGAGGCGATGACCTCGATCGTCGCCTCGGGCATCACGACGCTGGCGCTCTCGCTCACGCGAGCCTCCAAGCTCGCGGTCGTCTCCAGCCGGAGCGCTGCGAAGCCAGCGCGGAGGCGAGAAGCCGATGAGTCGCCAGCGCCGAGGCGATTGCGGTCGCGCCAAGTGCGATTGGTGCCGTCGAGCCGGCGAAGCGTTGTGGAGCCAACGCGGAGGCGATAGCGCAGGCGGCGAGTGCAAGGGACGCGGAGAGGATCGAGAGCACGATCAGGCTGCCACGGTTCCGCTTGATGTTTCGACCTGGAGGTTGCGTAGAGATGTCGGCGAACTGCCAGGCCCGCAAACCGCGCTGGGGTCTGCGATTGCGGGCCTTCGGCTCGATCGAGCGGTGCAGCGATAGGTGAAGGGACGGGCGCAGGCACAGGCGAAGCGCCGGGCGAAGTCCCGACAAGCCTCGGTTTCCTGCAAGTTGCTGTCCGTCTTTCGACCCGCACGCCTGTCCCACACACGGCCGAGGGCAGTCGAGCGCCACCCCGAAAAGGCCATGTCCGCCAGGGCGAAAAAGGCGTCCGATAGGCCCGAAAAGGCGTCCGGCAGGTGTCCGGCAGGCACCTTTTCGTGACCGCAAATACACGCTGACTCGGCCCCCTAGCGGCCATGTCCGCAAATCGTTTTCGGCTCCGCAGAGCCGAATCGAAGATGACCGCAAATTTAGGTTCTGCGAAGGGGAAGAGAGATACAGAGGCAGATTGCAAATCAGAGAGCCAGCCAGGGACGAGCTCAGCCCCATCGCCAATGAGAACCGACCAGCTCCCACGGCTGGCTCTGCGGCTTCGGCGACGATCTTCCCCTGCGACCGCTCCCTCTCGGCTTTCTCGCATCTCATAGTCCCTGTCCATCGAGAGGGCTTCTTGCATCGGCTCCGCTGTCTCGACGGCAAGGTGGAACCGGAGCCGATCGGCCCTCTGTCGTCTGCTTGGTCTGCGAGATCGGACATAGCCCTCACCCATACAGGGGAGCGAGCAGGGAAAGTGGACCCCCAAATTGGCCGGATTGGCCGGGCCGCGCTGGTGCTTTGATCGGCGAAATCGAACATTGCCCTCTGTACTACGGAGGCATGAACCCCGAAAGTGGACCCCCCCTTTCTTGGGGAACGGGTCGTCTTTCAGGCCACCGGCCGCGCCGAGCGCCCACCTTCTGGGGCAGGTAGGTGGGCGCTCGGCACGCGCTTCGCGCTAGGTCTTCTCGCTCTCCGCTGCGCTCTTAGGTAGCGGCAAGGTCATCGTGGTTTGCGCTCAGACTGCCGAGCAGCCGGCAGCCATCGAGCGCGATCCGTTACCGCTTCCTCTTGCCCTGCTTCTCGGCCTCCATCAGCAGAGTGGACGCTGGCACGTTGAGCCCGTCGGCGAGGAGCCACAAGGCACGCACGCTGATATTGCGTTCGCCACGCTCAGCATCGCCGACGTAGTTGGTGCTCATCTCTGCCCGATCGGCGAGGGATTCCTGGGTGAGATCGCGCGCCTCGCGCAACCTCCGCACCGCCAATCCCAAGGCGCGATGACGGGGGCTGAGCGACGGCACTCAGGCACCCTTCCCGACCCCGCAGAGGAAGTCCACCAACTATCAGGGTGGTTTCCGTGTAAGGTTCCCGACCGTTCCAGGCAGGACTTGGCACGTATCGAATGAACCGCGCGCGGACAATCGAGCTGACAAGGGCGACCAGCCATCCTGCTCGTCGCAGGGTGCTGAGGATGCTGCATTCCGAGATCCGGCCATGCAGCCTGGTCGATCTGGCGCGGGCTTCGGGCGTGTCGGAGCGCTGCGCCGATTACCACCTTCGAGTGCTTCAGCAATGCCGGGTTACGAAGTCGATCGAGGGACTAGCGGCTCCTGGCTCACTGGCAGCTCGCCATCAGTCGGAGGTCTCAGATGATCGATGGGTGCGGGCTCGGCTGGCCGCAACCAGAGTCGAGGACGAGGTACGGGCAGGAACGGCCCGGTCGCGATGAAGGTCTCGCACAAGACCCGGCGCGGCCGCAAGCGCCGGCCGTGACCGCACGGCGATCACCACAACGTCGGCGCTACCCAGGACCCGCTCGTCCGGGCGCGGCGAGCCGATTACCGGCGGATGCGGATCGCCACCCTGAGCCTCTGTGCAGCGGTGGAGGACTAGAGCATGACTTCGGCTGACGCTCCTATTGCGCCCCTGCACCACGGCCCGATCGATCAGATGAAGCACAGGCGGACAATCGACCTCACAAGGGCGCTAAGCCACCCGGCCCGCCGAAGGGTGCTCCGGAGGCTGCACGCTGAGGGGCAGCCATGCAGCGGGGTTGAGCTGGCGCGGGAGTCAGGCCTAAGGAGCGCTCCGTTGACTACCACTTGCGAGTGCTTCAGGTGTGCCGAATCACGAAACCGATCAAGCGAGCGGTTTCTGCGTTGGCGGCCCACCAGTCCAACGTTTCAGAGGATCGGTGGGTCAGGGCGCAACTCACGGCAACCAAAGCAGAGGACGAGGCTGCCGCTTGCCGTCCTAACCGCAAGCATCCGCGAAAGTCGATATGAAGCCTTGCGCCGCAAGCATCGAGTATTTGGAACTAAGACGTTTATATCCATCATCGTTAACCGGGGAGGGACGAGTGTCGAAAGCCAGCCATATAGCCCGTGAGGTCGTGGCTATGAGTAGAACCTCGATCCTCGTCGGCATTTTTGTAGCGGCCCTGCTGGCGCTCGTCGCGCCCTCGGCGGCCTCTGCGACCGCCCTGCCCGAAAAAATCACCGAAAACATGACGCTGCCGGCTGCCGGCAACCCCTACACCGGCAGCTCGGTGACGATCGAAGCGGGGGTGACCGTCCAGGCCGAACCGGGCGTGGTCGTGAAATTCTCCGGCAGCCTCTCGAACCTCACCGTCAACGGCACGCTCAAAGCCGAAGGCACCGCCGAATCGCCGATCCTCTTCACCTCCACCTCCGACAGCGCCGCCGGTCAGTGGAGCGGCATCAACCTGGGGTCCGCCAGCGGCTCCTCGGTCCTCAAACACGTCGAGGTGCGAAGCGCCAAAACCGCGATCACCGTCGCCAGCAACGCCCAGATCACCAACTCCTCGCTGCACGACAACTGGGGCGCCCTGAAAGTGACCTCGGCCAGCCCGCAGATCACCAACAACACGATCACCAAAAACCAGGGCACCTTCAAACCCTTCGAAGTCTCCGGCGGCGGGTCGCCGGAAATCGCCTTCAACACGATCACCAAAAATGGCGCTGGCGGCGGCTCCTACGTCGCCCTCTCCTACACCGCCACCGGATCGCAGACGGGCGCGATCAACATCCACGACAACGTCCTCGAAGAAAACAACGCCCACGCGATCTCGATCAGCACCGGCACGGCCCCGATCAAAGGCACGACGCTGAGCGGGAACGTGATCAAAAACAACAGCGGCTTCGCGATCAACTACTCGGGCGACGAAGTGCCCGCCGACATCGCCAACAACACGCTGAGCGGCAACACCGACAACTCGATCACCCTTGCCGGCACCCTGCGCTCCTCGGCGACCTGGGGCGAATTCGGAGGCATCATCAAGCTGGGGGAGCTCACCGTCGCAAGCGGCAACACGCTGACGATCGCACCGGGCCGCCAGCTCAAGGGCTCCGGCAGCCTCTCGAACCTCACCGTCAACGGCACGCTCAAAGCCGAAGGCACCGCCGAATCGCCGATCCTCTTCACCTCCACCTCCGACAGCGCCGCCGGTCAGTGGAGCGGCATCAACCTGGGGTCCGCCAGCGGCTCCTCGGTCCTCAAACACGTCGAGGTGCGAAGCGCCAAAACCGCGATCACCGTCGCCAGCAACGCCCAGATCACCAACTCCTCGCTGCACGACAACTGGGGCGCCCTGAAAGTGACCTCGGCCAGCCCGCAGATCACCAACAACACGATCACCAAAAACCAGGGCACCTTCAAACCCTTCGAAGTCTCCGGCGGCGGGTCGCCGGAAATCGCCTTCAACACGATCACCAAAAATGGCGCTGGCGGCGGCTCCTACGTCGCCCTCTCCTACACCGCCACCGGATCGCAGACGGGCGCGATCAACATCCACGACAACGTCCTCGAAGAAAACAACGCCCACGCGATCTCGATCAGCACCGGCACGGCCCCGATCAAAGGCACGACGCTGAGCGGGAACGTGATCAAAAACAACAGCGGCTTCGCGATCAACTACTCGGGCGACGAAGTGCCCGCCGACATCGCCAACAACACGCTGAGCGGCAACACCGACAACTCGATCACCCTTGCCGGCACCCTGCGCTCCTCGGCGACCTGGGGCGAATTCGGAGGCATCATCAAGCTGGGGGAGCTCACCGTCGCAAGCGGCAACACGCTGACGATCGCACCGGGCCGCCAGCTCAAGGGCTCCGGCAGCCTCTCGAACCTCACCGTCAACGGCACGCTCAAAGCCGAAGGCACCGCCGAATCGCCGATCCTCTTCACCTCCACCTCCGACAGCGCCGCCGGTCAGTGGAGCGGCATCAACCTGGGGTCCGCCAGCGGCTCCTCGGTCCTCAAACACGTCGAGGTGCGAAGCGCCAAAACCGCGATCACCGTCGCCAGCAACGCCCAGATCACCAACTCCTCGCTGCACGACAACTGGGGCGCCCTGAAAGTGACCTCGGCCAGCCCGCAGATCACCAACAACACGATCACCAAAAACCAGGGCACCTTCAAACCCTTCGAAGTCTCCGGCGGCGGGTCGCCGGAAATCGCCTTCAACACGATCACCAAAAATGGCGCTGGCGGCGGCTCCTACGTCGCCCTCTCCTACACCGCCACCGGATCGCAGACGGGCGCGATCAACATCCACGACAACGTCCTCGAAGAAAACAACGCCCACGCGATCTCGATCAGCACCGGCACGGCCCCGATCAAAGGCACGACGCTGAGCGGGAACGTGATCATCAAAAACCTCGGTAGCGGCCTTACGTATTCCGGACCTGACATTCCTGGGAACATCAGCGAAAACCTACTCATCGCGAACACCACGAACTACATCGAAGTCAGCGGGACCGTTGCCAACTCGTCAACCTGGAAAGACGCTGGCACTCCGGTCGCCCCCAAAGGCGTTACGGTCGCCTCTGGGGTGACGTTGAAAGTCACCAAAGGTGTCTTGATGTTGAACCCCAACTTCACCGTCAAAGGCACCCTGCAAGCAGAAGGCACCCAGGGCGAACCAGTGGTCTTCACCGGAGTCAAAGAGGCCGGGCCAGGCGAATGGAGCAGCATCAAATTCGAACCTGGCAGCGGTGCTTCAGTCTTGGATCACACTGAAATCGCCTTCGGCGGCTCGTCGTCTGCTGGGATGGTCGCAGTCGTCGGCTCTAGCCCGACCATCACGAATTCGACGATCCGAAGGAGCCAGAACTACGGGATCAAAGTCACGGAATCAGGCGCACCGAAAATCGAACGCAACCGATTCCGCGGCAACGCCAATGGCCTCTATTACAGCGGCACCGGCAAACTCGCCGCACCCAGCAACGACTGGGGTTGCGCCAATGGCCCTAAACCGGCCGGATGCGGCGATTCGGTCACCTCGAATGTCAACTGGAAACCGGCAATCCAGCTCGAGGAACTGGCTGGACACTGCCGTGGACAGGCATCCCAGTGCGGCGAAGGCGCCGACCCGGTGAGCTTGGCGACTGGCCAGCTCAGCTACTCGCATCGCGACCTTCTGCTCACCAACAAGGGCGAGGTGCCGCTCGAATTCACGCGCGCCTACAGTTCGGGGTCGAGCGCCGATACTGGCCTCGGCCCTGGCTGGTCGCAAACCGGACTCCTCACGGCCACCGAGCTGGAATTAGGCGCAGTCCTCCTCGTGCGCCAAGACGGGCGTCAGGATCTCTTCCAGAAAACGGAAACGGGCTATAAAGCTCCTTCGGGTGTCACCGACACCCTTGCCAAGGTCGAAGGGACCTTCCAGTTGACGACGCTCCAGGGCACGGTCTATCGCTTCGATGAAAGCGGCAGGATCGCGAGCATAGCCGACGATCATGGCCTGAAAACGACCTACGGCTACAACGCCGAAGGGCGCCTCGCGACCATCACCGACCCATCGGCCCAGACGCTCACCTTCTCCTACGACGCTTCCAACCACATCACCAAAGTCACGGATTCGACCGGTCGCGAAGTCAAATACACCTACTCGGGGGCCGGCGACCTGGCGACCGTGACCGATGCTCTAGGCGGGATAACGGAATACACCTACGACTCAGAGCATCGCCTGAAAACGATCAAAGACCCGCGCGGCAACGTGATCTTGAAAAACACTTACGACGGGCAAGGTCGGATCGTTGAACAGCGCGACGGCCTCGAAAATCTCTGGCTGCTCGAATACAAAACCGACGAAACGATCGTCACCGAACCCGAGGGCGGGAAACTCACTTACGAGTTTGATGGCCAGGATCGCGTTGTCTCGGAAACCGATCAGCTTGGGAAAACGACGACGACCAGCTACGACGGGGCCGGGAACGTCGATGAGATCGTTAAGCCGGGTGGCGCCAAATGGCAGTTCGGCTACGACGCCAAAGGCAACCTCACCTCGGTCATCGACGCCGAGGAAGGGGACCGATCCTACGAATACGACGGCCTGAACCGCCTGACGGAATTCACGGACGAGCGCGAAGAGACCTGGGCTTACGAATGGTCTGAAGCCAACGATCTGAAAAAGGTCACCGACCCGGCGGAAGGCGAGACGACCTTCACTCACGACGCCGCCGGGCTGCCGCTGACGGTCACCGATCCCAACGAACACACGACCACCTTCACCTACGACACGCGAGGCAACCGCCTCACGGCGAAAGACGCGCTCGAACACACGACCACCTTCACCTACAACACCCGCAATCAGCTGACCTCCAAGACCGCACCTGGCCTTGCAGTCGAGACCTATGGCCGCAACGCGCTCGGTGACCTGCTCTCGGTGACGACGCCGGAGGGCCACAAAACCGAATACGCCTACGACGCGAACGGGATGCGGACGAAAGTCACCGATCCGGCCGAAGGGGTCTGGGAGATCAAACGCGACGCGATGGAGCGCCCGACCGCCTACGTCGATCCGCTGGGGAAAGAAACTAAAATCGAATACGACGGCAACTTCAACTCGGTCAAAGTCACCGATCGGCGAGGCAAGGAAACGACCTACGCCTACAACCTTGTAAACCAGCTCACCGAAATCGTCAGGCCCGAAGGCGGCGATTGGGAGTTCGGCTACGACGCCCGAGGGAATCGGATCGAAGTCATCGACCCGCGTGAGAACGCCACGACCTACGAATTCGATCTCCTCAATCGAATGACTGAGGCAGCTGAGCCGTTGGAAGCGACGACCAGTTACGCCTACGACCCGGCCGGCAACCTCACGTCTTTCACCGATCCCCGTGAAAACACGTCCCAACTCGCCTACGACGAGTTGGGACGCCTCACCGAGATCGACCAGCCGCTAGAAAAGACGACCAGCTTTACCTATGACGGTGCTGGCAACCAGCTAACGCAAACCACGGCGGCCGGCACGGTCGACTTCGCCTACGACGCCGCGAATCGCCTTGAAGAAATCAGCGATGGCGAATCAGTGCTGCGCGCCTACGAATACGACGCCGCCGATCGGATGATCGGTGCTACCGACGCACAGGCCGACGAAATCGAAATCGGCCACGACGACGATGGCCGCGTGGTGTCCATCAACGATGGACGTGGACAAACCATGACGCGAGAATACGACTCGCGCGGCAACGTGGTCAAACAGACTGACGGCCGCGGAATGCTGGAATATGGCTTCGACAAACTGAGCCGGATGACCTCTCTGACTGACCCACAGAGCAAAGCTCTCGACTTCGCCTATGACCCAGAGGACAATCTGACCAAAGTGGAACTGCCCAACGGCGTCATCACCACCAACGAATTCGACAACGCGGGCAGGCTCGCCGTGACGACCTCATCAAAAGGTGAAACGACCCTCGAAACGCTTGAATACGAATACGACTCGTTTGGCAACCGGATCGGGCAGGTCGATCGGCTCGCTCAGGAAACGACCTACGACTACGACGCGCTCAACCGGCTGATTGAGTTCGACCCACCGGGGGAAGGCTCGACCAGCTATGACTATGACGCTGCCGGCAACAGGATCGAAGCAGGAGCCACGACCTACGCCTTCAACGCACTCAATCAGCTCACCAGTGCGTCAAGCGGCACGACCTACGACTACGACGACGCAGGTCGCTTGGTCGAAGTCGACGAAGGCGAAGAAAGCACGACCTATGGCTGGAGCCTCCTCGATGAGCTGACGAGCGCCGACACTGGCGCCCAGGAAATCGACTACGCCTACGACGCTTTCGGCCGGCAGGTATTGCGTGATGATGGTTCGACCATTCGGCCAAGCCACTACGGTGATCTCTCCGACCTTCCGATACTCGATACCGATGCGGAAGGCAAACCGACGATGAGCTATGTGCAGGGGCCGGAAGGGCTGGTCGAGCAACGCTCAGGCGAAGCGACCAGCTTCCCGCTGCGCGATGCCCACGGCGATATCACGACGCTTGCCGATGGTGAAGGCGAAGTCGCGTCGCGGCAGACCTATGACCCCTGGGGCGATCAGCTTTCGGGTCCGAGCCTTGAAATGGGATGGCTGGGCGCTCAGCAGCGGCGAACCGACCCTAGCGTCGACCTATCGCAAATGGGAGTCCGAGTGTATGGACTCGACCAGGGTTCGTTCTTGAGTGAAGACCCCATGCTCGGCCGCTATGGGAAGGGGCAGTCGCTTAACCGATACGCTTATGTACAAGGAAATCCTATTAACTACTTCGATCTCGACGGGCGCATCACTATCGAGATTCCAGGAACCCCAATCGAGCTTCATCCGATGCTTCCGACGCCAGGTAATCCAATCCCTGAACTACCTGTAACGATCGATGGTGTCCCTTCACTCCCTGAACTAATTAACAACCAAATCCCCAATCTTCCATTTGAAGACGACATCGAGGATCGAGCCAATGATTTCATCAAGAACAAAGGTGGAGAGGTTGCGCTCGGATGCCTTGGAGGAGGGCTTGGGGGACTCGGAGTTCTGAATGCAATGTCTGGAGGGGCCCCAATCTTTATCCCGGGAGTAGGCTGGGTGACCGAGCTTGGTGCTGCTGCTCTAGGGTGCGGCATTGGAGCTGCGGGGAACAGCGTTCTTGGCATTAATCCGGTGCGGACCCGTTGAGGAGTAGATAGTGCAAAAAGCGAATGACATAGAGCAGTCTCACTCCTTGGGAACTATCAAGGTCGCTCAGCCACGGTCTTTGTTTATTCTTTTTCTTCTCGGGGTGCTTGGCTTTGGGGTACTTGCGTTCTTGGCTTTCCGAGGCTCATCGCCTGAGCCTGTCGCGGGTGCTGTTGTGTTACTGGCGGCGATCGGATGCCTTGGCGGTACGGCATTCTTCGGAGGTCTCGCTCGCGTTGCTGCTGCTACGCCAAATCTTCTTCGACCCGAGAAGGTGGTCGCTCAAGGGATTGGCCGGGTCCCAGGAGGGCTTGCTGGCGTCGTAGTCGCGGCCACCGACCAGCGGGTCGTGTCTTTGAAGGCTCCTCTTTTTGGAAGCCCCGCAATTGCTGTCTCTATTCCATATAGCGAGATAGAAGCTCTGGAGCGCAGTGAGCAATCTGTCACCGTAAAGGCACAGGATCGGACCATTTCACTCGATAAGTGTGCTCCCAATCAAGTCACGGACCTTATAACTGAAATTCAGAGCCGTTCGGCTCGACCTGTATAGACGCCACTTGACCTGCGATGTCGAGATCGATTCCGCCTCCCGGCCTCATTGGCGAAGCCGTAGGCCCGGCGCTCGTCCAAGCCGGGAAGCTGATCCATACCTGGACGCACCGTGCTGAGTTGACGGCGATATCAGGCTATGGCTGCAGTAGTTGCTAAGCAATCGCCAAATTCTGCCGCTTCGCCCAAGTAGCGCGGCGCGATCCAATAGCGCGTGCCTTCAAGGGTCAACGAGAGCTTGTCGAGTTCGACGGGCAGGGGGTGAGAGGGCAGAACTTGTGATCGCTCAATCCTTCGCCAGAACCTGAATCGGAACACGTACAGAGCGTCATCAGTCAGGGCTAGGGCAAAGGGACACTGGTCCTGCTTGCGGTAAGCGCACCAGCAAGCAGCAACATGGTCACCAACCAGTTGTGGTCGGCGAAGCCAGCAGCCGTGGCGGCAAAGAGCAAGCCGAGAGTTGGATACCAAGGGCTCTCATGGCACTTATGAGGCCGCGCAGTGCCATAACTGATTGCAGGTTCTCTAAGACCTTTTGCTTCAAGTCTTTCCTTGGACACCTTCGCCTCCCTGAAGATCTCTGGCTGGCTTCTTATCGGCGTTGATATCCGGAGCTTGAATCGTCGGCGTCCCCCGGGCATCGCGGTCTCGATGGACTCCAGGCGACCGCTACGCACAGTCACGAGAGCTTCTTCGGCACCCCGAAGGAGGGCTGGTCTACCGCGTAAGGGCCCTAATCAGCCGGTATCGATGCTACCCATGTAGTAGCCGTGGGTGGTGTCACTTAAGCCTTTGTCATTGAGGAAAGACGCTTCATAGTCTGGATTCCCGACGTAGACGTGGGTGGAACCGCCTTCATTGTCGAAAGTAATGTCCCAGGCCGTGTTTTGGCGAAGGTGGTCGCGACCGTCGTAGTACTCGAGGTACTCACGTGGAGCCTCGCCTAGAACAATGATCTTCGGATCCATCTGGTTTATCCACGCAGTCGGCATTCGGGAACGCCCGTGATGAGCGGCGAAGACGACATCGGCTTGCGGTAGCTCGATTTCATCCTCAATCGTCCCCATGAAGTGGGTCTCGAGGTCGCCGAACCAGAGCATCGTCACACCGTCTTCCATCCGGTATTGGAGGATGATCGAGAGATTGTTGGGATTGCCCCCATCTTCGGCGGAGGTGAGGGTGTTCTGAAAGTCCGGGTTGTCGAGTTTCGGCCAGAGGACCTTGAGTCCTGACGTTTTCCGCTCCTCGTCACTCCGGTTCATCCAACGCCTAGTACACCCCTCGTAGAGATGGAAGGCCTTGCTGGAATCGCGGAGTTCACAGTAGCGCTCGAAGTCGACGGTGTAGTCCGGCTTAGTCGCCTTGTTGTCGACTACGTAGAAGTTGAGGATCCCGAGGGCATCGTCCAGCCTGGCCAGGCCGCAGATGTGGTCGTCATCGGGGTGGGTCGAGATAAACCTAGTGATCCCTTTGTCTGCCGACTGCTCTTCGATCTCGGTGATGATGTCGTCACGGTCGTCGGCGATACGGCAGTCAATGATCGAGAAGTTATCCGAGCCATGCCTGATGTAGTAGGCGTCGCCTTCTCCGGTGGCAAACGATTTGACGGTGCTCACGGGGCCTCCGTCTCGGCATAGCTCGTGAAGAGCTCGACGCCATACTGGCGGTAGAACTTGAGGTAGCGGTAGAAGAGCCCGGCCGCGGCGAGGAGGCAAAGCGCCAGCCACCAGCCCGGACCGGCGATCGTGCCCGTTTCGGCACTGCCGAGCAGGATGCCGGCGAGCAGGCAGGCCGCGGCGATCAACATCGCCACCATCGTGTTGCGGCAGAAGCCGTAGAGGTTCAGAAAGGTGTCGAGTCGCCCCTGCACGACGGAATCGGACTTCATTCGCGCATGACAATGGAAGAAGAGGTCATTGCCTTCCCAACCCCCCGCATGGGCCTGGACCTGGGCTTGCACCCCCGAGGACAGCTGCGTGAAGTAACCCGGGAAAAGGCGCGCCTCGGTCGCATTTGGCGTACGGCGCCCCAATAGGACGTCGGTAGGAGTCCCGAGGCGCTCGCGCACGATCCGTCGCTCGATCAAATCGCCGGCGATGTTGGCGACAATCTGCCCAAGCACGTAGATAACGATGACGAGCAGGAAGCCGACGACGATCGTCGGACTGCCCTGGAACGGCTCATCGCCAAAGAAGGAAGCGATGATCGCCGCGAGGACGACAGCGCCGGCGGCGAGGTAGCCGAAGAAGTCATAGACGCTGAAGGGGAGCTGGTTCATCGGTCTCCGACGGCTAATCCCGATCGTCGATCGACTCGTCAAGCGGAGGCAGCGGGGTGATTGGCGTCCAGCCGCGATCGGGCGCACCATCGCCTGAAAAACAAATCGAGGTGCCGGCGGTCGTACAGACGCTATATCCGCGACGCCCGTAGGCATTCGCGACACGGGGGGACGGGTAGCGCGGATCCTTCGCTGCCTCCCGGCTAATGCTGATGTAGGCCGAGCCCTTGTTCTGCCCTGATGCGCCGCCGAGCGTTCGATTTAGTAGCTCGCTCGTGGCGTTGTGACGGCTGCCGTGATGTGGAACATGCACAAAGCGAGGCCAGACGTCGGTTCGTCCGCGATCCTCCAGGTAGGCGAGCGCGGAGTCGAGTGCGGGAACCCCGGCATCGCCGGTGAACACGAAGCGCTTCTCGCCAAGTCGAAGGTCGACAATCGCTGAACTGTTGTTTCGTGGATTGGTTCCACCCGCATCCGAAAAGGGGATCTCGAGCGGAAAAGCCCCTACGACCCGCGCCGAGAGACGGGACGCGGCCTCGGCCAGCAGGCTGCGCGACGGCGTGGCGGTCCGGGTTCCAGCGCGCTCTTCTGCCACCTGCTCAGCCACCAACTGCTGGTAGTCAGTCTCGTTAGGGCCAGCGACGAGAAGCGCCTCTCCGAAGGCGTTCAACCCACTAAAAGGCTCGTAGAGCGCCGTCCCTTCGGCCTTGGCGAGATCGCGGAGTTCGCCCACGGCTTTCGCGGCCTTCAAATCGCTCCCCCCGCGAGCGCCTAAGTCGTGCACCGCAAGGGAGGCAACGTCCAGCTTTTCAATCACGGTGCCGAGACCACCGATGTGATCACCATCAGGATGAGTGCAAATGACAAGGTCGATTGCGTCGACCCCGTAGTAATGATTGACGTGGTTAACGATTGCCTGGCCATCGTCTTGAAAGCCGCCATCAATGATGACGTGGGCGAGGGCATCAGAGTCTGGCCGCGTGAAACGCATCGCGATCGCGTCGCCACTGCGGGCTCCGTCACCAATAGGGAGAAAGTCAATCTCGTACACAGCGCCTCCTCGGCGTCGAAAACGAACTTTCCGCCGACCCTCTGGCTAGTCTTCGGGAAAGCTTGGTCTGGGATCTTCGGCGGAACGCTCAGGGTACGTAGCGGTTCCGGCGGAAGATTTGTTTTTGGCGTGCGGAAATTGCGGCCTTTCTGAGGACGTTGAGGCCTACGGGTATCGCGAACAGGGGTCCGCCTGTTGGTGGCAAGGGCTTGAAGAACGTCTTGCGCTTTGGCCTGGTTCCCGGCCATACCTCATCCTGGCTCTCCTTGGCATAGCTGCTCAGGCCAGAATTTGGTTTGAGAACAGGCGATATGCGGTCGCGGATATCCGTTCGAATCCTTCCCTCGCTATGGTTCCTCGGGCGAGTTTCCGGTCGCCCAAAAGGGCGAAGCGCTCCGGCGAGGAACTCGTTTTTAGTGATCTGCATCTCCGCCGGCCAAATACTCGGCTATAGCCGATATCCGGCCTTCCGGGCCGAGGGTGAGAAAGAGGGCCCCCCTGAGTTCGATGCCCGTACCTCGCTCGATGTTCTCGGCGGCGATGGCTTGGGACTCGACGTTGACGAACAGGCGCACACATTCCATCGTCAGGTCTGGATATTCGTGCAGCTCCGCTTCGTAGCGGCCGCGGAGGGCATCGATCCCATGCAACAGGGTGGAGCCGTCGCGAAACACCAGGTCTGCGGCGTAGAGCGAGTAGTAGCTCTCCAAATCGCGCCTGTTCCAGGCATCGACGTAGCCGGTGTAAAAGCTCGTTAGCTCGGCGGCGTTGAGCTTTGCCACTGCCGCGATGCTAGTGGGCGAAAGCTGGCGAGCATCGCAAGCCAAACTTTCCTTGCGCCCCCGCGCGACGGGCGCGGCGCTGGTCGGGCAGGATCGCGGGGCATGAGGTTCACGCGTGCGGAGTTGGAGGCGTTCCGCGGCCGCGAGGTCGACGATCTCGTGGGGCCGGGACTCAGGCTGCTGTTCGTTGGCATCAACCCAGGCCTGTGGACTGCCGCGGTTGGGACCCACTTCGCGCATCCCACCAATCGCTTCTATCCGGCGCTGGCCGCGGCCGGCATCACCGATTACGAGGTCGATCGGGTCGCCGGGATGACCGATGCCGATCGCGCGCATCTCGTGGCGCGGGGCGTCGGGATCACCAACCTCGTACGGCGGGCCACCGCGCGCGCCTCCGAACTCTCGCGCGAGGAGCTGCACGAAGGCGGCGAGCGGTTGCTGCGGTTTGTTGCCGATCACCGGCCCAAGGTCGTCGCGATCGCCGGCATCTCCGCCTACCGCGACGCGTTTGGTGAGCGCGGCGCGGCTTTGGGTCGGCAGCCGGACACGCTCGATAGCGCGATCCGCTGGTCCGACGCAGCACTCTGGGTGGTCCCCAACCCGAGCGGACTCAACGCCCACGAGACCGTCGCGACGCTCGCTGCCGCCTATGCGGCGCCGGCCACCGAGGCCGGTGTCATCGTCCCAGCTGCGGTCAAGGTGCCGGGAGGTAGGTGAGGAGGACCACTCCGGAGTCGAACCGCTTCACGTCGTCGAGCTCCATCCGGACGGTTCCCCTGTCGCCGAGCACGTGGACGTTTCCCTCGCCCCAGACGAGCGGATTCAGGTAGACCTCGTACTCGTCGATCAAACCCTTCTCGGCGAGGGCGTAGGCGAACTCGCCGCTCCCGTGCATGAACAGGTCACCGTCGACCTTGTCCTTCAGCTTCGGGATCGAGTCCTCGAGGTCCCCCTCGAGCAGAGTCGCGTTCCACTCGAGATCTCCGGACAGGGTGTTGGACCCGACGTACTTCGGCATCGGGTTGACCATGTCCGCCCACTTGCCCGACTGGCTCGGCCAGTATCCCGCCAGCCCCTCGTAGGTCTTGCGGCCCAACACCAGCCCGCTGGATCCCGCCTGACGCTCGAACGAGTAGTCGCCGTGGTCTCCGTCCGCCTGCACCCACTCGCCGACCGGGTCTACGACTCCGTCGAGCGTGGCCTGCGTCGTCGCGATCAGCTTTCCCATCTCTCGAATCCTTTCGGTTACGGGAGCTTCCTCTTAGCTCCTTTACCCATGAGACGAACGGGGGCTCGCGGATTCGACCTTAGCCCGAGCGGCGCGACGCAAGCTCCGCACGTCCGGCCGTCGTCAGATGCATCCGGGGGTCGGGGCCTCGGGCGGGACCGGTTTTGATCCAGCCGGTCGTTTCGCACCGTTCGACTGCTTCTCTGATTTCTAGGCGAGATTGTCCAGGCTTTGGCTTGATCTCAATCGCGTGCATCGGGGTTCCATCAAGCTCGACCAGGACAACCAGCTCGGCCCTTGCCTCTGCTTCGAGTAGCTCGGCCCTTGCCTCTGATTCGAGTGCATGCCCTGCGGGTGCCATTCATTCCCTTTCGTTAGTCGTCTTGCTGCTTCCTAATTTACGACTGCGATTACACGCGGGCGCGAGCCTGAGGCGCACTGTGTCGACGCGGACTCGGTCTCGGAGGCCAGGTCGATTGCCGTCTGCTGTTTGATAGGTGACCCACTCAACTTAGGTGTCCTTTGCGGGCTCTCAGGCCGCCGCTCCTTCAGGTTGCGCCCTTCCTGAACAACCGAGCGCCGCACAGCAGGCAAACTCCCCGTGCATGGCAAGGTATGGGCAGATGGAGACACGATGAGCATGGCCACGAGGACGGACACGCAGTCGGCTGCGCTGCAGGTTGCCGACAGCCACGATCTGATCCGCGTGCACGGCGCGCGCGAGAACAACCTCAAGGACGTCAGCGTCGAGATCCCGAAGCGCCGGCTGACGGTGTTCACCGGCGTCTCCGGCTCGGGCAAGAGCTCGCTCGTGTTCGGCACGATCGCCGCCGAGTCGCAGCGGCTGATCAACGAGACCTACAGCGCCTTCCTGCAGGGCTTCATGCCGACTCTGGCACGGCCCGAGGTCGACGTGCTAGACGGCCTGACGACCGCGATCATCGTCGACCAGGAGCGGATGGGTGCCGACGCGCGCTCCACGGTCGGCACCGCCACCGACGCCAACGCGATGCTGCGCATCCTCTTCAGTCGGCTCGGCAAGCCGCATATCGGCTCGCCCCAGGCGTTCTCCTTCAACGTCGCCTCGGTTCGGGCGAGCGGTGGGATCACGGTTGAGCGCGGAGCCAAGACCAAGACCGTGAAAGCCAGCTACAGCCGCATCGGCGGCATGTGTACCCGCTGCGAGGGCCGCGGCGCGGTCACCGACTTCGACCTCTCCCAGCTCTACGACGACAGCAAATCGCTCAACGAGGGCGCGCTGACGATCCCCGGCTACAGCATGGACGGCTGGTACGGCCGCATCTTCAGGGGCTGCGGCTTCTTCGACCCGGACAAGCCGATCCGCAAGTTCACCAAGAGGGAACTCAACGACCTGCTCCACAAGGAGCCGACCAAAATCAAGGTCGACGACATCAACCTCACCTACGAAGGCCTGATCCCGAAGATCCAGAAATCCTTCCTCGCCAAGGACCCGGAAGCGATGCAGCCGCACATCCGGGCGTTCGTGGACCGGGCTGTCACCTTCACCACCTGCCCCGAGTGCGACGGGACCCGGCTCAGCGAGGCGGCGCGGTCGTCGAAGATCGAGGGCACCAGCATCGCCGACGCCTGCGCGATGCAGATCAGCGACCTGGCCGAGTGGGTCCGCGGCCTCGGCGAGCAGTCGGTGGCGCCGCTGCTCGAGGCACTGGGGGAGACCCTCGACTCGTTCGTGGAGATCGGGTTGGGCTACCTCTCGCTCGACCGGCCATCCGGCACGCTCTCGGGCGGCGAGGCGCAGCGCACCAAGATGATCCGACACCTCGGGTCGTCGCTGACCGATGTCACCTACGTCTTCGACGAGCCGACGATCGGACTGCACCCGCACGACGTCCAGCGGATGAACGACCTGCTGCTGCGGTTGCGGGACAAAGGCAACACCGTGCTGGTCGTGGAGCACAAGCCAGGGGTGATCGCGATCGCCGACCACGTCGTCGACCTCGGCCCGCGCGCCGGTGCCGAGGGCGGAGAGGTGGTGTTCGAGGGCGCCGTCGAGAGCCTGCGCGCCAGCGACACGCTCACCGGGCGGCACCTGGACGACCGCGCCTCCCTGAAGCCTTCGGTGCGGGACTCGTCGGGGGTGCTGGAGGTGCGTGGCGCCAGCACCCACAACCTGCAGGACGTCGACGTCGACATCCCGCTCGGGCTGCTGGTCGTCGTCACCGGAGTGGCGGGCTCGGGCAAGAGCTCGCTGATCCAGGGCTCGCTGTCCGGGCGGGAGGGGGTGGTGACCGTCGACCAGACCGCGATCCGCGGCTCGCGTAGGAGCAACCCGGCGACGTACACCAAGCTGCTCGACCCGATCCGCAAGGCGTTCGCGAAGGCCAACGGCGTGAAACCAGGACTGTTCAGCGCCAACTCCGAGGGTGCCTGCCCCAACTGCAACGGCGCCGGCGTCGTCTACACCGACCTGGCGATGATGGCCGGCGTCGCCACCACTTGCGAGGAGTGCGAGGGGAAGCGATTCCAGGCGTCGGTGCTCGAGTACCGCTTCGGTGGCCGCGACATCAGCGAGGTACTGGCGATGTCGGTGACCGAAGCCGAGGAGTTCTTCGGTGCCGGCGAAGCGCACACGCCGGCCGCGCACAAGATCCTCGAGCGGCTCGTCGACGTCGGGCTCGGCTACCTCGGCATCGGCCAGCCACTCACCACGCTGTCCGGCGGCGAGCGGCAGCGGCTCAAGCTGGCCACTCAAATGGCCGGGAAGGGCGGCGTCTACGTCCTCGACGAGCCGACCAGCGGCCTGCACCTCGCCGACGTCGAGCACCTGCTCGGCCTGCTCGACCGGCTCGTCGACTCCGGCAAGTCCGTCATTGTCATCGAGCACCACCTGGCGGTCATGGCGCACGCCGACTGGATCATCGACCTCGGTCCCGGCGCCGGCCACGACGGCGGCCGAGTCGTCTTCGAGGGCACCCCCGCCGACCTCGTCGCCGCCCGCTCCACCCTCACCGGCGAGCACCTCGCGGCCTACGTCGGCAGCTGACCCGACAGGCGTTTCGCTACTCCTGCTGATCACGGTCTGGCATCGGCTAGCCGATGCTCAGAGGTCGCGGCGTCCGAACGCCAGCGCCGCCAGCGCCAGCACGGCGGCGGACCACGCCACGGCCCAGAGCCAGATCGTCGCGCTGACGTTGCTGGCGCCGCCGAACGGCCCGAGCTGCACAATCACGCCGGTCGCGCCGCCGATGTCCGAGGTCAGCGCGTAGAGGCCGTTCTGGTAGAGCGCCTCGAACGGGACGATCCAGGCAACGATCGAGCTCGCCGTCGTTAGGCCGTCGACGTCGAGCGCGTCGCCGATCTGGCCCACCAGCCCGGCGGCGAGGCCCGTGGCGAAGACCATGAAGATCGCGATGCCGTTGGCGGTGGTCCCGAGCACCGTCGAGCCGAGCAGCGAGATCGCCACCACGGTGACGACGCCCAGTGCCAGGCCGGCGGCGGGGACGACGAGTGACCCGGGGGTGAAGTCGCCGGCGGCCTGGGTGATTAGGGCGGCGGCGAGGAAGACGGCGACAACGTAGGGAGCGCAAACCGCGGAGGCGGCGAGCAGCCGTCCGACGAGCAGCGTCGTCCGCCCCACTGGGCGCACGACCAGTGGCTGCAGCAGGCCGCGCTCGGCGTCGCCGCGGACCGCGCCGAGCGTGAGGAATACGGCCAGCACGACGCCGAGGAAGAGGGCGACGAACATCGCCAGGCCGAGCAGCGTCCCGCCCGCCAGCGCCCGCTCGTCGATCGGGACGAAGCCCCCGCTGCTTTCGCGCTCGAGCGAATCGAAGGCCTCGAAGGCGGCCAACGCGTAGAGCCCGAGGAAGGCGGCCGTTAGCAGCGCGACGACGAGTAGCACCCGGCGGCGGACCGCCTCGCGCAGCGCATGAGCCGCGATGGTGATCGCGTCGCTCACTCGTCGCGCCCCACGACGGCGGCGAGATAGGCGTCCTCGAGCGTGCCGTTCACGGCGCGGACGCCGTAGACCTCGGCGCCCCCGGCCACGAGCTCGCGAACGATTCGCGGGATGTCCTCCCGGCGCGCGTCGGGCAGCCGCTGCGTGCCTTCGGAGGTCTCGACCTCGACGCCGCCGGGCGCGGTCAGGTCCTGCGGCCGTCCCTCGGTCACCACCCGGCCGCCGTCAATGATGACGACCCGGTCGCAGACGAGCTCGATCTCGCTGAGCAGGTGTGAGTTCAGCAGCACGCCGACGCCTTGGTCGCGAAGGCCGAGGAGCAGGTCGCGCACCGTGCGACGGCCGCCTGGGTCGAGCGCGCTCGTCGGCTCATCGAGCAGGACGAGCCGTGGGGCCCCGATCAGAGCCTGGGCGATGCCCAGCCGCTGCTGCATGCCCTTGCTCATCGTCTCCATTCGGCGCCCGCCCTCGCCTTTGAGGCCGACCCGCGCCAGCAGCCCCTCCCGCTCTGCCGCCCCGCCGTCGGAGCGGGCCAGACGCTGATGCAGCGCGAGCACCTCCTCGGCGCGAGCCCAGCCCGGAAAGCGAAACAGCTCGGCGAGGTAGCCGGTGGACGCTCGTGCAGCTCGGCTGCCGGCCGGCGCGCCCACGACGTGCGCCTCGCCGGCCGTCGGCCGGACCAGGCCACAGGCGATCTTCACCAGCGTCGACTTGCCCGCCCCATTGGGGCCGAGCAGGCCGACGAGCTCACCCGCTGCGACCTCGAGATCGACGGCGTCGAGCGCGGTCGTCCTGCCGTAGCGCTTGGAGAGGCCACGGGCCGATAGGGCGGCGGTCATCCTCACAGTCTTTCGATCTCCCCTCTGGTCGTCACTGTCGCGGCGGGGCCCCGGCGGCGTCATGCCCGGTGGCGCAGGCGGGCGTTCCCCCCGGCAGCCGGTGCCTGTTGCGGGCAACCAGGCGGTAGCTCGCTGCCGCCAGCGACGAGACCCCCGGCAGCAGGATCGCTCGGCCGGCGATCCGCCAGAAAGCTCCGGCCGTGCCCAGGACTACGGCGATCGCTTCGTGCCCGGCGCGGACCGTGCCGTCGGCCCCGATCCACTGCACGGCCTCGGCGGCCCGCGCCGGGGTTATCCCCAGCTCGTCTAGGTCGGTGACCTGCCAGGCGACGATTTCCGCCTTTGGGCCGATCCGCTCGAGCAGGCGCGCGCAGCTCGTGCAGAAGGCGCAGTCGCCGTCGAAGAGGAGCACGGGCCGCCTCGTCGCGTGGCCGGCCATCTCAGCTCCAGGACTCGGCGAGCAGGCGGTCGATCGCGAGCTGCAGGACCTGCCCCCGGCTCCTGCCTTGGTGCTCGGCGAGGATGAAGTTACTGCCGATGAAAAGCGAGAAAGCAAGGATGCTGCGCGCCTCGACGTCGTCTTCGTCGGCGCAGATGGCACCGAACAGCGAGCGCAGGTACTCCATGCGCTGGTTGTCTACCCGGTGCAGCCGGGCGGCGACCCCTTTGTCACGTCGCGACCAGTCCCGCAACGCCAGCTCGACCGGCAGCAGGTCGGCCGAGGAGCTGGAGGCCAGCTCGAAGAGGTGCTGCAGCTTCTCGCGCGGCTCGCCCGGCTCGCTCTCGACCCGGGCGATGACGTCGCCCACCACGCTCTGCTCCCAGCTGTCGAGCATCTCTTCGAGTAGGGCCGAGCGGTCCTTGAAGTGCCAGTAGAAACCCCCCTTCGAGACTTTTAGCCGCGCCGCCAGCGCCTCGACCCGGATGCCCTCCGGCCCCTCCGTCGCAAGCGCCCGCAGTGCCGCCTCTACCCAGGCGTTGCGGGGAGTTCGAAGCTTGGCCACCGGGTGTATCTATACGGCACCGTATTGACAAGCGCAAGCAGCGCGCCTAATGTCCATACGACAGCGTATGGACGGAGGGAAGAGATGAAGCTCCCGAATGCCGAGCATGAACGCCGCCCCTGGCGCATCCACGAGATCGTTCCCGACTTCACCTTGGAAGACGTTTGGGCCCTGCCGGTATCCGGGGGTTCTGAGGACTTCGAGGCCTTGCTCGAGCTGTTCGGGTCCTTCGACCCGTCCAATGCTGACTCCCGCCAAGCCCGCTTCCTCTGGAACCTCCGTGATCGTCTCGGCAGCTGGTTCGATCTCGGCGAGATCTCGACCTCGGTCGAGGACCACGGGGCCGGCGAGCTGCCGATCCCCGGCACCAACGAGACTTCTTTGCGTGACCGCCTCCCACCCGACCTGCGTGGCACCGCGTCGGAGATGACCTTCGGCTCGCTGCCCTTTGTCCCCCTCTACCGCACCGACCGGGAGGCTGCCGCCGAGGTCTCGAACAAGACCGTCCACGGTGTTGCCCATCTGGGCTGGGTCGATCGGGGCGACGGCCGCTACCAAGGGCGGATGGCCGTCTACGTCAGACCTCGTGGCTCTTTCGGCACCGCCTACATGGCCCTGATCAAGCCATTCCGGTACTGGATCGTGTACCCGGCGTTGATGCGGCAGATGGAGCGGGCGTGGAATACGCGCGCGATGGGCTCGGTCTCCACCGGTGCGCCGTGATCCGTCGTCCGGTCTACGCGGCCGCGATCGTCGCTCCCTGCAGGCGCTTCAGAGCCTGCTCCTGGGCTGCGGCGAGCGGCGTCACGCCCTTCCGGTCGGCTGCTTCGAGGATTCGGCGCAGCGTCGGGCCGATCCGGTCGACGAGGCGCAGGACCACTTCGTCGTCCAGATCGTGCAGCTCGGCGTAGACGTTGATCAGGCCGCCGGCGTTGGCGATGAAGTCGGGGGCGAAGAGGATCCCCTTGCCCGCCAGCGCGTCGGCGAGTCGCTCGTCGGAGAGCATGTTGTTGGCGGACCCACAGACGATCCGGCAGCGCAGCCGCGCAACCGCGCCCGCGTCGATTGCGCCGCCGAGTGCGCAAGGAGCGAGCACGTCGCAGTCGGCTGCGATCGCTTCCTTTGGATCGACCCATGCGGCCCCGAGCTCATCGGCGAGCGGCCTCTGGGCGGGATCGATGTCGGAGATTGCGAGCTCCGCGCCGGCGCCGGCGAGCATCCGCGCCAGCCGGCTGCCGACGTTGCCGACGCCGACCACGCAGACCCGGATACCGGCCAGCGAGGCATCCCCGAAACGATGCTCGAGGCAGGCGCCGATTGCCGCCTGCACGCCGCGGGCGGTGAGCGGGCTTGGATCGCCGCGGCCGCCGCGCTCGGTCGGCAGGCCGACCACATGGCCGGATCGCTCGGCGATCGCGACCATGTCGGCGGCGCCGGTGCCGACGTCCTCCGCGGTCACGTAGCGACCGTCGAGCGACTCGACCGCGTCGCCGAAGTCGAGCAGCATCCGCCGCCGCAGCTCGCCCCGGGGCCGCTCGGGCGTCGGGGCGCAGATCACGCCCTTGCCGCCGCCGAGGTCGAGCCCGGCGGCGGCCGCCTTGTAGGTCATCGCCCGCGCCAGCCGCAGGGCGTCCGCGACGCCGTGCTCGGCCGAGTCGTAGTGCCACATCCGCACGCCGCCGAGCGCCGGGCCGAGGGCGGTGGAATGGACCGCGATCGCGATCGTTGCCCCGCTGCGGGGCCCGGAGAGGACCAGCAGATCCTCGTAGCCGGAGGTTCGCGCCATCGCCCGCGCAGGCGAGACGGGCGCGTTCAGCGTGCGCATCACTCCGACCTTCCCTCCTCCAAGGCCTCCTTCATCCCCGCCAGGAACCGGGCTGCCTCGGCCCCGTCGAGTGCCCGGTGGTCCCAGGACATGCAGAGGTAGGACATCGGGCGGATCGCGATCGCCTCGTCACCGTTTCGCTCGACGACCACCGGTCGCTTGACGATCGCCTCCAGGTCGAGGATCGCGACCTGGGGCTGGTTGATGATCGGGGTCGCGAGCACCGCCCCGAACTGGCCTGGATTGGTGATCGTGAAAGTTCCGCCCTGAACCTCGTCGGGATGCAGCCGCTTCTCGCGAGCCCGGGTCGCCAGGTCGCCGATCGCGGCCGCGAAGCCTTCGAGGCTGAGCCGCGCCTGCCGGATCACGGGCACGACCAAGCCGTCCTCGAGGGCGACGGCGATACCGAGATTGACCTGGTCGTGGTAGACGATCTCCTCGCCCTCGATCGAGGCGTTGAGAATCGGGTGTCGGTCCAGCGCCGCCACCGCCTCTCGGGCGACGAAGGCGAGGTAGGTGAGGTTGACGCCGCGACGAGCCATCGCCTCGCGCAGCTCCCGGCGCCGACGGACGATTCGCGAGAAGTCGACCTCGACGATCGTCGTGCAGTGCGCTGAGGCGCGGCGGCTATCGAGCATGTGGCGCGCGATCTGCCCCCGCATCGGCGACATCTGTTCGCGCCTGGTGGGCCCGATCAGGTCCTCGGCCGAGGCGGTCGGTTGCGGCTCGGGCTGGTAGGGAGACTCGATGTGCATTGGCCGCTCCTCCCGCTCCTCCTTCGCCCCGCCGTCCTCGAGGAAGGCGATCAAATCCGCCTTTCGCACCCGGCCGCCGATGCCGCTGCCTTCGACCTGCTCGAGATCGAGCCCGTGCTCGTCGGCGATCCTGCGCACGACTGGCGAGTAGAACCTGGAGCGGTCGACCTCCGCTGGCTCTCGCGCCTCCTCCGGGTGCGCCTCGCCGGGCGCCGCCGCGGTATCGAGCTCGGCGAGCAGCGTGCCTACGGGGACCGTCTCGCCGGGTTCGATCAGGATCCGCTCGAGGCGGCCGGAGGCTGGGGACGGGATCTCGACATCGATCTTGTCGGTGCTGACGTCGCAGATCGACTCATCGGCCTCGACCCAGTCACCTGGGCGCTTGCGCCACTCGAGGATCGTCCCCTCGGCGACCGAGACCCCCATCTGCGGCATCGAGACCTCAACGATCGAGGCCTCAGTATGCGAGGAGCTCACGACACGCCTCCTTCATGTCTTCGAGCTGGGGGAGGACCGCCTGCTCGAGCGGCGGGCTGAACGGAATCGGGACGTCGGGCGCCGTCAGGCGGCGGATCGGCGCGTCGAGCTCCTCGAACGCTTCTTCGCCGATCAGCCCGGCCACCTCGGCCCCGGCGCCGCAGGCGCGGGTCGCCTCGTGGGCGATCAGCACCTTGCCGGTGCTTCGCGCGCTGGCGAGGATCGTCTCGCGGTCGAGCGGGCAGAGGGTGCGGAGATCGATGACCTCGATGTCCTCGCCGAGCTGATCGGCCGCCTCGAGGGCGAGGTGAACCGAGGAGCCATAGGCGATCACGGTCATCTCCGAGCCCTCGCGGGCCACCCGCGCCTTGCCGATCGGCACCGTGTGCTCCCCCTCCGGGACCTCTCCCCGCACGTGGCGATAGAGGCCCTTGTGCTCAAGAAAGCAGACCGGGTTTGGGTCGCGGATCGCGCTCGCGAGTAACCCCTTGGCGTCCTCCGCGGTGGCCGGCGTCAGCACCTTCAGCCCGGGCGCCTGGAGGAACCACGCCTCGGGGTTCTGGGAGTGGAACGGGCCGCCGGAGAAGCCCCCTCCCGATGGCAGCCGCACCACGATTGGGACCGCGACCCCCTGCCGATAGTGCAGCTTCGCCGCGACGTTGACGAGCTGATCGAACCCGCAGGCGATGAAGTCGGCGAACTGCATCTCGCAGACGGGGCGCATGCCCTCGATCGCGGCCCCCGTCGCCGTGCCGACGATCGCGCTCTCGGCCAACGGCGTGTCGAGCACGCGGTCCGCGCCGAACTCCTCGGCGAAGCCGGCGGTGACTTTGAAGGCGCCGCCGAAGGCGCCGATGTCCTCGCCGAGGCAGAACACCGCCCCATCGCGCCGCATCTCCGTTCGCAGCGCGTCGGAAATCGCCTCGAGATAGGTCATCTCGGTCATCGGGCGGCTTCCTCCCAGCGCGACCACGGCGCCTCTCCGTCGCCCAGCGGCTCCCAGCGCTCGGCGAACACGCCCTCGGTCGCGATCGCGGGATCTGGCAGCGGTGATGCGAGCGCCTTCTCGGCGCACTCGGCGACGTAGGAGCGAACCTCCTCGCGGATCTCGGTCACCTCCTCCTCGGCGAAGCCGAGCTCGGAGGCGAGCCGCCGCGCGTAACGCTCGATCGGGTCGCGCTTTTCCCACTCCTCGAGCAACCCGCCCGGCACGTAGCTCATGTCGTCATGGGCGCCGTGCCCGTGCATGCGCATCGTCTGGCACTCGATCAGGGTCGGGCCGTCACCGCCGCGGGCGTGCTCGACGGCCGCCTGCGCCGCCTCGAACGCAGCCTCGACGTCGTTGCCGTCGATTTTCACGCCGGGAAAGCCGTAGCCGGCGGCCCGCTGGACCGGGTCCACCGCGAACTCGAGCTCGTTGGGCGTCGAGTAGGCGAACTGGTTGTTCTCGAGGAGGAAGACGATCGGCAGCCGGTGGATTCCGGCGAAGTTCATCGCCTCGTGCCACTGGCCATTGGCGGTCGAGCCCTCGCCGAAGAAGGTCATCGCCACGCGGGGCTCGCCCCGCATCTTGAAAGCGAGGGCCATCCCGTTGGCGACCTGCGCCATGTCGGGCAGCATCGAGACCATCCCAACGCACCCCAGCCCGCGGTCGCCGAAGTGCATGTTGCCGTCCTTGCCCCCGGTCACCCCGCCTGCCCTGCCCATGTATTGGGCGAGATATCGGTCCGGGGTCACACCGCGCACGAAATGGGCTCCGAGGTTGCGATGCAGGATGCAGAGCCGATCAAGCGGACCGAGGGCAAACGCCGCCCCCACCGCGATCGCCTCCTGTCCGCGGCCGTCGTAGAAGGACCCGGGAACCTTGCCCTGCTTGTAGAGGGCCAGGCTCCGCTCCTCGGCAGCCCGCATCATCGTCATGTAGCGGAACAGCCGCGCGCGATCGTCGCGGGTCAGCAGCGCGCGGTCGGCCGAAGGGGGGGCATCGCGTACCGCGCTCGTATCGCTGAGCGTCATGTCTTCGCCTCTCGGTTTTGCCGGGCTTCGGGATCGCCTCCGCCGGGCAGATTTGTCGCGATTCCGGGATCTCCGAAAAGCGCGCCTATGGCGATGGGAGTCGAGGGATCGTCCCCTTCTCCCTTGTATCGTTTGGATCTTACCCCGCGCGACGATCCCTTCAAACGCAGCGTGGGCGCTCTTGGACCGGCCTGGCGACCCTCGTCTACGATCGGCCGGTGAAGCGACGCATCTCAGGCCGCCTAAGTTGAGCATCTCGCCGACTGCCCACTACACGGGTGAGACGTGGGTCAGAAACGGTCTCTCCCATCCCGAGCTGGCCACCTGGCAGGGGCGGGCTCTTCATCACGCGCTCGCCGTGCCCTTGGTTGCCAGCAAGGCGGTGGGCGGCCCGACCCTGGAGGGCCTGTTGCTCGCCCGCCACCGGATCATCGATTCGCTCCTCGCCCAGTGGATCGACGCCGGCGTAAGCCAGGTGGTCGAGGCGGCCTGTGGGATGTCCCCCCGAGGCTGGCGCTTCAGCGAACGGTTCGGCGGTCGGCTCACCTACATCGAGGCCGACCTTCCCGCAATGGCTCAGCGAAAGCGCGAGGCGCTGGCACGGATGGGCTCACTGACCGATCGACACCGTGTCGTCGATCTCGACATCCTCGAAGACGGCGGACCGAACAGCCTCGAGGCCTTGGCCGAGACCCTCAATCCCGCCGAGGGATGCGTGATCGTGACCGAGGGCCTGCTGACCTACTTCGACGACGCCACCGTGGACAGATTGTGGGCTCGTCTCGCCAGGGCGCTCCAGCGGTTTGGCCAGGGCGCCTATCTCGCCGATCTGCGCTTCGCAAGGCCCGACCGCGGAATCCCTGAGCACGCCTTCGACGCGATCCTCTCCGCCTTCGTGCGCGGGAAGGTCCACGCATACCGTGGCGACGAGGCCACAGCCCAGTCGACGCTACGGGAGGCCGGCTTCAAAGAGGCCCGATTGCACCGCGGAAACGAACATCCGGCAGCTGCGGAGGCTCGTCGCGATCCCGGCGCCGGAGTGATCTGCGTGATCGAGGCGATTTCGCACTAGTCGTAGGTCTTAATCATGCGGACGTTCAGCAGCAACATGATCACGCCGAGGCCGCCGACGACTGCGAAGCCGGGGAGGATCGCTCCCCAGTCGAGGTCGGTGAGAATCAGGGAGCGGAGGGCCTCCATTAGGTAGGTGACCGGGTTGATCGAGGCGGCGACCTCCATCGGCTCGGTCAGGAGCTCGCGGGGGACGAAGTTGGGGGTGAGGAAGAGGAGGGGGAAGAAGATCAGGCCGCCCGAGTTCGTCGCCGCGGCGCTGCGGGTCTTCAGCGCGATCAGCTGCATGAAGCCGGCGTAGACCACGCCCCAGAGGGAGCTCAGGAGGACGATCAGTAGAAAGCCCGGCACGCCGCTCGCGATCGTGATCCCGAACGGGAGGGCGAGGAGGACGATCACCGAAGAGAGGACGACGCCCTTGGCCGCCTCGGCGACGAGCCGGCCCATCACCATCGCGTAGCGCGGGATCGGCATCGCCCGCAGCTTGTCGAAGTAGCCGCCCTCGATTTCCTCGACCAGGAAAAGAGCGGCCATGCCGAACGAGGCGGCCAGAAGGAGCGTGATCGGGAGCTGGAAAGCGCCGTATCCCTGGCCCTGGAGGAACTCGGTCGAGTCCGAGGGGAAGATCTCCGCCGCCTGTCCGGTGTTCACGACCAGGAAAAAGATCGGGATGAACATCGTCATGAAGAGAGCGTCCGGCTGCCGTACCGCCTCACGCAGCGAGCGCATTCCCAGCACCAGCGTGGCGTTCACGCTCCCACCTCCTGGACCTCGCCGGCGGCCCGGTCGCGGCTGCGCCCGGTCGCGTCGAGGAAGACGTCGTCGAGGGTCGTCTCGGCACCGTCGCGCCGCTGACTGAGCTCGGCCTTCAGGTCGGCCGGCGTGCCCTCGCGCACGATCAGCCCGTCGTCGATGATCGCGAGGCGGTGGCAGAGCTGGTCGGCCTCCTCGAGGTACTGCGTCGTCAGGAAGACCGTGGTGCCATGCCCGTTGATCCGGCGCACCTCATCCCAGACGGTCAGCCGGCTCGCGGGGTCGAGGCCCGTGGTCGGCTCGTCGAGGAAGAGGACCTCCGGCTCGTGGACGAGCGCCGCCGCCAGGTCGAGCCGGCGCTGCATGCCGCCGGAGTAGCCCTTGACGACGCGGTCGGCTGCCTCCTCGAGCCCGACCAGCTCCAGCAGCTCCTGGGCCCGCGCTGCCGCGGCGGCCGACCCGAGCCCGAACAGCCGGCCGTGCAGGGTCAGCAGCTCGCGCCCGGTTTGGCGCGGGTCGAGGCCGGCCTCCTGGAGCGCGACGCCGATGCGGCGGCGGGCCGCGTCGGGCTCGCGGGTCACGTCGATCCCCATCACCTCGGCCCTGCCGGCGGTGATCGAGAGCAACGTGGTGAGCATCCGCACGGTCGTCGACTTCCCGGCTCCGTTGGGGCCGAGGAAGCCGAAGATCTCGCCCGGCTGGATCTCCAGGTCGACGCCGCGGACGGCCTCGACCGTGCCGTCGTTGCTCTCGAAGTGCTTCGCGAGTCCCTCGGCGCGGACGGCCGGGTTTCTTCGGTCCTTCATCTCTTCTCCTGCTTCAGGCGTTTGTCGGCTGGCAATCGGTTAGACCGGGTGGAGCGCCGAAATTCATCGTCGCGGCGGACGAATCTAGCGAGCCCGGCAGAATGGCTGCCATGCCCGGCCAACTCAAGTACGTCGACCCGCACCGCGAGCCCGGTCCGTTCCGTCGCCTGCAGGCGACGCTGGCAAACACGCGCCTCGGCAGGTTCCTCTCGGTTCACCTCCTCTGGAGGGTCGATCCTCTGCTGATGCGGTTCACCGGTGGTCGAGTCGGGATGGCCCTGACGTTGCCGACGGCGCTGCTCGAGACGCGCGGCGCGAAAAGCGGGGCGGTGCGCCGCAACGTCGTCATCTACTTCCACGACGGCGAGCAGGTGACGATCGTCGCCTCGAAGCTCGGCCTGCCGCAGCACCCGGCGTGGTTCCACAACCTGCGGGCGCATCCGAACGTCACCTTCGGCGGCATTGCGATGCGGGCGACGGTCGTCGCCGACGAGGCAGAGCGCAAGCGGCTCTGGAAGCTGGCCGACCGCGTCTTCGCGCCCTACGCGGACTACCGGCGCGAAGCGGCGAAGGCCAATCGGACGATTCCGATCGTCCAGCTCATGCCCAAGAGCGTTGAGCAGCAATCGGGACGGTAAGAACAGCCATGTCCGCAGGAGAGGAGTGGACGAGCGACGAGACGAGAGTTCGCCGCTACCTCGACCGCGCGGATGATTTTCCCCACCGCCGGGAGGGCGAGAGCGTCCTGCTCGAGCATGTTCCCGCGGGCGTGCGGCGGGTGCTCGACCTCGGCACTGGCGACGGCCGCCTGCTCGCGCTGCTGCTGTCCGATCGACCGGGGATGAGCGGGGTTGGGGTCGACTTCTCCGCCCTGATGCTCGGCTCCGCCCGCGAGCGCTTCGCCGGCGAGGAGCGCATCGAGCTGATCGAGCACGATCTCTCCGAGCCGTTGCCGCCGTTGGGTCGATTCGATGCGGTCGTCTCCTCCTTCGTCATCCACCACCTCGAGCACGAGCGCAAGCGCTCGCTCTACCGCGAGGTATTCGACCTGCTCGAGCCGGGTGGGGTCTTCGCCAATTTCGAGCACGTCGCGTCGCCGACCCCACGCCTGCACGCAGCGTTCTTCGCCGCGATCGGCGAGCCGGTCGAGTACGAGGACCCCTCCGACCGCCTGCTCGACGTCGAGACCCAGCTGCGATGGCTGCGAGAGATCGGCTTCGACGACGTCGACTGCCACTGGAAGTGGCTCGAGATGGCGCTGCTCGTCGGCGTCAAGCCGCCGCCGGGGAGCTCCGGGACCTCGGGCGGATAGCGTCCGCCTCGTGGACGTCGCCTGGACGCTGCTCGGCATCGTCGTCATCGCCCTCACCCTGCGAGCATCCACGCAGTGACCGACTTCCTCGTCAAGCGCGACGACCTCCGCGAATGCCGGATCGCCGAGTCGGCGGCGCCGGAGCTTGGGCCCGGTCAGGCGCTGCTTCGGGTTGACACCTTCGGGCTCACCTCCAACAACGTCACCTACGCTGTCTTCGGCGAGGCGATGTCCTACTGGGACTTCTTCCCGGCCGAGGACGGCTGGGGCCGCGTACCCGTGTGGGGCTTTGCCGAGGTCGAGCGCAGCGAGGCCGAGGGCGTGGCTGAGGGCACCCGCGTCTACGGGTACCTGCCGCCCTCCTCGCACCTGGTGGCGAGGCCGGTCGACATGAACGAGCGGGGGTTCGTGGACGGCTCGCCCCACCGGGCGAACCTGCCGTCGGCCTACCACCGCTACCTGGCGACGCAGGGCGACCCCTTCTACCGGGCGGACACGGAGGAGATCCAGATGCTTCTGCGCCCGCTCTTCTTCACCTCGTTTCTGATCGATGACCAGCTCGCCGACGGGGGACTGATCGAGCGTGGTCCAGTCGCAATCTCGAGTGCCTCGAGCAAGACCGCGATCGCTGCCGCCTTCATGCTCGCGCAGCGCGAGGAAGCGGAGCTGATTGGTCTCACCTCGCCGCGTAGCGTCAGCTTCGTCGAAGGCCTCGGGATCTACGATCGGGTCGTTCCCTACGAAGAGATCGGCTCGCTGGAGCAGGGGACGGCGACCTTCGTCGATATCGCCGGCGACGGCGCGGTGCGGCGGGCGGTCCACTCGCACTACGGCGACGAGCTCGCCCGCAGCATCGCGGTCGGCGGCACGCACTGGGAGGAGATGGGCAGCGGCGGGATCGGAGGGGGCGGGGAAGGGCTTGCCGGCCCGGCGCCGGTCTTCTTCTTCGCTCCCGATCGCGTCGTCAAGCGGGCCAACGATTGGGGACGCGCCGGCCTCGAGTCGCGGGTCGCGGAAGCTTGGCACCCCTTCTGCGACTGGATCGGCTCTTGGCTGGAGCCGATCCGGGGCGAGGGGTTCGAGGCGGTCGAGCGTGCCTATCGCGACGTGCTCGACGGGCGCGTCGACCCCCGAACGGCCCACGTTCTGCGGTTGGCTTAGCCCGGGCTCTGGCGCCCCGGGCTACTCGCCGCCCATCTCCATCAGGTTCTCGAGGAAGCTCCGTTTCTTCGACTTGCGGCGACCGCTGCCGCCCTTCTCCTCACGGCGCTGCGAGAACTCGCGCTCGTAGTGCGCGCCCTCGGCGTCCACCAGTCGCTCCAGCTCGCCGCGGTCGAGGAAGACCCCCCGGCAGCCGCTGCACTGGTCGACGGTCACGCCGTTGCGCTCGTAGCTGCGCATCTCGCTGCCGCACTTCGGACACTCGATTGCCTGGGTCTCGTTCATCGCCGTCCTCTCTTCGGGAAGTTCGGCGTAACTTAGCCGGGTGCGGGCCGGCGCTACTCTGGGCCGCGTCCGATCGATCCGACCGAATGGGAGGGCCCGTGATCAGCAAGACCGACTTCATCGGGGTTCCGTCGCAGGACGCCGAGCGCTCGCGCAGCTTCTACGTGGAGACGCTGGGGCTGCGGCCCGACGAGAACGCCCGCTTCGAGTTCTGGGCGGGAGACACCTGCTTCGCCATCTGGGAGCCGACGAAATTCGGCATGGAGTTCGCGCCGCAGAAGAACGCGCACCCGGCGCTCCACGTCGAGGACGTCGAGGCGGCCCGCAAGGAGCTGGAGGGGAAGGGCATCGAGTTCGGCGGCGACACCCTCGACACCGGCGTCTGCCACATGGCCTTCTTCACCGACCCCGACGGCAACGACCTGATGCTCCACCACCGCTACGCGCCAAGCGAGTAGAGCGATGGGACAGGTGCGATTCGAGATATCGGTCTCGCTCGACGGCTTCGTCGCCGGGCCCAATCAGAGCGAGGAGAACCCGCTCGGGGAGGGTGGCGAGCAGCTGCACGAGTGGGTGGTGAAGCTCGCCGCCTGGCGGCAGCCGCACGGCCGGGAAGGCGGCGAGGTCAACGCCAGCTCGCCGCTGATGGATGAAGCGCAGACGCGGCAGGGCGCGGCGATCATGGGCCGCAACATGTTCGGCGGTGGCCCGGGACCCTGGGGCGAGGATCCCTGGCAGGGATGGTGGGGCGAGGACCCTCCCTTCCACATCCCGGTCTTCGTCCTCACGCACCACCCGCGCGAGCCGCTCGTCAAGGGCGACACGACCTTCACCTTCGTCACGGACGGGATCGAGTCGGCGCTGGCGCAGGCGAAGGAGGCGGCGGGGGAGAAGGACGTGGCGATCGGCGGCGGCGGCGAAACGGGCCGGCAGTACCTGGCGGCGGGCTTGGTCGACGAGCTGCAGCTGAACGTCGCGCCCGTCCTCCTCGGCTCCGGCACGCGCCTGTTCGAGGGCGGCGCGGGTGCGGGGCGGAAGCTGGAGCAGATTCTGGTCGTCCACACGCCGGACGTGACGCACCTGCGCTACCGCGTCGGTTAGTGGGGCGACTTTCCGATCCATTTCATCGGTAAGTCGCCCCACCCCTCCGCTGCGGGCGCCGTGGCGCTATGCGCCTCGTCACAGTGAGCGAGGGTCCGGCGTGCGAGAATCAAGGCCCGTGGCCGAGGGGGCGCCCGAACATCTCGATGTCCTGATCGTCGGGGCCGGTCTCTCCGGCGTCGGCGCGGCCTGGCACCTGCAGGACCGCCACCCGGGGCGCAGCTACGCGATTCTCGAGGCGCGCGGCGATCTGGGGGGGACCTGGGACCTCTTCCGCTACCCCGGCATCCGCTCCGACTCGGACATGCACACGCTCGGGTACCGCTTCAAGCCGTGGACCGCCGACAAGTCGATCACCGACGGCGACTCGATTCTCGAATATGTGCGGCAGACCGCGCACGACCACGGCATCGACAGCCGCATCCGCTTCCACCACCGCGTCGTCCGGGCCGAGTGGTCGACGGCGGAGGGCCGCTGGTCGGTCGAGGCCGAGCGCACCGACAGCGGCGAGACGGTCCAGCTGACCTGCGACTTCCTCTGGAACTGCAGCGGCTACTTCCGCTACGACGAGGGCTACACGCCGGAGTTCGAGGGGCGCGAGCGCTTCGGCGGCCGCATCGTTCACCCCCAGCACTGGCCCGAGGACCTCGACTACGAGAGCAAGCGCGTCGTCGTGATCGGAAGTGGTGCCACCGCGGTGACGCTGGTGCCGGCGATGGCGGAGAAGGCCGCGCAGGTGACGATGCTGCAGCGCTCGCCGACCTACATCGTCTCGCTCACCGCCGAGGACCCGGTCGCCAAGCGCCTGCGCCGCTGGCTGCCGCCGAAGGCCCTCTACTCCCTGGTGCGCTGGAAAAACGTCCTCCTGCAGACCTTCGTCTACCAGCTCAGCCGCCGCCGTCCGCAGGCCGTCAAGCGCATGATCCGCCGCGGCTTGGAACGGGCGCTGCCGGCCGGCTACGACATCGACACCCACTTCACCCCGACTTACGACCCCTGGGACCAGCGCATGTGCCTGGTCCCCGACGGCGACCTCTTCGAGGCGATCGCCAACGGCCGCGCCGAGGTCGTCACCGACCGGATCGCGAGCTTCACCGAGCGCGGCCTAGAGCTCGAGTCCGGCGGCGAGCTGGAGGCCGACGTGATCGTCACCGCGACCGGCCTCAACCTGCTCTTCCTCGGCGGCATCGAGCTGGTCGTCGACGGCAGCCCCGTCGACCTGCCGCAGTCGATGACCTACAAGGGGATGATGCTGAGCGGCGTCCCCAACCTCGCCTTCACGGTCGGCTACACTAACGCCTCCTGGACGCTGAAGGCCGACCTGACCTCCGAGTACGTCTGCCGCCTGCTCGCGCACATGGACGCCCACGGCTACCGCCGCTGCGTGTCCGAGCTGGACTCCTCCGTCGTCGAGCAGCCGCTGCTCGACTTCACCTCCAGCTATGTCCTGCGCTCGCTCGACAAGTTCCCCAAGCAGGGTTCGGTGGAGCCGTGGAAGCTGCGGCAGAACTACGTCTTCGACATCAGGACGATCCGGCGCGGCCCGATCGACGACGGCACGATGCGCTTCTCACCAGCGGGCGTCATGGACCTCCATGACGCCGAGCCCCTCGCTCAGGTCTAGCCCGTCGAGCGAGCCGTGGAAGCGGCAGAAGCGGTGGCGGTAGCGGGAGCTGACCACCAGCAGGTTCTCATTGCGGGCCCGCTCGCACTCCGCCTCGAAGCGGAGGCGGGCGCCGCCGGCGAACTCGATCCCGGCTTCGCCCTGGAAGGAGACCGGCGCCGGCTCGTAGGGCTCGCCGTCGACCCAGATCGCCCGCTCGCTGCCCTGCGGCGGGTCGTTGATCCCTTCGACCAGGTTCCAGGCGACCGCGCGCCCGTCGCGCGCGGTGCCGATCCCCGCCGACCAGCGCCAGCTGGTGTGGCGACGGTGGTAGCCGGCCGATTCGTCGTCGACCGCGAGCGCGTCGACCTGCCAGCTGCGATCGCCGGCCTCGATCGTGCCACGGACCGGCACGCCCGCCCGCTTGCGGGTCCAGCCCCAGCCGCTGTCGCTGGGGCAGATCGATTCGACGGGCTCGGCCTCCCCGAGCTGCAGGCTCGCCCGGAGCCGCCGCGAGTCGATCTCGAGCCGCTCGCCGTCCATCCTCACCTCGCCCGAGCCGGGCCGGAAGCTGGTGCGGTCGAGCCGCTCGCGTTCGCGGCGGTCCCAGCAGACCCAGAAGGCCTGCCCCAGCGGGCCCACCTGCGCCCGCGCCGCACACAGCATCACCTCCTCGCCGAAGACCCCGATATAGCGCCAGCGCTTGCGCGTCTGCCCGTGGGCGCGCAGCGGCATCGGCCCCGGCGGCAGCGGCAGGTCGGGCCGTCCGGGTCCCGGCCCTCGCCAGGGCAATGCCGCCGACGGGCCTAAAACGGAACCCGGAGCGCCGTTTTCGGCCCGTCGGCTGTTCATTGCATGCCCTCGAGTCGCTCCGCGAGGCGGTTCATGCCCCGCTCGCGGGCCGCGGCGGCGGCGGCGACCCAGTCGGTCGGGCGGTCGGGCGGGCGCTCGACGCCCGAGTCGCGCAGCGTCGCGATGTCCTTGAAAGCGAGCAGCTCCTCGCGCCCGTCGAGCAGGGCGCCGCGCAGCGCCGGGCGCCGCTCGCGGATCGCGTTGTCGAGGATCGCCTCCAACGAACCGTGCCGGCGCAGCAGCTCGGCCGCGGTTTTCGGGCCGACGCCCTTGGCCCCGGGCAGCCCGTCGGAGGGATCGCCGCGCAGGGCGATGAAGTCCGGAACCTGTTCGGGGTCGATGCCGTAGCGCTCGCGTACGCCGTCCGCCGTCACCTCTTCGGCGCCTTTCTTACCTCCCGTCCTGACGTAGAGCACGGTTACGTTCTCGCCGGCGCACTGGTACATGTCGCGGTCGCCGGTCAGCAGGAGAGCGTGGCCGCCCGCCTCGGCTTCGCGGCGGGCGAGGGTGCCGAGCAGGTCGTCGGCCTCGAGCGAGCCGCTGGTCTCGACCGTCCAGCCGAAGGCCTCGAAGAAGGCACGGCTGTCGGCCCACTGCGGCGTCAGTCCCTCGGGCATCTCGGGGCGCTCGGCGTGGTAGGCGGGGTAGAGCTCGGTCCGGTAGGAGGCCGCGTCGGGGCCGAAGCAGAGGACGACGGCGCGCGGCCTGTGCACTTCGACCTCGCGCAGGATCAGGTTGGCGGCACCGAGGAGCGCGTTGACCGGATTGCCATCGGGTCCCTTGATCGAGTCCGGCAGCGCGTAGAAGGCGCGGAACAGCATCGATGGCGTGTCCACGACGAGCAGCGGTGCGGTCATGGCGGCAGCTTACGGGCGCGCATCCGACTTTCGCCCCCCTGGGGTGGGGTCGATGTCGGATGCGCGGGCCGGCAGACGCGGTCCACTAGGTTTGGGCGCTCGTGAGCGACGCCGCCCTGCAGATCGAGGACCTCGCCAAGCGCTACCCGACCGGGGTCGAGGCGCTGCGCGGGGTGTCGCTGCGGATCGAGGCGGGGGAGCTGTTTGGGCTGCTGGGGCCAAACGGGGCCGGCAAGTCGACGCTGATCCATTGCACGACGGGGCTGGCGCAGCCGACGGCGGGCGCGATCAGCGTCTTCGGGCACGACGCGATCGACCATTACGCGGCGGCGCGCCAGGCCGTCGGGTTGGCGCCGCAGGAGCCCAACCTCGACTGGTTCTTGACGGTCGAGGAGACGCTCGACTACCACGCCGGTTACTTTGGGATGCCGAAGCGCGATCGGCGTGAGCGGAGCAAGGAGCTGCTGGAGACCTTCTCGCTGACCGAGAAGCGCGACGAACGGACCCGCACTCTCTCCGGCGGGATGAAACGCCGCTTGATCCTGGCTCGGGCGATGATGCACCGGCCGCGCCTGCTGATCCTCGACGAGCCGACCGCCGGGGTCGACGTCGAGCTGCGGCTGGAGCTGTGGCACTACGTGCAGCGGATCAAGCAAGAGGGGACGACGATCCTGCTCACCACCCACTACATCGAGGAGGCCGAGCAGCTCTGCGACCGGATCGCCTTCATCAACGAGGGCAGGATTGTTGGCGAGGGGACGAGTGGGGAGCTCGCCGCCGAGTACGGCGTCGGCAACCTCGAGGACGCCTACCTGGCCCTGGTCGGCCGCAAGGAGCTGTCGCGATCGCGGATCGAGCTGGAGGCCGCCTCGTGACCGCCGCCCAGATCCGCTTCGCGACGCTCTGGCGACGCGAGGTCAACCGCTTCATGAAGATCAAAAAGCAGACGATCGGCGCGCCGCTGCTGGAAACGTTCCTCTACATCTCCGTCTTCGGCGCCGCGCTCGGCTCGCGGATCGACAAGCTGCATGGAATCGACTACGTGGTATTCGTGATTCCAGGTCTGATCATGATGGCCTGGTCGATCAACGCCTTCGCCAACAACTCCTCCTCGATCCTGCAGCAGAAGTTCCAGGGGGCGATCCAGGACCAGCTCTCCTCGCCCGCCTCGCCGCTGGAGCTGCTGCTCGCCTTCTCGCTCGGCGGCTTCATGCGCGGCCTCATCGTCGCCATCCTCACCTTCACCGCCGCCTCGCTGCTCGTCGACCTGCCGGTCGACCACATCCTCGTGCTAATCCCGGCGCTGTTCCTGGTCGGCTTCTTCTTCTCCCAGCTCGGCGTGCTGATCGGTGTCCGTGCCGAGCAGTTCGACGACGTCGCCTTCGCGCAGACCTTCATCCTGCAGCCGTTGATCTTCCTCGGCGGCGTCTTCTACTCGGCCACCCTGCTGCCGGAGCCCTTCGAGACCCTGACCCACTTCAACCCGATCTTCTACATGATCAACCTGGTCCGCTACGGATTCGTCGGCTTCAGCGAAGTCAGCGTCGCGCTCTCGCTGCTGGCCCTCACCGCGGCGACCGCCGTGCTCTTCGCGGTCAACCTGCGCCTCTTCTCCCGCGGCTACCGGCTGCGCGCATAGCTGGTACGCAGCAGGCTCCAGCTCGATGTAGCCTCCGCCTCGGGCTTTAATAAAAGCCTAATTTTCCCGCCCCGTTCTGGGTTGGCAGCAATGCTGCGGCGATCTTTTTCGGCTCGGCAGCGCCAATTGCTCGGAATTGTTGAAGGTAAACAGGCGGGGACGCTTAGAGCTGAATCGGCCCCTTTACTCCAATTGGTCTTGACAAAAAAAGACCGTTGCTGTGTAAAGTCACGCAGACAATTCGCCCGAAATGTTTCGTCTACAAGGGAGAGGGGCTTGCGAACCGTCGTCACCGGCCGCCTGCGTGCGGCCATTCTATCCACCGCTGGGCTGGTCGGGCTCGCCCTTGTCCTCTTCTTCCTTTTCGCTGCCTCGGCCCTTGCGCACTCCGGAGCCGGGCCCGAGTACGACGGCAGGATCCCCGGCATGCCGGACTTCAAAGTAGAAGGCGATACGACCTATCGCTACATCCCCCGGGAGAAGCAGTACGAGATCACGCGCCGGGGTCAGCCGACGGAATACACCCATGGGGACTTCATGGCTGCTGACAGCGAGGGCGAAATGCTGAGTGCATCGGTAAAGGAAAAACTGCCCCCCGACGAGCTCCCCCCGATCTGCAGGACCGGGGGAAATCGGATCGTCATCTTGTACACCGACTACACCCAGAAACACCCGAATCCGGTGGAAGCGATCCGCAGCATAGTCCGCCGGATGAACTGGAAGATCGCCGATCAATCCTGGAAATCGAGCGGCGGTGCGCGGCGCGTCCGGATGGCGGTCGACTGCGACGCGAACGGCAACATCTCGGTCTTCAACACGAAAGTCTCCGGCAGCAAACCGTTCCAAGAACCAAAAGGGACCAGCGCGGTCAAGTACCTGAACTTCGACATCGGGTTCATCGACCCGGAAGAAGGAGAACATGGCGCCGCGGCATGGGTGGCCGATGAAAAAAAGAGCCGCGAAAACCTCTCGGTGGTAAATACCCAAAGCGGCTCGACGATCACCCACGACGGCAAACCGTCGGAAACGACCACCACGCTCCACGAGCTTTTCCACATGCTGGGAGCCGTCCAGCCCAAAGCTCCATACGGCGGCAACAGTGGTGCCCATTGCGCCGACCAGCTCGACGTCATGTGCTACGAAAGCAACTACGAACCCTGCTCCGCCGCGAAAGGGTTCCTCACCCCGGTCGCTTTCCCGATCGACTGCAACTACGACACGTACTTCGATGCGGCACCCACTTCCGGGTACCTGGTCGGCAACTGGAACCTCGCCGGCATCGAGAACCCCTACCTGGCTGTCCCACCGGTGGTGCCGCCGAAAGCGACCACCGGCTTGGCATCGGAGATAGGCACGACGCGGGTCAAGTTCAACGGCACGGTGATTCCGGAAGCCGATTACGCGGTCTTCTACTTCCAGTACGTAACCGAGGCGAGCTACCAGTCGAGTGGCTGGACGAGCGCCCGGATCGCCCCCTCGGGGAAACGGGGCGTGCCCGGTTACGGCTCGGCGAGCGTGCCGGTCAGCCACGAAGAGACCGGGCTGGAATCGAACACCGCCTACCGCTTCCGCGTCGTGGCGGTCAACGACGCCGGCGAAACGGTCTACGGACTGCCTCGGACCTTTGAGACGGTCGGCCCCACGATCAGGAACGGCACGGCCACTGAAATCGATGCTGGCAAAGCGACCCTCAAAGGAACGGTCAATCCCGCCGGCCTGGCGACCGACTACCGCTTCAAGTGGCGGTTGGCCGGGGCGAAAACCTATGCATCCAGTTCTGCCTGGAAAAGCCTGCCCGCGGGAAGCGCAGACGTCGCCGTGAGCGCCTCGATCGGCGGTCTCAAGGGGAAAGCGACCTACGAATACGCGCTTGAAGCCAAAAACGCCGAGGGGAGCGTCGAATCCGAAGGCGCGGAGATCCACTCGTTCGCCACGCCCGATTGGAGCCCGATCGTCATCACGGAGGGGATCGACTCGCCGATGGCGGGCGGTGCCCAGGTTCGCATCAGCATCGACCCGCAGGGCTTCAGCACCAGCTACGGCGTCGAATATGGCCTCACCAGCTCGTACGGCAAAACGGTTTCCGCGAAAGACCCGCTCACCGGCGATGGCGCACAGAGCGTGGTCGTGAGTGTCCCGGGGCTTGAACCAGAAACCTCTTACTTTTTTCGCCCCTTTGCCACGAACGACGGCAATGGCATCAAACAAACCAATCGAGGCGAAGGCGCGTCCCTCCTAACCCCCAGGTGGCGACCGATCGTGACTATGGCGTCAGCCGCCGACGTTCGCTCGAACCGTGCGAGTGCGCGGGGTGTCGTCCACGCGCGCGGGCTGAAAACGAGCTTCCATTGGGAGTACGTCAGCGACCTGGAGTGCAAAGCGGACGAAGCGGCGGGAAGTCCCGGAGAATCTTCCAGCGAACGCGAAGACCGCTGCTTCGAAGATGCGACCGGCGTCTCGATCCCTTCGCTCGAGGCAACCTACAAATCCGCCTTCGGCAGCGCCGGCACCGGCACCGATCAGTTCAGCGTCGCCACCGACGTTGCCTACGACCCCACCAACGGGACCATCTGGGTGGCTGACGACGACAACGACCGCATCCAGCACGTCAGCGCCTCAGGCGCCTTCCTGGGTCAGTTCAAATCGTGCTACGACCCCGCCTCGGTCGCGATCAGCCCGAAAGGCAGCGTCTACGTCGCCTGCGCGAGCGCCAACCTCATCCTGAGATACGGCCAGGAAGGGGGGACGGGCAAACAGATCGCCTCCTACGGCAGCGGCGCGGGCCAGGTCAACTTCCCGCTCGACCTCGCCTTCGACTCCGGCGGCGACCTCTGGATCGCCGACACCGCCAACAACCGCATCCAGAAGTTCAGCTCCGAAGACAAATTCATCAAATCGCTGCCGCTCGGCGCCGGCAGCCAGCCCTGGGGAATCGGCGTCGCGCCGACCGGCGACGTCTGGGTCAGCGAACCCAACTCGCGCCGAATCTCGCTGCTGAACCAGCAAGGCGAACTGGTCGAGCGGGTCGGCTCCCGGGGCACCGGTAACGGCCAGTTCGAGTGGCCGAGCGACATCGAGGTCGACAGCCACGGCTACGTCTGGGTGGCCGACGCCGTCAACAACCGCCTCCAGGTCTTCAACGAGGCGGGCGAATTCCTCGAAGCGCTCGGCTCCACCGGCACCGGCCCCGGGCAGTTCAACACCGAATGGTGGCTGCGCCTCGCGGCCGGCAGCAACGGCGACCTCTGGGTGACCGACTCCGGCAACTCCCGGGTCGAGCGGTGGGAGGCGACTTTCGGCGGCATCGAGTCCGGCGTCGGGGAAGTACGAGATTCGTTGAGGATCGAGAGCCTCACGTCGAAGACGACCTACCATTATCGAATAATTGCCACCAATCCAGAAGGCGTTAGCACTGGCAAAAAAACCTCTTTCACGACCATCGGCCCGGCAACCTACAAATCCGCCTTCGGCAGCGCCGGCACCGGCACCGATCAGTTCAGCGTCGCCACCGACGTTGCCTACGACCCCACCAACGGGACCATCTGGGTGGCTGACGACGACAACGACCGCATCCAGCACGTCAGCGCCTCAGGCGCCTTCCTGGGTCAGTTCAAATCGTGCTACGACCCCGCCTCGGTCGCGATCAGCCCGAAAGGCAGCGTCTACGTCGCCTGCGCGAGCGCCAACCTCATCCTGAGATACGGCCAGGAAGGGGGGACGGGCAAACAGATCGCCTCCTACGGCAGCGGCGCGGGCCAGGTCAACTTCCCGCTCGACCTCGCCTTCGACTCCGGCGGCGACCTCTGGATCGCCGACACCGCCAACAACCGCATCCAGAAGTTCAGCTCCGAAGACAAATTCATCAAATCGCTGCCGCTCGGCGCCGGCAGCCAGCCCTGGGGAATCGGCGTCGCGCCGACCGGCGACGTCTGGGTCAGCGAACCCAACTCGCGCCGAATCTCGCTGCTGAACCAGCAAGGCGAACTGGTCGAGCGGGTCGGCTCCCGGGGCACCGGTAACGGCCAGTTCGAGTGGCCGAGCGACATCGAGGTCGACAGCCACGGCTACGTCTGGGTGGCCGACGCCGTCAACAACCGCCTCCAGGTCTTCAACGAGGCGGGCGAATTCCTCGAAGCGCTCGGCTCCACCGGCACCGGCCCCGGGCAGTTCAACACCGAATGGTGGCTGCGCCTCGCGGCCGGCAGCAACGGCGACCTCTGGGTGACCGACTCCGGCAACTCCCGGGTCGAGCGGTGGGAGACCGGATGGGCCCCATTGCCATAGGTAGATTTGAATGATTAGATTTATCCAAGCAACTAGGAGGCGGAATGTCTGAGTCGAGGCTGCGTTGGACGATGGCGACGTTGGCGGCGGGCGTCTTTTTCGCCACGCTCTCGATGCCCGCCTCGGCTTCGGCCGCCTGCTTCCAGCCGGACCACATCGACTTCGAGCTCGGTCTGCGCGGGATCAATTGCGACCACTGGGACCCCGCGGAAGAGACCTGGACCGTTCCGGCGCAGATCACCAAGCAGCGCTTCGTGCTGAGGGGAGCCGACGATCCGAGCGGTGGCACCGGCGGCGTCGTCGAGGCCACGCTGCGGCTGAAAGCAGGAGACGTGATCACGCTGAAGGTTGGCAGCGAAGGGGCGGCGAGCTCCGTCAGCCGCGGCGCTGAAGTGCTGCTCGTGGCGGGTGGCGGGGACGGCGCCGAGCCGAACTTCGTCAGCCCCGAGGCCGAGGCGGTCGAATCGTTGGAGCCGGGTGGGCCGCTTGAGCATGGGGCATGGAACGGCCGTATAGACATAAGGTGGTACGACGCACGGGAGCCGTTCGACCTCGACGAGCCGCTGCCGCCCAATTCGGTCGAGTTCCCGGGCGCCGCAGTAGCGACCTTCTCCTACACCGGCGCTTGGCAGGAATGGACCGTGCCGGATGGGATCAACCGTGTCGCGTTCGATCTCTATGGCGGCGCCGGAACCTCCGGCGAACCATACGGCCATATCGTCGTTGGGTTCTCGGTGATGCCGGGGAGAAGCTTCGATTTCTTCGTCGGCGGGTCAGGGGACGATACGGCCTGGGGGCAAGCCTTCTTGCTGGCCGCCGGCGGTGACACCGAACGCCCCAACTACCTGGGGTTTGGCGACGGCTATCTCCGTCAGACCCAGTTCTGGGAGGGCGGCGGCCCCGGCTCGCAGGCGGGCGAGGGGAAAGCGCTGGTGTACTACTGGTGGGAGCCGGAACCAAGTCCCCCCAGCCCCGATCCGCCGCTGGACCCGCCCGGTCCGGGGCCGGTCCCGCCCGCCGCACAGGCTGAGCTTTGCGTGGTACCCAGGCTGAAGAACAGGACGGCTCGGACGGCGCGCAGGCAACTGACCCAGGCGAGCTGCGCGTTCGGGAAGGTGATTCGACGACCGACCGGCACGCGCCTGCGCGGACGGGTGATCCGACAGCGTCCCTCGCCGGGTGCGGTGATCCCAGCCGCCCGGGCCGTGCACCTGATCGTCGGGCGCTAGGTCTTCCTAGGAATCGCCGCCGAGCTCGATCGTCATCGAGCGCTTCCCATCCTCGGGGAAGTGGACCTTGGCGTTGCTGCCGCTCTCTTTCAGCTTCTCGAGGAAGTCGGCGATGTTCTGCGTCAGGCCCTTCACCCCCTCGCGGTAGGTGAGCCAGATCTCGTAGGCGTCGTCGCCGCGCGCGGCGACGATCATCCGTAGCGTCTCCGGCTCCGGGTTGCCGTGTTCGCCGTCGCCGCTGAGCACGTAGTGGTCGGCGGTGATCCGCTGCAGGAAGTCGGCTGGTTCCTTGACGTTTTTGTCGGAGCCGTGGTGGGGCATCTTCAGCACCTCGAAGTGGGCGCGTCCGTCTTTGTCGAGGAGGCCCTCTTCGTTGAGGCCGGCGAGGATGTCTTCGGCCACGCCGTCGCCGGTCAGCAAAATGCGCTTGCCGTCGAACTCGGCGACGACGATCATGCTCGAGAGGTTGTAGACGGTTTCCTTGACTGCCGCTGGCACCAGTTCGTTCGGGCTCGCCTTCACTTCTTTCGCCCATTTCTCCCGCAGCTCCTCGACTCGCTTGGCGCTCGGCCCGAGGACGGTCAGCTCGAGGCCGCCGGGCAGCTTGCGCGACTCGCCCGCGAGGACCAGCTGGCCCAGCTTGCTCTCCTCGTTGCGGGGGATGCCTAGAGTGGCGGCGGCCGCGCTGGTGTCCTCGCCCTGCCCGACCGAGGCGAGGACCGCCTCGCCCTCGGGCTTCTCGCCCGTCAGCGAGGCTTTAGCGGCGTCGGCCGACTCGTCGTCGGCGTCGGCGAGCCGCTTGAAACCGTTGTGCCAGAGCCGGCCCACCTCGTAGGGCTCCGCGGCGCCGTCGTTGCGTGCCTTTTCGATCGCCCGCAGTAGCCGCAGCACGCCCTCGATGTGGTCGCTGTCGATGTGGCTGACCATCACCAGCTCCAGCGGCAGCGGCTCGCCGTCGGCGACGAGCTGCTTGCGCAGCTCGCTCAGCCGCGGCTCGAGGAAGTCGGGGTAGACCCCGGGGGGGCCACCGTCGACCAGCGACAGTGCCGGTGCGTTCGCCTCGCCGTAGTGCAGCAGCAGGCAGTCGCCCTTCTTCGCCTTCAGCACCTCGAGCTTGAACGCCATCTCAACTTCTCCTCTCTGTTGCGATCAGTTCGCCTGCGCGGCGCGCAGCGCGTCGACCAGCCCCGCTCCCTGGAAGTAGGGCTCCCGTTCAAGGTCGGTGGCGGACTCCATCAGCAGCCGCTTGACGCGGCGCGGCTTGCCGATCAGCTCGCGGTGGCGGGCAAGCAGCAGCGCGGCGGCGCCGCTGACGTGGGGCGCCGCCTGGCTGGTCCCGTCCATCACCGTCGCCCTCTCGCCGACCCCCGGCCCCTGGATCTTCTCGCCGGGCGCGACCAGGTCGGGCTTGAGGCGACCGTCGGCGCTGGGGCCGCGGCTGGAGAAGTAGGAGACGCCGTAGGCGTGGGGGTTGGTCGCGTGCGTGGCGCCGACGGTGATCACGTCCTCGGCGTTGCCGGGATCGGTGAGGCTGACCATCCGGAAGCCCTCGACCGCTTCCTCTTCGAGGACGTACCTCTCGCGTCCCCTGTTGCCGGCCGCCGCGACGACGACGACGCCGCCAGCGACGAGGCGGTTGGCTTCCTGGCAAACGGGGGTCTGGCCGCAGCCGAAGGCCGACAGCTCGTAGCGGATCGACAGCGAGACGTTGGCGCCGGCGATCCTGATCCTGCGGCCGAAGCCGTTGAGGTAGTCGACGAACTGCAGCGCCGCCGAAACGGCGAACTCGTAGCCGCCCTCGCCGTCTTTCTCATCGTCGTCCGCGAAGACCCGGATGTCGTAGAGGCACAGGTCCGGGCAGATCCCGAGCAGTTCCTCGTCATCGGCGCCGGCGGCGCCGGCCTCGCGCCAGTCGGCGGCGAGGATGCCGGCAACGTGGGTGCCGTGATCGTCCTTCGGCGCTTTGTAGTTGGAGGTCTCCTCCTGCTCGTCTGTCGTGTGCGGCACCCGCAGCAGCGGCTCCAGCAGACCCCAGTCGAGCGGCTTCCTGTTCAGCAGGTGGGTGCGTAGCCGCTGCAGCTCCTCGCCGTAGCGCTCGATCATCGCGGCGACGGCGGGCTCGCGATGGCCGACTTCCCCCTGTTCGGCGGCACGGTGGGCGAGGCGCAACCGGGTCAGGTCATAGGTAGCGACGACGCGCGTGCGGTTGGCGTCCGGGCCCTCGAACGGCTTCTCGTACGGGGTGCCGGACTCGTCGCGCAGGCGGAAAGCCGGATGCGTGGCGTCGATCCCGGAGTCGATCACCGCCCAGGCCAGCCCCGAGCACTTGACGTCGAAGAGGCGGTTGGCGGCATCGGCCTTGACCGTCTTGCGGGACCGGGACACGGTCTTAGAGGCGGGCCGGTTGCGGGTCACCCGCTTCAGCGAGGGTGCCTGTGGGGGCTCCGGTCCCTCCGCCTCGAGCACGGCGAAGCCGCGGTCGCGCAGATCCTCGTCGCCGATCTCGACCGGCAGGCTCTCCGTCCCTCGCACCGCCTCGATCGCGCCGAGCACGGTAGCCAGCCACTCGCGCTCACTGCCCCACCAGGCGGAGAGCGGCAGCACGGCCTGCACAAGCTGCTCCAGGTTCAGGTAGGCGGCGGCGTAGGTCCCGGTGTAGGCGACCCAGGCGTCGGTTCCGTCGCCGAGGCGCTCGCGAACGTCGGCGGCCAGCTCGGCGGGGTCGACGCCCTCGGCAGGAGTGAGGAGGACATCGAGCTGCTGCTCGGCCGCGAGGTCGGCGAAGCCGAGCCAGACATCCGGCATGACCGGCGAGTCCTGCGTGAAGCGGCCCGCCTCGCGGCGCTCCTCGACCAGCCGTCGCAGTTCTTCCTTGTCGAGCCGCATGCCATGGGGCAGCCACTGTGCGCCGCCCAACGGCGCCGATCAAAACACAGATCCCCACTGTAAGCAAATAATCTGTGTAAACATCCCGTACCTTGAGGATGGGAAACGCAGCTTGAGCGTCGGTCTGTAAGCCTCTACCGTTCTTCGCTACCTCGCTTGCAGGATTGCGTCGCTACACGCGGCGCGGAAAGGATCAAAACGTGAACCAACTTCATTCCCGCCGTGGCCCGATCCGGGCGATGCTGGTCGTCGGTGTGACGGCTTTTGCCTTGCTCGGGATCTCCAGCTCGGCGCTCGCCGCCCCAACTGTTCTCATGAAGGGCGACAAACAGGGCCTCCGCTTCGTCGCGCCGAAAACGATCGTCAACGGCGAAGAGCTGAAGGTGGTCAACCAGAGCGATCCGCGCAAATTCGGTCCCCACACCTTCTCGCTCGTCACCAAAGCCTCGCTGCCGAAGACCGCCAAAGCGCGCCAGCTCTGCTTCACCAAAGCCCACATCTGCAAAGCGATCGCCTCCTGGCACGGCGTCAAAGGCAACGGGCCGGTGAAAGAGAACCCGGCAGATGCGGGCGTCGCGGGCTGGGACACGTCCGGCAGCGTCAGCAAGAAGGGCGACTCCTGGTTCACGGGTGAAAAACCGGGCACCTCGATCAGCCAGTCGACCGCCTTCGACACCTCCGCCGGGGCGACGAGGGTCTACTTCCTCTGCGCGATCCATCCCGCCATGCAGGGGTCGATCAACGTTCTGCCCGGGGGCTAGCGACGGACGAGTCCCCGCAGTCTCCGCCTCGCCTGGGGCGCCGAGCCTTCCTCGGCGCCCTGGGCGGAGGCGCTGTCGCGGCACTGCTGCCGATCGACCTGCGCGCTCTGGCGGCGCCCGACGCACCCGCTCGTTCGGGCGCTGCCGCGTCGGGCACCGCCGCCGTCCCCTTCCGAGCGCCGCTGCCGATCCCCGAGGAGCTGCGTCAGGCGCATCTCGAGATTCCGATCCGCGAGGCGGAACAGCAGATCCTGCCCGGTCGCAAGACCATGCTCTGGACCTACGGCGGGACCTTTCCCGGGCCGACGGTCCGCCGACCAGCCGGGCAGCGGACCGAGGTCACCTTCCACCACCGGCTGCCGCGTGAGGCGGGCGAGTTGACCGTGCACCTGCACGGAGGCCACAACCGCGCCCGGTTCGACGGTCAGCCAGGCGGCCTGACCCGTGCCCAGCCCAGATCCTTCTACTGCGACGTTCCGCGGGGGCTCTCCCGCCGCGCCTCCGGCAACGACTGCCTGATCGAGCCCGGCGGGCGGAAAACTTACGTCTACGACCTGCTTGAGAATGGCCGCCCGGAACGGGCCGCAATGCAGTGGTACCACGATCACCGCCTCGATCGCACGGCGCGCAACATCTGGAACGGCCTCGCCGGGATGTGGATCGTCGACGATGCGCTCGACGAGTCTCTGCCCCTACCAGCTGGCGAGCGGGACATCCCACTGATGATCGCCGACCGCTCCTTCGACCGCCACAACCAGCTGACGGATCCGTTCAGCGGTCGCCGGCCTCCCGGCGACGGGGTGATCGGTGCCCGCGTCCTCGTCAACGGCGCCTATCTGCCACACCACAGGGTCGCGCCCCAGCGCCACCGGCTGCGCATCCTCAACGCCTCCCACTTCCGCCCTTACAACCTCCACCTCTCCAATGGGGCACAACTGCTGCAGATCGGTACCGACAGCGGCCTGATGCCGAGGCCGGTCCCGCGGCGGGAGATCCTGCTCGGGCCGGGCGAGCGAGCCGAGGCGATAGTCGACTTCGCCGGCGCGGCCGGGCAGTCGGTGGAACTGCGCAGCGGCGGGCGTGCCAATCGCCGCGGGGGTGCCGGATCGAAACCCTACGCGGGGGCGCTGATGCAGTTCCGCGTCGGCTCGCGCCGCGTCCCCGATCGCACCCGGGTGCCGCGCTCGCTGCGGCCGCTGCCGGGCTGGACGAAGCACGTCTCGCGCACGCCGGACCGGACCTGGACGATCTCGATTGGCGGCCTCTTCCGGCCCACCTGGCTGATCAACGGCCGCACCTTCAACCCCGCCCGCGCAGACGCTTTGCCGGTGCTCGGCACGACCGAGACCTGGGAGTTCGTCAACCGCACCGGCGTCGCCCACCTGATGCACCTGCACCACACCGATTGGTACCTGATCGCGCGCGACGGCACGAAACCGCCGCCCTGGGAAGACTGCCTCAAGGAGACCTTCTTCGTCTACCCCGGTGAACGAATCCTGGTCGCCGGCCATTTCGCCGATCACCCCGGCAAGTTCGTGATCCACTGCCACATGCTCGACCACGAGGACCACGGCCTGATGAGCCAGTTCGAGGTCGTCAAGGCCTGACCGGACGCGGCTACTTCAGGTTGGCGCCGATCCAGTCCAGGTAGCCCTGACTGCCGGCGACGATCGGGGTGGCGACGATCTCCGGCTCCTCGTAGGAGTGCAGCTCGCGGATCGCCGCCTCCAGATCCCGGTACCGCCCCGCCTCGGTCTTCGCCAAGCAGAGCCACTCGCGCGCGGTCTCGACCTTCCCCTGCCAGCGGTAGCGGCTGGCAATTGGACCGACGGTTTGCACGCAGGCCGCGAGGCGCCGCTCCACCAGCGCCGCCGCGATCCGCTCGGCCTCCTCCTCGGAGCCAGCGGTCGTAAGAACCTGAAGGTAGTTGGCCATCGCCGCCTCAGGATAGGGCGGCACGACCCGGGCTCAGCCCGGGTCCGCCACCAAGATCTCGCCATCGGCATCGGGCGCGACCAGGATCGCGCCCTCGCCGCTGGCGTAGGCCTCCTCGCCGTGGTAGACGACGTCCATGCCAACTGCCTCGTCGTGCTCGGTCGCCCGCAGCGGCATCACTGCACCGACCAGCTTCAGCAGGACGAAGGTGCCGACAAAGGCGTAGACCGGCGTCACCACCGCGGCCACGACCTGCGACCAGAACTGGCCGGCGTCGCCGTAGAAGAGCCCGTCGGCGACTCCGTTCCAGCCGATCTGGGCGACCAGGCCGAGGAAGAGGATGCCGGTGAAACCGGCGATGCCGTGGGCGGCGAGCACGTCGAGGGTCTCGTCGACGCGGGTGCGCGGTCGCCACATGATCACCAGGTAGCAGGGGATCGCGCCGAGGAAGCCGAGCGCCATCGCCCAGCCGGGGCTGATGAAGCCGCCCGCCGGGGTGATCAGGACGCAGCCGACGATGATCGCGGTGGCGGCGCCGATCGCGGTCACACGGCGACCGCGGATCAGGTCGAAAACGAACCAGGTGAGCAGGGCGCAGGCCGGGGTCAGCAGGGTGTTGACGAAGGCCAGCACGCTGGAGTTGCCGGCCGAGAGTCCGCTGCCACCGTTGAAGCCGAACCAGCCGAACCAGAGCAGGCCGGCGCCGACGAGCACGTAGACGGCGTTGTGGGGGAGGAGCGCCTGGCGGCCGTAGTCTTTGCGCGCGCCGACGACGAGTGCCGCGGCCAGCGCCGAGAAGCCGGAGCCCATCTCGACCGGAACGCCGCCGGCGAAGTCGAGCGTCCCCTGCTCGGCAAGCCAGCCGCCGCCGAAGGCCCAGTGGGCGAGGACGGCGTAGACGAGGACTGACCACAGCGCCGCGAAGACCATGAAGGCGCCGAAGCGCATCCGCTCGACCACTGCGCCGGCGATCAGGGCGACGGTGATGATGCAGAAGGTCCCCTGGAAGGCCATGAAGAGCAGGTGCGGGATCGTTCCTTCGCCGCGCGGTTCGAAGTCGACGCCGTTGAGCGCGAAGTGCCCGAGCCCGCCGACTATCGCCCCTTCGCCGTCGAAGGCGAGCGAGTAGCCGATCAGCGCCCAGGTGACCGCGGCGATTGCAACCGCAGCGACGCACATCATGAAGGTGTTGAGGGTGTTCTTGGCTCGCACCAGGCCGGCGTAGAAGAGGCCGAGGGCGAAGGTCATCAGCAGGACCAGCGCCGTGGCGGTAAGCATCCAGGCGGTGTCGCCGGTGTCGACCTGGGCGATCGGGAGGGCGGAGACGAGAGCGCTCATAGTTGCTTCACCACCGGGGTGACGGCCGCCTCGTCGGACTCGCCGGTGCGGATGCGGACCGCCTGCTCAAGCGGGACGACGAAGATCTTGCCGTCGCCGACCTCGCCGGTTCGCGCGCCCTCGCAGAGGGCCTGGACCGTCGTTTCGACAAACGAGTCGGAGACCGCGACCTCGAAGCGGACCTTGTCCGAAAGGCCCATCTTGACGGTGGTGCCGCGGTAGGTCTCGACGCGCTCGAGCTCGCCGCCGTGCCCCTCGACGCGACTGATCGATACGCCGCGAACCTCAGCCCGGTACAGCGCTTCCAGCACGTCGTTTGCCTTCTCTGGGCGCACGATGCCGATCACCAGTTTCACGATCCTCCCTCTTCCGTTCCCAAGCTAGAGCGGCTGGGAGCCTAGCGATCTGTTCTGGAACGCGCTGTTCTCGGCAATCCCGCCCTGGGAGCGAACTCGCTCAGCGCTCGCAACCGCGCACGCGGTCGAGGCCGGCTCCGCCGACACAACGGTCGAAGCCGCGGCCGCCGCGCAGGCGGTCGGCCCCGCCTTCGCCTCGCAGGACGTCGGCGCCGGGGTTGCCGGCGAGGAGGTCCGGACCGCCGCGGCCGAAGAGGCGGTCGAGGCCGGCACCGCCGAAGACCCGGTCGGCCGCCGCTCCGACGACGACGCGGTCGTTGCCGCCGCCGGCGCAGACCAGGTCGCGGCCGCTGAGGCCGATGATCGAGTCGTTGCCTCCCAGGGCGGCGATCACGTCGGGCCCGCCGGTGCCGGTGAGGCTGTCGCCGCCGCCGGTGCCGACGATCGTCGCGGCGACGCCGCGGCAACTGCTCGTGCGGGGCGCCTCGATGACCTGGGTCGAGGCGGTGGCGCTGTCGTTGAACGAGGCGAGGTCGTTCTCGACGCTATCGACGGAGACGGTGTTCTCGATCGTCCCTGCCCGGGTCGGGATCACCTGCAGGGTGATGGTCGCGGTGTCGCCCGGACCCGGAGCGGCGCTGAGATTGCCGACCTGGCAGGTGATCCGCCTGCCGCTGCGCTCGCAGTTGCCGCTGCTCGCCGCCGCTGAGACGAAATGGACCTGAGCGGGCAGGCGGTCGGTGACGGTCACCTCGGTGGCGCCCTGTGGGCCGAGGTTGGAGACGACGATCGTGTAGGTGAGAGTGGTGTCGACCGTGACCGGGTCGGGGCTGTCGGTCTTGGTCAGGGCCAGGTCGGCGATGTCGCCAGGCGCCGTCTGCGCCGGCGAAGCGACGAGGAGCGCGGCGACGAAGGCGGCCAGCGCCAGGACGGTGGTGGCCCCGAGCGTACGCGACTGCAGCGGTCTCCTCCGCATGCGGGTTGATTTCCCGCGCGCGCAGCGATCAAACCTGCTTGGCGGTGGTGCGCTCGGCCCGGGCGTGCCTCACTGCTGGCTGGCGTGGGCCCAATGGCTCGGTCCGGTGGCCTCGAAGGTCATCGAGAAGAGCGTGCGCGTGACCTCTTCCGCCGCGGGGCCTCTCGCGAGGGAAGCCGACTCGGTGATCGTGGAAAGCTCATCTGCGACGGAGTCGACGATTGCGCCGGCCACCCCCGGTGCCCGAGCGAACTGGTTGCGGAAGGAAAGCCACCACCCCGAGGGCAGCCAGACAGCTACTTCCTCGTCGAGGCGGTAGCGTGGCCGGTCGGGGCAGCCGGCGACGACCTGGACGTTATTACCGCCGATCCGCCCGTCCTCCTGCTCCGCCCTTGCCGATCTTGATGAGCCTCCGTCGCGGACGGCGAAGTAGACCTGGTCAGCGGGATCGTCGGCGCCGCCGACGTCGGTGTCGAGATCGCCGGATTCGATCTCCTAGATCAAGATCGGCAAGGGCGGAGCCAAGACCGCGTAGGCCGGAGCCCGATCGGTCCATGCGGTCCAAGCGTCCCTCCAGGTTGCGTACCGTCCTTGCAGGTCGACGAGCAGCGCCTCGACAGCCTCGACCTGGGCGCCGGGATCTATCCTGCCCTTGCTATGAAATCGCCCATTTCAGTAACTAGCAGCTTCAGAGGTACTGGTTCAGGGAGCCGCTCTGAAGACATGCAGCCGGGCCCTGATGTTCGAATCCAAACCAATGAATCCCCGGACCCTCACCGTACCGTTCTCAGGGGTGATGTTATGAATCTCCATGCTCGCCGCACCCTGAAATGGCGTACCACCGGGGACGGTGAGCTCGCATATGGATGCGAGGACGATGCTCCAAGGGCCGGTTCCCGGCGCGGGTACAACCTGCTCGAATCCTTGGTGATCGGTGAAGTCATGAATAAAGAATCCCGGCATCAGCAGCCATCCCTCCTTGGTTACGGAAACCCACGCAATGAGGCTAACGCGTTCCGCTCGTACGGGGCGAATCCCGCGTGGCACTTCTAGGTGGGCTGCTTCTCGATCAGCTCGATCCGGTAGCCGTCGGGGTCGCGGAAGAAGCAGATTCGGTGCCCTTCGGTGCGGCCGCCGGGGCGGTAGGGCGGCTTTTCGGGCTCGACGCCGTCGGCGGCAAGCTGCTCGATAGTTGCGTCGAGGTCGTCGACCAGGAGGGCGATGTGGTTGTAGCCGGTGCCGAGGTCGTAGGAGTCGACGCCGTGGTTGTAGGTCAGCTCCAGCCAGTCGCCTTCGCCGGGCAGGCCCATGAACACGTTGATCGCCTCATCGCCAATCGGCATCCGCCGCCGCTCCTCGAAGCCGAGCTTCTCGTAGAAGGCGACGGAGCGATCGATCTCGCCGATTCGGTAGCAGGTGTGGAGGAAGCGGGGTATGACGTCAGGCTAACCGAGCCGCACCGGGCCCAAACGTTCCGCGTCATGATGCCGGCGTGGACGCCGACCTGGTTCGCCGCTTCAGGAGCGCTCGGCGCGACCGCGCGCTGGCGGTCGTCGAGGGCTTCCACGCCCTCAAGCACGCGCTGCGCTTTGGCGCCGAGATCGTCGAAGCGGTAGCTGTCGATCCCTCCGAGCTGGAGCGTCTGGCTGCCGACCTGGCTCCTGACCTGGCGGGCGAGCTGGCGGCGCGGACCGTGCCGGTCCCGCAGGCGACCCTGGCCGAGCTGGTGCCGCTGATGCCGCGTACCGGTGTTGTCGCGATCGCCCGCCGCCCGCGGGTCGACGTCGCTGCCGTCCTCGCCGAGCCGCGGCCGGCACCGCTGGTGCTGCTGGAGGACCCGCGCAACATCGGCAACCTCGGCGCCTGCGTGCGGGTGGCGGCCGCCGCCGGCGCGGCCGGGCTCTTCGCCACCGGCTTTAACGACCCCTGGTACCCGGACGCGCTGAGGGCTGGCGCCGGTCTCCATTTCGCTCTCCCCGTCACCTTGGTCGAGGAGCTGCCTGCGTGCGATCGGCCGCTGGTCGCGATCGACCCGGATGGCGGCTCGCTGCGCCCACAGGAGCTGCCACCGCGCGCCGTCTTCGCCTTCGGCACCGAGCGAGACGGCCTCAGCGCCGACCTGCTCAAACGCGCCGACGAGCGGTACGGGATTCCGATGGCTCCCGGCGTCTCAAGTCTCAATCTGGCGACCGCGGTATCGGCCGTTCTCTTCTCCCAGCGCCTTGCGATGGGAGAAGACGGAAGTTGAGCGCCTAACCTGCAACGCCCGTTGCAGGTTATTAGCAACTCCTAACACTCCAGACGGCCTTTCGTTAGCGTGGGCGCGATGCGCCTTTCCTCCGGCACGCCCCGCAGGCTGCCGCTCGTCGCCCTGCTGGTCCTCGCTGCCGCCTGCCTGGCGGCGGCGCCCTCGAGCGCGACCCTGCAGGAGAAACTGGAGAGCACCCAGGGCAAGCTCGACCGGGTCCGCGAGAGCCAGACCGAGCTGAGCGCGTCGATCGCCGAGCAGAACCGGGCGATCGACTCGATGCTTGGCGAAGTCTCGGCCCTGCGCCAGCGCCAACAGGCGGCCGAGGCGCAGCTGGCGGCAAAGCAGGCCGAGCTGGAGGAGGCGAGCGCGCAGCTGGCGGCCGAGAAACGGCGGCTGGCCCGGATCCGGGCCCGGTTGCAGCGGGCCCTGGCCGTTCTGCGCGAGCGGCTGGTGGCGATCTACCGCACCGGCAGCCCCGACACCCTGAGCGTCGTGCTCGAGTCCGAGAGCTGGTCGGACATGAGCGCGCGCGCTGACTATCTGAGCCGCATCCAGGACTACGACAACGCCGTCGCCGACCGCGTCAAGGGGCTGCGCGACCAGGCGAAGGCGGCGGTGAAGCGGATGGCCGAGCTGCGCGCGCAGCTGAAGCGCGCGCGAGACACGATCGCCGTCAAGGAGCGCGAAGCGGCGGCGGCGAAGGCCGAGGCCGAGGTCCGCTTCGCCGAGCTGAAGGCGGCGCAGGCCGAGCGCCAGCGCGCGCTCGACTCGCTGCAGTCGCGCGAGGCGGCGCTGAGCGACAACCTGGCGGCGATCTCAGAACAGATCGCCGACGCCGGCGGTTCGGTGCCGACCACCGCGCCAGCGCCGCTGACGCCGGGCCAGCAGGCCGAGTTCATCTCTGAAAGCCAGGCGAGTGTGCCAGCCAGCGCGCCCCCGGCGGTCAAGGCCGCGATCGAAGCCGCCAACTCGATCGCCTCGACGCCTTATATATGGGGCGGCGGCCATGGCTCCTTCGAATCCTCCGGCTACGACTGCTCCGGAGCGGTCAGCTTCGCTCTCCACGGCGGCGGCTTCCTCGACAGCCCGCTTGACTCGACCGGCCTAACGACCTGGGGTGAACCTGGCCCTGGCCAGTGGATCACCGTCTACGGCAATTCCGGCCACGCCTGGATGACGATCGCCGGCCTCGCCTTCGATACCTCGGGGGGCGCCGGCCCCCGCTGGCACCCCAGCCCGGTCAGCTCGACCGAAGGCTTCATTGCCCGCCACCCGCCGGGCTACTGATCCCGTGCACGTCTGGCGGCGGCGGACCGGCGCGCTGCGGCGTCCTCGGTCAGCCGAATAGCGCTGCTATTCGGCCTCCCTGCGTCCTTGCCCCGCTTGGTCCGGCGCTCGCCAGCCGCACACGGGTCACGTCTCGACCGGGCGACCTTCCGACCGCCAGCCCGCGACGCCGCCGCGGGCGACGTGGAGGATGGACCCGAAGCCCTCGCGCTGGAGGATCGAGGCCGCCAGCCCGCTGCGGGCGCCGGCCTTACAGATCGTCGCGATCGCGCGGTCGCGCGGCAGCTCGTCGAGGCGCTCGGGGAGCTCGCCGAAGGGGATGTGGAGGGAGCCTGGGACGTGCCCGGCCTCGAACTCCGCCGGGCGGCGGACGTCGAGGACGAGCGGCGGGCCGCCGTCGACACCGGGGGCATTGGAATCTGCGTCGCGACCAGCCGGCCCAACTCCGTCGAGTCGCGCAGCCAGCTCCTTCGGACCGATCGCCTCGATCCGCTGCACCGGTCGTTCCTCCGCCCGCCAAGCCGACATACCGCCGCCGAGGAAGCCGCGCACCCGCAGGCCCACCGCGGCAAGCAGCTCGGCAGCGGCGAGCTCGTTGCCGTCGGAGGCGGCGACGATGACGACCTCGGCCTCGGGCGGGACGACCTGCGCCACCTTGGTCGCGAAGCCGGTGTCGTAGGCGGAGGCGCTAATCGCGCCCGGGATGTGGGCCTCGTCGAACTGCTCGTTGGTGCGCGAGTCGACTGCGAGCGCGCCCTCGGCGATCGCAGCCTCGAAGCCTCGCGGGGCCAGCCGCGCCGGTGCCCCGATCACCTCGACCAGCGGGCCGCGGTTGAGGGCGACGATGTGCTCGACGTTGGGGGGCCGGTCGCCGATGCTCGACACGGCGTCATCGACGAACTCGGCCTCCTCGGCGAAGGCGAGGGCGCGGTTGTGGCGTCGCTCGAAGCCAATCGTCGAGGACGTCTTGTGGTCGATCTCGGAGCTACCGCAGAGCGACCCGCCGAGGTGGCCGGGCCAGACCTCGACCTCGTCGGGCAGGGCCAGCAGGCGCTCGTGCAGCGAGCGGAAGATGTCGGCCGCGCCCTCGCGCGGCTCCACCGCGAGGTCCGGGCGGGCGACGTCGCCGACGAAGAGAGAGTCGCCGCTCAGCACGGCGACGGGGTCGCCGTTGCGCCCGGGGTCGCGCAGCAGGAAGGAGGTGTGCTCGGGCCGGTGCCCGGGCGTGGGCAGCGCCTCGATCGCGACCGCCTCGCCCAGGTCCAGCGTCCAACCGTCGTCGAAGGGCTCGTGTTCGTACTCGGCCCCGGCCAGCCCGTTGACGTGGATCGTCGCCCCCGTTGCCCGCGCCAGCCGGCCGTGGCCGGAAACGTGGTCGGCATGGTTGTGGGTCTCCAGCACGTGCTCGATGCGGACGCCGTGGAGGCGACTCAGCTGCAGGTAGGGGTCGATGTCCCACTGCGGGTCGATCACCGCGGCGAGGCCGGAGCCCGGGTCGCCGACCAGGTAGGAGGCGCAACCGAGGTCCTCGTGGATGATCTGTCTGAAGAGCATGTGGATCGGTCACCGACCCCCGAACGCACGAGGGTCTACCGTTCGCCCAGGGTAGCGTCAGAGGAAGGAGCGGCATGAGCGCCAACGAGGGGACGAGCCTGGAGCGAGAGCTGGGGGAGCTGCTCGGCGTCGAGCGCTTCGAGCCGACCACCGACTTCCGCGAGTCCGCCCTGCTGAGCGATCCGTCGGTGTACGCGGAGGCGGCCGCCGACCCCGAGGGCTGGTGGTTGCACCAGGCCCGCGAGATGCTCGACTGGGTCGAGCCACCCAGCCAGGGCCTCGACGAGTCAAATCCGCCGTTCTACAAATGGTTCGCCGACGGGCGGCTGAACGCCTCGGCGAATTGCCTAGACCGCCACGTCGAGGCGGGGCGCGGCGAGCGCGTCGCCTACAAATGGCGCGGCGAGGAGGGGGAGGAGCGCGACCTCACCTACGCGGAGCTGTTGGCCGACACCCAGCGCTTCGCCAACGCTCTACGCGACCGCGGCATCGGCAAGGGCGACGTGGTCGGGATCTACCTGCCGATGATCCCGCAGGTCGTCGTCGCGATGCTCGCCTGCGCCCGCATCGGCGCCGTCCACAACGTCGTCTTCGGTGGCTTCTCGGCGGAGGCGGTGCGGGAGCGGATGGAGTTCTCCGAGGCGAAGGCGCTCGTCACCGTCGACGGGGCTCGTCGCAAGGGCGCCACCGCGCCGGTCAAGGCGCGGGTCGACGAGGTGATGGACGGAGTCGGCTCGATCGAGACGATCTTCGTCGTCCGCCACACCGGCGCCGAGTGCGAGATGCGCGAGGGCCGCGACGTCTGGTTCGAAGCGGCGATGGAGGCGGCCGCACCGGAGTGCCCGCCGGAGCCGATGGGCGCCGAGGACCCGCTCTTCATCCTCTACACCTCCGGCTCGACCGCGAAGCCGAAGGGCATCCTCCACACGACGGGCGGCTACCTGACCGGGGTCGCCTGGACCCACCGCCACGTCTTCGACCTGAAGCCGGAGGAGGATGTCTACTGGTGCGCGGCCGATGTCGGCTGGGTCACCGGCCACTCCTACATCGTCTACGGCCCACTCGCTAACGGCGCCACCAGCGTTATGTACGAGGGGGCGCCGGACTACCCCGCCAAGGACGTCTGGTGGGAGACCGTCGAGCGCTACGGCGTAACGATCCTCTACACGGCCCCGACCGCGATCCGCGCCTGCATGAAGTGGGGGGCGCAGCACCCCGAAGGGCACGACCTCTCCTCGTTGCGCCTGCTCGGCTCGGTCGGCGAGCCAATTAACCCGAAGGCGTGGCTCTGGTACCAGCAGGTCATCGGCGGCGGCCGCTGTCCGGTCGTCGACACCTGGTGGCAGACCGAGACGGGTCACATCATGATCACGCCACTGCCGGGGGTCGTCGCGACCAAGCCCGGCTCGGCGACCCTGCCGCTGCCCGGCATCGACGCCGCTGTCTACGACGAAGCCGGCGCGGCGGTGCAGGAGCGCGAGGGGCTACTGGTGCTGCGGAGGCCCTGGCCAGGGATGCTGCGCACTCTCTATAAGGAGGAGGAGCGCTTCGTCGCGGCCTACTTCGAGCGCTTCGGGCGCGAGACCTACCTGGTAGGCGACGCGGCACGCCGCGACGGCGACGGCTACTTCTGGGTGCTGGGCAGGATCGACAACGTGATCAATGTCTCCGGCCACCGGCTCTCGACGGCCGAGGTCGAGTCGGCGATCGTCGCCCACCCGAAGGTTGCCGAGGCGGCGGTGATCGGCCAGAGCGACGAGCAGACCGGCCAGGCGATCTGCGCCTTCGTCACGCTCGAAGGGGACCACGATGGCGGCGACGGGATGGTCGAGGAGCTGCGCGACCACGTCGCGGCGCGGATCGGCAAACTGGCGCGGCCGAAGCGGGTGATCTGGTCCGGCGACCTGCCGAAGACCCGCTCCGGCAAGATCATGCGCCGCCTCCTGCGCGACATCGCCGAGGGCCGCGAGCTTGGTGACGTCACCACCCTGCGCGACCCAGCGGTGATGGAGGAGCTGGAGCGCAAGGTCGTCGCCCGCCGCGACGCCGAAGGCTGATGGCCTCCTTTCGAGTGGGTTGTACCCCCCAGAGGGGGCAAAATCCACTCGGGACGTCTAACGAGGAGCCCGCCGGTCGACCATCCGCTCGACGGCGATCTCCAGCGCCTGCAGCTGCTCGCGCACCGCGTGCAACTCGCGCAGCGCCACCGCCTCGGCCGAGAGCTGCTCCGCCTCCAGCTCCGCCTCCACTTCGGCGATTTCGGGACCGAGGAACCGTTGCGCGATCGCGCCGGTGAGCAGGGCGACGAACCCGATTCCGACGATCAAGACGACGACGGAGACGATCTCGCCACCGGCCGTCGTCGGGTAGATGTTCGAGCCGAGGGTAGTCATCGTCGTGATCGCCCAGTAGAAGCTTTCCCAGGCGTTGAGGTCGTGGTCCGGTTGCTCCAGAGCGGCGAAGAGAGTGCCTCCTCCGAGGATGGTGAGGATCGCCAGCAGCGCCGCGTAGCGCAGGCCCTCGAGGGAGAAGACCTCGCGGGAGAGCCGGGCGAGTCGCAGCAAGCGGAGAAGGCGCAGGAGTCGAAGGACGCGGAAGCTCTGCATGCCGGCCGGCACGACTGGAGGCGTCAGCAGCACGATCGCCAGCTCGAGTGGGTTGTGCCGCAGCCACGCGCGGCGGTCGGGCACCACCGCCAGCATCACCACCAGCTCGATCGCGAACGCAAGCCAGGTCGCCCAGTTGAGGACGATCGCTACATCCTCCAGCAGGCCTCCCGGTTCTGACTCCGTGATCGCCACCATCGGCAGCGTCAGCGCCGCGGCGATCAGCATCGGCGTGTTGAGCGCCGCCGCCACCCGCGTGCTGCGCGCGTCCATGCCTGGGGGGTAGGCGAGCGGCAGCCGCTCGCCGCCGCTCGCTTCGATGCGATCCGCGCTCATCGACGCGTAGGTTCGACACGGTCGCCGCATTGCCTACCGCCGCAGATCATTTGCTAAGCTAATTACCGAGGCTAATCAATGACCGAAATCGTCCCAGGCACCTCACCACAGCTCACCGATTCGGCCGCCAGGCTGCGGATGGCGATCGTGCGGACCGCGCGGCGGCTGCGGCAGGAGGCAACCGGTGCGGGCGGTACGGAGCTGACGCCGACCGCGGCTTCGGCGCTGGCGACTGTGGACCGGCATGGCCCCTTGACCCCGAGCGAGCTCGCCGAGATCGAGCGGGTGAAGCGACCGACGGCGACCCGGACGCTGCGGGCCCTGATCGACGCGGGGCTGGTCGACCGGACCCCCGATCCCGACGACGGCCGCAGCGCGCTGGTCAGCGTCAGCGCTACCGGACGCGAGCGGCTGCGCCGCCTGCGTGGCCGCAAGAACGCCTATCTGGCGCGACGCATGCGCGATCTACCCACCGAGGACGTGGCGACGCTCGAGCGCGCCGCCTCGATCCTGGAGCGGATCCTGGAGGAGAAGTGACGGAGCTTAGGCATGCAATGCATGCAGAACCTCCGGCGCTGGTGCCGGGGGCCGGTCCGTGAGCGCCGCCGTCCGGCGCAGCTTCGACTCGCTCTCGGTTCCCAACTACCGGCGCTACTTCGCGGGGCAGATCGTCTCGGTCTCCGGCAATTGGATGCAGATGGTGGCCGAGGTCTGGCTGATCCTCGAGCTGACCGGCAGCGGCGTAGCGGTGGGGATGACGACGGCGCTGCAGTTCCTGCCGATCCTTCTCTTCGGCGCCTGGGGCGGCGTCCTCGCCGACCGCTTCGCAAAGCGGCGACTGCTGATGGTCACGCAGGGATTGATGGCGTTGCCGGCGGTCGCCCTCTTCGCGGTAACGGTGAGCGGTGCCGTCGCGCCCTGGATGGTCTTCGCGCTCGTCTTCGTCCGCGGCACTGTCAACGCCGTCGACAACCCGACCCGGCAGAGCTTCGCGATCGAGATGGTCGGCCCCGAGCGGGTCGTCAATGCGGTCAGCCTCAACACGGTCCTCATCCACGCCTCGCGGCTGATCGGGCCGGCCTTCGCCGCGGTGCTGATCGCGCTGGTCGGCGTCGGCGCTTGCTTCGCGCTGAACGTCCTCACCTTTGCCGCGATGGTCTTCGCTCTCTCGCAAATGGATCCCGCCCAGCTGAGGACGCCGCCCCGCGCCGGGCGCGAGCGCGGGGCTGTCCGCGCTGCCCTGCGCTACGTGCGGCGCACGCCGGAGCTGGCCGTGCCCCTGGCGCTGATGGCGCTGGTCGGCACCTTCGGCTTCAACTTCCAGGTCGTGCTGCCGCTGCTGGCCCGCTTCAGCTTCGAGGGCGGTGCCTCCGCCTACGCGCTCCTGGTGGCAGCAATGGGCGCCGGCTCGGTCGTCGGCGCCCTCATCACCGGCGCCCACGGCCGCACCGACGGCCGCATGATCGCCGGCGCCGCGCTCGCCTTCGGCGTCATCGCGCTGCTGGCGGCGGCGATGCCGAGCCTTGCGCTCGAGATCCCGCTGGTCGCGTTGCTTGGTGCCGCCGCAGTCACCTTCGGCGCCGCGATCAACGCCTCGCTGCAGCTCTCGGTTGAGCCGCAGATGCGTGGCCGCGTGATGGCGCTTTACTCCGTCGTCTTCCTCGGTTCGACCCCGATCGGCGGTCCGCTCGCCGGTTGGCTGGCCGAGACATACGACCCGCGCGCGGCGCTCGGCCTCGCCGCGGTTGCTGGACTGGCTGCGGCTTGGGCTGCGTGGGCGACGCTCGACCGCGACCGGGGGGCTCAGCCGATGCCGAGTCGACGGGCGCGCTCGGCGGCCTGAGCGACGATCTCCGCCGCGCCCTCGACCTCGCCGCCCCGCATCAGCACCCGTCCGGCGACGACAGTGGTGTCGACAACCGAGCCGCTGGCGGCGTAGACGAGGTCGGACACGAGGTCGCCCAACCCCGTCTCGTAGGCGTCGCGGCGGAGGAGCAGGAAGTCGGCTGGAGCACCGACCACCAGGCGGTCGCCGGGCGCAAGCAGCGGCGCGCGGGCGCCGGTCGCGATCGCCCACGCCTCCGCGGCGGGGATGACGGTCGCGTCGCGGGCGGCGTGGCGCTGGACCAGCGCGAAGGCCTTCAAGTCGGCGAGCAGGTCGAGCGAGTCGTTGGAGCCGGCGCCGTCGGTGCCGAGCCCGACCGCTACGCCGGCTTCCCTGGCCGCCGGGTATGGAAAGACGCCGCCAACCGCCAGCTTCATGTTGGCGACGGGATTGGCGATGAGCGTGCAGCGCCGCGCCGCGACCACCTCCAGCTCGTCGCGGTCGAGCCAGACGCCGTGAGCCAGCACCGTCCGTGCGCCGAGCAGTCCGAGGCCGTCGAGGTAGGCGACAGGGCGAACGCCGTGCGCCTCGAGACAGTCGTTCACCTCCTGTTCGGTCTCAGAGAGGTGAATGTGGACCGGCACGCCACGCTCGGCCGCTCGTTCGGCCGTCCAGCGCAGCAGCGTTTCGCTGACCGTGTAGATCGAGTGGGGAGCGAGCGCGCGGTCGACGCGCGGTCCGCAGCCTTCCAGCTCGTCGAGCTCGCGCAGCACCCGCTCCTGCGTCGTCTTGGTCTCGCCGTCGGCATCGAAGAGCGGCCCGCCTATCGTGGCCCGCAGGCCCGCGTCGCCTACTGCGCGAGCGGTGGCCTCCGGATGCCAGTACATATCCCAGAAGCGAGCGGTGCCGGTGCGGATCATCTCCAGGCAGGCGAGTCGCGTTCCCCAGTACACGTCTTCGGCGTCGAGTTTCGCCTCTACCGGCCAGATTGTCTCGCGCAGCCAGCGCATCAGAGGAAGGTCGCCGCCGTGTCCGCGGAACAGCGTCATCGCCGCGTGCGTATGGCCGTTGACGAGCGCCGGCACGAGGGGCGCCCCGGCCGCGTCAAGCGTCTCGTCTCCGGGTTGCGCGCCGACCTCGGGCCCGATCGCCGCGATCACTCCGCCTTCGCAGCGCACCCCGACCTTCTCGCCATCCAGCAGCGCCCCAACCACGGTCAGGTCGCTCATGCCGTGAGGCTGGGGAGGACGGCGGCGAGCGCATCGCGCAGGCGGGTCGCGTTCGCGGCCCGGTCGCGTTCGAGCTCTTCTGGGCTGAGCGGCTGGGGGCTGACGCCGTTAGCCATGTTGTCGACCATGCAGACCGCCGCGTGGCGCAGGCCGAGCTCGCCGGCAATTACGCACTCCGAGGCGAGCGTCATGCCGACGAGATCAGCGTGGGCGGCGATCAAGCGAATCTCGGCCGGCGTCTCGAAGCGCGGACCATTGGTCTGCCAGTAGACGCCGCCGTCGCGGAGTGGGCCGGCTTCGCTCGCTTCCCAGGCGGTCACCACCTCGCCTCGCCAGCCGACGTCGAAGCCCGGCGTCGCGTGGGCGCGGGCGTTGTCGAAGGTCGTGACCAGCGTCTGCAGGGCGATGAAGTCGTGCGGGCAGACGAGGCTGCCGACCTCCAGCTCGTTTCGCAACGAGCCGACCGAGCCCACGGCCAGCGCTCGGTCGCAGCCAGCCTCGACCAGCGAGCGCAGATTGGCGGCGTGGTCGATCCGGTGCGGCAGCGTGTAGCCGGCGACGCCGTGGCGCTGCAGGACGTGCGCGCCCAGCTCTTCCGCGACCGCGGCGATCTCGCCGCCGCCGGGCGCGACGGCGCTGCTGCCCAGGATCACGGCCAGGCGTCCCATTGGCCGATCCTATGCCGGTGCTTCCCCTATCGTGCCGCCATGGCCGAGCGCCCGTCGGGGAGAGAGGAGAGCGAGGGGGAACGCCTCGACCGCAATCTCGCCGAGCTGTTGCAGGAGCTGCGGGTGGCGCTGCCCGGAGTCCAGGTGCTCTTCGCTTTCCTGCTCGCGGTCCCGTTCCAGAACGGGTTCAAAGAAATCACCGCCTTCCAGGAGAAGGTCTACTTCGTGACCCTCCTCTTCACCGCGGTCTCGGCGGCGCTGCTGATCTCGCCAACGGCCTACCACCGGATGACCTTCCGCAGGCAGCAGAAGAAGCACCTGGTCTTCATCGCCAACAGGTTCGCGATCGCGGGGACTGCTGCGCTTGCCCTGGCGATGACCGGGGCGATCATGCTCATCACCGACGTCCTCTTCGGCACCGGCGCCACGATCGTCTTCAGCGGCGCCGCGCTGGCGATGTTCGTCGTCCTTTGGGGGCTGCTGCCGCTGCGGCGCCGCCTTCGCTCCGAAGAGCAGGACTAGCCGCAGGAAGCGCGGGCCTCCGCCGCGCGCTGACCCCAGAGCCCGGTCATCTCGTCGGCAAAGCGGTCGACCAGCTCAACCCCGGGAGATTCGTTGAACAGCATTTCCAGGTCGAGCTCCCACACGTAGATCTTCAGATCGAGCGAGACGGGCAGCGCGGCGTCGACCTCCTCTCCCTCTATGTCATAGGCCTCGCGCAGCACTTCGACGTTGGCCATCTTGTCGGCGGCGAAGATCGCCCGCGCCTCGTGCCCGGCTGCCGCCACCCTCTTGCGGTGCTCGTCCTTGCGCTCCTGGTAGGGCTCGATCGTCTCGTTTTCGGTCAGCGCCGAGACCAGCTCGGCGATCCGCTCGCCGTAGCGCTCTTCTATCGAGGGGAGCTCCACATCGCTGTGCTCGACCGCGTCGTGGAGCAGGGCCGCCGCGAGAATCTCCTCGTCGAATCCCTCCTCCGCCAACCGCTCGGCGACGCTGAGCGGGTGATCGATAAATGGCACCGCACCGCTGCCCGTCTCGCGGGCCTGCTTCTGATGGGCCTGCCGAGCCAGGGCGAGGGCGTCGCGGACCAGGTCCGAATGCTCCGCCGCGGCGTCAATCCGGGGATTGGATGACATCCCTCGACCAGAGTAGCGAGATCGGACGAAAGAAGCATTCCATTCGTACCGATTGGGGACAAACGTCGTACTTAGAACGTTGGCGCCGCGCTTCGAGGCTGCTGCCGAAGCTCATACTCGCCATCCTCGACCCCGAGCTCGATGGATTCGGGACGCCCGCCGATCGCCTCCCAGCGCTGCCGCGCTTCGACGCCGAGCCGGTCGAGCCGGTCGTCGGAATGCAGCGGATCGTGATGGAAGAGGATCGTGCGCGCGGCCTCAGTGCGGCGTGCGAAGGCGAGAGCGTGCGAAAGCGATGAGTGCCCCCAACCGATGTGGTCGGGGTACTCGGCGTCGGCGTACTGGCCATCGTGGATCAGCAGCGAGGCGTCGCGCGCGAGGGCGAAGCCGGAGATCCACTCCTCCTCCAGCGTTTCGATGTCGGCGCCGAGCGCGGGCTCGTGGTCGGGGATGTAGGCGAGCGAATCCTCGCCGTCGTCGATCCGGTAGCCGAGCGTTGGGCCTCGGTGGGCGACCGAGGCGGCGCGGATCCGCGCCGGGCCGATCTCCCACTCGGTCTCGGGCGTGTGGCGGAAAGAGACGTCGCAGGGCAACTCCCGCACCTCGACCGGCGAGAGGGGGGCCGAGATGTAGCGGGCGATGCGGTCGCGCAGCGAGGCCTCCGGCGAAGCGGGTCCCCAGATCACGATCTCGGTCTGCGGCCTGAATGCGGGCGCGAAGAAGACCAGGCCCTGGATGTGGTCGAGGTGGAGATGGGTGAGGAGGATGTGGAGGCGGGTCGGTTCGGCGGGGAGAGAAAGGCCGAGGTTGCGAATGCCGGTGCCGGCGTCGAGGGCGAGCAGCGAGCCGTCGGAGAGGGTGACGCCGACGCAGGAGGTGTTGCCGCCGTAACGGATCGTCTCCGGCCCCGGGGAGGGCACCGAGCCGCGCGTGCCCCAGAGCTTGACCTTCAAGGCGCTCCTCCGGATCCGTTCGGCGAGCTCGGCCAGAAGACGGCGATGGCACCGCGCGACCCGTGTGCGGTGAGGATCGGGAAGGCGGAGACCTCGACGGTATGGCGGGTTCCGTCGGCCGAGCAGATCTCGAAGCTGCCGTGGGCGGGACGGCCGTTGCGGACGGCGACCACGAGGGGAAGCTCGTCATAGGGGATCGGCTCGCCGCTCTCGTCGAAGGGGCCGAACATCGCGCCCCACTCCTGTGCTCCGACCGTCCCCAGTTCCTCGAACCGTTTGCCGAGCAGCATTCCGGCGGCCTCGTTGTAGAAGACCAGCAGGCCGCCCTCATCGACCAGAAAGGCCGGCGTCGAGAGCGCCGACATCAGGTTGCGGGCGAGGATCAGCTCCAGTGGCTTCTGAGTCTGGGACACGGACGACACTTTAGTTCGTTGGAATCGGCACGAGATTCTCGATCCGGCATGGCCAGTCGGCTTGCGGTCTACCCCCGCCCGTCCCGCCGGGAAACTCTCCCGCCGCCGCCGCGTCGACTGCGTGCGATGCATCACTTAGATGCTTCGGAAAAGTTACATTCATCGCACCACTCGTGCGAGGCGTTCTGTCTACGCTGCTGTCATCATGTATCGCATGAACGACAGCTGGACCGACGGGCGCCTCGACGATTTCGCCAAGCACGTGGATCAGCGCTTCGACGCAGTCGACCAACGCTTCGACGCGGTCGAACGTCAGACCAAAGAGCGCTTCAACGCGGTCGAACGCCAGACGAAAGAGCGTTTCGACCGCGTCGATGCGGACCTGCGCGAAATGGTGAAGAGATTCGACGGGCTGCAGCGAACGCTGTTCCTGGGGAACATGGCGATCGTCGCCGCCCTGATCGGCATCATCGCAACGCAGCTCTAGCCGGTCGACACGATCTACAGCGACGCGAGCAGGAGCTCGCTCAGCTCGGGCTCCAGGTCGCGCAGCCGTTGTGGCTCGCCGCTCGCTGCCCGTGCCGAGACGAGCGCCATCGCGGCGCCGACGAGGCGCCGCTCCAGCCCCGGCAGCGGCGTGGCCCCGCCGGGCGCGAGGACCGGTCGCAGCATCGCCCCAAGCCGCTCGACCAGGTCGCGCCGCGCCGCGGCGAGCGCCGCGATCTGGGGCGGCGGCTCGGTGCTGAGCAAACGAGCCACCGTCGGCTCGCCGGCGAGGAAGTCGATCGCGCCGCCGATGCCCGCTTCTGCTCGGCCCCACCGATCTTCCTCTGGAAAGCAACTGCAGGCGTCGCCGATACGGGCGCAGACCGATGCGGCCTGCGCTTCGTAAGCCACCAGGAGACAGGCCCAGAGATCTTCGAAGTGCTGGTAGAAGGTGCGGCTGGAGACCCCAGCCAGCTCGGTCACGCGGGCCGCCGTGAGCCGGCCGTATCCCTGCTCGGCGACAGCGGTCGCGGCCGCTTCGAGCATGCGTTGGCGCTGGTGGGTCCTCACCAGCTGGCTCGGAAGCCCGTGGCGCCCGGGCGGCAGGCGCACCGGCGCCAATGCGCCGGCTGCGGCTGTGTGTGGCTCGGGGGGATCGGCGACGAGGCGCAGCCGCGTCATCCTGCCCCTTCGGCCAGCCTGGCGCGGTTGCGCTCCAGCAGGAGACTCGCGTCCTCGAAAGCCGCCTCCGCGGCCTCCGTGCTCAGGTAGGAGCCGACCACGAAGTGCATCAGCTCGGGCAGCATGTTCCAGAGGCGCTCCGGATCGCCTCCGCTCACCGCCTCGCAGACGCAGGATGTGATTCCGCCGATGACGAAAGCACCGGTCTCCTTGGGCGGTTCATCGTCAGGCTCGATCGTCGAGCGAACGCTGTCGAGCGCGGCGGCGAGCCGCTCAACGGCTGCTTCGTACTTGGCCAAGGCGGGCTCACCGGCGATCTGGCCCTCGACCAGAAGCGCCTGGGCGATCGCGGGACGCTCGGCGGTGAACCGAAACAGCCGAATGAGTGCGTTGCGCACCCCCGCTTCCCACCCCTCGCTGGCCGCCGCCGCTTCCAGGAGATCGATGCAGAGCCGGTGCATCCAAGCGTTGTAGGCCTGGCTAAAGCAATCCTCCTTGCTCGCGAAGTGCTCGTAGAACTGTGTGCGATAGCCGCCGCTGCGCTCCAGGATCGTCTGCACCGAGACCTGCCGGTAGCCCACCTCGGTGCTGGCGACCAGAACCGCCTCCATCGCCGCCTCGCGGATCGCCCCCTGCAGGACACCGTTGTCCTCGAACGAGAGGAGATCGTCACAAGCGGCTGAGGCTTCCGGTTGCACGAGCCGTATAAAAACTACTCCCTTTTCGTCAGATATGAAATCTTTTTAATCTCGGCTACCCTCGACCTATGCAGTACCTCTCGCAGCGACTCGCCTCCAAGCCGGCGAAGGCGCCGGGAGCGACCGCGCCGACCGACCGCCTCGGCGCCGATCAGCGGCGCCGGATCCTCGACGCCACCGAGCAACTGATCGGCGAGCGTGGCTGCGGCGGCGCCTCGATCGAAGAGATCGTCAAGGGCGCCGGCGTCTCCTCGGTCACCTTCTACGAGCACTTCGTGGACAAGCAGGCCTGCTTCGTCGCTACCTTCGATCGGGCCGTCGTGGAGGCTGGGGCGGAGCTGAGTGCGGCAGCGGAGAGGGAAGAGGAGTGGGCCGACCGGGTGCGCGCCGTCCTCGGCGCCTTGCTGGCGGCAATCGCGGCCGAGCCAGACCGGGCGCGGCTCTGCCTCGTCGAGGCGCAGACCGGCGGCCCACATCTGAGCGCCCGCTACGACGCGACCCTCGACGCCGCAGCCTCGAGGCTACGGCGGGGACGATTGCTCGACACGGCTCCCCGGGAGCTGCCCGATACGGTCGAGGAGGCCGCGGTCGGCGGCATCGCCTGGCTGCTGCGACAGCGCGTTGAGAGGGGAGAGCTCGACGGGGTGGAGGAGCTGCTGCCGAAGCTGACCGAGATCGCCCTCTCGCCCTATGCCTGAGGCCGCGCCACAGCACTCGTCGGAGGCGCGTTTGCCCCTGGCCGCCACGGCCTGCCGCGCACCTACGTCGTCGAGAACCAGCGCGAGCGGTTGCTCAACGGCGTCGTCGAGGCGGTCGCCGAGCACGGCTACGAGGGGACCACGATCGGTCGCATCACCGAGGCGGCGAAGATCTCCCGCCGCACCTTCTACGAGCACTTCGAGGGCAAGGAGGACTGCTTCCTCGCCGCCTACGCGATGGTCGACGCCCACGTCCGCCGCTCGATGCTGACCGCCCCCGGGGCGGACCGGCCCTGGCCGGAGCGGGTGCGAGCCCGCCTCGCGGCGCTGCTCGATGTCCTCGCCCGCGATCCGGTCGTCTCCCGCTTCTACCTAGTCGAGCCGCTCGCCGCGGGCGGTGAGATCGCGGCCCGCTATCGCGAGTCGATGCAGCTCGTTGCCGAGACCCTGCGGCCCGAGCCGCCGCCTTCCGAGCTCGACATGGAAGTCCGCGACCAAGCCCTGATCGGCGGCCTCGCCACGCTCATCGTCCGCCGCCTCAACGCCGGCGCCGCCGACCGTCTTCCCGAGCTTCTCCCCGATCTCGTCGAGCTCTCCTTGGCCCCCTTCTTGGGCCGCGAAGAGGCCCAGCGCCTTGCCCGTCCAGCACCGCAAGCCTTCGCTTAAAAAACTACTCCTTGCATTCGTAAACCAATTCTTTTATGCTCCTGCCACGTCGTCACGGAAGTGCGACGAAACAGGGACATAAGCCGAGCTTCGCAAGGGGGCCGTCAGGGAGGCGGCCGGCAGAGGGGCTCACGGGACAAGGAGAGAGATTTGATGTTCTCGCCACTTCGCAACCGCTACGGAGCCTTCAGCGAACGCTTCGGCACCGCCGGCCTCATCGTTGCCGTTGTCGCCTTGGTAGCCGCCCTTGGCGGCAGCGCCCTCGCGCTCACCGCCGCCGAGAAAAAAGAAGTCAAAAAATTGGCGAAAAAATACGCCAAACAGTTCGCCAAAGCGGGACCCGCCGGGCCGGCGGGTCCCGCCGGCTCTGCGGGACCCGCCGGCCCGGCTGGCGCCAACGGCAAAGACGGCGCCAACGGCGCTCCCGGCAAATCGGTGACCGTCGCCGAAATCGAACCTGAAGGAGAAGGCTGCGAAGAACTCGGCGGCGCCGAAGTCAAACAGGAAGGCGCAGGCTCGGGTGTCGAAGTTTGCAACGGCGCCGAAGGCTCGCCCTGGACCGCAGGTGGCACGCTGCCGAGCGGGGAGACTGAGACTGGCGCCTGGGCAGCCAGCTCGGAAGGATTGGTTCCGATCTCCTTTCCACTTCCGCTTCCCGCAGAGTTGTCTGCGGCGGAAGTGCACAGCGTTGGCGTGCTAGCACAGGAAAACGAAGAACAGCCTGTTGGATGCGAAGGTGGAACCGCGGCAAGCCCCAGCGCCGAGCCGGGTCATCTCTGCGTCTTCGTGGCATTCGGGTCGGTCCCTAACGCCATCGTCAAAAACGGCGCACCCGAACTCTCACCAGGAGCGGGGACGAGCGGCGCCGTTCTCTCCGCAAGCGGACTGAGCTTCGGCTCCTTTGCGGTAACGGGCCCATAGCGATTATGGAGGAGTGCTCCGACCTGCACGGCGTGTCGTGCAGGTCGGACGCCCGCACGAAGAACGAGGCGGCATGGAGAAGCAAGAGAGGAAGGTCGTGAGATGAGCGGTATTACGAAGGTGTCACCACTGGCCAGGCTGGTGGTCCTCTCTTTTGCCGCCTCGCTCCTCTGCGCCGCCCCCGCTAGCGCCGCCACGGTGACCAACGACCGACCGCTGCTCTTTGCCTTCGACGGCAGCGACTCGTCGATCGGCAAATTTACGGCGCCTGTCTTTCACATGGGCATTGCGATCGACGAAGCCAGCGGCGATGTCTTCGTGATCAACGTCGCCGGCACCGGCAAAGGGCCGACCGGGTACGGTCCGGGCCCCGGCGAATGGGACGACGAACGGGTCCTCTGCCGCTTCGACGCCGAAGGCAAAGCGGAGAGCTTCACGGCTGGGAGCTCTGCGGGCAAGTCATGCCTCGACGGCAAAGACACGCCGGAAGGCGCCTTCGGGGTCGAGGGGTTTTTCAGCAGAGGGGCGCTGACCGCCGACGTCGCGATCGACAACTCCGGCGGCGCCGGTGGGCCGGGCGAAGGCGAACAGGGCCGCATCTACCTGAGCGAGAGCAGTGGGCCGATCCATGCCTTCGATCCGGGGGGCGGATATCGCTGGACTTTGTCGAGCGAGGTGGTCGAGCCCTGCGGCATCGCGGTCGATACCGAAGGTGACCTATGGGTCGTTGATGAAGGTAAAAAAGAAGCGCTCGAGTTCGACAGCACGGGTGGCTTGACTGGCGCCGGCATCCCGCTCCCGGCAAACCAAGCCCCCTGTCGACCCGGCATCGACCAAAGCGGCAACAGTCTTTACGTCGCCGACTTTTTCGAGCTGACCGTTAGCGAAGGCGTCGAGAAGTACGTCGGCGGCAGCCCCGATTCGATCCTGACCGCGACAAAGACCCGTGAACTCACTATCGATCAATCGCAAGCCCTGGGGCGCATCTTCCTTGCTCATGTCGATACCTTCTCCGAGTACGAGCCCTGCGCCGAACCCGGCTGCCCCGGCAAAGAGGTGGTGGGCAGCCCCTTTGGCGGCGATTTGATCGGCAGCGCTCGCGGCATCGCCTATAACCCCACCCTCGACCGAGTCTACGTCGCAGACGCGGCTTCCAGCACGGTCAAGGTCTTCGGCCCGGTGGCGAGCGGTACCGTGCCCGACCTCAGCTGTCAGGCCACCGACGCAATCGGCCTGCACGAGGCGACCGCCCACTGCACGATCGACCCGCTCAGCCTGCCCCACAGCTACCACTTCGAATGGAAGCGCTGCACGAGCGTCGAATGCAGTAGCGCCGGAGACGCGAATTGGGCGACGGCCAGCTCCTCGTTCCCGCAAAGCATTGAACCCACCGACAGCGAATCCCACCAGGTCTCCCTTCCCCTCACGGGGCTGAAATCCAACGCCACCTACCAGGTCCGCCTGGTCGGCACCAACAAAGAAAACGACCTCAGCGGCTACTCGCTCCCAGACACTTTTGCCACCCTCTCCCCGCCACCGCCCGAGATCGAAGACGAAAGCTGCGCGATCTCCGCAATTACGACCGAATCGGCCCACCTCGCCTGCACGATCGAGCCCTTCGGCGAAGAGACCACCTGGCGGGTGGAAAGAAGCACCGATCCCGCCTGCACCAGTGGCTTCTCCCCAGAACCGACCCAGACGATCCCCGAGGGCGAAGCTGGGACGGTGGCGGTCGAGTGGGACCTCGAAGGCCTGCTCCCCGCCCAGCGCTACTGTCTGCGGCTCGGCGTAAGTGGCCCCGGGGGGGAGACCACGAGCACCGCGGCGGACTTCGACGAAGCAAAAGACACCTTCAGGACCCTGGCGGTCCCACCGACCCAGGCGGAAGCCGCCTTCGCCGCTCCGCGCACGGACACGACCGCCCGGATCAACGCCCGCGCCAACCCCCAGGGCGAAGCCGACCTCACCTACCGCTTCGAAGTCAGCTCCGACGAAGGTAAAACCTGGACCCTCCTGCCGGAGCGCACCGCGAGCGCCGACGCTCGCAAGCAGATCCTCCTCGCCGAGGAGCTCACCGGCCTTGAGCCCAACACCACCTATCGCTACCGGCTCGCGGCAGCGGCAAACGAAGCCGGCCCAGCGCCCTCGCTTGGCACCGAGAGGACCTTCACGACCAGAACCACCGCCGAGATGACCCTGCCCGCTAACGCCCTCGGGCAACCGAACCGCCGCGGGATCGAGCTGGTCAACAACCCCGACAAGGGCAACCAGGCGGCGATCGGCTACGGGGTCGGCGCCTCGCCGCTCTCTCCCGACGGCGAGCGGATGACCTGGGGGGTGATCGGCGGCGCCCCCGGCGGCCCCAACGGCACCGAGAGCAACTTCCTCGCCACCCGCACGCCGACCGGCTGGAGCTCACTGAGCATCAACCCGCCCGTCTCAGAGCAGCTCGGCGGCGGCGAATTCGTCTACGGCCTGGCGGCGGCGAGCCCCGAGCTCGACGCCTTCATCCTCACTGCCCAGCTCTCCACCGGGCTCGCCCCGCCACCGCCGCCGATCGGCGTCGCCCGCGTGCGGCCCGGCATAGACCACGAGGTGCTGCGCACCTACGACGTGCAGCTCATCAACGCCAACTTCGAGAACACGATCGAAGTAAGCGACGACGGCTCCCACGTCATCGCGGTCAACCCGCAGACGCTGCAGCTGGAGGACATCGGCACCCCGGGCAAACCCGAGGTCGTCGGCCTGATGCCAGACGGCTCGCCTTCCGAATGCAGCCTCGACATCGAAGGCGAGAGCTTCGGCCTTGGCGGCCTGCGTCGTCCCGGCTACCGGATGATCGACACCACCGACGCCTCCCTCCTCTACTTCCAGCTGCCCGCCAACGGCGACTGCGACGGTCCCTACCGCCTCTGGGTGCGCGACCGCGAGGCGAAAACGACGACCGAGATCGACAAAGGCGCGGAGTTCATCCGTGCTACCCCTGACGGCGCCGCCGCCTACCTCGCCACCCAAAGCCAGCTCGACCCCGCCGATGCCAACTCCGGCACCGACGTCTACCGCTGGGATCAGAGCGCCGCCAAAGCCAGCTGCCTCACCTGCGAGGCGGTGGCGGACGCGCAGGTGCAGATCGCTAACACCGACGTCCTTGTCTCCGACGATTTCTCCCACGTCTACTTCCACTCCAAAGCGCAACTGGTCCCCGGTCAGGGCACGCCGGGGGACCTCAACCTCTACGTCCTCAAAGACAAAGAGGTCCGCTTCATCGCCAACCCCGGCCATAACGTGCTGGGTAACGTGCCGGGCGGCGAAACGAGCGGGCCCGACGCCCACCTTTCCGCCGACGGCGAGGTGCTGCTCTTCCACTCTCCCGCCAGCCCGGCGCTGAGCGCTGACGCGATGGCGGCGCAGTGCGTCTCCGCCGACAGCGGCGAGCTCAGCCAGTGCACCCAGCTCTACCGCTACGACGATCGCGACGCAAGCATCGAGTGCATCTCCTGCCGCCACGGCGCCCTCACCACCCACAGCGTCGGCGCGCCGGGGCGCCCCCAACACTCCTTCCGCCTCTCGGGCGACGGGACGACGGTCGGCTTCGTCACCCAGCAGGCGCTGGTTCCGCTCGACGTGAACCGCGACAGCGACGTCTACGAATGGCGAAACGGCGCCCTGCGCCTGATCAGCGACGGGGTCAGCGACTTCCCCGAGGGCGAGGTCTCGGCGCCGCAGGTGGTCGCGGTCGATAACGACGGCTCCGACATCCTCTTCGAGCTGGTCCCGCCCGGCGGCCGCCTGACCGGCTTTGAGCAAGATGGGGTGCTGAACCTCTACGACGCGAGGATCGGCGGCGGCTTCGCGCCGCCCAGCCCCTCCCCCCGTTGCGCCGAGGACTCCTGCCAGGGGCCACTGCTGGCCCCGCCCGAGCCCCAGCGAGCGGCCAGCTCACAGTTCGCCGGCCGCGGGAACCAGCGCCCCGGCGGCAAATCGAGGCGCCCCTGCGCGAAGAAGCGCGGCAAAGCCAAGCGCCGCTGTCAGGCAAGACAACGCCGCCGCGCGGCGCACGCGAGGCAAGGGAGGCGGAGATGAGAACGAGAGCGCTGCTCCTCGGCTTAACGGCCCTCCTGGCCGCGATCCTCGCTACCCCCGCCCAGGCCGCGCTCGGCCCCCTCTATGACCTGAAAGCGACCTGGGGGGACACCAACCTGCGCCCCGGCGACGCCAAAGCAACCACCGCCGAGGGCCAGTTCGTCCTCCAGGCCCGTAACATCGGCGACGAAGCAGGCGTCGCGGACCTCGTACTCACCGACGAGCTGCCGGGCGGCGTCACCGCCACCGCGATTCGCTGGCGCAGCGGGGAAGTCTTCGAGAAAGCCGTCAAATGCTCGGGCATTGGCACCGGTACGGTGAAATGCACCCTCCCCGCCGCACAGCTTCCCCAGTTCGCTCCCCCGCCAGGCCAGGTAACGGGAGCCCCCTACCCTCAACCCTCCGGCTACCTCCCAACCCTCTACATCGACGTCTCGGTGCCTAAAGGCGCCAGCGGCGAGGCGACCAACACGGCGACGCTGACCGGCGGCGGTTCCGCGGCCCCTGTAAGCGACACCGACCAGGTCCCCTTCTCGAAAGTACCCGCCCCCTTCGGCCTCGTCCCCGGCAGCTTCCGCGCCGATCTCCTCGATGCCGCCTACCCCTTCGGCTCTCCCTCCCGCCAAGCGGGCGACCACCCCTTCGAGCTTAGGGTCGGCTTCGACGTCGCCGCTCGCACCGGGGTAAACGACCACCCCGGCGGCGACGGCACCCGCTACATCACCTCCAACGGGCAGCTGCGCACGGCCGAGGTGACGCTGCCGCGCGGCGTCATCGGCAACCCCGAGGCGACCCCCAAGTGCGACCCCGCCGACTTCGCCAAGTTCGGCGTTGTAGGCGGCTCGACCGCCTGCCCCTCCAACACCCAGGTCGGCTACCTGAACATCTTCATCAACGACGGCACCCGCAACTACGGCGCGGGACAGCTCGGCCACGACTACGCGACCCGCGTCCCGATCTACAACCTCGTGCCGCCCAGAGGGACCCCCGCCGACCTCGCCTTCAACGCCGGCGGCCTGGTCCAGGCCCACATCTACTTCCAGCTCGACCCCGCCCAGAACTACGCGATCAAGTCGATCACCCCCAACATCTCGAGCCTGGTCCAGGTCCGCGGTTCCGAAGTAACGGTCTGGGGCGTGCCCGGCGATCCCGCCCATGATCGCTTCCGCTACTTCGCCGGCCCTCCGGGCGCGAAACCCGCCCTCGGCGCCCCCTTCGGCGCCAGCGCGATCCGCCCGCTGACCACCAACCCGATGGATTGCGGCTTCGACAATGGCGGCGCCCGCGTCCGCGTCGACTCCTATAACGACCCCGGCAGCTTCACCCCTGCGCTCGAGCACGTCGATCCGCTCAACGTGAGCGGCTGCGAGGACCCGCGCTTTCGCTTCGAACCGGAGATCGCCCTGCAGCCGACCTCGCGCGCGGCGGGCGGGCCGACCGGCCTCGACGTGAATTTGGAAGTGCCCCAGCGAGACGACGCGGTCAGCGAGGCAAAAGAGCTCTACGCCGCCAACGGCTTCGTCAAGGGGATCGCGACGCCGCCGATGAAGAAAGCGGTCGTCACCTTTCCCGAGGGGATGACGGTCAACCCCGCCGCCGCCCAGGGGCTCGGGCACTGCACCCCGGAGCAGATCGGCCTCGGCACCGATCGGCCGGTCACCTGCCCGGACTCAAGCCAGTACGGCACGCTCGCCCTGCGCACCCCGATCCTGCCCCCCGACGCCCAGCCCGAGGGCCACATCTACATCGCCTCCCAGGGCGACAACCCTTTCCACAACTTCCTCTCCCTTTACCTGGTGATCCAGGAACCAGATCGCGGCATCCTCGTCAAGGTGCCGGGAAGGGTCGACCTCGACCCCAATACGGGCCAGATCACCACCACTTTCGACGATCTGCCCCAATTCCCGCTCGCCGAGATGCAGATGCGCCTCAAGGGCGGCCTCAGAGCCGGCCTGGTCAACCCCCAGACCTGCGGGCAAAAGACGATCGTCGCCCGCTTTTACTCCTGGCACGATCCCACCACCCCCCACACCGTTACCAGCTCCTACGCGGTAACCCACAACCCCGACGGCACCCGGTGCCGCGACTCCCTGGCAGAGCGCCCCTTCTCCCCCGAGCTATCGGGCGGCACCCGCAACAACCTGGCCGGCTCCTTCAGCCCGCTGGAGCTGCGTCTGACCCGCACCGACGAAGACCAGGAGCTATCGGCGGTGCAAGGCACCGCTCCGCCCGGCCTCTTGGCATCGCTTCGCGGAGTGGGCCGCTGCACCGATGCGGCGATCGCCGCCGCCGGCGATCCGAGCAGAAGCGGCATCGAGGAGCAAAGCAACCCGAGCTGTCCCGCCTCCTCTCTGATCGGCACTCTCGACGCAGGAGCGGGGGTGGGCCAGGTCCTCACCTACGTACAGGGCAAGGTCTATCTCGCCGGCCCCTACAAAGGAGCGCCCCTCTCGGGAGTGGCGATCGTCCCCGCCGTCGCCGGCCCCTTCGACCTCGGGGTGATCGTCACCAGAGCCCCCGCCCACGTCAACCCGAGAACCGGTCAGCTGCGGGTGCGGAGCGACCCGCTGCCCTTGATCTTCAAGGGCATCCCGGTCCGGGTCAGAGACGTCCAGGTTCACCTCGACCGACATAACTTCACTCTCAACCCGACCAACTGCGACCCCTTCTCCCTCACCGGCACCCTGTTTAGCTCAGAAGGCAAGTCAAGCGAGGCCTCGGTCCCCTTCCAGGCGGCCGAGTGCGCCTCGCTCGGCTTCAAGCCAAAGCTCAGCGCAAGGCTCTTCGGCGGCACCAAACGCGGCGCCCATCCCAAGTTCAAAGCGACCTTCCGGGCCAGGCCCGGCGACGCCAACGTCGCTGGCGCGGTCGTCACCCTGCCCCGTTCGGCCTTCCTTGACCAGGCCCACATCCGCACGATCTGCACCAGGGTGCAGTTCGCTCAAGAGGCCTGCCCACAGGGGGCGATCTACGGCCACGCCGAAGCGAGCACGCCGCTCCTAGAGCAACCGCTCCGAGGCCCGGTCTACCTGCGCTCCTCCGATAACGAGCTGCCCGACCTGGTCGCCGATCTGAACGGCGAGATCCCCGTCGAAGTGGTGGGGAGGGTCGACTCGATCAGGGGCGGGATCAGAACCACGTTCGAAGCGGTCCCCGACGCCCCGGTGACCAGCTTCACGATCGCGATGCGGGGCGGCCGCAAGGGTCTTTTGGTCAACAGCCGCGATGTCTGCGAGCGCCCCTACCGCCTCGATGCCCGCTTCCGGGCGCAGAACGACAGGCGGGCGAAGCTGAGGCCGGTGTTGGGGGCGAAGTGCGAGGGCCAAGGGCGCAAAGACAAACGCAAAGGCCGATGAGGGCCCTCAGCTTGGCTGCGCTTCTCGCCTTAACGGCGGGGGGCGCTGTCGCCAACGCCGAGCTGATCCAGAAGGGCACGGTCAGGGTCGCTGTCTCGGGCTCCTTCTCGCCGAAGCGACTGCCAAGGCACGGCAGCGCTCCGATTGAAGTCTCGATCGGCGGCCGCATCTCCTCCACCATCCCGGGCGGCCCGCCGCAGCTAAAGCAGGTGGCCTTCGCCTTCCACCGCGCCGGGCGGATGCAGCGCCGGGGCCTGCCCGTCTGCCGCCTGGGCCGCATCAACCCCTCGACCACTCAGGAGGCGTTCGCTAACTGCAAGGAGTCCCTGGTCGGCGACGGGCACTTCTCGGCCAACGTCAAGTTCCCCGAGCAGTCGCCCTTTCCTTCTCAGGGCAAGGTGCTTGCCTTCAATGGCGTGCTGGGAGGAGCACCGGTGATCTTCGCCCACATCTACGGCACCAAGCCGGTCCCCACTTCCTACGTATTGCCCTTGCGGATCCACAGGACCAAGGGGACCTTCTCGACCCTGCTCTCGGCATCGCTGCCGGTCGCGACCGGCGACTGGGGCTACGTCACCGGCCTTAGCCTGAAGCTCGGCAGGACCTTCACCGCGAGGGGGAAGAGACGGGGCTTTCTCTCGGCGGGCTGCCCCGCCCCCGAGGGCTTCCCCGGCGCGCTCTTTCCCCTCGCGAGGACGAGCTTCGCCTTCGCGGGAGGAAAGACTCTGAAGAGCACGCTAACCCGCTCCTGCCGGGCGAGGGGATAAAGAGATGAAGCCAAGTCTCGGCTACGCCAACGTGGTCTCGACGATCGCCTTCTTCTTGGCGCTGGGAGGCGCGACCGCGATCGCGGTCGACCAGCTGCCGGCGCGGAGCGTCGGCGAGCGACAGCTTCGCCCCGGCGCGGTTATCGCCGACAAGATCAGAAAGAACGCCGTCACCGCCCCCAAGATCAAGCCGCTCGCGGTGAAGACCGGCAAGATCGCAACCGGCGCGATAAAGGAGGCGAGGCTCGCCAACGCCTCGGTCACCAATCCGAAGCTGGCAAGCGGCGCCGTCTCGACCGAGAAGATCGCCCCCGACGCGGTCACCGGCGCCCAGATCGAGGAGGCGACCGTGGGCCGCGTTCCCTTCTCCGAGCAGGCCGATCTCGCCAGCTTTGCCGAGTCGGCAAACCCGGTTGCCTTCGCCGCAGTCAGCTCCGAAGGCAACGTCGATGCCGCCAACTCCAAGGGGGCCATCTCAGTAGCGGAAGGAAAAGAAGCGGGCATCTACTGCGTCTCGGTCGCCGGCTTCTCCCCCCGCGGCGCCCAGGTCACCCCCCGCTACAGCGGCTCGGGCAACCTGACCGCCTACGCCACCCTCGGCGGCACCGCCTCCTGCCCGGCGCCCCAGGTCGAGGTGCAGACCCACAACGGCGGGCCGGCGAAAGCCCCTTTCTATGTCGTCGTCTACCGGTAGGGATGGCGGGCGGCGAGGCGAAGGCAAGGGCGGCCCTGTACGAGCGCCTGCTCGCCAGACGCCCCGAGATCGAACAGTCCCTTCACACCAGGGTCTACGCCCTGGCCAACCCCGCCGAGGCGCTCGAGTCGGAGTACCGCGACGGCTTACGTGCCGCGGTCACCTCGGCGCTCGACTACGGCCTCGAGATCGTCCGCTTGGGAGGAGAGCGGGCGCCGCCGATCCCCGCTCCTTTGCTCACGCAGGTACGGCTTGCCGCCCGCAACCAAATCGGCCTCGACACGGTGCTGCGCCGCTACTTCGCCGGCTACAACCTGCTTAACGACTTCCTGCTCGGCGAGGCCGCCCCAGCCGGCTTGGCGACGGCAGCGAACCTGCAGCGCCTGGTCCGTTCCCACGCTGCTCTCTTCGATCGCCTCCTCGCGACGATCAGCGAGGAGTACACCCGCGAGGAGCAAATCCGCCCGCCGTACTCCTTGGAACGACGTCGCGCCGAGCGCATCGAGCGGCTTCTCGCCGGCGAGCTCGTCGACGCGCCAGAGTTCGAGTATGACTTCGACGCCACCCACGTTGGCCTCATTGCCACCGGTGACGGGGCGGCGGGGGCGATGCGCGGCCTCGCCCGCTCACTCGATTGCCAGCTTCTGCTCATCAGCCGTGGCGAGGAGGTGGTCTGGGCCTGGCTCGGTTCGAGGCGTGGGATCGCCCCCGAAGCTCTCCAGCGCCGTGCCCGTTCTCAATCACCGGAGATCGTTCTCGCCTTCGGCGAGCCAGGGCAGGGGCTCACCGGCTGGCGCCGCACGCATAGTCAGGCTCGTGCGGCCCTGCCGATCGCCCTGCGCAGCCCGGGCACGCCAATCCGGTACTCCGGCGTTGCCGTGCTCGCTTCTATGCTGCAGGACGAACTGCTGTCCACGTCGCTGCGTGAGCTCTACCTCGAGCCGCTGGAGCAAGAGCGTGACGGGGGCGAGGTGGCTCGGCAAACACTCCGCGCCTACTTTGCCACCGGGCGCAATGGTGCCTCGGCCGCCGCCGCGCTCGGGGTGAGTCGCCAGGCGATCAGCAAGCGGCTCCGGGCGATCGAAGGGCACCTGGGCTGCACTCTCGACACTTGCGCGGCGGAGCTCGAAGCCGCGCTGAAAATAGCGGAGCTCGACGAGCCGCACGGCTCCACCTGCTCGAGATCGATTGTCAACGCAGAAGTCCCACGAGTTGTCACATGACCCCGTCGCAGGCGCCCTCGGGCAGAGAGACTGGATTGTCCAGTTGACACTTAATGCCGGCGGCAGCCCCGCACGGCAGAGGAGGCGCGATGAGAATCATCAAGATATTCGTCTTGGCGGCCGCGGCAGCATTAGCCACCACGGCCTTTGTAGGAGCCGGGTCGGCCTCGGCGGAGATATTTTGCAAAGTTCAGGTGAAAAACGAAGCTTCGTGCCCTGAATCATCACGATACGGCAGCGAAATTACCGTAAACGCTGGCGCAAGCCTGACCTTCGATGTCGAAGGCTTCGAACAACCGTTCAAATGCTCATCGTCTGATCTAACGATGAAAACCAAAACTCAAAATCCCGGTGGTCCGCTTACCGGTCAACTGACCGCCTTGTCTTTCGGTGGCTGCAATTTCGCGACTTGGTGCAAAGGGGCCCAAGCTGAGCGTCTGCCATATAAAACCGAAATTCAGGCAACCGGGGAAGGAGACGGCACTTTGACGCTCAGCAGCGGCGGCAATGGCAAACCCGCAATCACGCTGCTCGGCTGCAAATGGGGCATCTATCCCGAAAGCAACTGCACCTACTCCGCTTCGAAAGTAGAACTCGGGTTCAAAGGTCCCTATTATCCAACGGTCATCGAGGCGAGCGGCGAGCAGTTTCAAAAAGAAAGTGGGGGAAACTCTTGCTTCCCGCTCAGCCTCAAAGTGAGCGGCAACTACGCGCTCGATCAGAGCTTCTCGGCGTCTGCCAGCAGCTCTACGCTCAGCTCTGAATGGGGGCCTACAGTGTGGTCGATCTGCACGGCGAGTATGGGCGGTGAATTCAATGGCTCTATCACGAGCCATGCGCTCTCGAACTGCCAGCCGAAAGAATGCCAGAGCGCAGAAGTGCAAGGCCTTCCGGATCCCACTTCCTTCGCGTCAACGGGGTCAGGGGATGGCACCTTGGAAATTTCAAACGTATCGTGGAAACTGACCGGTTGCACGTTTTTCAAAGTCACCTGTATCTACGAAGCGACGAAAGCGGTGCTCGATGTCGTGGACGGGAAAACGATCGTCGCCAGTAAAGAGCCGCTGACGAGAAGCGGGGGTGGGCTCTGCCACGAAGTTGCCCAGTGGGACGCAACGTACACGATCAACACGGGCGCATCGAAAGAAATGCTCTGGGTGATCGACAGCTAGCGGCAGACTGGGAGCAGCATCTACGGCTATCAGTCCGACATGAGGGTCGCGCCGCAAGGCGCGGCCCTCGCAGTGCCCTCATAAAAGGGACCCCCAATGAAGCTCGCGCTGATTTTCGCCTTGGCGGTGCTGTTCGTCGGTTGCGGGGAGGACGGGGAGGACGCCCTGCAGGAGTCGGGCAGCGTGACGGGCCGACTGTGCCAGGGCGGAACGCCCCCGCAGAGGACGGAAATCCCATCGCGGTGGCGAGGCGAGCATCGAAGACTTCGGCGAGGAGGCGAGCGGTAAGGAGCGCAGCGCGATCGAAGGCGCCTTCGCGGGGTACCTCGGTGCGGTCGGCGAAAGGGATCAGGCTGACGCCTGCACCTACCTGTCTGCGGCCGTGCGGCGATCGCTGACGCGCTTCGCCCAGCGTCGAGGGGCGAAAGCTGTGCCGCGATCCTGGCGAAATTGCTTGCACTCACGGCGGACGAGATCGCCCGCGAGCTACTCGAAGGCGAGGTCGCCAAGGTGCGCGTCGAAGGCAACCGGGGTTTCGTCGTCTTCAAGGCTCCCGGAGTGGAGCTCTACCAGCTGACGATGGCGCGCGAGGGCGGCGAGTGGAAGGCGGCGACGGTCGCCGCCTCGGTGCTCGTACCCGACCTGTAGGCCGCTGTCTTGATCTCGACCTTCTATGGAGCGCGCACGTCGACCATGTCGCCAACGATCTGGAAGTCGTTGGCGTCGTAGGTCAGCAATGGCACCCCGTGAACGTTGGCGGTGGCCGCAATCGCCAGGTCGAACGCGCGGCGGCGAGGCTGACCGCCGCGTTGGGCGACGGCGGCGTGAAGCCGGCCGCACTCTCGGGCCGCTGCCGCGTCGAAGGGCAGAGGGTCGAAGCGGGACTCGACGATTCCGAGTCGGCGCATACGGCGCCCACGGCTGGCGTCGTCGGGGGCGACCAAGACCCCGAAGTGCAGCTCAGTCAGCGAGACAACGCTGATTGCCGCGACCTCGTTCGGGCCTGCCTCGGCGCCGATCAGCACCGAGGTATCGAGCAGGACGGACACCCGTCGCGCTTAACCGGACCAGGGATCGGTCAGCTCGCCGCCCAGACTTTCGAGGTCACGCTGCAGCGTTGGGTCCGCGGGCGCCTCCCACAGTTCGGCCAATTCGGCGCTGGGGACCCACTGACGAGTGCGAGCCGGTCCGAGCGAGGCCACGGGACGCCCCGATACGGTGATCGTGATCTCCTCGCCCGCCTCGGCTCGGCGCAGCACCTCTCCAACGTGGTTGCGCAGCTCTTTCTGTGGAATCGTGGCCATTGACGAGAAGGTAGCAATCTTGCTACCTTCTCGTCGCTCCGCTATTCCAACTTGCCGATCTTGAAGATTTTGGTGCCGCAGTCGGGGCAGAAACCTTGGATCGCCGGGCGACCGTTTTTCATGGTCACCTGTTTGGCGTCTTTGATCTCAACCTTCTTGCGCTCTTTGACGCAGTAACCCTCAGGCATTGGGTCTCCTTTCGCTGCCGCTTTGGGCGGGCTCCCGCGCTGTGCGCGAGGTGGATTGCGACAACCTAGCCGAGAAGGGGGACGGCAGCAGGCATAAACGTGCGAATCGGCACGAAGTGCCTATTCGGCTTCTTCGGCTTTCCGGTTCTGCTCTTTCGCTTCTTCGAGCAGGTCGCGCAGTTTGCCTTTGGCCGTCTCGCCTCCCGAACTCGATTCGGAATCGGGTTGCGGCGCGGGCTCGGGCTGCGATCGCGGCGGCTCGACCGTCTCCGGCACCGGGGCCGGAGACGGCTCGCTCGTCGCATCCTCGGCGATCTGCGTTTCAAGCCGTTCCTGCAGCTCGCGCACGTCGCTCTCGCTGACGGCGTCGTCGCGGGTGTCGATCGCCAGATAGATCGCTGCGCCGGCGCCGCCGATCGCGATCGTCGCCAGGACGAGGAAGACACGGGTGCGCATCCCCAGCTTGCGCTCCACCTCTCCGATCCAGGCACGCAGTCCGTCGAGCGGCATGCGCACAACCTATTCAAATACTCTCCTGGCAGCACTTTTCAACCCCTTCGCCCAAGGAGATCCCCGCATGCCCGATGCAGTCATCGTCGATACCGTCCGCACGCCGATCGGCCGCGCCTTCAAGGGCTCGCTCGCCGGCCTGCGCCCCGACGAAATGGGCGCCTACGTCGTCGACCGACTGCTCGAGCGCAACCCCGAGGTCGACCCGAGCACGATCGAGGACCTCTTCTGCGGCTGCGGCATGCCGCAGGGGCTGCAGGCGTTCAACCTCGGGCGCATCGTCTCGCTGCTCTCCGAGAAGCTGCCGCAGACGGTCAACGGCGTGACCATCTCCCGCTACTGCTCCTCCAGCCTCGACGCCATCCGCCACGCCGGCAACGCGATCAAGGCCGGCGAGGGCGACGTCTACCTCGCCGCAGGGATCGAGTGGGTGAGCCGCTACAACGAGCGCACCGAGCCAGCCGGCGCCGACGACCAGAACCCGAAGTTGCAGGGCAACGACGGCCAGCCCAATGCCTACATCGAGATGGGCAAGACCGCGGTCAACGTCGCCGAGAAATACGAGGTCAGCCGCGCCGACATGGACAAGTTCGCGCAGCGCTCCCAGGAATTGGCGGTGAAATCGCAGGAGGACGGGTTCTTCGACCGCGAGATCGTGCCGGTAACCCTGCCCGACGGCACCGAGGTCGCCAAGGACGACGGCCCGCGCGCCTCCTCGACCCTGGAGAAGCTGAGCCAGCTGGAGGAGTCCTTCGGCGGCGGCGGCGTCACCGCCGGCAACTCCTGCCCGCTCAACGATGGCGCAGCCGCGGTGCTGCTGATGAGTGACACCAAGGCCAAAGAGCTGGGCCTGACGCCGCGCGCCCGCATCGTCACCGCCGCCACCTGGGGCAACGAGCCCGAGTACATGGGCGTCGCCCCGATCGGCGCGATCAAGAAGGCGCTCGACCGGGCCGGGATGACGATCGACGACGTCGGCGCAGTGGAGCTCAACGAGGCCTTCGCCGCCCAGGTGATCCCGATCATGGACGAGTGCGACATCCCGCTGGAGAAGCTCAACACCCACGGCGGCGCGATCGCCCTCGGCCACCCCTTCGGGATGACCGGCGCCCGCATCATGGGCACCCTGCTCAACGTGATGGAGACCGACGACCATCAGGTCGGTCTGGAGACGATGTGCGTCGCCGGGGGTCAAGGCAAGGCCATGATCATCGAAAGGGTCTGAGGCGCCTGAGGCGATTTGACCGGCGCATATCTGCGTCCTCGGTCACTCGCGTGCAGAGCACGCCACGCTCCCTGCGTCCTTGATCTGCTTGGTCGAATCGCCTCAGACGAGGCTCCATCGATCGATCCATAGCCGGGCCTCAGACGACGTAAGGTCAGTCGACCCGGAAATCGGCGAGACTGGTCGGGTCTACAAATGGAACTGACCACCGTCACCTACGAGACCGATGACCGCGTTGCCCGCATCACCCTGAACCGGCCCGAGCGGGGGAACGGGATCGTGCCGCGGATGCCGATCGAGATGGCGGCCTGCGTCGAGCGCGCCAACCTCGATCCGAACATCCACGTGATTGCCCTGGCCGGGGCGGGGACCGGTTTCTGCGGTGGCTATGACCTGGTCGCCTCGGCCGAAGGCGAGATGAGCGATCTCGGCGGCGTCGAAGCGCCGGGTGGGTCGCCGCTCGATCCGCTCAAGATCGCCGCGAACCACATCCCGGAGACGAACTGGGACCCCGTCACCGACTTCCAGTTCATGTGGCGCAACGTGCGCGGCTTCATGAGCCTGTTCCATTCCGAGAAGCCGGTGCTCTGCAAGGTGCACGGCTACTGCGTCGCCGGCGGCACCGACATCGCCCTCTGCACGGACCTGCTGGTGGTGGCCGCGGACGCCAAGATCGGCTACCCGCCCGCTCGCATCTGGGGCTCGCCGACGACGGCGCTGTGGGCGGCGAAGGTAGGCCCGATGCGAGCTAAGCGGCTGCTGCTTACCGGCGACTCGCTAAGCGGTGAGCGGGCCGTGGAGTGGGGCCTCGCCACCGAGGCGGCCCCCGCCGAGGAGCTCGACGAGTGCTTCGAGCAGCTGCTGGAGCGGGTGGCGCGGCTGCCGATCAACCAGCTGGTGATGATGAAGCTGCTGATCAACCAGTCCCTTTACTCCCAGGGACTGCACCAGACGCAGCTGCTCGGCACCTTCTTCGACGGAATTGCCCGCCATACCGAGGAGGGCTTCGAATTTCTCAGCCGCGCCTCGGAGGGCTTCAAAGAGGCGGTGCGAGAGCGCGACGAGCCGTTTGGCGACCACGGTCCGCACAGCTTCGGCATCAAGTAAGTTGCGCGCCGCGATGAGCGATGCCCCGGCCACCGACGACCGCTCGGCGATCACGCCGGAGAACGTCCGCGCTTTCCTGCCCGGCAGCTTCCCCGGCGACCTCGGCATCGAGCCGGTCGAGATCGACGATCAGCAGGCGATCGGGCGGATAACGGTCGACCGTCGCCACCTCCACCCGGGCGGCTATGTTCACGGCGGCGTCTGGACGGCGCTCGGCGACACCGCCGCCGCCTGGGCGACCTTTCGCAGCATCCCGCCCGGCCACAACTTCACCACGATCGAGCTGAAGCTGAACGTCTTCGCCGCGGGTCTCGAGGGAGACGAGATCGTCGCCATCGCCGAACCGCTCCACACCGGCAAGAGCACGGTCGTGATCGAGGTCAAGATCGAGCGCCGCCGAGAGGCCGCAGAGCCGCGCCTGGCGGCCAACATGATCGTGACCCAGTTCGTGTTGCCGCCCCGCTCCGACTGAGAACGCGGCTCAGTACTGGACCTCGAAGCCGAGGCCAACGGCTCGTTCGGCGGCGAGCTCGACGATCGCGTCGACGATCGGTGCGTGCCAGCCACCGCCGCGGGCGCGCTCGGCGACGGTCTCCAGGGCCGCGCCGACCCTCGTCGCCATCGTCGCCGCGACTCGGCGACCGTGCTCGAAATCGACCTCCGCTTCTTCGCAGACCTGAGACAGTTCGAGCAGGTAGGCCGTTTCCGCGTAATCCTGGGCGATCACCATTCCGCGGTGGGTGGGATCGTCATAGACGGCGGTCGACACGACGTCGTAAAGCGGCGCCAGCAGGGCGCCGTCGTGGACGATCATCAGCGCGAAGTTCTCTCCGTGGGCGTCGCCGTTGCCGAGAATGTAGTTGCAGAAGGCGGCCGCCAGAAGGGTGGTGACGTCGTCCGGTTCGCAGACGGCCCGCAGCAGTCCAGTCGCCTCGGCGAAGCCAGGCCCGCCCGACCCGTTGTTGCGGCTTTCGATGTCCGGGCCGAAAGAGAGGGCCTGGCAGAACGTCTCCTGGTGGAACCGTTTTGCTTCGAGGCCGAGGCCTATCCGATCGAAGCGCTCGGAGACGAGGCAGGGGCGGCCGGCGATCGTCTCCACCGCGGTCGGCGCGACCGGCAGCCCCACCTCGCGCAGGACGCTCGTGCAGAACATCTCGTTGGCGACCAGTTCGGGGTGTTCGCCGGTCTCCGGCTTGACGATGTGCGTGCTCGGCCGGTGCAGTTCCGGCCATGCCCAGCGGCGATCGGGTGCCCGCACCAGGCTCAGCTTGTGGCGCTCGCCGGCGAGCGCGAAGCGCATCCGCTCCGGGCGCTCGGGGTCGAAGAGGCGACAGGGAGGCGAGGTCAGGAGCTCCTCCAGTTCCTCCTCGCGCAGCCAGGCGATCGGGGCCGGGCCGTTCCGGCGCGATCGGCCCTCGGCCGGCAGAAAGCTGACGCCGCCGGCGCAGTCGCGCCCAAGCTCGGCGATCAGCGCGTAGCCGTCATCCGTCTCGAGGCCGAGCTCGCGGGCAAGCTTTTGCCGCCGCATCCCTTTCGGCAGCAGGCCCTCGACGAAGGTCCGCGTCGCGTTGGCGCTGTAGGGCTCGGTCGACGCGGGCAGCGCGTTGCTGAGGATCGCAGCTCCGGGCCCGAAGCCGGCGATTCGGTCGGGGGCGTAGGCCAGCCGGTAGTCGTGCTCGGCAGCCGGAAACACCGTTCCGATTTGCTCCCCGTACAGGTAGACGTCGAGACTCAATTAGGTCCTCCCGGAGTCGCACTTCTGTCTCCCTTGGTACGAGGACTTTAGACCGGTTTGGTCGGAGATGCTGAGCGGGAGGCGGGGGGACGATTCAGCCGTAGCGCTCGCCGATGATCGCGCGCAGCTTGGCGCGATCGTGGCGCGCCTGCACCCGGCGCACGGTACCCGAACGGGACCGCATGACTAGCGATTCGGTGGTCGCGCCGGCGCCGCGGTAGCGGACGCCCTGCAGGACGTCGCCGTCGGTCACGCCGCTGGCCGAGAAGAAGACGTCGTCGCCCGAGCAGAGGTCGTCGGATGTGAGGATGCGGTCGAGGTCGTAGCCGGCGTCGAGCGCGGCTTGGCGCTCGCCGTCATCGCGCGGCCAGAGGCGGCCGAGCAATTCTCCGCCCATCGACTTCAGCGCCGCCGCTGAGAGCACGCCCTCCGGCGTGCCGCCGATCCCCCACAGCAGGTCGACCGGCGAACGGTCGCTGACGGCGAGCAGGGCGGCGGAGACGTCGCCGTCCGTGATTAGGCGGATGCGGCCGCCGGCGTCGCGGACTTCGCGCATCGCGTCCTCATGGCGGGGCCGGTCGAGCATGACCACGGTGACGTCGCCGACGCTGCCACCCTTGCGCTCGGCGATCAGCTTCAGGGTCTCCGGCAGTGGCCGGTCGAGATCGAGCAGGTCGGCGATCTCCTCGCCGCCGGCGATCTTTTCCATGTAGACGCAGGGGCCGGGGTCGAACATCGTGCCGCGCTCGGCGAGCGCGATCACCGCCAAGGCGCTCGGCATCCCGAGGGCGCAGAGCCGGGTCCCCTCCAGCGGGTCGACGGCGATGTCGACGACGGGCGGCGTGCCGTCGCCGATCTGCTCGCCGTTGTAGAGCATTGGCGCCTCGTCCTTCTCGCCCTCGCCGATGACGACGACGCCGTCCATCGAGACCGACTCGAGGACGTGGCGCATCGCGTCGACGGCAGCCTGGTCGGCGGCGATCTTGTCACCGCGTCCAACCCACCGGGCGGCGGCCAATGCGGCCGCCTCCGTCACCCTCACCAGCTCGAGGGCGAGGTTGCGGTCGGGCTTCTGCGGTGAGGGCTCCGTCATGCGCGCCGCAGCCTATAAGGTCGCCAAATGGCCCAACGCTGGGGACTGACGCTGCCACTGCCGGGGCTCCCGCTTGCCGATCACAAAGAGGTGGTGGTGCGGGCGGAGGCGGCCGGCTACACCGACTTCTGGAGCGGCGAGACCAACGGCCCGGACGGCTTCACGCCGCTGGCGCTTGCAGCCGCCTGGACCGAGCGGGCGCGGCTCGGGACGGGCGTCGTCGGCGTCTTCCAGCGCGGCCCGGCGCTGCTGGCTCAGGAGGCGGCGGCGCTGGCCGACGCCTCGCGCGGGCGTTTCGTCCTCGGGATCGGCTCCTCCTCGGATCGCATCGTCGAAGGCTGGAACGGAATCCCCTTCGAGCGACCTCTGAGCAAGGTGCGCGACACGGTCGACTTTCTCCGCACCGCCCTCGCCGGCGATCGCACGAGTACTGGCTTCAAGTTGGAGCAGGCTCCCGGGGAGCGGGTGCCGATCGTCCTCGCGGCGCTCCGCGGCAAGATGCTGAAGCTGGCGGTCGAGCGGGCCGACGGCGCCTTCGCCAACTTCCTGCCCCTCGGCGGCCTGCCCAAGGTGAGGGCGCAGCTCGATGGCGCCCCGGAGGGCTTTGAGCTGCTCTGCCGCTTTTTCTGCCTGCCCGGCGAGCGCGAGGCGATCGAGCCGCTGGCCCGCTTCATGTTCGCCTCCTACGCGACCGTCCCGGTCTACGCGGCCTTCTTCCGTTGGCTCGGCTACGGAGCGGAGATCGACCCCATGGTCGCCGCCTGGGAGGCCGGCGACCGCCAGGCGGCCACGGCCGCCGCGCCCTGGGAGCTGATCGAGGACACCTTCCTCCTCGGGGCGCCGGAGCAGATCCGCGAGCGGCTCGATGCCTTCGTCGCCGGCGGCGTCACCCTGCCGGTCCTGCTGCCAATCGTCACGCCGGACAAGCTCTCCGAGACGATCGAGGCGCTGGCGCCGTAGGGCCCGCTTCGGCCCCTTAGTACTGCACCTCGACTTCGAGCCCGAAGGCCCGCTCGCTGGCCAGTTCGGCGATCTGGTGGACGACGGGCGCGTACCAGCCTTCCTCGTGCGCTTCTTCGGCGACCAGCTCGAGCGCCTCGCTGAGCCTCGCCGCCGTGCTCGCGGCGAGGCCGCGAAAGACATCGAAGTCGTAACTGCATTCTTCGGCGATCTGGGCCAGTTCGAGCAGGTACGCGGTTTCGGCGTAGTCCTCGGCGATCACCATCCCGGTGTGCAGGGGCTCGTCGTAGACCGCGGTCGAGGCGATGTCGTAGAGCGGCGCCAGGCAGGCGCCCTGGTCGTGGAAGAGGAGGGCGAAGTTCTTGCCGTGGGCGTCGCCGTTGCCGAGCATGTAGTTGCAGAAGGCCGCGGCGAACAGCCTCGTCGCGTCGCCTTCGGCGGCGACCGCCTTCAGGAGCCCACACGATTCGGCGAAGCCCGGCCCGTCGGCGTCCCTGCTGTCTGGCCGGAAGCCGAGCGCCTGGCAGAAGCTCTCCTGATGCAGCCGGCGGGCGCCGAGCCCGCGGCCGTGGCGGTCGAAGCGCTCCGAGACGAGGCAGGTCCGCCCTGCGATCGTCTCCACGGCGGTTTTCGCCACCGGCAGGCCGACGCGGCGCACGACCCTGCTGCAGTACATCTCGTTGGCGACGAATTCGGGGTATTCGCCGGTCTCCGGCTTGACGACGTGGGTGCTCGGCACGGAGACCTCGGGCCAAGCCCAGCGCTGCTCGGGGCCGCTGCGGACGAGGCTGAGCTTGTGGCGGACGCCGCCCAGGGTTGAGCGCATCCGCTGCGAGCACCCGCGGTCGAAAAGGCGGTGTGGCGGCGCCGTCACCAGCTCCTCCAGCTCGTCGTCCTCCAGCCAGGCAACCGAATCGACTTCGCGCGGCCGCGGCTTCTCGCCCTTCGGCAGGAAGGTGACCGCGCCGGGGCAGTCGCGCCCGATCTCGGCGATCAGCCCGTAGCCGTCGCTTGGCTCGAGCTCCAGCTCGCGGGAGAACTTTTCCCGCCGCAAGCCCTCTGGCAGCAGGCCCTCGACGAAGGCCTTCGTTGCGTCGGAGCTGTACGGCTCGGTGCGGGTGGGGAGGGCGTTGCTGAGCAGGGAGACGCCCCCGCCGACCCTCTCTACCACCTCCGGCGCATAGGCCAGACGGTAGTCGTCCTCTCCAGCTGGAAACAGCGTTCCAACCCGCTCTCCGTACAGGTGGACGTCAAGGCTCAACTGGGTCCCTCCGAGTTTCTCCCTGTCTGACTCGGGAAAGGGAGACTCTAAACCGAAGCGAGGGTCAGTGCATAGTCGCTATGCACATCCGCGAACCAGCCGGCCGGCTGCAAACCCGCCTCGCGGTAGACCTCTTCGAGTCCCGGCCGGGTGAACTTGGCGGAGATCTCGGTTCGCATCTCCTCGCCAGCGGCGAAGCGGACGGTGAGGTCGAGGCCGTCGACGCGGATGGTCTGGTCCTCGAGGGAGCGGAGGCGGATGTCCATGCGGGCGGCATCGCGGTCGAAGCGGGCGACGTGCTCGAAGCGGGAGGGGTCGAAATCGGCGCCCAGCTCGCGGTTGAGCACGAGCAGGACGTTCTTGTTGAACTCGGCGGTGACGCCGGCTGCATCGTCGTAGGCGGCCTCGAGTCGAGCCGTGTCCTTGACCAAGTCGGTGCCGAGCAGGAACCGGTCCTGCGGCCCGAGCAGCGCCGCGATGCGGGTGAGGAAGTCCTGGCGGGCGTCGGCGTAGAGGTTGCCGACGGTGCCGCCGAGGAAGGCGATCAGACGACCCCCCTCGCCGTTCGGAATCCGCTCCAGGTCCTGCTCGAAGTCGCAGACCAGGCCGTGCACTTCGAGCCCCGGATACTCGGCGACCAGCGACTGCGCGGTTTCGCGCGTGATCTCGGCGGAGATGTCGATCGGTACGTAGCGCGCAAGGCAGCCCGCGTCTCGCATCGCATCGAGCAGGTGGCGGGTCTTGGCGGCGGAGCCCGAGCCGAGCTCGACCAGCGTCTTTGGTTCGCCAGCGACGGCGACGATCTCGGCGGAACGCTCAGCGAGGATGGTCCTCTCGGCGCGCGTTGGGTAGTACTCGGGGAGCTCGGTGATCTGCTCGAAGAGCTGCGAGCCTCGCTCGTCGTAGAAGTACTTCGGCGAGAGCTCCTTCGGGTCGGCGGTGAGGCCAAGCCGGATGTCACGGGCCATCTGCGCGGCGCCACCCGGACCGAGGTGGACCTCGATCTCTATCTGCTCCGCGGTTCTCGGCTCCATCGTCGTGGCTCCTTGGGCGGGGTTTCAGGCGAGGCCCCTCGCGCAGCGTACGCCGGCGAAGATCTGGCGGCGCTGGGGCAGGTCCCAGTTGCGGAAGTTAGGCCGCATCACGTTACGGTGGGTGGCCCAGGAGCCGCCTCGCAGGACGCGGTACTCGTCGCCGAAAAACGGGGCCGAGTACTCGCGGTAGGGAAACGCCTCAAAGCCGGGGTAGGCCGTGAATTCCGAAGCGGTCCACTCCCATGCCTGGCCGACACCGTGCAGGAGGTCGCCAGCTCTTGCGGCGGCCTCCCACTCCTGCTCGCTCGGCAGCCGCTTGCCGGCCCAGCGGGCGAAGGCGTCGGCATCGGGCCAGGAGATGTGGAGAACGGGTGCGTCGGGCTCGAGCGCGGTCCGCCTGCCCATCGCCGTGCTCGCCCAGCCACCCTCGCCGTCGCGCTCCCAGTAGAGCGGCGGCTGGGCGCCCGTCTCCTCGACGTACGCCATGTAGGCGCCGTTGGCGACCGGCGCTCGGTCGATCTCGAAGGCGGCCAGCTCGACATCGTGGCAAGGGCGCTCGTTGTCGTATGCGAATCCGGTAGGGGGCGCGCCGATGGTGTGTGCGCCGGCCTCGACCCCGACCATTTCGGGGCCGGGAGGAGGGGTGTCGGTCGACGGGCCGAGCTCGGGTGGCAGCTCGTAGCCGTCGACCATCATCAGCAGCTGCAGCATCGTCTCGTTGTGCTGCTGCTCGTGCGCGATCAGCATCTCGTAGACGAAGCCTTCGCGCAGCAGCTGGTCTTCGGCATCGGCCGTGATCTCGACCTCGTCCAAGACCTCCAGGGTCCGCTGGCGCACGTCGGCGAGGTAGGCACGCAGCTCCGCATCGCGCAGGATCGGCAGCTCTCCGCGGCTCCGGCGCGGGTTCTCGATCGCGTCGTAGAAGCGGCCGAGCTCACCGTGCAGCGGCTCGCGCTTCCCGATCGTCTGCACCAGCCACAACTCCTCGAAGTTGGCGATGTGGCCGAGGTCCCAGGCGAGCGGGCTGAGGATCGGCGAGTAGACGCGGTTGAGCTGCTCGTCGTCGAGCGGCTCGATCAGCTCCAGCGTTCGCTTACGAGCCGCCGTGAGCCGGTCTGCAATCGCTTCCTTGGAGCTTGCCGTCACCTCGGTGGCGATGCGCAAACCCTAGCGAGGTCCCGGCGCCGTGCGGCGCGGCCTGAAAGAACCGTAGCGTGTATGTCGGCCCCTGGGTCAGTCCGTCCCGGTCGCCTCCGGGTCGCTCCAGACGCGCTTGCGCCAGGGGGGCGTGACGGCGAAGCGATAGGCGTCCGCGTTGGTCGCCACGGGCTCCAGCGGTACGAGATCGACGCGATCGCCGAGGACGATGCGGTCGAGGTTGAGATAGCCACTGGCGTTGCCGGCGTGGCTGCCGCCGGAGACCCGCAGCAAGCCGCTTGGAGGACCCCAGCCGTTGCGCGGGCGGGCGCCGACCGCCTCCGCGATCGTCCTCAGCGGCTCGATGCCGGCGTCGGAGCCGGCGTTGGCGACGTCGCGGGCGTGGTTGTAGCCGTGATGGGAAGAGGCGCGTTCGTGCACGGTTCCGTCCGGCCCGATCCGGACCTGGACGCTCTCCCAGTCGTCGCGGTGGTAGCCGGCGGCGCCGGCGACCGGCAACCCGCGCAGCGTCGCCGAATCGACGTAATAGAGCCAGTACTGGAGGTAGAGATTGCCCGCGCGCTCGCCGGAGCAGTCTGGGGGACGGGAGGCGTCGGCGGGAGCCGCTGAAACACCGTCTGCCGCCATTCTTGCCGCGTCTCCACCGGGATCTCGGCAATCGACGACGTGCACGAAGGCTGTTACGGGCAGACCGGCGTCGCTGCGGTCGACCAGCCCCCGAGCCGAACCATCCCCGCAGGCGCTGCTGCGGCAGCGGCGGAAGTCGATCGGCAGCGCCCGCGATCCCCGCTCGAAGGCGAGCGACGGCATGTGATCGCGGGCCAGCTCTCCGATCTCCGTCCCGTAAGCGGCGATCAGCACCGGTTCGTCCCCGCACCGCTCCGCCAGTGCCACCGCGCACATCATCTTCGCCCCGATCGCCCTGGCCAGCTCACTGCCAGGCACCCGCACCCCCGCCGCCACCAGTCCGGTCATCACCAGTGCGACGAGCGTCACCAGCCCGACCCACTCCACGGTGCCCTGCCCACCATTCGGCGATCCGTCGCCGCGCCGTCGTGGCGACCCGAGCAGACGGCGCAGCTCCACCGCCACCTGCTTTGGTTCGCGTTCCATCCGCCGGTGCGTGAGGCGGATGACCTGGTAGCCCTCGGCCACCATCGCGGCGTCCCGCTTTCGATCGCGCTCGAATGCGGCCCGGTGGCGATGGAAGGACCAGCTGTCCGCCTCGACCATCACCCTCCGGTCCGGCCAGAAGGCGTCGACCTCCTTGCCCAGGATTTCGACGTTGGTCTGTGGTGCGGGTATCCGGTGTTCGCGGCAGAGTGCCAGCAGCCGGTCCTCGAGCCATGTTCGGCTCCGCTCAGGGTGCCGTGCCTCGGCTACCAGGCGGCGAAGCGGCTTCAGGCCGCGTCGGCCCTGGCTGCGCGCGCAAACCTCTTCGAGCGCGCGCATCTCCAACAGCCCCAGCCGGTCGGCCTCCTCAAATGCCTTCTCGACCTGTGTCTCGTCGACGACGTCCGCCAGATCCAGCAGCAGGCGGGGCACTGAGGTGACCGGGATCCCGGCGACGGCGTCCCTGTCGTGCACCATGAGCCGCCCCCGATGCGCTCGAATGCCGCCCCCGTGCCCACGCCTGAAACGAGCGGTCCTGGCAATTACTTCGATCGGCCCCCTGTGCGGGCGCATCAGGCCCCAGAGGGCGGCGGCACTGCGGTGGCTCAGAACGGCCCCTTCTCCGCAGGCGAGCACGGCCGCCATCCAGTGAGAGCGAATGCTGAGCCTCTCGTGGCCGACGGCGTAGACGCCGCGGTGGAGCAGGTGGAGACGACCGGCTTCGATGCGGCGCTCGACCATGCGCCCGGTAATCCCGGCGCTGAGCAGTTGGGCCCGCGAGAGCACCCCATGCTGCCGGGTCGCGAGTGCGGCCAGCGCCCGTTCACGCCGTGCCATGGCGCGTTCGCGCTCGGCCTTGCGTCGTCCCGCCGCAAGACGTGGTTGCAGTTGACCACCGATACGGTGGTTAAGTGCGCCCAGGCCAGGGTTCTCCCCGGCGGGGGCGGCGAAATTCGAGGAGTTTGCGGCCGGCGGGGGCTAGAGCTGCTGGATCTCGGTGGCTATGTCGGCGGCGGCCTGTTTGGCGTCGGCGAACAGCATCGAGGTGTTCGGTTCGTAGAAGAGGTCGTTGTCGATGCCGGCGAAGCCGGGGCTGAGGGAGCGCTTGATCACGATCACCTGCTGCGCCTCATTGACCTCGATGATCGGCATGCCGGCAATCGGGCTGTCCGGGTCGTTCTTGGCTGCGGGATTCGTGACGTCATTCGCGCCGACGACGACGGCGACGTCGGTGCGCGGCAGCTCCGGGTTGACCTCTTCCATCTCCTTCAGCTGCTCGTAGGGGACGTCGGCCTCGGCCAGCAGCACGTTCATGTGGCCCGGCATGCGGCCGGCGACGGGGTGGATCGCGTAGCCGACGGTGACGCCGCGCTTCTCCAGCTCGTCGGCGACCTCCTTGATCGCGTGCTGCGCCTGGGCGACGGCGAGGCCGTAGCCGGGGACGATCACAACCGAGTCGGCGTAGGCGAGCTTGATCGCAGCGTCCTGGGCGCCGATCGAGGTGTGCGGGCGCTCCTCGGTGGAGGCGCTTCCGCCGCTCGGGGCGCCGCCGAAGCCGGCGAAGAGGATGTTGCCGACGGAGCGGTTCATCGCCGTCGCCATCTCCATCGTCAGGATCGTTCCCGAGGAGCCGACCAGGGTGCCGGCGACGATCAGCGCCACGTTGTCGAGCGCGAAGCCAGCGGCGGCGGCGGCGAGGCCGGTGAAGGCGTTGAGCAGCGAGATCACGACCGGCATATCAGCCCCGCCGATCGGCAGCACGACCAGGTTGCCGAGCAGCGCCGCGGCGATCAGCACGGCGATGAAGAGGCCCTCCGAGGGGCTGGCGTTGTCGCTGGCAAGGACGACGCAGGCGACGAGGATGCCGATCAGCAGTAGGGCGTTGATCACCTGCTGGCCCGGCACGGCGAGCGGCCGGGTCGGAATTAGGTCCTGGAGCTTGGCGAAGGCGACGTTCGAGCCCCAGAAGGAAACCGAGCCGACGACGGCCGAGAAGAGGATCGGGATCAGCGCGTCGAGCGGGATCTCGTGGCCGAGCGAGATCCCGTGCCGGATCTCCGACCAGGCGATCAGGGCGACGGCGCCGCCGCCGACGCCGTTGTAGAGGGCGACCATCTGTGGCATCTCGGTCATCTGCACGCGGATCGAGGCGATGACGCCGATCGCGCTGCCGATCGCGAGGGCGCCGAAGAGGATGCCCCAGTTGCCCATCCCGTCCAGCAGCAGCGTCGTCACCACGGCGATCGCCATGCCGCCGGCGGCGATCAGGTTGCCCTGTTTCGCCGTGGTCGGGTGGGTGCCGCGGCGGACGCCGATGATGAACAGGGAGAAGGCGACGATGTAGAGGGCCGTGGCGGCGTCGCCGCCCGGCTCGAACACCGCCGCGGGGAGGTTGGCGAAGGTGCTCACGTCATTTGCCCCCGGATCCGTCGGTCTCAGCCTTCGGCTTCGGCTTGCGGCTGAACATGCCAAGCATCCGGTCGGTGACCATGAAGCCGCCGACGATGTTGATCGCGCCGAAGGCGATCGCGATCGTCCCGATCACGTACTCGAGCCCATCGTTGGCGAAGCCGACGACGATCAGGCCGCCCAGCATGACGATCCCGTGGATCGCGTTGGTCTGCGACATCAGCGGCGTGTGCAGCGTGGTTGGCACCTTCGAGATCACCTCGAAGCCGACAAAGGCGGCGAGGACGAAGATCGTTATCTCAATGATCAGATCCATGGAAGGCCTCCGTGGGCGCGCCTACTTGGCGGCCCTCTCGTTGCGGATCTCGCCGCCGTGGGTGATGCAGGCGGCGGCGATGATGTCGTCCTCGAAGTCGACGTTCAGCGCGCCGTCCTCGCCGACCAGGAGCCCGAGCAGGTTCTCCAGGTTCTTGGCGTAGAGCTGGGAGGCGGGCCCGGGCATCTCGCTCGGCAGGTTGCTCGGGCCGACGACCTTGACGCCGTTCTCGACCACCGTCTGGCCTGCCTGCGTTAGCTCGCAGTTGCCGCCCGTCTCGGCCGCCAGGTCGACGATCACCGAGCCGGGCTGCATGCTGCGCACCGCCTCCGCAGTGATCAGCCGCGGCGCCGGGCGTCCCGGGATCGCCGCCGTGGTCACGATCACGTCCTGCTTGGCGGCGTTCTCGCCGATCGCCTCGACAACTTTGGCGTTCTCCTCGTCGGTGAGCGGCCGCGCGTAGCCGCCCTCGCCTTCGGCGTCGGGGATGAAGTCCAGTTCCAGCGGGCGGCCGCCAAGCGAGGCGATCTGCTCCCAGGCGGCGCGACGGATGTCGAAGCCGGTGACGATTGCCCCCAGTCGCTTCGCGGTGGCGACGGCCTGGAGGCCGGCAACGCCGGCGCCGAGCACCAGGACCTTGGCCGGCGGCACCGTGCCGGCGGCGGTGGTCATCATCCCGAAGAAGCGCCCCGACTCACGGGCGGCGATCAGCGTCGCGGCGTAGCCGCCGGCGGCGGCCTGCGAAGAGAGCGCGTCCATCGCCTGCGCCCGCGTCGTCCGCGGGATCGCCTCCATTGCGAAGCTGCTGACGCCAGCTTGTGCCAGCGCCTTGTTGGTCTCAGCCGAGGTCCATGGGGCCAGATGGCCGATCAGAACCTGGTTCGAGTTAAGCCGGCCGATCTCCTCGGCGCTGGGGGTCGCGACGCGGAGGACGACGTCGGTCCCCCAGGCAACGGAGGGGTCGCCGACCTCGGCGCCCGCCTCCTCGTACTGGGAGTCGGGATGGCCGGCCGCCTCGCCGGCGCCGCGCTCTACCAAAACCTCGAGCTTCTCGTTCTTGCGCAGCGACTTGACGGCATCGGGCACGAGCGCGACGCGGCGCTCCCCGTCGGCGGTCTCTTTCGGCACTCCGATCCTCATGCGGCGCGGAAGGTTATGCGATGAGGCCGGGAGCGGGTCAGCCGGCCGCCAGGGCCGCCAGGCGCTCGATCGTGTGCAGCTGCTCGCCTCGGTCGACGTGGACGGGGGAGACGATGAGGCGGTCGATGCCGGCGCCGCGGAAGCGCTCGATCCGCTCCGCCACCTCGGCCTCGGTCCCCACCAGCGAGGTCGCCTCGACGATCTCGTCGGGCATCGCTGCGAAGGCGCCCTCGCGGTCGCCGTCCTGGAAGCGGCGCTGGACATCGTCGGCCACGTCGCCAAAGCCGAAGCGGTGGGCGAGGTCGACATAGAAGTTCGTCTTGCGGCTGCCCATGCCGCCGAAGTAGAGGACGAGTCCCGCCTTGACGACGTTTTTAGCCGCCTCCAGGTCGCCGTCGATCGCCACCTGCAGCGAAGGGGAGACCTCGAGGTCGGCCCGCTGCCGTCCCCCCTTGGCAAACCCCGCCTCCAGGTGCTCGCCCCAGGTCTGCTCGAAGGCATCGACGCTGAAGAAGATCGGGATCCAGCCGTCGCAGATCTCAGCCGCCATCTCGACCGATTTGCGTCCGATCGCGCCGACGAAGACCGGGATCCGGTTGCGCTCGGGGTGGAAGTTGAGCTTCAGCGGCTTGCCCTCGCCGTCCGGCAGGGGCAGGTCGTAATGCTCGCCGTGGTGGTCGAGCTTGCCATCGCGGGCGACGATCTCGCGCACCACTTCGATGTACTCGCGGGTCCGCCCCCAGGGCTTCGCGTAGGGGACCCCGTACCAGCCTTCGGAGACCTGGGGGCCGGAGGGGCCGAAGCCGAAGAGGAAGCGGCCGCCTGACAATTTGTCAATCGTTGCGCCGGCCATCGCCGCCGCCGCCGGTGGCCGTGCCGGCACCTGCATGATCGCCGCGCCGAGGTTGATCGTCTGCGTCTGCGGCGCCAGCCAGGCGAGGACGCTGACCACGTCGGAGCCGTAGGACTCGGCCGCCCAGACCGACTCGAAGCCCGCTCGCTCGGCCGCCTGCACCACCTCGACGGCGTCCGCGCCGCTAGGCCCTATGCCCCAGTAACCCAGGTTCAGTCCGAGCTTCAGGGTCATGAGCGAAATGAGCGCGGGTTCGGGGAGGTCGATGACCAAGCGGGACGGTCACGACACGGTTCCCGCGTAGCGGCGCTACGCGGGACACCGAGGAGGGGCCGGATCCGCGCAGTGTCACTCGGCCTCATCCGGGCCGCGATCATTTCGGGAGTGACCCTCCGTGCCATCCGTGCCGAACCCTATTGAATGTCTTCATATGGCCGACACGGCAGCAACCGAGGTCCTGCCCGACACGGCGCCCGGCGAGCGGGGCCTCTCCAGCGCCGAGGCCGCAAAGCGCCTGCGCAAGCTGGGCCCGCCTACGGAGCGTACCTCGCGCTCGACCGCCAGCATCGTCGCCGGCAACGTCTTCACGCTCTTCAACGCGATCGTCGCTGTCTTCGGCGTCCTCATCCTCTCGCTTGGCCTGATCGCCGACGCCGCCTTCCTGGCGATCGCCGTCGTCAACTCCTACATCGGCATCCGCCAGGAGCTGAAGGCGAAGCGGACGCTGGAGGAGCTGGCGGTGCTTGTCGCCCCACACGCCAGGGTCGTCCGCGACGGCGCCACGCAAGAGCTGCTTGCCGAGGAAGTCGTCCCGGGGGACGTGGTCGCGGTCGAGCCGGGGGACCAGCTCGTCGCCGACGGCGAGGTGATCGCCAGCCGCGGCCTCACGCTCGACGAGTCGCTGCTGACCGGTGAGGCGGACGGCGTCCGCAAGGAGCGCGGCGACCGCGCCCTCTCCGGTTCCTTCTGCCTCTCGGGCTCGGGCCGCTACGAGGTCGACGCCGTGCGCGAGGAGAGCTACGCCGGCCGCCTCGCCGGGGAGGCGAAAGCCTTTCGCCACCCACCCTCACCGCTCCAGCACGAGGTCAACCGGGTGATCGTCGCCACCACCTGGATCATGGTGCCGCTGGCCGCGGTCCTGCTGCTGACCTTCCAGATGCGCAGCGTCGACCTCGTGGAGGCGGCGCAGACGGCGACGGCCGGCCTGATCACGCTGATCCCCGAGGGGCTGGTGCTGCTGATGAGCGTCACCTTCGCGGTGGCGGCGGTGCGGCTGGCCCGCAAAGACACGCTGGTGCAGCAGATGAGCGCGACCGAGAGCCTCGCGGCCGTCGACACGATCTGCGTCGACAAGACCGGAACGCTGACCGACGGTGAGCTGCGGCTGCTGGGGATCGAGGTCGCCGACGGCGTTGATCCCGACGAGCTGCAGGCGACCCTGGGCCGCTTCGCCGCCAGCGCTGGCGACCGCAACCGCACTTTGGAGACGATCGCCGCCGCCTTCCCCGGCAAGGCGGGGCGGATCGGCGCCGAAGTCCCCTTCTCCTCGCGCTGGAAGTGGAGCGGCCTGCGTTTGGGAGGCAGCAGCTACGTGCTCGGCGCCCCCGACGTGCTCGAAGCGGCTGGCGCGCTGAGTCTGCCGCCGGGCCTCGGCCGCAAACTGGAGGAGGAGACGTCGGTCGGCCGGCGGGTCGTCGCCTTTGGCGAGTCGAGCGAGGCGCTTCCCGAGGACGCCGCCGCGGCCCCGCCGCCGCGGCTGAAGCCGCTGGCCCTGGTCGTGCTGGAAGAGACGTTGCGGCCCGACGCCGCCGAGACGATCGCCTTCATCCACGAGGAAGGGATCGACCTGAAGCTGATCTCCGGCGACGCGCGGGCGACTGTGACGGCGGTGGCGCGCTCGGTGGGGATCCCGGCGGAGGCCGCCACGATCGAGGGTTCCGAGCTGCCGCAGGACCCCGAGGCGCTGGCCGAGACCGCGCAGCGGCACACAATCTTCTGCCGGATCGCGCCCGAGCAGAAGAAGGCCCTGGTCGAGGCCCTGCGCGCTTCGGGCCGCTACACGGCGATGATCGGCGACGGCGTCAATGACGTGCCGGCGATGAAGCAGGCGCGGCTGGCCGTAGCGATGGGCTCGGGCGCCCAGGTGACGAAGGGTGTCTCCGACGTGGTCCTGCTCAAAGACGAGTTCGCGCGCCTGCCGCAGGCGGTTGCCGAGGGACGCCGGATCGCCCGCAACATCCACCGCCTCGGCCGCCTCTACCTGACCAAGACCGTGTATGCGGCGGCGCTGATCCTGCTCGTCGCCGTGCCCGGCTTCGCCTTCCCCTTCCTGCCGCGCCATCTCACCCTGGCCGGCTTCCTGACGATCGGCATCCCCTCCTTCGTCCTCGCCCTGGCCCCCTCCGACGGCCCGCTCTACCGCGGCCGGCTGCTGCGTGCGCTGGCCGCCTTCGCGGTCCCGGCCGGCCTGGCGACCGCGCTCGGCTCGATCCTCTGCTTCTTCCTCGTCGATACTGTCTTCGGCGGCTCGCTGGAGGCGGGGCGCACGGCCGCGACGACGACGTTGATCGTGCTCGGCCTCTGCTTCGTCCTGCTGCTGGAGCGTGGCCCAGGCCGCGAGCACATCGCGATCCAGAGCTACATGCTGGCGATGGTCGCCGGGCTCGGCGCTCTCTTTGCGCTGATCCTGGCGGCCGGACCGGTGCGCCACTTCTTCGAGATGACCCTGCTCAGCGCCGGTCAGTGGTTCGCGGCGCTGCTCTGCGCGGCGGTCGGGCTGACGATAGCCAGCGCGCTCTGGCGCGTGCCCCAGATAGAACGCCTTGAAGACTCAGCAAATACCCATAACTAACTCAGGCGTGTCATAATTGGGCGTACTTGACTGCACGTCCGGTCAATGAATGGGAGGCGGGTGCACGACCCGGGTCGCGCACCCTCGAGATGCTGGCATCTTCAATCAGCTGCCAGATCCTGCGCTCGCTGTCCGCCGGCCCGATGGGTCTGAGCGAGCTGGGTGAGGACCTCGGCTCGACGATCGAGATCCCGGGCTGCGACTGCGAGCGGACGGAAGCCCGGCTGACGCCCTCCGGCCGGGAGATGCTGTTTGTCAGCGACACCCTCGAAGACTGGCTTGCGCAGGCGCCGAGTGGTCTGCTTCCGTTTGGCGGCGACGGCGCCACCGAGGCAATCGAGGCGCTCGCCGAGAGCTGGTCGTCGACCATGCTCCACTCGTTGGCGGAGGGGCCGCTTTCGGTCGGTGAGCTGAACGGCACCAGCGACCCCGGCGGCGATCCGGTGGCGCAGCGCTGTCTCGACGCGATGCGTCTCAGCGGACAGGTCCAGGCTCGCCGCGGAGCCGGCGACGGCGCCGCCTACTCGGTGACCGATTGGCTGCGCCACGGGGTGGCGCCGATCGTCGCCGCAGCCCGGATGGAGCACCGCCACCTGGCCGACTCGCCCGAGGTCGCACCCTTCGACGTCAACGCCGCCTTCATGCTCGCCGTGCCGCTCCTGCGCCTCCCCGTGAATCTTTCGGGCTCTTGTCGCTTGGCGCTGGAGCTGGATGGCGCTGCGAACCGGTCGGCCGGCGTAATGGTCCAGGTTGAGGAAGGACGGATCGCGGCGTGTACGCCAGACCTACAAGGTGACCCAGAAGCAGGGGCAACCGGCGACCTCGCCACCTGGTTCGACGCTGTGATCGAAGCCAACCCCGACGACATGGAGCTGGGCGGCGATCGCGGCCTCGCGATGGCGCTGGTCTACGACCTGCACCGCGTCCTCTTCGGGACCGGCGGCGCGGCCGCCTAGTCGGCTGGACCGCGAGGAGTCGGCTGGCTAGTCGCCGGCCGGGACGCCGCCGGCGACGACGTTGACGAAGTTCTCCAGGTGCCGAGTGGTCCAGCACTCGAAGGCGCCGTCGCAGTGGCGCTCGTAGGCGGCCATCACCGAGTCGCCGTAATTCCAGTAGAGGCGCGGCTCGGGATTGAGCCAGAAAAGGCGGCCAGCCCGCTCGGCGATCCGGGCGAAGACCTCGGCGTGTGGCTCGCGGCCGTTAGTGCGAGCGTCGCCGAGGACTATCACGGTCGAGCGCGGGTCGAGGTCGTCGGAGATCTCGGTCAGGAACTCGAGCCAGACGCGACCGTAATCGGTGTAGCCGGAGACGTCGGCGACTCCGCCCTCGCTGGAGATCCGCCTGGCGATCTCGCGGAAGTCGCGCTCGTGCTCGAAGATCTCGGTCACCTCGGAGATCCGCTCGATGAAGACGAAGCTGCGCAGTTTGCGAAACGAGTCGTGCAGGGCGTGCAAGACGGAGAGGAAGAAGACGCTGGCGGAGGTGACCGAGGTGGAGACGTCGCAGAGGACGTAGATCTCCGGCCGCCGCGGTCGCTTTGGCCGGTAGCGCAGGCGCAGCGGCACGCCGCCGGTCTCCAGCGAGGCCCGCATCGTGCGCCGCACGTCGACGGTCTGTCCCTTGCGCCGCCCCCGCTGCTCGTGCCCCAGCGTCGCCAGCCGGCGCTTCATCTGCGAGACGGCGCGGTGGACGGCGGCGAGGTCCTGCGTCGGACTGGTGGGCAGGGCGCGGTCCAGCTCGGCCAGCGGCCGCGAGGAGGGGAGGGTGGAGGTGCGCTCGATCAGGTCGCGTTCGAGCTCGCGGCGCAGGTGGCGCTCGAAGCGGGTCAGCTCCTCGCGGTTGATCGGCGGCAGCTCACCGGCGCCGTCTTCGGCCCGGGCGGCGCCGGTCGAGAGGCCGAGCGTGCGACGGATCCTCTGCACGTCGACGCCGACCACGCCAGAGCCCTCGCCCTCCCGCCCGAAGGCGGCGATCGCCAGCCGGGCCAGGTCGCGCATCTCGCCCTCGTTGCCCTCCACGATCGCCTCGCGGATCTGCTCGCGCAACTCGTCGATGTCGAGCCGCTCGCCCCCCTCGTGGCGCTCGCCGCGCTCGCCGATGCCGCGCTCGATCGCCTCGGCCTCAGCGGTGCGGAAGAACCAGCGCTCGAACAGCAGCTCGAAGAGGCGGCGGTCCTCCTGGGACTTGGCGATCGTCGCCGCCAGCGCCTCGCGGAAGTCGTCTTGGGAGCTCCACGGCACCTGCTCCAGCGCCGCGAAGGCGTCGAGGATCTCCGAGGTCCCGACAGCCACTCCCTCGCTGCGCAGCTCCTCGCAGAAGCCGAGCAGCTTGGCGGCAAGGCCGGGCGGCCCGGCCTCGGGTCGCGGGCCGTAGGGCGAGCCCGCGGCCACGCTCACCCGGCCGGCTGCGTCGGTGCCGAGAGCTTCATCCCGACGCGCTCGGCGACGAGATCGATATCAGTGCGGTGCTTAACGATGATCGACATCGACTGCTCGAAGGTCTCGCGGTCGATGTCCTCCGCCCCCATCAGCAGCAGCGTCCGCGCCCAGTCGATCGACTCGGCGATCGAGGGCGGCTTCTTCAGGTCCAGCGCGCGCACCATTCGCACCACCTCGACCAGGCGGCGGGCGAGCGCCTCGGGCAGCTCGGGCGCGTGCAGGTGGACGATCTCCATCTCCCGCTCCAGCTCCGGGTAGTCGAGCCAGAGGTAGAGGCAGCGTCGCTTCAGCGCCTCGGTTAGCTCGCGCGAGTTGTTCGAGGTGAGGACGACCAGCGGCATCGTCGTCGCCTCGATCCGGCCAAGCTCGGGGATCGTGATCTGGAAGTCGGAGAGCAGCTCGAGCAGCATCGCCTCGAACTCCTGATCGGTCTTGTCGATCTCGTCGATCAGCAGAACCACCGGCTCGGGGCTGGCGATCGCCTGCATCAGCGGCCGCTCCAGCAGGAACTCCTCGCTGAAGATGTCATCAAAAACGCCGCCTCCTCTGCTCTCGCGAGGGCGAGGAGAGTCAGATATGGACTCGCCCTCGCTTCCGCGTCCGGGGGCGGCTTGGATGTAGAGGAGCTGCTTACGGTAGTTCCACTCGTAGAGGGCCTTGGCCTCGTCGAGTCCCTCGTAGCACTGCAGGCGCACCAGCTCGCGCTCGGTGGCGCGAGAGAGCGCCTTGGCCAGCTCGGTCTTGCCGACGCCGGCCGGGCCCTCGACCAGGATTGGCTTGCCGAGGCGCTGAGCTAGGAAGGAGACGAGCGCCGCCGACTCGTCGGCGAGGTACTGGGCGTTCGCCAGTGCCTCCTTCGTCTCCGCGACTGAGCCCGGTTTCGCTGCCTCGACCATCGGGGCGATGATAATCCGCTCTCGATGCCCGACCTCGCGCTCGCCTTCCTGCCGCAGAACGGCACTCCCTACTTCGTCGTCTTCGGCGCCGGCTTTGCAATCGGCATCCTCGGTCATATGTTGGGCTCGCGAAACCTCACCGCGATCGGGGTCGCCCTGATCGCCATCTCGGCTTTCTTCCTCCTGCTGGCGTTCAACCTCACCGATAACACGCCGCCCGAGATCGAAAACGCGCGTTAAGCAGATCGAAACGCGTGGCGGCGGCACAGGGCTTACGATCTCGGTTCGCCCCACGACGATCTGCCAGGAGAGACCGGTGAGCCGACAGAGATTCCCGATTGCGCTGATCGCCCTGTTCGCAGTTGCGCTTGGGCTCGTCGCCTGTGGCGGCGGCGATGGCGGCAGCGAGGATCCGCAGACCGTCATCGACGAGGCCACCCTGCAGGGAATCGAGAGCGGCGACATCGACCTCGTCGTCGCCGTTGACGCGAAGGGCAAGGAAGGCGGGGACCTCGACCTCAGCCTCTCGGGCCCCTTCGAAGAAGGCGAAGGCGGGGAGGGCGACCTGCCGCAGCTAGACCTGGTCGCGAAAGCCAACGGCGCGGTCAACGGCGAAAAAATCGACTTCGACGGTGGCCTGGTTCTGCTGCCCAACAGCGCCTACGTCAACTACCAGGGGGTCGACTACGAAGTCGACCCGACCACTTACAGCTTCGTTGAATCGATCATCGACCCGCAGTCGGTCGAAGGCGCGCCCCAGGGCGAATCGACCGGCCTCACCGCCTGCCAGGAAACGGTCGGCGAACTGAAGCCCGCCGACTTCACCGACAAGCTCAAAGACGGCGGCGAGGCCGACGTCGGCGGCACCGAGACCACCAAGGTCAGCGGCGAACTCGACGTTCCCAGTGCGATCGATTCGCTGATTAAGCTGAGCAAGGACCCCGCCTGCAAAGCGCAGTTGAGCAACGCCGGATCGCTGCCCTCGACGAAAGAGCTCGAAGAAGCGCGAAGCGAACTGAAGGGCAGCGTGAAATCGGCCAAGATCGACGTCTACGTCGGCGACGACGACATCGTGCGGCGACTCTCGGCGCAGCTCCAGATCGAGCCGCAGAAAGCCACCGGCAAAGGCCCGACCAGCGCCGACGTCGAGTTCGACCTGCAGCTGACCGGCGTCAATGAGGACCAGACGATCGAAGCGCCGGGCGGAGCCAAACCCCTCAGCGACCTCTTCCTCAAGCTCGGCATCAATCCTCTGGAACTGCTCGGCCTGCTCGAAGGCGACCCGGGCGAACTGCTCGAAAGATTCGGCGGGGCCGGCGGCTAGTGCCCCGGCCCCTCACGTTCCAAGGCGCTAGTTGAACTACCTCCTGCTGGTCCTCAGCTTCGCGATCATCCTCGCGGGTGCCCTCCTCTTCACCAATGCGGTCGAGTGGATAGGACACCGGTTGAAGCTCGGCGAAGGGGCGGTCGGCAGCCTGCTCGCCGCCGTCGGCACCGCGATGCCGGAGACCCTAATCGCGATCGTGGCGCTGATCGGCGCCAAGGAGGGGGCGGACCAGGTCGCGATCGGGGCGATCGTCGGCGCGCCCTTCCTGCTGGCGACCCTGGCGATGGGGCTGGTCGGCCTCTTCGCCTACATCTACCGCGAGCGGCGAGAGACCGGCCTGCGCCTGGACGCGCACGGGCCGACGTTGGAGCGGGACCTTCTCTTCTTCCTGCTCTTCTTCGCCGTCGCGCTGGCACTCGCCTGGGGGGCGCCCGACGCGCTGCGGATCCCGATCGGGATAGCCGTCATCCTCGCCTACCCGGTCTATATCCGCCGCACCCTGCTCGGCGGCGGCGAGGTGCAGGAGCACGGCACGCTCGACCCGCTCCTCTTCGAGCGCCGCGACGAGCACCGGATGAACCCGTCGCTGCTGATCTGCACCGTCCAGCTCCTGGTCGGACTGGGGGCGATGGTCGGCGGCGCCCATCTCTTCGTCGAGGAGCTTCTGCACATCGCCGAGTCCCTCGGCGTCGAGGCTGTCGTCTTGGCTCTGATCCTGGCGCCGCTGGCGACCGAGCTGCCGGAGAAGGTCAACAGCTTCTTCTGGGTGCGCGAGAACAAGGACTCCTTGGCGCTCGGCAACATCACCGGCGCGATGGTCTTCCAATCGACGATCCCGGTCGGGATCGGCCTCATCTTCACCGACTGGGCGCTCAGTCTCAACGCCTCGATCTCGGTCGTCCTCGGCCTCGTCGGCGGCTTCCTCGCCTACGAGATGCTGCACCGCCGCGACCGCTTCTCGCTGGCGGCAGTCCTCACTTGGTTCGCGCTCTACACCTCGTACATCGTCATCGTCGCCGTCAGCGCCTGAGCGACGCCGCTCAGGCGGCGGCCAGCTCAGCGAGGGCGTCCAGGACGACGTCGTCGTGGGTCTTCGGCGAGACCTTGGGGAAGACCTTGGCGATCTTGCCGTCGGCGTCGATCAGGAAGGTCGCGCGCTGCACGCCCCAGTACTTCTTGCCGTACATCGACTTCTCGACCCAAGTTCCGTAGGCGTCCGCGACGGCGTGGTCCGCGTCGGCGAGCAGGGTGAAGTCGAGGTCGAATTTGTCGGCAAACTTCTTCACCGCCTCGACGGAGTCGGCCGAGACGCCGATCACGCGCGCCCCCGCCTTTCCGTAATCGCCGCCACGGTCCCGCACCCCGCAAGCCTGCGTCGTACAGCCCGGCGTGCCGGCGCGGGGATAGAAGTAGAGGACTACCGTCTGCCCGCGCAGCTCCGAGAGCGTCAGGTCGTTGCCGTCCTCATCGGGCAGGGTGAAGTCGGGCGCGTCCTGGCCAGCTTCGAGCATCGTTCAGTCTTCGGGGCCCGCGGACGGGACGCCGTTGTCCTCGCGGCCGGGCTCCTGGCCCGGCTCGTCCTCGTCGAGCTCGTCGTCGCCCTGTTCGAGTGCGGTTTCGGAGACCGAGCCGGCCGAGCCGGGGTGGTAGTTCGTCTGGAAGCGCTCGAGAGCCTCGTCGCGGCGGCTCTCGTCGACCGGAACGTCATCGGAGATCCGGACCCAATCGGCGCCCTCGTAGGCCTCCATGTTGAAGACCTCCTGGTCGAGTGAGGTGGAGTCGTCGACGACCACCAGCACCTCGGTCTGGGGGTTGAAGTAGGTGCCGGGATGGACCAGCAACTCCTCAACGTCGTAGAGGTTGTCCGCGCCCCCCGCCATCACTTGCCCAATCCTACGAAATCCTCGAGCTGCCGCTCGACCTCCGCCTCGACGTCCAACGGTGCTCTGCCGCTGCGCATACGCCGTTCATTGCGGGCGAGGACGAGCTCCCGCACCTCGGCCCGCAGCTGCTCGTCGAGGTCAGGGGAGGCACCCAGCGGCGAGTCGAGCAGTCGCGCCACCTCGGCCTCGACGTCGAGCGGGGCCTCGCCGCGCTGCTGGCGCCGATAGGACTTCGCCTCCAGCATCTGCCGCGCCTCCGCTGCCTGCAGCGCTGGGTCGACCGGCTGCAGCGGCTGGTCGAGCCGCGGCGGCGGCAGCTTCTGCTCGATCGAGAAGCGCCCGCCCCCGATCCCTTGCCATGCCGGTCCAGAGCGGGCGAACGCCGTCGCGGCGATCGGCAAAGTGAAGAGCGTGATCGCCGCCAGCACGTAGCCGCTCTTGATGTCGATGAGTGCTGCCGGCAGATCCATAGGCCAAGGGTACGCCTTCGGCGGCACTCCTAAATCCGGGGGATGCCGCGGGGAGGTGGCTTGATTCCGCCGTCCAAGGCGCCATTCGGTACCCTTGCCCTGGTTGACTGACCAGTCAATCGGCCATGGGCCCGAGACGACGGAAGGCCCCTCCCACCCGAGAAAAGGAGCTTCGAGCAGTGGTTGACTTCACCCTCACCGACGAGCAGAAGGACCTGCGCGAGCTGGCGCACAATTTTGCGGAGAAAGAGATCCGCAAGGTCGCCTGGGAGTACGACAAGGACGGCACCTGGCCCCAGGACATCATCGACAAGGCCTGGGAGGTCGGGTTGATGAACACCCACATCCCCGAGGCCTACGGCGGCCCGGGCCTCGACTACCTCTCCGGTTGTCTGATCGAGGAGGAGATGGGCTGGGGCTGCTCCGGCATCGGCACCTCGCTGATGGCCAATGGCCTCGCCTCGGCGCCGGTCACCCTCGGCGGCTCCGAGGAGACCAAGAAGAAGTACCTGGGGATGCTGAGCGAGGGGCCGAAGCTGGCCTCCTTCTGCCTGACCGAGCCCGATGCCGGCTCCGACGTCTCCGGGATGAAGACCCGCGCCGTCAAGCAGGGCGACAAGTACATCCTCAACGGCTCCAAGTGCTTCATCACCAACGGCACCTACGCCGACTGGTTCACGGTCTACGCCAAGACCGACCCAGAGGCCGGCCACCGCGGCATCAGCGCCTTCGTCGTCGACGCCGACCTGCCCGGGGTCACGGTCGACAAGAAGGAGGACAAGATGGGCCAGCGGGCGTCGAACACCGCGACGATCTCCTTCAACGACGTCGAGGTCCCGGCCGAGAACATGATCGGCGAGGAAAACAAGGGCTTCAAGCTAGCGATGATGACCCTCGACCGCACCCGCCCGGGCGTCTCCGCGATGGCGGTCGGGATCGGCCGCGCCGCCTTCGAGTACGCGGTCGAGTACTCGAAGGAAAGGGTTCAGTTCGGGGTGCCGATCGCGATGCACCAGGCGATCCAGTTCATGATCGCCGACATGGCGACCAAGGTCGACGCCGGCCGCCTGCTTGTCTGGAACTCCGCGGTGCTGCTCGATCAGGGCAAGCGCAACACCCTGGTCTCCTCGGAGGCCAAGCGCTTCGCCGCCGACTCGGCGATGGAGATCACGGTCGACGCAGTCCAGGTCTACGGCGGCTACGGCTTCATCAAGGAGTACCCGGTCGAGAAACTGATGCGCGACGCCAAGATCATGCAGCTGTACGAGGGCACCAGCCAGATCCAGCGCCTGGTGATCGCCAAAGAAGTGCTGCTGCCGCGCCAGATCAACGAGCCGACCCCCGAGGCCGAAGCGAAAGCGAAGGCCTCCGAGGACAGCCAGGCAGAGCAGGCCGCCGCGACCGTCTGAGATTCGGGCCGAGTGAGGTTATGCACCCATACCGGGGCATAACCTCACTCTCGAATCGGTGCGGCGGGGGTTGACCCCGGCGCGGAGGCGCGCTTAGGATCGCCTCCATGGAGGCCTCCAGCGCGCCGGCGAAGCGAGTCGACGTCGGCGACGTCGTCCGCGAGACCTTCTCGATCTACCGGCAGAACCTCGGCGCTCTCCTGGGCAGCGCGATCGTTGTCTTCCTAATCGTCGGGCTGCTCTCGGCGCTGCTGGAGGCGACCGACAGCTGGGTCCTGATCCTGCTCGCGGGTGCGGTGCGGCTCGCTGGCCACGCTCTCTACGTCGGCTTCGTCGTCAAGCTGGTGCAGGACGTCCGCGACGGCCGCCGCGACGACTCCATCGGCGACCTCTTCTCGGCTGCGGCGCCGGTGATCCTGCCGCTGATCGGCTTCGGCATCCTTTACGCAATAGGGGTCGCGCTCGGCTTCCTGCTGCTGATTGTGCCCGGCCTGATCCTGCTGACGATCTGGTCCGTCGGTAGTCCGGTGATCGTGGTCGAGCGCTGCGGGCCGATCGACGCCTTCGGCCGCAGCCGCCGTCTCGTCAAGGGCGAAGGCTGGGCGGTCTTCGCCACCCTCCTCGTCGTGCTGCTGATCGTGCTCGGAGTGGGGATCGTCCTCGCCGCAATCGCCACGCCGATCGGCGACGGCGAAGCCGCCACCTACGTCGCCTCGATCGTCTCCAGCGCGATCACCGCGCCGGTCTTCGCGCTCGCTGCCGCGATCATGTACTTCGACCTCGGCGGTGGCCCCGCGGGAACGGGTGCGGCCGTGGCCCCAACGCCGACCGAGCCGACGACGACCGCCTAGCGCGGCGCGGCGGCGGCGCCCTGACGCGCCGCCTTCTGGCGCCTGACTTTGTCCAGCTCGACCTTGCGCAGGCGCACCGACTCGGGCGTCACTTCGACGCACTCGTCGTCGCGCAGGAACTCGAGCGAGGCCTCCAGCGAGAGGCGGGTGGGCGGCGCCAGGCGAACCAGGACGTCGGCGCTGGCGGCCCGCATGTTGGTCTGCTGCTTTTCCTTGACCGCGTTGACGTCGAGGTCCTCGCCGCGGCTGTTCTCGCCGACGATCATCCCCTCGTAGACCTCCTCGCCCGGGCCGACGAAGAGGGTGCCGCGGTCCTGCAGGCCCAGCAGCGCGTAGCTGGCGCTGGCGCCGCGGCGGTCCGCGACGAGCGAGCCGGTCGCGCGGGTGCGCAGCTCGCCCGCCCACGGCTCCCAGCGGTCGAAGACGTGGTGCATGATCCCGGCGCCGCGGGTCTCGGTGAGAAACTCGGTGCGCAGGCCGATCAAGCCGCGCGCCGGCACCAGGTAGTCCATCCGCACCCAGCCGGTGGCGTGGTTGGCCATGTGGTCGAGCCGCCCCTTGCGCGCCGCCAGCAGCTGGGTGACGGCACCGACGTGCTCCTCCGGGACATCGATCGCCAGCCGCTCGACCGGCTCGCAGAGCACCCCGTCGATCTCGCGGGTGATCACCCGCGGCTGGCCGGCGGTCAGCTCGAAGCCTTCGCGCCGCATCATCTCCAGCAGCACGACCAGCTGCAGCTCGCCGCGTCCCTGTACCTCCCAGGCGTCGGGCCGTTCGGTGTCGTTGACCCGGATCGAGACGTTGCCGACCAGCTCGGCGTCGAGGCGGTAGCGAATCTGGCGCGCGGTCAGCTTGCTCCCCTCGGTCCCCGCCAGCGGCGAGGTGTTGATGCCGACGACGACCGAGAGCGAGGGCTCGTCGACCGCGATCACCGGCAGCGGCCGCGGGTCGTCGAGGTCGGCCAGCGTCTCGCCGATCGTCACCTCGGGCAGGCCGGCGACGGCGATGATCTCGCCCGGCCCCGCCTCATCGGCGGCTACGCGGTCGAGCGCATCGGTCACGTAGAGCTCGGAGATCGTTGCCCGCTCGACGCGCCCGTCGGCGCGGCACCAGGCGATCGGCCGGCCGGCGCGGACCATGCCGTGGCGGACGCGGCAGAGCGCCAGCCGGCCGACATAGGGGTCGGCGTCGAGGTTGGTGACATGGGCCTGGAACGGGTGCTCGGGATCGTGTTCGGGGGCCGGGATCTTCTCCAGCATCAGGTCGAGCAGGGGGGAGAGGTCGTTCCCATCGATCCCCTCCTCGAGCGAGGCCCAGCCGGCCCTGGCGTTGGTGTAGACGATCGGGAAGTCGATCTGCTCGGAGTCGGCGTCGAGCTCGATGAACAGCTCGTACACCTCCTCGACGACCTCGGCGATGCGGGCGTCGGGGCGGTCGACCTTGTTGACGACGAGGATCACCGGCAGCTTCGCCTCGAGCGCCTTGCGCAGGACGAAGCGGGTCTGGGGCAGGGGCCCCTCGGAGGCATCGACGAGCAGGAGGACGCCGTCGACCATCGTCAACCCGCGCTCCACCTCGCCGCCGAAGTCGGCGTGGCCGGGGGTGTCGACGATGTTGAGCTTGACGTCGCGGTAGCGGACGGCGGTGTTCTTGGCGAGGATCGTGATCCCCTTCTCGCGCTCCAGGTCCATCGAGTCCATCACCCGCTCGGCGACGTCCTGGCCTTGGCGGAAGGCACCGTTTTGCCACAGCATCGCGTCGACCAAGGTCGTCTTGCCGTGATCGACGTGGGCGACTATGGCGATATTGCGGATGTCGTCTCGGAGGTGCATGGCTCTGCGCATATCTTCGTCCTCGGTCGCTCGTGTGCAGAGCACACCACGCTCCCTGCGTCCTTGATCTGCTTGGCCATGCCCCTCCGGGCCAAAAAAGGGCCCGCCATCGGGCGGGCCCTAGAACGCTAAGAGCGGTGCGCTACTACGAGGTCTGCTGGACGCTCGCCGCGGCCGGGCCCTTCGGGCCTTCCTCGGACTCGTAGCTCACCTTGGAGCCCTCGGTGAGGGACTTGAAGCCCTCGCCCATGATGGCGCTGTGATGAACGAAGACGTCCTTCGAGCCGTCGTCGGGGGTGATGAACCCGTAGCCCTTGTCGTCGCTGAACCACTTGACAGTTCCAGTTGGCATTCGATTGCCTCCACTTCATGTGCTGCGAACGCGGCACATGCGGTGAAGCAACGACGCGAGCGCTAGACACGACTTTGCCGGATCAACCCGGCCCTAACGCCCGGGACGGTAGCAGGGTCGAGCACCCCTTCGTGGCCTGGGCGCGACCGCCCCGCGCTCCATCGTTCGTCCACTCGTGTTCTCGGCTGAACGGCCGATACGTTGCCTGCCACCTGCGTTGGGTACCTGACCCCGAATGAGAAGGAAACGCCTGCAAGCCCTCGCCGCGGCCGCCGTTGCGACGGCGGCCTGCTTGCTCCTGGCCTCAGCCGCCGCCGCTGCGGGTACCGACCAGCAGGTCGTGGACGGGCCCGCGGAGGCCACCCCGGGCGAGCTCGTGGTCAGCTACGACCCCGAAACGAGCGCCTCCGAGCAGGCCGCGGCCCGGCGGGATGCCGGCGTCACGCCGCTGCGCAGCCTCGCCCCAGGGATCCAGTTGGTGCGGGTCGAGGAGGGCACCACCGCGACCGCCCTGGCGGAGCTGCGCGATGAGGCCGACGTCCGGCAGGCGAGCCGCAACTGGCTCCGCCGTCCCTCCGCCACGCCCAACGATCCTCTCTTCGCCCAGCTCTGGGGCTTGCACAACACGGGCCAGCCGATCGGACAGCAGAACGCGATCTCGGGTACGCCCGACGCCGACATCGACGCCCCGGCCGCCTGGGAGATCCACCTCGGCTGGGGCCCGGGTGCCGAACCCGTGGTGGCGGTCATGGACACTGGCGTCGACCTTGGCCATCGCGACCTCGCGGCGCAGCTCTGGACCAATCCCGGCGAGGTGGCAGGGAACGGCATCGACGACGACGGCAACGGCTACGCGGACGACATTCACGGCTACGACTTCGCCGGCGGCAGCGTCGTCGATCCCCTCGATCGGGACCCGAACCCCGACGATCCCGACGGTCATGGCACCCACGTGTCCGGCACGATCCTGGCCGAGGGCAACGACGGCGAGGGGATCGTCGGGGTATCGCCCGGGGCGCGGCTGATGGCGCTGAAGGTCTGCGCGATCGACGAGGAAGAAGAAGCCAGCTGTCCGCTCGCGGCGATGGTGGAGGCTTACGCCTACGCGATCGAAAACGGCGCCCGGGTGCTCAACGGATCGCTCGGAGGCTCGGGCTTCGCGGCGGCGGAACTGGCCCTCCTGAGCGGTAGCCCTCAGGTGCTGTTCGTCTTCGCCGCCGGCAACGAGAAAAGCAACAACGACAGCGAACCGAGCTACCCCTGCGCGCTCGACGAGCTGCCCGGCTACACGGCCGAGAACCTGCTCTGCGTCGCCGCCACGAACCTCGACGACGGCCTCGCCGGTTTCTCCAATTACGGCGCCGAATCGGTCGACTTCGGGGCGCCGGGTGTGAAAACGCTGAGCACCTATCCCGAAGCGCGGGTCGACACGACGAAATTCCTGCCTTACTTCTTCATGTCGGGGACCTCGATGGCGGCGCCGCACGTCTCCGGCGCCGCGGCGCTCCTCTTCGCGGCGAGCCCCGCGGCCACGCCGGCGGAGGCGAAGGCGGCGATGATGGGGTCGGTCGACTCCCGCCCGGCCCTGGCCGGCAAGACCGTCTCCGGGGGTCGGCTCAACCTCGCGCGGGCGCTGGCGGAGCTCCTTCCCGGGCCCGAGCCCGAAGAGGAAGGCGAGCCGGAAGGTGACGGAGGCTCTCCGGCACCGGCCCCGGTCCAACAGCTGCCTCCCAGCCCGGCGCCGCCCGTCACGGTCCAGCCGCGGGCGCCGATCGTCGCGCAGCCGCTGCCGCACGCCTTCTTCCGCCAGCGCCCGGGCCGGGTCGTCCGCACGCAGGGACGTCGCGCAGCGGTCTCCTTCCGCTTCGGGTCGGAGCCCCGCGGAACTGGCTTCGTCTGCTCGATCGACGGCCGCGGCCGCCGTGACTGCGGCGAGCGTCTGAAGCGGAGCTTTGGGCTCGGCCGGCACGTCCTACGCGTCTGGGCTCGCGATGGCAGTGGCGAGCTCGGCCCCGCTGCCGAGCACCGCTTCCAGGTAAAACAAGTCTCTCGTTGATGTGTAAGCACGCCTCTCTCCTCGCCGGCCTCGCGCTGATCGCTGCCGGGACGCTCGTCCCCGGCTCGCTCGCGATCGCCGCCGACCGCCCCGGCGGCGGCGAGCTGTCGGCGCGCCTGGCCCAGTTGGCGAAGCCGGCCCTGCGGTCGGCGCCACTCGCCACGCAGGCCCGCCGCCTGGGCCTCGCCGGGGACGGCGCCGGCAGCCTCGTGCGGCAGGGCGGGAGGGTGGTCGTCGACGTTCGCTTCGGGCGCGGGGCGCTCGGCGGGGTGGCGGAGCTGCGCGACACCGGGGCGAGGATCGTCCACGCCAGCGGCCGCTACCAGACGGTGACGGTGGCCATCTCTCCAGCGGACCTGCGCGCGGTTGCCGCCGTCCCTCGGGTCGGCGCAGTGACCGAGGTGCTCGCGCCGGCCTTCGCTGCGAGCGAGTGTCCCGGCCTGGTCACCTCGGAGGGCGACGCACAGCTGAACGCCTCCGCCGCCCGCGCCGACTTCGGCCTCGATGGCACCGGCGTCACGGTCGGCATCCTCTCCGACTCCTTCGACCGTAATGTCGGCGCGCCGACGCATGTCGGCGGTGACGTGGCGAGCGGTGACCTGCCGGGACCGGGAAATCCCTGTGGGCGGACGGAGCCCGTCGGTCTGCTCGACGACTTCGACTTCGGCGGCGTCGACGAGGGACGGGCGATGGCGCAGATCGTCCACGACCTGGCGCCTGGCGCCCGCATCCAGTTCGCCTCCGCCACCGCGCTGGGCAGCCCCTTTGCCTTCGCGGCGAACATCAGGGAGCTCCGCAACGCCGGCGCCGACGTCCTCGTCGACGACGTCATCTACTTCGACGAGCCCTTCTTCCAGGAAGGGCCGATCGCCGTCGCAGCCAACGAAGCGATCGCGGGCGGGCGCTCGTACTTCTCCGCCGCCGGCAACGACAACCTGATCGACGGTGAAGGGCGCGACTTCGCCTCCTGGGAGGCGCCGGCATACCGCGACTCGGGCGCCTGCCCGGCAGGTGTCGTGGCGCTCTCCGAAAAACTGGAAAAACTAGAAGAAGAAGAAAGTCTTCCGCCCGAGGGTCTGCACCCGACGCACTGCATGGATTTCGATCCCGGGGGGGCGGTCGACGACACGTTCGAGATCACCGTTGCGGCCGGCGCGACGCTGCTGCTCGACCTGCAGTGGGCCGAACCGTGGTTCGGGGTCGGCACCGACCTCGACGCGTTTCTGCTCGACTCGAAAGGCGATCCAGTCGAAGTCGAAGGCTTCGCCGTCGCCGGCGTCGACGGCAACCTGGCGACGCAGCGGCCGCTGGAGCTGATCGGCTGGGAGAACGAAAGCGGCGCGGCGGTCGACGTCCAGCTGGCGATCAATCGCTTCTCCGGCGTGGCACCCAGGTTGAAGCTCATCCTCCTCCAGAACGGCGGCGGCGTGACCGCCACTGAGTACCCCGAGTCGGCCGGTGGCGACGTCGTCGGGCCGACGATCTTCGGCCACAGCGGAGCCGCCAACGTCGTCAGCGTCGGCGCCGTCCGCTTCAACAACGGTTCCAAGCCCGAGGACTTCTCCTCGCGGGGCCCGGTCACGAACTACTTCGGCCCGGTGACCGGGGCGGCGCCAGCGGCGGCGATCCCGCCGACGACGCTGACCAAACCGGACGTCGTCGCGACCAACGGGGGCGCAACCACCTTCTTCGGCCAGCCGGTGGCCGGGGTATGGCGCTTCTTCGGCACCTCGGCGGCGGCGCCGCACGCGGCGGCTGTAGCCGCACTGATGAAGCAGGCGAACCCCTCGCTCTCCCCAGGGCAGCTGCGGTTGGCCCTTGCTGCTACCGCGCGGCCGGTCGGGTCCTTCGGCCCGGACGCCGTCGGCGCCGGTCTGGTCGATGCCTACGGCGCCGTGCGCAGCGTCGCCTTACCGCCGGCCGTCTCAATCACAGAGCGACCGCGAGCGCTCGGCAACGATCCACGCCCACCGATCGGGTTCCTCGCCAACCGGCCGGCGACGTTTGCCTGCCTGCTCGACGGCGCCCCGCCGCGGCCGTGCGCCTCGCCCTTCGTGTCGTCCGCGCGCCTCTCCGAGGGTGAGCACGGCTTCGTGGTGCGGGCAACCGACGTCGCCGGCCGCAGCGGCCAGAGCGAGGTCGTCTCTTTCGTGGTCGACACCCGCAGGCCGCGCACCTTTTTCCGCAAGAAGCCGCGCAAGACGATCCGCACTCGCCACCGCAGGGCGAGGGCGGTCTTCCGCTTCGGCTCAAATGAGCGCGGCGCCACCTTCATCTGCCGCGTCGACGGCGGCTTGCCCCGGTTCTGCAAACGGCGCCTGGTGCGCCGCTTCCGCGTCGGTCGCCACGTAGTCCGCGTCCGCGCCCGCGACGCGGCCGGCAATCTCGACCGCAGCGCCGCGGTGCACCGCTTCAAGGTAAAGCGGCGCGGCCGCTAGGCCTTCCTTAGCCGGGGGGCCGCCCGGGCGCCTGCCGGCGTGCGAAGCGGTGGCCGACGAGAAGCAGCGCCAGCAGCGCCGCCGCCGAGGCAAGGACGAGCGGGTCAGTCGGGTTCAAACCCTCGAGCTGGGTGCCGAAGTAGACCGAAAGGGCGGTGATCGGCAGGTAGCCAACGGCGGTGGTCCAGAGGAACCGCCAGGCCGGCACCCGTGCTGCGCCCGCCGCGTACGACGTCAGGCTGAAGGGGACGATCGGGATCAGTCGCACAGCGATCAGCAGCGTGATCCCACCTCGCTCGATCATCGCCTCGGTGCGCTCGAAGCGCTCCGTCCCGAGCCAGCGATCGAGCAGCGGGCGAGCGACCGAGCGACCGATCGCGAAGCAGAGCAGCCCGGACAGCAGCCAGCCCGTCATCACGAGCAGCAGGGCGGGGAGGAAGCCGTAGGCGAAACCGGCCGCCGCGTCGACGATCTCCGCGGGGTAGAAGACGACAGCGTGGACCAGGGCGAGGGCGAGGATCAGCAGCGGCCCGGCCAGGCCAAGCTCGTCGAGCCGCTCGCGGACCTCCTCGGCGTCGCCGCCCACGGCCGCCGCGAATGCCTCCCTAAGGGGGTCGACCACGAGCACCAGCACCGCGAGCAGGGCGATCCCGAGGAGGGTGCTCACGACTGCGACCAGCGAGGGTCTCGGGGCCTCCATGCGGTGAGTATCGCCGCCGTCAGTCGCGCAGGCGCTCGGCCAGGGCCGAGTGCCGGCTGCCGCCGTCGTCGCGCCGCACCGCCAGCGCCAGCGCGTCGAGCTGGCCGATCAGGACGCAGACGCTGCGGGCACGCGTGATCGCCGTGTAGAGGAGGGGCCGGGTCAGCATCACCGCGTGGGAGCGGTGGCAGACCGCGACCACGACCGGTACCTCGCAGCCTTGTGCTTTGTGGACCGAGATCGCGTAGGCGAGCTGCAGGTCGCCGCACTCCCCGTAGGGGATCGTCAGCGGGCCCTCTTCCGTCTCGACCCGGATCTCCTCCTCCTCGGGGTCATCGCTGCGGAGGAAGACGATCGAGCCGTTCATCAGGCCCAACTCGTGCGCGTTGCGGGTTTGAATCAGGCGGTCGCCGACCCGGAAGCGGCCGCCCAGCGCCGGCTTCCCGTCCGCATTGAGCCGCGCCTGCAGGCGCTGGTTGAGGCTGTCGATCCCGATCGGGCCGCGGTAGATCGGCGCCAGCACCTGGACGTCGCGGATCGGATCGACCCCGTAGCGGTCGGGTGCCCGCTCGGCGACCACCTCGACCACGGTCTCCAGCGCCCGCTCCTGGCTCGGCCGCTCGACGAGGAAGAAGTCCCGCTCCTGTTCGGCGCCGGGCTCCAGGTGCGGCAAGCGCCCTTGGTTGATCTCGTGGGCGGCGGTGACGATCATCGAGTGGGTCGCCTGGCGCCAGATCATCGTCAGCCGCACCACCGGCGCCACCCCGGAGTCGATCAGGTCGTCGAAGGGCCGGCCGGCGCCAATTGGGGGAAGCTGGTCGGCGTCGCCGACGAAGACGACATGGGTCGACTCGGCGAGGCCGCCGAGCAGGACCTCCATCGTCCGCAGGTTCAGCATCGAGGACTCGTCGACGACGACCAGGTCGACGGGCAGCGGGTGGCCCGGGCGGAAGGTTGGCTCGCTGCCCGGCACCCACTCCAGTAGGCGGTGGATCGTCATCGCCTCCTGCCCGGTCGCTTCGCCGAGACGGCGGGCGGCGCGGCCGGTCGGCGCACAGAGCGCAACCGAGGCCCGCGCCCGCTTCGCCTCGGCGACGATCGCCCTCGTGCAGACGGTCTTGCCGACCCCCGGGCCGCCGGTGATTACGGAGACGCGTGAGGCAAAGGCGCCATGTACGGCCGCCCACTGCTCGGGGGTCAGCCCGGCGATCTCCTCCTCCTCGGCCGGCGGTGACTCGGGCGGCTCGTGGTCGAGCTGGGGAGGGGCCGTGGCGCGGCCGCGTAAGGTCTCGGCGACGGCCAGCTCGGTGGCGTGGGTGCGCTCGCGGTAGGCGCGGCCTTGGTCGAGCAGCAGGCCCGGAGCGAGGACGAGGACGTCCGGATCGGGGGAGAGGCCGAGCAGCTTTGCGGTGCGCTGGGTCAGCTCCTCGACCGGCAGGAACGAGTGCCCCTCCTTCTGCTCGGCCTCGGAGATCGCGAAGACGGCGGCCGCCTGGGCGCGCCGCGCCGACTCCGCCGGCACGTCGGCGGCGAGGGCGATCTTGTCCGCTCGAGCGAAGCCGACTCCCTCCACCTCGGTCAGGCGGTAGGGGTCCTCGTGCAGGACCGTCATCGCGCGCTCGCCGAAGCGCCGGTGGATCGGCGCCGCCAGATGGGCAAGGCCGTGCGGCGCGAGCTGGACGTGGAGGTCGCGGATCGCGCGGGAGGCGTGCCACGACTCCGCCGCCGCCGCGGCCTGGTCGGCGCTGACGCCCCGCAGCGAGGCGAAGACCCCGACCGGGTCGGCGGCGATCGCCGCCAGCACGCCCTCGCCGTGCTCGTCGACCAGGCGCTTAGCGCGGCTCGGGCCGATGTGGCGCAGACTGGTCAGGTAGCCGATCTGGCCCTCGCGGTCGCTGGGATCGAGCGGCACCGCCCCGCGCGCCCGCAGCTGCCTGCCGTACTTCGAGTGGGTCTGCCAGTCGCCGCTCACTTCCGCCCGGTCGCCGGCATTGAGATGAGCGACGGGCCCGATCAGCGGAAAGCCCTCGCCGGACTCGACGTCCTGTACCTCGAGCACCGCGTAGCCGCCGTCCTCGGCGCTGAAGATCACGCCGAGCACCTCGACGGTGCCGGCGAAGGCGGCCGCATCGGCGTCGAAGAGGGTCGCTGCGCCGTCCATGTCTCAAAGCTAGCGGCCACAATGGCGGGCGATGGGCGAGGCGATCCTCTTTGCGGTTGTTGCGTCGGCCGCGCTGCCGATCGGCGCTATGGTCGGCGTCTGGGCGCCGCCGCCGCGACCCGTGACGGCCGCCCTCCTGGGCTTCGCCTCCGGGGCGCTGATCACTGCGGTCGCCTTCGAGCTCTTCGAGAAGGCATTCGAGCACGGCGGTGTCTGGCGGGCCGGCATCGCCTTCCTCGCCGGCGCCACGGTCTTCGTCCTCGTCGACGCCTGGCTGGAGCGGCGCCAGACGCGCCAGCAGGCGCGCGGGGGAGTCGTCGGCTTGGCGCTGTTGGCTGGCGTGACCCTCGACGGAGTGCCTGAGAACCTGGCGATGGGGGTGGCGCTGCTGGAGGGCAGCGCGCTCAGCCTGCTGGTGGCGATCTTCGCCTCCAATCTGCCAGAGGCGATCGTCGGCGCGCAGAAGATGCGCGAGGAGCACGGCCGCGACGACGTTGTGCTGATCTGGAGCGCGACCGCGGTGCTGCTGGCGGCGGCGGTCATCGTCGGCTACGGGGCGCTGGAGGGGGTCAGCGACGATTCGCTTTCCTGGCCACTCGGCTTCGCTGGCGGTGCCGTCCTCGCCTCGCTCGCCGACACGCTGATGCCGGAGGCCTTCAGCGAAGGCGGTCCGCCGGTCGCCTACGCGACCGCACTCGGCTTCCTCGCCTCGTTCCTGATCTCAGCCGCCTGATCGTCCTGCTCCATCTCGGCCGCCTGATCGCGGATATCTTGGGTGTGGATGTCAACCGAGGCCGCCCGCCTGCCGTATGTCGACGAGCACTCGATCGAGATCGAGGCCGACGCCCCAACCACCTGGGAGGCAGCGCTCCGCGTCGTCGACGGCTCCTTCGGCTCGACGCCGACCGCCAGGTTCGCCCGTCTGCTCGGCTGCGCCGACGTCTACGCCTCGGGCCCGCGGCCCCTCGCCGCGGGTTCGACCTTCCCGGGCTTCCACGTCGACACCGCCGAGCCGCCACGGGAACTGGGACTGGGCGGCGCGCACCACTTCTCGCGCTATGCGCTGATCCTTCGCCTCGACGCGCTCAGCGAGGAACGCACCCGCCTGCGCGCCGAAACCCGCGCCGAGTTCCCCGGCCCCAAGGGCCGCGCCTACCGCGCGCTGGTGATCGGCACGCGCGGCCATGTCCTCATGCTGCGCCGCCTGCTCGGCGCCGCCAAGCGGCGCGCCGAGAGGAGCTGACCCAGATGGCGGAAGAGCACAGGCACGTCCACCTGCACGACCCCCAGACGCTCTACCGCCACTGGGAGGAGGTGCAGTGGAACCCGTGGGACGTCGATTTCTCGGTCGACGCGGAGCAGTGGCAGGGGAAGCTGGGAGAGGAGGACCGTGAGCTCGTCCACTGGGCGCTCTCGTCCCTGATGGTCGCCGAGGAGCGGATCGCGACCAAGTTCTCCGGCCTGGTGATGGCCTACGACTCCGAGGAGGAGGAGAGCTTCCTCGCGACCCAGCAGGTCGACGAGGTCCGCCATATGCAGTTCTACAAGCGCTTTCAGGACGAGGTGATCGCCGATCCGGGGACGATCGCGGCGCACGTCGAACGGGCGCGGGCGGAGCTCAGCGACGACTTCCGCGCGATCTTCGACGAGGCGCTGGTCAGCGCCCACGAGCGACTCGCGACCGATCCCAGCGACGCTGGCGCCAAGGCCGAGTTCGTCACCGTCTACCACATGGTGATCGAGGGCACGCTCGGCCTCACCGCCTTCAACTTCATCACCCGCTACCTGGAGCAGCAGGGGATGCTGCCCGGCTTCCTCGCCGGCTACGACCGGATCCACCACGACGAGCAGCGCCACATCGGCTACGGCACCTGGTACCTGCAGGGGGCGATCGAGCGCGACCCGGCGCTGGCCGAGCGGGTGCGAGGGGCGCTGCGCGACCTACTGCCGTCGGTCGCCTCCGCCCTCACCCCGCCGCAGCGAGAGGGCACGGACTGGGAGGCGCTCGGCGCCTCCGCCGAGGAGATCCGCGAGTTCGCGATCGGCGGCCTCGAGCGTCGCCTCAACGTGGTCGGCGTCCCGCTCTCTTCGCTCTAGTCCGTCATGGCCGGTCCGACGCGGATGCCCGGCCCGGCTCAACCCCACGGTCTCTGCGACAGCTGCGCGCACCAGCAGCTGGTGCCCAACACGCGCGGCTCGGTGTTCTCGCTGTGCCTGCGCTCGCGCAGCCAGCCCGAGTACCCGCGTTACCCGCGGCTGCCGGTCCTCAACTGCGCCGGGCACGAACCGCGGCGGGTTGGCGAGGGCGCAAGCTAGCGCGCCATCGGGTCCGGCTGGCCCAGCTTCGAGTTGTCCGGGGCCTCGTACGCCTGTCCCGGGATACCGCCGAGGGCGAGCAGGCGGAGGCCGTCGCCGCCGGGCCATACCTTGCGCTTCGTCCCCGCCGAGACGCGGGCGACGTGGTCGGCGTCGAGCGGGAAGCGCTCGCCGTCGATCTCGATCTCGCCGTCGCCGCGGAGGGCGATGAAGACCTCCTCCTGACCGTCGCCCGCGTGGTCGTGCTCGGGGTAGTTCTCGAAGTTCGGCGGCAGGTCGATGATCGACATCCCGAACGACTCGACGCCGAGCTCGGCCCGCACTCGCTTGAAAGCGCCGAGGTAGACCGCCTCCATCTCGTCGATCTTCTTCACCGCGTACTCGCTCATCGCTGTCCTCCTGAGGTCTGGGCCGTCGATTGGCCGGAGCCGTGTCGAGATGGCGCCCGGCGGGCGGAGACGGTACCCGATTTGCACGAACGTTCGTGCTTTTCCTGTAGCCTGACGAGGATGACCGCGTCAGCAGCCACGGGGGCGGCGCCCGCCGCCAAGGGCGAGGCCTCGGCCGGCAAGGGCGCCGCGACCCGGACCGCGATCCTCGATCGCGCCGTCGACCTGGCCTCCGCCGAGGGTCTGGAGGGGCTGACGATAGGGCGCCTGGCCTCCGAGCTGGAGATGAGCAAGAGCGGTCTCTTCGCCCACTTCGGCTCCAAGCAGGAGCTGCAGCTCGCGACGGTTGAGGCGGCGGCGCTGCGCTTCAGCCGAGCCGTCATCCAGCCAGCCGCCGAAGCGCCGGAGGGCGCGCCGCGGCTGCGGGCGATCGCCGACGCCTACATCGCCCACGTCGCCGAGGACGCCTACTCGGGCGGCTGCTTCTGGGCCTCCACCTCGGCCGAGTACGACGACCGCCCCGGCCCTGTCCGCGACGCGATCGCCGCCGCACTCGATGCCTGGTTGGGGGAGTTGGAGCGCCAGGCTCAGATCGCCGGGTTGCCAGAGCCCGGCCAGACCGCATTTGTCCTCAACGCGGTCGTGATGGGCGCCAACTCGCGGTACCGGCTCGGTCGCGACCAGCGGGTCTTCGACTACGCCCGACGGACGGTGGACCGGCTGCTGGCCGAGAGAGCGGCATGACCCCCGCCCCTCGCGAGGATGGCCGGACCGAGCAGGCCGCCGACTTCGCCCGCCGCTTCGCCGAGTACTGGTCGGCTCCGAGCCCCGACGGGCTCTCGACCGTACTCGCCGAGCGGGTGCGCCTGGTCGCCCCGCTGACGCCGACGACCGAGACCCTCGACGAGGCCGAAGACACCTTCGCCCAGCTGTTGGCAGGGATCCCCGACCTGACCGCGGAGGTCCACCGCTGGGGGGCGACCGCGGACGGGGTCCTGATCGAGTTCACCTTGAGCGGCAGCGTCGGTGGCTCCCCGCTCTCCTGGTCCGCCGTCGATCGCTTCATACTCGGTGAGGACGGGCTGGCGACCGAACGGGTCTCCTATTTCGACTCGGCTTCGCTCGCTCAGTCGAGCAATCCGACCTGACGCAGGATCGAGACCGAGTCTGAGTAGACGTCCTTGCGCTTGACCTTCCCCTGCTCGAAGGGGATCGAGTCGATCCCGTCCCAGCTGACCGTCTTCCCGCTCGGGGGCGCCTCGATGTCGCCGCGCCGCATTGGCTTGCTGTGGGTGGCGGTCGCGGTCCACTCCTGCACGACCAGTCCCTCGCGGACGTAGAGGCGGCGCGTCTCGAAGCGCAGGTCCGGCCAGCTCTCGAAGATCTGGGCGATGTGGGCGCGGACGTCCTCGCCGCTCGCCGACTCGCCGGCGGTGTGGTTGGCGAAGACCATGTCGGGGGCGTGCATGGCGACGATCGCCTCGACGTCGTGGGCGTTCCAGGCCTCGTTGTAGCGGTCGATCGCCGCGCTCAACGAGTCAATGCCGTCGGCGTTAGCCATCGCGCTGAATCTAGCCGGCCTCGAGCTCTTTCGCCAGCAGATCCATCAGCAGGCCGTCGCGCCAGCCCCCGGCGGGGTCGCGCTCGTACTGGCGCATCACGCCGACGGGTCGGAAGCCGACCGATTCGTAGGCGCGGATCGCCCGCTCGTTGGCGCGGGCGGGATCGATCGTCAGCCGGTGGTGTCCGCGCGTGTTGATCAGCCAGCGGATCGCGGCGCGCAGCGCCTCGGGTCCGATACCGCGGCCGCGGACTTCGGCGGCGAGCATGATGTCGAGGCCGGCGTAGCGGTAGCCGGGCTCGTTCTCCTCCCAGATTCCTAGCCAGCCGGCGACCTCGCCATCGATCTCGATCGTGAAGGCGGCGCTGTCGTCCTCGTCGTCGCAGCGCAGATCGCGGCGCAGCTTCTCGCGGTCGCCGACGATCCCCCACCAGTCCGCCCCGCCTGGGCTGGTGACGATCCTCTCCAGCTCCTCCAGGTCGTCCTCCTGCTGAGGTCGCAGCAGCAGCCGCTCAGCTCGCAGAGTCGGCAGGATGTCGTTGCGGAGGGTCGGCGGGTCCACTTCCACCGAGTCTCGCGCATCGCGTCCTGTAGCGCTTAGGTTTCGCTAAGACATGAGCGGTTCCAGCTCGATACGCACTGTTATTCGAACGTTAAGCCCGTTTGGGAGGTATGGGGTTTCACTGTTCAATCCCTTCCTCGGAGAAGCCCGGTCGGGAGTGAGGGGATGCAACGGGAGAAAATCGAGACGAGGGTGAGCGCCGACGTCGTTGTCATCGGCGGGGGGCTCTCGGGCCTGAGCGCGGCGCGGGCGATCGCTGCGCAGGGGAGGGAAGTCGTCGTGCTCGAGGCCCGCGACCGCGTCGGCGGTCGCCTTCTCAACGCTGTGCTGACCGCTGGCATCGAAGTGGACGTCGGCGGCCAGTGGGTCGGTCACGACCACGACCGGGTCAGGCGCCTCGCCGGCGAGCTGGGAATCGGGATCTTCCCGCAGCACGGCAAAGGCAGGAACGTGCTCGACCTCGGTGGCCGGCGGCGGCTGTATCGCGGCACGATCCCGCGGCTGGGGCCGCGCGTCCTTTGGGACATCTTCCTCGCCCGCCGCCGGCTCAATCGGCTGGCGCGGGGCGTGTCCGCCGAGGCACCCTGGGCGGCGGAGCGGGCGGCCGAGCTGGATCGGCAGACGGTCGCCGAGTGGTGTGAGCGGAACGTCGGCAGCGAGAGTGCGCGCCGGCTGATCGCTCTCGCCGGTCGGACCGTCTGGGGGGCCGGTCCCGAGGAGCTCTCGATGCTCCACGTCCTCTTCTACGTCAGCTCCGCCGGCAGCTTTGACGCGCTGATCGATACCGAGGGAGGCGCCCAGCAGGACCGCCTCGACGGCGGCGCCCAGCTACTGGCCACTGGACTGGCCGAGTCGCTCGGGGACCGGGTGCGGCTCGGCGCGCCGGTGCGGAGAATCACGCAGGGAAATGACGTCGTCACCGTCGAGGCCGACGGGGTTCGGGTCGACGCCGGCCGGGTACTGGTCGCCCTTCCGCCAGCCCTCACCGGCCGGATCGCGCTCGACCCGGCGCCACCAGAGGATCGACGCCGCCTCTGCGAGAGCCTGCGCCCGGGCCGCCTGACCAAGTGCATGGCGCTTTACGAGCGCCCCTTCTGGCGCGACGACGACCTCAGCGGCGAGGCGGTCTACGACGGCGGCCCGGTCACGCTCACCTTCGACAGCTCCCCCCGCGACGGATCGACCGGCGTCCTGCTCGGCTTCGTCGGCGGCCCCGAGGTCGCCGATCTAGACGGGAGGACGGTCGCCGAACGGCGCGCCGAGGTCCTCGCGTGCTTCGGCCGCCTCTTCGGCCGGCGCGCCGAACAACCGCTCGACTACGTCGAACAGGAGTGGTCGGCCGAGGAGTGGTCCGGCGGCGGCCCGACCTCGAACTTCGGCCCCGGCGGCTGGACCGGCTGCGGCCCGGCCCTGCGCGAGCCGGTTGGTCGGGTCCACTGGGCGGGGACCGAGACCGCAACCGTCTGGAGCGGCTACATGGAGGGGGCGCTGCAGGCGGGCGAGCGCGCTGCGGCCGAGGTACTGGAAGGTGGCGCTCGCGTGGGCTAGGGTCGTTGAGACCGGCGCTTACGCCAGAACGGAGGACGCATGGCCTACGAGATGAACATCCGCGGCACCCAGGATCAGGTGAAGATCCGCAGTCCCTGGGCGGCGGCGCTGCTTCCGATCGTCACGCTCGGCATCTACCACCTCGTCTGGTGGTACCGGATCAACCGCGAGCTGCGTGACTACGGTCAGGCCAAGGGGTACGACCTCGGGCAGAATCCGACCAACTCGGTGCTGGCGCTCGTCCCGGGCTTTCTGATCATCGTGCCGCCCATCGTCAGCTACTGGCGCGGGACGAAGCGGGTCATGGGCGCCTCCCGCCTCGCCGGCCGCGAGCCGCTCAACGGCTGGATCGCCATCGTCCTCTATCTCCTCCTCGCACCCGCTCTCTGGGCCTACATCCAGGTCTCGCTGAACGAGGTCTGGCGAGAGGAGGCTGAGGCCCTGCCCGGTCAGGAGCTGCCGCCGCCGCCCGCCGAGCAGATGCCGCCGCCGCTGCAGAACCAGCAGCCCGCCGCCGGATCGCAGGAGCCACCGCCCCCAGGCGCCCCCGAGCAGCAGCCACCCTCTCCGTAGGCCCGGCGTCGCTACCCTCGGCGGGTGGATCGTGCGCGCCTGCAGCGGACGCTCGCCGAGGCGGGCGAGCCGGCCTACCGGGGCTCCCAGGTGTGGGAGTGGGTGGCGAGGGGGGCGCGCGGCTACGAGGAGATGACCAACCTGCCGGCCGCCCTGCGCGAGCGGTTGGCCGCGGAGGTGCCGCTCTCGACCCTCGCCCTGCGGGCCGAGGCGAAGTCGGACGACGGCACCGTCAAGGCCCTCTTCGACACCGCCGACGGACGCCCGCTGGAGGCGGTACTGATGCGCTACCGGGACGGGCGCCGCTCAGTCTGCCTCTCCTCGCAGTCGGGCTGCCCCCTCACCTGCACCTTTTGCGCCACCGGGCAGATGAAGTTCGGCCGCAACCTGAGCGCCGACGAGATCCTCGACCAAGCCCTCCACTTCCGCCGGATCGAGCCGATCGACCACGTCGTCTTCATGGGGATGGGGGAGCCGACGATGAACCTCGACGAGGTCCTGGGCGCCTGCGAGCGCCTGCCCGACCTCGGCGTCACCTATCGCCGCACGGCGATCTCAACCGTCGGCTGGGTGCCCGGCATCGACCGGCTCGGCGAGTGCGAGATGCCGGTCGCCCTGGCGCTCTCCCTGCACGCCCCCAACGACGGCCTGCGCTCGCAGCTGATGCCGGTCAACGACCGCTACCCGCTGCGGGAGGTGCTGGCCGCCTGCGAGCGCTACCGTGCCCGCCGCCGCCGCAAGGTCTTCGTCGAGTACGTGATGCTCGACGGCGTCAACGACCTGCCCGAGCACGCCCGGCAGCTGGCCGAGCTGCTCGACCCACGGGCCTACAAGGTCAACCTGATCCCCTACAACCCGACCGGCGCCTACGACGGCTCTTCTCCGGAGCGGATCGAGCGCTTCCGGGCGATCCTCGCCGAGCACCGCCTCGCCGCAACCGTTCGCCTCACCCGCGGTCGCGACATCGAGGCCGCCTGCGGCCAGCTCGCGGCAGGCGCTGGGGCCTCCGCCCGCTGACTCGAGACTGAATGGCAGATCGCACGGCAGGGGCGGGGTTTCCGATCGAACTTCCGGGAGGCGATGCGAGCCCGCTGCGCAAGATCCTCAGCCGGCTGGCGATCGCCCTGGCCCTGATCGCCCTCGTCGCCGGCGTCTCCTACGCCGGTCGCGAGGGGTACGCCGACCCCGACGACGGCGAGATGAGCGTCCTCGACGCCTTCTACTACTCGACGGTCACGATCACGACCACCGGCTACGGAGACATCCGGCCGGTCTCCGACGGCGCGCGGCTGGTGACGACCGTGGTCGTCACCCCGGCGCGCGTGCTCTTCCTCATACTGCTCGTCGGCACCACGTTGGAGATACTGGCCGAACGAAGCCGCGAGGCCTTCCGACTCGCACGCTGGAGGAGGCGCTTGAAGGATCACACGATCGTTTGCGGGTACGGCGTCAAGGGTCGCAGCGCCGTTACCACCCTGCTCGGCAAGGGAACGAGGCCCGAGCAGATCGTCGCGATCGAGCCCGATGCGCAGGCACGGGCACGCGCAACGGCGGACGGGCTTGCCGCGATCGCCGGCAGCGCCGCTACGCAGGAGGTGCTGATCGAGGCGGGCATCGAAACGGCGTCGGCCCTGATCGTTGCGCCCGATCGGGACGACACGGCTGTGCTGATCGCGCTCACGGCCCGCGAGCTGAATGCCGACGCGACCATAGTCGCCTCGGTGCGTGAGGAGGAGAACGTCCACCTCCTGCACCAGAGCGGCGCCAATGCGGTGATCACCTCCTCGGGGGCGGCCGGCCGGCTGCTCGGCTTGTCCACCGAGACGCCGCAGGTGACCGAGGTGATGGAGGACCTGCTGACGGTTGGCGAAGGCCTCGACCTCGCTGAGCGCGCGATCGGGTCGGACGAAGCGGGCCCCGTCCCACGGCCCCAGCACGACGCGATCATGCTCGCCATCGTCCGCGACGGCGAGGTGATTCGCTTCGACGACGAGCGCGCCGCCGAGTTGCGGGAGGGAGATCGGGTGCTGGAGCTGTTCAGCCACCGAAGCTGAGCTGCGGAAGGCTTCGTCTGGCTGGTCAGCCAACTACCATGCGGGCAATGTCAACCGCGACCGAGCTGCGCCGCCGCGTCCCGCCGCCAAGGCAGCTGAGCGCCAACCCGGTCGTCCGCCTGCTCGACGACGCCCGCATCGAGCTCGGCGTCCGCAGGCGTGGCGCCTACCCGCCCGGCCCGCAGGACTTCAGCTTCGCGCGCACCTTGCAAGCGGCCCGCGACCCGCTGCCGATGCTGCTCTCCCTCTACGAGCAGCACGGGCCGATCTTCAGCACCCGTCTGCTCCACAGCCAGGTCGTGTTCATGCTCGGGCCGGAGGCGAACCACTTCATCACCGTCTCCCATCCCGAGAACTTCCACTGGCGCGAGGGCAGTTTCGGCGACCTGATTCCCCTGCTCGGCGACGGCCTGCTGACGATCGACGATGACTACCACGACCGCGCGCGCGAGATCATGATGCCCGCTTTCCACCGCGAGCAGGTGGCGGCCTCGGTCGCGGCGATGATCGCCGAGGCGACCCCGGCGATCGAGGTGCTGCGGCCCGGCCGGGTCGTCGACATCTACGAGTGGATGCGGGGGCTGGCGATGCGGATCGCGATGCGGGCCCTGCTCGGGCTCGATCCCGATGAGGCCGGCAAGGGGGCCGCCGCCGCCGAGCACTTCGAGCGCGCCCTCGGCTTCTACGGCATCGACTTCCACCTGCGGCTGCTGCGCGGGCCGCGCTCACCCTGGGCAAAGATGAACGCCTCGCGGGCGATCCTCGATGAGATCGTCTACGGCGAGATCGCCCAGCGGCGCAGCAGTCCCGACCCGGAGAAGATGGACATCCTCAGCCTGTTGCTCGGCGTGCGCGACGAGGCGGGGGAGGGGTTCGCCGACAAGGAGGTGCGCGATCAGGTGATGACCCTGATGTTCGCCGGGCATGACACCTCGACCTCGACCCTGACCTTCATGATGCACGAGCTGGCGCGCCACCCCGACGTCGTCGCCCGCCTGCAGGCCGAGCAGGACGAGGTGCTCGGCGGCGAGCCGCCGGACATCGACCGGCTGGAGCGCGAGATGCCCTACCTGGACATGGTCCTCGACGAGGTGCTGCGGCTCTACCCGCCGGCCTGGATCGGGCCGCGGCGCGCGGTTCGAGACTTCGAGTTCGGCGGCTACCAGGTCAGGCGCGGCTCCTACGTCAACTACTGCTCCTGGGCCAGCCACCGCATTCCGGAGGTCTTCCCCGACCCGGAGGCGTTCATCCCTGAGCGCTTTGCGCGTGAGCGCAAGGCGGCGCTGCCCCGCGGTGCCTACGTCCCCTTCGGCGGCGGGCGGCGGATTTGCATCGGCAAGCGCTTCGGCCAAACCGAGGTGAAGCTGGTGGCGACGATGCTGCTGCAGCGGTTGCGGCTGGACGCGATGCCGGGCCGCACGATGACGGTGCGCCAGATGCCGACGCTCTCGCCCCGCGGCGGCTTGCCGATGCGGGTGTTGCCGCGCGGCGAGTAACGCCTTCGAACCTCAAGTCGCGCTAGCCATCAGCCCGCGCCTCAACTCGCGTCGAGTTACGCCGTGGTGATTCAGCGCGGCGACGAACGAGCAGGCGATCAGCGCGAGGAAGACGTAGCCCGACGCGTCGGTCGCGGGAACGACCCCGGTCTCACGCAGGACCCAATAAGCGACGGTGCCGATGCCCCCGGCCGTCGCCGCCTTGGCGTCGAAATACATTCGATCGCAATAGCGCTCGACCGCGGGCCATATCGACGGGGCGTAGTGGGCTGCGTCGAGCCGGTAGGCGATCGAAAAGACGACGGCCGCGGCCAGGAAGTGCCAGGTGGCGAAGGCGAAGAGCCAAATGTCAGGGATCAACGAAGGCGACGGATCGAGTCCAGGGATGCCGATGATCGCCAGCTCAGCGACGGTGAGCGCCATCGGTAGGACCACGTCGAGCAGCGAGGGCGGTAGGTGTACGACGGTCTGACCCACCGAGGCCCCGTTGTAGGAGATCACCACGGCCAGGAAGGCGATGGCGAACAGGGCAAGGCGGCCGGCGGGGACGGAGTTGACGATGAAGGCTCCGAGGCCGATTCCTATCGAGCCCAGGGTCACACCCTTCATGACGTTGTAGAGGCCTGCGTAATGCGAGGCGCTGTGCTGTTTGAGCCGGGTGGCGAGGTCGTCGTGGTCGAAGACGTAGTCGAGCTCCGCGGGGGATGCGGATGAGTTGCGCTTGCCTCGAAAGCGGCGGATGACGAACAAGGTCGCCAACCCGAAAGCCGAGGCCGCCAGCCCTCTGCTCGGCGAGGCGCCCTTCGAGCGACCTCGCGCTACTTGATGAACAGCATCTCCTCGTATTTGGGCAGCGGCCAGAGGTCATCGGCGACGACCTTCTCCAGCTTGTCGGCTGCCTCGCGGACGTTCGCCATCGCCGCGATCTGTTTGTCGCGGGCGTGGATGGCCATCTCCAGACCCTCCAGGCCCGGATCGGCGTTCGCCGTCTCCAACTCGCCGAGTGCGGCAACCAGCTCGTCGACCAGACTGCGGACCTCGGCCTCGATCGCCGAGACGCCGGACTCGCCGATCAGCGCCAGGTGGCGCAGCGCCGCCGGCAGGATCATCGTCTTGGCGATAGAGAAAGTCGTCTCCGCCTCGATGTTGGCGCGGATCCAGTACTGCTCAACCCAGACCTCGTAGCGGGACTCCAGCTCGCGCTTGGAGAGGACGTCGTACTTGTCGAAGGCGGCTAGCGTCTGCTCGGCCAGTACCTCCGGCAGCGCGTCGGGCGTCGTGCGCAGGTTCTTCAGCCCGCGCTGCTCGGCTTCCGCGTGCCACTCCTCGGAGTAGTTATCGCCGTCGAAGACGATCTGTTTGTTGGCGCCGTAGGACTCTTTGACGACCTCGATCACCGCCTCCGCGGTGTCCATACCGCCGCTCTTCTTCGCCTCCAGCTTGTCGGCCAGCTCGTCGATCGCCTCGGCGACGATCGTGTTCAGCACCGTGTTGGGGAAAGCGAGCGACATGCTCGAACCCAGTGCCCGGAACTCGAATTTGTTGCCGGTGAAGGCGAAGGGCGAGGTGCGGTTGCGGTCGCCGCCGTGCATCGGCAGCGCCGGCAGCACCGTCGCCCCCAGCTCGAGGAAGGAGGCCGGCGTGTGCGGGTCGCCTTCGCCGGTGGCGATCGCCTCGAAGGCCTTCTCCAGCTCGGCGCCGAGGAAGATCGAGATGATCGCCGGCGGCGCCTCGTTGGCACCGAGGCGGTGGTCCTGGCCGATGTTGGCGACCGAGGCGCGCAGCAGGCCCTGGTGCTTGTTGACGGCCTGGATCACCGCCGCGCAGAAGAAGAGGAAGTGGACGTTGTCGGCCGGGGTGTCGCCCGGGTCGAGCAGGTTGGAGCCGGTGTCGGTCCCCATCGACCAGTTGTTGTGCTTGCCGGAGCCGTTGACGCCGGCGAAGGGCTTCTCATGCAGCAGGCAGACCAGCCCGTAGCGGCGGGCGACGCTTTCCAGCACCTGCATCATCAGCTGCTGGTGGTCGGAGCCGACGTTGGAGTTCTCGTAGACCGGCGCGATCTCGTACTGGTTCGGGGCCACCTCGTTGTGGCGGGTCTTGACCGGGATGCCGAGCTTGCGCGCCTCCAGCTCGGACTCCAGCATGCAGGCGAGGATCCGCTCCGGAATCGAGCCGAAGTAGTGGTCGTCGAGCTCGTGGCCCTTCGGCGGCTTGGCGCCGAACAGGGTGCGGCCGGTGGAGATCAGGTCGGGGCGCTCGAAGTAGTACTGCTCGTCGATCAGGAAGTACTCCTGCTCGGGGCCGACCGTGGTGAAGACGCGCTTCGCATCCTCGTCGTCGAGCAGCCGCAGAGCCTTGATCGCCGACCGCGAGAGGGCGTCCATCGAACGCAGCAGCGGGATCTTGGCGTCGAGCGCCTCGCCGGTCCAGGAGGCGAAGGCGGTCGGGATGCAGAGCAGCGCGCCGTTGGGGTTCTCGAGGATGAAGGCGGGGGAGGTCGGGTCCCAGGCGGTGTAGCCGCGCGCCTCGAAGGTGGCGCGGACGCCGCCGGTGGGGAAGGAGGAGGCGTCGGGCTCGCCCTGGATCAGCTCCTTGCCCGAGAATCCGGCCAGTGCCTGGCCGTCGCCGGAGGGCTCGAAGAAGGAGTCGTGCTTCTCGGCGGTGGAGCCCGTCAGCGGCTGGAACATGTGGGTGAAGTGGGTGGCGCCGTTCTCCAGCGCCCATTCCTTCATCGCCTCGGCGACGGCGTCGGCGAGGGAGAGGTCGAGGGCCTCGCCGTGCTCGAGGGTTGCCTGCAGCTTCTCGAAGACATCGGCCGGGAGGCGGTCGCGCTGCTCGGCGACGGAGAAGACGTTGGCGCCGAACGGATTGTTCTCGGGCAGGGTCAGGTCGAGCGCGCCGAGCGCCTCCCCGTTGGAGCTCCACTGGGCGGCGGTCACGTTCTGCTGGCGAATACGAGTCATCTGCTTGTTCGTTCTCCCACTCTGCGGCGCCCTCGGTCAGGCGGGCGCGTCGGTTACCGGTCTACTCCCTCGGACCCAAAAAGCCTAATGGCAGAGCGACGCAGATGCCTTTGTACCGCCGTACAAGGTTGCGCCGCGAAGGTTGTCCACGGCGAGGCCATACGACGTGCCCGAGTTTATGCCGCCCTATAGGTGCTTAACCTCAGGCACGTCCCGCGAGCAGGCCGAGCGGGTGACGTACCCGGAAGCCGCCGGTCGGGCGCATCTCTTCGCTCCAGCCGGGGCCGTGCCCGTCGCCTTCGTCGCCCGACGTGTCCCAGCGCAGGCCGGCGATCACCGCAAAGACGTGCTCGCGGTTGGCGTAGATGCGCACCCAGCTGCCGGGTCCGCCGCCGCCCCAGGCGCATGAAGCCGGTCGAGTCCAGTGCGTAGTCGAGCAGGCCGGCGGCGTGCAGGACGTAGCTGACCGAGCCCGAGCAGTCGTAACCGCGTGCGTTCCAGTTGCGGTGGCCGCCGCCCCAGACGTACGGCCGATGGCGAATGTGGTTGGCGGCACGGATCATCTTCTTCACCGTGGGCGGGGCAGAGGCCGGCGGGATCGCTCGCCCGCCCGGCAGCAAGCGTGCCTCCGGCACCGCCGCTGAAGCCGCTGCTGGCCCAAGCGCCGCCGCCGCCAGCGCACACGCCGCCGAGAAAATCGCCATGCCCCTGCGCATAGAAGGGACTTATCGGCTGTGGCGCCTAGATCCTGAATCGCACGTCCGATAGGGCGGACCCCCTATAGCCTTCCCCGGTCCCCGACCTGGAGGAATCGCAAGCCAATGTTCGTCTCGAAGGCCGCCGTCGTCGGCGGCGGCACCATGGGCGGTGAGATCGCGCAGGCGATCGCCGCCGCCGACATTCCCGTCGTTGTCAAGGACGTCGAGCAGAAGTTCGTCGACGCGGCGCTGGAGAAAGTGCGCGCCGTCACCGAGGGCCAGCTTGCCCGCCTCGTCAGGAAGGAGAAGCTGACGCAGGAGCAGGCCGACGCCCGCCTCGCCGAGGTGATGGGCTCGATCGTCGGCACCACCAGCTACGAGGAGTTCGGCGAGGTCGACTTCGTGGTCGAGGCGGTGCCGGAGCGAATGGAGATCAAGCAGGCCGTCTTCCGTGAGCTCGACGCGGCGACGCCGGGGCACGCGATCCTCTCCTCCAATACCTCCTCGCTCTCGATTACCGAGATCGGCGAGGCGACGCTGCGTCCCGACCAGGTCGTCGGCTTCCACTTCTTCTACCCGGCCTCGGTGATGCCGCTGGTTGAGGTGATCGCCGGCGAAGACACCTCACGCGAAACGGCGACTGCCGCCTACAACTTCGCCCAAGCGATCCGCAAGCAGCCGATCGTCTGCGGCGAGGTGCCGGGCTTCGTCGTCAACCGGATCCTGATGGCGACGGTGGGTGAGATATGGCGTGCTCAAGAGGAGCAGGGCCTCTCGCTGAAGGCGGTCGACGAGGCGATTGCCGCCGCCAAGGTGGCGCCGATGGGGCCGTTCTTCCTCAACGATCTTCTTGGGCTCGACACCGTCCTGCACGTCGCCGAGCACCTCGCCGACTCCTACGGCGAGAGCTTCTACGTCCACAAAGGGCTGCAGAAGCTCGTCGGCGAAGGCAAGCTCGGAGCCAAGTCGGGCGGCGAGGGCTTCTTCAAGGAGGGAGAGCAGACGATTCCCGGCGAGGCCGATCCCGACGCCGAGGAGCTGGTTGCGATGTTCACCGGCAGGGCGCTGATAGAGGCCTGTCTGCTGGTCGAGGAGGGGGTTTGCTCGGTCCGCGACATCGACCTGGGGATGATGGCCGGCGCCGGCCTCGATCCCCGCCGCGGGCTCTTCCCACCCTTCTGGAAAGCCGACTTGGAGGGACTCGACTCGGTTCTGGAGAGGATCGAGCAGCTGCAGGAGAAGTACGGCGAGCGCTTCGAGCCGCCGGTGCTGCTGAAGCGGCTCGTCGCCCAGGGCCGCCTCGGCCTCGCCGCGGGCCAGGGCTTCTATCCCTACCCACGCCCCGACGAAGGCGAGCAGCCCGAGACGGTGAAGCTGGAGACGCGCGACGACGTCGCCATTGCCTGGCTCGCTAACGCGCCGATGAACGCAATCTCCCCCGACGTGATCCGCGACCTCGGCACCGTCTGGGAGCGGGTCAAGTCCGCTGACGGGGTGGGCGCGATGGTTGTCGCCTCCTCGATTCCGGTCGTCTTCTCGGCCGGCGCCGACATCAAGGCCTTCACGCAGATGGACGAAGCCAGCGGCGAGGACCTGATCCACACCGCGCACGCGCTGCTGCGCGACCTCGGCCAAGACGGCGTCGCCACGATTGCCGCCGTCAACTCGATCGCCTTCGGCGGTGGTTGCGAGCTGGCGATGGCCTGCGACGTGCGGCTCGGGGCCGAGGCCGCCGTCTTCGGCCAGCCGGAGATCAAACTGGGGATCATCCCCGGCTTCGGCGGCACCCAGCGGCTGCCGCGCCTGGTTGGTCCCAACAAAGCACTGGAGATGAACCTGGTCGGCGACGCGATCCTCGCCGAAGAGGCGCTCGAGTTCGGCCTCGTCAACCGCGTCGTCCCCGACCACGAGCTGTTCGAGGCGGCGCTGGCCTGGGCGGGCAAGCTGGCCGGTCAGGCCCCGGTCGCCCGCGAGCAGATCAAGCGCGTCTCCCACCAGAGGGATCTCGACGAGGGCATTGAGGCTGAGAAGCAGGGCTTTGCCGCTGCCTTCGGCAGCGAGGACGCCAAGGAGGGCATCTCCGCCTTCCTCGGCAAGCGCACCCCGAAGTGGAGCGGGAAGTAGCGACAGCGACGAGCATGGCGGCAGCACGGCTCGCGGAGCTGATTCGCGAGTCGAGCTGCACCGTCGCCCTGACCGGGGCCGGGGTCTCCGTTCCGTCGGGGATTCCGGACTTCCGCACCCCCGAGAAGGGGCTGTGGGCCAATGTCGACCCGATGGAGGTCGCCCACATCGACGTGTTCGAGCGCGACCCGGCGCGGTTCTGGTCCTACTACCGGCCGCGCTTCCAGTCGCTCGGCGACAAACGACCTAACGCCGCCCACGACGCGCTGGCGGAGCTGGAGCGGCGCGGCCTGCTCGAGGGCGTGATCACGCAGAACATCGACCGCCTGCACCGGGTGGCCGGCTCGGAGAACGTGGTCGAGGTGCACGGCTCGATCGCGACCTCCTCCTGTCGCACCTGCGAGACGAGCTACGGGATCGAGCAGGTGGAAGCGCTCTTCGACGCGGCCGGCATCGCCGTCTGTGCGTCCTGCGGTGCCGCGGTCAAGCCCGATGTCGTCCTTTTCGGGGAGTTGCTGCCGGAGGAGGAGATGAGGCGGGCGCAGGTGCTGGCGGCGGAGGCCGATCTGATGCTCTGCATCGGCAGCTCGCTCGTTGTCCACCCGGTTGCCGGCCTGCCGGAGCTGACACTCGCCGCCGGCGGCCGCCTGGCGATCGTCACCAAGAGCGTCACGCCCTACGACGGTGCGGCCGAGCTGAAGCTCGACGGCGAGGTCGACGTCGAGCTGGCGGCCGTGCTGGCGGGGCTCGACTGACGATGGCCGCCAACCCCCCCGAGATGCCGGCCGCGCCGGAGGCGGTGGTCTTCGACAACGACGGCCTCCTGCTCGACACGGAGTCGGTCTGGACCAGAGCCGAGCACGATCTCTTCGAGCGGCGGGGGCTGGCCTTCACGCCAGCCAACAAGCTTGAGCTGGTCGGTACCTCGGCCGAGATCGCCGGCGGCATTCTCGAGCGGCGCCTGGGGGAGCCGGGTCGGGCGGAGGCGCTGATCGAGGAGTTGAACGAACTGGTCGTCGCCGAGCTCGAGCACGGGGTCGAGGCGATGGTGGGGGCGCGCGAGTTGCTGCACCGTCTGAAGGAGCGCGACACCCCGATTGGCCTCGTCTCCAACTCGCCCCTCGCCTTCGTGCAGCGCTCGCTGCAGATCGTCGGCTTCGAGGACCGCTTCGACGTCGTCCTCAGCGCCCACGAGGTGGCGGCACCGAAGCCGGAGCCCGACCCCTACCTGGAGGCGTGCCGCCGCCTCGGCGTCGAGCCCGGCCCCCGTGTGGTCGCCCTCGAGGACTCGCCGACCGGCGTTACCGCCGCCCGCGCAGCGGGGTTGACCGTTATAGGCATCCCCTCACTGAAGGGCGTGGCGCTGGAGGAGGCGCACCACATTGCCGAGTCGCTGCTTGACGAGGTGGTCGCCCGCCACCTGGTCCTCTGAGCCCATCCCGGCAGGGGTTTCACTTAACTTTTTTTGAAGACAGGTGGCGGCCTTCCGAGGACGTTCGCTCAAAAAAAGTACAAGACGTTCCACCCCTACCGGGATGGGCTTTAGCCGCGCAGGATGCGCCGGCGCCGCAAGATTCGCTCGGAGATCTCCGTCAGCTCACGGACGTGGGCTGTGCGCTCCGCGTCCAGGTCGCCGCGCAGGGCCATGTTCGCCGCCTCGCCCGCCTCCTGGCGGCGCGCCTCGAGCTGGGCCATGTCCTCCACGTGGCCCGGGTCTGCCAGCGCTCCCGCCAGCTCGACCAAAAGCGCCTCGAGGGCGATCCGAAGCTGCAGCGCCGCCTCGCGCGGACGGTCGCCGTCGAGGTCGGCACGCGCCCGCAGCAGCAGCGTCTCGCAGGCGTCGATCCGCTCGCGCCCGCCCAGCACCGCGGCGACCCGCTCCTGCGGGCGCAGCTCCGCCTCCCGCCGCTGCCGCCGCGAGGTCCCGCCGCGCACGTCGACCTCGCGCGCCTGGCTGAAGCGCCCGGCGGCGACTTGCTCGCCGCTGCCGACGCCGACCAGCACCTGCAGGGCCTGCGACGGCGCCAGCTCGTGGCCGTACGGATCCGCGCTCGCCGCCGCATGTGCGTGAAGCGCCCGGTTTAGCAATGCGACCCCTTCCGCGACCAGCGCCTCGACCTCCTCCTCGCTCGCCACGATGCGATCGAGCCAGGCGGCGGCGTCCTCGGTCGAGTCGAAGGGCGCGAAAGCCCGAATTGCCGTAGCGCGGGTCAGCGGCAGGTCGGGGAGCGGCGCCTCGGGGCCCACATCGCGCGCCTGTCGCCGTCGCCGTCCGGCTGCCGCCGGCGCGCCGAGCGTCTCGACGACGAGGACGCGCTGCGGTCCGTCCTCGCCTCCCTCGCGCGCCAGATAGCGGCCGGGGGTGACGCCGAGCGCGCCGGCGAACTCGAACTGCACGAATCCGAAGTACTGGCTCAGGGCAGGGCGGACTTCGAAGGCTTCGTCGACACGTCGGGGTTCTCGATCTGCTCCAGCCGGTCCGTCAGCCGCAGCCACTGATCCGGTTTGAGGAGCTGCACGTAGCCCGCTTCGCGGCCGGTGCCTGCGATCGGGCTCCACCCGATGTGGACGTGGTCGGCGTGGTCGCCCATGGCGAAGCTCGGTCCGCCAAGGTTCTCCAGCGAGATCAGCTCGTCGGGCACGAACGTCCCCTGCAGCCTCAGCACGGCTTTCAGCAGCTCATGGGTAAGCGTGCCGGGGCCCTGGTTGCCTAGGACCGGAACGCCGTTGATCATCGCGATGTCGACGGCGCCGCCGAACGAGTGGTTGGAGACGTTGCCGCTGGTGGTGATGCTGCCGTGGCGGCCGCAGAGCATCGAGGTGATGGTGAGGTGGAAGCCTTGCTCGGAGAGGTAGGCGAGCGTGGCCAGAACGCGGCGGTCGATCTGGCCGCCACGGACTTCGATCCGGTCGCAGTCGGGCAGTTCGATTGCCTTGTCGGCGAGCACACGGCGTTGCAGCGCCTCCTTCGAGAGGAGCAGGACACCGGCGCTGCCGAGCTTCACCGCGAACGGGCTCTTGCCCTTGGCACGGTAGATCGCGGTCGCCTCGAGCAGCTTCCAACCATCGAGGATCGGCTTCGGATCGATCCGCGGCGCCCCGCGCCCGGCTGGGCGGATCGAGAAGTTGATGTGCGGGTCGACGCCATCCTCGTTCGCACCTACGCGGGCCAGCACGGTGCCGGCGATCACCTTCGAGCCGACCTTGATCGAGCCGTCGGCACCGAGAGCGGTCGCGACGTCCACCCGCTCGTGGGCACTTAGGCGCTGCCGTCCGTCGACCCGGCCCGGCAGGGCGTGGAGCCGCGGCCGGATGTTCTGGCTGTCGACCGGGACCCGTTTCTCCCTGCCGGTTGGCGTCACGATCAGGCGCCGGTTGCGGACCAGCCGGCCGAGCTTGGCGTAGGTGTAGCGGTTGCCGTAGGCGTCGCGGAGGACGAGGTAGCGACCGAGCCGCTCCGACTCCCCCGCCTTGACGACGATCCCGTCGTTGACTGCGACCACGGGCGCGCCCTTGGCGGCGAAGATGTTGATCCCGCGCCGGGTCGGCGAGGAGGAGACCACCGCTGCCGCGTTTCCGTACTCCTCGCGCTCTTGCGGAGTGGCCTGTCGGAGCGCCTCGCGGGTCGCGATGTCATCGGCGTAGCGGGCGTCGGCGGCAACCGGGAAGTGGGCCCCCTCGGTCAGGCCGGTCAGCGAGCCGACCAGGTCGGCCGGCAGCTTGCCGTAGGCCTTCGCGTAGAGAAGGACCTCCTGCACATACCAGTCAGCGTGGTTGTAGGCGAAGATCGCGCCGTAGAGGTCGTCGGTGCCGCCGGCGGCCTTCAGGTAGCGGGCGGCGGCGCAGATCGCGTCGACCGGGTTGTAGGGGTCCTTGCGACCGTCGGCGTTGGCGTCGACCCCGTAGGCATCCCAGCTGGAGGGAATGAACTGCATCCAGCCCATCGCGCCGGCGGTCGACACGTTGAGGTTGGTGCCGAAGGCGGTCTCGATTTTGTTGATCGAGGCGAGGATCTCCCAGGGAATTCCGTACTCGGTCCCGCAGGCCTGGTAGATCGGCAGCAGGAATGGCGGGATCTCGAAGGAGTCGATGACGAAGTTGGGAACGCCGATCGGGGCCGGGCCAAATGGGGCGATCGTGGTCGACGGGTTGGCCTCGGTGGGCACGCCCCCGTCGTCGAACTGCGAGCCGCCGTTCGGACCGGTGGCGGGCGGCTGGTCGCCGGCGGTCGCGCGGGGGGCGCTGACGCCGCCGTCGCTCACCCCCCCTGGAGCGGGGAGGCCTTCGTTGCGGGTAACGCCATCGGCCCCGGTGGAGGTCGCGTCGGCGGCGTCGAGCGAGGCCCCGCTTTCGACGCTCGGCGCCCCCTCGTCCGGCTGCTGCTGCGTGGTTTCTTCCTCGCTCGTTGCGGTGGCCTCTTCAGTGTCCTCGGGGCCGGTGCAGTCGCCGTCGGCGAGGTCGACCAGTCCGTCGCCGTCGTCATCGGCTTCGTTCGCGCAGGCAGTCGCTGCGGGCGCTGGCGCGGGGGTCGGCGCGGCGAGGGCTGGGACCGACGGCGCGAGCGTTCTGCTCTCGCCGAGGCCGGCATTCGGTTCCGCCCCGGCCATGCCGACGCCGAGGGCAGTTGCCAGCGCGAAGCCGGCCAGCGCGATGGTCAGTGCAAGCTTGTGTCTCATCGGATGCCGTGTCCGTCCCCTCGGGCACGATCGATACGACCCGTTTCGGCCCTCTCCCCGCCCATAAGGTCAGACCAAGCTACTGGCTCGCGCGGAAGCACGCAACGCGGGGTGGCGCCCTTCAACACGCGCTTAATCAATGGTTGGACCATGCCTGAGCCGGTGAGGATTCCAGCCCGCCCGGATGCGCTCGTTAAGAACTCGTTTCAGGCCCAGCTCCAGAGGCTCCTCGGCCAGAGCCCTCGCCAGGTCTTAAGGTGTCAGCGATGAACACCGAGCCCGACGACCAAGAGAGTCTGCGCGCCCGCAGCGAGCAGGCGATCACCGAGCTGGCCCAGGCCTTGCTCGACAGCCAGGTACTCGAGAACGCGGTAGCCGCCGCCTTCGGCGCTCGCGAGAAGGCCCTGGAGGCCCAGCATGCCGCGATGGCCGCCCTCGATCTGGCTTCCGCCTCGGATGTCGAGCGGGTCGAACGACGCCTGCGCTCGATCTCGCAGCGCCTCGACGATGTCGAGGACCAGGTGGACCGGGTGGCCCGTGACGTCGGCGAGATCCGGCGGCGGCTCGCCGAGGGGGTCGGGAGAGAGGCCGACAGCCAGGCGTCTTGAGCTTACCCTAACCTTCGACTTGAGGGTGAGAGTACAGCTACCGCGGCCCTTCCAGCTCTCTTCGCGGCCGCCTCCTGGTCCTCGGACCGAAGGCGCGCGCCGGCCGCTGTCTCGGCGACGATCAGGATTGCCGCGACCGCCACGTCGCGCTCTCGCCCGCGGGCGAAGACAGCAACGGTTTGCAGATCTGCGGCGGCCACACCCGCTGGTGCCGCCGTCGCGTCGGCGTGGAGGGCGTCGAAACTGGCGATCCTTGCCGCCGGCGTCTGAGGCAGCTCCTGCCGCAGCAGCCGCAGCAGGTCGGGATCCGGTTCGATGCTCTTACCGGCGCCGAGTCCGAAGGAGCCGGCGCTGCCGCCGGCCGCTACGGCCGCCTCGACCACCACCAGCTCGTCTCCGTGGCTGGGGCCGAGCCCCCTGCAGGTCCCGATCCGGATCGCCCGGCGAACGCCGAGCTTTGCCAGGTCGGCCAGCACGATTGCCGCGCTCGGCCCGCCCATCCCGGTCGATTGGATCGTCAGCTCGGCCCCGTCGAGCGTGCGGCCCGAGTAGCCCCAAAGGCCGCGCGCGTGGTTGCTCATCTTCGGTTGCTCGAGCAGCTCCTGCGCCAGCATCAACGCTCGGCCCGGGTCGCCGACCAAAATCGCATCCGCAGCCACGGGGGCGGTGGGACGGAGGCGGGCGGGCATCGCGATGACACTAGTGCCGTGTGAACGCTCGCGCTCTCTGGCGCAGGCAACGGCCCCCTGCCACTGGTGAGAGTCGCCCCCTTCGGATTTCCTCCAGGAGTCCAAACACAGATCCGGCGCCTGTTCATACCTTGGCCGCAATCCCCAAACCGCGACTGCCGGGGCGTGCTCCGGTGGGCAAGGAGGACGTTCGAGATGAAAAAGAGACTTGGCCTCGCCGTGATGCTGGCGGCGTTCGCCTCGCTGATGCTGCCCGGGGCGGCTTCGGCGGCGCTCGCCGACACCGTGGCCGAAAAGACGGTCGAGCTGGACATGGTCTGGGTCGCCGTCGCAACCGCCCTGGTTTTCCTCATGCAGGCCGGGTTCATGTTCCTGGAGATCGGCTTCTCCAGGCAAAAGAACGTGGGCACGGGGGTCGCGAAGATCCTCGTCAACCTGGCGCTGGTGACGATCGCCTGGTGGGCGATTGGCTACGGGGTTGCCGAAGGTGGCGGCAACGACTTCTTCGGCACCAGTGGTTTCTTCTTCCACTTCGACCAGGTGGTCGGACAGGGTGAAGAAGCGTTCAACGTGGCCGGCTCCGACGCGATGCTGATGCTGTTCGGCCTCGCCTTCTGCGCGGTCTCCCTGGCAATCGTCTGGGGTACGACCCTGGAGCGGATCAAGTTCGGCGCCTACGTCATCTACGCGATCGTCTTCGGCGCGGTGATCTACCCGCTGGTGGCCCATGCGGTCTGGGGCGGCGGCCTGCTCTCCGACATCGGCGGCAAGCCGGTGATGGACTTCGCCGGCTCCTCGGTCGTCCACCTGACCGGCGCGGTCGGCGCGCTGGCGGCGCTGCTCCTGCTCGGGGCCCGCAAGGGCAAGTACGACGCCGACGGCAAGCCGCGGGCGATCCCTGGGCACTCGATGCCGCTGGTCGGCCTCGGTGTGATCATCCTCTGGATCGGCTGGTTCGGCTTCAACGGGGGCTCGACCTTCGAAACCGCCGGCTCGTTCTTCGGCGAGGTGATGTTGAACACGCAGCTGGCCGCAGCCGCCGGGGTGATCGGGGCCTCCCTGGCAATCTGGATCAAGAGCAGGACGCTCGACGTTGGCATGGCCGGCAACGGCGCCATCGCCGGCCTGGTCGGGATCACTGCCCCGTCCGGCTTCGTCGAGTTCTGGGCGGCGCCGGTCATCGGCTTCGTCGCCGGCATGATCGTCGTCTACGCAGTGCTGACGATCGAGCGGTTCCTCGACGACCCGGTGGGCGCCCTCTCGGCGCACGGCCTGGCCGGGATCTGGGGGACCCTCGCGGTCGGCATCTTCGCCTCGCCGCGGCTGATCGTCGAAGGGGCGGCGCCGGGCGTCTGGTACTCCCTGTTCGACGACGTTCCGTTCAGCGCAACGTTCGGGCAGCTGGGAGTGCAGGGACTGGCCGTCGCCTTCACCTTCGTCGTCGTCTTCGCGATCTCCTTCGCGACCTTCGCCATGATCAAGGCAACGATCGGGTTGCGCGTCTCCGACGAGGAGGAGGAAGCGGGGCTGGACATCAGCTCGCACGGCATGTACGGGTACCCGGAGCAGTTCATCCCGCAGCCGGAGTACTCGACCGGCCTGCCGAGCACGATCGGCAGGGGCGCCCCGATTCCGGCGGCGTCGCCAGCCCAGATGACGGCGACCGAGCCGTCGCGAGTGGAGGTGTGAGCGCATGAAGAAGATAGAAGCGTTCATCCGGCACGAGGCGTTCGAGCCGATCCGGGCCGAGCTGCTCGACAGGGGGTTCCCCTCCCTGTCGATCAGCGAGGCCAAGGGCTCGGGCCGCCAGAAAGGCATAGTCGAGCGCTACCGGGGCTCGACCCTGACCGTCAACGTCCGTCCGAAGCTGAAGCTGGAGGTGGTGGTCGAGGACAAAGACAAGCCGCTGGTCGTGGAGACGATCCTCAAGCACGCCCGCACGGGAGAAGTCGGCGACGGCAAGATCTTCGTCCTGCCGGTCGAGGAAGCGATCCGCATCCGCACCGGCGAGGGTGGAGAGGAGGTCCTCCAGGCTCATTCGGAGGAGGAGATTCCGGCGTAGCCACGTTCGCTTGCGGCGGGCGGGTCCTGTCACGAGGCAAGGGGGGCACTGCGGGCGAGGGCGTCCTCGGCCCCCCTTGCCTCGTGCCACCCGCCCGAGCGGCGGACGTCGCTGCTCCCGGGAGCCCGCCCGGTCACCCTTCCCTCCCAGCTGTCAGGGATGGGGGCTAGCCTCGGGCTCCTATGGCGGCCGATGAACGGATCTCTCTCAGCGAGGCTTCCCGCCGATCGGGGGTTTCCGCAAGCACCCTGAAGCGGTGGGCGGAGGAGAAGATCGTGCCGGTCCGGCGGGGGCGCTGGACGGCTGCGGCCGCTGCGCAGGCGCGGGTGGTGGCGCGGATGCGCGAGCGCGGCCACTCGCTGGAGGAGTTGAAGCAAGCCGGTCGCGAGGGCAGGCTCGCCTTCGGATTCGTCGAGGAGCTCTTCCCGGGCACCGAGGAGCGGGTAACCGTCGAGGAGGTCGCGCGCGAGACCGGGTTGGAGCCAGAGCTGATCGAGCGCATCCTGGTGATCCTCGGCACCCCGCTCGAGCGCGAGCGCCTGCTCGGGCCCGAGGACGTCATTGCGCTGCGCCACTGTGCCCGCGTCCTTGCCGCCGGCTTCCCCCTCGTTGCCTTCCTGCAGCTCGTCCGCGTCTACGTGCAATCGATGCGCCGCATCGCCGACGCCGAGGTGCGTCTCTTCCATCTCTACGTCCACGAGCCGATGATCCGCGACGCCTTGCCGGAGCTCGAGATCGCCGAGGAAATGGGGGGACTGGCGGCCGACATGCTGCCGCTGGCGGCGCCGCTGACCGACTACCTGCACACGCGCTACCTGCGCTACTTCCTCGAGCAGGACGTCGTCGGCCACATGGAGGCCGATCTGGAGGCGGCCGGCTCGCAGATCGGCCGCGTCCCGGTCACCCTCTGCTTCATCGACCTCACCGGCTTCACCCGCTACACCGAGGAGGAGGGGGACCTGGAGGCGCTCGACGTGGTCGAGAACTTCGTCGAGACGGTGGAAGCGACGATGCCACCCGAGGCGACGATCGTGAAGACGATCGGCGACGAGGTGATGGTCGTCTCGCGCGACCCCGGCTCCCTGGCCGAGTGGGCGGTTGCGTTGCTGGACCGCTTCCCGCACCGCCCGCGGCCCCGCGTCGGCATCCACTATGCCGACGCCGTCTACCGCGACGGCGACTACTTTGGCACCCACGTCAACCTCGTCCATCGCGTCGTCGGCCGCGCTCACGCCGGCGAGGTGCTGGTCACCGACAGCGTTGCCGACTCGCTTTCCGGTCGCGGCCTCGCCTGCGAGGCGATCGGCGAGGTCAACCTGAAGGGCTTCCCCGCCGCCACGCCCCTATATGCAGTGCGCGCCGCCGGGTCTTGACCCACGTGCCCCCGGCTGACCACCCATATGGTGGGTCAAGTGGGAGCACGTCCGCGCAACACTTCCTTATATGGAGAGCGACCGGATGTTAAGCGCGTTGCGCGAGGGGGGGACGCTGCCGGTGGGATCGTCGGTGGTGGCGATGCTCTCGGGCGGGCGGGACTCGGTCTGCCTCGTCGACCTCGCAGCGCACCTACTAGGACCGGAGGCGGTCACCGCCCTTCACGTCAACTACGGCTTGCGCGACGACGCCGACGAGGACCAGGCGCACTGCGCGGTGCTCTGCGAGCGGCTCGGCGTGGCGCTGGAGATCGAGTGCCCGCGCCGGCCGGAGGGGCCCGGCAACCTGCAGGCATGGGCGCGCGACACGCGTTACGCGGCGGCAGCGCGGCTCGCAGCGGCCGACGGCCTGATCGCCACCGGCCACACCGCTGACGATCAGGTGGAGACGATTCTCTACCGCCTCGCCTCCTCTCCCAGCCGCCGCGCCCTGCTCGGCATGCGGCCCAGCGACGGCAAGCTGGTCCGGCCCCTGCTCGGCTTCACTCGGGAGCAGACCACGGCGTATTGCGAGGAGCGGGGGCTGGAGTGGCGCGACGACTCGAGCAACGCCGAGCTCTCCTACGCACGCAACCGCGTCCGCCACGGCTTGGCTGCAGCGCTCGCCGAGGTGCACCCGGCGGCGGCCCAGAATGTCCTCCGCACCGCTGCTCTCCTGCGTGACGAGGCAGAGGTCCTCGACGCCCTCGTCTCCGCCGAGCTCGACGCGTCCAATGGCTCGCCGCGGGGAACGATCGAGCTCGACCGCCTCGCCGAGCTGCCGACGCCGCTGCGGCGCCTCGTCGTCCAGCAGCTCGCCGACCGCGCCGCCGGCCGTCCCGTCGCCGGGGCCGCCAACCACGCGGAGGAGGTCGCGGGCCTGCGCCGCACGGGCACCGCAATGCTCGATCTCGGCGGCGGCGTTCGCGCGATCGCCGAGCGCGGCGTCCTCCGCGCCGAGCGCTGAGCGGACGTGAGCTCACTTGACCACCCATACGGTGGTTAACTGCGCCCACGTCCCCCATAGACTGCCGGCCGTGAAGTCCCGATGACCGGCGAGCCGATCGGCGAGACCCTCGTCTCCGGCGAGGACCTGCAGCAACGCGTCTCCGAGCTCGGGGCCCAGATCAGCGCCGACTACGAGGGCCGCGACCTCTTCATGATCGGCGTCCTCAAGGGCGCGGTGATCTTCCTCGCCGATTTGATGCGCCACCTCACCGTGCCCTGTGAGATCGACTTCATGGCGGTCTCCAGTTACGGCTCCCAGACCGATTCCTCGGGCGTAGTCCGCATCCTCAAGGACCTCGACGCGCCGATCGAAGGCCGCCACGTCCTCATCGTCGAGGACATCATCGACTCGGGGCTCACGCTCCAGTATCTGATGCGGAACCTGAAAGCGCGCGCCCCCGCTTCGCTGGAGGTTTGCGCCCTCTTGATCAAGCCGGAGCGGCTCCGCGTCGATCTGGAGCCACGATACGTCGGCTTCCGCATCCCCAACCGCTTTGCCGTCGGCTACGGCCTCGACCACGCCCAGCGCCACCGCAACCTCGACTACGTCGCCGCCTTGCAGGAAGAGTGACCGCTCCGGACAGCTGGCTAGGCGCCGAAATAGCCCTGGTACGCTGATTTTTCCCTGTGAGGCGTTTCTTCAAAAGCGCGGCTTTCCCGATCCTGCTGGTGGTGATCCTTGCCTTCGTCGCCCAGAAGGTGATCAGCACCGACTCGGGCAAAGAGCCGCCCTCCTACAACCAGCTGGTAGCGCCGAAGACGGGCCTGATCGCCAAAGGGCAGATCGAGAAGGTCACCGTCAACACGAAGGACAACACGCTCGACGTAGAGCAGACGAACGGCGACAAGTTCTCGACCGGCTACCTGCCCTACACCGAGGGGAGCCTGCTCGCCGCGCTCGAGAAAGGCCGTGTCGACACGACCGTCAAGGGGACCGGCGGCAATGGCTTGCTCTCGCTGCTCACCTACATCCTGCCCTTCGTCCTCTTCCTCGGCTTCTGGATCTTCCTGATGAACCAGATGCAGGGCGGCGGCTCCCGCGTCATGAACTTCGGCAAATCGAAAGCGAAGCGGATGTCGGTCGACGCGCCGAAAATCACCTTCCGCGACGTCGCCGGCGTCGACGAGGCGGTGCAGGAGCTGCACGAGATCAAGGAGTTCCTGGAGAACCCGAAGAAATTCCAGGCGCTGGGCGCCCGCATCCCCAAGGGCGTGCTCCTTTACGGACCGCCCGGGACCGGCAAGACGCTGCTCGCGCGCGCAGTCGCCGGTGAGGCCGGCGTGCCCTTCTTCTCGATCTCCGGCTCGGACTTCGTCGAGATGTTCGTCGGCGTCGGCGCCAGCCGCGTCCGCGACCTCTTCGAGCAGGCCAAGCAGAATTCGCCCTGCATCATCTTCATGGACGAGATCGACGCCGTCGGCCGCCACCGCGGCGCCGGCATGGGCGGCGGTCATGACGAGCGCGAGCAGACCCTGAACCAGCTGCTCGTCGAGATGGACGGCTTCGAGATGAAAGACAACATCATCCTGATCGCCGCCACCAACCGGCCTGACATCCTCGACCCGGCGCTGCTACGGCCCGGCCGCTTCGATCGCCAGGTCGTCGTCGACCGCCCCGACCGCAAGGGCCGCAAGAAGATCCTCGAGGTCCACACGCGGGGCAAGCCGCTCGCCAAGGCGATCGACCTCGACGCGCTGGCCGGCCAGACGCCTGGCTTCACCGGCGCCGACCTCGCCAACCTGATCAACGAGGCGGCGCTGCTGACCGCCCGCCAGGGCCGCCGCGAGATCTCGATGCACGAGCTGGAGGAGGGGATCATGCGGGTGATCGCCGGGCCCGAGAAGAAGACCCGTGTGATGAGCGAGAAGGAGCGCCTGATCACCGCCTTCCACGAGCTCGGCCACGCGATCGTCGGCCATCTGCTGCCCAACTGCGACCCCGTCCACAAGATCTCGATCATCAGCCGCGGCCAGGCGCTCGGCTACACGATCAGCCTGCCGACCGAAGACAAGTTCCTGACCAGCCGCGCCGAGCTGACCGACACGATGGCGATGACCCTCGGCGGCCGCGCCGCCGAGGAGATCGTCTTCGGCGAGATCACCACCGGCGCCTCCAACGATCTCGAGAAGGTGACCGAGACCGCGAAGCGGATGGTGATGCGCTTCGGCATGTCCGAGCGCCTCGGCCCGCGCGTCTTCGGCCACGACAGGGGCCAGCCCTTCCTCGGCCGCGAGTTCTCCGCCGAGCCGGACTACTCCGACGAGATCGCCCGCGAGATCGACGACGAGATCCGCCGCATCGTCGAGGCCGCCCACCAGACCGCCAAGGACCTGCTCAACGACAAGCGAGGCGAGCTGGACAACATCTCGCACATCCTGCTCGAGCGCGAGACGATCGACGCCGAGCAGTTCGTCGCCCTGCTCGACGGCAAGCCCGTCGAGGAGGTGTTCGCCGACGACGAGGAGGAGGCGGAGCCGGTCGAGCCGCCAGCGGAGCCGGCCAAGCCGGAGCGGGGCAAAGCGCCGCGACCGTCGCCGCGCCCGCGGCCTGGGTTCGCGGGTAGCGACGCTGGCTAGTGGGGGCGATGGGCGCCCCTCGCCCGGACAAGTGCCGGGCTAATTAGCCCGGCACTTTGAGTATCCGCCCGTTCGAGGGGCGCCCATCGCCCCCTCTCGGAAGCTGGCGATACTTCCCCGTATGAATTCCAAGCTGATGGGCGTGGTGAACGTGACGCCAGATTCGTTCTCCGATGGGGGGCTGTACCTCGATGCGGAGGCGGCGATCTCGCACGGTGAGGAGTTGGCGCGGGACGGGGCGGAGATTCTTGATGTGGGCGGCGAATCGACGCGGCCGGGGGCGGCGGAGGTCAGCGCCGAGGAGGAGCGTGGGCGGACGGAGCCGGTCATCGCCGCGCTGGCCGCGGGGGGGCACACGGTCTCGATCGATACGTCGAAGGTGGAGGTGGCGGAGGCGGCGCTCGACGCCGGCGCGGCGATCGTCAACGACGTCACGGCGCTGCTAGGCGATCCCGAGATCGCGGAGCTGTGCGCTGGGCGCGATGTCGGGCTGATCCTGATGCACATGCAGGGCGACCCGCGGACGATGCAGGCGAACCCGAGCTACGAGGACGTCGTCGACGACGTCAAGGCCTTTCTCGTCGAGCGGACGGAGGCCGCTGTCGCCGCCGGCGTCCCGGAGGAGCGGATCTGGCTCGATCCCGGCATCGGCTTCGGCAAGACCCTCGGGCACAACCTCGAGCTGCTGCGCCGTCTCGGCGAGCTGCGCGAGCTTGGGAGGCCCGTGGTCGTCGGCACCTCCCGCAAGAGCTTCATCGGCAAGATCGATGGCTCCGAGGTCGGCGACCGGATCGGTGGCACGATCGCCTCGTCTGTTCTCGCCGCCGCGGACGGCGCCGACGTCATCCGCATCCACGACGTTCGCGAGGCGGCGCAGGCGCTGAAGGTCGCCGCCGCGGTCCTCAGCGTTCGGACCTAGGTCCTCAGCTCGATCCAGGTCGCGCGAGCGTGCGCGAGGACGTCGCCATCTTCCGAGAAGATCGCCGAGCCGGCGTCGAGCTTGCGTCCCTCGCGGCCGATCGGCCAACCGACAGCCACGTAGGTCGTCCCCGGCTCGATACGGCCATAGATGCGCGCGGTTATGCGACCGAGGACCGACTGACCGAGGTCCGGTAGCAGCATGCCCGAGATCCCCCCGGGGCAATCGAGCACCGACCAGACGATCTCCGGCGGCACTTCGTCCTCGACCAATACGGTCCCGTCGACCTCCCAGGGCGAGGCGACCATGTCGTTGCCAACCGGGCCGCAGGTGACCCGCAGCCCATCTCCCGGCTGCCGGCCGGGCCCGCAGACGAAGCACTCCGGATAGGGATGGTTGTGCTGCATCGGCGATGCCGCCCGTGCGGCGGCCGCATCATCGACGTTGATCGGGACCGGGATCTCCAGCTCGAGCTCATCGATCGCGTGCGCTTCGGCGACGACGGCATCGCCGTCGCGCATCGTCGCGGTTGCGTCATCGCCCACCTCCATGGCCAACGGCCGGTCTAGCGGCGGCGGTAGGCGCAGCGTCACCTGAGCCGAGCGCGGATCGACGAAGTTGGCCAGGATCCCGCAGGAGTAACCGCCGTTGCCGCTGTCGGCTGGCCCGCGGAAGCGGCTGTCGATCGTGACCTGCTCGCCCATCGGCTTCACGATCTCACAGCGTTGCGGGGGCTGTCCATCGGCTAGGTTCACCGCAATGAGCGCGGAGCGAACAAGCGTGCATATCTGGTTCTTCGCGCCGCGAGCGAAGCGCGAAACTTTGTGATGGACGAGCCGAACGGGAACGGGATCGAGTCGCGGGTAGAGATCGACCTGCGCAGCCTCTCCATTTACACCCACCATGGTGTTAGTGAGGCCGAGCGCGAGGTCGGCCAGCGGCTCGAGTTCGACCTTTCTTTTGACGTCCCCGACTGCGACGCCGTCCTCACCGATCGGGTCGAGGACACGATTGACTATGGCGAGGTCTGCGACATCGTCGCCCTCGCCGCCACCGAGCGCAGCTACCGGACTTTGGAGCGCCTTGCGCAGGTGGTCGGCCAGCGGCTGATCGAACGCTACGGGTGTGAATCGGTCCGCGTTCGCGCTGCCAAGCCGGAGCCGCCGCTGCCCCTAGCGATTCAGGAGGTTGGCGTCGAGGTCACCCAGGAACGCACGGAGGAAGAGGGCGAAGACGAGGACGAGGCCTGAGGGAAGTGCCGCGGATTGACGACGCATATGGCCGCTAAGTCGCGGCACGACCGAATCGGCTATCTGGGACTGGGATCGAACGTCGGCGACCGGATCGAGCACCTGCGCGCGGCGATCGCCGCCCTTCCGCTGCACGGGGTGGAGGTCGAGGCTGTTTCCTCGGTCTACGAGACCGAACCGGTCGGCGAGGTGCTCGACCAGCCCGACTTCCTCAACGCCGCGATTCGCGTCCGCACTGAGCTAGAGCCGGAGCGGCTGCTTGAAGTCTGCAAGGCGATCGAGGTCGAGCAGGGCCGCATGATCGCGGCCTCCCGTCACAGCCCGCGCCCGCTCGACATCGACCTGTTGCTGCTTGGCGACCTCGAGCTGTCCACCGAGCGCCTCACCCTGCCGCACCCCGAGGTCGTCAGCCGCCGCTTCGTCCTCGCACCCCTGCTCGAGCTCGACCCGGAGCTCGAGCTGCCGGACGGCAGCCGCCTCGCGGACGCCCTCGCCGCACTCGGTCCGGGCCAGCGCGTTGCGAGGGATGGGAGTCTTGCCTAGGCCGCTTTGGCCTTTGCCCTCGTGCTCCGCTTCTTGGTGGCGGTGGAGGCGGTGGCCGTCCCCGACACCTTGCGGTATTTGGCCGGCTTGAGATGATCGGGTCGAGCTTCAATGTTCGCGCGAGCTCTTTCGAAGCCCCGCTCTAGCCATTCGCTTAGTACTGCCATTTCAATCCCCTTTCTGCGTCGACAGGTCACTTAGGTCGACGGATTCCATTGAGCTGCGAAAGTCGTCGAGGAAGTCCTCCTCGTTAGCCAGGTACCCGGCGGTGGATTTGATCAGGCGAGGCGACGCCGTTGCTCTCCCACTCAACCCTGTTTCCGTCCGCGTCCTTGCGTTTGGTCATCGTGAAGAGATCCAGGTACTGCGGCGGCCCCACTCCGAGGAATCGATTAAAGGTCACCTTCTTGTCGTCGGGGTCTTTGGGGTCTACCAGGACCGCGTCTGAGTGCAGCTCGCCCGCGAGGCTCTTCTCATACGGCTCTCTGAATACGACCTCTCTGATTCCGGCACCGATGATGTGGCGAGCGCAGTTGTGGCAAGGGAAGGTGGTCGTGAAGAGCCGTTTGCCGTCGACTGACGCTCCCCGTCGCGCCGCATCGAGCAGAGCGGCCATCTCGGCGTGCACGGTACGGCCAAACTCGGTGATGCTTGCGAGCCTAGTCCCGCTCAAGGACGACATGAAGTCCTCGACGCTGACGCCGTCGCCCATTTGCCGGTCTGCGTTCAGCTGATCGAAGGCCTCGGTCAGTGCTCGATCGCGGTACTTGACATTGGAGTCATAGCCGAGTTCGTAATCCCGCCTGTCCGGCTCGTCTCCCGGCCAGTACTGGCCTCCGAACGCCTTCGGTACCTCGTTACAGCCGACGGCGACGATCTCCCCGTCCGCGGTGCAGATTGCAGCACCGACCTGCCGGCTGAGATCGGCCGAGCGCAGCGCCGCAGCGTGCGTTTGGAACATCGCGTACTCGTCCCTCGTGGGAGTCAGGAACGGATTCCCGAAGAAGAGATCGAGGTAACGAGAGATCCCATCGGCGAGCTTTGCGGCGTTTTCGGTTGAGACGTACACGTCCCCCTCGACGAACGCGTCGCGCACGTTTTGTCCGAACCCGTGCTGGTCGTCGTGCTCATCCCGCCCCATGATCTTGTCGACCACCGTTAGAAATCTGCTCGCCTGGTCTGGCCTGCCGTAGGATTTTCCGACCTTCAAAGTGAGTGCCTCGCGACGCGCCGAGGTCGGCGAGTGGACGGAGATCAGGATGAAGCGATCGCCGTAGATCCGGCGCATCGATGCAACCTCGGCTGGATGCTTGAGTGAATCCAAGACGAAGACCGTCTCCACGGCTTCGTTTCCTTCGCACTGCTCCGCCCGGTAGTCCGCGATCTCCACCACGGCCAAACCCGCGACGGCGTCGTTCCGATCCGCCTGATGGCGGATCGCATCGCCCGCATCCATGTGTTGCAGGACTCGCTGGTCCTCCCGCTCGATATCGGCCAGGAACTCTCCCCCCTGGACCTTGCGCATCAGCTCGCTGAGCCGGACGCACTCGACGCGGTAGCCATACTGGCCCAGGCTGGCGGTCACCTGTTCGGTCGCGGCATGCAAGTTCGTCCCGGCTGCACCAACGAAGCCGATGACGAGCTCTGGTCGCTCGACTTCGGGCTCGGTGCGTTGGCTGCTCGTGCTCGATGGTCGGCTTTTGGGTACGGATCGAGTCGCCATCTGCGCCAAGCTATGTTCCCGGCCGGACGGATGCGATCGCCCTTCCCGAGCTACGCCGTGAGGCGTCAGGCGGTGGCCGGCTCGCTGCGCAACGGCTGCAGCCACGCCGGCGGCAGGACCGGTGGCATCTTGCCCGGGTAGTCCGGGACGACCCGCTTCGCCAGCTCGCCGGCGGGCCGCTTCTCGATCAGCGGCCGCAGGTCGTCCAGCGTCATTGCCAGACCAATGCTCGGAGCGATCTGGAAGTCGGCGGCGTTGAGCTGCTCGCCGTTTAGGATCCCGGCCTCGATCCACTCATCGACGGTCTGCAGCAGGCCGGGCAGCGCCGTGAGGTCCCGGCGAACGTTCTCGTCGGTCGACTCGTTGAAGCGGGCGGAAAGGGCGACGATCGGGGCGCCGGTCTTCACCGCGAGGCCGACCGGGATCCCCAGCCGCGCTCCTTCTGAGTAGCTGCGCAGCGGCGCCCGGTCCTTCTTGATCCCCCACCAGAGGATCTGCCGAATTGGGTGCTGGAGCTGCTCGTCGCCAAACCGCTCCGCCTCCTCGACCTTGGCCCGCTGCTCGGGGTCGGCAGGGAAGAGCGGCGGCTCTGGACGCAGGCGCTCCAGCTCGCGCGCGATCTCGCGCGAGCCCTGTATTCGGTTGCCGTCGAGCTTCATCGCCGGCACCGTGTTGCGCGGGAAGCCGGCGCCGCGCACGACCAGCTTGGAGACGACCGGGATCAGGTCGCGCCGCCTGTAGTCGATGCCCTTGTGCTTCAGCATCAGCTCCGAGCAGATGCTCGGGTGCGAAGCGGGGATGACGTAAAGCCGCGCGTCCATGTCGGGCAGCATAATCGCCAACCGATGCTTCTCGCGGTCGACGTCGGCAACACCCAGACCCACCTCGGCGCCTTCGAGGGTGAGCGACTGGCCGAGCACTGGCGCTTCCAGACCCGCGCCGGCGCCACCGGCGACGAGTTGGCCGAGCGGATCGCCGGCATGCTTGCCCTCAGCGGGATGAGCTTCGCCGACCTCGACGCGGTCTGCGTCTCCTCGGTCGTGCCGCCGCTCGGCGCCCAGTACGAGCAGCTGACCGAGCGTTACCTCGACGCCGAGTGTCTGACGATCGGGCCCGGGGTGAAGACCGGGATGCCGATCCGGATCGACAACCCGCTCGAGGTCGGCGCCGACCGCCTCGTCAACGCCGTCGCCGCCTACGAGCGCTTCGGCAAAGCCTGCGTCGTCGTCGACTTCGGGACCGGGATCAACTTCGATGCTGTCTCGGAGGCCGGCGATTACCTCGGCGGCGCGATCGCTCCCGGCCTGGAGATCTCGCTGACCGCGCTGGTCGAGCGGGCCGCGCGCATCCCCCGCATCGAACTGGCCGAGCCGGAGACCGCGATCGGCCGCTCCAGCCGCGCGGCGATCCAGTCCGGCGTCGTCTTCGGCTTTGCCGGGCTGATCGACGGGGTCGTGCGCCGCATCGAAGACGAGTTGGGCGAGGTCGGCCTGCTGGCCACCGGCGGGCTCGCCTCGTCGATCGTCCCCTTCACGGAGACGATCGACGAGGTGGACGAGATGCTTACCCTGAAGGGCCTGCGTCTCATCCATGAGCGAAACACGCCCCCAGCTGACTGATCCCTTCCGCATCGGCGACGTCGAAATCGCCAACCGGGTGCTGCTCGCGCCCCTGGCCGGGATCGGCAACTGGTTCGTGCGCCTGCAGGCGAAGCGGCACGGGGCGGGCCTCGCGGTCTCGGAGATGATCTCCAGCTTCGGACTGCATCACCGCAACGAGCGCACCCTGCGCGAGCTGATGCGAATCCACCCCGACGAGCACCCAGTCTCGGTGCAGCTGTTCGGCCACGACCCCGACGTGATGCGCTCCGGCGCCGCGATCGCCGTCGAGGCCGGTGCTGACCTGATCGACATCAACATGGGTTGTCCGGTGCGCAAGGTGCGCAGGACTGGCGCCGGCGCCGAGCTGTTGAGCGATCCCGAGTTGGCGCTCGCCTTAGCCCGTGGCGCCGCCGAGGGGGGTGGCCGGCCGGTGACGGTAAAGATCCGTTCCGGGTTGAGGCCAGGCGACCGCTCCGGCTTCGACCTCGCGGTCCGCCTCGCTGAGGAGGGAGGGGTCGCCGCGATCGGCTTCCACCCCCGGGCCGCCACCGTCGGCCACAAGGGCACTCCCGACTACGCGCTGACGCGCGAGCTGGTCGAGCGGATCGACGTGCCGGTGATCGTCTCCGGCGGGCTCGACAGCGCTCCGGCCGCGCGGCGCGCCTACGAAGAGTCCGGCGCCGCCGCGGTGATGATCGCTCGCGGCTCGCTCGGCAACCCCTGGTTATTCGAGGAGCTGACCGGGCGCCGGGCTGAGCCGCCCTCCCGCGAGGAGGTTGCGGCGGAGCTGTTGTGGACGATCGACCGGGCGGAGGAGCACCTCGGCGCCGACCGCGCCAGCCGTTACCTGCGCAAGTTCTACCCCTGGTACACGGCCGCGCTGGACGCTCCGCCGGAGATCGCGGAGGAGCTTCAGCGCAGTGCCGACCTGCCCCGCGCGAGAGACCTGATCACGGCGCAAATTCCTCTGAGTGCCGGTCTCACCCCCTCGCTATAATCACGCGCCGTCCGGCCCTGGTGTGGGTGGCGCAAGCCCTCGCATCCGGGCGTTTTTTCGATTTGGGAGCAATTCCCCGTCCAGCAACCGAAGCGAGGGCAGTGACAGTGACTCGGCAGGCCGTAATCACCCCCGAAGGTCTCGAGAAGCTCAAAGAGGAGATCGAGCACCTCTCGACCGCAAAACGGCGTGAGGTCGCCGCGCGGATCAAGGAAGCCCGCGAGTTCGGCGACATCTCCGAGAACGCCGAGTACGACGACGCCAAGAACGAGCAGGCACTGCTCGAGCAGCGGATCGCCCAGCTTGAAGAGCGGCTACGCCGTGCCACCGTGATCGACGAGAAGGAAGTCAGCACCGACGAGGTGACCTTCGGCTCGATCGTCCACGTCAAGGACCAGAAATCGGGCGACTCGCAGAAATTCCAGATCGTCGGCTCGACCGAGGCCAACCCGGCCGAACACAAGCTCTCCAACGAGTCGCCAATCGGCAAAGCCCTGATCGGCCACAAGCGCAACGACGTCGTGACCGTCGAGGTCCCCCGCGGGCCGAAGAAGAAATTCAAAATCACGAAGATCGAGTCCGCCTGAGAGCGCGGGAAAGCGGCGTATTTCGGGGTCATCGGTCCTCGCCCCTCGCTCACCTATTGGAATAGGCTCGCTCGTGGCTGCGGCCTGCTTCCCCCGAACTACTTGCTTTCTCGCACTCTCAGAACGTGGATGAAAAACGAGAACTCTCGGATGTTTTGCGTGACCGGCGTGAGAAGCTCGAACGCCTGAGGGATGCCGGGATCGAGCCGTTCCCACACGAGTTCGGCGAACGGGAGGAGATCGCGGAGGTGCGCGCCGCGCACGAGGGGCTAGCCGCCGGTGCCGAAACCGACTCGCGGCATCGCGTCGCGGGTCGCATCGTCGCCCGGCGCGGCCACGGCAAGGCGGCTTTCCTCGACATCCGCGACGGCGGCGGTCAGATCCAGCTGCACGCTCGCGAGGACCTGCTGGGGGCCGACGCCTTCGAACTGCTCGTCCATCTCGACATCGGCGACATCGTCGGCGTCGAGGGGACGGCGCTGGCGACGCGGCGTGGCGGCGAGCTGTCGCTGGCGATCGACCGTTGGCGGCTATTGGCGAAGAGCCTGCGGCCGCCGCCCGGCAAGTTTCACGGGCTCGAGGACGTTGAGACCCGCTACCGCCAGCGCGAGCTCGACCTAATGGCGAACGAGGAGAGCCGCCGCCTCTTCGCCCTGCGCGCCCGCACGGTGGGCGAGGTCCGCCGCTGGCTCGACGAGCACGGCTTCGTCGAGGTCGAGACTCCGGTGCTGCAGCCCCTCTACGGCGGCGCACTGGCGCGTCCGTTCGTCACCCACCACAACGCCCTCGACCGCGACTTCTACTTGCGGATCGCGACCGAGCTCTACCTGAAGCGGCTCGTCGTTGGCGGCATCGACCGCGTCTACGAGCTGGGCAAGGATTTCCGCAACGAGGGCGTCTCCCACAAGCACAACCCCGAGTTCACGATGCTGGAGTGGTACGAGGCATACGCCGACTACGGCAAGACCGCTCACGACCTGGAGCTGATGGTGGCGGAAGTCGCCGAGCGGGTGCTGGGCACGACCAAGGTCGAGCGCGATGGGGTGGAGATCGATCTGGCGCCGCCGTGGCGGCGGCGGACCCTGCGCGAGGCGATCGAGGAGCGAACCGGAATCGACATCGGCTCGCACCCGACCCGCGAGTCGCTGGCCGCGGCGATGGGGAGCGAGCCCGATCCCGCAGAGGGCTGGGGCAAGCTCGTCGACGGCCTCGTCTCCAAGTCGGTCGAGCCGGAGCTGGTTCAGCCGACCTTCCTCCTCGACTATCCGGCGGAGCTCTCGCCCTTCGCCAAGGCGCACCGCTCGGAGGAGAGGGTAGTCGAGCGCTGGGAGGCCTTCATCGGCGGCATGGAGATCGCCAACTCCTTCAGCGAGCTGAACGACCCTGATGAGCAGCGGCGTCGGTTCGAGCAGCAAGCGGCTGAGCTGGCACGGGGCGACGAGGAGGCGCAGCCCTACGACGAGCTCTTCGTCGAGGCGCTCGAGCACGGCATGCCGCCCACCGGTGGCGTAGGGCTGGGGATCGACCGCCTGGCGATGGTCCTCGGTGGTGCCCGCAGCCTGCGCGAAGTGATCCTGTTCCCGGCAATGCGCGCCTGAAACGCTGCTCCGTCATTGACCAAGATCACGCTCGGCTACCTCCACTGCGGCTCAAACAGTGCCTAAAAAGCCGCTATCAGCGGTAATCAGGGGCCCAGGGCCGGTTGCTCGGTCTCGGTATCCTCTCCTAGAGACATGGACGCCTCCCGGCACCCGACGGGCGTCTGCGGTACTTCCGACCAGCAACTGCGTTTCGATTAAGTGAGAGGTTGAGGAAGAGGAAGCCCTTTGTTCGAGAGATTCACTGAGCGCGCCCGGCAGGTCGTGGTCCTGGCCCAGGAAGAGGCCAGGACGCTCAAACACAACTACATCGGGACTGAGCACATCCTGCTCGGCCTGCTGCGCGAGGAGGAGGGCCTGGCCGCCCGCGTGCTCGAGTCTCTCGACATCACCACCGAGCGCGTCCGCTCGCAGGTCGTGCGGATCGTTGGCTCGGGCGAGGAGGTCACCTCCGGTCAGATCCCGTTCACGCCGCGCGCCAAGAAGGTGCTCGAGCTGGCGTTGCGGGAGGCGCTTTCGCTCGGCCACAACTACATCGGCACCGAGCACATTCTGCTCGGCCTGGTGCGGGAGAACGAGGGGGTCGCCGCGCGCATCCTGCTCGACTTCGATGCCGACTCGGACAAGATCCGTAACGAGGTGATCCGCATGCTGTCGGGCCCTGGAGGCCGCCGCCAGGGGGGTGGCGGCGGAGGCCAGGGAGAGGGCAGCGGCAAGAAATCTTCAAAACTGCTCGATCAGTTCGGCCGCAACCTGACGAAGCTCGCCGAGGAGGGCAAGCTCGATCCGGTGATCGGTCGCGAAACCGAGATCGAGCGGATCATGCAGATCCTCTCTCGGCGCACCAAGAACAACCCGGTGCTGCTCGGCGAGCCAGGGGTCGGCAAGACGGCCGTGGTCGAGGGGCTGGCCGCCCGGATCAACAAAGGCGAGGTGCCGGAACTGCTGAAGAACAAGCAGATCTACACGCTCGACCTGGCGGCGCTGGTCGCCGGCTCCAAGTACCGCGGCGAGTTCGAGGAGCGCCTCAAGAAGGTGATGAAAGAGATCACCCAGCGCGGCGACATCATCCTCTTCATCGACGAGCTCCACAATCTAGTTGGAGCCGGTGCCGCCGAGGGGGCAATCGACGCCGCCTCGATCCTCAAGCCGGCGCTGGCCCGCGGCGAGCTGCAGACGATCGGCGCCACCACGCTTGACGAGTACCGCAAATACCTGGAGCGCGACTCGGCGCTGGAGCGCCGCTTCGCCCAGATCAAAGTCGACCAACCCTCGGTCGAGGACACGGTCAAGATCCTCGAGGGACTGCGCGAGCGCTACGAGCAGCACCACCGCGTCAACATCACCAATGACGCGCTGGAGGCCGCCGCCGAGCTGGCCGACCGCTACATCTCCGACCGCTTCCTGCCCGATAAGGCGATCGACCTGATCGACGAGGCCGCCTCGCGGATGCGGATCAAGTCGATGAGCGCGCCGCCGGTCTACCGCGACCTCGAGGAGGAAGTGGAAAAGACGCGGCGTGAAAAGGAGGCCGCGATCGAGGCGCAGGAGTTCGAGAAAGCGGCCAACCTGCGCGACACAGAGCGCCAGCTGACGACGCGCAAGCGCCAGCTCGAAGACGAGTGGTCGGAGGGCGACAGCTCAGAGCGGCCCGACGTCGGCGAAGAGGAGATCGCCGACATCGTCTCGATGTGGACCGGGATCCCGGTCTTCAAACTGACCGAGGCCGAGACCAAGAAGCTGATCCGCATGGAGGAGGAGCTGCACAAGCGGGTGATCGGCCAGGAGGTCGCGATCACGGCAGTCTCGAAAGCGATTCGTCGCTCTCGCGCCGGGATCAAGGACCCGAAGCGACCGGCGGGCTCGTTCATCTTCCTCGGCCCCTCCGGCGTCGGCAAGACCGAGCTCGCCCGCACCCTCGCCGAGTTCCTCTTCGGCGACGAGGAGGCGCTGGTGCGGATCGACATGTCCGAGTACATGGAGAAGCACGCGGTCAGCCGCCTGGTCGGCTCGCCGCCGGGATACATCGGCTACGACGAGGGCGGTCAGCTGACCGAGGCCGTGCGGCGCAAGCCCTACAGCGTGCTGCTGCTCGACGAGATCGAGAAGGCGCACCCGGACGTCTTCAACATCCTCCTGCAGATCCTCGAGGACGGGCGCCTTACCGATGCCCAAGGCCGCACGGTCGACTTCCGCAACGCGATCGTGATCATGACCTCGAACATCGGCGCCTCCGAGATCGCCAAGAACACCTCGATCGGCTTCACCGTCGCGGACGAGACCGGCATGTCCTACGACGACATGAAGAACCGGATCATGAGCGACCTGAAAAAAGTCTTCCGGCCCGAGTTCCTCAACCGGATCGACGAGGTAATCGTCTTCCACAAGCTGGCCAAGGCCGAGGTAAAGGAGATCATCGATCTGATGATCAACCGGGTCCGCGTCCAGGTCGCCGAGCACGAGTTGCAGCTGGAGCTGACCGACGAGTCCAAGGACCTCCTGGTCGAGAAAGGCTGGGACCCCTCGATGGGCGCTCGGCCGCTGCGCCGCGCGATCCAGCGCTACATCGAGGACCCGCTCGCCGACGAGGTCCTGCGCCAGGGCGAGATGGCCCCCGGCTCGACCGTGGTCGTCGAACGCGACGCCTCCGGCGACGAGGAGGACCGCCCGCTGAAGCTTCACATCGTCGCCCCAAAGAAGCCCCTGAAGAAGGCGAAGCAGGAGCCGGAGAAGGTCGGCGTCGGCGCCAAGCGCGACGGCGAGCAGGGTGATTCCGGCGACGACTCCCCGTCCGAGATGGACGACTCCGGTTCAGCCGACGCTGAGTCCTAGGGGTACCGCGAGCTACCCCTATGGTTCACGGCAGATGCGCGGGCCTGGCCACACGGCGATAGGCACTTGGAGCGGGGGCAGGTTCCTGCGGTTCGGCGAGACGATCGGCGTCGAGCGGCTGGAAAAGCTTCTGCGACCGGGCGGGGGGATCGACACGGTTCTGACCGCCGATGCGTACGGCGAAGGCGAGGCGGATCGGGTGCTGGGGCGCGCGCTGGACGGCGTTCCTCGGGATGACTACTGCCTCGTGGGGGCAATCGGGCACGACTTCTACGAGGGGGAGCGGGATGGGCCGCGGGGGTTTCCGCGGTTTACGGATCCGCGGCTGCGGGGCCCCGGCGACTACTCGGGATACCTGCGTATGGCGGCGGAGCGGAGTCTGGAGCGGCTCGGCGTCGAGCGCTTCGACCTGCTGCTGCTCCACAACCCCGACCGCACGGGTTACTCCAGCGAGCAGGTGTGGGACGGCATGGCGGCCTTGCGCGAGGCGGGACTGGCGGCGGAGATCGGCGTCGCGCCTGGGCCTGCCAACGGCTTTACGCTCGACCTGATCTCCTGCTTCGAGCGCTTCGGCGAGCGGATCGACTGGGCGATGATCATCCTCAACCCGTTCGAGCCGTGGCCCGGAGAGCTGTGCCTGGAGGCGGCCGCGAAGCACGGCGTCAAGGTGATCACCCGCGTCGTCGACTACGGCGGCCTCTTCTGGGGCGACCTGCAGCCAGGGATGGAGTTGGCCCATGGCGATCACCGGGCGTTCCGTCCCGAGGGCTGGATCGAGGCGGGACTGGAGAAGCTGGAGCGGATCGCGCCGATCGGGGCGCGGCACGGGCTGACGACGATCCAGCTGGCCTGCCAGTGGAACCTCTCCCATTCAGCGGTCGAGTGCGTGGTCCCGACCCTGATCCAGGAGGCCGGCGGCAGGCCGATCGAGGAGCAGCGATCGGATCTGGCCGCGCTCCCTGCGGAGCAGCGGTTGAGCGCGGAGGAGGTGGCCGAGATCCGCGCGGTCGGAGACAACACGGGCTGCATGGTGTTGAAGGGGGCGAGCCCGGCGCATGAGGGGGAGGAGCGCCCCGACCGCTGGCGACTCGACTCCGAGCTGGCCGCCGTCGGCGAGCGTTGGGGCATTGACCCCGCTCGCGACCTGGTCGCCGCATAGCCTGCCCGCATGGCGCAGCCGACTTTCACCACCCCAGAGGGGGGTCAAAGTCGGATGAGTCCTTGGTGGACCCTCGCCGGCGCTTGCGCCGGCCTCTTCGTGCTGATGCTCGACTCCACGGTGGTGGCGTTGGCCCTGCCCAGCATCCGCCGCGACGTGGGCGCCAGCGCGACCGGCCTGCAGTGGGTGATGAACGTCTACTTGCTCTCGATCACCGTCTTCGTCGTCACGGCGGGCCGGCTCGGCGACATGTTCGGCCGTAAGCGGTTGTTCCTGGCGGGCGCGATCCTCTTTGGGCTCGGCTCCGTCGTCTGCGGCGTCGCCCCTGACGAGGACGTGCTGATCGCCGGTCGCATCCTGCAGGGGATCGGCGCGGCGCCGATGCTGCCGCTCTCGCTGGCGATCGTCTGCAACGCCTTCCCCGCCGAGCAGCAGCCGCGCGCGCTCGGAATCTGGGCGGGGATCTCAGCCCTGGCGCTGGCGATCGGCCCGCTGGCCGGCGGCGCCCTGGTCGAGCTCGAGTGGCGAACGATCTTCTGGATCAACGTTCCAGTGGTCGCGGTCGGCGTCGCGATCACGGCCCTCGCCGCCCCCGAGTCGAGGGACCCTGGCTCGAGCCGTCGCCTCGATCTCCCCGGCCTGGCGGCCCTCAGCGTTGGCCTCACCGCGGCGGTCCTGGCGTTGATCCAGGCGCGCGTCTGGACTGCGCCGGCGATCGTCGGTCTAGCGCTGCTCTCGCTCCTCTGCCTCTACGGCTTCTGGCACATCGAGCACCGCGTCGGCAGCCCAATCGTTGACTTCGCCCTCTTCCGAAACGGTCCCTACTTCGGCGCCAGCGCGGCCGCTTTCGCCCTAGTCGGCTGCTACTGGGCACTGATGTTCTTCCAGCCGCAGTACCTGCAGGACGTGCGCGGCCACTCCGCTGTCTTCAGCGGCCTGCTGATTCTGCCGGTCACGGCGCCGATGGTCTTCATCTCGCCGCTCTCGGGCCGTCTGATCGCCCGCTTCGGCGCCCGTGTGCTGATGACCGCCGGCATGCTCTGCGGCGTTGCGGGGCTCCTCGTGCTGACCAAGATTTCCCCCGACAGCTCCTACGCGGTCCTGCTCGCCGGCTTCCTGTCGTTCGGGATCGCGCTCGGCCTCGTCTACGCGCCGATGTCGACCGCGGCGATGGCGGCGATGCCGCCCGAGAAGGTCGGGATCGCCTCCGGCGTGCTTGCGATGGACCGGGTGATGGCCGGGACCGTCGCACTCGCGGCCAGCGGCGCGGTCTTCCACGCCCTGCTCGGCGACGGCGACTCCTTCACGGCAGCGATCGCCGGCGCGACCTGGGTGCTGGCGGTGCTCTGTGCCGTCGGCGCTGTGCTCACGTGGGCATATGTTCGGGATCCAAAACAGCCGGGGCCAGACCCGGCGGTCGCCGGCGACCCCGAGCTTTCACAGCTCCAGCACCACCGCCACCACCGCAGGTTCCACCTATAGCCGCCGACGGGCTAAAAACAATGCATATCGTCGGAAATAGTCCCGTCGACGCGGGGTTGAGTGATCAGGTCGCTTGACACCGTCCATCCCGACCTGTCCACTAGGAGTTTGGCAGACCGCATTCTAGAGCGGAATTTGGCATCCTAGAGGAGATGTCGTCGCTGCCCGGGGATGAGCTTCACGAGCTTGCGGAACGTCAGGACCCCCGGCTGCTGAGGGCTCTTGACGTGGTCGCACCTGGCGGCTCCCTGCGCGAGGGCATCGACAACATCGTCCACGCCAGCACCGGCGCCCTGATCGTGGTTGGCGATCCGGCGGACATCTCCCACCTGCTCTCGGGTGGGATCAACCTCGACATCGACTACACGCCGGCGATGCTCTACCAGGTGGCGAAGATGGACGGGGCGATCGTCCTCAACGCCGAGGCGACCAAGATCGTCTGGGCCAACGTCCAGCTGATGCCGGACCCGACGATCCTCTCGGCCGAGACCGGGACCCGCCACCGCACCGCCGAGCGCGTCTCCAAACAGACTGAGGCCCTGGTGATCGCGATCTCCCAGCGCCGCGATGTCGTCTCCCTCTACGTCGAGGGCACCAAGTACATACTGCAGGAGATCCCCGCGGTGCTGGCCAAGGCCAACCAGGGCCTGGCCACCCTGGAGAAGTACCGCGACCGCCTGGAAGGGATTTCAACGCGCCTCACCGTGCTCGAGTTCGAGGGTCGCGGCCACCTCTACGACGCGCTCACGGCTCTGCAGCGGGCCGAGCTGGTTACCCGAATGGCGGTCGAGGTCGAGCGCTACATCGTCGAGCTCGGCACCGAGGGGCGGCTGATCGAGATGCAGCTGGAGGAGACCATGATCGGCGTCGCCGCAGAAAAGTCCGCCTTGATCCGCGACTACTCGGTCGAGGACTCCGAGCAGAACCTCGCCACCGTGCTGCAATCGCTAGCGCGGCTGCCGCACGAGGACGTGCTCGACTTCGGCCGGCTTGCCGAGCTGCTCGGTTACGACCGTAAGCTCAACACCCTCGACTTCCCGGTCGCCCCCCGCGGCTACCGGGTGCTGGGGCTGATCCCGCGCCTGCCGAAGCTGGTCGTCCAGAAAATCATCCAGGACCTGGGCGGCCTGGAGCAGGTCCTCGCCGCGTCCGACGAGGACCTCGAGGCCGTCGACGGAGTTGGCCCGACCAGGGCCAAGGACATCCGCGAGGGCCTGCGCAGGCTGCAGGAGGTCGATTTGGTCGACCGGTACCTACAAAGCTGATCCCAGATGGCGATTGACGCTGTCGCAAATCGAAAGGAGCAAGAGATTCCCGAGCTAGAGGAGGCACTGGAGGCAGGCTTGGAGCAGGAAGTCGAGTACGTCTGCGACTTCGAGGAGGGCGACAAGGTCGTCTATCCGCACCACGGCGCAGGGCTGGTGATGAAGAAAGAGGCCCGTGAGCTGATGGGGGAGGAGCGCGAATACCTGACGATCAAGATCCTCCACAACGAACTGACCGTGATGGTCCCGTGCGAAAACGCCGGCAAGGCAGGGCTGCGGCGGGTCATCGACGAGGAAGAAATCAAGAAGGTCACAGACGTCCTCACCGACGACGTCTCGGAGATGCCGAAGAACTGGAACCGGCGCTTCAAGTACAACCGCGAGAAGATCAAGACCGGGGACGTGTTCGAGCTGGCAGAGGTCGTCCGCAACCTGGCGATCCGCGAGATGGAGAAGGGCCTCTCCACCGGTGAGAAGCAGATGTACACGCGGGCGAAGAAGATCCTCGCCTCGGAGTTCATGTACGCGCTCGACAAGGACGAGGAGGGCGCCGAGGAGTATCTGGACGGGCTGCTGGAGGAGCGCTTCGCGGCAACCGCCTGAGCGCTCGTCGCGGGATTCCGGCATGAGCTCCCGCGCCGCAGCGTCCGTCACCGCCGTCGTCGCGGCTGCCGGTTCCGGGGAGAGGCTCGGAGCCGGCGGCCCGAAGGCATTCGTGCCGCTTGCCGGCCGGCCGCTGGTCGAGTGGTCGATCGCGGCCTTCGGCGCTGCGAGGGTGGGCTCGATCGTCGTCGCCTGCCCGCCGGGCCACGGCCACGACCTCGGCGAGCGCGACCTCCGTGTCGTCGACGGCGGCGCCACGCGGGCCGAGTCGGTCGCCAACGCCCTGGAGGCGGTCGGCACCGAGCTGGTGGCGATCCACGACGCCGCCCGGCCGCTGGTGACGCCGGAGCTGATCGAGGGCGTGGTCAGCGTCCTCGCCGCGGACCCCGACGCCGACGGCGCCATCGCTGCCGTCCCGGTCACCGACACGGTGAAGCGCACGCCCCCGTCGCCCTCCCCCGAGCGCCGACTGTGGGGTTCACCGGGCCGTAGCGTGGTCAACCCCTCAGTAACCATCGAGGGGACCGTGGATCGCGGGCGGCTGTGGGCGGCGCAGACGCCGCAGGTGTTCCGCACCGAGGCGCTGCGCCGGGCGCTCGCCGCGTATCCGAAGGACGCCCCGGCCGCGACCGACGAGGCAATGCTGGTCGAGGCCGCCGGGGGCCGGGTCCTCATTCACCCCGCCTCCCCCGAGAACCTGAAGGTGACGACACCGCTCGACCTGCGCATCGCCGAGGCGCTCCTCGCCGAGCGTGTGGGCGGGGCCGGCTAGGCGCGCCCTCCGCGGCTTTCGCGACGTTGGAGCTCGCTTGCGCCGTCGTCTGACTCCGGCAGACCAGCCGCGGCGCGGGCCCCGTCGCTGAGGTGGCGAAGGCGCCGTCGCTCGAAGAGCAGGCGCTGCACGTAGAGAGTGCCGACCCCGGCGAGGACGATCGCAACCAGGTTGAGGCTCAGCTGTTCCATCGCGCCGACCCAGTCGTCCCCGTTGCCGAGAGCGGCGGCGACGCCGATGTTGGCGGCGGCCGGAATAGTCGTCACGGAAATCAGCACCCCGACCAGCGCCCCGGACTTGGCCGAGGTCAGCGACAGCACCCCCGCCGCCCCGGCGAAGCAGGCGACGACGAAGGAGAACGCGTCGGGCTCGGCGATGAACTGGGTAAGGGGGTTCTGCGTGCTCTGGAAATCGGAGTCGACGAGGCCGACCGCGACGCAGCCCAGCGTGAAGAGGAAGGCGGCGGTGATCCCGACCGGGAAGCCGACCGCGAGCGCGGCCAGCGAGCGCAGGCCGACGCCGAAGCGCCGCTCGACCATGGCCACGCAGAGCGCGGCGAGCGGTCCGAACTCCGGGCCGACCACCATCGCGCCGACGATCAGGATCGGCGAGCCGGTGAAGATGCCGACCGAGGCGATCAGGCAGGCGAGGACCATGAAAGCGAGGAAGACGCCGCTCAGCTCGGTGCTCTCTGAGGTGCGCGCCTCGACCTCCTCCCAGACCACCGCATCCGAGGGCGCGCCCCGCGCCGCCCGCTCGGCTCGGTCGGCCGCCGCGGAAAGCTGCGAGTCGATCTGCTCCAGCGCGATCGAGCCGTCGCGGGGGATGCCCAGCTCCTTTAGGTCCTCGATCAGGACGCTGGCATCCTCGCGGGCGACGTCGCAGAGGATGACGTCGCCGTCGGGCTGCCGAGCAGCGCCCGCGAGGAAGATCAGGTTGCACGCCGAGGGCGTGGCTTCGAGCAGGCCGCGGACCTGCTGCGATCGATCCGTGGGGACGACGATCCGCAGGTGGACCATGCACCGACCCTACCGAGACGTTCCTGAGGTTAACCACCATAAAGGTGGCGAATCTCAGGAACGTCGCGCACGCCTTAACGTTGGGAACGTGCTGACCGACTATCACCTGCACCTGCGCCCGGACGAGGATGGCACCACGGCGGAGCGCTACTTCACCGCGGAGAACGTCGACCGCTATCGCGCAGCGGCAACCGCGGTGGGAATCGACGAGCTCGGCGTCTCCGAGCACGTCTACCGCTTCCGCCAGGCGCTTGACCTCTGGCGCCATCCGTTCTGGGAGGAGCAGGCGGTCGACGACCTCGACGCTTACTGCGAGTTCGTGCGCGGAGCCGGTCTCAAGCTCGGCGTCGAGTGCGACTTCGTTCCCGGTGCTGAGGACCGCACCGCGAACCTGCTCGAGGCGCGCGACTTCGACTACGTGGTTGGCTCGGTCCACTTCGTCGGCGAGGCCGCGGTCGACCATCCGGGCTGGGACATCTGGGAGGGAAGGGAGGACCCGCAGGAGATCTGGCGGCGCTACTTCGAGGCGCTGGCCGAGTGTGCGCGCTGCGGCCTCTTCGACGTCCTCGCGCATCCCGACCTGGTCAAGGTCTGGGGTCGCGCTCGGCCCTTGCCCGACCGCGACCTGACGGCTTTCTACGAGCCGGCAGTGGAGGCGATCGCTGAGAGCGGGATCGCCGTCGAGGTTTCGACCGCGGGCCTACGCAAGCCCGTCGGGGAGCTCTACCCGTCGGCGACGTTCGCCGAGATGTGCGTGGAAGCGGGTGTCTCTTTCGCCCTTTCCTCCGACGCCCACCGGCCGCAGGAGGTTGGCTTCGACTACGACCGCGCCCTCGAGTTCCTGCGGGAGCTCGGCGTGGGCGAGCTCTGCGTATTCGAGCGGCGGCAGCGGCGGCTGGAGCCGCTCGGCGCCGCGGTCGGCGAGAATCCCGGGCCATGAGCCCGGTCGGAATCGGTTACGACAGCCACCGCTTTGCCGAGGGACGCCCGCTGATCCTCGGCGGGGTCGAGATCGAGCACGAGCGGGGCCTCGTCGGGCATTCCGACGCCGATGTGCTTACCCACGCGGTGATCGACGCCCTTCTCGGGGCGGCCGGTGGCGGCGACATCGGCTCTCTTTTTCCCGACGACGACGAGCGCTGGCGGGACGCCGACTCGATCGATTTGTTGCGCACCGTTGTCGGCACGATCGGCGGCCGCATCGTCAACGTCGACGCGACGCTCGTCTGCGAGCGGCCGCGACTCTCTCTTCACCGGGCGGAGATGGAGCGCACCATCGCCGCCGCTACCTCCGCCCGGGTCAGCGTCAAGGCGACCAGCAACGAGGGGATGGGCTGGATCGGGCGCGGAGAGGGAATCGCCTGCATGGCGGTCGCCCTGATCGAGAGCGACTAGGACCGTCTAGGCTTCCCGCTCCGATGGCAAACCGCAACTCCATAGCGTCGACCGCCCGCCAAGCGGTCGCCGACAAAGCATTCGAGCTCAAGGTCCTGCACGAGGCCGGCGTCCTTGGCCTACACCGCCCCGACAAAGCTGCGAAGGTCGTCTCCGCCTTCGTGCGCTGGGGTGCCTCGCCGGCCCTCGGCATCACCACGGCCTCGATCCACTACCCGCACGAGACCGCGCTGATCGACGAACGCGGCTCGCTCAGCTTCGAACGTCTCCACCGCCGCTCCAACGCGCTGGCACGCGGGCTGGCAGAGCTGGGGATTGGCTACGGCGACGGGGTCGGGATCATGTGCCGCAACCACCGCGGCTTCATCGAGGCGACGCTTGCCACCGCCAAGCTCGGCGCCAGCGCGCTCTACCTCAACACCATGTTCGCCGGCCCGCAGCTGGCCGAGGTGACCCGGCGCGAGGGCCCGAAGGCGCTCATCTACGACGAAGAGTTCGCCGGCCTGCTCGACGGCGTCGACGAGGGGGTCGAGCGAGTCGTCGCCTGGACGGACGACGAGGCAACGGGGGCGCAGACGCTCGACTCGCTGATCGCCGCCAACGATGAGTCGAACCACAAGCCGCCGCCCGACAAACCCCGCTTCGTGATCCTCACCTCGGGGACGACGGGGACGCCGAAGGGGGCGCAGCGCTCCAGTCCCGACGGCCTCTTCGCGTTGGCGGCGCTGATCGACAAGATTCCCTTCCGCAGCCGCGAGACGATGATGGTTGCAGCGCCGCTCTTCCACTCTTGGGGCTTCTTCCACTTCATCATGGGCTTGCCAACCGCGTCGACGTTGGTGCTGCGGCGTCGCTTCGACCCGGAGGGCACTCTGCAGGCGGTGCAGCAGCATCGCGCCCAGGTGCTGGGAGCCGTGCCCGTGATGATCCAGCGCATCCTGCAGCTGCCGGACGAGACGCTCGACAAGTACGACCTCTCCTCGCTGCGGATCACCTCGCTCTCCGGCTCGGCGCTGCCGGGCGAGCTGGCGATCGAGTGGATGGACCGCTTCGGCGACACCGTCTACAACCTCTACGGCTCGACCGAGGTCGCTTACGCCACCGTCGCCACCCCCGAGGATCTGCGGGCAGCGCCGGGGACCGCCGGCCGGCCGCCGCGGGGAACGGTTGTGCGCCTCTACGACGAAAGCGGGCAGGAAGTGTCCCGCGGCGAGGTGGGGCGGATCTTCGTCGGCAACGAGATGTCTTTCGAGGGCTACACCGGCGGCGGCGGCAAAGAGGCGATCGACGGGTTGCTCTGCAGCGGCGACGTCGGTCATCTCGATCCGAACGGCCGCCTCTTCATCGACGGACGCGACGACGAGATGATCATCTCCGGCGGTGAGAACGTTTTCCCGCGCGAGGTCGAGGACCTGCTCTCCGACCACGAGGCGGTGGTCGAGGCGGCCGTGATCGGCGTCGACGACGAGGAGTACGGGCAGCGGCTGAAGGCCTTTGTCGTCACCGCCTCGAGCTCCGAAGTCTCAGAAGAAGACCTGAAAGGCCACATCAAGGCCAACCTCGCCTCCTACAAGGCGCCGCGCGAAATCGAGTTCGTCGAGGAGCTGCCGCGCAATGCCACCGGCAAGGTTCTGAAGCGGATTCTGCGCGACGGCGTGGCGCCGAAGTCGGCTTAGATCAGGCTCCGCGCAAATTGCGGGGTTTGCGGCTGCGGCGGGGGTAGCGGGCCTTCCGGAGCCCGTAGTAGGTTCCGGCGACATGGGTGAGCCCGCAGTCAAGTTGACGGCAGTCGCTGCCGCGACCGAGGAGATCCACGGCGTCGCCAAGCAGGCGCTGGAGTGGGTCCGGGTGGCGGAGGAGCGCACGGCTGTCGCCGAGTCGAAGGCCGTCGCGGTGGAGGCGGCCAGCGCCCACGCCCGGGTGGAGCTGAAGCAGCGCGCGATGGCCACTCTGCGCAAGATCAGCGAGGAAGGGCGGGAGCGAATCGCCGCCGAGCGCCGACTGCGCCGCGAGGCGGAGGAGCGTGCTGCGCGCGCCGAGATTGCTCGCGACCGTTCCGAGCAGGCCTACGAGGACGCCAGGCAGCGTTCCGAGGTCGACCGCGAGACGCTCGCCGCCCAGCTGGCTGCTGCCAAAGCCGAGGCGGAGGAGGCGGCCGGGCGAAGGGCCAAGCAGATTGAAGCGGAGGCTTCCCGGCGAGTCGGCGACGTGCTGAAGAAGACCCAGGAAGAGGCCGACCGCCGGGTGGCGGCGGCCGAGCAGCGCGCGGCCGACGCTGAAGCGGCGACCGAGGAGGCGCGCGGGATCGCGATCCGGCTCGAGGCTGAGATCGAGGAGAGGGTCCTGCAGGGGACCGAGGACGTTCGCCGCGAGGCCGAGGAGCGGGTCCGGCAGCTGGTCGCAAAGGTCGCAGGCGAGGCCGAGGAGAACGCGCGGGCGCGGGCCGAGGAGCAGTTGCAGGCCGAGTCTGAGCGAATCCGCAAGCAGGCTGAGCAGCGCGAAGAGCGGCTGCGCCAGTCGGCGGAGGACGAGATCAAGGCGAGCGCCAAGCGGGCGCGCCGCGAGGCGCTGGCCGCAGCCGAAGAGACCGCGCCGTCCTGGGCCCGCCGCGAAGCGGCGGCGTCTGGAGCGGGCTACCGCACGTTCTAGGGACCACGCGGTAAGCCCGCGGGTCCTGTCATGAGGATGGGCTCCTCGTCCTCGCAGGCTGCGGGCGAGGAACCCATCCTCACGCCACCCGCGCGAGCTGCCGCATACCATCTCGACGTGCGGCAAGTCCGAATCCGAGACAGCCTTAGCGGGGAACTACGAACGCTGGATCCCGACCATGAGGTGGGCATCTACGCCTGCGGCCCGACCGTCTATAGCCGCATCCACATCGGCAACGCGCGGCCCTTCGTCGTCTTCTCCCTCTTTGCCCGTTTCCTCCGATCCGAGGGATATCGCGCCAAGCTCGTCGTCAACGTCACCGACGTCAACGACAAGATCTACGACGCGGCATGGAAGGCTGGACAGGCTTCGACCGCCTTCGCGGAAGAGATGACCCGGGCCTACTTCGAGGACACGGATCGGCTCGGCCTGGGCCGTCCGAATGCGGAGCCGCTGGCGACCGAGACGATCGAGCCGATCGTCGCGCTGATCTCCGAGCTGATCGAGGCCGGGCACGCCTACGAGTCCGGCGGTGACGTCTACTACCGGGTGCGCAGCTTCGACGGCTACGGGAAGCTCTCCAACCGGCGTACCGAGGACATGGACCAGGGGGAGGAGGCGGGCTCGCTCACGCTCAAAGAGGACCCGCTCGACTTTGCGCTCTGGAAGGCGCACAAGGAAACGGAGGACACGTCCTGGGACTCCCCCTGGGGGCGCGGCCGCCCCGGCTGGCACATCGAGTGCTCGGCGATGGCTGAGGTTGAGCTGGGCTCCTCCTTCGCGATCCACGGCGGCGGCTCCGACCTTGTCTTCCCCCACCACGAGAACGAGATCGCGCAGTCCGAGGGGGCGGGCCGCCCCTTCGCCCGCGCCTGGATGCACAACGGCATGGTCGAGACCGACGCCGAGAAGATGTCGAAGTCGGAGGGCAACATCTTCCAACTCTCCGAAGCGCTCGACCGCTACGGGCGCGACGCCGTCGTCGACTACCTGATCTCGGGGCACTACCGCCAGCCGCTTGCCTTCGGGCCCGAGCAGATGGAGCAGGCGCAGGCGCGGGTCGAGCGGCTGCGGAACTTTTTCCGCGACCACGGAGTCTCCGCGGGTGGCCCGGAGGCGGGCGAGGACGGGATCGGCATCGACGGGTACGTCGCCACCCGCCTCGAGGGCTTCCGCGACGCCCTCGCCGACGACTTCAACACGCCGCGGGCGATGGCGGAGGCCTTTGAGCTGGTCGCCGAGGCCAACCGGCGCGAGCTGCCGGGGGCTCCCGAGGCGCTGCGCCGGATGCTGGCCATCGTCGGTCTCGACTCCGTTGCCGAGGCGGAGGCGGAGGGCGACGCCGAGGCGGAGAGCCTGCTCGCCGAGCGCGAGCGCGCCCGCGCCGAGAAGGACTTCTCCCGCGCCGACGAGATCCGCGACCGCCTCGCCGAGCTGGGCTGGGAAGTGAGGGATTCCGCTGACGGTGCCCGGTTGGTTCCCAAGGCGTAGGCGTGGCCGGCCAGATCATCTATGGCCGTCGCCCGGTCGAGGAGGCTGAGCACGGGAAGAGAAGCGTGCGCCGGGCCTGGCGTGCGCCTGAGACCTCCGCGGAGGAGCTCGAGCGCCTCTGCGGTTCGCCGGACCACCAAGGCGTGGTCGCCGAGGTCGACCCGTATCCGTACGCGGACCCGAACGCGCTGCTGCGGCGCGAGGGAGCGCTCTTGGTCGCCCTGGACCAGGTGCAGGATCCACGCAACCTCGGCGCCGTGGCCCGCTCGGCCGAGTTCGCCGGTGCCGCCGGCCTGGTTGTCCCCGAACGCCGCTCAGCCGAGGTGACCGCGGTCACCTGCAAGGCTTCGGCTGGAGCCGTCGAGCACCTCGAGATCGCCCGGGTCCGCAATCTGGCCGACTGGCTGCGCGCAGCGCGGGAAGCCGAATTCTGGATCTGGGGAGCGGACGCAGAGGCCGAGCAGGCCCCGTGGGACCTGGCGCTCGCCGGCCCCACGGTGCTCGTCTTCGGCGGCGAGGGTGGGGGAATCCGCCCTCGTGTCGCGTCTGCCTGCGACGGCTTTGCGGCCCTGCCGAAGGCCGGCCGGGTCGATTCGCTGAACGTCTCTGCCGCGGCCGCGGCGCTGCTCTTCGAGGCCGCTCGTCAAAGGCTCGCCCGGTAGCACCTGCAACGGCGCTTGCACTTTCTTGCAAATTGGGGTTGACAGAACTCTGCGCGACGGTAAGACTACCGCGCCATAAAGGGTGAACCTCAGCTTGAGTCTGAGGTGATCCAGTCCAATAAGGGCGCCTCGGGGGAGGTAAGCGGCGCCACGACCCTTCATTCTCACAAGGAGAAGGATCTGTGGCTCTATCTACGCCTACGCAGGAACTGCGACTCCCGACCGGGCGCCTTAACGGCTCCATCCGGCCGGAACCTAACTCTCAACCTGAGCTTGATGATCACTACCTGGTCGCCCTCGCAAAGGACGGCCGGGCCGATGCCTACGACGCGATCGTCCGCCGCTACCGCGGCTTCGTCCGCCTCAAGGCGTCGTCCTATTTCCTGCTCGGAGGAGAGAGCGACGACCTGATCCAGGAAGGCCTGCTCGGCCTCTATAAGGCCGTCCGCGACTACCGCAGCGATCGGGAGTCGAGCTTCCGCAGCTTCGCCGAGCTCTGCATCACCCGCCAGATCATCACCGCGGTGAAGACCGCCACCCGAAACAAGCACACGCCGCTCAACCAGTACGTCTCCTTCAGCCAGACCCCGGCCGCGGCCGGCGACTCCGACACCACGCTGGACGAGATCCTGCCCGGCCCGAGCGTCGCCGACCCGGTCAATCAGGTGATCGCCGGCGAAGAGCTGGAGAGTCTCGTCTCCTGCCTCTCCGGCACCACCGGCGTCCTCTCGGACCTGGAGAGCAGCGTCCTTTCGCTCTACCTCGACGGCCACTCTTACGAGGCCACCGCCGAGCGCCTCGAGTGCGACACCAAGACCGTCGACAACGCCCTCCAGCGCGTCAAGCGCAAGGTCGCGGCCCACCTCGCCTCGCGGGAGGTTCCGGCCTAAAAGCGGCGGCTGGGACGGGACGATCGGTGCGAATTCGCCCCGCGCAGTCGGCGGACCTTGAGCCGGTTCGCGACCTCGTCGAGCGTGCCTACACCCCCTATATCGACCGGATCGGGGTTCGCCCCGGCCCGCTGGATGACGACTACGCGGAGAGGATCGACAACGGCTGGGTCTGGGTCGCCGACGACAACGGCATCGTCGGCATCCTCGTTCTCATCGAGCAGGCGGACCACCTCCTGATAGAGAACGTTGCGGTCGAGCCGGGCCGCCAGGGAGAGGGGTTTGGGCGCGGCTTGCTCCGCTTCGCTGAGGAAAGAGCGGAGGCGACCGGCAAGCCGGAATTACGGCTCTACACCCATGTGAGGATGAGTGCCAACCTGCGCCTGTACGCGCGGCTTGGCTACGAGGAGGACGCGCGGCGGAGCGCGGAGGGCTTTGAACGCGTGTTTCTCTCCAAGCGCCTCTAGGGAAGATCGGCCAGGACGTAATCGAGCAATTCGCGGCCGTGGTCGGAGGCGACGGCGATGTCGTCGGGGGCGAGGCGGACTCGGTGGAGGGACTGGAGGCGGAGGACGTCGCCGTTGGCTTTGGGGTTGGGGAAGATGCCGGCGTAGGAGACGCCGAGGCGCTCGAGATGGTCGGTTAGGAGGGAAGTGGCAGGGTCGTCCAAGGGCATGTCGACGTAGATCGCGTCGAGGTTCTTGGTGTGGAAGAGGTGATGACGCTCGGCGGCGATCGCGGTCTCGAGGTCGGCGCCCGGGGCGGTGACCGTGATCAAAGCCAGATTGTGGTCGGCGTCGACCTCGGCGTGCAGCTCGGTGCGCTCTGCGGGCCCGGATCCGGCCGGCGGGTCAGCGAGGGTCCCGCGCAGCTCGCACAGCTCGATCGTGCGCTGGACGATCGCGCGGTGGCGGGGCGGGGCGTAGACCTCGCGCTCCTGGCCGTGGTTCAGCTTGGTGTAGAAGAGCGCCGCGGACTGGCGACGCGGCCGCCGCTCGGCCGCCGCGTCGTTCTCAACCGTCGCCGGGATCCAGCCGAGCAGGAAGCCGGTCTCGTGGGCGCCCAGCTCGAGATTGGCGCGCTGGCTGTAGGGGTGCGCGGCGGTCGCCTCGCTGTACATCCCCACCAGGCCACGCTCTCTCGCCCAGTCCATCAGGTGGCGCTTGGTGCGCGTGAATAGGTGCTGGCCGCGGGCGGCGGGCATCGTCACCGCCTGGCCGGAATGGGCGACCGCGTCGCCGGCCGCAGCCAGGCTCATGCCCTCGTGGCAGAGCAGCTCGCCGTCGGCCGTTTCCGCCACGCAGGAGACGTAAGTGCCCGCCTCCAGACGGGCCGAGACCTCGTCGGGGTCGTAGACCCAGCGGGCGTCGTAGGTGTCCCCGTACGCCACCCGGATCGCCTCGGTCAACACCGCGCCCTCGCCCGGCTGCAGGTATCGAAACGTCACCGAGTTGGTCCCCACGCCGCCGCTCATGCCCTCTATATTCGGTCCAGCGCCCGCCTAGCTCAATCGGCAGAGCACCTGATTTGTAACCAGGAGGTTTCCGGTTCGATTCCGGAGGCGGGCTCTCTCACGCGTCGCGGTCACTGGCAAACACGCGCGCCTTCTCGGCCGCCAGCTCCTCGTCGGAAAGCACGCCCTTCGCGTGCAATTCGGCCAGCCGCTCGAGCCGCCGCAGGCGCGCCTCCTCGGCGTCTGCCACCGGCTCGCCGCCGCGATCGCCACCGCCGGGCATGCGGACCTCGGGCAGGCGCAGCTTCGATGCCCGCTCGCCGAGGTTGGCGCTCTTGACCGCGTCGGCAACCCGCTCCCGGGTCGGGCCGAAGAGGTCACTGAGCTGGGCGTCAGGGTTCTCCTCCTCGGACTGCTTGCGCAGCTCGTGGATGCCGAAGGCGGCGAGGCCGGCGACGACCAAAGTAGTGAGGAAAGAACGCAGGTTCTGGGTCGGCGCCGAGAGGAAGTAGATCCCGACCACGATCGCCAGGGCGGCGTAGACGTAGGGGATGTAATCGCGCAGGACGGGTGCCAGTACGCGCCGCGTACTCCGCGCCGGCCCGGTCGGCGAAGCCAGCCAGCCGGCGAGCACGAAGAGGACCCCGATCACGATTGCGGTCGTCGCGATGCTCGTCATCAGCGAGGTTGAGATCGACCAGGCCGCTTCGGCCGCCGGCTCGATCCCCTGGTCGGTGACCAGCTGTCCCACTACGATCCCGCCCGCGACCTGGCGGGCGACGATCACTGCGAAGCCGGCGGAGACGAGGCCGACGCCACAGAACAGAACGGTGACCCATCGGCCGTCGCGCGAGAGATAGATGGCCAGCCCGAAGCAGAGGAAGGTGAGCAGTGAGAGGACGATCGCCAGGCCTTTGACCGCGACCGCGATGTCCTGTGCGGTCTTCAGCTGGTCGGAGCGCAGGATCGTCACCTGGCCCGCATCGGGCGGCAGTTTCTCCGCCAGTTGCTCGCCGATCCCGACCTCCGCCGCCAGGTTGGTGACGAGGCTGCCGAGGTTGAGCGTGACCTCGCCTTCTTCGGTTTCGACCGCTTCTTTCTTGTTTTCGAGGACGGCGAGCAGCTGTTCGTGCGCGGCCCGGTTGGCGTCCTGCCAGAGGTCCTGTGCGGTGGAGGTCTGCAGCACCTGGTCGGCGCCGTCGCCCGCCACTTGCCGCAGCCCGCCCGAGACCGGCCCCGCCAGCTCCTTCGTGTCGCCGGGCAGGATCTCTTTCAGTTCCTGCTCGACGTCGACGTTGGCGTAAAGCTGGTCGACCAGGTAGTCGCCGACCGCGGCGCGGATCGTCGAGTTCGCAATCAGTCGGTCGCTGGTCTCGACCCAGTCGTCGGTGTTGAGCGCCTGGCGCTCGGTCCAGATCGCAAAGACGCTGAGGAAGGCGAAGACTGAGCCGAGCACCACCAGGGCCTTGACGGTGCGTCGTCGTGCGCGGCTCATCGACTGAGGATGCTATACGTGACCTTGGTGAAGCTGGAGGGCATCCACCACATCACGGCGATCACGGCCGACGCGCAGAAGAACGTCGACTTCTACGCCGGCGTCCTCGGCCTTCGCCTGGTGAAGAAAACCGTCAACCAGGACAACCCGACCGTCTACCACCTCTTCTTCGCCGACGAGAACGGCAGCGCCGGCTCCGACCTCACCTTCTTCGAGTTCCCGGGCGTGCCGCCGGGCCGGGCCGGCGCCGGCGACGTGCACCGGATCGTCTGGCGGGTCGGCCAGTCGGACTCGCTCGAGTTTTGGACCGAGCGCCTTGCCGCCCAAGGGCGTGACTCCGAGCGGATCGGCGACGCGCTCAGGTTCTCCGACCCCGAGGGCCTCGAGCACGAGCTGTTGGTTGCCGAGGTCGTGGACGAGCCGCTGATCGCCGACCACCCTGAGGTGCCGGCCGATCACGCGCTGCGGGGTTTCCACGCCGTCCGCGCCTACAGCGGTGCGCCGGCGGCGAGCAACAGTTTGCTCGAGGCGCTCGAGTTCGAGCGCGCCGATGGCGGCTGGGAGGCGCGAGGGCAGAAGCGGGGTGGCCTCTACGCCTACGACGAGCCTCCGGCGGAGCGCTCGCAACAGGGAGCCGGCAGCGTCCACCACGTCGCGTGGGCCTCGACGATCGAGGACCACGAGCAGTGGCGCGAGCGGGCGATCTCCGCTGGAGCCCAGCCGACGCCGGTGATCGATCGCTTCTACTTCCGCTCGATCTACTTCCGCGAGCCGAGCGGCGTCCTCTTCGAGATCGCGACGCTGGGCCCGGGTTTCACCGTCGACGAGCCGCTCGAGCACCTCGGCGAGAAACTGTCGCTGCCGCCCGACTTCGAGCACCTGCGCTCCGAGGTCGAACCGAACCTGCGCCCCGTCGTCAACCCGCGCGCTGCGCGGGCGGGGTGAGCACGAGCTTCGTCTGGCGCGACGCCGGACGGGTCGTCGTCTTCCGCACTGGCGCGGTCGAACAGGCGCCGCAGGTGCTGCGCGAGCACGGCTTCGATGACTTCGAGCTGCTGACGACGCCGCGGGCGCTCGTCGGCGCACCCGAGCTGGAGGCGGCTGCCAAGGCGACGCACGCAGTTGCCTCCGGCCAGGTGCCCGACCTGGCGGCGGAAATGCTCGACCGCGTCGACGCCTCCCGCCAGCTGGTCGCGCTCGGCGGCGGCCGCGTCGTCGACGTCGCTAAGGCGATCGCCTCGGTCAGCGGCGCCCGCGTCGCCGCGCTGCCGACGACGCTCTCGGGCGCCGAGATGACCGGCATCCACCGCTTGCCCGCCGGGGCCGAGTCGCGGGTCCGCGCGATGGTTAGGCCCGAGCTCGTCCTCGCCGACCCCGAGGCGATGACGGGACGGGCGGAGCGGATGCTCCGTGCCAACGCGATGAACGCCCTCGCCCACGGCGCCGACTCGCTTTACACGCCCTTCGCCAACCCTGTCTCGCGGCTGACCGCCCTGCGCGGGGCCGAGCTGATCGCGGCCTCGCTCGACCAGGAGCCATCCGAGCGCGACCGCGCCGCCCTCGCCCAGGGCGCGATCCTCTGCGGCTACGCGATCGACTCCGGCGCCTTCGCGATCCACCACGTGGTTTGCCAGACGTTGGTGCGGATCTGCGGCTCGCCGCACGCCGAGACCAACGCCGCGATCCTGCCGCGGGCGATGGCCTTCATGGCTCCCCGCGCCCCCGAGGACGTCGCCCTCCTTTCCGGTGCCCTCGGCACCGACCCAAGCGAAATCGAACCCCGAATCCTCGAATTGGGAGCGAACCCACCCGGTCTCGGTGCAGCCGGAGCCGACCGCTCGAAGCTCAACCAAGCCATCGAGTCGATGCTGCTCCGCCCCGAGCTCGCCTTTACGCCTGAACCGCCGGATCGCGATGAGCTGCGGCAGCTAATCGGGTCTGCCTGGTAGCTGCCTCGGGCGGGTGGCGTGGGGATGGGGGTCCTCGCCCGCAGCTTGCGAGGACGAGGATCCCCCTCGCCGCGACAGGACCCGCCCGCCGGTAACCCCCGTCCCTCGTCCGTGTAGGCCACTTCATGGCCGAGGAACGCCTAAGGCGTTACCACGAGTACACGCGCCGCCGCGGCGTCAACTGGCCGATGTACCTCGTCGCGCGCGTCCTGATGACGCCGTTCTTCCTCGTCTACTTCCGCTACGTGCGGGAGGGGCTGGAAAACGGCCGCGGCATCAGCGGTGGCCTGATCGTCGCCTCTAATCACCGCAGTTTCCTCGACCCCTTCGCGATTGGCGGCGCCCTGCCTTGGCGGCGCCCGATGAACTACGTCGCCAAGGTGGAGCTGTTCGAGCGGCGCTGGCAGGGCTGGTTGCTTTCGCGGCTCGGCGCTTTCCCGATCTGCCGCGGCGAGTCGGACGAGGAGTCGGTGGAGACGGCGCGGCAGGTGGTCGAGCGCGGCGGCGCCGTCTGCATCTTCCCCGAGGGAACCCGGATCCGCAGAGGCACTTTGGCCAGCCCGAAGCGCGGCGTCGGCCACCTCGCCCTGCGCACCGGAGCACCTGTGTTGCCGGTGGCGGTCTTCGGCACCGAGCACGTGCGGCGTGGCTGGCGCATCCGTCCGCGCAGGGTCAAGGTGCGGCTCGGCCGCGCTGTCACCTTCCCGCGCGTCGAGCGGCCCTCGCCGCCGCTGGCCGAGAACGTGACGGCGCGGATCTGGCCCAGCGTCCTCTTGCAGTGGGAAGCCTTGGGCGGGCTGCCGCCGATGCGTCGAGCCGCGGTGATCGGCGCTGGCAGCTGGGGCACCGCGGTGGCCGTGCTGCTTGCCCGCGGCGGGCTCGACGTCCAGCTCGGCACGCGCACCGCGGACCAGGCGGCGGAGATGACGGAGGCGGGGGAGAACCGGCGCTACCTGGAGGGGGTGCAGCTGCCCGACTCGCTCCACGTCAGTCCGGCTGCCGAGATCGAGCTGGCCGGCCTCGACCTCGTCTGCCTGGCCATCCCCTCGGGCTCGCTGCCCCAGGCGGTCGGTTCGATCGCCGACCGCGTAAGCGACCGCTCCTCCGTCCTCTTGTTGACCAAGGGATTGCTGCCGCCGCACGGCCAGCTGCCCGCCGAGTACGTCAGCGCCCGAGTCCGCGCCCGCGCGGTCGCCTGCCTCGGCGGCCCCGCACACGCCCGCGAGGCGGTCTCCGGGTCGGCGGCGCTGGTGCTCGGCTCCGGCGACCCCGATCTGCGTACGCAGCTCGGCGAGGTCTTCGATCGCGCCGGTCTGGTCTGTGAGCGCACCGGCGACGTCTGCGGGGTCGAGATGGCGGGGGCGGCCAAGAACGCCGCCGCCCTGGCCGCGGCGGCAAGCGAGCGCCACGGCCTCAACGCAGCCGGGATCGCCGCCGCACAGGTTTGGCGCGAGTGCCTCGAGTACGCGACTTCGCGGGGCGCTGAGCTGGAGACCTTCTCGGGGCTGGCTGGGGTTGGCGACTTGACCGCCACCGTGCTTGCCCCCTCGGGCCGCAACCGGCGGGCCGGCGAGCTGCTTGGAGAGGGGACCCCGGCGGAGGAGATTCCGGGCCTGATCGGTCAGGCTTCGGAGGGCCTCGACGCCGTGCCGCTGTTGGTCGAGGCGATCTCGGCAGCGGGGGGCCGGGCCGAGGCGCTCGGTGGGCTGGCGGCGCTGATCCGCGGCGAGATCGATACCGACGCCTGGGTCGCGGGGTTGCGCCGGATCGAGCGGACCAGGCGCGAGGCCGCCTGAGCGACGGGGCCGAGGGGGTTCTAGGCTTGCCGGGTGAGCGACCAGGAGAACGTCGAGCCGGCGAGCCTCGACCCCGCCGCCAAGGCGGAGCTCGACCGGGCCTTCGAAGAGCTCTACCGCGACCACCTGCGCGACGTCTACTCCTACGCCTACTACCGGGTCGGCAACCAGCACGACGCCGAGGACCTGACCGAGCAGGCCTTCCTACAGGCCTATCGCCACTTCGACCGGGCCCGACGCGAGTCCGCCGGGCGGCCGCTGCGCCCCTGGTTGATCCGCATCGCACACAACCTCGCGCTCAATTACTACCGCGACCGATCGCGCCGGCCGCAGACGCCGCTGGAGAACGCCGACCCGATCGCCGCCCGGCACGGGACCGAGGCGATCGCCGAGGGGCGAGAGGAGCTGCGCCAGGTGATCGACAAGCTGGACCACCTTCCCGACGACCGCCGCGACGCGCTGATCATGCGCTTCGCGCTCGGCATGGACAACCGCGAGATCGCCAGGGCGCTGGGGCGCAGCGACGGCGCCACCAAGGTCCTTATCCATCGCGCGATCAAACAGCTGCAGGAGGAGATGAGCGATGAGTGAAGCAAGCGAAAGCCTCACCGGCGGCTGGGACGTCGAGCGCCTGCTCGGCGACGCCCTGCGCCCGATAGAGCCGCCCGAGCGGCTCGCGGGTCGCTTCGAAGACACGCTCTCCGCCGTTACCCAGGCCGCGGCCGAGGAGCTTGCCGACTGGGCCGAGGAGCTCTCCGAGAGCGAGCTGCGGGCGCTCCGCGACCCCCGCAACTGGGTCCGCCCGGTCGTCGCCGTGAGCGCCGGCGGGGTGGCCGCCGGCGCCCTGGTGCTACTCGAGGCGCGTCGCCGCAGCCGTCAGCAAGCCGGCGGCCGGCTGCGTACGCTGACCGACCGGCTCAGGTAGCCGGGCGGTCAGCTCCGGCTGCGGGCGCCGCCTGCGCTCGTTCCCGCTCGACCGGCGTCGCCAGGCCGGCGCCGACACCCAGCAAGCCGAGGATCAGGTGCAGGACATTGTCCTCGGTGTTGACCGGGACGATGGTGAGGATCGAGTCACCGCTGCCGATGATGAATCCCCAGGCAGCGACCACGAGGTAGACGATCCCCAGACCCAGCGCGTACTCACGCGCCGCGTAGCCGGCTACCAGCAGGCCGAGCGCGCCGGTGAGGATGTGGACGATGTTGTGCCAGGCGTTGACGGCGAGGATCCCGAACACCTCGTCGACCTCGCCGGGGCTGCCGAAAGAAGCGCTGTAGAAGAAGCCAATGATGCCGGCGATCAGCAGAGTGCCGCCAACGAGCGTCGCGTAGAGCCTTGCGGGGCTAGCGCCTTCCATTTCCGCTCCTCCTTCCGTAAATGGACGAGGCTGCAATCAATTGTAGGGTCCCCGGTCGCGCGTGGCCCAAACTTGCTACCGACATCCCGACCGCGAGACGGGCGTATCCTGCTCGTCCTGCGGACGGCCGATATGCCCCGAGTGCATGACGCCGACGCCGGTCGGCATGCGCTGCCCGGAATGCGCTAGCCAGAAGACGAGGGTGACGAGGGGAGCGGTAGCCCCGACGCGCTACGACGCACCTGCGACCTACGTACTGATAGCGCTCAACCTGGCGGCGTATCTAGCGGAGGTCGCCACCGGCGGTGGTGGCCTGAGCCCCGGCGGCAGCTCGGTTTTGCTCGACTTTGGCCTGTTCGGCCCGTTCGTCGCCGAGGGCGAGTGGTACCGATTGCTGACGAGCGGCTTTCTTCACGCCAGCATCATCCACCTTGGCTTCAACATGTTCGCCCTTTTCTTCCTCGGGCGGATACTCGAGCCCGGCATCGGCACGCCGCGCTTCGTCGCTCTCTACCTCGCCTCGCTCTTCGCCGGATCTTTCGGAGCGATCCTGTTGGATCCGGATGCGCTCACGATCGGCGCCTCGGGCGCTGTTTTCGGCATCTTCGGGGCGACCTTCGTGATCGCCCGCGAGCGGCGGATAGAGGGACTCGCCTCCTCGATCGGCCTTGTCCTCTTGCTCAACCTCGCGCTCACCTTTGGCAGGCCGGAAATCAGCGTCGGCGGCCATCTCGGCGGCCTGGCTGTGGGCGTCCTCTGCGCGCTGGTTATCGTCGCCGGCGAACGCGGGATGCTGGGCCGCAGCCGCCTTGCGGCGGAGCTTGGAGCGATGACGGCGTTGGCGCTGGTCTCGATCGTTGCCGCGATCGCAGTCGCATAGCCTCAGCTCAGGCGCGCCTGTGGCGCTCGCACCTCCATGAAGCCGATGTTGCCGGGTGGGTCGACGAGGTCGGGATGGAGGATGTGGCCGAGCAGCTCGACTCCGTCAACGAGCCGCGGTCCGGGTCGCGAGAAGGTCGAGGCGGCGTCGACTGCGTAGACGCGGCCTGCGCCCAGCGAGGCGATCCGTTGCCAATGCTCGACTGCCTGCTCCCGTGCGTCTTCTACGTACATGCCGCAGGGCATTGCGACGACGACGTCGGGCTCGAGCCCGCCCAGCGCGCCCCACTGCACCTCCGGCGACTTCAGGCCGGGCGGCCCGGCGACGTCCTCGCCGCCGGCGATCGAGATCATCTCCGGCAGCCAGTGGCCGCCGACGTAGGGCGGGTCGAGCCACTCCAGCGCGATCACCCGCGGCTGGCTCGCCCCTGAGACGGCGGCGCGTACCGTCGCCAGCCGGCCCTCCAGCTCGGCCCGCAGCTCGTGCGCCTCGGCCTCGAAACCGGTCGCCTCGCCGAGGCGGACCACGTCCTCCAGCATCTCGCCCAAGGTGCTCGGGTCCTGCTGCACGACCTTGGGCTCGCTGGGCAGTCGCGCCGCCACTTCGAGCACGTCCTCGTAGGAGACGGCACAGACGTCGCAGACGGCCTGGGTGACGATCAGGTCCGGGTCGAGCTGGGCGAGCCGCTTTTCGTCCAGCTCGTACAGGGCCCGTCCCTCGCCGACCGTCGCCTTCACCGCGGTGTCGATCTCGCTGGCGCTGAGGCCGGAGGGGAGCACGGTGCGGGTCAGGTGCGGCAGCGAGCGCGCCTCGCGCGGGTGGTCGCACTCGTGGGTCACCGCGACGACGGCGTCGCCCAGGCCCAGGGCGAACAGCATCTCGGTGGCGGAGGGGACCAGGCTGGCGACGCGCATGCGCGCCCAATATCGCACCTCACCGGGTTCCGCGGGCGGGGAAAGCTATATTCACGAATGCCGAATGGCCGAAGACGACCTTCCCCGAAGTCCCGGGCCAAATAGTCCATGAGCGCGCTGCTGCTCGTCCTCCTGCTCCTGTTGGTTGCGATCAACGGATTCTTCGTCGCGGCCGAGTTCGCCCTGGTCCGCAGCCGCCGCGGCAAGATCGAGCAGCTCGCCGAGGAGGGGGAGTCCGGCGCCGAGGCGGTGATCGAGCAGCTCGACAAGATCGACGAGTCGCTCTCGGCCTGCCAGGTGGGGATCACCATGGCCTCGATCGGGATCGGCTTCCTCGGCGAGCCAGCGCTCGCCGAGCTGCTGGAGCCGGCCTTCGGCGGCCTCTCGCACGGGCTCGCGGTCGGGCTGTCAGTGGCGATCGCCTTCACGCTCGTCACCGCGCTCCACATCAGCGTCGGCGAGCAGGTGCCGAAGATGCTGGCGATCGGCCACGCCGAGCGCACCGCGCGCCGCGTCTCGCGACCGCTCAACTGGTTCCGCCTGATCACCGCGCCGGTGACGATCGCCCTCAGTGCCTTCTCTAACGCGATCGTGCGCCTGTTCGGAGTCGACCCGACCGACATCGAGGAGCGCCACACGGCCGAGGACCTGAAGCAGATCATCGACCGCTCCAAGCTTGGCGGCACCCTCGATCCCGGCGAGGCCGGCATGCTCGGCGGCGTCTTCCACCTGCACGAGCAGCAGGCGCGAGAGGTGATGACCCCAATCCCGGCCGTGGTCACGGTCGACTCCACCGACACCGCGGAGACGGCCCTGCGGCGCTGCGTCACCTCCGGCCACACGCGGCTGGTCGTGATCGAGGACGACAACCCCGACCGGGTCAAGGGGATCGTCCACAACAACAGCCTCGCCCGCCTCTACATGAGCGACGGCCCGGAGGCGCGGATCGAGCCGCTCGTCCGCGACGCCGTGATCGTCCCGGAGACGCGCCCCCTCGACGACCTCCTGCACGACCTGCAGGTGCAGCGGACCTCGATCTCGGTCGTCGTCGACGAGTACGGCCGCACGGTCGGCATCGTCACCGTCGAGGACATCCTCGAGGAGGTCGTGGGGGAGATCGAGGACGAGACCGATCCGCGGGCCGCGGCGCTCCGCCGCCTCGCCGGTGGCGAGTGGTTCGTCCGCGGCCACGTCTCGCTCGGCGACCTAGCCGACGTCGGGATCGAGCTGCCGGTCGACACCGACGCCTACAACTCGGTTGGCGGCTATGTCTTCGGCGAGCTCGGACGGCTGCCCAAGCGTGGCGACACGATCAGCGTCGACGACTACACGATCCGGGTCGAGTCGGTGCGTGAGAACCGTGTCGAGGCAGTCAGGATCAGCGGTTCCGTCCGCTCCGCCTCCTAGGTTTCCTGAGCAACCCACGTCCTGCTCGACCTTGGAGGTGCCGCATGTGGGTTGTGCGTTTGAGCGACAAGCAGCTGGAGGTCCTGCGAGCGCTGCTGCGCTCCGAGGAGCATCTCGGGCCCGCCCTGAAGGGCGCGATCGAGGCGCTCGACTTGGCCCGCTGGGACGACCTGCCCGAGGCCGAGCTTCCCTGGGAGGAGGTCGAGAAGATCGCTCGCCGCCAGGGCATCTCCCCGGCTGACGTGATCTGGGACCTGGCCGGCCGGAGGTAGACAGCGCGCGCCCCTTACCGACTGTGGGGCGCTTCGCCTCCTGCACCAGTAGGTGCGTAGAGGTGCACAGAGTGCAATGCAGCCGCTGCTACTCTTGCATCTATGGCGTTGCAACCAGCGCTCTTTCCCATCGACCAACCCATCATGCCCGAGGAGCGGCAGATAGGGCGGCGGCCGACCATCGACAGACTCGAGACGCGTGTCCGCGCGGCGGGTCATCAGTGGATCATCGGACCGCGGCGAACAGGCAAGACGAGCGTCGCCAAGGCTGTACTCGCCCGGCTGCGCCAGCGCGAGCTGATAGCGCTCGATGTCGATCTCAGCAAGCTGAAGCTCGAAGGCGAACGGACCCTTGCGGGGGAGATTGCGAGGCAGGCCCAGGCGGCGGGAGTTGGCGACCCTCAAGCGTTGCGGCGATTGCGCGGCTTGGCCGGGCGTCATCGCGCCAGCGCCCGGAAGCTGGCCGAGGCTCTCCGCGAGCTTGGCTTCGAGGACGAGGGTGCAGCCCTGTCGCTTGCAGCATCGGTGTTGGCGGCGGCCGACGACGGTGAGCCCGGGCTCGACCACGTGCTGCGAGCCCTCGCCCTCCATGCTCGTGCCACCGCTCGGCACGTGTTCGTCCTGCTCGATGAGGTGCATCTTCTGGCCGCTCTCGACGACGCGGAACGAATCGTCGCCGCTTGGTGCCGAGAGCTGGATTGGCCAATCGTCTTCCTGCTCGCAGGTAGTGAGGAGTCGGCGGTGCAGGCTCTGAGAAAACCCGGCGGGGCCTTCGAGAGCGTCGGCCAGGAATTCCAGCTCAGTGAGATCGCGACCGAGGACTGGGTCTCCGGCCTGCGCGAGCGCTTCGCGGAGGGCGGTGTGGAGATCGCACCCGCCCAGCTCGAGAAGATCGTCGCGGCGTCGGGCGGTCACCCCCGTCGAACGATGCTGATCGCCGCATACGTCCTCTCGAGCGCCCTCGGACAGCCAGACCGGATCGCAACCCCCATTCTTGTCGAGCTCGCTGTCGACGACACTCGCAGGGACCGCACGTGGACCTGATCGAGGCGATCCCGTGGGCGCGGGGGGCGCTCGCTTCCGTCCGACGACCGGATGCCGAGCGGATCGCGCAGGCGCTGAACGCGCACCGGGTGGTCGGTGTGTTGGGCGAGGGGGAGGTCGGCAAGACCGACACGGTCGCCCAGGCGCTGGAGCTGCGGGATGGCGATGCGAGCCTCGTTCGCCTCGATCTGGACGCGGCCGCCAGCGATGCGCACGTCGGCTTTCACCTTGCCAAGGCAGTGGCGCGCGCTGTTGCCGGCGAGTCGGATTTCTCCCTGCTCAGCGTTGGGGTCCTATGGCCCTCTCGCATCGAGGAAAAAAGACTGGGCCTCGCGGAGCTGTTTGGGATCCGCGGCTTGGAGGAGGCCCTACGGCCCTGGCCCTCGGGCTCCTTCTCTGCGGCGGCCGGCCTGCGGCTGGTCGAAGCTCTATGCAGGCAGCGCCCGGTGGTCTTATGGATCGACCATCTCGAGTCCCCCTCCCTGACTCCACGTCACCCGGTGAAAGTCCAGGAGCTCCTTTGGGGGGTCAGGGAGATGGCTCAGCGCGAGGACGCGATCACGCTTGTCCTCAGCGGTCGAAAGGCGTTCGAGAAAAGCGTTCTCGGGCCCAAAGAAGCCTTCCACCAGCAGGGCACCTGGCTGACCGTCGACAATCCGGCGGTCCCGGCCTGGCGCGAGGTAGCGGAGCTAGTACAGGTATGGCCCGGGCTTGCCGGAGCGCTGGCCGAGCTCACCGGCGGCCATCCGGCGACGATGCTCCATGCGTTGCTTCACGTCCGTGAGCAGCGAACGAGAAGGCGTGCGCAGGATCCTCACGCCGTGCTGCAGGCCCTGGCGATCCGGGACGACGGACTCGCCGGACGCGCCGTTCAACATGCGCGTTCGCTGCACCGCCTGGGCGGCCAGGTGCTGACTCAGATTGCGCTCGGTGAAGGCCCCTACGGCGCCAACCAGCGCGGTGCTGCGGCGCCGCAGGAGATCCGCAAGGTGCTGGAACGCCTACGCCTGGCGGGCCTAGTGCGGCCCGATGCGCCCTGGACGATCGTCAATCCCCTGCTCGCCATTCGACTGCGAGGATCCTTGGAGGTTGCGACCGGATAGGTCGATCGGAACGCGGATCAGTCGTAGCTGTAGAAGCCGGCGCCGGACTTGCGGCCTAGTTTTCCTTCGCCGGCCATCTTCACCATCAGCGCTGGAGGCTCGTGGGCTGCCTCGCCGGAGTCAGCGTGTAGGGCTTCGCCGATCGCGGCGGCGACATCGAAGCCGACGAAGTCGAGGAGGGCCAGTGGTCCCATCGGGTGGCCGGCGCCGAGCTTCATGCAGGAGTCGACCTCGCCCGGGTCCATGCCGGTCCGTTCGACCAGGCGCACGGCGTCGAAGAGGTAGGGGAAGAGGAGGCGGTTGACGACGAAACCCGCTTCGTCGGGAACCTCGACCGCGGTCTTGCCGAGGGCGGCGCACCATGCCAGCGCCCGCTCGCGGGTGCCGTCGGGGACGTTCGGGAAGCAGACCTCGACCAGCTTCATCCGCGGCACCGGGTTGAAGACGTGGAGGCCGAAGAGGCGGCCGTCGATGTCGCCGGCGGAGGCGATCTCGGCAATGCTGAGCGAGGAGGTGGTGGTGGCGAGGTCGGCGTTGGGGCAGGCCGCGGCGACGGCGCTCAGGACATCGCCCTTGGGGCCGACCTCCTCGACCACGGCCTCGACTACGACGTCGCAGTCGGCCAAGTCCTTCGGATCGGTGGTCACGCGTAGCCGCGAGGGCTCGGCGCCCTCGATCTTGGCGCAGGCGGCGACCACCTTCTCCTCGGCCCGCCAGGCGGAGGCCTCGCTGCGCGCGAGCAGGATGGTGTCGGCGGTCGTGGTTGAGACAGCAGCCAGGCCAGTCGCGATCGCCCCGCTGCCGGCGATCCCAGGCGCCTCGTATCCCTTGCTTGCGTTCATTGAAGACGGGTTCCTATCACGCGGCCTGTCGCGTGGGTGGCCCGGGGTTAGGGGGTCGAGGACGCCCTCGCCCACAGGCCCCCCTACCCCGGGACAGGACCCACGCGCCAGGTACTCTTGGTTGACTGGCCAGTCAACCAAACGGAGGCGCGCGATGGCAGACAACGGAAACGGCAGGTTCGGCGGTCGCGAGGTCGTCATCGTCGAGGCGGTCCGCACGCCGATCGGTCGTGGGCACGAGGAGAAGGGCTACTACAAAGACGTCCACGCCTCGAACCTGCTGGCGAAGGCCTATTCGGAGCTGATCGACCGGGCCGGGATCGATGCCGCCGAGGTCGAGGACGTCGTCGCCGGCTGCGTGCAGCAGTTCGGCGAGCAGGGGATCAACATCGGCCGCAACGCCTGGCTCGAGGCCGGGCTGCCGATCGAGACGCCCGCCACCACGGTCGACCGCCAGTGCGGCTCGGCCCAGCAGGCGGTCAACTTCGCCGCGGCCCTGATCGCCTCCGGCGTCCACGACGTCGCCATCGGCGGCGGCGTCGAGCACATGGGCCACATCTCCTTCGCCGACTCGGCCTCGGTTATGCAGGAGCACGGCTTCGCCTTCTCGCCACAGCTGATGGAGCGCTACAACCTCGTGCCGCAGGGCATCTCGGCCGAGATGATCGCCGACAAGTGGGAGATCCCCCGCTCCGAGCTCGACGAGATCGGCCTGCGCTCCCACCAGCTGGCCGCCAAGGCGACCGAGGAGGGTCGCTTCGAGCGCGAGATCGTTCCCTTCGCCGTCAACGGCGACACCTTTGCAACCGATCAGGGCATTCGCCCCGACACTTCGCTGCAGAAGCTGGCTGACTTGAAGCCCGCCTTCAAGGAGGACGGCAAGGTCACCGCCGGCAATTCCTCGCAGGTCTCCGATGGCGCCGCCGCGGTGCTGCTGATGAGCCGCGAAAAGGCTGACGCGCTGGGCCTAAAGCCGCGGGCGCGGATCTTCGACCAGACGACCGTCGGCGTTGACCCCGTGATCATGCTGACCGGTCCGATTCCAGCGACGAAGAAGCTGCTGGAGCGCAACGCGATGACGATGGACGACGTCGACTTGGTTGAGATCAACGAGGCCTTCGCATCGGTCGTCGCCGCCTGGCGCCGCGAGCTCGACCCCGACATGGACCGGGTCAACGTCAACGGCGGTGCGATCGCCCTCGGCCACCCGCTCGGCTCGACCGGTGCTCGTCTCATCACCACCCTGCTGCACGAGATGGAGCGCTCCGACAAGGAGATGGGCCTGGTGACGATGTGCTGCGGTGGCGGGCTCGGCACCGGGACGCTAATTCAGCGGATCTAGACCCGGTTTCGCGGCAGGAACGGGGTTTTGCTCGGAGAACACCGAGCATGTGAGCGCCGCAGGCTTCTACACCACCGCTGCCCAGGTCATCCCCTTGATCTTCGTCGCGATCGCCTTCGAGGGACGAGCGGTGTGGCAGCGAGACCTCTGGGCGACGTTTGGCGTTTCGCGGGGCACGATGGCGGGGGTACGCGCGATCTACTTGCTCTTCACCCTGTTCTTCTTGGTGCTCGGCGAGGCATCTGCCCTTTGGGCGATCCAGAGCGATGCGCCGATCCGTTTCGATTCGGGTTATCCAGCCTTCGGCGTCCTCGTAGGTCTTGTAATCGGGGGGGCCTCGTTGTTTGCCCAGGCTTTCCTGCAGGTTCTTCTCGAGTGGGGTCGGGGCCGGGACGTGAACTGGACCCCTGCCTGGATCGGCAAGGCCTGCGTGATCCTCGTTCCAGTTGTCGCCACGTCGATGTTCGGGTATGGGGTCCTAGCGCTGCTCCTCGGGTATGAGCACTGATCAACCGGAGGGGTCCGAAATCGAGGGGTAGTTGTCCTTGCGGACGCGGCTGAGGGGCGCCACGATGCCCTCATGTGTCCAGCGCAGCGACAGATCGTGCTTGTCGGCTTCGAAGGGGTGCAGCTGCTTGACCTCGCTGGACCCGCTGACGTATTCGACGCTGCCTCCCGGGTCGTCCAGGCGAATGGGGGTGACCCTGCCTATCGGCTGACGATCGCCACCGCGGGCGGCGGTACGGTGCGCGCCTCGTCTGGGATGAAGATCGAGGCGGACGCCGACCTCGGCGCGCTCGACGGTGGCGAGGTCGACACGTTGCTCGTCGCCGGGGGCCGGGGGCGAACGGTGTTGGAGGACTCGGATCTGGTCGCCGCGCTGCCGCGGGTGGCTGCCGGTGCCCGCCGCGTCGGATCGGTCTGTGGGGGCGCCTTCCTCCTCGCGGCGGCTGGTCTGCTGGACGGGCGGCGGGTCACGACTCACTGGGCGGGCTGCGACGATCTTGCTCGGCGCTATCCCGCGCTCACCGTCGAGCCCGACCGGATCTACGTCCGCGACGGCGACGTCATTACCTCGGCGGGGGTCACGGCCGGCATCGACCTCGCCCTCGCCCTGGTTGAGGAGGACCATGGAGTGGACGCGGCGAGGACGGTCGCCCGCTGGCTCGTGGTCTTCCTTCAGCGCCCCGGCGGCCAGTCGCAGTTCTCGCAGCGGCTCACCGCACCCGTTCCCGGTGACTCGCCGATCCGCCCCGTGGTCGACGGGATCGTCGCCGACCCGGCCGGCGACCACCGGGTCCCGACCCTCGCCGCGCGGGCTTCGCTTTCCGAGCGCCAGCTATCGCGCCTCTTCGCCAAGCAGGTGAGGACGACGCCGGCCCGCTTCGTCGAGCGGGTGCGGGTGGAGGCGGCGCGCGACCTGCTCGAGGCTGGCCGGGCCTCGGTCGATGCCGTCGCCGCCGGCTGCGGCTTCGGCAGCGCCGAGACGATGCGCCGGGCCTTCCTCCGCGTGCTCGGGATCGGGCCCGGCGAGTACCGCCAGCGCTTCGGGGTCACCACGTCGCTCTCACCCGATCTCGATCGTCTGGCCGCAGTCGGCGCGGGTCGAGCCGCGTGACGCTGCTCGGCGAGATCGGGACGATCGAGTGGTGCCGACGCACCAACGGAATTCTCGGTCGGGGCGAGCGGGCACGCTTCCTCGCGGCCGTCGTCTTGCGCACGACGCGCGCTCTGCCACGCCTGCTGGCGAGTCGCGTCGGCGCACGCGGCTCCGGCCCGGATCCCTCGCAGCTGACGCCGCCGGACACGCCGTTTGCTCGCGACATAGTGGAGGCCTGCGCCGAGCTCGACCCGATGGTCGTCGAGCACGGCTACCGCTCCTATCTGTTCGGTAGGGCGCTCGGCGTCGCCAAGGGAATCGAGTGCGACGAGGAGGCGCTCTTCGCGGCGACGATGCTCCACGACTACGCCTTCATGACGATGGACTCGCTGACCGATCGCTGCTTCACGCTGGCTGGAGCCGAAGTGGCAGCGCAGGCGCTGGAGTCCTCGCCGCTCTCGGAGACCGAGCGCCACGACGTTCTCGACGCGATCACGCTGCATCTCAACCCGACCGTCCCGCCCGAGCGTGGGGCTGTCCAGCACCTCGCGCACGACGGCATCTTGCTCGACGTCCTCGGCCTGCGCAGCTGGGAACTCGACTCCGCCGGCGTCCGCCGTACGGCCGACCGACATCCACGCCACGGTTTCACCGTCCGCGGCGCGCCGCTGATGCGAGCCCACGGCCGCCGCGTCCACGGCTGCCGCGCCGGCGCTCTTTTCATGGCCGGCTTCGGTCCGGCGCTGCGGACCAGTAGCTGGCACGCCGCCGACCGCACCTAGCCTGGCTGCCTGGCCAGGTCCCGCTATGCTCAGCGGCCGATGGACCTGAGCCTCTCCCCGTCCGAGCAGGAGTTCCGCGACGAGGTCCGGACCTGGCTGGAGGAGAACCATCCCGGCCCCGAGCCGGAGGGCAGCCTGGACGAGGTGATGGGCTTCCGCCGCGAGTGGCAACTGAAGCTGCACGAGGCCGGCTGGGCCGGCATCTCCTGGCCGAAGGAGTACGGCGGCCGCGGCGCGACCCTTATTGAGCAGGCGATCTTCGTCGGCGAGGCGGCGCGCCAGGAAGCGCCCAGCCCCGCCAATGTGCTCGGCCTGGCGATGGGAGGACCGGTCGTCATTGCACACGGCACCGACGAGCAGAAGCAGCGCTATCTGGAGCCGATCCTCACCGCCGAGGAGATCTGGTGCCAGGGCTTCTCCGAGCCAGAGTCGGGCTCCGACCTGGCCTCGTTGAAGACGAAGGCGGTCAAGGACGGCGACGAATGGGTGGTCACCGGGCAGAAGGTGTGGACGACGTTCGCCCAATACGCGAAGTGGTGCATGCTCGTCGCGCGCACCGACCCCGACGCGCCCAAGCACAAGGGCCTCACCTACTTCCTGATGGACATGGAGCAGCCTGGGGTCGAGGCGAAGCCGCTGGTGCAGATCACCGGCGAGGGCGAGTTCAACGAGGTCTTCATCGAGGAAGCGCGGATCCCCGACGCCAACGTCGTCGGCGGGGTCGGGAACGGCTGGACGGTAGCCATCACGACGCTGATGAACGAGCGCGCCGGGCTCGCCTTCGGCGCTATCTCCCAGATCGCCAACAGCCTCAAGCGGCTCGGCAAGCTGGCGACCGAGACGCGCCTCAACGGCGGCACCGCCGCCGAGGACCCGGTCTTCCGGCAGCGCCTCGCGCAGCTCAACATCGAGGCCGAGACGATGCGGCTCAATGCCTACCGCGGCCTGACCAAGACGATGCAGTCGGGCATTCCCGGCCCGGAGGGGTCGCTCGGCAAGTGGCAGTGGGCCGACATCAACCAGCGGATCACCGAGCTGGCGCTCGACATCGAGGGCGCCTACGCGATCCTCAGCCGCGGCGACGACCACGCCGTCGCCAACGGCGCCTGGCAGTACGGGTTCCTGCGCTCGCGCGCCAACTCGATCGAGGGCGGGACCACCGACATCCTCAAGAACATCATCGCCGAGCGGGTGCTCGGCCTGCCGAGGCTGCGCTAGCGGAGGCGACGCTCATGTACTTTGACCTCACCGACGAGCAGCAGGCGATCAAGTCGACCGCGCGCGACTTCCTCGCCGCCCGGTACAAGTCGGAGCGAATTCGCGAGCTGGCCGACACCGCGGCCGGCTTCGAGCAGTCCGACTGGGAGGAGATGGCCGGGCTGGGTTGGCCGGGACTGGCGCTGCCGGAGGAGTGGGGAGGACAGGGCCTCGGCATCGTCGAGCTGGCCGTCCTCTTCGAGGAGCTGGGCTACGCCCTGGCGCCGACGCCGCTGCTGTCCAACACGATCGCCGGCCTGGCGCTGGCGGCGAACGGCACCGAGGCGCAGAAAGAGCGCTGGCTGCGACCGCTGGCCGCCGGCGAGGCACGCGGCACCGTCGCCCTGCTGGACGCCGGCACGCCGGCAACTCCGGGCATGTTCACGATGGAGGCCCAGGCCGACGGCGACGGCATCCTCTTGGCCGGCGAAAAGATCCTCGTGATGGACGCCCACGAGGCCGACTTCCTCCTCGTCGCGACCGCCGACGGCCGTCGCCATCTGGTCGAGAGCGACGCCGAGGGAGTGAGGGCCGAGCCCGACGGCTCGATCGATCCCACCCGCCGCTTCTACACCGTCCAATTCGATGGCGTGCAGATCGGCCCCGAGGCGACGCTGAACGGCGCCCAAGCCGACTACCTGCCGGTGCTGTGGCGCGCCTGCGTCGCGATTGCGGCCGAGTCGACCGGAATCGCCCAGCGGACGCTGGAGATGGCGGTCTCCTACGCCAAAGACCGTCAGCAGTTCGGGCGTCCGATCGGCGCCTACCAGGCGGTCTCACACCGCTGCGCGCAGATGCTGCTGGAGACCGAGAACTCGCGCTCGGCCGTCTACGGCGCCGCCTGGGCGGCAGACGCCGACCCCGACTCGCTGCCGCTGGCCGCCGCGATGGCCAAGGCCTACGCCTCCGACGCCGGTTGGCGCGTGCCCGACGCCTCGATCCAGGTCCACGGCGGCATCGGCTTCACCTGGGAGCACGACCTCCACTTCTTCCTCAAGCGCGGCAAAGCCAACGCGGCGACCTTCGGCGACGCCAAGTGGCACCGCGAGCGGGTCGCCGACCTCGTCCTCGCGGCGGCCGCCGAGCCGGTTCCGGCCTGAGGCTCCGGTAGACCGGTCGCATGGGCGCGCTCGATCGCATCTCCGTTGCCGCGATCGGCACCACCGTCGCCGACCTCGAGGCGGAGGCGAAACGCGCCGAAGCGGCCGGGGTCGAGTGCGTCTGGGCGCCGGAGCTGTTTCGCTCCTCGGTCACCCAAGCTGCCTACCTGGCCGGACGTACCGAGGAAATCGGCATCGCGACCGGCATCGCCTGGGCCTTCACCCGAAGCCCCTTCATCCTCGCCGTCTCGGCGCTCGACGTCGACGAGATGTCGGGCGGGCGCTTTCGGCTCGGCCTTGGCTCCGGCGTCAAGCGCCTCAACGAGACCTGGCACAACGCCGAGTACGGCCGTCCTGCCCCGCACCTGCGTGAGGCGATCGAGGCGACGCGGCTGATCATGCAGCAGGCGGGCAAGGGCGAGCCGATCCGCTATGAGGGCTCCTACTACGACATTGACATCAAGGGCTGGATCCGCCCTCATCCGACCGTCCGCGAGTCGGTGCCGATCTACACCGCCGGGGTACAGGGCGGGATGTGCCGCATGGCCGGCGACGTCGCCGACGGCCTGATCGGACACCCGATCCAGAGCCTGCGTTGGATCGACGAGGTCGTCGTCTCCTCCTTTGAGGAGGGACTGGACCGCTCTGGCCGCGACCGCAATGACTTCGACTACCTACCGACCGTCTGCTGCGCGATCGACGACGACGAGGGGCGAGCAATCGAGATGGCCCGCCGCACGATTGCCTTCTACGCGACGGTCAAGACCTACGCGCCGCTGTGGGAGATGCACGGGTTCGCCGACAACGCCGCCGCCGCCGGCCAGGCTTTCCGCAGCGGCGACCTCGCTGCGGTGCCGCAGGCGATCAGCGACGAGATGGTTGACACCTACTGCGCCGCCGGACCCTTCGACAAGGTCCGCGCCCGCGTCGAAGCGACGGCCGAGCGGGCCGACGGCCTCTTCCTGACGCCGCCCACCTACTTCATCTCGCCCGAGGAGCTGGGCGAGTACCAGAACCGCTTGATCGACGCCTTCGGCCCCACCCCCACCAGCTGAGTTCGCCTTTACTCGCGCTATGCGCGACAAAACGCGAACTCACGCATCGGAGCTCGAAGTCCTCGAGCGGGTGCGGGGGATCCCGGCGGGGTTCGTGCGCACCTACGGCGACGTCTCGCCAGGGTCGCCGCGCTTCGCCGGAGCGGTGCTGTTCGAGTGCGACGACCCCGACCTGCCCTGGTGGCGGGTCGTCCGTGCCGACGGCTCGCTAGCCAAGGGAGACCGTCAGCGCCGGCTGCTCCTCGCCGAGGACGTCCCGTTCCACGGCAAGAGAGTGGATATGGACGCCGCCAGAGTTCCCGCGTAGCCGCCTGGCGGGCGCGCCGAGCTTTACCCTCAGTCGCTACTCCTCGCGCGGCGTGATGCGGAAGATCGAGACGACCTCGGCCTGGTGCGCCTCGGGGTGAGCGACGTAGGCGCTAGGGCCGCCGCCGAACCATCCGGCCGCTTCGTTGTCGCCGACGAAGACGCCGGGATGGTGCTTCCCGTCTCCGTCCTCGACCCAGACCTTGTCGCCCTCCTTGAACCCGTGCGGCGCTTCGCTCACGCGCGCAAGCATAGGCCTCAGGCGCCGCCGAACGCGAGCCGGACGAGGTGGACGAGGCGACCGAAGGAAGACGTGATGCGCCGCCGCAGGCCGAGCAGGCCGTTGCTCGGCGCGAGGATGACCACCTCGGCGGCACTCGGGCGGTCCTGCTCGTCGATCACGGCGATCGAGACGTCGTAGTGCTTGGAGGGCTCGAGCTCGATCCGCGTCTGCAGGGTGCCGAGGACGACCGACCTCAAGGCGAAGCGGAAGGCGTGCGGCGCAACGTCCGGCTCGTCGCTCGAGTTGACCGTGGCGATCAGCCGCTTGGGGGGCTCCGGCATCGGCGAGAAGTCGAACTCGAGCAACAGGCGGTTGCGCCGCCGCCGCGCCCAGAGGTGCGGCGCGCTCGGCTCCGAGCCTTCCTCCTCGCCCTGGTAGGCCTTCGCGAGCAGGCTTTCGGGCTCGTCCCACTGGGCGTGCGCACAGGGCCCGGTCGGCCCCTTGCCGCCGGCTCGAGAGCCTCCCCAGCGGCCCGGCCACTCGAACCAGCCGGGCGGCGGCTCCTCGACGACCTCGAGGCGGGCTGACTTGGGCCGGCGCCTGCCGTCGGTGTAGTCGTAGAAGTCGGTCGGGTGGAAGCCGGCGGTGAAGTAGGAGGCATGCGAGCCGCGCCCGACGTAGACCAGCGGCCGGTCGCGGTCGCCAGGCTCCGGCGCGATCCCGTCCTCTTCCTTCTCCTCGGCGAGGCGCCTCACCTCGCTCCAGGGCTTCACCTGGCAGAAGTTGTGCTGCGCGTATACCGCCGTCTCGGGCTCGCTTCCGTCCGCCCACAGCTTGTACTGGACCATCTCCCAGTCGCCTTCGTGCACGCCTGCGCCCCAGGCCAGCTGGTAGTCGTTGAGGAAGTAGAAGAGCCAGTACTGCAGCCAGGCACCCTTGGTCGTCTCGGCGACGTGGGCGTAGACGACGTTGCGCAGTCCGGGATTGTCCCTGCGCAGCTCCAGGTACTGTGCGCTGTAGTCCTCGTTGCCGGCTTCGACTACGTCACTCGGGGCGACCTCGGATCCATCGGGATACCGGCTCGGCCGGAGGAAGTCGAGCGTCAGCCCAGCGCCCACCGTGGCGATGGTCGTCCCGTTCTTGCGGCGCAGCCGGTTGCCGGGATTGAGGGTCCATAGCTCGGCCGAGTCGGCGAAATAGCACTCCAGCGAGTCGTAGCGAAGGCAGGGCTGGAAGCGGCGCAGGAGGCGCATCTTCTCCTCGCCGCTCATGCGCCTGGGGCGAGCGGTAGCCATAGGCTCACCTATCCCTTGGGAACGAGGTGCATCGGGTGGGCGTGCAGGTCGGCTATCACCGCCCGCGGTATTACACCGAACTCACCGAGTAGTCGTCGCGCCGTTAGGGACAGACGACGAGCAGGTGAAAGTCGGCATCCTCGGGGTTGCCCTGCGCGTCGCGCGTCCTGACTTCGATCGCGTTCGGATTGGCGGCCGAGGTGTTGGTCTGTGCGAACCCGGCGCCCGGGGGCGTCGTGCCCGCGTTGTTGCGGCTGCTCACGTTGACGCAGGCGCCGACGTTCTGCATAAAGACGACGGTCACCGCGCCGCCGCCCTCGCTGGCGGTGATGGTGGCGTCGCTGGCCCGGGCGAGAGCGGCATTCCCGGCGCCCGGCGGGTTATTGATCACGGCCCAGTAGGTGTGGGTGGCGCGCTGCGCGGCCGGCACCACTCCGAGCTTGTTGGTGTTGATCTGGAAGCCGGTGAGCGTCTTGGGCTTCAGCTTGCCGCCGCCGATCGTCTGCTTTTTGATTGCGCCGCCGTTGATCGTCTGGGCGGCGATCGCCGTTCCGCCCAGCGCCACCGCCAGTGCGATCAGGGCAACCACCATTGCGGGCGAGGGACGTCGGTTGCGCATCTTGCCGGCCCCCTTACCCGGGAAGCGCAGCGGCAAACCGCTCGAACTTGGAGATGTCGGTCAGCTCCGGCCCGTGGCCAGGCAGGATCAGCGAGGGCTCGAGTGCGGCGAGCTTATGGATCGAGCGCCGGTTCTCGGCCGGGTCGGCGGTGAATATGTCCGGCGGCTCGGCCAGCATCGGCCTTCCAGTCGCGTAGCTCATGTTGCGGATCACGTCGCCGCAGATCGCCACCCGGTCGGAGTCGCGAAAGAAGATCACCTCGCCGCGAGCGTGGCCAGGTGCGTGGACGACGCGGAAGCCGGCGACCTCGTCCCCCTCGTTCAGCACCCGGTCGACCTTGTGCGGCGGGCCCTGCCAGATGCGTTTGATGATGCGGTTGAAGGGGTTGTTCGGCGCCGCCTCCTGCACGGGACGGCGGCCCTCCATCGCGTCGACGTCGTTGGCGTGGCAGGCCAGGGGGATGCCGCGCGCTTCGCAGACGTCCTTGGCCACGCCCTGATGGTCGGGGTGGACGTGGGTCAGCGCCAGCAGCGACAGCTCGATTCCCTTGATCTGGTTGAAGATGCGGCGCCGGTCCCAGCGGGTACCGGCGTCGATCAGGACGTCCTCGGTCAGGTAGACGTTGACGCTGGGAGCGGGGATCTGCTTCAGCCGCCAGACGCCGGGGGCGAGGTTCTTCACCGGTGCCCGATCCCGATCGTGCCGCGCGGCTCGCCGCTGTGCTCGGCCAGGTCCTCGAGCTCGGCGATCTTGCGCTCGCCTTCGCGGCGGGCCGGGTGGTCAGCCGGCAGCGGCTCGATCAGGCGGCGGATGCGGTTGCGCACCTGCAGCGCGAAGTGGGGGGTGGAGGCGCCGGCGAGGGCGCGGATGTCCTCGGCGCTGACCTCGTGCCCCCCGGTCAGCAGCTCGGGGTTCTCGGCCTCGCTCACTTCGCGGCCTCGCTCACGATTCGGCCCCGATCCGGGCCAGCTCGGCCAGCTCGTCAATTTCGGCCTGTTGGCTCACGTCGATTGCGTCCTCGTCTCCTATCACCCACACATGGTTGTAGAAGGCGCGCGTCGGATCGGTGGTGTAGCCCGGCTTGACGTCGAGCAGGTATCCGCGCAGCGCCGGCGGAAGAGTATCGGCGCTGTCGGTGAGCAGCAGCGGGCCCCAGGTGCCGGAGGCCGAGAGCGGCGCTGCGACGACGGCGTCGAGCGGCGCGTCGGAGCGGGCGACGACGAAGCCGTGACCCGGGTCGTTGACGTTCCAGCCGAAGCCGCCGTCGGAGTAGCGAGCCAGGGCGATTGCGTTCTCGACCGGGTCCTCGCCGGAGACGCGCCGCACCTGTCCGCCAAGCGTCGCGATCCGCCGCACGACCGCTGAGGAGATCGCCGAGGACGGGCCGAGCACATACACAGGAACGTCCTGGTGCTTGCGCAGCACGCTCGCCGTGGCCGCCGGTAGCCCGTTGCGAGCAGCGAAGAGGACCGGATCGCCTGAGCGCGCTGCCCAGGCCGCCGCCGGCAGCGCGAAGGCAGCGACGGAGGCCGGCGCGACCGTCAGGTGCCGCGGCGGACGGTCGAAGAGCTGGTCGCGGAGGCGGGCGATCGCCGCCGCCGTGGCGGCGGGGCCGGCAGCGCCCGCGACCCGTTTCGTCTCCAGCCCCTCCGGCGCAGCTGCCGTTCCGATCGCGAAGGCCGCGGCGCCACCGCTCTCGGCGCTGCCCCGCGGGGCGAGCGCGTCAAGGGCTTCGCGGGTGGGCTCTGGCAGCTCGTCTCCTTCGGAGATCAGCAGGGGCGCTCCGAGCGGAGCGCCCATCAGGACCGAGGCGGCAACCCCGCCCTGCCAGTCGTCACCGTCGACGAGGACCACCGCGGGCGGTCGCTGCGCTTCGTCGAGCCCGGGGTAGACGGCCAGCGCCACGCCGGCCGCGTTGGAAGCAGCGTCGGCCCCGCCGACCCGGGTCGTGTTGCTGGTGGCGAAGCCCGGATAGCCCAGCTCGGTCGGGCCCTCGGCGGGTGAGCTCGCCGGCTCGCCGCTGCGATCGACGCTCACCGGGCCCGGTGAGTCGGACGCCGGCTCCTGCGCCGAGCCACCGCCGAGTATCGCGGCGACGATGAAGACGATTGCGAGGACGACTAGGCCGATGAGTCCCTTGAGGGCACCGGGAACGGCGCGGCGCTGTCGCTTGGCATCCGGCTGGGTCTGCCGAGGCGGAGAGGGGGTTGCAGGTGCGCGCGTCTTGGCACCGCTCGGACGCTCCTCGCCCACCGGCCTAGCCGGGACGTCGGCATTGATTGGTTGCTGCCGAGCCACGCGGGGAAAGCTACATGCGCGGCCCTGGCTGGTCGGTCAGCTAAACTGGCTCGCAGCGGTTGACTGACCAGTCAATCAACGACCGAGAGGACGCGCGTCCGGTCGCGGGACGCAGCGCCGTTACGAGGGGGATCGATGGATTTCGCACTGACCGAGGAGCAGCAGGAGCACAAAGACAGTTGCCGGGCCTTCGCCCGCGACGTGATCCGCCCGGCGGCGCGCAAACACGATGAAGAGGAGAGCACTCCCTGGGAGGTCGTCAAAGAGGCTCGTAAGCAGGGATTCGGTGGCCTCGAGGCGATCCAACGCTCCGCCGCCGACGCCCAGGGCCAGATGCAGGTGATCTCCGCCGAAGAGTTCCACTGGGGCTGTGCCGGCATCGCACTGGCGATCTCCGGCTCCGGCCTCGCCGCCGCCGGCATCGCCTCCTCCGGGACGCCGGAGCAGATAGCCCAGTGGGTTCCGGAGTGTTTTGGCAGTGGCGACGAGATCAAGCTCGGCGCCTACGCGGTCACCGAGCCGCAGGCTGGCTCCGACGTCAAGAGCTTGAAGACGACCGCCAAGCGCGATGGGGATGAGTGGGTCCTCAACGGCACCAAGGTCTTCATCACCAACGGCGGCATCGCCGACGTCCACGTCGTCGTTGCCACCGTCGACCCGACCCTCGGCACCCGCGGCCAGGCCTCCTTTGTCGTCGGCCAGGGCACGCCCGGCCTCAGCCAGGGTAAGAAGGAGTCGAAGCTCGGGATTCGCGCCTCTCATACCGCCGAGGTGATCCTCGAGGACTGCCGGATCCCGGTCGAGAACCTGCTCGGCGGCGAGGAGAAGCTGGAGCGCAAGCTGCAGCGGGGCCGCGAAGGGAAGAAGTCCCGCGGCGCCGACGCGCTGGCGACCTTCGAGATTACCCGGCCCCTGGTCGGCGCCTCGGCGCTGGGCATCGCGCAGGCCGCCTACGAGTGGACCCTCGAGTACCTCGACGGTCGCTCGGAGGGCGGGACGCCACTTCTGCAGACGCAGCGCATTCAGCAAACGCTCGCCGATGTCGCGACCGAGATCGAGGCGGCCCGGCTGCTGGTCCAGCGTGCCGCCTGGATGGGCCGAAGCGGGATCCCGATGAGGGGCGGCCAGGGCTCGATGTCGAAGCTGAAGGCCGGCGACGTGACGATGTGGGCGACGACGACGCTGATGGACCTCGTCGGCCCTTACGCCTGGAGCAGCGACTGCCCGTTGGAGAAGTTCTTCCGCGACGCCAAGATCTACCAGCTGTTCGAGGGCACGGCGGAGATCCAGCGGATGGTCATCTCGCGGATGCAGGCACGGGAATACGCCGAGCGCCTGGGGTACGCGGCGGAAGTCGCCGAGGCGGCGATGAAGCGCGAGCCTGTGGCGGCGTAGGGAAGACGGGACATCCCCTCCCCGGACAAACGCCGGCCTGATGAGGCCGGCGTTTTGAGTATCCGCCCGTTGAGGGGATGTCCCGTCTTCCTTCGCAAGCGGAGTTGCACCTCATCCGCAAGACGACATGGCCGCATGTCGGGTTAGCTAGCCTCATTCGCCATGTTTGAGATTCGCCGGGCCCCGGCGGCTGCAGCTGCCGCCGTGGCGGCGCTATTGATGCTGCTCCTCTCCAGCTCCGTCGCGCTGGCTGAGGACCTCAGCGAAAAGCTCGACGAGAAGGAAGCGAAGCTCTCGGAGGTACGGGAGCGCAAGGGCGTCCTGACGACGACCATTTCGCGCTACCGAACGCAGATCGAGCAGCTGACCGAGGAGGTCGCGATTCTGCGGGCGCGTGAGGAAGAGGTGCAGGTCCGGCTCGAAGCCAAGCAGGCAGAGCTCAACCGGGCAATCGCTGACCTTGACGCCGCCAAGCGGCACCTGGCCGTCGTCAAAGCCCGCCTCAAACGGGCCCTTGTGGCGCTGCGCGAGCGGCTCGTTGCGATCTACCAGACCGGCACCCCGGACATGCTCAGCGTGATCGTCAGCTCCGACGGGTTCGACGAGCTGATCGACCGCAGCGAGTACCTGAGCCGGATCAACGGCCTCGACGAAGCGATCGTCGTCCGCGTCCGCGATTTGCGCGACCAGGTGAAGCGGACGGTTGCCAGGCTGCGCTCTGCGAAGAACACGATCGAAGCGGCGCGCGACGCCATCGCCGCCGAAGAGCAGGCGCTGGCGAGCGCCCGGGCGGCAGTCCAGAGTCGCCAGTCCGAGCTTGTCGCGGCACGGCGGCAGCGCGCGGCGGCGCTGAGCCGGATCAGCACCCACGAGGACCACCTCGAGGCCGACATGGCCGAGATCTCGGCCGAAATCGCCGCCCAGCTGCAGTCGACCTCTTCCTCACCGCTGCCGGCCGGGCCGATCCGCTATGGCTCCGGGCAGCTGATCTGGCCGGTCGACGGACCCGTCGTCTCCGGCTTTGGGCCGCGCTGGGGCTCGATGCACGAGGGGATCGACATCGCCGTCCCGGCCGGGACGGCGATCCGCGCCGCCGACGCCGGCTCGATCGTGCTGGTGCAGTCGGACGCCGAAAGCGGCGGCTACGGGAACTTCACCTGCATCGACCACGGCGGCGGCCTGCAGACCTGTTACGCGCACCAGTCCTCGTTCGCGGTCACGGCCGGCAGCGTCTCGCAGGGCGACGTGATCGGCTACGTGGGCTGCACGGGCCACTGCTACGGAGACCATCTCCACTTCGAGGTCCGGATCAACGGCGCCCCCACCGATCCGCTCGGCTACCTATAGCCGGCTGGGGGCGACTTAGGGGGGCTATAGGCCCCTAAGTACGCCCCTAAGTAGCCCCAGCCCGTCCCGCGCCTTTACCCACAATTGCTAAGAAGTTCCATTATTGGGTATGGACCGACGATGCTCAGGTGGGACCCTGCGGGTAGGAGGCGATTTAAATGGTTCGCCAAGCGCAGACCTATCTCGCGGGCGCGGTCTCGGGCACGGCGCTGATCGCTGCTGCCGTCGTTGCCTTCGTCGTCCTCGTTTCCGCCCAGGCGCTGAGGGACTGGCCGCTCGGCGAGCTCGGTCTTGGCGGCGGCGACGACACCGGCGCAGCTGCTGCACCGCGCTCGGGCGCAGGCGGCGCGACCATCGATTCGGCCCCAGCGGGCGCCACGGGCGCCGCTGCCAAAGGCGGCGGTCAGGTACGAGGCGACGAGGCAGCCGGTGGAACGGCGACCGGGGCGCTGGTCGGCGCGCCGGGCGCGGCGCGGCAGGCGCCCTCGGCGACGACCGCCGACCCCGGCGCGACCGCTCCGGGCGCTGGGTCCGGCGGCGAAGCGCCCTCCCAGACGCCAACCGGGACGAACTCGGCATCGAGCGGGGGTGGTGGTAGTAGCGGCGGAGGCGGCGGAGGCGGCGGCTCGCAAGCGGGTGAGGGCAGCGGCGGCGGGGCAGCCACCTCGTCTCCCTCCGGCGCCGTGACCGGCGCCGTCAACGACACCGTCTCCGGCGTCGACGGCGCCACCGGGGGCGCGCTAGGCGAGACCGGCGTCACCGAAGTCACCGAAGACGTCGTCGACGGGGTAGTCGGTCCCGAATCGACCGTGGGCAAAACCGTCGACGAAACCGTCGGCAAAGTAAAAGAAACGGTCGGCGGCGTGCTCCCCGGCGGGCGCTAGCCGAGACCGGCACCATTCCCGTCACAATGCCGTCCGATGGCGGAGCGCGGACAGGCAGCTGTGGCTGACCCGATCGAGGGCTCGGCGGTATACCCGGCCGGCAGCCGGGTTAACGAGCGGGGTCATCTCGAGATCGCCGGCTGCGACGCGGTCGAGCTAGCGGCCGAGTTCGGCACCCCGGCCTACGTCTACGCCGAGGACGACATGCGCGCCCGGGCCCGCGCTTACCGCGAAGCGTTCGAGCGCAGAACCGAGGACTTCGAGGTCCTCTACGCCAGCAAGGCCTTCCCATGCACCGCCGCCTACCGCCTCTTCGCAGAAGAGGGGCTATCGGTTGATGTTGCGTCCGGCGGCGAGTTGCACATGGCGCTGCACGCCGGATTCGATCCGGCTCGCATTCACATGCACGGCAACAACAAGAGCGACGAGGAGATCCTGCTCGCGACGCGCGCCGGCGTCGCCCACCTGATCATCGACTCCTTCGACGAGATCGAACGCTGCGAGCGCCTGCTCGACAGCTCCCAGAAGGTGCTGATCCGCGTCACGCCCGGGATCAAGCCCTCGACCCACGACTACATCACCACCGGTCAGCTCGACTCCAAGTTCGGCTTCGGCATCGAGGATGGGTTGGCGGCGCGGGCTATCGAGCGTGTGCTCGCCTCCGACGTGCTGGACCTGGTTGGGCTGCACGCCCACATCGGCTCCCAGATCTTCGAGCTGGAGCCCTACCGGCTGGCGATCCGGGCGCTCGGCGAGCTCGCCGGCGACTGGTGCCGCGTCGTCAACGTCGGCGGTGGCCTCGGCATCGCCTACACGGCAGAGGACGAGCCGCCCTCGGTCGATTCCTACGTCGAGGTCAAGGTGCATGGGGTGCGCGACGTCTTCGGCGAGAGCGTGCGGATCCTGGTCGAGCCCGGCCGCTCCCTGGTCGGCAACGCTGGGCTGACGCTGTACCGGGTCGGCACCGTGAAGGAGATTCCCAACATCCGTACCTACGTTGCCGTCGACGGCGGCATCTCCGACAACCTGCGTCCGATGCTCTACGGCTCCCGCTACGAGGCTTTGATCGCCGATCGCGCTGCCGCTTCTCCGGACACGCTCGCGACGATCGCCGGCATGCACTGCGAGTCCGGCGACGTGCTCGTCCGCGATGCGATGTTGGCCGGGCCGGCCCCCGGCGATGTCCTCGCCACGCCAGCGACGGGCGCTTACGGCTACGCGATGGCGAGCAACTACAACGGCGTCACTCGGCCGCCGGTCGTCTTCTGCCGCGACGGCGAGGCGCGGGTCGTGGTGCGGCGCGAGACCTATGAGGACCTCACCGCCCGCGATGTCCCCTGAACCGATGGCCCCGGACCCTGATGTCTCCTGAGCCTGTTCGCATAGGACTGCTCGGACGCGGCACGGTTGGCGGCGCCTTCGTGGAGCTGCTCGCCCAGCGCGCGGACGCGGTCGAGGCAGCGACGGGGCGGCGGCCGGAGTTGGTGGGGACGCTGACCCGTGACGATGGCGACTTCGACGAGATCCTGGCGCGCTCCGATCTCGTCGTCGAGCTGATCGGCGGCACCGATCCGGCCCGCGAGCACGTACTGGCGGCGCTGCAGGCCGGCAAGCCGGTCGTCACCGCCAACAAGCAGCTGCTGGCCCAGCACGGTGAGGAGCTCTTCGCGGCTGCCCGCGAGGCGGGCGTGCAGCTGCGCTTCGAGGCTGCAGTGGCCGGTGTGATTCCAATCGTGCGGGTGATCCAGGAGAGCTTGGGCGTGACCGAGATCAGCAAGGTCTTCGGCATCGTCAACGGCACCACGAACTTCATCCTCAGCGAGATGGCCTCGACCGGCGCCGCCTACGAGGACGTGCTCGCCCGCGCCCAGGATCTGGGCTACGCCGAGGCCGACCCGAGCGACGACGTCAACGGCGCCGATGCCGCGGCAAAGATGGCGATCCTCGCTCGCCTCGCCTTCCACACCCCGGTCTCGCTCGACGACGTGGTCAGCGAGGGGATCGAGGCGATCCAGCCCGACGACATCGCCTACGCCAAGGAGCTCGACCTCTCGCTGAAGCTGCTCGGCGTCGCCGAACGGCGCGACGGTGGCATCAGCGTCCGCGTCTTCCCCTGCTTCCTCTACGGCGGCCACCCGCTGGCCCCGGTGGAGGGACCCTTCAACGCGGTGATGGTCGAGGCGCCGGCGATCACCGAGGTGACGATGTCCGGCCCGGGGGCCGGCGGCGTCGAGACCGCCTCCGCGGTGCTCGGCGACGTCGTCTCGATCCTCGCCGGCGAGGCGCCCGTGCACGAGACCCGCGAGGTGCTGCCGGTCGTCACCGACGTCTCTTCTTCCTTTTACCTGCACCTCGAGGTCGCTGACCGTCCCGGTGTCCTCGCCAATATCGCCCGCCTCCTCGGCGACAACGAGATCTCGGTCAAGAGCGTCGTCCAGCGCGGCATCGGCGACGACGCGCGGCTGGTGATGGTCGTCCACGAGTGCCTCGAGTCGCGCTTCGCGGCGGCCCTGGAGCAAATCGCCGAGCTGGAGGAGCTGCGCTCGCCGCCGCGGGCCATCCGCGTCATCGAGGAGGAGTTCGTTTGACGGCCTCTGCAAACCGGCGCAGCTCGGTGTCCTCGGTCGGTTGGATCGGGTCACGCACGGAAAAGTGCGCTCCCCTCACCAACCTCCCTGCGTCCACCGATCTGCTTGGTTTTCGAGGCCGTTCGTAGTGGCAGTTCCGCTGATAGAGCGCTATCGGGACCGGCTCCCGCTGGAAGAGAACGACCCCGTCGTCTCCCTCAACGAGGGGTCGACGCCGCTGATCGAGGCGCCGCGGCTCTCGGAGCGGCTCGGGGTGCGGGCCTATCTCAAGTTTGAGGGCGCAAACCCGACCGGCTCCTTCAAGGACCGGGGAATGACGGTCGCGGTGTCGCGGGCGAAGGGGCGGGGGGCGGAGGCGGTGATCTGCGCCTCGACCGGCAACACGGCGGCGAGCGCCGCCGCCTATGCGGCGCGGGCCGGGCTGCGAGGCGCCGTGATCGTGCCGGAGGGCAAGATCGCGATCGGCAAGCTGGCCCAGGCCCTGATGCACGGCGCCCGCGTCGTCGCCCTGCAGGGCAACTTCGACGAGGCGCTCTCAATCGTCCGCGAGCTTGCGCAGAAGCACCCGATCGAGCTGGTCAACTCCATCAACCCCTACCGCATCGAGGGCCAGAAGACCGCCGCCTTCGAGATCGTCGACGAGCTGGGCGGTCCGCCGGGCGCGCTGGCGATTCCGGTCGGCAACGCCGGCAACGTGACCGCCTACTGGCGCGGCTTCCAGGAGAGGGACGCAGCGCCGATCGTCTACGGCTTCCAAGCCGATGGGGCGGCACCGCTGGTTCGAGGCGAGCCCGTCGCGCAGCCGGAGACTGTCGCCTCGGCGATCCGGATCGGCAATCCCGCGCGCTGGGAGGAGGCGATGGCTGCCTTCACCGCCTCGCGAGGACGGGTCGCCGCCGTCTCCGACGCCCAGATCCTCGACGCCTACCGCTGGCTCGCCACCGGCGAAGGGGTCTTCTGCGAGCCGGCCTCGGCCGCCTCGGTCGCCGGCCTGCTCGCCCACGGCCTGCCGGTCCTCGAGGATATGACCCCGCCCGAGTCGGTCGTCTGCGTCCTCACCGGTCACGGCCTCAAGGATCCCGACACCGCTCTCTCCAAGGCGCCTGCGGTGATCAACTGCGAGAACGACCTCGCCGCCGTCGAGCGGGCGGTGTTCGATTGACCGCCCGGCGCCGGCTCGTCCGCGTCCCGGCCTCCTCGGCCAACCTTGGCCCGGGCTACGACGTCCTGGCAGTGGCGCTTGCCCTGTACCTGGAGCTGGAAGTCGAGGAGACCGGCGAGTTCGAGGTCGACCGTAGCTCTCTCGGGGTCTCGAAAGGACGCGACAATCTCATCGTCCGTGCTTTCGAGACCCTCCATCCAGCCGACGGCCTCGCCTTTCGCCTGCGCAGCGACATACCTCTCGCCCGCGGGCTCGGATCCAGCGCTGCCGCGATCGTCGCCGGGCTCTTTGCCGCTGACCACCTCTACGAGCTGGGTCTCTCCAGGGAGGAGATGCTGATTCGAGCGGCTGAGATCGAGGGTCACCCCGACAACGTCGCAGCGGCGATCTACGGTGGCTTGGTGGCCTGCAGCCGCGGCCCCGACGGGCCGCAGGCCGACTCGATGAAGCACGGCCCGCTGGAAGAGGCAATCGTCGTCATCCCCGGCGAAGAAGTGTCCACCGAGCTGGCCCGGGAGGCGATCCCGGATGAGATCCCGATCGAGGACGCGATTGCCAACGTCGCCGCGGCCACCGAGCTGATCGTCGGCATCCAGCAAGCAGACCTCGAGTTGGTCTCACGCGGGCTTTGCGACCGCATCCACCAGCCACGCCGCCGCAGTCTCTATCCGCGATCGATGGAGATCGTCGACGACGCTCGCGAGATGGGAGCGCTCGGGGCGACGATCTCGGGCGCGGGTCCTTCCGTTCTGGTCTGGACCACCCTCGAAGAGGCCGGCAAGGTGATGGCAGAGCTGGAGCGCCGCTGTGCCGGCTGGGCCGAGGTCCGCCGCATCCCGATCGCTCCGATCGGTGCCGACGTGCCCGAGCTGTAGGCCGCGGCGTCGCACCAGAGATCCTTACTGATAGAAGTCTCTCCATGCGGGAGGAAGGGCGGACCTGGGGGCGCCGATTCGGCGACTGGCTGCGCGGCGTTCGCCCGCCCCGTGAGCCGCCGCCCTGCCGGCCGCTCGTAACGCCCACAGCGGGGGTTACTGGGATCTGCTGCTCCGGCGGAGGGATCCGCTCTGCCAGCTTCAACCTCGGCGCCCTGCAGGTGCTGCAGGAGGAAGGGGAGCTGGAGAAAGCGCGCTACGTGTCGGCGGTCTCGGGCGGCTGCTACATCGCCGCCTCCTACGCCTCGGTGGTGAGCAAGTCAGATGCGCGACTGCTCAAGGATGGCCCGCCGGTCTACGCGCCCGGCTCGCCTGAGGAGCAGCACCTCCGCAATAACTCGACCTACCTGGCTCCCGGCCTGGGCGGGAAAGTTCGCTTGGCTGTCCGCTTGCTGCTCGGCCTCGTCGTCAACCTCGCCTTGATCGGGCTCGCGGTCTACCTGGTCGCCGTTCCGTTCGGCTGGCTCATCGGTGGCCTGTACGAGCAACTGGCCGGGCCGAACGCCAAGGGCTCGCTCGAAGTGCACGGCTTGACCTGGTGGGCCCTGGGTGGGCTCGTCGTGGCGGGGATCGGATTCGCCCTGCCGGACCTCATTTGCAGGCTGCGTGACGGGGCGGGGGGCTTCCTCCGTTGGCTCGGGACCGAGCGGTTGCGTGAGGTCTGGGCCTATCGGCTGCTGGCTTTGGCCGCGCTCAGCTTCCTCTTCCTGGTCGTCGCGCCGCAGGCGATCCTCTGGGCTCGGGACGCCGGTGACCTTCCGCTCGACGGCGTTGCCGAAGCCTTGCCGTCTGGCGCGGGGACCGGGGAGGGGGAGGAAGTCAAAGACGCGGCGGAAACCGGGACCAGCCTCTTCGCGAAGCTGAACCTGGGCGCGATCCTCACCACCGTGCTGGGCGCGGTGTGGGCCTTCATCGTGCGCCGACGGTCGTTCTTTGCGCTCGCCGCCGGTGCGGTCGCAGGCCCGCTGGTCGTCATCAGCGCGTTCCTGTGGCTTGCGAACCTCGCTGCTACCGACACCGGGATTGCCTCGGGGCGGGGACTCGGGATAGCCCTCGCCGCTGCCCTGCTCCTCTGGGCCATCTCCGACCTCACGCAGTGGTCGTTGCATCCCTTCTACCGGCGCCGGCTCAGCTCGGCGTTCTTCGTGCGACGAGTCGACCAGAGGTCGGTCGAGGAGGTCGACTACTGCGAGCCGTTCTCACTCTCGGACCTGAAAGAGGCGGCGGACTTCCCGGAGCTGATCGTCTGCGCGGCCGCGAACGTCTCGGATGCCGGCGAGACGCCACCGGGGCGGGCCGCGACGCCGTTCGCCTTCACCAGGGAGACAGTGGGCGGGCCGCTGGTCGAAACGGTCGATACCCCCGAGTACGAGCGGCAGGCCGAGCGGACCCGGCGCGACATGACCCTGCGGGCGGCGGTCGCGATGTCCGGGGCGGCCGTCTCGCCGGCGATGGGCAAGAAGTCGATTCGAGCGCTGGGCTTCCTGATGGCGCTGGTCAACGTCAGGCTCGGCGTCTGGGTCCCCAATCCGCGTCGCCTGGCCGACGTCAGGAAGCCCCGCCTCGCGCCAGTGAGTCGCGTCATGGCACGGGTGGGACGGGGAAAGCGTCTGCTGAACCTTCTCAAAGGCCGGGCGCGGGGCCAAGCCGTCGCCGTGCGTGACTCGCTGGTCGCGCTTGTGGGCCGCCAGCGCGCCACTCCGATCTACCTCTTCAAAGAGATGCTCGGCCTGACCAAGCTGAACGACCGCTTTCTATACGTAACCGACGGCGGTCACTACGACAACCTCGGGTTGGTCGAGCTTCTGCGGCGGGGCTGCACGACCATCTACTGCTTCGACGGCGGCGGCGACCCGAGCGGCACGTTCCGCGCCCTCGGCGAGGCGGTCGCCCTGGCCCGCGGCGACCTCCAGGTCGAGATTGACATCAAGCCCGACAAGATCGCCCCGGACAAGAAGTCCCGGATCTCGGCAGAGTGCATCGCGGTCGGGACAATCCACTACCGGGTCACGCCGAGCGGGGACCTGACGGCGAATCGCGACGAGGAGGACCGGGAGGCGGGCGAGACCTACACCGGCAGGCTCGTCTACTGCCGCACCGCCGTCACCGACGACGCACCGTGGGACGTCAAGGCCTACCACGAGAAGTCGCGCCGCTTTCCCTACCACTCGACCATGGATCAGCTCTTCGATGACCAGAAGTTCGAGGCCTACCGTGCGCTGGGCGCGCACGCCGCGCGGAAGGCGGTTCGCGCTCTGAGGGATCCCGAGGCTCTAACGTCCGCAACCGAGGTGGGAACGGGTAACGACGGAGGAGGAGGAGAAGATGGCCGACGGCTACGCAATCAAGCACCGCGACCAGTTTGAGACGATGGAGGGGTCGGGAGATGCGACCTGGCGGCTGGCGCGCAAGGCGCTCGGCGAGTCGGCGTTCGGCTTCAACCTGGTCGAGATCGCGCCGGGTGGGCAGATTCCCGAGCACGACGAGGCGGCGAGCGGCCAGCACGAGCTCTACGTCGTGCTGGAGGGCGAGGCGACGTTGCGGATCGGCGGCGAGGACCATCCGGCGCCAGCCGGCACCTTCGCCTCAATCGAACCGCGGCTCGATCGGACGATCGCCAACCGCTCCGAGGCGCCGGTGACGGCGCTGCTGGTCGGCGTCGATCCGACCGGCTCCTACGAATCTCCGGGCTGGGCTTGAGCGGTTGCCGCGGGGTGCCGCCGTCCCTATAATCCGGCAACCATCAACCCCGTCGCGCGCCCGCTCGGAGAAGGCGCGGTCCCCGGGAGGTCAGATGTCAGATACCCAGTCCCGTGAGCTTCACGGCGAGGGTGGCCTGAGCCGCTACTCGCCTGAGCGCCCCTATCGGCCGCTCGTCTCGCCGCCCAGCGTCGAGGACAAGGACGCTTGTGCGATCTACGCCTCGGTGCGCAGAGACGCGACGCCCAGCCACGAGCCGATCGCGCTGGCGATCCCGGCGCTGCAGAAGATGCTCCACCGCGCCGGCAACGTCGACGGCGAGGGAGACGGCTGCGGGCTACTGCTCGACATCCCCCGCAAGATCTGGGCCGAGGATGTTCGCAGCGGCGGCCACGACCCCTCGCTGACCCTCGACGACGCCTTCGCCGTCGCCCACGTCTTCATCGAGCGCTCCCAGGACCGCGAGCGCGTCCGCCACGACACCCGCGAGCTACTCGGCCGGGGCGGCTTCCGCGTCCTCGCCGAGCGGATCGGCGTCGTCGACTCGCCGGCGCTGGGGCCGACCGCGCGCGAGGAGGAGCCTCACTTCTGGCAAATCGCCGGTCTCGTCGCCGACGCCGGCCGCCGCGATCGCGTCCTCTTTGACCTGCTGATCGAGCTCGAGCAGAAGCTCGGCGTCCACGTTCCCTCGTTCTCAGCGACGACCTGTGTTTACAAGGTGATGGGCGCGCCGAAGGTGCTGGGCGAGTACTACCCGGACCTGCACGACGAGCGCTTCGAGACGATCGGCTGCTTCGGTCACAACCGCTACTCGACCAACACCTGGCCTTCCTTCAAGCGCGTCCAGCCCTTCTCCGTGCTCGGTCACAACGGCGAGATCAACACGATCGAGCAGCTGCGCCAAGAGGCGCGCATGCTTGGCGTCCCGATCCAGCCCGGATCATCGGACTCGCAGGACCTCAACCGCACGATTGAGACCCTGATCAACCGCGACCGGCTCAGCCTCGCCGAGGCGATGGAGATGGTCGTGCCGCCGATCGTCGCCGAGATCCGCTCGCTGCCCGACGACCTGCACCCCTTCTACATGTACCTGCGCCAGGCGATGGGGCCGTTCGCCCAGGGCCCCGTGGCGCTGATCGCCCGCCACGCCGACGAGTGCGTCTTTTCGGCCGACGCGATGGGGCTGCGTCCCCTCTGGCAGGTGGAGACGAGCGAAGACTTCGTCTTCAGCTCTGAGCCGGGTGTCGTGCCGGTGGGCAAGATGGTCTCCGAGCCGAAGCCGCTGGCCCCCGGGGAGAAGGCGCTGGTCTCGATCGACCGCGCCCAGAAGCGCTCGACGCTGCACCCGCACGATGAGATGCTGCGGATCGTCCGCGACCGCTGGCTGGCGCGCACCGGCGCCGATGCGGTAGCCGCCTACGAGCGTGCGCTCGACACCGGCGGGCCGCTCGAGGGGGGCGAGGTGCCGGGTTACTCGGACGCCGGGCCGGAGGAGCCGGTCAAGGTCGCCGACCGTGTCCTCGCCGGCTTCGGCTGGCAGCGCGACGACGTCAAACTCGTCCAGCAGATGGCCTCCAACGGCTCGGAGCCGGTCGGCTCGCTGGGCTATGACGGGCCGTTGGCGGCGCTCTCTCCCGAGCGCCAGAACCTGGCCGATTACTTCAAGGAGACGGTCGCCGTCGTCACCAACCCGGCGCTCGACCGCGAACGGGAGCTCGAGCACTTCTCCACCCGCGCGCTGTACGGGCGGCGCCCGTCTATCGAAGCCGCGGACCGTGACACCGGCACGGTCGAGGCCTCCTTCCCGGTGATCCTCGGCGGCCACCATGACCTGGCGCCCCTCTCCGACAAGGCCTACCGTCGGACCGCCCGCGCGCACCGCACCTACCTGCTGGAGGACCTCTGGGAGGAGTTCCGCGACCGCGCCGCGGCGGTCGACATCTCGCTGCTGGAGTCAGAGACGACCCAGGGCGCGATCGAGCGGATCAAGCAGGAAGCCGTAAAGAAGGTGCGGAACGGCTGCGAGCTGCTGGTCCTCACCGACCGCACCGTTTATGACGCCGAGCGGCGCTACCTCGATCCGCACCTGGCCACCTCGGCGGTCGACCAGGCGCTGAAGCTGTACCGCGTCGACCCGGGCGAGGAGAACCTGCGCCGCCGCTGCGGCATCGTTTTGCGCTCGGCCGCGATCCGCAACGTCCACGACGTGATGCTGGCCCTCGGCCTCGGCGCCAACGGCGTCTGCCCCTACACGATGGTCGAGGTGATCTGCGTCGAGGACTACGAGACCGACATCGGCAACCTCTGCGCGGCGCTGAAGAAGGGGATCGAGAAAGTGATCTCGACGATCGGGATCCACGAGGTGCGCGGCTACGCGCGCCAGTTCTCCTCGATCGGCGTTAAGCCTGAGCTGGCCGAGATTTTCCAGACCGAGGCCTTCGCGGCCTCGAAGACTGGCGGCGTTGGCTTCGCCGACCTCGACGAGGACACGAACGAGCGCGCCCACGATCTGGGCGGTGACGAGGGGGCCAAACCGGCGAAGACCTTCCGCTTCTACCCCAAGGTCTACAAGGCGGCGATTGCCACCGCGAACGGAACCGGCTCCTACGCCGAATACTCGGAGAAGGTGCGCGACCTGGAGCAGCAGAACCCGATCTCGATGCGCCACATCATGGGCTTGAAGGGGGATCGCGATCCGGTCGATCCGGCGGGCGTCGACGCCAGCATCGGCCATCACGACTACCCCGTCGTGATCTCCTCGATGAGCTTCGGCTCGCAGTCCGAGCCCGCCTTCCGTGCCTACGCCGAGGCGGCGAAGGCGATCAACATCCTCTGCGTCAACGGCGAGGGCGGCGAGATCCGCGACATGTACGGCCACTACCGCAAGTGGCGCGGCCAGCAGGTCGCCTCGGGCCGCTTCGGCGTCTCGGCGGAGATGCTCAACTCCTCCTACCTGGCCGAGATCAAGATCGGCCAGGGTGCCAAGCCCGGCGAGGGCGGCCACCTGCCCGGCAAGAAGGTCTCCGAGAAGGTCGCCGCGGCGCGTAACGCGTCCCCGGGCACCGACCTGATCTCGCCCTCCAACAACCACGACCTCTACTCGATCGAGGACCTGGCCGAGCTGATCGACGAGCTGAAGACTGTCAACCCCGACGTGCGGGTCTCGGTCAAGGTGCCCGTCGTCCCCAACATCGGCACGATCGGGCTCGGCATCGCCAAGGCCGGCGCCGACATCATCACTCTCTCGGGCTTCGAGGGCGGCACCGGTGCCGCCCGCCAGCACGCGCTGCGCCACGTCGGCCTCCCCTCCGACATCGGCACCCGTGCCGTGCACCGCGCCCTGATGGAGGCCGGCATCCGCAACCGGGTCGAGATCTGGGCCGACGGCGGCTACCGCACCGGCCACGACATCGTCAAGCTGCATTGCCTCGGTGCCAACCGGGTCGGCTTCGGCACCCTGGCAATGGTCAGCCTCGGCTGCACGATCTGCCGCGGCTGCCAGCTCGACACCTGCCACGTCGGCATCGCGACCCAGATCGAGACCGTCGAGCAGGCCCAGCAGCACGGCTTGAAGAAGTTCACGCCGCAGGAGGTCGACCTGGCCGCCGAGAGCTGCGCCCGCTTCTTCGCCGCGATGGGCGAGGAGGTCAAGCAGGTCGTCGCCTCGCTCGGCTACGAGCGCGCCCAGGACCTGGTCGGCCGCTACGACCTGCTGGAGCAGGTCTCCCACCATGAGCAGATCGACTTGGCACCGCTGATCACGCCGCTGGAGGAGTTCCTCGACCTCGAGCCGATCGACCTGCCGGTGGCCGAGGAGGCAGAGGAGCGCGCCGAGGCCGGCCTCGTCGCCGCCCGTCCGATCCGGATGGAGGCCAAGGAGGCTTCCGGCCAGATCGCGGCCCTTGCCGGCGACATCTGCTCAGGGCGCACGATCCGCAACGAGTTCCCGCGCCCGACCGACGCTAACGACCGCGTGCTCGGCACCGAGCTGTCGGGGGCGATTGCCCGCTCGCGCATCTTCGAGAACGGCCCCGAGCCCGGCGAGGACGTGCTCGCTGACCTCCAGTTCAACGGCGGCTCGGTCGCCGGTCAGGGCTTCGGCGCTTTCAACGCCTACGGCGTCTCGATCCGGGTCGAGGGCGGCGCCCAGGATGGCGTAGGCAAGACGATGCTTGGGGGGACCGTCGCCGTGCTCAAGGGCAAGGGGGCGAAGGGCCGCCGCCTCAACGGCTCGGTTGGCAAGTCCTTCGCCTACGGTGCCCAGCGCGGCCGGCTCTTCGTCCAGGGTTCGGCCGACTCGCGTTTCTGCATCCGCCTCTCCGGTGCCGACGTCGTCCTCGGCGGCGAGCCGGAGGCCGACATCGACGACAGCCGCGGCTGCGTCGTCGATCGCGCCAATGCCAAGGGTTTCGCCTTCGAGTACATGACCTCGGGCCGCGCCATAGTCCTCGGCGACCTCGGTCCCTGGGCCTGCGCCGGCATGACCGGCGGCCGCGTCTACGTCCGCCACAACGCCTTCGGGATCGACAGGGAAGCAATCGAAGCTCGCCTCGGTGAGGGCGCAAAAGTCGAGTTGAGGGAAATCGATGCTGAGGGCCAGCTCGACATCGAAGACCTGCTTTCCCACTACGCCGACGAGCTGCGGGCGACGGATCAGGATGACGAAGCGGAGCGGATCCTGTCGCTAGCCGCTGATGCTCCGGCGAACTTCCTCATGGTCGTCCCTCACAAGGTCCAGGCGGACCCGAGCATCTCGACCGAGTAGGTCCTGGCGGCATCTACCGAGTAGGTCTTGGCGGCAGGGGCGGGTATCCCTCCGCCGGAACTTGTGAGCCGCTAAACCTCAGTCCCTGTGGCAAGTGCGGGCGCGGGTTCCGCCGGAGGGATACCCGCCCCTGCCGACCGCGTCTCAGTAGAGACTCGGCTACCTGGAGCGGGTCAGAAGGTCCGCGATGGCTTTGATCTCGCGGAGGAGGCCGTCCAGCATTTGCTCCGTATTCGTATGAAGGCGCCACTCGGCGTACTTGCGGTCCTGCTCGGAGGCCTCGAGGCGACGCTCCAGCTCGTCGGTGCGCTTGGCGAGCTTGTCGATGCGCTTGTCGAGCCTCTGCTCGGTCTTGCGGACGCGTTTCTTGACGTAGCGGCGGGTCTCCTCGCGGATTTTCTCCAGCTCGCGGCGCAGGTCGGCGTCGTCGCCGCCCTCCTGCTCGGCGAGCATCTCCTCGACGCCGAGGCGGACCCGCTCGATCTCTTCGTGCAGCCGGGCACGGGCCTGCTCGGCTGCGGCGGAGGGATCGGGACCGGCGCTCACAGACGGCATGCTAAGGCCGCCGCAGGCCGGAATTTGCGGATTCTCAGCCTTCGAGTACGAAGAGGCGGTAGCGGCCGACCGTCAGCTCGTCGCCGTCCTCCAGCTTGCCCCACTCGATCAGGTCGCCGTTGACGAAGACGCCGTTGAGGCTGCGGTCGTCGAGCACGCGCAGCGAATGATCGGCTTCGGAGACGATCAGCGCGTGGCGGCGCGAGACGCTCGGGTCGTCGAGCCGGACGTCGGCGGCGACGGAGCGACCGATCCGGGTCCAGCCCTGCTCGATGCGGAAGGCGAGGACCTCGTCGCCGTCCTCGCAGACGAGACAGCGGCTGCCGGCCGGCAGCGCCGTCCGGGCCTCCTCGACCCAGTCGGGCGAGGTCGTCTCGGGCGAAGATGCGAACTCGATGGTCGTCTCGCCCTCCTGCATCGGCTCGAAGATCGAGTCCCGCCGGAAGCTGGAAGAGCCGCAGCGGGGGCAGTTGGGAAGCGAATCGTTCTCGCGAAGCGAGAGCTGCGAACCGCAGCCGAGGCAGAAGAAAGTTCCGGCACCAGGCAGCCCGCCGGCTGCGTGGCTATCGGAAGCTGGGGTGGGGGTGAGGGTGGTAGAGATGCTGCTCCTTTCCCGGCGCCCTCCGCAGGGCGAGCCTATCGCGTAACCCGTGTCGTGGCAACCGGGATTCCCAGGCCGCACGGTCGTGGACGGCTCGTACCCGTCACCGGGGATGCGTAAACCAGATCGTCTAAGAACCTGTTTCACAATGACCTGAGCCTCCGCCAGCAGACGATCGCGCAGGCGAGGTGCATGAAAGCGAGGTGTTGGTCGGGATCGCGCTCCCAGCGGATGCGGAGCCTGCGGAACTGGTGCAGCCAGGTGAAGCTGCGCTCCACGACCCAACGCTGGGTGCCGAGCCCTGAGCCGTGCTCCTCGCCACGGCGTGCGATCAGGGGCTTGATGCCGCGAGCCCAGAGCTCGCGGCGGTACTTGTCATGGTCATAGCCCCGATCGGCGAGCAGCCGCTCGGGGCGGTGTCTGGGGCGGCCGACCCTGCCGGCGATCGGCGCGACGCCGTCGATCAGGGGCAGGAGCTGGGTGACGTCGTTGCGCTGTCCGCCTGTCAGGGTGATCGCCAGCGGCAATCCGCCGGCGTCGGTCAGCAGGTGGTGCTTTGAGCCTGTGCGGGCGCGATCGACCGGGGACGGCCCTGTGTGGAGCCCCCCAAAAGCGCTCGGATGTGGCTGGAGTCCGCGGCGGCCCTCGACCAGTCGATCTCACCGGCGCCGTTCAGCTTGCGCAGCACCGCCTGGTGCAGCTGCTCCCAGACCCCCGCCTGCTGCCACTCGCGCAGCCGCCTCCAGCAGGTCACCCCCGAGCCGTAGCCGAACTCGGCCGGCAGGTCCCGCCAGGCGATCCCTGTGTGCAGGACGAAGAGGATCCCGTTCAGGGCAGCCCTGTCGTTGAGACGCTTTCGGCCGGGATAGCGATACCGGCGCTGCACTACGGGCAACAGCGGCTCCAGCTCGGCCCATAGGCCGTCGTCTACCTCAAAGCGCGATGGCACCTCCGACACCTCCGAGAGTCGACCACATGTGTCGGAGGGCTTCACCGCGCAAGTGGCGGGTCCTTCTTTGTGAAACAGGTTCTAAGAGGCGGCAGGCAGGAGCCGTGCCGACGAGGGTTAGACTCCGCGCCGCGATGGGCCCGGTCAGCGCCGAAATCGAGATCGACCTGCCCCGCGAGCAGATCTTCGCCGTGGTTGGAGACCTGTCCCGGCGTCCGTCCTTCACCGACCATCTCCTCGCCGATTTCCGCCTGACCCGAATCGAGGCTTCCGGCGTCGGTGCCGGTGCCCGCTACCGCTTTCGGCACTGGCCTCGCTCCTTCTGGGCGGATACGACGATCGCCGAACTGGATCCACCGCACCGGATTGTCGAGCACGGTCGCGGCGGTCGCGTCAATCGAATCCCGACGACGACGGTCTGGGAGCTGCTGGGGGGCGCGGGCTCGCTGACCCGCGTCCGCGTCTCCTTCTGGACCGAGCCGTCGAGCCCGATCGACCGCGTGCTGGAGAAGCTGAGTGGCGCGGCCATGAGGCAGGAGCGGGCCTGGAACGAGGCCCTGCGCCGCCTCCGCGACCTGCTCGAGTCCGACGCCCCCATGCAGCCCCGCTTGGCACTCGCCGGCGGCAATCCCCACGCCACTGGCATTCCATAGACTCTCGCCGCCGATGAGCCGCCGTCCCCGATTCGCGCTTCCTCTGCTTGCCGCGTGCGCCCTACTGGCGCTGCTCCTGGGCTTTTCCGCCTGCGGCTATTCCAGCGACGAGAAAGAGGTGGTGGAGGGTGAGCCGGTAGAGCTCGGTGAGTTGAAGTACAACGCGGTCTTCTCCCGTTTCCTCAATCCGAGCGACAAAGAGGACTCGGCGTACCTGGTCGGGCTGCCGGCACCGGCTCCGGGTTCCACCTACTTCGGCGTCTTCTTCGAAGTCCAGAACGAAAGCGACGAGCCGCAGACGCTTGCCGAACATTTCACGATCCACGACGCCGACCAGCAGGAGTTCGAGGCGCTGCCCAGCGAAAGCCTCTACGCGCTGCCCTGGGGCGGCGAAGTCGAAGCGGAGGAACAGATTCCGGTGCTCGACTCGACCGCTGAGACGGGACCGATCGAAGGCTCGGTGGTGATCTTCGAGTTGCCCGCCTCGGCCTCCGAGAATCGGCCGCTGATCCTCGAGTTCCCGGGTCCCGAAGGGCCGGCCGAGATCACGCTGGACCTCTAGAGTCCGGCTGAGAGGACTTCGGCCGCCGCCGGGGCGGCGACTTCGCCGCCGGCCGCTTCGGCTTCGATCAGCAGGACCGAGACCGCCAGGCGTGGCTTCTCAGCGGGGGCGAAGGCGGCGAACCAGGCGTCCTTTATCTGCTCCGGTTCCTCTTCGTCCTCGCTGCCGGGTTTCGGTCCCAGCTCGGCAGTGCCGGTCTTGCCCGCGACCTGGGCCTCGGCGATCGCGGCGGCGGAGCCCGTGCCGCCGGCGACGACGCCGATCATCAGTTCGGTCAACTGGTCGGCGATCTCCTTCTTCATCACCTCCACCGGCTCGGCCTCGGGCCGCAGCTTCGTGTTGGCGACGACCGAGGTGGGCTCGCGGATGCCGTCGTTGGCGATCGTCTGGGCGACGCTCGCCATCTGCAGCGGCGTCGCCAGCACTTCGCCCTGGCCGATCGCGGTCACGCCGAGGTCGAGTTCATCGCCGATCTCGGTTGGAATCGTCGATTCCGGCGGATCGACCTCGGCGACGATTCGCTCGGCGTAGAGGGTGGGGGGCGCGTTGAAGCCGAAGCGCTCCGCGGCGGCGACCATTTCGTCGTTGCCGATCTTCGGGCCAAGTGGGGCAAAGTCCGCGTTGCAGGACTCCGCGAAGGCTTCGCGGAAGGTGCCGCCGCAGAACTCGCCGTTGGCGTTGCTGATGAAGCGACCGCCGACGTTGACCCCGTCGACGATCTCGAAGTAGTCATCGAGGGCAACGACGTCCTTCTGCAGGGCGGCGACGGTGGTGATCATCTTGAAGGTGGAGCCCGGGGGCTGGGGGGCTGAGAACGCCTGTCCGGCCAGCGCTCGGACGTCGCCGCTGCGCGTATCGAGGACGGCAATGCCGCCGGCCCGCCCCGCCAGGGCAGCGACGGCTGCTTCCTGCAGATCGGGGTCGATGGTCGTCTTCACCGGCGCGCCCGGTCGCGGCTCGGCCTCGGCGAAGATGCGGGCCGAGCCGCCCGAGTCGGAGACGGCAAGGAGGGCGCCGCCGGGCTTGCCTGCCAGCCTCGTGTTGAGGGCCTCCTCGATCCCGCTCACCCCGACCGGGGTGCCGGGCGGAAAGCCGTGGCGGGCCAGCGCCGCCAGATCCTCCGCTTCGGCCATCCCGACTTCCCCGGCGACGTCGATCGCGGCGCTGCCGATCGGGTGTTCGCGCGCCTCGGCCGGGCCTTCGGCGAGGGGGGTGCCGTCGATCGCCAGGATCGGCGCCCGCGGCGCCAGCTCGACCCGACTCTCGAGGTGCTCGTCGTGCCGCAGGCCGGGGAAGACGAGACCTGGGTGCCAGTCGACACCCCCGTCGGAGATGGGCAGCTCCAGCGTCGCATCCACCTGTCCAAAGGCGACGGTGGTTGCCGCCATCTGTATGGGGACGACAGTCTTGTCGCCCCGCTCGACCGGGTCGTCGGGCTCGTCCGCGTCGAGGTTGCGCAGGGTCGCCACCTCCGCTCCCTCGCCGTAGGCAGCGACGAAATCCTTGGGTCCGATCGAGCGTTGCGCCTCGGCGTTCAACTCGCGGTACATGGCGTCGAGGTCCTTGCGCTCCCAGGCCGCGGCGAAGCGCTCGGCGACCCCCTTCTCCGGCGAGCCGGAACGGCCCGTGGCGGCGCCCCAGGCGAAGGCGATGACGGCGACAAGCGTCAGCGGCAGGGTGCGGGTGAGGAGACGGCGGCGCCGCTCCACCTCGGGTAACAGGTCATTCACTGCGCGGAAACTTAGTGATGGCGGATGTCAGCCAGTGCAGGGTCCGGTGTCAACCGGGGACGAAGCCTGGCCGAGCGCCGCGCGGACGATGTCGTTGGGGATCGCGAAGCCGCCCGCCGGGCCCGACGTGGTCGCGGCGAAGACCGTGGCGAGGACGCGACCGCGCGGGTCGACCAGCGGGCCTCCCGAGTTGCCGCTGCGGACGGTGCCGCGCAAGAAGGCGATGCTGCGTTCGAAGGGCCCGCGCCCGTAGGCGTCCTCGCTGAGGACGGTGCGGGTGTCGCCGAGCCGCGCCGGTGTCAGCGTGTAAGGGCCGTTTTCGGGATATCCGAGCACGGCACCCGACCGGCCGGCGCGGGGCTCGCCTGCGATCCGCAGAGCCGGGATCGGCGCGTCGATGCGCAGAACGGCCAGGTCGTTGCCCACGTCGTAGTGGACCGCGACGGCGTCGAGCTCGGCTCCTTCGCCCGTGGTGACGGTCGTGTCGTCCTGGCCGGCGACGACGTGGGCATTGGTGACGACCAGGTTCGGTGTTGCCACCCAGCCCGAGCCCTCAACCCCGAGCCCGCAGGCGGTGCCGAGCACCCGCACGATCGAGGGGCCGGCGGCGAGCACCTCCGGGTCGTCGGCGATCGCGGCGTTGGGTGGCGCCACCGGCGCCGTTGGACCGGCGACCGAGGGCGCGGGGTCGACGCGGTTGAGCGCCTTGAGGACGGGCCCCGACGGCGGCAGCACGTCGTTGAGCTCACGCAGGATTGCCGAGCGCTGCACGTCGCCACGGAGATCACCGGCGCCCGGCACGTGCAGGGCGACGGCGCCGAAGACCCAGGCCATGCCGAGGGCCACCGCAGCGACCAGGGCGGCGCCGCCGACACCGTCGGCGAAATGGAGAATTCGGCCCCGGATCAGCCGCGCCCGCATCCCCAGCGCCAGTCCCTCGAGGGTGACGGCGACCAAGGCGCCCACCAGCAGAGCCCCGAGCGCCGCGAACAGCGGCGCGTAGGGGGACTCGGATCCCTCGGCCAACAGCAGCGGCCCCAATCGGCTGCCCGCGAAGGCACCGCCCGCGAAGCCGACCAGCGTCAGCGCGCCGACGATCAGTCCCTGTCGGTACCCCCAGAGGGCCAGCGCCAGCGTGAAGGCGACGATCGCCCAGTCGAGAACGGTCACGGGGGAATCCAAGCAGGCAGGCCCGGCACTTACGTTCAGTAAGCTGCCTCCAGGGTGGAAGCGATGTCCAGCAAAGAGGAGTCGGCCGCGGTCTGCCCTCACTTCCACGCGGCGATCGAGCTGATCGGCAAGCGCTGGACCGGGGCGATTGTTTGCGCCTTGACAGAGGGGCCGATGCGCTTCGGGGAGCTGCTCAAGGCCGTGCCGGGGGTCTCGGACCGCCTGCTGTCCCAGCGCCTGCGGGAGCTGGAGCGCGAAGGCCTGGTCGAGCGCGAGGTCGAAGCGGGCTCGCCGGTGCGCGTCATCTACTCGCTGACCGAGAGGGGTGCGGGCCTGCGCCCGGCAATAGCGGAGCTGCAGGAGTGGGCGCGCCGCTGGGCCGGGTGACGTCCGGGACCGGCGCATATCGGCGTCCTCAGTCGCTCGCGTGCAGAGCACGCCACGCTCCCTGCGTCCTTGATCTGCTTGGTCCCGGCCGCCACCCAGGTAGTTAGCCTCACTCCTCATGGACCTGCCAGGACCCTTCCCGGTCGGCCGATACGCCAAGACGCTGCGCGACGAGCTGCGCAAGCGGGCACGGGTCCGCCTGCTCGGCGAGATCACCGGCCTGCGCCAAACGCCGAAACAGGCTTACTTCGAGCTGCGCGACGCCGAGGGTGCAGTGCCGTGCACGATCTGGGCCGATGAGCTGGCACGGCTGCAGCTGCCCGAGGGGGCGCTGCGCGACGGGGCCGAGTTCGTCGCCGCCGGCGGTCCGGACTACTTCATCGGCAGCGCCACGTCCTCTCCCGGCATCTCCTTCCGCGTCACCCACCTGCGCCCGGCGGGCGAGGGGGACCTCCTCGCGCGGTTGGACGCCTTGCGCAAGCAGCTCCGCGCCGAGGGGCTAACTGCTCGCACTTTGGCTTTAATTAAGCCAAAGCCTTTCATTCACCCGAAAGGCGACACCTCCCGCGGCGCCCACCCGGCCCCAGAGCGTCTACCGGCCCCAAGTCAGCGCTCGTGCCGCTTTGCACACGCGCTCGGCCTCCACGCGCCTTTTGCAGGGACAAAAGGTGCAATCGCAACCATTCTCAGACCCAATATAGATAAATACTCTAGATTTCTTGATCTAGGTCGTCCTAGCGGCTATGCAATTGCCAGCCCCCGAACGGGGACGGTGCCGGTGCGAGCCGGCACCCGCAACGCATAACCGAAAGGAACAAGCATGAGCCTCAAGCTGAAGGTATTGAGCCTCAGCCTAGTTGCCGCAATGGCGCTTAGCGCCGTTGCAGTCATGAGCGCCTCGGCTAAAGAAGGCGGCCACTTTGTCTCCGACGCCGCGACCACGCACTGGGTGGGCACGGAGGGTGGGACCCACAACGTCCATCTGAGCTTGGACGGGTTCGCCGGAACGACCGGTTGCACCACGGACAATTACACAGCTCTAACGAACGCGACGACAGTGACCAGCCTCAACGTCACGGCGAGCTACGCCGGCTGCACCACAACAGGAACCGCCACGAACGTGCCGGTGAATATGAACGGCTGCACCTATACATTCACAGTGGCGGGCCCCAGCACCGAAAACACCGAGCAGACAGCCCATCTGGTTTGTCCCGCCGGAAAATCGGTTGTAATTACCCATCCGAACTGCACGGCCACCGTGCATCCGCAGACAATCGAACCGACCGAAGCGACACCGCAAACCATCACATATACAACAACAGGCAACCCCCCAACCACCAAACACGAGATCACAATGGACCTGCACGTGACATTCAAAATCACAAGGCACGGTCTCTGCCAGATCGCCGGCACAAATGGTCACGGAACACTCCAGGGCTCGGTTACAGTCAAAGGTTTCGCTGGCATTGGTGGCCCTCAGGTCAACATCACAGCTACATAAGCATCACAGCTAGTAAGCAACTGAGACACACCTCTGAAGTCAGGGGCTGGAGCAAAGCTCCACTCAGAAACCAAAAGGGGCGGGAGGCATCCCGTCCCTTTTGGTACGTATTGAGCGCCGAAGAGGAGCCTTGACAGGACTTAGAGGATTCCGATACAGTGCGACGGCGGCGCAAAGTGCGACGGCGGCGCAAATGGGAATGCGCTCGTGGAGAGATAAAGCGGCGCCGAAGGGGAGCACGAGTGATGGGGCAACTAAAGGGTGGGGCATGTGTGATGGTCGCGGTTCTCATCGTCCTGCTCGGTTTGGCGACTTCCGCCGCAGCGGCGCCACCGGATTTCCTGTTGCAGATCCCGGAGGGCCAATCTACTTCTGGCCAGGGGGCGGGGGAACTCGACAGGCCGAGGGATATCGCAGCCAATCCCGACAGCGGCCACATATACATCAGTGACCATCTGAACGCGCGGATAGCCGAGTACACGGCCTGGGGTCTCTTCGTCAAGGCCTGGGGCTGGGGAGTCGAGGACGGCGCCAACGCATTGCAGACCTGTGGCCCGAGCGAACCCGAAGCAGAGCCGCCGCCGACGCTGTGCAAGAAAGGGATCGCGGGGGAGGGCGAGGGACAGCTCGACGGCTTCTTCGGGGAGACCTCGCTCGCGCTCGACGCTGCCGGCAACATCTACGTCTTCGAACAGGAAAACCTGCGCGTGCAGAAGTTCAGCGCCGCGGGCGGGTTCCTAGTGATGTTCGGCGGCAAAGTCAACGAAACGAAGGTGAACGAAGGGGCACCCGAAGCGCAGCAGAACGTCTGCCCGATCGACGACACGGACGTCTGTCAGGCCGGCACCACCGGCACGGCGCCGAGCCACTTCGCCGCCGGCACCGACGGCAACTACGTCGCATACAGCCCCACGGCCAACGCGATCGTGGTCGGCGACAAAGACCGAATTCAAATCTTCAACCTCGACGGAAGCTTCAAAGAGGAGATTCCCTTCACTGGGGAATTAGCTGACTTCGCGGGCGAATCGGTCAACGCTCTCGAGGTCGACGAGGCCGGCAACATCTACTTCTCGCTCGCCGACCGCGAAGACATTTACAAGCTGAGCGGGGCGGGAGTGCCACTGGCGCCGGGGGGGCCGGACAACTCCAGCTTCGAAGTCGGCAATCCGGCAGCGGTTGCGGTCGACACGGAAGGCAACGTGTATGCAATCGACTGGCCCGGCGCCAGTTCGAACAGGATCTTCAAGTACGACGCGGCCGGAGACAGGCTGGTGCCGACACCGAAAGAAGAAGAAGAAGCGACCAAAGCAGAAGAGGAAGCGGAAACCACGGCGGGCATCTTCTTCCCATACATCCCCTCCCAAGGGCCCTTTCTGCTGGGCCTCGAGACGAACATCTGCGCGGACGGAATTGAGCCCGACAGCGAATCGCCCGGCAACCTCTACGTCGCTTTCTACGGCGCCTCGATAAGCCGTGTCAACGGTTACGGCAGCGCGCCGATCGGCTGCGAACCGCCGCCAATCAACCCGCCAGAGATCGTGGCTCAGTTCGCGAGTGTGGTGGGGCGCGAAGAGGCGACGCTGAAGGCACAGATCAACCCGCGCTTTTGGACCGACGCGACCTACTACGTCGAATACGGCACGGGGATCTGCTCTCAGGGCGGCTGTCCGCTTAAAGCACCGCTCGAGCCGGCGCTGCTGACGAGCAAATCAATCAACAAAGCGCTGAGCACGGCGGGCGTCGTGCTCAGCGATCTCGAGCCAGGGACGACCTACCGCTACCGCTTCGTCGCGCAGAGCAGTGGCGGCGGCCCGGTCTTCGGCGTCGACCCCGACGGACGCCAAGGGCCCAAAGAAGCCAATGAAGAAGACGGCCTGGAAGCGGCCTTTACGACCTTCGTGGTACCGGGGCAGCAGGCCGACTGCGCCAACGCAGCGCTGCGAACCGGCGCCGGGGCGAAGCTGCCCGACTGCCGCGGATACGAGATCGTCTCGCCGCTCGAGAAAGGCAATGCCGACGTGGCGCTATGGGTACCGAAGAACGCCTTCTTCCCATTGGAGTTCGAAGTGCACCAGAGCGCCCCCGTGGGCGACCGCCTCACCTACACTTCGTACACCTCCTTCGGGGACTCCGAGGGAGCGGCGTTCGTCTCCCAGTACTTGGCGCAGCGCGGCGAGGCCGGCTGGTCGAGCAGAGGGCTCTCGCCGCCGCGGGCGACGCCGCCCGTGTCGGCGATCACCCTGCTCGGCGGCGACTTCCAGGGCTTCTCGGAGGACCTGTGCAAAGCCTGGTTCCTGCACCTCTCCGAAGCGCCGCTGGGGGGGGGTGCGGTGCCGAGATATGGCAACCTCTATCGTCGCGACAACTGCGGCGAGCCCCCCGACTACCTGGCGCTGACGACAGAAGCGCCGGCAAACAGGCCAGCGGACCTATACGACGAGCTGCGGGTGCAGGGCTTCTCGGAGGACGGCAGCCACGCGATCTTCACGGCGAACGGCAAGCTGCATGAAGACGCACCGGCGCTGGGAGAGGCCAACCTGCAGCTCTACGAGCACGCACCGGAGGGGCTGCGTTACGTCTGTTACCTGCCGGACGGGAGCCCTATAAACCAGCCGTGCGGGGCGGGGACGGCTGCGGGCTCCGGCGGGGGCAACGTCTCGAGTACCCGCAACGCGATCTCGGCCGACGGGGAGCGGATCTTCTTCACCGCATATAGCGGCGGTCCAGGGCTCGGCATAGGTATCGGGGCACCAGGGCGGATCTTCGCGCGGATCGGCGGGGAACAGACGCTGCCGGTCTCGGGGAGGGTGGCGCAGGATCCGGCCTGGTTCTGGACGGCCTCGAATGACGGCACCAAAGCAATCGTCACCTTCGACGATGCCGGCTCGCCGGCGCCCGCTCATGCCGACGAGCTCTACGAAATCGACGTTGATACTGGAGCGTTCGAGCTGATCGCCAAAGGCGCTGAGGGACCGCTGGGGGCAAGCGAGGACGCCTCGCGGATCTACTTCGCCTCGACCGAGGACCTCGACGGCGCGGGGGAGGGGACCAAAGGCGCCCACAACCTCTACTTCTACGAGGCCGGCTCCGGAGGCAACCCCCCCACCTACACCTTCGTCATGGCGCTGGCAAACGCCGACATCGGCGGCTACTTCACCGATCCCGCGCCGATCGACGAGATCCCTGCGTACCGCTTGGCACGGGTGAGCGAGGACGGCCTGCACGCGGCCTTCGTCTCGGCGGCGAGCCCGACGCCGACGGGGTACGACAACCGCGACGCGCAGAGCGGCGAACCGGCGGTCGAGGTCTACCAATACGACGCGGTCGAGGACGAGCTGCGCTGTATCTCCTGCAACCCGACGGGGGCGCGGCCGACCGGAGTAGAAATGGGCATTTCCGGAGGACCACTCTTCGTCGCCGCCCGAATTCAAGGTTGGGAAATCCAAAACCACGCTCCACGCGTGCTCTCTGAGGACGGGCGCCGCGTCTTCTTCGAAAGCCTCGAGGCGCTCGTGCCCCACGACACCAACGGCGCTTGGGACGTCTACCAGTGGGAGGAGGCGGGCAAAGGCGGCTGCACCGAAGCGAGCGCTAGCTTCCACGCCTCGGCGGGCGGCTGCATCGACCTGATCTCCTCGGGGGAGAGCCCGCGCGACGCCGCCTTCCTCGACGCCGACGCGAGCGGCAATAACGTCTTCTTCGGCACGCTCGACAGCCTCGTCCCCCAGGACTACGGGCTGAACGACATCTACGACGCCAGGGTGGGGGGCGGCTTTCCGCTGCCTGTCTCCGATCCCCCCTGCGAAGGCGAAGCCTGCCAGAGCCCGCCCCCGCCCCCGCCCGACGTCACCCCGGCAAGCGAAACCTTCGAAGGTCAGGGCAACGTCAATTCGTCCAAGCGCTGCCGCAAGGGCCAGCGCAAGGTGAGGCGGGCAGGCAAAGTTCGCTGCGTAAGCAAAGCCAAACGCAAACAGCGCCAGCGCCGGAGGGCAGGGCGATGAGGCGCGCCATCTCAGCCCTCGGCGCCGCGCTTGTCCTGGCAGCGCTCAGCGCCGCCCCCGCAGCCGCCGAGTTCGGCCTCTCGGACATGCAAGTGAAGTTCGTGGAAGCCGACGGCACCCCGGCGACCCAGGCCGGCTCCCATCCTTTTGCGATGAAGGTGCTCTTCTCGGTCAACACCAAGGAACACCCCGAAAAAGGCGGGCAGGTGGTCGACGGCGCGATCAGAAACCTCGATATCATTACGCCGCCGGGATTCGTAGGCAACCCGACCGCGGTGCCGCGCTGTGAGACGGCCGAGTTCCTCTCCACCGGCGAAGGCTGCGCTGATGCGACCGCGCTCGGCACCCTCACCGTCGAGGTCGGCGGCTTTGGCTTCGGCACCGCCGAGAAAGAAACCGTTCCCATATACAACCTGCGCCCCTCGCCGGGCACCGCGGCAAAGCTCGGCTTCGTCGTCGCCGAGGTGCCCACGACCGTCGATGTCGTCCCCAGCCCAACGCACCCTTACAACGTCACCTCCCAGCTTCACAACACGCCCCAGATCACCGAAGTGGTCAGCGCCGAGACGACGCTTTGGGGCAACCCCGCCGATCCCGCCCATGACTCGGAACGCGGCCGCTGCATGCTGCCGCTCTTCCCCGGTACGAGCTGCCCGGCGAACATCCCGGTAAAACCCTTTCTAACCCTGCCGCGCAGCTGCGGAGAGCCGCTCATCACGACGTTTAGGGCGCTCTCGTGGTGGAGCGGGGACCCGCTCAACCCCGGCCCGCCCGCCTTCTTCGAAGGAACGGCCCAAACCCCGCCGGTGACCGGCTGTTCCAAACTCGGTTTCGGGCCCAACATGACGGTGCAGCCGAGCACCGATCGCGCCGAGTCCCCAACCGGCCTCGCCGTCGACCTCGCGATCTCCGACCCCGGCCTGCAGAACCCCAACGGCGCTGCCCACTCCGATATAAGCGACGCTTTCCTCACCCTGCCGGAAGGAATCACGGCCAACCCCTCTGTGGCCGAAGGACTCGTCGCCTGCTACCCCCACCAGCTGGGCGCCGAGACGCTTCGCTCTGCCCCCGGGGAGGGCTGTCCGCAGGCATCGAAGATCGGCGCGATCGAAGCCGAAACCCCGATCCTCGAGGGCACCGTCTTCCAAGGCTCGCTCTTCATTGCCGCCCAGGACGATCCGTCCACCCCCCAACCCGGTGCCGAGAACCCCTTCGACACCCTGCTCGCCTTCTACATCGTCCTCAAGGAACCAGAGCTCGGCGTGCTCGTCAAACAGGCCGGCAAGCTCGAGCCCGATCCCTTCACCGGCCAGCTCAGGAGCACGCTCGAGGACCTGCCGCCCTTCCCGCTCTCTGAGGTGCGCCTGCGCCTGCGCGAGGGCGGCCGCAGCCCGCTTATCAGCCCGCCCGCCTGCGGCACCTATACCTCCGAGGCCATGCTCACCCCCTCCGGGGACCCCGCCAGCCCCCTTTCAGTTCTCTCCTCCTTCCAGATCAACCAGGACGTCGGCGGCGGCCCCTGTCCCCCTGCGGGGCCGCCGCCGTTTGCCCCTGGCCTGCGGGCCGGCTCGCTCAACAACAACGCCGCCTCCCACACCTCCTTCCGCATGCGCTTCACCCGCCGCGACGGCGACCAGGACCTGACCCGCTTCGACGCCACCCTGCCGAAGGGGCTCGTGGCCAAGCTGGCGGGGGTCGAGAAATGCTCCGACGCCCAGATCGCGCAGGCCAAGCAAAAGCGCGGCCGCCAGGAGCTCGCATCCCCCAGCTGCCCCGCTAACTCCCAGATCGGCAACGCCAAGGGGGGCGCGGGAGTCGGCTCCCAGCTCACCTACGTGCCCGGCCGCCTCTACCTGGCTGGTACCTTTGCCGGCGCCCCGCTCTCGGTCGTCGGCATCGTCCCTGCCGTCGCCGGCCCCTTCGACGTCGGCACCGTGGTCGTGCGCCAAGCGCTCAAGGTCGACCCCAAGACCGGAGAGGTCACCGTCGACGGTGCCAAATCGGACCCGATCCCCCACATCCTCGCCGGCATCCCGCTGCGGGTACGCGACATCCGCGTTGACGTCGACCGCCCCCAGTTCACGCTCAACCCGACCAACTGCAACCCCTTCGCCACCGCGGCGCAGATCTGGGGCGGGGGCACCCAGCTCTTCTCGAGCCAAGACGATGCCCCCGTAGCCCGTTCCGCCCGCTTCCAGGCCGCCAACTGCTCACGCCTCGGCTTCAAGCCGCGTCTCTCTCTCACGCTCAAGGGCGGCACCTCCCGCGGCGCCCACCCGGCTCTCAAGAGCGTCTACCGGCCGAGGGAGGGCCACGCCAACCTGGCCGGCCTCACCCTGCGTCTGCCGCGCTCGGCCTTCCTCGACCAGGGCCACATCCGCACGATCTGCACCCGCGTGCAGTTCGCCGCCGACAACTGCCCCAAAGGCGCGATCTACGGGCAGGCCACCGCCTTCACGCCGATCTTCTCCGAGCCCCTGAAGGGCCCCGCCTACCTGCGCTCCTCCGACAACAACCTGCCCGATCTCGTATTCGACCTGCACGGCCTCGTCGACATCGAGGTCTCGGCCCGCATCGACTCCGTCAAAGGCGGCATCAGGGCGACCATCGAGCAGGTCCCAGACGCCCCGCTGACCAAAGTCGTCACGAGCTTTCAGGGCGGCAAGAAGGGCCTCGTCATCAACAGTCGCGACCTCTGCGCCGGCGCGAACCGCGCCAAGGTCCAGCTCAAGGCCCAAAACGGCAAACGGCGCAGCATGAATCCGGTCGTCAAGGCGAACGGCTGCGGGAGGCGCTCGGGCAAGAGCCAGGGCTGAACGTCGTCGGACAACTGACGCTCAGCGCCGTTGCAGTCATGAGCGCCTCGGCTAAAGTCGGCGGCCACTTCGTCTCCGAGGTCGCGAACACGCACCTCACAGGCTTCGAGGGCGGCACCCACAACGTCCATCTGAGCTTGGACGGGTTCAACGGAACGGTCGGCTGCACCACGGACGGATACAAAGCAACGACCGCAGCGACGACAGTAGAGAGCGTCACCGTCATCGCGAACTACGCCGGATGCACCACAACAGGAACCGCCACGAACGTGCCGGTGGCAATGAACGGCTGCACCTACACACTCACAGTGGCGCCTGGTGGCGAAAGCACCGAGCACACAGCCCATCTGCTTTGTCCGGCTGGAAAATCGGTTGTAATTAGCCATCCGAACTGCACGGCCACCGTGCATGCGCAGACAATCGAACCCACCGTTGCGACACCGCAAACCATCACATTTACAAGAACAATCAACGCCCAAACCGGCAAACACGAGATCACAATGGATCTGCACATCACATCCAAAATCACAAGGCACGGTCTCTGCCAGATCGCCGGTACAAATGGTCACGGAACACTCCAGGGCTCGGTGACAGTCAGAGGTTTCAACGGCGTTGGTGGCCCTCAGGTCAGCATTACAGCTACATGAGATGCTGAGCGACCAAGGGGCCGGTGAAATCCCGGCCCCTTTTTAACGGTGAAAATTTCGCTGCCAGATAACGACTAGGGGTGACCGCATTCGGTCAGTCCGTACTGCTTAGCCAGCTTTTCAGCTTTGGTGTACGGGTAGAAGCCGCGAGCGGTCGGATCTGCCTTGAGTTCGATGATCATATCGTCGATCGCCTTGTAGATAGCGGTGACCTGACGATTGTCTTCGGGCGGGATGCTGAGCGATTCTAGATCTCGGAGCTCGTCTTCGAAGATCGGAATGACAACTTTGTCGATGAGCTCCTTGGCGGCGATCTCCTCGGGTTTGGAATAGACTTCACTGAAGACTCGTTCGTTTTTGGTCTTTAGTTCGGCCTGCCGTTTCTTGCAAAGGGCGTTTGCCTGGTCGACGAAGTCGGACTTCGTGGCGTCAGAGCCGGACGACCCGTCCGAACTGGAGTTGCCATTGGCAGCCGTGGCATTGGCGCTGCTGCCTCCATCGTCGGCGTCACTGCCGCAACCGGCAGCCCCGATCAGCGCGGCGAGCACGACAATCGTCGCAACGAAATAACGGCACCACATAACATTCCCTTTGCTCGATTATTGAACAAGTTTATATCAAAGCTCGCCTGTGTTGAGGGAACTTAGGGTCGCTACGGGTTGCGAGCTGCTCGATGCCGCTGGCACGCTGGCGGCCAGCGTCAGCCTGAAGTCGAGTGGGCTCGAGACGTAGTCGAGCGCGACCTCTTCACTGACCTTGCCTTCCATGACGTACATCAGGAGCGACTGGGGCGAAGGTGCGCATGCCGTAGTACTCGCCCTCGGCGATCACCTCGGTGATCTTGCCAGTCTCGTTGGGACTGAGGATCAAATCCTGTACACGGCCGGTGATGACGAGTACCTCGAAGGCGGGCACGCGGCCGTGGTCGATCATCGCCGCCAGCGTGGTGCTCTTGCCCGAACCCGTAGTGTTGGCGACGAGGATGACCCCCGCTGCTCTTCGGTCAGGATACGGACGAAATCAGGCAGGCCGAGCTGCTCGCTCGTGTGCACGTCGAAGGGGATCGCGCGGCAGACAATCGAGATCGTGCCTCGCTGTTTGAGGGCATTGACACGAAAGCGGGGCCAAGCCGGAGATCAAGTATGAGAAGTCGGCCTCGCCTTCTTCCTCGAATTCGGTCAGCGAGCGAACCTCGGCGCCCACTCCGACATCAGGATGTCCGCATCGGTTTCCGAGAGGGCGGCCGCTCGCCCCTGATCGCCCCGCCGGCCTGCGGTACGCACACGACGACCGCTGTCTTCACTCCGTGGGCGGCCCCAGCCAAAACCCGGTCACCACCACCTCCTCCTTCCAGATAACCCGGGGCAAAGGGCGGCCCCCTGCGGGGGCGCCGCCCTTTGCCCCGGGTTATCCGCCGACTCGCTCAACGCCACTGCCGGCGCCTACTCGCCCCTCAGCCTGCGCCTGACCCGACGCGAGACGACCAGGACCTGACTCGCTTCGATGTGCCCTGCCGCCGGGGATGGTGGCGAAGCTCGCCGGTGTCTCCCAGTGCTCCGACGCGGAGATCGCCGCCGCCAGGGCAGGCGCGGCCGTGACGAGCTGGCCTCCCCCGAGTTGCCCGGCCAACTCCCAGATCGGGCGTCGGTGGGCTGGTGTCGGCTCCCAGCTCACCTACGTCCACGGGAAGCTCTATCTCGCCGGGCCTTAAGGGACATCCGCGCCTACGTCGATCGCCACCAGTTCACCCTCAACCCGACCAACTGCGAACGCTTCGAGGTAGGGGCTCGGATCTGGGGCGGCGGGCTCAACCCGTTCAGCATCGTCGACGACGCCCGGTCTTCAGGTCCGAGCGCTTCCGGGCGGCCAACTGCGCCGCTGACCCCGCTCGGCCGCCAGGAGGAATGGGAGGAATCACCACCTGGCAGGCCGCAATCGCCGCCGTACAGTTGGTGGCGCCTGCACGACGAGTACGACGGCGAAAGGGGCCACTCATGACCACCGAGACGCAGCTCATCACCGGCACCGACTTCATCACCGTGGCGACCAAGGACTACGACGCTGCCGCTGAGTTCTACGGCGGTGTCCTCGGGCTACCGTTCTCGAAGCGCTGGGGCAACATGCCGGCCGGCGAGTTCGAGACGGGCAACCTGACGATCGCGGTCATGCAGTCCGACGCCTTCGGGCTCGAGTTCCAGGCCAACAGCCACCCGATCGAGCTGCGGGTCGACGACGCCGCCGCCGCGCGGGCAGAGCTGGAATCGCGCGGGGTCGAGTTCAAAGCCGACACCCTCGATTCCGGCGTTTGCCACCAGGCTTTCTTCGCCGACCCCGACGGCAACGCGCTGGCGATCCACCATCGCTACGCGCCGCCGGGGGTCGGACCTGGATCGAAGGAGAGCGGAGCCTAAGGCCTGCCCTCGGTACCGACCGCGACCCGCTCGACGTCGAGCCGCGGCAGGATCCGCTCCAGCCAGCTTGGAATCCACCAGTTGCGGTGGTCGAGCAGCTGCATCACCGCCGGCACGAGGACCATTCGCACGACGGTGGCGTCGAGGAAGATCGCCGAGGCGAGGCCGATCCCGAACAGCTTCAGGAACACTTCCGGCGAGGCAACGAAAGCGAGGAAGACGACGACCATGATCGCGGCCGCCGCCGTGATCACCCGAGCCGTCTTGGCCAGGCCGTCGGCGACTGCCCGCCGGGTGTCGCCGTCCTTCAGATACTCCTCGCGGATGCGCGAGATCAGGAAGACCTCGTAGTCCATCGAGAGGCCGAAGAGGATCGCGAACATCATCACGGGCATGAACGGCGCTATCGGTACCTCGTGGTCGATGCCGATCAGTTCACCGACCGCGCCGCCCTGGGCGACCAGCGTCATCACGCCGTAGGCGGCGCTCACCGAGAGCAGGTTCATGATCCCCGCCTTCAGCGAGATCAGCGGTGAGTGGAAGGCGATCAGCAGGAGCAGGAAGGAGAGCCCGACGACCCCGCCGATGAAGAGGGGCATGCGGTCGACCATGTAGTCGCTTTGGTCCTCGAGCGCCGCGTTGAGGCCACCCACCTCGGCGACGACCCCCGTTCCCGACAGGGCCTCGGGCACGATCGTCTCGCGCACCCGCTTGACCAGGTCCTGCGTCGCCTCGTCCTGGGGGGAGGTGGTGGGGATCGCCGTGATCAGCGCCGCATCGCCATCTTCGTTGAACACCGGGTTCTGCACGAAGTCGACCCCTGGATCGGCTCGCAGGCCGCTCACCAGGTTGTCGACGTCGCTGCGGGCGGCGGGATCGGGCAGTTCGGCCGCGATCACGATCGGGCCGTTGGAGCCAGGTCCAAAGCCCTCGGACATCAGGTCGTAGGACTGGCGGGTCATCGTGTCCGACGGGTCGTTGCCGGCGTCGGGGAAGCCGAGCCGCATGCCGAGCGCCGGCGCGGCCAGCGCCAGCAGTACCGCCGTACCGACGATCGCGGCCGTCCAAGGGCGCCGCTGGACGGCGTGGCTCCAGCGGGCGGCGGGCGATTCGCCGTCGCCTTCGGACTTCGCCAACCCCCGTCCGAGCAGCGGAATGCGCAGCCGGTCGACCTTCGGGCCGAGGTAGGAGAGCAGCGCCGGCAGCAGGGTCACCGCAGCCAGCATCACGACCAGCACCGCGAGCGAGGCCGAGATCGCCACCCCGTACATGTAGGGGAGGCCGGTGAGGAAAAGCCCGAGGACGGCAATCACCACCGTGCAGCCGGCGATGATCACGCTGCGGCCGGCGGTGGTGATCGCCTCGATCACCGCGTCGTGCCGGTCCTTGCCGTCTCTCAACGCCGTCCGGAAGCGGGTCAGCACGAGGAGGGCGTAGTCGATCCCGACCCCGATCCCGATCAGGCCCGCGACCGCAAGCGTCCAGTCCGGCACCGCGATCACGTTGGCGAGCAGCGCGATCAGCCCGCCACCGGTAATGCCGAGGCCGATGATCGCGATCGCCAGCGGCAGGCCGGCGGCGACGATGGAGCCGAAGGCGATCAGCAGGACGATCGCGGCGCCGAGCAGGCCGACCCCCTCGGGGCTGGCCCCTTCCTGGGTCCGGTAGATCGGATCCCCGCCCAGCTTGATCTCAAGCCCGCCGCCGCTGTTGTCCTCGGCCGCGGCGACCAGCTTTTCGCCGTCCTCTTTGGGGACCTCCCAGCCGGGGACGGTCAGGGGCAGCGTCGTGGTGGCGATCGAGCCGTCGTCAGAGACGCGGACCTGCGTCGCTTCCTCGACATCGTCGATTTGCGAGGCCTCGGCGAGGAAAGCGTCGACGCGCTCTTTCGCCGCCGGGCTCATGGCGCCGTCCTCGGCCTCCCAGACGACGAATACTTCCTGGCCGGAGTATCCACCGAACTCCCTTTCGGTGAGCTCGCTCGCCGCCTTCGACTCCGATCCCGGCGTGTTGTAGTCGGCTTCGTACTCGCCGGCGAGCGATGAGCCAAGGCCGATGATCACGATCGTGGAGACGATCCAGGCAAGGACCATGCGGCCGCGGCGGCGGTAGGCGATGTCGGCGAGGCGGGCTAGCTGGCGGGTCATTCGGACGAATCCTTTCTCGGCTGGTTGCTCTCAAAACCTATAGACGCTCGTAGTCGCCGAAATTAATCGGCGGTTACCGTTGCCGGCGTGTCGAAGCACGCCGCCTTCCTGCGGGGGGTCAACCTGGGACCGCGACGCCGGGTCAGCTCGGCCCAGCTGCGGTCGCTGTTCGAGGAGATCGGTTTCGAGGACGTCGCGACCTTTCGCAGCAGCGGCAACGTCGTCTTCGAGGCCGACCGCGAGCCGCGGGCCAAGCTTGCGGGGCGGATCGAACGGGCCTTTGTCGAGTCGCTGGGCTGGGAGTCGATGGTCTTCGTCCGCGGCGCGGACGAGCTGCGGGCGATCGCCGCCCACGAACCCTTCGATCGCAAGCTCGTCGCGGCCTCGAAGGGAAAGCTGCAGGTGTCGCTGCTCGACGCGAAGCCGTCGGCGGCGAAGTGGTCGCAAGCGCTGGCGCTGGCCACCGAGCGGGACCTTCTGGCTCGCGGCGCCCGCGAGCTCTACTGGCTGCCGAGCGGGGGAACGCGCGACTCCACCCTCAACACGAAGGCGATTGCGGAGCTGCTCGGTCCGACCACGATGCGGACCAAGGGGACGATCGAGCAGCTGGTCGGGAAGTACCTCGCCTGAGGCCTCGGGTGCAGCCGCAGATGCGCGTCTGGTTGACATGTGACCAAAAGGTAACATATACTCCTCGACCATGGACGAGGTCTTCAAGGCGCTTGCGGATCCGACTCGGCGCAGCCTGCTCGATCGTCTCTTCGAGCGCGACGGGCAGACGCTGAGCGAACTGGAGGGCGAGGTGCCGATGTCGCGTTTCGGCGTGATGAAGCATCTGAAGGTGCTGGAGGAGGCGCACCTCGTGGTTACGCGTAAGCGCGGCCGCGAGAAGCTCCACTTCCTCAACCCCGTCCCGATCCGGCTCGTCCACGACCGCTGGGTGAGCAAGTACGCCGAGCCCTGGGCGGCGACGCTCAGCGACCTCAAGAACGAACTCGAGGAGAGAACCATGGAGAAAGTGTTTGAGATCTATGTCAAGACGACGCCAGAGCGACTCTGGGAGGCGATCGTCAACACCGAGATGAGGCAGCGCTACTCGTTCGGGGTCGGCGTGTCCTCTGACTGGAGCCCAGGGTCAAGCTACGAGGCGGTGCACGCGGGGGCTGGCATCGCGATCTCGCAGGGCGAGAACCTGGAGGTCGACCCGCCACGCCGCCTCGTGCAGAGCTTCACCGCTCTGTGGAGCGATCAGGTCAAGGCCGAAGGGACCTCGCGTGTGACCTGGGAGATCGAGCCGGTTGGGACCTCCTGCCGGCTCACCGTCACCCACGACCAGCTCCCCGAGGGAGCCAACGACGAACTCTTCGGCGGCTGGCCGATGATCCTCTCCGGCCTGAAGACCCTGCTGGAGAGCGGCGAGGACCTCGACACGCCGGGATCGCTGCGCTACGCAGGTGCCGACAGCGACTGGTCTTCGTAGGCGCCCGGCGAGGCATCCGGGCCCGAACAGAGCCGTCCGAGCGCTGGGCAGCCCTCGCAGAGGGACCAGTCGCGGCGCTCGGGCGGGGCCGGGGGGAAATCGCCCCTCCCGATCCGTTCGATCGTCGCCGAGAGGCGCTCCTGCCCCGCCTTGATCTCGGTCGCGTCCAGCGTCCGCAGCACCGGCTCCTCGGGCCGCTCGAGGAAGACGTAGGCGACCTCGACCTCAGCGGCCTGGCGCGCTTCGGCGACGGCGAGGGCATAGATATCGCGCTGCACGGTGTAATCGGCAGCGCGATCGGCTGGGGCGGCGCCGTTGAGCCGGTCGGTCTTGTAGTCGACCACCAGGGGCGGCTCGCCCTCGCGCTCGACGAGGAGGTCGAGAGAGCCGCGCAGGATCGAGGAGAGGCCGCCGCCGTCGCCCGACGATCCGTCGCCGTCCGTCGTCGCGATCCGCAGCAGGAAGGGAACCTCTGCGCGCACGGTCGGACTGCCCGTCGCGATGCGGCCGGCGAGGAGACTGGACCCGAGCCAGGCGCGCAACGGTCCCAGCAGGTCCGCGCCCGCCACGGCGTCGGGCTCCAGCCCGGCCGCAGTCGCGTGCGCGGTGAGCACGTCCGGCGGCGGCTCGCTCCACCCGTGCGCCTGGCTCCACTCCAACAGCGAGTGGACGGCGGCCCCCCGCGCGGCCCCCTCCGCCTGTCCCACGCCATCCGGTTCTGCCGCTGCCGAGTTCGACGTTTGTCGCAGCATGTTTGACAAACGTCGAACTGAGCTGGGGAGGCCGAGCAGGTGTTCCATCTGAAAGCGGTAGCCGCAGGCCTCGTAGCCGGCCAGGGCCGTGTAGGAGAGGGGTCGGTTCGGCGCCGTCGCTCGGCGTCGGTGAAGCAGCGGCGCCGAGCCCTTGCCGGGCTCTCGCACCACGCCGTCCTCGCGCCTGCGAGCGGTCAGCTCTGCCGCCCGCTCAGAGGAGGCAAGGCTTACGCTGACCCCGATCTGGGAGGGCTCGAAGGTCGCTGCCAGCCCCTCGCGCGGATCGGGCGCGGGGACGGAGAGCGTCGAGTCCTGCTCGCGGTCGACCCCCAGTCCCTCGACGATGCGCTCGATCGCCGGCGTGCCGGAGCCGTTGCTCGAGCCGGCTTGCGGCTTGATCACCCCGCTCAAGATCAGGCGCTCGCGGGCGCGCGTGGCGGCGACGTGGAAGAGGCGTAGCTCCTCCTCGGCTTCGCGCCGCTGCGCTTCCTCACGCAGCTCCGTGTAGCTGTAGAGGTTGACGGAGGGGGCACCGAGGCGGCGCAGCTGCATCCCGACCCGCGGCTCAGCCTCGTTGCCGATGCTCAGCAACGGCGCCCGCGAGCCGGCCAGCAGCCGCCGCGAGAGCCCCGGCACGGCGACGACGTCGAACTCGAGGCCCTTGGCGCTGTGGACGGTCATGATCCGCACCCCGTCGTGCCCCTCCACCGCGGTCGCCGCCTGCGCGTCGACGTCGCCGTCGGCGCGGGCGGCGAGAAAGTCGAGCAGGCCGCGCAGGTCGCGCCTCTCGCTGGCCTCGAACTCGGCGGCGAGGCGCATCAGCTTGCGGACGTTGGCAAAGCGAGCCTCGCCGGCGGCGCGGCTGAGCACCGCCAGGTCGTAGCGCGTCTCGCTGACGGCCGCGTCGATCAGCTCGGCGAGGGGTAGGCGAGGCGCCCGCTCGCGCAGCGCCTCGACGGTTGTCGCGAAGCCGCGCAGCAGGCCCTGCTCGGGGGCCGGGATCCGGTCGAGCCAGGTGTCGTCGTCGAGCTCGACCCCCTCGCGCCCCGACAGCCGCTCCAGCGCGGGCCAGATGTGACGGCCGCGCCCGCAGGCGGCGCGCAACAGCCAGAGCGTGTCCGGCGCGACCGCGCAGGCGGGCGAGGCGAGCGCCCCGAACAGCGCCTGGTCGTCGAGCGGGTTGGCGATCGTCGCCAGCAGCGCGCAGACGTCGGCTACCTGCTGCTGGGACCAGTAGCCGCGGCCGCCCACCACGTAGGGGCGCAGCCCCACCCGTTCGAGCGAGTCCTCGTAGGCGTCGAGGTGGGTGAAGGCGCGCAGCAGGACGACCATGCCGCCACGGTCGACACCGGCGTCGGCAAGGGCCCGCAGGCGGGCGGCGACGAAGCGCGCCTCGGCCAGCTGGCTGGGCGGGGTCGTCGCGTCGGTCGCTGCTTCCAGGTCGATCTCCTCCGCGTCCCAGCCGTCGCGCCCGCTGAGGAGTAGCTCCACCGCGGGCCCGCCTCCTACGGGCTCCTCGTGCTCCGGCAGCGCACCCACGTGTAGCGGTCTGAACGCGTCTCCCAGCAACGTTCGCCCGAGCAGGTTGACGGCACCGATCAGCTCGGGCCGCGAACGGAAGTTGCCGCTCAGCGACATCGCTTCGGCGTCGGGACTGGCTTCGATCGCGGCCCGCTGGCGACGGAAGACATCGAGGTCGGCGTGGCGGAAGCCGTAGATCGATTGCAGCTCGTCGCCGACCACGACCAGCGCGCTGCCGGGGCCGCGCAGGGCCTCGATCAGCCGCAGCTGCAGTCGGTTGGTGTCCTGGAACTCGTCGACCAGGAGGTGACTGAAGCGGCTCCGGTAAGCGGCTCCCGGCTCGCCGCGCTCGAGCAGTCGCGCGGCGAGGATCTGCAGGTCCTCGAAGTCGATCGCGGCCCGGCGCCGCTTGGCGGCGTCGAAGCGCTCGCCGAACAGCTCCAGCAGGACGGCGACGTGGCGGTACGCCTCGCCGCCCTCGCCCGCCTCGGCGACCGCCGCGACCGCCGCTTCCATTGCCTCGCAGTACGCGCTCATCGAATGGGCGGAGCTATCGCTGCGCAGCGCCGTCAGCTCGTCCAGGCTCGGCGGCTCGGCGGCTCCGTCGCCCAACACAGCGAGGGCGTGCTCCACCAGCTCGCGGTTGGGGTTGGTCGGCTTCAGCTCCTCCAGCGTCGTAACCGCCGCGTCGGCGGCCCGACGCAGGACCGCGCCGACGTCCGTCGCCGGTGGCCCGGGCAATCGTGGCTCGGCGATTCCGCGGCTGCGCAGCTCGGCGTGGGCGCCGATCACCATCGCCCTCAGGCCGGCGACGTCGAAGGCGGCGATCGTCCGCTCGTGGTCGCCGTCGTTTTCCTCCACCAGGAAGTCCTCGAGCGCCTCCTCGAAGGCGTCGCGCGCGAGTCGCTCCGTCTCAGCGGCGTCGAGCACGCGGAAGCGAGGGTCGAGTCCGGCCGCCACCGGGTGCCCGCCCAGCAGCCGGTTGCAGAAGCCGTGGATCGTCGTCACCCAGGTGGCGCCGATTCCGGCCAGCAACTCGCGGGCGCGCTCGGAGCCGGCCTCGGCACGCCACTCGATCTCCGCGCGGATCCGCTGCCGCAGCTCGGCGGCGGCCTTGTCGGTGAAGGTGAAGGCGAGGACGGCGTCGGGCGAGATGCCCTCCTCGCAGACCAGACGGCAGTAGCGGTCGACCATGACGCCGGTCTTGCCGCTGCCGGCGCCGGCCTCGACCAGCACGTCGCGCCCGCGGGCAGAGATCGCGACCGCCTGTTCGGGAGTGGGCACCCGCTGGCTCATCGCTCCTCCGCCTCCTCCTCGCGCGGCTCGACCGGCGCCCGGTCGCGGCGGCAGATCGGCGCGAAGTCGCAGAAGGGGGGGCAGATGCCGTGACCGCGCAGCCCGCGGCGCGGACCGGGGTCGCGCCGGATATCCCCCCGGCGCATGCGGGCGACGATCTCGCCGGCCCGTCGGCGGGCGTCGGCCAGCAGCTCCTCGAACCCCTCGTGATCGACCAGGTCGGTACGGGCGAGCCCAAAGCCGGCGAGACCCTCAGCGACCTCGTCGAGCACAAGGCCCCGCGGCCGTCGTGCCGAGGTGCCGCGCAACGGGTGGTAGAGGGCGCCGGCCGGCTCCGCGCCCCAGAGCTCGGCGACGGCGATCAGGTAGAGCTGCAGCTGCAGCTTCGCCTGCTCCTCCAGCTTGCCGCGCGGCGTCACCGCGCCCGCAAGCTTGTAGTCGAGGACCAGCGCCCGGCCGCGCTCGTCGCGGTCGACCCGGTCGATCGCCCCGTGCAGGCGCCATCCGTCGATCTCCAGGGCCGGCTGCTGATTCCCCTCTTCGCCGCCGAATCCGGCCTCCAGGAGCCACGGTTGAAAGCGCGCCTCGCGGCCCGACTCCTCAGCGAGAAAGCGGGCCAGCAAGCCTTCGACCCGGCGGACGATCGCCCGCTCGGCCGGGCTATCGCCCAGCTCGAAGGCGGCCGCCGTCTCGGCGACAAGGGCGCGGCCGCGCTCGTTCCAAGCGGGCAGCGAGGCGGGGCGGGGGAGGGCGTCGCCGCCGGGATGATCGGTGTAGAGGCGGTGGAGGACGGCGTGCATGAGCCCGCCCTGCAGGAGTGGGTCGGGAGCCGGATCCAGCGGCTGCGGGCGCAGCTCGTGCGATACGAACCAGCGGTAGGAGCAGAGGTCGAACCCCTCGAGGGTGGTGCCACCATGGGCCGGGACCGCGGCGAGGGCCTCGATCACGGCCGGGTTCGCCAGTGGGCCCGGCGCCCTTGCGGCCGCCTCCGCCGCTCGTCCCGCCTCGACCCGGGCGGCGACCCGCCCCGCTGCCGGTTCGCCGACCGCTGCCGCGGCGAGCAAGGCGGCGGCATCTGCGTCTGCGCCGTGGGCGGCAACGGCTCGTGCCAGCTCCCCTTCGGAAGGCGCCTCGGCGATGCAATGGACGACCTGCGCCAGATTGCGCCCGCGGACGATCGCGGCTTCGACCGTGTCGGGCTCATCGGGGGTAGGGGGCGGATCGAGCAGGCGCCGGATTTCACCCAACAACGGCGAGCGTTGCTCGGCGACCCCATTTTCGTCGCTGTCGCGGTAGGAGAGGAAGAGGCTCTGGCGGGGGAGGGCCAGGCAGGCGTGGAAGAGGTAGCGCTCCTCGAGCTCGCCCTCGCGCCGCCGGTCGAGGCCGAGCGATTCCCGTTGCGAGTCCGAGAGGAAGGGGTCGCCGCCCCGTTCGGCGCGCGGGAACTCGCCCTCCTGCAGCGAGGCGACGAAGACGTGGTCGAAGCGGGCGGCGCGCAGCGCGTAGGGGCTGGCAATCCGTACCCGTCCCTCGACAGGGCCGCTCCAAGCGCGAAAGCGAATCGCTTCGACCGTGGCGGCCAGCTGCTCGGCGGCGGGCGCCAGCGCAGCGGGCTCGGCCAGCTCTGAGAGCGCGGTCGAGATCGCCGCCGCCGCGCGCAGCTCGGTCCAGTCCTGTGGACCCGGCGACGGGCCGTCGCCCTCGCCTCGCAGAGGGCGCCCGGCCATCGTCACCGCGAGCCGCCCGAGCGTGGCTGCTAGCTGGGCAGGCCCGCGCTCAGCCGCCTCCTCAACCCGTGCGATGTCGCCGGGAACCGACTCGTGGCGGTCCCGCCACAGCTCGAGGCCGGCGGCCGCGGTTCGCAGACGCCGCCTGCGCAGGGCGCGCTCGAACCAGTCGACCTGTCCCCGCGGTAGGGCCGAGGGCCCGCGCATGAAGCGGAGCAGATCGCCGGTCGTGCCTTGCGGTCGCGTCGCCGCCAGCAGCGCCAGCAGGGTGCCGCCCACCGAGGTGGCGGCGACCGGCAGCTCTGCCTCCAGCGCCACCGCTACGCCGTAGCCCTCGAGCACCGAGGCGAGAAGGGGCCCGCGTCGCTCGGGATCGCGTACGACGATCGCGACCTCGCCCGGATCGGCCCCGCCCGCGACCAGCTTCGCGACCTCGGCCCCGATCGACTCGGCTTCGCCGCGCTCGCCGGCAGAGCGCAGGATCGTCAGCCCGGGGCCTGGCTCACGGCGGCCGGGGTCGGGGGTGCCGAAGCTGCGCTCAAGGTGGAAGAGCAGCGGATTGGGGGTGTTGGCCGGATCGGGCGCGGTGCGCGTCTCCTCGGCAGCTCCGAGCGCCCGCAGGCGCTCCAGCAGGGATGCGCGTGCGGCCAGAGCGCCACTGCCCTCCTCGTATGGAAGGGCGAGGGTCACCTCAACCGAACGAGCCAGCGCCTCGATCAGCTCGAACTGGTTCGCCGTCAGGTCGTCGAGCCCGTAGAGGAAGACCGGCCGGCGCCACGGCGTGCCCCCTTCGTACAGGACCGCGATCGCCTGCCGGGCGACGCCGTGCGAATCGGTGCGGCCGAGGCGATCGCGGATCTCGACGTAGCCGGCAAAGAGGGAGACGAGGTCGCCGAGGTAGGCGGAGCCCTCGAGCGTTCCGGCGCCGCCCTCGACTGCGGCCGGCTCGATTCCCGCTGCCTGCAGCTCATCCAGCAGGCGCTCAAAGGCGAGTGCGAATCCGGGCCGGCCGGCAGAGCGCCGCAGTGGCCCGAGCATCTCTCGTCGCTCCTCGATCGCGATCGAGATCGCCCGCAGCCGCTGGGCTGGTGTCAGCTCGCCCGCAGGCGGCGCCCCCCCGGCGACTGCCACTGCCCGGAAGAGCCCGCGGAAGGTCGTCGCCGTCCCTCCCAGGATGGCGCCGCGCTCGCACAGCTCGCGCTCGAACGCGTAGACGTCGTCCAGGGTGGGGACGACGAGGACGGGGTCGCGGTCCAACGCCGCATCGAACCGCTTCCGAATCAGGCCGGCGCGGCCCGAGTTGGGCGGTCCATGGATCAGCTTCAGCGGCATCGCGGACGTTCCAGCATAGGTCGGCCTCCGGCGCGCGCCCGGCGACCGAGGCAGCGCCGGGAAGGCCGCAATTGCGGCAAATCCGCGCCCGGCTTTGCCGTCTTGAGCCCTCTCTAGATTGGCCACAGCGAATGTCCCTCTGCTTCGTAGATCCAGCCGACGCCATCCGTGCCATCGCCGACTCGATCGGTCGCGAGGCCCGTCGCCAGCTACTCGGCGAGGCGGTTCGCGCCTGGGTCGACGAGATCCCCGACCAGGAGCTCGAAGTCCACTACGCAAAAGCGCTCTCGGAGCTGGACGAGCACGACCTCTCGATGCTCGCCGCCTGGCACGGCTCGCTTGAGCTGGGCCAGCCGCTCCCCAACCGCGACTTCCTCATGGGCGCCTTCGGCTCGCTCGGCGACAACCGCCGCGAGGCCCTGAAGCTGGCCGCCGGCTTCCGCGGCGAGGAGGCGGTCGACGCTGGCCTCACCGAGGAGGACGCGCTCGAGCTGGTCCTCGACATGCTCTCCTCGCCGCGCCTGATGGAGCTCGCGGTCGAGGCGGTCGAGCTCTACGTCTGGGACCGCGCCGGCTCCGAGAACTAATCAGGCCGCGCATCTCGGGGTCTTCGGTCGGACTCCTCGGGTCACGCACGAGAGTGCGCTCCCCTCGTCGTCCTCCCTGCATCCCCCGACCTGCGCGGCCTGATTAGTTCTCCAGGCGAGCGCGAACCTCCACCGTCGCCTGTTCGTTGTCCTGGAAGTGGACGGCCTCGATGCCGGCCTTGCGGGCTCCTTCGCAGTTGACCAGCACGTCGTCGACGAAGAGACAGGCCTCGGCTGGTAGGCCGATCCGTTCGAGGGTGAGCGCGTAGATGCGGGATTCCGGCTTGCGGCAGCCGACGAAGCCGGAATCGACCACGAGCTCGAAGATCTCGTCGACGGGCAGCATCGAGCGCCAGAGCGGCTCCCACTCCTTGACGTTGTTGGTCAGCATCGCCATTCGATAGCCGCTCCCCTTCAGCTCCCGCATCAGGTCGATCATCGGCGGGTTCGGCTCCAGCGCCTCGAAGTAGATCTCTTTGAAGCGGTGCATCTCGGGTCGGTGGCCGAGCAGCGGCTCGAGGCTGTCGCTCAGCTGCTCGAGGAAGGCGACCTCGGTTATCTCGCCCCGCTCCATCTGGAAGAGCGGGTTTTCGCCGTTCGCCTCGGTGGCGGCCTGCATCCCCTTGCCCAGCATCTCCGTGGTGATCCCGGTCCTGTCCTGGAAGGCCATGAAGGACTGGATCAGCGGCGTCGTCAGCACCCCGCCGAAGTCGGAGATGACCGCCTCGATGCCATTCCCCTCAGCCACTGGCGCGGACCACCTCGTAGTGACCGAGGCCCTCGCGACCCTCGAGCGACCAGCGGAAGAAGGCGATGTCGGCGGTCAGGCCCTCCTGACGGACCTTGGCGGCGCTGATCAGGGTCCCAGCGCCGCGTAGCGGCTGTCCGTCCTCGCCGTCGACCCAAAGCTCCAGCGTCGCCCGACGCTGCACCCCGTCGTCGCCGTACTCGGTCGAGAGCAGCACCTCGGAGACCTCGACCGGCGCTCCGTCGGGGTCGCAGAGGACGGCACTGACCTGCTCCTCGCCGTGCCCGCCCGCCCCCTGCGGTCGGGACGCGCTCAGCGCCAGCAGGCCACCGTCGGAGAAGACGATGCCAATCGAGCGCCGCTGGATCTGGCCGTCGCCTGCGCTCATAAGCTCGGCAGCCTAGTGACCGATGGCGAGCCGATGACCATCCGCACCGCCGACCCGGAGGCCGACGGGGCTGCCTGCGCTGCGATCTACGCCCCCCACGTGTTGGAAGGAGCGACCTCCTTCGAGGAGGCGGCGCCGACCGCAACCCAGTTCGCGGAACGCATCGCTCAGACGATGGCCACTCACCTCTGGGTAGTCGCTGAGCTCGACCGTAAGGTCGTCGCCTATGCCTACGCCTACCCGCACCGCTCGCGTCCGGCCTACCGCTGGGCTATCGACGTCTCGGTCTACGTGGCGGAGGACAGGCGCGGCAGGGGCTACGGCCGGGCTCTCTACACCGAGCTCCTGCTGCGCCTGCGGCAGCAGGGCTTCCACGTCGCCTGCGCCGGCATCACCTTGCCCAACGAGGCCAGCGTCGCCCTGCACGAGGACCTCGGTTTCGTCCCGGTCGGCATCTACCGCAGGATCGGCTGGAAGGCCGGCGCTTGGCGAGACGTCGGCTGGTGGCAGCTGGAGCTGCATCCGGCCGACGGGCCTCCAGCGGATCCCCTCTCGCCGCAGGGCCCGGCCCGGCTACCATTGGCCGATGCCTGAGAACCAAACCGAGGTGCTGACCGAGGACGACGTCATGGAGGCCCTCGAGGAGGTGATCGACCCCGAGCTGGGGCTCGACTTCGTCTCGCTCGGCCTCGTCTACGACGTCGAGATCGAGAACGAGGACGTCTACGTCACCTTCACCCTGACCACTCCCGCCTGTCCGATCGGCCCCCAGGTCTCCGAGCAGATGAAGGAGTTCGTCGGCGACCTCCCCGGCGTCAGCGCCGTCCACCCGAAGATGGTCTTCGACCCCCCCTGGTCCCCGGAGATGATGTCCGAGGACGCCAAGTTCGCGCTGGGCTTCTAGGCAGGGATTGCGGGGTCATAAGGGGTCAGCGGGGGTCAGTTCTGTCCCCATCCCGTCCCCACGGCTGTCCCCACGAGGAACCTAGCCAATGGGCGTTAACGCTACGCTGAGTAGCGCTTCCAGGGAATAGTGTCGACCGGCACGTTTTGCAGAAAGCGCGTCAAGTCGGGACGCCCGTACCAAGTCGGAACGCCGTTGTGGTCTTGCTCCATCAGGACCACGGGTATCCCGCCGAAGAAGCCCTGAAAGTAGCTCAGAGTTTTGTCGCGTTCGACGGGAGCCGCGAGGACACCGCGCCTGACAACGGCTATGGCGAACGTGACCCCCTGCTCTCGAATGACAGCGCCGTCGAAGTTCATTTTCCCTCCAGAAAATCGTAATGGCGAGGGTGGGCGAGAAGCTCGGCTGGTCGCGGCATACCCCATACGGCATATGCCGAGCAGGTCAGGATGCCGCTGTTTGAGTCAAAGCTAGCGCTGTGGCCGATCAGCCGACCATAAAACGGGGCACCCCGATTTAGGCGCTCGCGGCCGTCTGCGGTGAACGCATCATCTGCGGGGAGTACCGCCTCGATCCCAACGTCTTCGGGCATCGGCATCTCTGCGACCCCGGCTACGGCCTCGGCCTCTGGAATATCAACGCTCTCGGCTACGACCTCCGAAGGCTCAAGGTGGGTCAGCCTGACGCAGGAACAGTCTCCCTCCGTGACGGCCTCAAACGTCCCTCTGAGAATCACGAGCTGGTTTTGTGCGGCGACCTGTTGCAGCTCCAGTTGCTTGGCTAAGGCCATCTCGCGGACCCGTGCGGTCTCGTAGGCCGATTGCAGGCGCTCAGATAGATCATCGGATAGGTCATCGGGAGGCATGTTTTGCATGTGGCTTATTGCAGCGTCGAGAATGCCACGGTCGTGAACCTGGGGGATCAAGCTCAGGACATCAATGATCTCCCGTGCCGCCGCGCTCCGCCTTAGCTGCTCAGCAAGCACATTCAGATGGATATGTCCTTCTAGCTCTCGTCCCTCTTCCCAGCCCCGCTCAGCCCCGACGCCATGAGTTTGAGCACCCACTCGACCGGACTTCTTCTTTTCGCGAATCGTTGGCAGCTCGATCGCGAGGGAGTCCGCGAGACCACGGAGACCGCGGCTGTCGACGTAATAGGGGTAGGCCAGTAGCGGAGGCGCTTGCTCCTTCTTTGATGATCGGCTTCTTCGGCGTAGGAAGCGCATCGAATTCGCGGTCAAGGATGACCGACCGCGCAGAAGGTCTCAATATCGAGGTAGATTGAGGAGGTTGTCGCTCCACGATCCGTCTGCGAAGGTGCGGATATATGGCGGATTGCCTTTAACTACGCCCACTTTCGCTATGTGGGCATGGTCGCCACAGACGTAAGCGGACCCATTTTTCTTGGAAATCCACTCAACCATCGTTTGTTGAGTTGATTCACCGGATTTTCCGCTGTCCGGGTTTTTCCATTTTACGGCGGCGATGTGGCTGTGATTGCTGCCACCGGAAGTCATCTTGACTTTATAGATGTAGACCATGTTTTCGTCGTGCCTCGGTGCCCGACGGCCGATCCTATCGTTGCAGCGCTCCGGCGATATCTAGACGCGCAGGCTGTCTCCCTTGGAGGGCAGTTTCAAGCCCGCGTAGGCCATACGCAGAGGGTTGAACTAGGAGACTGAGCTATCGAGGTAGCGATCCAACATTGCCCGCGCTTCAACCTCGCTGCCCGGCATCAGGTGGCCGTAGCGGTCGAGGGTGATCGTGATCGTCGCGTGGCCGAGGTAGGTGCTCAGGGTCTTGGGGTTCAGCCCGGCGGCGATCCCGATGCTGGCGTAGGTGTGACGGCCCTCGTGGAAGCCGAGCGGTTTCAGGCCCGCCTTCTTCCAGCGCGCGTGTATGCGGCGGCGCAGGATGCCGGGGTCGGTCGGCCACTCGGGGTTGTTTGAACTTGGAAAGAGCAATCCGTTGCTCGGGTGATCGAGCAGGACGAAATGGTCGGTTAGGAGGACGGCGAGCTTGTCGATGATCGGCACGCTGCGCGGCTTGCGGGACTTCGTTGGGATGAACTGCTTGGTCCCGCGATCCCAGCTCCGGTGAACGTGAATCCAGCCGCCATCAGGATCGACGGCGGCAACGTCGAGCGCAAGCAGCTCGCCGAGTCGTAGACCGGCGTAGACGGCGAGGCCAAGCGTCGCCCGGTCCTTGGGACGCATCGCTGCGATCAGCTTTTCCGCTTCGGGAGGGGAGGCAATTCGGTCCCGCGCCTTCTGCCCTGCCGGAAGTCGAAGTCCGTTGCAGGGATTCACATGGACCCACCCGCGCAGTTCCGCGAAGCCGATCAAGGCCCGCAGCGCGGCGACGATGTTCCTGATCGTGGACGGCGATCTCTCCGGCGTCGTCAGCCCATCGACCCAGCGTTGAAGCTCGGGGCGCTGTAGACGGCTAATCCGCTTCGACCCCAGCTCTGGCAGGGCGTACTTGGTCAGATCGCGCTCGTATCCCTGGACGGTGCTCGGCTTGTAGAGGTGCCCGCCCTTCTGCCGGAGCGTGTCCGACTGCATATCCGCGATGAACTGCTCTGCTGCCTCGGTGACGGTCGGCCCGGTAGCGGCCGAGAGGGTCCCTGCCTGTAGGCGCGCTTGCGCGTCCACGCGCCAGGACCGTGCCTCGGCCAGCGATCCGGTCCACGGTCCCCGCAGATGCCTGCCCGCGATCTTGTCGCTGACGGTCCCCCTGTATCGTTTCTGACCCTTCGCGTCCGTTCGGACTTCGATCCCTTGAAGGGCCGGACTACGCTTCTTGCTGCTCATGGAGCTTCCTCTCTATGGGCCATGCCCCCGGCCGCTCCTACGGCGCGGGGGCGCTTTTTTGTCTGCGTCATTCTAGACGCTGCTCTAACCGCTCCAGCTAGCGTGGCGCTGCTTTCGAGCCATCTCTCGATCTCCGGGATGGGGATGATCCGCAGGCTTCCGCGACGGACGATCCGAAGCTCCGGCTGGACGTGGCGCTTGAACGACGACTCGCTCATGCCGACGGCTTCGGCAGCCTCCTCGATGGTCAGGCCGAGGCGAGGGGGTGAAGGGCGGTTTGGCATTTCTAGTCCTGTTGTCCACCGAGGAAGTCGTTTGCATCGGCCGCTTGCATCGGATACGTCCGAAAACTTTCGCGAGCGCCCCCGGGGATTCGCGCCGGTCCTCTCCACGGACATACCCCGTGGATGCTCTCAATCGGCAAGCTCGGCATAGGACAGGAGCGCTACTACCTTGAAAAGGTCGCCGAAGGCGCTGAGGACTACTACTCCGGCGAGGGCGAGGTCGCCGGGGAATGGCTCGGCGACGCCGCCAAAGACCTGGGCCTCTCCGGCGAGGTCGAGGCGGCGCAGCTCGAAGCGATGCTCACGGGCCGCAACCCAGTCGACGGCGAGCCGCTGGTCGGGATGCGCGGCGTCCCGTCGAGCGGATCGGTCCCCGGCTTCGATCTCACCTTCTCGGCTCCCAAGTCCGTCTCTCTGCTCTGGGGCTTGGGCGGGCCCGCCGCCGCCGTCGAGGTCAAAGCCGCCCACCGCGAAGCGGTAGGAGCTGCGCTCGACTACATGCAGCGCGAGGCGTGCTGGACCCGCAGGGGAGCGGGCGGCTCGGAGTTCGTCCACGGCAACGGCTACCTGGCGGCCGGCTACCTCCACCGCTCCTCCCGCGCGGGCGATCCGCAGCTCCACACCCACGTCCTCGTCGCCAACGCGACGAAGGGACCGGACGGCCGCTGGACGCGCCTCTACCACCCCGCGATCTACGACCACGCCAAGACCGCCAGCTACATCTACGAGGCGCACCTTCGCCACGAGCTGACCCGCCGTCTCGGTGTCGAGTGGCAGCCGACCCGCAAAGGCATCGCCGAGATCGCAGGCTTCGCCGACGAGCACCTACGGGCCTTCTCGACCCGCCGCCAACAGATACTCGAGGCGACGGGCGCAGACGCCTCGGCCCGCTCGATGCAGGTTGCGGCGCTGACGACGCGACAGCCGAAGGAGCGCGACGTCGGGCACGGCGAGCTGCTGGCGCGGTGGCGATCGAAGGCAGAGGAGATCGGCTTGGACCGCGAGACGATCGCGCGCACCTTCGACGGAGAGGCGGCGCTGAAGATCGGCAGCGCCGAGGCCCCGACTGTTTCGGAGGTTCAGCTTGGCTGTGCCGTCACGGCATCGGCATCCCACTTCGACCGCCGCGAGGCAATCCAGGCCGTCGCCGACTCGCTGCCTCAGGGCGCACCCGGCGCAGAGGTCGAGCGGCTGGCCGACGCCTTCCTCGCCTCCGGTTCCGTGATCCAGATCGCGGAGACGGCCAAAGGCCCCCGCTATACGACCCGGCGCATCTGGGAGCTTGAGCGCGAGGCGCTGGCCGCCGCCGGGGGGATGCGAGCGCAGGGACCGACGCCAGCGGGGGAGCTGATCGCGGCGCGCGTGATCGGCGCTCGCCCGACCTTGAAGGACGACCAGCGCGAGATGATCCGTCGCCTCCTGACGAGCCCCGAGGGAGTCGCCGTGGTGATCGGCGAGGCGGGCAGCGGCAAGACCTTCGCCATCGTCGCCGCAGCCGAGGGCTGGGCGCAGGCCGGGATCGAGCTGCGCGCGGCAGCGCCGACCTGGCGAGCGGCGCAGGTCATGCAGTCGGACGGGCTGCCCGCTACGACGGTCGCCAGCTTGCTCCTGCGGCTCGACCGCGCCGAGCACGAAAGCGGCGAGGGCTTGCCGCACGAATCGGTCCTCCTGATCGACGAGGCCGGGATGGTGGACTCGGCCACCCTGGCGCGGCTCGTCTCCCACGCCGAGGCGGCCGGAGCAAAGCTCGTCCTCGTCGGCGATCCCGAGCAGCTTGGCGAGATCGAGGCGGGCGGGCTGTTCCGGGCGCTCGCCGAACGCACCGACCCGATCCACCTTGACGAGGTGATCCGCCACCGTCACGAGCTCGACCGCGATGCGGCGAAGCGGATCAGGGATGGCGAGGGCCGCGACGCGCTGAGCCTCTACCGCTCACAGGAGCGCGTCACGGTCGCCCCGAACGCCGAGGAGCGCCGCGTGGCGATGGTCCGTGACTGGCACGAGTCCTTCGAGCGAGGCGAGGACGCCGTGATGATCGCCAAACAGAACGCCGAGGTCAGGCGGCTCAATGAGATCGCGCGGGAGGTCCGACGCCAGTCCGATGCGCTCGGAACGCAAGAGATCGAGGTGGGGGAGGCCCGCTTCGCCGCCGGCGATCTCGTCATCACCCGCGTCAACGACCGAGAGGCCGAGGTCTTCAACCGCGAGCGCTGGCGCATCGCCGAGGTCGACGCCGCCGAGCGCCGTGTCGTCCTCGAAGGCATCGACCAGGCCAAGGCGGTCAAAGTCGGAGCCGACTACCTCGCCCAGACCAACCCGCATTCCGACGCTCCCGCGCTCGAACACGCCTACGCGGTGACGACCTACTCAGCGCAGGGCACGACCGTTGATCGAGCCTTCGTCGCCGCCGACCCCTCGATGGACAAGCAGGAGCTTTACGTCGCCGCCTCGCGCAGCCGCGAGGAGACGTTCATCTACGCCACGCCCGAGATTCAGACCCACCGCGAGGAGATCGCACCGGAATCTCCACACCTGCGGGAGGGCATCCCGCATATCGCCGAAGCCGCCGAGCGCGACCGCGCGCAGCTCGCTGCCCACGACGCGGCGCTGCGCTCGCAGTTCGCCGGCCTGCCGACCGAGGAGCTGGTCGCCAGGCACACGGAGCTTGAGAGGGCAGCAGATCGAGAGCGGGGCGGCGAGGAGCGCCATGCCGCGCTCAAGGATCAGATCGAACGGGTCCACGAGCACTTTGATCGCGCTCAGGTGCGCCGAGAGGCGGCGGAGGCGATGCCCTTCCGCCTGCGGCAGCTTCGCCGTCAGGAGTTGGCAGGAGCCGAGGAGATGGAGGCGCGCGCCGACGCCCACCTTCAGCCCCTTCAGGCCGAGCTTGCCCAAATCCCGCCCCCTGGTGACGCCGCCCGGCGAGAGTTCGCCGTTGCCGATCAGGTCCTCTCTGAGCGAGAGCGGCTAGCGGCCACGGCCGCCCGCGTCTCGCCACCTGCCTACATCAAGAACGAGCTGGGGGAGAGGCCAAGCGATCCAGCGAAAGGGAAGGCATGGGATCGCGCGGTCGGCGACATTGAGGGCTTTCGCCTTCGGAATGGAATCAGCGACCCGAAGAAAGCGCTCGGCCGCGAGGTGCAGAGGAGCGCCGAGCGCCAGCGCCAGCAGCTAACCCAGCTTCGGTTGCGGGAAGCACAGCGCATCCTGGGCATCGGGCAGTTCGCGTCGAGAGGGCGCAGCATCGATAGGGGACTCAGCATCGGCCGGTAAGGCCCCCGACCTACCGGCGATTGAAGCACCGCTCGGGCGGCCGTCAACCCCCTGCGGGGGTCGGGCGCAAAAGCGCCCTTGACTGCCGCCCTCGCGATGCTAGTTCTGCGGGTAGGTCGGGCGAGGAAGCGCAGCGATCAGGCGGCGGCAAGCGCCTCGGGGTCCCTGATCTCGACCTGATAGTCGGCGGGCAGCGGCACGGCCGGAGTGCCGTGCATGGGCTCGCGTCGGCGGGTCAGCAGATGCTCGAAGAAGGCGAGTGCGCCACCTCGGGGCGCGGCAACGATCTCGCGGCCATCGGAGTAGACGATTGCGACCGGCCGATGCTCTGCCACGGCCTCGGCGAGTATCGCGCCGAAGCTCTCTTGATCGGCAGCGATGAAGGTGGTTCCCTCGGGATAGCGATCAGGTTCGAGCACAGCCTCGACCAATCGCTCGTTGGCGATTTCGCCAGCTCGGGTGAACTTGCTGCGCTCTAGCCTCTCCATGAGTCCGCGATTGCTTTCCAGTGGTCGATCAGAAAATCGATTGCTTGAGGTGCGATCTCGTTGACAGCCCCCTCGGCAAACCGCTCCGCAGGCTGCTTCTCGCTTCCAGTGTAGCGGTGCATATCGTGGTCTCCGTGGGCATTGTCGAAGAGGCGAATCGTCTGCCAGTAATCCTCGATCCGTAGCTGGAGCATGATCGCGTAGCGCTCCAGTGGGCGGCCCTCGAACTCGATCAGAATGCGCGCGTCGTCAGAGAGCGGGCGGATGAACGGATCGGTCATCGACGAAACGTACCCCTGGGCTCGGCGAATAGTCTGCGTAGATGCCGAGCGACCCGAAGCAGAAGGCGCGAACCGACGTGCGCCACGCTCAGGCTGAGTTTGAACGCGCCCAAGAACGTGTTCAACGCGAACGCGCGAAGGCACGCGCCGCCCGCCGCGAGCGATTCGCGCAGGCGCAGAAGGACGGTCTAACCGTCCGCGAAATCGCCGATGAGGCTGGTCTCAACTTCAGCCACGTCGCGGAAATCATCCGCGGTGATTGATGTTTGTGGGGTATGTACCCCACAAACATGCTAGGCTGACTGCCAAGACATAAGCGGCGACCCGCCGTGGGGTAACACGACGGGCCGCCTGACCACAAGGAGACGTGGCTCCTCATGGCTGAAGAGAACCCTACGGGCGGCGAGCGGTTGGTGTCTCTCGACCTTCCCCTCGATCACATTTCGATCCTGCGTGACCGGCTTCGGAGTTGGCTATTGGGGATTCGGCAAGACCTGGAGGACCCCGACCGACTGGAGAGTCCCGAGGCAGTGCGCCAAGAGGCCCAAGCATACGAGCGGATGCTGGTCGGCCTAGCGACGGGACACATCGTCCTCCCTGACGAGACGGCGCGAACCTGCATCGAAGCCGCCGCCGAAACGCATGACCGGGAGGGCAACTACGCAGAGGTGGCCGCCAGCCACGACGCTCTCAAGAGCTTGCTGGATCACCTCCGGGAGGCACGGGCTTGATGTGGCGAAGCGGGGCCGGCGCATGGCGTCGCCGGCAACGCCGCGCTCCATCGTTGACCTTCACCACGGATCGCGAAATGCAGCGGGTCGTCCTCGCAATGATCCTGCGCGAATACCCGGTGCTGCTGACCTTCCCGGCGCTGGCTTGCGAGCTGTTCGAGAACCCGGCCGATCTGGTTGGCGGGATGGCACTCGCCCGCGCCGTTCGCGATCTGGTCGAGGCCGGCTTGCTGCACAGCAACGGCCACCTCGTCCTGCCAAGTCGTCCCGCGCTTCACGTCATGCGGCTGAGCGGATGGAATGGATGGATGGCACGATGACAGCGGTTTCTCGGAGGCCGGGGCTCTCGCAGGGAGGAGGGGGTGCCGCAAGGTCAGGGCACCCCCGTCCTGCCTCGGCCTCCGAGAAACCGCTGCCTTGACCTGAGGGGGTTACGCTCGCCCGATGTTTTGGGGATACATCGGGATATTTCTAGCCTGCGAGAGCGCGGGAATTACGCTGATTGCCATGCCAGGGACCGGCCTGTGGGGGGCTTTGGGCTGGGTGCTGAGCATCGGCGGTTTTGCTTTCCTTGGGCTGGCCTGGAAGGTTCGAGCTACTAGAGGGAGCGATGCGGTGGCAGACGACAAGTCGATCAATATCACGACGCATGGGCAGTCGGGAGGCACGAATGTCGGGCAGCTCAACATTGTGGCCCCACAGCCGTCCCTCAATGCGCACATGCTTTCCCGTGACGTACCGACCGACGAGGGATTTGAGACTGTTGTGGCGGTTGATCTCATCGATCAGTACGCCGCGGGAGAGTTTGCCGCGGCGGTAGAGGGGACCTCTGTGCGAGAGATCGCTGTGCGGCCGGACGTGCCCGCCTCGATCAATGCGCAGAGCATGAGCGAGATAACTCAGAACGGTGGCGTGGTCATCCAGCACCCGCCACTCCATCCCCGCTATCTCGTTTCGGTGATCACCCAGAAGCCAGACGACAGCCTCAAAATCCAAGTTCAATTGCAGTGAGCGTCCCCACCGCTGTCCCCATGGCGAGCAGAAGTTGCAGATTTGCAGGGCCGTTGCGCTCAGCCTTCCGCGAGATGATGTCCGAGGACGCCAAGTTCGCGCTTGGCTTCTAGGCACGGATTGCGGGCTCACAGAGGCTGGGGAGAGGCCAAGCGACCCGGCAAAGGGGAAGGCATGGGACCGCACGGTCGCCGACATCGAGGCCTTTCGCCCGCGGAACAGAATCGTGACCCGAAGAAAGCGCTCGGCCACGAGGTGCAGAGACGGGACAAGCCTGCGCCAACAGCTAGCTCGGCAGCGGTTGCAGGAAGCGCAGCGCATCCTGGGCATCGGGCAGTTCGCATCGAGGGCGCGCAGCATCGATCGGGGACTCAGCATCGGCCGGTGAGCACCCCGACCTACCGGTGCTTGAAGCACCGCTCGGGCGGCCGTCAACCCCCTGCGGGGGTCGGGCGCAAGCGCCCTTGACTGCTCGCCCCGCGGTGCTAGTTCTGCGGGTAGGTCCGGGCGGTGGCGGGCGGGTTGAGAACAGCGACGGCGCGCAACCCTGCTGGTGTCGGCTCCACGATCTTGTCGTCCCCGTCATCGAACAGACCAACCTCACGCAAGCGGCGGATTGCATGCTCGAACGTCGCCTTCTCGCGCTCGTCGTCGGGGTCGCAGATCACCTCCCTCGCTAGCTCCTCCGCCGTCACAGGTCGAGGGTGGGGTTTGGCGGCGAGTTCGAGGATCAAGGCTTCAACGGTCGCCACGTTGTATTGGGCCGGCGTGGACACGTCCTGACCTTGGGCGCTCGGACTCGACCGCTGGGCGCTACCTGCCAATGGCTTTGGCCTTCCGTTTGCCGCCTTTGCGACTCCTGCTCGCTCCGTTGCTCTTAGTCGTCGCCTTCTTACCGTTCGCCGACGCGGATTTGGACTGCTTGGCTCGCTTTGCCTTGCCTTTCGAGAGGTCGCGGCTGTCCTCGAAGGCGAGGACGCCGACCGTGTAGCCCTTGACGGCGCCCGCGTTCCCGTTGGCTTTTGCCACCCGCGCCGCAGACTCCCGCTGCTCTATTTCGACTTCCTTCGTGAACCACTCGGCGTTTGCCCTGACGTTCTCCCATCCCTCTGCGTCGAGGACGAGAGGCATCCGTCCGATGTGGGTGTCCGCCTCCGTCAGCTTGTTCGCCTCTACGGCGTCCGCGAGTCCGTCGAACAGTTCGCTCGCCAGGCTCGCGCCGACTGCCGTCCGCAGCCCGCCGTGAATTCCGCGCCACTCCTGGGCCGGAAGCAGAGTGCTGGCCGTGGCGCGGTAGTAATGCTCGACCGCACCCCGGCGCGGCTCGGTTTTGATGAGGGTGATGAGCCCATAGTCCTTGAGGACTTTGACGTGGTAGCTGACCTGGCTCAGCCCTTCATCGAGCATCGTGGCGAGTTCGTTCGGGCTCGCCATCCGTTCGGTGAGGATGCCGAGGATTTCGACTCGAAGCTCGTGCGCGAGCGCTTTGATGAATTGCTGATTGACCACCTGGCGCTTCTTCTTGCTTCTGCGCTTTGCCATTGCCCATCCCTTTCTGCGTCCACCGAGAACGCGGGGAAGACAAGAGGCGCTGTCCACACACATTTCACGGTGCGACCGCCCATCAGATTTCCGAGCGATCGGTTCTGGTTGAATAGTGGACAGTTACAAAGAGGAACGGATAAGTCTGTACCCACTTCTCGAACTAGATGTGGTGGGCGAACAAGAGGCGAGGGTCGATCAAATTCCGACTGTCGATCAAGGTTTGCGGGACGCCAGCGCATCCTTGTCTAGAGGCTCTGGTGCAGACGTACGACTTCGCTCGTAGCCAAACGAGGTAATCACGTAGGTCACGCCGTCCTCACCCGTTTTGGCTAGTCGGTTGGCGGCTTGGATCTCTATCTCGATCTTCCGGTTCCATGACTCTGCTTCCTCGTCGGCCAACTCTTCGCGGCCCTGCTTATCGAGCTGGATCGGGGTCCAGGTCATAAAAGAGCGAGGATCGCGGGCGATCTTGCGCGCCCACAGCGAAGCCAATGCCTCTGCCGACGCTGCCTGCACGATCATTGCGTAGATCGTCTGCCGCTCATCTTCCGTCATGGCCGCCATCTCGTCGTCGGAGAAGAAGGGCAGCTGGACCACGGAGTAGTAGGTCTGATCGGCGTTGTTGCCTCCCTGCTCCGTTTTGGCGACGTCGATGCACCCATCCCTGAGCAACTCCTTGACGTGGTAATCGATGGCATTGAGTGGCTGGTGGAGAGTCTTTGCGAGCTGTGATGCAGTGGCAGGCCCTTCGTGTAGTGCGGCGCGGATTTCGACCCGGAGCTGATGGCCAAGCGAGGCGCTGACCGATTCCTCAAGGCTTCGCCTCTTCCTCCCCCACCCGCGCAGCACAGCGGCTCCGTCCTTCTCCTTGGCTGGTGACTCAGTCACTGATAAGGGTTCGGGCGCCGAAGTGCGACTTCGCTCATAGGCGAAGGACGTTATGACGTAAGTAGTTCCCTCCTCGCCAGCCTCCGTCAATCGGATGGCCGCTCGGGCGGCGATGCCCATCTTCCGGTCCCATGACCCAGCTTCCTCCTCAGCCAATTTCTCCCGGCCTAGCCGGTCGAGTTGGATTCGAGTCCAGGCCAGGAAGACACGACGATCACGAGCGATCTTGCCGGCCCACAGTGACGCCATCGCCTCTGCCGACGCTGCTTGCACTATCAGCGCGTAGACCGTGTGTCTCTCATCCTCCGTCATGGCGGCCATAGCGGCGTCGGAGAAGAAGGGCAGTTTGACTACGGAGTAGTAGTGCCGACGGAGGTTGCCGACCTTCTCGCTTTGTGCGATGTCGATGCTGCCGTCCTTGAGCATCCTCTTGATGTGTCGTTCAACGGTCGTCGTCGGCTGCTCGATCATCTCGGCGAGCTGCGACGCGGTGGCCGGGCCTTCGTGGAGGGCCGCGCGGATTTCGACGCGGATGCGATGGCCAAGTGACGAGCTAGCCGACTCCTCCACATTCGGGTGCTTTCTCCGAATGCGCCCGAGCGCTGCTATCGCCGTCTCCTCGGTCATTTCTCAATTCCTAGTCATGTTGTCTACAGGTAGTCAGCAAGCCCTGAGCATAAAGGCAGCCTCTGTCCCCAGGCGCCTCCCTCAGTCAGGAACCCGCTGACGCTCAAGAAACCGTTGGCGATCAAGAAGGCGCGGTTGGTTGAATTTTCTCCACTAACGTGGTCCGCCCCGGCGAGCCTCGCCGGAGCGGACCACGGAGGGAGGTGAGAAAGCGATGAAGATCGCGCAAACGTCGCACGTCTTTATGAGCGTGCTGATCGCCAAGCACTCCTAACCGGGTGCCTGTAACGGGCCGATCTCGGGTCCTTTTGGCTTGGGGCTGGGATCGGCCCACTTCGCGACGTGATCGCTTGGGCGGTGGTCCTCTTGTGAGGTCAAGTCCTCCTCGATTGCGCGCTAAGAGCGAGGCCGTTTGCCGGCGAGCCGGACCAGCTCCATCACGTCCACATCGAGCGCGTCGGCGAGGCTTACCAGCGTGATCCAGCTTGGATTCTGCTCGCCGCGTTCGATCCGAGAGACCGAATAGGGGTGCATATCTGCCTCGGCGGCGAGCGCCTCGATGCTCATTTTGCGCTCCTTGCGAAGGCTGCGAATCGCGGCTCCAATTTGGGCAAGGCTCGGCTGCGGCACGGGGGCATGGCAGCCTCCCGCGACTCGGACAGTTCAACCACCACATATATGTTAGTTTGACGACTCCTTAGGAAAGCTGTCGGGAGGGGGCTGGGCAGGACGGGTTTCCGGCGAGCAGGAAAATTCCGAGCCCGACCCTGATTCATGATGCGACTCACGCGTTGGCGGCGGGAGAGCGGCTTCTCGCAGGGAGCGGCGATTACTGCGCTAGCGCCACCCGAAGCACTACGGCTATTCGAAATGGATTCCGCAGGCCGCCATCCCCGCCCGCATTCCCACGCTGGGTAAAACTGGCGACTTGCAGGAAGATCGCCTACTACGCTGCTTGTGATGATGTCCGAGGACGCCAAGTTCGCGCTTGGCTTCTAGGCGACGGAGCCACGCCTATGTGACCGCCCTCACATTCTGCGCCCGCAGGCGAGAAGTAGGCTCGCGTACCAGTGTAGATATGCGTGAGAACTTGAGCAAACTCGCAGTTGCCTCGGTCATCGGCTTCTCGACGTTGCTCGCCGGGATCGCGTATCTGCTCACGGTCCCCGACGCGGCAGAGATCTTTTATCGCCGCACTTCCTGGTTGAACGATCTCCTCTCTCCGCGCCTGGCGATTGCTGTGGGAGGAATCGGTCTTGCGATCAGCCTTTTGGTTCTCGTTTCGGAGAGCCGCAGGCGTCCTGGCGTTCGCCGGCCCGTTGCAGCCTCCACGGTGCTGGGGCTCCTTGTGAGCGTCAACATGATCTTCTCGCCTGTCTATCTGGCCGAGCAAGAGAAGGTGCTGGGCGAGGTGGCGCCCCCGGAGACGCCGAACGCGAGCGTCAAGGCGCAGGGCGAATCGACGAAGAAGGCTCGCCGGAAGAGCGATAGCCAGACGGATCCCGAGCCCGATCGGGGTGAGGCCCAAATACTGGCGACGAGCGGCTCGGGTGCCGAAGCGAGCTCAACCGAATCCGGATTGCCAGTTACGTCCTCCGCCTCGGACACTTCAACAGGAGGATGCACCTGCCCACCGGTCAAGTCCGCACCTCCGCCGGCGACTCCCACGACCACGCCCGTTCAGTCGCAGACGACTGAATCGTCGCGGACGGTCATCGTGGAAGAAGATGGCTGGGGCGAAGAAGACTGGGAAGAAGAAGAAGGCGGGGAAGAAGCCTGGGGCGAACCCGAAGAAGAAGAATGGGTCGAATTCCGGTAGGCAGTCGCGGTCAGCGACCGCGCAGCTCCCGGTCCTCGGCTTCGACCTCCTCGGCGGTGCCGTCGTAGTCGTAGCTCCGCGGGCTTCCGCCGGTGCGCATGGCGCGGTCTCCGAGGCCGACGACAAGGAAGCGGCGGGCGAAGACGGAGCGGAGGAGACGGCCGGCCATCGCCCGCGTTGGTGGAATCAGCAGGAGCAGGCCGACGAGGTCGGTGACGAAGCCCGGCGTCAGCAGCAGAGTGCCGCCAACGATGATCAAGGCTCCGTCGGCCACCTCGCGGCCAGGGAAGCGACGTTGCGCGAGCGCCTCGTTGAAGCGGCGCCAGGCGCCGCGGCCCTGGTGGCGCAGGAGGAGCGAGCCGAGGATGGCGTCGGCGAGGAGCAGGAGCAGCGTCGGCACGACGCCGATCGCCTGGCCGACCTGGATGATCACGTACAGCTCGACGATCGGGACGACGATGAAGAGGGCGACTAGAAGGGCCACGGCTCAACCCTAGTGGGGGGACCCGGCCGGCCGGCGGCGCTCAGGCGGGGGCTGCGGCGGCGGAGGCGGCCTCCTCGAGCTCGGCCAGCGACTCCTCGATGCCGCGGGCGACGGTTTCGACGTCCTCCATCGAGTCGTAGTCGGCCAGCAGGCCGAAGCAGATGCGCCCGTTGTAGCTCATGATCGCCACCGCCAGCGCGTGGCTGGGCGGCAGGAAGGCGACGGGGAAGACCTCCTGCAGCTCGCGGCCGAGCACGTAGAGGGGGATCTGCGGGCCGGGAACGTTGGTGACGATCAAGTTGAAGAGCCGGGTCGAAAAGTTGATCCGCGCGGCCTGGGCGAGCAGGGTGGGGGGCGCGAAGTCGTTGAAGCGGGCTATCACCTCGGCTCCCAGCGCCTGCTTGGAGCGCTTCAGGCCCTCCATCTGCTCGCTCACAACCCGCAGCCGCCGCACCGGGTCCTCGACATAGACCGGCAGCGGCGCGCGCATCGCCGTCAGTTTGTTGCCCAGCTCGCCGCGCTCGTCTTCGCTGCGAATCGAGACCGGCACCAGCGCCCGCAGCTCCAGTCCCTCGGTGCGAATGCCGCGGGTCTGCAGCCAGTTGCGCAGGGCCCCGGTGACGACGGCGAGGACCACGTCGTTGACCGTTCCCCCGAAGGTGTCCTTGATCCGTTTGAAGATCGCCAGCTCCGAGCGCGCCCAGGTGAAGCGGCGATGCGGGCCGATCGGCTGGTTGAGCGGCACGTCGGGCGCGGGGTCGGCGAGGGCACCGACGACCTCGCTGAGTGCCTCTAGTGTCTCCACCGCGCGCCGCGCCGCGCTCTCGGGATGGCGCAGCGCACCCGCCGCTCGCTCGGCCAGCTTCACCGGCGCCGCGACTGCGTCGGTCGCGCCCCGCGCCAGTAGGTGTCGGGTCGAGGGGGCCGGCTGGGGCACCCAACCGTCGTCGACCCGGGTCGGCCCGGGCACCGGCTCGAGGTCGAAGAGGACGGTCCCGATGTCGACGCCAGAGATGCCGTCGACCATCGCGTGGTGGGTCTTGGTCAGGATCGCGAAGCGATCCCGCTCGAGGCCCTGCACCAGCCACATCTCCCAGAGCGGCTTGGAGCGGTCGAGCTGCTGCGAGAAGACGCGGCCCGCAAGCCGCTTCAGCTGCGCCTCGCCGCCCGGTTCGGGCAGCGCCGTGTGGCGGATGTGGTACCTGAGGTTGAAGTTGACGTCGTCGGCCCAGAGTGGCCGTCCGGCCTCCAGCGGCGGCTCCACGATGCATTGCCGGAAGCGCGGCACCTGTTGCAGGCGCCCGCGTACGTGCTCGACCAGATCGACGTAGAGCGGTGGCGGGCCCTCGAAGATGAGGATGCCGCCAATGTGCATGTGGCTGGACGAGCTCTCGTTGGTCAGGAACGAGGCGTCGACCGCGGTTAGTCGCTGCAGATGGTCGCCTGCGGTGCTCATGCCGACAGGCTAGCCCGCTGGCGCCGCGCGGATCGGCTCGCCGTCCCGGCCGCAAGCCGCCCACCGGTACCCTGATGGGGATGAGTACGACCGCCGTCGCCCCGAAGCGGGTGCTCCTTGCCGCGCCGCGTGGCTACTGCGCCGGAGTCGACCGCGCCGTCGAGACCGTTGAAAAGGCGCTCGACCTCCACGGCGCCCCCGTCTACGTGCGCAAGGAGATCGTCCACAACAAGCATGTCGTCGAGGAACTCGCGAAGCGGGGCGCGATATTCGTCGAGGAAGAGACCGAAGTGCCGGAGGGCGAGCTGGTCGTCTTCTCCGCCCACGGAGTCGCCCCGGCGGTGCATGAGAACGCCGCCGCCCGGCGCCTGCGCACGATCGATGCCACCTGCCCGCTCGTCACCAAGGTCCACGTCGAGGCGCGCCGTTTCGCCGCCGACGGCTACACGATCGTCATGGTCGGCCACGCCGGCCATGAGGAGGTCGAAGGGACGATGGGAGAGGCGCCGGGCAGCATCGTCCTCGTGCAGACTGCCGAGGAGGTCGAGCACCTGGAGCTGCCAGACCCCGAGCGCGTCGCGCTGATCACCCAGACGACGCTCTCGGTCGACGAGACGACCGAGATCATCACCGCGCTGCGAGCCAAGTTCCCGGCGATCGTCAGCCCCAAGTCCGACGACATCTGTTACGCGACGACCAACCGCCAGATCGCCGTCAAGCAGCTGGCCCGCGAGTGTGAGCTGGTGCTGGTGATCGGCTCCACCAACTCCTCCAACTCGAACCGGTTGGTCGAGGTCGCCCGCGAGCACGGCGCTGAATCGCACCTGATCGACAACCACACCCAGGTCCAGGAGGAGTGGCTGCAGGGCGTGGAGACGGTCGGCATCACCTCTGGGGCCAGTGCCCCCGAGGAGCTGGTCGAGCGTCTGATCGAGTTTTTCCGCGAGCGCGGCGCCGACGACGTCTCCGAGCTGCGCACCGTCCATGAGGACGTGCGCTTCATGCTCCCCAAGGAGATCCGCCAGGAGCTGGCGGCGCAGGCCTAAGGCATCCCGGCCGCGAAGCTGACTGACCAGATGCGGAGCCCGGCGGAGGGGCGCAGGACGAGCTCGTGCGCCTCGTGGCGTTCGTGCTCAGCGAGCGGGTAGAGCGCAGGGCCGTCGATGACGACCACGCCGGCCGGCTCGCCGTCGAGCTCTACAAGGACCTCGCCGCGTCCCTCGACGGTGGTGAAGGCGCCGCCGGCCTCGTAGGGGACCTCGAGTTGCTCGCCGTCATCGCCGCCGATCCACGGGCGCTCCCACGATCCGCCGGGAAACAGCTCTTCGCTCGGCGGCATCACCCGCGCCTCGGGGGCGTCGGTGGCGCGCAGGGGAGCCATCGGGGTCGGCAGCTCGCGCAGCGCGTCCTGCTCGCGCAGCTCGGCCTGGATCGCCTCCTCGGTTGCCTCGTATTCCCCCTCGCCGAAGTGGAACCAGGCGAGGGCACCGCCTTGGCGCCAGAGGAAGAGGCTCGGCCAACCCGTGCAGCCGTAGGCGTGCCAGAGATCGTGCTCGGCGTCGATCGCGACCGGGAAGTCGACGCCGAGACGCTCGAGACCGGCCGCCACCGCTGCAGGGTCAGCGCCGAACGGAAAGCGCGGCGCCTGCACGCCGATCGTCCGCAGCCCGTGCTCCCCATAGCGGCGCGCCCACTCGGCGACGTAGGGCAGGGTGCGGGCGCTGTTGAGCTGGGCGAAGTCGAGAAACAGGACCAAGGCCGGTCCAGCGGCCGTCAATGCCGGCATCGACTGCGGCTCCTCGCCGACCCAAGTCAGGCCTTCGGGCAGGTCGGGTGCCGCGATTTCGTCTCGGTCTGGCCGCATCTAGGGCGACGGATCCGATCCGTCGTCGCCGGGACGTTATCCTGGCCGCCTCAGCACTCGCGACCAAGAAGGAGACTCAGGTGAGCAACGACGTCTGGCAGAAGATCGAGCAGGCCCGCGAGCGCTGGAACGTGCTCGAGCACCCCTTCTACCAGCGTTGGTCGATGGGTGAGCTGAGCCGCGAGGAGCTTGCTGCCTACTCCGGCCAGTACCGTCACGCCACCGCCGCCATCGCCCGCCTGAGCGCTTCCGTAGCCGAGTCCGCGCCGGCCGACGAGCGCGCCGAGCTGCGCCGCCACGCCGAGGAGGAGGAGTCCCACATCGCCCTCTGGGATGGCTTTGTCGAGGCGGTCGGCGGCGAGGTCGCCGCGGCGCCGACGGCTGAGACCAAGGAGTGCGTCGATGCCTGGACCGCTGCCGACGACCGGCTCGCGCAGCTCGTCCGCCTCTACGCGATCGAGAGCGGCCAGCCGGCGATCTCCCAGACCAAGCGCGTGGGTCTGGCCGCCCATTACGGCATCGGTGACGGCCCCGGCAACGAGTACTTCCGCGTCCACGAGAAGGCCGACGTCGACCACGCGGCTGAGGGTCGGGCGCTGATCGAGGCCCACCTGGCCGACGCCGACCCAGACGCCCTAGTCGCCGCCGCCGAGTCGGCTTTCAAGGCGAATTGGCGCCTCCTCGACGGTGTCATCGCCGTTTAGTCCCATCGCCTCGGCCCGTCCGCGGGTTGCCCAGGGGGGTGCGATGCAGTTGACCACCGTATGGGTGGTCAACTGCGGTTCAGCCCTTTAGCCGCCGCTAAATCTCTGCGCTAGCTTGTACGAGCGATGATCGAGTTCCTGATCGCAGTCGTTCCGCTGTTGCTGCTCCTGGGCCTGTTGCTGTGCGGTCGCTACCCGGGACACGGCGCCGCGATGCGGCTCGCCGAGCGGATCGCCTCACGATCTCACGTTCGGACAAGACCCGCCTCGCGTGAGATACGGCCCTGGGCCCCTGACCTCACCGCGATCCGCGGTGGCCTTCTGATCGCTTTCCGCCTCGCCCAGCGCCCGCCGCCGCTCGCTCCTTAGTCACCCATCGAGCGCCGCGACCGTCGGTCGCGGCAACCTGAGCGCAGGCCGCGCCTGCGCCGTGAGCAAAGGAGCGAACGATGCAATCGAGTCTCGTAGGCCGAGTAGCGTTGGGCATTGCGGTGGTGGCTGCGGCAGTCGTGCTGCTTCTCGTGCTGAAAGACGACGAAAGCGGCGAAGATCACCTGAGCGCTGGGGCTCCCACGAGGGCCGAGTCGAACGGCACCGGGTCAGGCGGCAAAGAGGCGAAGCCGGCCGAGCCGTCGATCCCCGCCATCGTTGTCAAGAACGGCAAACCCGTCGGCGGGGTCACCCGGCTCAGCTTCGACGCGGGCGACCGCATCCGCTTCGTCGTGCGCGCGAATACCGACGACGAGGTCCACGTCCACGGCTACGACGTCGAGAAAGAGGTTGGGCCCGGCCGTGTTGCGAAGTTCGATTTCCCGGCGACGATTGAAGGCGTGTTCGAGGCGGAGCTGCACGGGAGTGGTGAAGAGGTTGCGGAGCTGCAGATAGAGCCGTGAGCCTGCTGCCTTACGCACACGCGCTGGCCGGGCGCCAGGATCTGCCGATCCCAGAATGGCTGTTCGCCTGGGGGGCTTCGATCGTCCTGATCGTCTCCTTCTTCGCGCTCTCGGTCGGCTGGCGCCAGCCCCGCTTCGAGGGGGACCACTGGCGCCCCCTCGGGGCTGGGTTCTCGAAAGCGCTGCTGGGAGCGCCGGCGCAGGTCCTCTGCGGCCTGCTCGGCGTCTTCCTCTTGGCAGTCACGGTCTACGCAGGGCTGCGAGGGACGGAAGCCGCCGATCGCAACTTCGCGATCACCTTCGCCTTCGTCACGGTATGGCTCGGCTTCCCGGTGCTGAGCGCCGTACTGGGCAACGTCTTCAAGCCCTTCAATCCGTGGCGGGCGATCGGGCGAGCTGTGGGAGGCGCTTTCACGACTCTCGCCGGCCAGCGCCCGGCTCACATCGCCTATCCGGAGAGGCTGGGCCGCTGGCCGGCGGCGGTCGGCCTCGTCGCTGTCGTCTGGCTGGAGATCGTCTACGGGCCAGGCAGCGGCGTCGCCGTTGGCCTCTCGCCGGAGACCACCGCTGTCGCCACCCTCATCTACACCGCCTACACGCTGGCGATGATGGCCCTGTTTGGCGCCGAGGAGTGGTGCGAGCGGGGCGAGATCTTCTCGGTCTACTTCGGCATGTTCTCGCAGCTCGGCTGTTTCGGAACCGAGGACGGCCGGCTTGGCCGGCGGAAGCCGTTCTCGGCGGCGACGCGCTGGGCGACGGTGCCCGGATCCGCGGCGCTCGTGATCGCCTCTATCGCCACGACCAGCTTCGACGGCGGCCAGGAGGGAGCGTTCCAGGGCGCACTCGAAAGCGTCTTCGAGTGGTTCGCGGACACCGGCCTGGCTACGCTGACCGCCGCCCGGCTCAGTGCGACCCTCTTCATGCTGCTCTGCCTGGTGGGAGTCTGGCTCGTCTACCTGATCGGCGTGCGGGGGATGGCCAGCGTCGGCCGCGCGCCCGCGCTGAAACGGCTCTTCTCGGGCTTTGCCCACACCCTGATCCCGATCGCCCTCGCCTACCTCATCGCTCACTACTTCAGCCTCTTCGTCTTCCAGGAGCAGGCGCAGTTCACTTACTTGCTCTCGGATCCCCTGGGGACCGCCGACACCGACCTCTTCGGCACCGCCTCGGGCGGAATCGACTACACGGTCCTCAGCGCCAACGCGATTTGGTACGTGCAGGTGGGCGCGCTCGTGGTCGGCCACGTGATTGGGCTCACCTTGGCCCACGATCGCGCCACTGCCTACTGGGGCGACTACCGAGAGGCGGCTCGCTCGCAGTACTGGATGTTGGCGGTGATGGTGGCCTTCACCTGCTTTGGCCTCTACCTGCTCTCGGTGGCCAACTCCTAGCCTGCTTACGGAGCGATCGAAACTCGTAGTTTGCCGCAAGCAAACCGCGGGTAATCCCGTACCGAGACGCGGCTAGCGCCAATGGGCTGTCACCCCCCCAGTGATGGACCCGCCGTGAGGTTGCGACTCATCTTGTTCCTTTCATAGCTGCATCCCAAGGTCGCCGACGCCCTCCCACGCCGGCGGCCTTATTTTTAAGAGATGGCCACTTTGCTCCCGCTTGCCCATGTCAGCCACTGGCTCTGGCTGCTCTACGTGCCGCCGGTGCTGATTGTGCTCGGCTCGATCGTGCGGACGACGCTCATCGAGCGAAGGCGTCGCGACTAGAGCGCGATCTCTACCCGGCTCGCTTCGCCGTCGTCAAGCAGCTTCCCGTCCCGCCAGACGAAGCCGCGTTCAATGAGCTGCTCGCGCAACCGGACAAGAGCAAGGTCCTTGGCCTTGGCCTCCAGCATCACGTCGAGCTCCAGGCCTGCAGCCGGCCCGCGCAGAAAGGCCTCAAAGCTGACCGGGTCGATCAGGTCGGCATGGGCTCGCAGCGGTGGCAGCACGATGCGGCGCTCGACCCGGCGCCCCTTGCGCACCTTTCGCTCCTCGACCGCGGTGCGTGGCGATGAACAGTGGATCTTGGGCGTGACACCCGCCGGCCACGTCGCGAGCGCCATCATCAGCGCCTCGCCGGCCGGGATCCGCTCCGGGTCGTGACAGCGGTGATGGAGCGCGTCCCAGACGACCCGCAGTCCGGTGTGCCGTGAAATCTCCAGAACGTCCGCAAGCCCGAAGCGGCTGTCGTCGTTCTCGACGACGAGCCGGCGCTGGGTTGGTTCGGCGAGCCTCTCGAAGCCGGCGAGGAACCGATCCCTGGCCGCCGCCCTCCCGCCCGCGCCGCTGCCGACGTGAATGACCACGACGGCCTCGGGGCCCATGCCCATCGCGTCCAGGACCGATGCCTGCAGCTCCAGCTCGGCCGCCGCCGCCAAGCGCAACTGCGGTTTCTCCGAGTTGAGGACGACGTACTGGCCGGGATGGAGGGAGAGCCGCAGGTCCGCGGCGCGGGCGCGCTCGCCGAAAGCGGCGAGGCCCTCGACGCATTCCTCCACCTGTCCGTGGAACTGCGGCATGTCGGGATGACTGCCGTACGGGACGAGGTTCGAGGCCATCCGATACATCCGCATGTCCTCGGTATCGAGGTGGTCGAAGATTGCCTCCAGCCGTTCCAGTGAGACGCGGAGGTGCGGCCCGGACTGCCATCGCCGAGTGTCGTGTGACGGCAGGCCGCCGGCGCCCAGCACCTTGACCGCGAAGCCGAGTCGGTAGCCCATTTCCTGCAGCTACCCGCGAGGGCGGGGCTACCGCGTGAGCCGGGCGTACGGCGTGAGACGGTCTAGAGGATCTCGCTGAGTCGCTGCTCGAGCGCCGCCGAGACCTCGTCGCGCACCGGCCCCTCGGCGAGTCGCTCGACCAGCGACTCGAGGAAGCCCTCGACGATCAGCTGCTTCGCCTCGGCCGGGTCGAGCCCGCGCGAGGTCAGGTAGAAGAGCTGGTCGCGGTCGATCTGCGCGATCGCCGCGGCGTGGGTGCAGCGGACGTCGTCGGCTTCGATCTCGAGGCCCGGGATCGAGTCGGCGTGGGCGTCAGGGGAAAGCAGCAGGTTGCGGCTCACCTGGAAGGCGTCGGTTCCCTGCGCGCCGGGGTCGACGCGGATCATCCCCCGCCAGACGGCGGTGGCGCCAGCGGCGAGGACGCCGCGGAAGGCGAGGTCGGAGAACGTGTTGGGGGCGGCGTGCTCCTGGGTCGTGTCGTAGTCGAGGTGCTGCCCGGCGGCGCCGGCGTAGCCGCCGGTCACCCGCGCCTCGGAGCCCTGCCCCGCGAGGTTGGTCTCCATCCTCACCTTGCCGCGGCCGGAGCCGAACCCGAGCGCGGTCCAATCGAGCCGGGCGTCGCGCTGAATCTGTGCCCGCTGGGTGGCGAAGATCCAGGCCCGCTCCGAGATGTCCTGGGTGCTGACGTAGCGCAGCGTCGCGGCCTGGCCGACGTGCAGCTCGACCACCGAGTTGAGCACGGCGTCGGTCTCGTCGCCAGCGGAGGTGCTGTGCTCCCAAACCTCGGCCTCGGCGCCCTCCTCGAGGACGACCAGCGTCCGCCAGAAGATCGCAGCGCCGTCCTGGTCGAGCGGCAGCTCGATCCGGATCGGCTCGGCCAGCTTGACGCCGGCCGCCACGTGGACGAGCACGCCGTCGCGCCAGGCGGCGTCGTTGCGGGCGACGAAGGGATCGTCACCCGGCACCAGGGCGCCCAGCCGTCCCTCGACCAGCTCCGGACGGGATTCGACCGCCTCCCCCAGCCGCAGCACGGTCGCCCCTTCGGCCGCCTCGATCGAGGCGCTTGCCGGTGCGGGCTCGTAGGCGTCGAGGTCGAGGCTTGAGAGGTCGGTGAATTCCCACCCCTTCGTCTTCTGGTCCGGAAGGGGTGGGAGCGTCACCAGCTCAGCCAATCGAGCCCTCCATCTGCAGCTCGATCAGGCGGTTGAGCTCGACCGCGTACTCCATTGGCAGCTCCTTGGTGACCGGCTCGATGAAGCCGTTGACGATCATCTTCGAGGCCTCCTCCTCGTCGAGCCCGTGGCTCTGCAGGTAGAAAACCTGCTCGTCGCCGATCTTGGAGACGGTCGCCTCGTGGCCGACGTCGGCGTCGTTCTCGCCGATCCGGATCGTCGGGTAGGTGTCCGAGCGTGAGTCCTCGTCGAGCAGCAGCGCGTCGCAGACGACCTTGGAACGCGACTCGGTCGCCCCGTCAGCCACCTCGAGCAGGCCGCGGTAGGTGCTGCGCCCACCGTCCTTGGAGATCGACTTGGAGAAGATCGAGGACGAGGTGCGCGGCGCCGCGTGGATGATCTTGCCGCCGGCGTCCTGGTGCTGGCCCTCGCCGGCAAAGGCGATCGAGAGGATCTCGCCGTGCGCCTCGGGGCCGAGCAGGTAGATCGAGGGGTACTTCATCGTCAGTTTCGAGCCGAGGTTGCAGTCGACCCACTCCATCGTCGCCTTCTCCTGGGCGACGGCCCGCTTGGTGACCAGGTTGTAGACGTTCTGCGACCAGTTCTGGACGGTCGTGTAGCGGACTCGCGAGCTGGGCTTAGCCATGATCTCGACCACCGCGGAGTGCAGCGAGTCGGTCGAGTAGACGGGCGCCGTGCAGCCCTCGATGTAGTGGACGTCGGAGCCCTCCTCGGCGATGATCAGCGTCCGCTCGAACTGCCCCATGTTCTCCGTGTTGATCCGGAAGTAGGCCTGCAGCGGCATCTCGACCTTGACCCCGGCTGGCACGTAGACGAAGGAGCCGCCCGACCAGACGGCCGAGTTGAGCGCCGCCAGTTTGTTGTCGTTAGGCGGGATGATCGTCGCCCAGTACTCGCGGACCAGGTCCTCGTGCTCGCGCAGCGCCGTGTCCATGTCGGTGAAGATCACGCCCTGGGCCTCGAGCTTCTCGTTGACCTGGTGGTAGACGACCTCCGACTCGTACTGGGCGCCAACCCCGGAGAGGAATTTGCGCTCCGCCTCGGGGATGCCGAGCCGGTCGAAGGTGTTCTTGATGTCCTCCGGGACCTCGTCCCAGTCGCGGCTGTTCTTTTCGGAGGCGCGGACGAAGTAATGGATGTCTTCGAAGTCGATCTGGCCGAGGTTGCCGCCCCAGTTCGGGGTCGGGCGATTTTCGAAGTGTTCGAGCGCCTTCAGCCGGAAGTCCCGCATCCACTGCGGCTCGTCCTTGTACTCGGAGATCGACTCGACCACTTCGCGCGAGAGCCCCTTCGGGGCTTTGTAGGCGTAGCCGGTCTCCGGATCGTGGAAGCCGAACTTCTCCTTGTAGTCGGCGTTGATGCCGGCGAGCTCTCTTTCTCTGCGACTGCCTCTGGCGTTGCCATGGCGATCAGACCTCCAAGACGATGGTGTCGTCCACGACGGCCGTCGTGAACGTCCGCACCGGAGCATAGGCGGGAAGCGTCTTCGGCCTGCCGGTGGTCAGGTCGAAGAGCGAGCCGTGCCGTGGGCACTCGACCGTGCAGGTCGAGGCGTCGAACTCGCCCTCGGCGAGCGGCCCGTCGTCGTGCGAGCAGCGGTCCTCGATCGCGTAGAGCGCGCCGTCGCAGTTGAAGACGCCGATCTTGGCGCCGTCGTGCTCGATCAGGCGCATGCTTCCGGGCGGCAGCTCGGCGAGCGGGCAGACGGGGATGGAGGTTCCTGCGGTATCTGGCATGAGGTGTGCTGCTCCTCGACGGTCGGCTCTGCTTTCGCCGTCGCTAGTGCGGGTTGCGACTTAATCCTACTTCTTAAGTCGGATTTTAACGGGCCGGCGCGGCGGACCGATTAGATTCGGACCGAGGATCGGTCTTGGTTGACGAGACCACCTTCGACGCAAGGAGCGACCATGAGCGTAAAGACCAGTTACAAGCCCGGCACCTTCTGCTGGATCGACCTCGGCACGCCGGATCAGGACGACGCTGGCGAGTTCTACGGCGCCCTCTTCGGCTGGACGCTGAAAGAAGACGATAACGCCGAGCAGACCGGCGGCTACCGCACCGCGCAGCGCGGTGACAGCACCATCGGCGGCGTGATGAAGCTGATGGAAGAGGGTCAGCCGCCCGCTTGGTCGAGCTACGTCTGCGTGGAGGACGTCGATGGCACCGTTGCCAGGGCGAAGGAGGCAGGAGGCAGCGCGATGTTCGAGCCGATGGACGTGCTCGATTACGGTCGCATGGCTTTCATCGTCGATCCGACCGGAGCCGCTCTCGGTCTCTGGCAGCCAGGTCGCAACAACGGCGCCGACGTCGTCGGCGAGCCCGGCGCGATGAGCTGGAACGAGCTCAACACGCGCGACCCTGAGGCGGCCAAATCCTTTTACGGCGAGGTTTTCGGCTGGTCGTTCGAGGAGAAAGAGTACGAGGGGACCGGCGCCTACACGGCCATCGTCCTCGGCGAGGACACCGTCGGCGGCCTGCTCGACATCACCGATCGGGTCCCGGCCGAGATTCCGGCCCACTGGCTCGTTTACTTCGCGGTGGAGGACATCGAGGCGACCGTGGAGACGGCCAAGGAGAACGGCGGGGAGATCCCCGCAGGCCCCTTCGACATCGCCGAAGTGGGCCGCATCGCGGTGATCAAAGACCCGTGGGGCGCTTTCTTCGCCGTGATTCAGCCGGACCCGGCGATGCAGTCGGGCTAGCGAGCGCGCCAGCCCCAGTCGAGCCGCACGCATCCGACATCCACCGCACTCCGCTGTGGCGAATGTCGGATGCGTCGCCCGGGGAGGGCTAAAGCGCGGCCGCCTGGGACGGGTCGCCGGTCTCTCCCTCGTCCTCCCATTCGGCCGGCGCACCGAGGCTGGCGCCCTTGACGACCTTGAGCCCGAGCATCGCGCACTTCATTCGCGTCGCTGAGATCTCGATCCCGAGCAGGTCGAGGACGAACTCCTTCGGCAGCCGCAGCAGCTCCTCGCGCGTCTTGCCGACCAGCTCGTCGGTCATCAGCGAGGTGGCCGCGGTCGAGATCGCGCAGCCTTGGCCCTCGAAGGCGACCTCGGCCACGCGCCCCTCCTCGTCTAGCCGCAGCATGACGTGCTGCTCGTCGCCGCAGAACGGGTTCGAGTCGTCGAACTCCAGGTCCGGCTCCTCCAGCCGCCCGAAGTTGTGCGGCCGCTTGTAGTGCTCGAGGATCTGCTCGCGATACAACTCGTCCATATGAGCAGCGAGGCTAGCGCAGCGGTTGCCGCGCCTGGCGAAGGCCGTGGGCCTTGGCGCCGCACTGGACTGTCGTCGGAGTCGGGTTGGCGAACGCCTACGTCTTCGTTGGCGGGGATGGCGAGGAAACCGCCGAGGTGGCGGACGCTTCTCACGCGCAGACGGCAATCGTTCCCGGCGCCCTGGTCAAGCCGGACGGGACGATGAGCACGATGCTGGCCGACCGGGTGCGGGGCGCGCTGGAGCTGCTGGCGCGCGGACAAGGTCGAGCGGATTCTCGTCTCCGGCGACCACCGGCGGTGGGCTTACGACGAGCCCGGGACGATGCGCAGGGCCCTGGTTCGCGCCGGTGTGCCGCCGCGCGTCGTCTTCGAGGACCACGCCGGCTTCGACACCTGGGCGACGATGGTGCGCGCCCGCGAGATCTTCGGCGTCGACAGCGCGATCGTCGTCACCCAGGGCTTCCACATGGCCCGGGCGCTCTACCTGGCCGATGCGGCGGGCCTCGACGCCAGCGGGTTGACCTCAGACTTCCATCCTTACGGCGTGCAGGGCACGAAGAGCGGCGTCCGCGAGGTTCTCTCGCGGGTCAAGGCGGTCGCCGACACGGCCCTCGACACGCCCGCCGTCGGCGGGCCGCCAATCCCGATCGAGGGCGACGGCCGCGCCAGCTGGGGACCGCCCCCGCCGTCCGGCGCCCCGCCCGCCGGGGCGCCCTAGAGCCCGAAGACCTTGCGGGCGTCGTGGAGGCCGTCGACCAGGCGGTCGATCTCCTCCGGCACCGTGTGGACGGCGAAGCTGGCGCGGGCGGTTGCGGCAACGCCGAGGCGGTCCATCAGCGGCTGCGCGCAGTGGTGGCCGGCGCGGACGGCGACGGCGTGGCGGTCGAGGATCTCGGAGACATCGTGGGCGTGGACTCCTTCCAGCTCGAAGGAGACGGGACCGATCGCCCGGGACCGCGGGGCGGCCCGAAGATCCGCAGGCCCGGCACCTCGGCAAGCCGCTCGATCGCGTAGTCGGCCATCTCGCGCTCATGCGCCAGCACCGCGTCCATGCCGAGCCCGTCCAGCCAGCGCAGCGCCGAGGCCATCCCGATCGCCTGCGCGATCGCCGGCGTGCCCGCCTCGAAGCGGGTGGGGGGGTCGGCGTAGGTCGTCCCCTCCTTGGTCACCTTGCGGATCATCGAGCCGCCGCCGAGGAAGGGCGGCGTCTGGCGGAGCACGTCGAGCCGGCCCCAGAGCGCCCCGATCCCGGTCGGCGCGTAGAGCTTGTGGCCGGTCACGGCGTAGAAATCAACCCCGAGAGCGACGACGTCCAGGGGAAGCTTCGGCGCCGCTTGGGCGCCGTCGGCGAGGACCAGGGCGCCGGCCTCGTGCGCAAGCCGGGAGATCTCGGCCAGTGGGTTCTCGGTGCCGAGCACGTTGGAGACGTGCGCGACCGCGATCAGCTTCGGCCCGCGCTCGAGCAGCGCTCCGAGGGTCTCCATGTCGAGCAAGCCCTCGCCGGTTACTGGAACCCAATTGATCTCGGCGCCGACGCGCTCAGCCAGCTGCTGCCAGGGCACGACGTTCGAGTGATGCTCCATCTCGGTGAGGACGATGCGGTCCCCCTCGCCGACGTTGGCTTCGCCCCACGCCCGTGCGACCAGGTTGATCGCCTCGGTCGCGTTGCGGACGAAGATGACCTCGCGGCGGTCGGCGGCGCCGATGTGGTCGGCGACGGTCGCCCGCGCGCCCTCGAAGGCCGCCGTCGCTTCGGCGGACATCGTGTGGGCGCCGCGGTGGACGTTGGAGTGGTGCGTGCGCTCGTAGCGGTCGACCGCCTGGATCGAGGCCAGCACACGCTGCGAGCTGGCACCGCTGTCGAGATAGGCGACGGGCTGGCCGTGCACCTCCCGCTCCAGGGCCGGGAAGGAAGCACGGACCTTCTCGATCGGGAACGCCGGAACCGTCGATGCGGGATTGGTCGTCGCCGGCTCCATCTCGCTACGCCGAGGCTCCCGCCTCAACCTCCTCGCGGATCCAGCCGTAGCCCTTCTCCTCGAGCAGGGAGACCAGCTCCGGGCCGCCCTCTTTGACGATCCGTCCCTCGAACATGACATGGACGGAGTCGGGCTTGACCATGTGCAGGATGCGCTGGTAGTGGGTGATGATCAGGACGCCCATGTCGGGACCGGCGAACTTGTTGACGCCGTCGGCGACGGTCCGCAGCGCGTCGATGTCGAGGCCGGAGTCGGTCTCGTCGAGCACCGCGATCTCGGGCCGCAGCAGGGCCAGCTGCAGCAGCTCCATCCGCTTCTTCTCGCCGCCGGAGAAGCCATCGTTGAGGTAGCGGCTGGAGAAGTCTTTGGGGATGTTCGCCAGCTCCATCGCCTCCTGGGCGACCTTGGCGAACTCTTTGATCTTGATCTCGCTTTCGCCCTGCGCCTCGCGGCGAGCGTTGAGGATCATCCGCAGGTACTTGCTGACCGAGACGCCGGGGATCGCAACCGGATACTGGAAGGCCATGAAGAGGCCGGCACGGGAGCGCTCGTCGGGGTCGGCCTCGGTCAGGTCCTCGCCCTTGAAGACGATCGTGCCGTCGGTGACCTCGAGCGATGGGTGGCCCATGATCGCGTTGGCCAGGGTCGACTTGCCCGACCCGTTCGGACCCATCAGGGCGTGCACCTTGCCCTTCTCGACGTCGAGGTCGAGGCCACGGAGGATCTCCTTGCCCTCGGCGCTGACGTGCAGGTTGCGTATCTCCAGCTCAGCCAATGTGACTCCGTTCTTTTTCCAGGGGTGTTTAGGCGGCGCTGCCGACCGGCTCGGCCTTCGCGGGCGAGCTCTCCCTGCCGGAGAACTCGACCAGCTCGGCCAGCGTGGTCCCGGCCAGCGCCTTGGTGACGCCGCCCTGGACCCGGGTCCAGAGCAGCTTCGTCGCGCACGCGTCGTGACCGACGTCGCCTTCGTGCGAGCAGAGGACCTTGCCCTCGGGAGTCTCGTGGAAGCACTCCATCGGTGCAATCTGGCCTTCCAGTGCCTCGACCACGGTGTCAAGCGTGATCTCCGTGGCGGGCTTGGCGAGGCTGTAGCCGCCGTGCGCGCCCCGGGTCGAGGTGACGAGGCCGGCCTTGCGGAGCTTGGCGACGAGGTGCTCGAGGTAGGAGAGCGGCAGCCGCTCGGCCTCGGCCACGGCGCTGAGCGAGATCGGCGCCGTGTCGGGCTGGCGACCCAGCTCGACCATCAGGCGCACGCCGTACTCCGCCTTCGTCGAAAACAACATATGGCTAAATCCTACTGAAGGGGTCGGTTATGCGAAGGCGCTGCGACCCTCAGGCCGAGACCCTCTCCGTCGCCTCCGCCTGACCGAGCTCGACGTGGGCACGGCTGTCCCTGCCGCGGATCAAGACCAGCGTCAGCACGAAACCGAGCAGGGCGATGCCCGCGCCGCCCAGGAAGGCGGACTGGAAGCCCTCGGTAAGGGCGTCGAGGGAGGGAGGGGTTCCCGGGGAAGTCAGATCTTCGGTGCGCGAGATCGCCACGGTCGAGAGCACCGCCAGGCCGAGGGCGCCGCCGATCTGCTGCGAGGTGTTGATCAGGCCGCTTGCGAGGCCGGCCTCGCTCTCCTCGACGCCGGAGACGGCGGCGATGGTCGTCGTCACGAAGGCGAAGCCGAGGCCGGCGGCGGCGAAAAGCGAGGGGCCGAGGATGTCGGTAGTGAAGCCGCCCCCGACCGAGACCTGGCTGAACCAGGTCAGGCCGACGACGATGAAGAGCAGGCCGATCGCCAGCACCGGCTTGTAGCCAATCTTGGTCACGAGCTGGGAGGCGATCCCCGCCGAAGCCATGATCAGCAGCGCCAGCGGCAGGTAGGAGAGGCCGGCGTGGATCGCGCTGTAGCCGAGCACCTGCTGCATGTAGAGGGAGATGAAGAAGAACATCGAGAAGAGCGAGGCGCCGACCAGCAGCCCAACGACGTTGGCCCCCGTCAGCGTGCGGATGCGGAAGATCGAGAACGGCATCAGCGGTTTCGGCGTGCGCAACTCGATCGCGACGAAGGCAGCCAGCAGGAGGGCGGAGAGCGCGATCAGGCCAAGCGTCTGGGTTGAGCCCCAGCCGGCGTCGTTGGCGTCGACCAGGGCGTAGACCAGGATCGAGAGCGCGGCGGTCACGGTGACCGCTCCGGCCACGTCGAAGACCCGCCGCTCGGACTCGGCTCGACTTTCGGCGATCAGCCGGGGTGCCAGCGCCAAGGCGATAAGGCTGACCGGCACGTTCACCCACAGCACCCACTCCCAGCCGAGGCCGTCGGTGAGGATGCCCCCGAGCAGCACGCCCGCGGCGCCACCGGAGCCGGCGACGGCGCCCCAGACGCCGAGCGCCTTGTTGCGCTCTGAGCCGTCCTTGAAGGTGGTGGTGACGATCGACAGTGCCGAGGGCGAGATGATCGCGGCGCCAAGCCCCTGGGCGGCGCGGGCGGCGATCAGCTGGCCCTCGGTCGCCGCGAAGCCGGCCAGGAGGGACGCGACCGCCACCACGAGCAGCCCGGCCATGAAGACACGACGGCGACCGAGCAGGTCCGCCGTGCGGCCCCCTAGCAGCAGGAAGCCGCCGAAGGTGAGGACGTAGGCGTTGACGACCCAGGGCAGGTTGCCCTGCGAGAAGTCGAGCGCCTCGCCGATCGAGGGCAGCGCCACGTTGACGATCGAGGCGTCGAGGACGACGACGAACTGCGCCGAGCAGAGGAGGACCAGCGCCTGCCAGCGTTTCTCCTGGAAGTCGTTCATGGCTCGATCAAACCGCGGCGGATCGCGTAGCGGACGAGCTCGACCCGGTCGCGCATCCCGAGCTTACGCATCGCGTTGGCCCGGTGGTTCTCGACCGTCTTCTCGGAGAGATGGAGGATGCCGGCGATCTGCTTGGTCGTGTGCGCCTCGGCGACCAGCTTGACGATCTCCTCCTCGCGCGGCGTCAGCTCCTCCTCGCCGGTCGAGCCCCGCTCCAGCACGTCCTTGATCAGCGCCCGCTGCGCCTCCGGCGTCAGAAACGGCTCGCCGCGCTCGACCGCGCGGATCGCCTCCAGTAGCTCGGTGTCGGCCTGCGCCTTCAGCACGTAGCCCGAGGCACCGGCCTTTAGCGCCTCGAACAGGTAGCGCTCGTCGTCGTGCATGGAGAGGATCAGCACCGCCGTCTCCGGCGCTTGCTGGCGGATCTCTCGAGTCGCCTGCAGGCCGGTCAGTTTCGGCATCTTCACGTCGAGGATCGCCAGGTCCGGGCGCTCGCGGACGGCCAGCTCGCGCGCCTCGGCGCCGTCGGCGGCCTCGCCGACCACCTCGATGTCGGGCTGGCGCTCCAAGAGCAGACGTAACCCAGACCGGACAATTCCATGGTCGTCCGCGATCAACACCCGCATCCGCCCAGTCTCCCAGCTAGCGAAGAGATCCCGCTGAGCTGGGGAGAGAACCGTGGCGGGGCGACTTACCGATGCAATGGATCGGAAAGTCGCCCCACCTGACCGTGTGATCGCCGAGATCGCGGAAAGGCAGCAAGGGGTGGTCTCGGCAAGACAGCTCCGCCGATTGGAAATGGGCGAAGGAGCGATCCGCGCACGGCTCAACTCGGGCCGCCTGCATCGCGTGCACCGAGGCGTCTATGCGGTTGGTCATCCAGCTCTGTCGCCGGACGGTCGTTACCTCGCTGCCGTGCTTGCGGTGGGCGGCGGTCCCGCTGGGGAGAGCAGATTCGTTCTCGAGTACTGGGGGGCGGCGGTGAGCCATCGCAGCGCTGCATCGCTCTGGGAGCTGTTGCCAATGACGGATGGGCCGGTCCACGTGCTTGCCGGCGGACGAGGGGCGAAGGCCAGGCGCCCAGGCATCCGCATCCACCGCTCGCGGTCCCTTGCGTCCTCAGGGGTGACGCTGCATCGTGGAATCCCAGTCACCACACCTGCCCGGACCATCTTCGACCTGCGAAACGCAACCTCACGGGGCTGGTCGGGCGCCATATCACCGGGCGAGCTGCGAAGGGCAGTTCGACAGGCGAACGTGCTCGGCCTGCCGATTGGCGAGGAAAGCGGTTGGGATCGTACGCGCAGCGATCTGGAGGGGGACTTCCTGGGGTTGTGCCGGCGCCATCGGTTGCCTCGTCCCGAGGTCAACGTCCGCATCGGTCAGCACCTCGTCGACTTCTTCTGGCGAGATCAGCGGCTTGTGGTCGAAACCGACAGCTACCTCTACCACCGCGGACGACTCGCCTACCAGGAGGACCGAGAGCGAGACCTGGAGCTGAAGCGCCTCGGCTATGAGGTCCTGCGAGTCTCGGAACGGCAGGTGAACGAGGAGGCCCACCGGGTGGCGGAGACCGTCGCGACTGTCCTCGGTCGCTCGGCCGGACCAGGCCGGGGTATCGCTTGCTAGGCCCTGATCGAGAGGCGGACGGTGGTGCCCTGCTCCGGCCGCGACTCGATCGTCAGCTCGCCGCCGACGAGCAGCGCTCGCTCCCGCATCCCGGCGATTCCCAGCCCCTGCTCGGACCGGTCGAAGGCGAAGCCGGCGCCGTCGTCGGCGACCTCCAGCTCGACACCGCTCTCGGTGCGCCTCAGGCCTACGTCGATGCGCGTCGCCTCGCTGTGCCGGGTTGCGTTGGAGAGGGCCTCCTGGGCGACGCGGTAGACGACCAGCTGCACGTCGTCGTTGAGGTCGGAGAAGTCGCCGTCGGCCTCAAGCTCGGCGACGAATCCGGCTGCGGCGATCTGCTCGACCTGGCCGGCGATTGCGGCAGCGAGGCCGAGGTCGTCGAGCGCGGTAGGCCGCAGCTGCCGAGCCAGCGAGAGCAGCTCCAGCATCGCCTGGTTGGCCACTGCCTTAGTCGCATCCAGTTCGGGCCTCAGCTCCGGTGGCGCGCCCTCACGCACCGCCTCCAGTCGCAGCAGTAGACCCGTAAGTGACTGGTTCACCTCGTCGTGTAGGTCGCGTGCCACCCGCGCCCGCTCCTGCTCTTGCGCCCGCAGGGCGGCGCTGCCGGCGCGCAAGCGCTCCGCCTCGAGGCGCCGCATCATCCGCAGGAAGGCCAGCTCGAGTCGCTCGACCTCCTCGGTCTCGCCGACGCCGTCGATCGAGGCGGGCAGGACGGGCCCGGATCGGCTCAGGTCGACCTTCTCCATCTCCTCGATCAGGCTCTCCAGCGGCGCGAAGCGACGCTGGAGCCGCACGAGGCTGAGGGCGAGGACCGCCGCGAGAACCGCAAGCGCGACGATGACCAGGGTCGTCACAGGGCGAGAATAGGGGTTGTCCCCTATAGGGGATTCGGCCGGGTGGCGGAATACTTTCAGGACCGCATTTCAAGGCTGTCCGAAACTCGAACAGGAGCTATGCGATGACCACCACCAAGCAGTCCACCTGGGGCGCCACCCTGCGCACGACCATCCTGCTGGCCTCGCTTTCTGGCCTGCTGGTCCTGATCGGTGCGTTGATCGGCGGCCCGAGCACGGCGGGCGTCTTCCTCTTCATCGCCCTCCTGATCAATCTGGGCTCCTACTTCTTCAGCGACAAGCTGGCCTTGAAGATGAGCGGGGCCAAGCCGATCGACGAGTCCGAAGCGCCGCGGCTCTACCAGATCGTGCGCGAACTGACGACGCGCGCCGGCCTGCCGATGCCGCGCCTTTACATGATCCCGCAGGACCAGCCCAACGCCTTCGCTACCGGCCGCAACCCGAAGCACTCGGCGGTGGCGGTGACGCAGGGGATCACCAAACTGCTCTCCGAGGACGAGCTGCGCGGCGTCCTCGCCCACGAGCTCGCCCACATCCAGCACCGCGACATCCTGATCCAGTCAGTCGCCGCGGCGATCGGCGCCGCCATCACCTATCTCGCCTACATGATGATGTGGTTCGGTGGCGACGACGAGTCGCCGCTCAGCCTCGTCGCCTCGCTGGCGATGGTCTTGCTGGCCCCGATCGCGGCCTCGATCATCCAGCTTTCGATCTCGCGTCAGCGTGAGTACGCGGCCGACGCCGGCGGCGCCCAGATCTGCGGCAACCCGGAGTCCCTCGCCAGCGCCCTCCTGCGCCTCGAGCAGGGGGCCCAGGCGATCCCGATGCAGGTCAACCAGGCGGCCGAGCCCCTCTACATCGTCAAGCCCTTCAAGGCCGGGGGCATCGCGGGCCTCTTCTCGACTCACCCGCCGATCGAGGAGCGGGTGAAGCGACTGCGCCAGATGCGGCCCAGCCTCGGCTGAACAGCCAACATCTAAGGACCGAAGGCCCGCGAAAGCGGGCCTTCGGTCCTTATGGGCGCCCGGCCACGAGCCCAAATCTCCCCGCAAACAAGCGCCGCAACCTCTGTGCGGGCAAGAACCGCGCCAAAGTCGCCTTCGAGGGCCGCAACGGCAGGGTTGCCAACCTAGGGCCGGAGATGAAGCCGCAGTGCGGGGGCGCTAGGAAAAGCGCTAGGCAGGGCCCGACACTGCGTCCCAGCGCCCTCGCCCTCGGGCGAGGGCGCTGGCAAAAAGCGCTTAGCGACTATGCTTGATCTGGTTGACGCGGGTGTGATGGACGCCCGCCGCTTTTGCGATTTGTCGCTCCGAATACCCCTGCTCGACGGCCTGACGGATCAGGCGATCGCGCTGGGGAATAAGTGCGTCTATGCGGCGGATTTCGTCTCTTATCCGACGGAGGCGGGGCAGCGGGTTTTCGCCTGCCACTCGATCTCCTCAACGCTTCGGTGCGCCCCCCTTGTTGCCATTGCCCCCCCTGGGTAGCACAAGCGCGACGCTAAAAGACTCCGGATTGCCGGATCGGACAGAAGGGTTCCCAAACTTCGGACTGACGGGCGTGGTGGCGACGGGAGGCGTGGCGCAGAACACGGCCCTGGCCCCCGAGCATCCCCGCTATACTTTTTGAAGTAAAAGCCGATCCGAATTCGGGGGATTTACGAAGCATGGCGCCTGAGACGCAGACTAAGCAGCAGATCGAGGAGATCGAGCCATTCGAGGCCGCGGCGGAGATCGAGGGCGGCGACATCGTCCTGATCGACACGCGCGAGCCGCACGAGTACCAGGAGGCCCACCTCGAGAACGGCAAGCTGGTCCCGCCTGGCCTCCTCGGCGACGAGATCGCCGCAGCCGCCCCCGACAAATCGGCTCGCACGATTCTCTACTGCCGCAGCGGCAACCGCTCCTACAAGGCGGCGGAGCAGATGCAGGCGCTCGGCTACGAAAACGTCGCCTCGATGGCCGGCGGGATCCTCGCCTGGCAAGAGCAGGGGCTCCCCGTCGTCGCCGCAAGCGGCATGACCCCCGAGCAGCGCGATCGCTACTCGCGCCACACCCTGCTGCCGGAGGTGGGGGTCGACGGCCAGCTGAAGATGCTGAACGCGAAGGTGCTGCTGGTCGGCGCCGGCGGGCTCGGCGCGCCGACCGCTCTCTACCTCGCCGCGGCTGGCATCGGCACGATGGGCTTGGTCGATGACGACGTCGTCGACGCCTCCAACCTGCAGCGGCAAGTGATCCACAACACCGAGCGGATCGGCATGCCGAAGACCGAGTCGGCGCGGCGGACGATCGAGGCCCTCAACCCAGACGTGAACGTGGTCGAGCACCAAGGCCGCCTCGACGCCTCCAACATCGTCGAGATCATCAGCCAGTACGACGTGATCGTCGACGGTGCCGACAACTTCCCCACCCGCTACCTGCTCAACGACGCCTCGGTGCGGCTGCGCAAGCCGGTCGTCTCCGCCTCGATCCTCAGCTTTGATGGCCAGATCTCGACCTTTGTGCCTTTCGAGGGGCCTTGCTACCGCTGCCTCTACCCGACGCCGCCGCCGGCGGAGCTGGCGCCGAGCTGCTCGGCCAACGGCGTGCTCGGGGCGATGGCCGGCACGATGGGCCTGCTGCAGGCCAACGAGGTGCTGAAGCTGGTGCTCGGGATCGGCGAGCCGCTGATCGGTCGGCTGCTCCTCTTCGAGGCGCTCGGGACCCGCTTCACCGAGCTGAAGGTGCGGCGCGACCCGAACTGCCCGATCTGCGGCGAGGACGCGCCGCAGATCGCCGACGAGGACCTGGGCAAGTTCCCCGACTACGAGCTCTTCTGCGCCGGCTGAGCTAGCCCCTCGCCCTGTCTCTCTTCACTAGGATCGCGTCCTGATGGCGACCATTCGTATTCCAAAAGTGCTGCAGTCACACACTGGCGGGCAATCTGAGGTCGAGGCTTCCGGCGGCAACGTGGGCGAGGTGCTACGAGCGCTGACGGCGGAGCATCCCGGCACGGAGGAGCAGCTGTTTGGCGCCGACGGTGACCTCAACCGCTACGTCAACGTCTACCTCAACGACGAGGACGTACGGGTTTTGGACGGCCTCGAGACCTCCGTCTCCGACGGCGACACCGTTGTCATCCTCCCCGCCATGGCCGGCGGCTGAAGCGGCGATAACCGGCGCCTGCCAGCGTCCTCGGTCGCTCGCGTGCGGAGCACGCCACGCTCCCTGCGTCCTCGGCAGGCTTGATTCTCGCCGCTTCAACGGCCCATGGCTATACTTTTTGAAGTGTCGGGAGAGCTGCTAAACCGACCCTGCGGGGGCCGCTTCGGCAACGTCGTCGAGTCGATCGGCAACACGCCGCTGGTCGAGCTGCCGCGCCTCTCTCCCAAGCCCGGCGTTCGCATCTACGCCAAGCTCGAGGGCCGCAACCCCACCGGCTCGGTCAAGGACCGCGTCGCCAAGTCGATGATCGAGGCGGCCGAGGCCGAGGGCGCGATCGAGCCGGGTCAGACGATCCTCGAGCCGACCTCGGGCAACACCGGCATCTCGCTGGCGATGATCTGTCGCCGCAAGGGCTACCCGCTGAAGGTCGTGATGCCCGACAACGTCACCTCCGAGCGCACCCAGCTGCTGGAGATGTACGGGGCGGAGATCGTCTACTCCGAGGGCGCCAAGGGCTCCAACGGCGCCGTCGAGGTGGCGCTGGAGATGGCCGAGGACTCACGCTATTACATGCCTTACCAGTACGGCAACGAGGCGAACCCGCTCGCGCATTACAACGGCACTGCAGTCGAGATCCTCGAAGAGCTGGACGAGGTCACCGCGTTTGTCGGAGGCCTCGGCACCGGGGGCACCCTGATGGGCAACGGCCGCCGGCTCAAGGAGCACAACTCGGAGACGCTGATCGTCGCCGCCGAGCCGATGCAGGGCGAGCTGGTCCACGGCCTGCGCTCGCTCGACGACGGCTTCATCCCGCCGATCATCGACATCTCCCTCTTCGACCGCAAGATCATGGTCTCCAACCGCGACGCGATCGTCTGGACCCGCAAGCTGCTCGACGAGGAGGGCGTCTTCGCCGGCGTCTCCTCTGGTGCGATCGCCCGCATCGCCGTCCGCATCGGCGATGAGCTCGATGCCGGCAACGTCGTCTTCCTCATCCCCGACGACGGCTGGAAGTACCTTTCCTCCGGCGTCTACACCAAGCCAGTCGACGAGATCGAGAACCTGGATTCCACCGTCTGGTGGTAGTCGCCGCAGGCTCGGTATGCGAATAGCCCAGTCCCTGATCGACGAGATCGTCGCGCACGCGCGCGAGGACCTGCCGAACGAGTGCTGCGGGATGGTGGGGGGCGCCGATGGGGAGGCGCGGACGGTGTACCGGGCCGCGAATGCCGAGGCCAGTCCGTTTCGTTACTCGATCGACGCGAAGGAGCAGTTTCGGCTGATGCAGGAGATCGAAGGGGCGGGGGAGGATCTGGTCGGCATCTACCACTCGCACACCAAGAGCCCCGCCTATCCCTCGCAGACCGACGTCAACCTGGCCGGCTGGCCCGACGCGGTCTACCTGATCGCCTCGCTGGCGGACGCCGGCGCGCCCGAGGTGAAGGGCTTCTGGATTCGTGAGGGCAAGATCTCGGAGGCTGAGCTCGTTGTCGGGTAGCGGCAAGCTGGTCAAGGTCGCCTTCGCGCAGCAGCAGCCGGAGGCAGAAATGATTCAGGGCCTGCTGACCGCGCACGGCATCCCCAGCATGGTCAAGCGGGAGGCGGGCTTCGACGTTCCCGACTTCCTTGCCGCCGGCCCGCGTCAGATCCTCGTCGCTGAGGAGCTCGTCGAGCAGGCGCGCGAAGTGCTCGAGGGCACGCCGGGCGTCACCTGACTAGATCGTCGCCAGTGGGTCGCGGCCGTCCCAGCTGCCGTGCGAGGCGTACGGGCGGAAGCGTATGAACGCTGATTCGTGATGGAAGGGACGCTCGCGGTCGGCCTTGACCGCCGCTTGGTGCGCGCCCGATTTGCCGAAGGCATAGCGGCGCATCTCGGCGGCGCTGCGCCAAATCGAGAAGGTGGAAACGAGATGCGGGGGCCGGGCGAGGCCGGTGGAGGCGATCATCGCCTCGTCGTCGACAGCGGCGGCTTCGGCCGCCGCGGCACTCCGCAGGAACGGCCACGCTCGGTTCAAGCGCAACCGCCCCAGAGTGAGCACGACGACCGGCTCGTCGTCGTCGACCGGGAGCTCCCGCGACGGCAGGCCCGGCATCTGCGCCCACGATCCGAACACCCGCAGCGGTTCCAGTCGTACGTGCCAGCCCCCCGCGAGCTGCTCCGCCCAGGGGTCCTCGCGCAGGAACCGGTCCAGCGCGGCGTCGTCCTGCCAGGCGGCGATCAGACCAAGGCGACCCAGCATGGGCCGCGGTAAGACCCTCGTGCTCAGCGGTGCCGTCGTCACTGGCTCCGCGTAAAGCGATCCGGGAGAGGATGCGCCGCCGCGTTTCAGCAGAAGACGCGGGGCACGAAGTAAGCCGACGTCGGCGATGTGGACGGAGACGATCATGGCGCTAACCTAAGGGTGATTAGGGACCGTACCTAAGGAGGAATAAGTTGTCAACGGAGGCTGCTCGCGAACCCCGGCAAAGGCTTACGGCGGAGGCTCGGCGCGAGGTGATTGTCGCCGCGGCCACCGAGCTCTTTGCCGAGCGCGGGTACCGCGGGGCCTCGATGGCGGAGATCGCACGGCGGTCGGAGGTGACTCCGCCGGTCGTCTATGAACACTTTCCTTCCAAGGTTGATCTTTACCGGGACCTATTGGAGCGGCACTTCGCCGAACTGCGCCAGGTCTGGCGCCAGCACCTGGCCGGCACGGATCCCCTCGGCGTGCGGATAGCGCGTTCCTGTGACGCCTGGTTTGCCTACGTCGAAGCCCATCCCTTCGCCGGCAGGGTGCTTTTCCGCGACGGGGTCGGCGACCCGGAGATCGAGCCGGTGCACCGGGAGGTTGCGGAGCGCAGCAAAGCGGCGGTGATGCAGCTGTTCGTCGCCGAGCCCGGATCGGAGAACGTCGCCGGCGCAGCCGACGCTGAGGGGTTGGAGATGGCTTGGGTGGTCCTACGTGGCGTCCTGCAGGGCCTCGCCGTCTGGTGGTCGGAGCATCCGGCCGTCCCTCGCGAGAGGGTGGTGGCCACGGCAATGAACTCCCTCTGGATCGGCCTCGAGAGAACGCACCGAGGTGAGGTCTGGACTGCCCCCTTCGAAGACCCTCGGGCCTAGACCGCGAGCGGCCGCGCTGTTTCGCGCAGGTAGCCGCGCCAGGCTTCCTCGATCTCGGCGGCGGGCGCTTCGAAGGCTGCTTCGAGAGTCGAGCGGGCGCCCTCGGGGTGCAGCTGCAGCGCGAGGCGAACGCAGGCATCGGCGCCCCGTTCGGCCTCGAGCAGGTCGAAGAGGGTGCCGCCGAGGATCACCGCATCGCGGCGCGAGGGCGGGAAGGAGGGACGCGCGCTCTCGCGCAGGCGGCGGATCACGGCGGCTCGGTAGAGGCCGCACTGGCGGGCGAAGTACTGGGCGGCGCCCTCGACCAGCCAGGCCCAGCTGAGGTAACGGGCGAAGCGACGGGGCGTCCAGGACGGTGGCAGGTCGGGGTTGTTGGCAGCTACGACCAGCTGCGCATAGAGACGCTCGGCGGTTCCGCACAGCGCCTCCCTCGAATCGTCACCGGCGGCACGCCGCTCCATGTGCAGATCGTTGAGGACATGCAGCTCGCTGGCCATCGCCCAGCCCGCCAGGTAGCGCCGCCCTGCCGGCGCAGCCGACCAGCGCGCGGCGGGCAGGAACGGGTGAGCCATCGTCAGCAGCGCCGGGTTGGTGTGAATCACCACAGTGACCCCCCCCGGCGCGATCTCGAAACGGTCCTCCAGTCGCAGCCGCAGGTCCTCCATGCGGTCGAGCGTCCGCTCGGCGAAGGCTGTGTCGCCGCTGTCGTGGCGGGCCGTAAAACTGAGAGATTCGGTCTCTACCCAAGGCATCTAGGGCCGCCTGGCGCTGCGCATCTCGGCGTCCTCGGTCGGCTGCTTCGGGTCGCGCACGGAAAAGTGCGCTCCCCTCATCAGCCCTCCCTGCGTCCTTGATCTGCTTGGCCAGGCGGCCCTAGATCGGTTCTTAAACCAGCGCGGGCTCTGCATCGGTGCAGAGATTGTGGATCTCGGCGCGGGCACGGTCGAACTCCTCGTCGGCCATCACCGGGGTGCCCTCAAAGGGCAGTTCGCGGTCGATTTCGACCCAGGAACGGCAGCCGTGGTACTCCTCGTGGACGCGGACCGTCACCGGGCGCGGGATGCGGTGGACCCGCAGCAGCAGGATGTGCAGCGGGTGGCGGCGCTTCCAGTTGAGCCGCTTCTCGGCGTAGTCGGGGGTCCAAACGTAGAAGGGGGAAAGCTCGTCGACGACTCGGGGATTGGTGATCGTCAGGTGGTCGGTCACCTCGGCCCAGCAACGCAGCCGCACCCGGTCGGGCTGCGGGATGCCGCCATCCTGGAGCAGCGCCCGCGGCGGCGGCTCCTCGTCGGGCCAGACTCCCTCCTCAAGCGCGCGGCGCAGCTCGGGATGGTGGGACTCGCGCACCAGGTTGTTCCGTTGGTGGTCGAAGGTGGGGTAGAGGAAGAAGCGTTCGTGCTGGAGCTCGAAATGCTTGTTCTCCTCACGGATGCCACCCTTGCGCAGGGTCAGCAGCTGCTCGCCCTCAGCGAGAGCGCGCACCGTTACTGCCCATTCCTTTAGCGCGATTGGCATATCGATCTGTACCTAAGAAGGCCGGTGACGTGCGACAGGAGGCGTGCACCTCGAACCCGCCCAGGCGGAAGCCCCGCCCGAGCCGGGCATTCTAGACGAGGCAAACCGAAACGCCAAGCCTTTTGTGATGAATTTAAGGTTGTGTTGACAAACCGCCGCCGCCCGGCGTTTCCAGGCGCAATTTGTCCCCCGGATGCAGTTCTCCTTCGACCTTGGCGGGCAATTCCTCGCCGTTCAGCAGGTTGCGCCCCGGGGCACCGTCACCGCCTCCATCGCGGCCCCGCGGGGCGTGTCGGCGGCGCTCGGTGAGCAGGGTGTAGCGCATCGGCGCCAGCGCTTCCACCTCCCGCACGATCCCCTCGCCACCTCGGTGCAGGCCGCTGCCGCCGCTGTCGCGGCGTAACGCCAGCTTGCGCACGCGCAGGGGGAACTCCGTCTCCAGGGCCTCGACCGGCGTGTTGAGCGTGTTCGACATGGCGACGTGGATCGCGCTCGGGCCGTCGGCGTCCGGGCAGGCCCCCTGGCCGCCGCCGAGCGTCTCGTAGTAGGTGAACTCCTCGTTGGCGAGGGTGAGGTTGTTCATCGTCCCCTGTCCCTGGGCGGGGACGGGGCGGGCCCCAGCCAGGGCGGAGATAACGAGATCGGCGACCCGGCTGGACGTCTCGACGTTCCCGGCGGCGACCGCGGCCGGGTAGCGGGCGTTGAGCAGGCAGCCCGCTGGGGCGGCGATCTCGATCGGCCGGTAGGCGCCGGCGGAGGGGGGCGCATCGGGATCGGTGAGGGCGCGCACGGCGAAGAACGCCGCCGATTTCGTCACCGAGAGAGGACAGTTGAGGTTGCCGTCGATCTCGGGATCGGTGCCGCCGAAGTCGAGCCGGAGCCGGTCGTCTGCAATCGTCGCGGCGACCCGCAGGGTGACATCGCGGGCGCTTCCATCGCCGTCGTCCTCGAGCAGGTCCTCAGCGCTGTAGGTCCCGTCGGGCAGCGCCGCGAGGGCGGCGCGGGTGCGGCGCTCGGCGTAGGCGAGGATTTCCTCCATGCCGAGCCGGAGGCGCTCGAGGCCGTGGCGCTCGACCAGCTCGCTGAGTCGTTGCTCCCCGATCCGGTTCGCCGCAAGCTGGGCGCGAAAGTCGGCCAGACGCTGTCGTGGGGCGCGCATCTGCGCTGCCAGTTCCTCGAGCGTCCCGCCCCCGACCGGGGTGGGCGGGACGATGACGCCCTCTTCGCTCAGCGCCCGCGAGCGAGCCGGCATCCCGCCCGGCGTCGGGCCCCCGACATCGGCGTGGTGGGCGCGGCAGGCGGCGAAGCCGAGCAGCTCGCCGCCAGCGAAGACGGCGGAGATCAGGGTGACGTCGGGAAGATGCGTGCCGCCCCGGTAGGGGTCGTTGAGCACCCAGGCGAGGCCAGGGCGATGCTCCTCGTCGAGGACGGCGGCGACGGCGTCCGGCATCGAGCCGAGGTGGACGGGGATGTGCTCCGCCTGCATCACTAGCTCGCCGCTGCTGTCGAACAGCGCAGTCGAGCAGTCATGGCGCTCCTTGATGTTGGCCGAGTAGGCGGAGCGGATCAGCGTCGCCCCCATCTCGTCGCAGGCAGCCCGCAGCCCGCCGACCATCACTTGCAGCGTCACCGGGTCCAGTGCGCTCATCCCGCCTCCGCGTGAATCGTGCCGGTGTCGTCGACCTTGCTGCGCCAGCCGGGCGGGACGACAAAGGTCGCCTCAGGGAGCTCATAGACAACCGGGCCCTCGGCGACGAAGCCAGCGCCGGGCTCGCCGCGGACGATTTGCGTCTCGACCCACTCGCCGTCGAAGCGGACCTCGCGGCTGCCCTCCTCGACGCCGTCGGCATCCGCGCTGAGGCGGGGCCTGGGGCCGGGCGTGATCGCTGCAAGGCGAATGTGGACGAGCACAACTTCCCCCTCGGGATCGCGGTGGCCAAAGCGCTCCTCGTGTGCCTGCTCGAAGCGGGCGACGAGGTCGGCTGGGTCGGGGCGAGGGCTAGCCGGCACGGGCAGCTCGAAGGCCTGGCCGACATAGCGCAGCTCGTAGACGGCCTCCAGCTCCGCCCCATCCGAGTTGCCGAGGCGCGCCGCCAGCTCCTCGACCTCGGCCGCGATCCGCGCCGCGTTGAGGTCGATGCCGCTCAGCATCACCGTACGGGCAGTGTCACGGCGGCGGTCGGAGGCGCATAGCCCGAGCGCCGAGAGGACGCCGCCGGCGCGGGGACAGAGGATTCGCTCGATGCCGAGCTCGCCGGCGAGTGCGGCGGCGTGCATCGGCCCGGCGCCGCCGAACGGCAGCAGGGCGAAGCGGCGCGGGTCGACGCCGCGCTCGACGGTGACGACGCGCAGGGCCCGCACCATCTCCTGGTCGGCGACCCTGGCGATGCCTTCGGCGGTCTCGAGCTCGGAGAGGCCCAGCGTTCGGGCGAGCGAGGACACTGCCCGCCGGGCGGCGTCGACCTCAAGCGCGACTCCACCGGCCAGGGTCGAGTCGGTAGCGAGCCGGCCCAGCAGCAGGTTGGCGTCGGTCACGGTCGGCTCGGTTCCTCCGCGCCCGTAACACGCCGGGCCGGGGTCGGCGCCGGCGGAGCGAGGGCCGACCCGCAGCGCACCCCCGGCGTCACGCCACCCGATCGAGCCCCCGCCCGCGCCGACGGTGTGCACGTCGACCATCGGCAGCTGGATCACGCGGCCGCCGATGCGGCGCGAGTCGGTGCGGCGCACCGTTCCCTCCTCGACCACACAGACGTCGCAGGACGTGCCGCCCATGTCGAGACCGATCGCGTTGCCTTCGCCGCAGGAGCTGGCGAGGAGGCCGGCGCCGACAGCGCCACCGGCAGGGCCGGAGAGAACGCTCCAGGCGCCGGAGCGCGCCGCCTCTTCGGCGCTTGCGACGCCGCCCGACGAGCGCATCACCAGCGGTTGCGGTAGACCCGCCTGCGCTGCCGACGTCCCCAGTCGCGCCAGGTAGCGGCCGAGGAGCGGCGAGAGGTAGGCGTCGATCGCCGTCGTCGAGCAGCGCTCGAACTCACGGAAGCGCGGCAGCACCTCATGCGAGGCAGAGACGTGAACGTCCGGCAGCTCCCGTCGCAGACACTCGGCGATGGCCTGCTCGTGGGCGGGATCGAGGTAGGAGAAGAGCAGGCAGACGGCGACCGACTCCGCCCCGCTTTCGCGAACCAGCTCCGCCAGTCGCTGTGGCTCCTCGGGGCCGAGCGGCTCGAGTGGGCCCTCGGGCCCGACTCGCTCCCTCGCCTCGAAGCGCAGCTCTGGCTCGATCAAAGGGATCGGCTTCGGGCTGCAGAGCCGGTAGAGATGCGGGCGGTCCTGGCGGCCGATCTCGAGCAGGTCGCCGAAGCCGCGGGTGGCGATCAAGGCCGTGCGGGCTCCGTCTTCCTCCAGCAGCGCATTGGTGCCGACCGTCATCCCGTGCGCGAACGACGCGACGGCCGAGGCCTTAGTGCCGGCCCGCCGCAGGACCTCCTCGACGACGCTGATCACCCCCACCGACTGGTCCTCCGGCGTCGTTGGCAGCTTTGCGGTGTGAACCGCCTCCCCGTCGATAAGGACGGCGTCGGTGAAGGTTCCGCCTACGTCGACCCCGAGCAGCACCGGGCAGACGCTAGCCGCCGAGCTGCGTTCGCACTTCGTCCCGCTATCCGAGGATTAGCGCGAACGTGTCAGCGCCAGGGTTCGCGCCGGGTGGTGCCGTCGCGGCCGATGACGATGTGAATGCCGTCGAGATCGGGGTCGAGGCCGGGGAAGTCGACCCTGAGGTGACCCCCGCGCGACTCCCCACGCTCCAAGGCGCTCTGGGCAATCGCCGCCGCGAGCGGATAGGGGTCGTCGCAGAGCTGCCGCAGCAGCTCCGGCCGCCGCAGCGGCCCGGCCAGCCGCCAGACCGACTCGCGCGTCGCTTCGGTCGGCGGCTCGAAGCGCCAGTCCGGCGGCGGCGGTCGTTCGCCTGGGTGACTCTCGGCGAGCGCCGCCGCAGCGGCGCGGCCGCCGAAGACGAAGCACTCGCTGAGCGAGTTCGAGGCGAGCCTGTTGGCCCCGTGCAGCCCGGTGCAGGCGGACTCGCCGACCGCGTAGAGCCCCGTCAGCGAGGAGCGTCCGTCGAGGTCGACGGCGATCCCGCCCATCGTGTAGTGGGCGGCGGGGGCGACCGGCACGGGTTCCGCGCGTCCGTCGAGGCCGGCCTCTGCGAGCGAGGCGAAGACGTTGGGGAACCGCTCTGGCTCGATGCCACGCAAGTCGAGCTGGACGCTGGTGCCGCCGTCGGCCTCGAGACGGTCGAGGATCGCGGCGGTGACGGCGTCGCGGGGGGCCAGCTCGTCGGTGAAGCGGCGGCCGGAGGCGTCGAGCAGCGTTGCTCCCTCGCCCCGCACCGCCTCGGTAATCAGGACCCCGTCAAAACGGGTGCCCGGCAGCGACAGCGCGGTGGGATGGAACTGACACAGCTCGAGGTCTGCGAGGTCGGCGCCGGCGGCGGACGCCATCGTCGGACCGGCCCCGATCGCGCCCCAGGGGTTGGTGGTGCGCTGCCACAGCGCCGCGGCGCCGCCCGTCGCGACCACGGTCGCGGAGGTCGCGATCGGGCGGGCGTCGGTCAGCACTCCGTGGCAGCGTTCGCCGTCGCTCCATAGGGCGACCGCGGAGGTCTGCTCGTAGACATTGATCCGCCGCTCCGCGGCGACCATCGCCGCCAGCTTCGAGGTGATCTCATGCCCCGTCTGGCTGCCGCCCGCATGGACGATGCGCCGCCGCGTGTGCCCGCCCTCGAGGCCCAGCGCCAAGCTCCCATCCGGCTCGAGGTCGAAAGCGACGCCGCGCTCGCGTAGCTCCCGCACTGCGGCCGGGGCCTCCTCGGTCAGCGCCTCTACCGCCGCGGGCCGACAGAGGCCGCGGCCGGCGGCGATCGTGTCCGCGGCGTGACGGGCGGGGGAGTCCCCAGGCTCGAGCGCGGCGGCGAGCCCGCCCTGAGCCCAGAAGCTGGCGCTCTGCGAGAGCGGCGTGCGGGAGACGAGGCAGACGGAGCCGCCGAGCTCGGCCGCCCGCAATGCCGTCCACAGACCGGCGGCGCCGCCGCCGATGACGGCGACGTCGCACTCGGCGACAGCCGCTATCGCTGCCCCGCTTCGCGCCGGATAGCCTCGACCTGACCGCGCAGCCAGGCCGCCGCCGCTTCGCGGGCACGCGCCTCGGCGTCGGCGTTCGTCGCCTCGGCCGCCGTCGCTCGCCGTTCCGCCGCCTCGACACGCTTCGCGGCCTCCTCCGCCTGCGCCTCGATCTCGCTGAGGCGACCCTCGGCGGCGGCGATCGCCCGCTCCCTGCCGGCGCGCTCCTGCCTCAGCTGCTGCTCGTGGTCGCGGCGCAGGCGCTCGAGCTCCTCAGCGTGGGCTCGCTGCCGCTGCTCCATCTCCTCGGCGCCCTTCTGCCGCTCCTGCTCGAGGTCGGCTTCGAGCGCCTTGATCTCCGCCGCGGCGCGCTCTTCCGCCGCCGCGGCGGCCTCGACCGCTTCGCGCAGCCGGCGCTCGGCCGCATCGACCTGTGCGCTCAGGCCCTCGCCGCCCGCATCGCGCCCTTGCTCGCTCATCCGAGCGTCAATCTATTACGCGGCAGCGAGGACGTCGCGGTAGGCCGCGATCGTTCGCTCGGCCATGCGGTCGGCGGACAGCGCCGCAGCCCGAGCGGCGCCCGCGACGCGGGGGTCGGCCGCCTCGAGGTGAGGACCGACTGCCGCGCTCCAGGCGGCGAGGTCGAAGGGAGCACAGAGCGCCCCGGCGACCCCGGCGAGCGCGAACGGGGCGATCCCGACCGGGGTAGAAAAAATTGGCACGTCACAGGCCAGTGCCTCGACGCAGACCATGCCGAAGCCCTCGTAGTCGGAGGTGACGAGGACGGCGTTGGCCGCGTTCATCCAGAGGGGCATCTCCTCGGGCTCGATCGAGCCGCCGCTGAGCAGCTCCGCCCCCGCCGCGTCGGCGAGTTCCATGGCCCGGTCGGCGCGCTTCTCCCGCCGCGCCGGGTTGGCCGGGAAGAGCAGGTAGCGCCCAGCCGGATCCAGTCCCAGCGCCCGCCGGGCCTCCCCACGCGGAAGCGGCCGGAAGCGGCTGAGGTCGGGTCCGCAGGGGAGAACCGCAGACCCTGGCAGGTGCGGCAGGCCGGGACGGCCGGCTTCGGGGCCGAAGAGTGCTCGCGAGACGGCGGCAACGAGGTCGACCCGGTGTGCGAGGCGCCGCGACATCCGCCCGACGACGGGGTGGCGGACGTCGGTGCCGTGAAAGGTGACCATCAGCGGCCGGGCGCCGGCCAGTAATGCGCACCAGGCGGTCAGGCCGTAGTGGACGTGGACGAGGTCGAAGCGCTCGCGCCGCAGCAGTTTCCGCAGCCGCACTGCGGCGGGGATGTACTGGCTCGACCCCGGCCTGAAGGCGAAGACCTCGACCTCGATCCCGCGCCGGCGGATCTCATCGACCTGGTCGCGAACCCAGCGCCCGCGCTGCGGCGCCGAGGGGTCCGGCAGGAAGTTGGTCACGACCAGCACCCGCATCGGCGCGGAGCGTATCCGGGCGTTCCCCGGCCAGTCTTCAAGCAGGCGTCGCGACGGGCCGATGAGGGTGGCGTGAAGGCGTTCGAGAACGACCGCGGCGCGCGGGGGATGCGTCGCCTCGCAGCGGCCTGGCTGACTGTCCTCGCGCTTCTGCTCGGCGCCTACGCGGCGGTGATCTTGATTCCGCTCGGCGACCCTGGGGTGCAGGACGCCTTCGGCCGCTGGGCCTACGACGCGCTCGTCCTCGGCGCCAGCGCGACGGTGCTGGTCCGATCCATCCTCATCGCCGGCGAGCGAGCGGCCTGGCTCACGCTGGGGATCGGGATGCTGGCTTGGGCACTGGGCCAGACCTACTACTCCGTCGTGCTCTACTACGCTTCGCCGGCACCCTTTCCCTCGCCTTCCGACGCTCTCTTCCTCGCCTTCTACCCGGCCAGCTTCCTCGCCCTCATGCTGCTGCGCCGCGCCCGTGCCGGCCGGGTCGAACGGCTGGCCTGGGTCGACGGGCTGATCGGCGCTCTGGCGATCGCCTCGGTCGCCGCAGCGCTGGTCTTCGCTCCCGTGGTGGACGCGCTCGGCGGCAGTGCCCTCGGCGTCGCCGTCAGCCTCGCCTATCCCTGTGCTGACCTGCTCCTGCTCGGGCTGGTCGCCGGCGCAATGGTCGTCGGCGGCTGGCGACGCGACCGCAACGCCTGGTTGCTGATCGCCGCCGCGCTGCTGCTGTTCGGCGCCGCCGACGTCGTCTACCTCTCGGTGGGGGGCCAGTCGACCGAGGCGCTGAACCTGGCCAGCATCGGTTGGCCGCTCGCCCTGCTGCTCCTCGGCGCGGCAGCCTGGCTGCCAAGCACCACGGCCACTGCGGCACACGACGCGACCCCGGAGGTGCGCCACATCGCGATGCCGGTCGGGCTCGCCGCAGTCGTCGTCTGCCTGCTGGCCGCCGGCAACTTCGTCTCGATCGGCGTCGCCGCCCTCGGGTTGGGTGTCGCCTCGCTGCTGACCGTCCTGATTCGGCTCGCAGTCACCTTCAGCCAGAACCGGGCGATTCTGGAAACGAATCGCCGCGACGCCTACACCGACGCACTGACCGGGCTCGCCAACCGGCGCAGTCTGATGGTCGACCTGCAGCGGGCCCTGGCTTCCGGCCAGGGAGAGAGCGTCCTCGCCCTCTACGACCTCGACGGCTTCAAGGCCTATAACGACAACTTCGGCCATCCGGCCGGCGACGACCTCCTGCAGCGTCTCGGCCGGCAGCTGGCGACGATGGTCGAGCCGAACGGCCGCGCCTACCGCCTTGGCGGCGACGAGTTCTGCGTGCTGGCTCCGACCGCGGAGCTGAGTCCCGAGGCGGTCGCCCGTGCGGCCGAGGCCGCCCTCTCGGAGCAGGGGAGCGGCTTCTCGATCGGCGCCTGCTGGGGTCTGGTGCGACTGCCGGCGGAGGCGGGCACGCCGACCGAGGCGCTGCGCGTCGCCGACCGGCGCATGTACGCGCAGAAGGGGCACCGTGCCGGCTCCGCCGTGAGCCAGGCGCGCGGGGTGCTGCTGCGCGTGCTGCACGAGCGCGAGCCCGAGCTGGACCGCCATCTCGACGGGGTGGCGCAACTGGCTGCCGCGATGGGCGCTGAGCTGGGCTTCGACAGTGAGCAGCTCGACGTCCTCGTTCGCGCTGGAGAGCTCCACGACATCGGCAAGGTGGCGATCCCCGACGAGATCCTCCACAAGGCCGGGCCGCTGAGCGACGAGGAGTGGGAGCTGATGCGCAAGCACACGGTGATCGGCGAGCGCGTGCTCGTCGCCGCACCCGCGATGAAGGAGGTCGCGAAGCTCGTCCGCTCCACCCATGAGCGCTGGGACGGCGGCGGCTACCCGGACGGGCTGGCGGGCGAGGAGATCCCGCTCGGCGCCCGCGTGATCTTCGTCTGCGACGCCTACGCGGCGATGACGGGCAACCGGTCCTACGGCACCACGGTGACCGAGGAGCAGGCGATCGAGGAGCTTCGCCGCTCCGCCGGTTCCCAGCTCGATCCCCTGCTGGTCGAGCTCTTCGTCGAACGCGTCCTGGCGCCCGCCGGCATTCGTCCCTAGCACTCTCGGTGGCGTTCCTGCGCGGCGTTCGCTCTTTTTGCGAAGCCGTCTCCGAATTGGCCCATTCAGGTCTGGATCGGTGATCCGCGTCCGCTCAGCATGCGGTCAAACGACGAAGGAGGCTTCGATGATCTACCTGTTGATGGGTTATGCGCACGCGGCCGTAGCGCGGCGATGGGAGGCAATCCGGCGCGCTAGCACGGGGCGAGAGAGGCCAGGGGACGGTCGAGTACGTCGGCCTGATCCTGCTCGTCTCGCTGCTGATGGTGGGGATGGTCGCTGCGATGAAAGGGTTCAACGGCAAACAGGGGACCGAGCTGGCCGGGGTGATCGTCAACAAGATCAAGGAGGCGGTCGACCAGGTCACCTTCAAATGAGAGAGACTCGCCACCATGCCAGCCTCGCGCAGCTACGACCGGGCGCCGGCCGACATCCGGCCGGTGACGATCGACCCCGGGTTCGTCGAGACCGCCGATGGGTCGGCGCTGATCTCACTCGGCCGGACGCGGGTGATCTGCACGGCATCGGTTCAGGAATCGGTGCCGAAATGGATGGGGGGCGCGGCAAAGGCTGGGTGACGGCCGAGTACTCGATGCTGCCCGCCTCGACCGGCGAGCGCAAGGCGCGCGACGTCTCCAAGGGCCGCCAGGACGGGCGCGGGGTCGAGATCCAGCGCCTGATCGGGCGCTCGCTGCGGGTCGTGGTCGACTTCAGGGCGCTCGGCGAACGCAGCGTCTATGTGGACTGCGACGTACTGCAGGCCGACGGGGGCACGCGTTGCGCGGCAATCACTGGCGGCTACGTCGCCCTGCGCCTGGCCCTGCAGAAGCTGGTCGACGCGAAGAAGATCGAGACGATGCCGCTGACCGGCTCCGTCGCGGCGGTGAGCGTCGGCATGCTCAACGGGCGGGCGCTCTGCGACCTCGACTACGGCGAGGACTCCAACGCCGAGGTCGACGCCAACGTAGTGATGACCGGCGAGGGTGGCCTGGTCGAGGTGCAGGCGACGGCGGAGCGGACGCCGCTCTCGCGGGCCTCGCTAGACGAGCTGCTCGGCCTCGCCGAGATGGGGATCTCCCGGCTGCGGGGGGTACAGGAGCGGGTCGCTGGAAGTTGATCCTCGCCACGGGCAATAAGCACAAGCTGCGCGAGATGCGCGAACTGCTGCCCGGGATAGAACTGGAGCCGCTGCCTGAAGGGCTCGAGCTGCCACCGGAGGACGGCGACAGCTTCGCCGCGATCGCCTTGGACAAGGCCCGGGCCGCGCACGAGGCGACCGGCAAGGCGGCGATCGCCGACGACTCGGGCATCGGTGCCGTCGGCCTCGGCGGCCGTCCCGGCATCCACTCCGCCCGCTATGGCGGCGAGGGCGCCAGCGATGAGGAGAACCTGGCGAAGCTGCTGCGCGAGGTGGCAGTCGCCGGCGAGGAGCGGGGCGCTTATTACCACTGCGCGCTGGCGCTGGTCGAAGCCGACGGTCGCGAGCACGTCTTCGAGGCCCGCTGCGAGGGTCACCTGATCGAGCAGCCGCGGGGCGAGGGAGGCTTCGGCTACGACCCCGCCTTCGTCCCCGATGCGACCGGTCCCGAGGACACCCGCACTTACTCGGAGCTGAGCCAAGCGGAGAAGAACGAGATCAGCCACCGCGGTCTGGCGGCGCGGAAGCTGGTCCGGCACCTCGATGCCGACGGGGCGGCCCCGGCAGGACGATGATCCGCACCAAAAGCGGCGCCGCGGGTCTCTCGATCGCTTCCAACTCGGTTCTGATCGCGATCAAGCTGGCGGCCGGCGCGATCACCGGGTCGATCGCGATCGTGACCGAGGCGATCCACTCGCTAATCGACCTGATCGCCTCCGTCGTCGCCTTCGTCTCGGTCCGCAAGGCCGACGAGCCGGCCGACGCCGAGCATCCCTACGGGCACGAGAAGGTCGAAAGCCTGGCGGCGGCGATCGAGGGGATGCTGATCCTGGTCGGCGCCGGGGTGATCGTCTTCGAGGCCACCCGGCGGCTGGTGGTGGGCGCCGAGGTCGATGCGCTGGGGGTGGGCATAGCGGTGATGGCGTTCTCGGTGCTGGCCAACCTGGCCGTTTCCACGGTTCTATATCGCCAGGCGAAGGTGCACGACTCGCCCGCGCTGGAGGGCGACGCGGCGCACCTGCGCGCCGATGCGCTGACCTCGGCCGGGGTCCTCGTCGGCCTGGCGCTAGTCGAGCTGACCGGGATTGTCGCCTTCGACTCGATCACCGCGCTGGTCGTCGCGGCCGCCATCGTCGTCGCCGGCCTGCGGATTCTGCGCCGCTCCTCCGGCATCCTGGTCGACGAGACGCTCCCGGGCACCGAGATGGACGGGATCGAGGCCGCTATCGCCGCAGCTCGCACGCCTGAGGTGGCCGGCTACCACAAGTTGCGGGCACGCCGGGCCGGCCGACGCCGCTATATCGACCTCCACGTCCAGTACCGCTCGGGCACCAGCCTCGAGCGTGCCCATGAGCTCGCCCACCAGATGCGCGCCGCGATCGAGGCGACCATCCCCGGCGCTGAGGTGCTGATCCACGCTGAGCCAGAGACGTCCTTCCACGACCCGAGCAGCTACGAAGGGCCGTACCGCTCGGGGTAGCCAGCTGAGCGAGCGTCACGATCTGATTCCTCGCGAGCGGCGCTGATATGGGGGAGTGCCGCCATCCCCGGACGCGAAGCGGAGGAGATGGCGGTTTATCTAGGGACGTGGCAGCAGGTTGACCGCGGCGGCGAGGCCGACGGCGCCGACGGTGATCGCGTAGCCGGTGTATCCGCCGACCGCCAGGAGGACGACGGCGATCGCGCAGGTGGCGACGACAGAGATCCAAGAGGCGCGGGCGATCGGCACGGGCGGTATTTTGGCCGAGATGCCCGACGACGCCACGAGCGCGGCGGTTTCCGGCGATGCCGCCGAGACCGCGCTCGCCTTCCTCGCCGAGATGTCGCTCGACCTGCGCGGCGCCGCGATCCTCGATTCGGGGGGCTCGGTATTGGCCGCGAGCGGCGACCCGGAGCGCTGGCGCGAGGACGCGGCGGCGCTGTTCGGGGTGGCCGACCGAGCCGGCGACGAGCCGGTCGAGCAGGTCCACGTCGGCACCGAGCAGGGCGAGGTCTTCGCGCTCCGCCACGCCGGCCTCGCCGCCATCGCCGTGACCGACCGCTTCGCGCTGGCCTCGCTGACCTTCTTCGACATGCGCTCGCTGCTGCGGGACCTGGCCGCAGGCGGCGACGGCAGGGGCCGCGATGGCGGCGACCGGGAGGGCGGCGATGCCCCCTAAGCCCCACCGCGTTCTCCTCGACCGTGTCTCGGGCTACGCCGACGAGGCGGCCGCCTACATGCGCCGCCGCCGCGCCTTCCGCCGCCCCTTCGCCCGCCTCTACTACGCCCACGGCCGGGCAGAGGACCACGCCGCGGACTCAATCGCCGGCGGCGAGCTCTTCGTCGCTGCCGGGCGGCTGATCGAGCTCGCCGGAGAGCGGCCGCGAGCATGAGCCCTGGCGAGGCTCTGCTCGATCCGACGGTTGCCGAGCGGGTCTTGGCCCGCGCCCTCGCCTCGGGCGGGCGAGTTCGCCGAGGTCTTCGCCGAACGGCGGCACGGGCTGACGATGGCGATCGACGAGTCGCGGATCGAGTCGGTGCAATCCGGGGCGGAGGATGGAGCTGGCGTCCGTGTGGTGAGCGGGGGCACTACCTACTTCGCTCATGTCGACGGGCTCGAGCCGGCGGAGTTGGAGCGGGCTGCGGCCGAGGCGGCGGCGGCGCTCGGCGCCGAGCGCGTCGAGCCGCAGCCGCTACGGACCCGTGCGACCGAGCCGCTGCCGGTCGAGCGACGGCCCGAGGACGTGCCGGCGGAGCGCAAGGCGGAACTATTGCGCGAGCTTGATGAGCGCGGCCGTGCCGAGGGTGGCGAGATCGTCCAGCTGCAGGCCTCCTACGCCGAGGGACGGCGTGAGATCGCCGTCGCCAACTCGGAGGGGCTGCTCGGGGGAGACGACCGCACGCGGGTGCGGATCGGCGTCCAAGCCGTGGCGCGTCGCGCCGAGCGGGTCGAGACCGGAGCCGAGACGCTGGGCGCCCATCGCGGCTTCGAGCTGTTGGAAGACGAGCCCGGGGCGATCGCCGCCGGCGCGGCGCGCAAGGCGCTGACCCTGCTCGATGCCTCGCCGGCTCCGGCGGGCTCGATGCCGGTCGTCGTCGGCGGTGGTTTCGGCGGCGTCCTCTTCCACGAGATGACCGGCCACGGGCTCGAGGCCGACCACGTTCAGAAGGGCGCAAGCGTCTACACCGGCAAGTTGGGCGAGACGGTCGCGCAGCCGCTGCTCAGCGCCTACGACGACGGTCGCCTGCCGGGCGAGTGGGGGAGCGACGGGATCGACGACGAGGGCGTGCCGACCCAGAAGACGCAGGTGATCGAGGACGGTCGGCTCACCTCTTTCTCTACGACCGCCTAACGGCGCGGCGCGACGGCGTCGACTCGACCGGCAACGGGCGGCGCGAGAGCTTCCGCCACCTGCCGATTCCGCGCATGACCAACACCTACATCGCCCCAGGTGAGGCTGAGCCCGAGGCGATGATCGCCGAGGTGAAGAAGGGCTTCTACGCCGTCTCCTTCGGCGGCGGCCAGGTCGACCCGGCGACGGGCGACTTCGTCTTCGGCGTCAGCGAGGGCTACCTGATCGAGGACGGCAGGGTCGACCGCTCCATGTCGCGGGGCGACGCTGATCGGCAACTGCCTCGAGGCGTTGGCGTCGATCGACGCGGTCGGCAACGACTTCTGGATGAAGACTGGGATGTGCGGCAAGGGCGGCCAGAAAGTGCCGGTCGGGACCGGCCAGGGCCACGTCCGGATCGCCGCGATGACCGTCGGCGGGACCGACGTATGAACTCGACGTTTGTCAAACATAGGGCGACAAAAGGCGAACTCGGAGCGTTTCATGACCGTTGACCTGGAGCTGGCGCGGCGGGCTGTCGAGGCGGCGATCGAGGCGGCGCCGGCGACGCCGAGGCCTACGCAAGCGAAGCCGCCAGGCGCGAGGTGCGCGCCCACGGCGGCGCGATCGAGAGCCTCGGCGCAGCAACCCAGCGGGGCATCGGCATCCGGGCGTGGATCGAGGGCCGCGTCGGCTACGGCTTCGGGACCGACTTCTCCCCCTCCGGAGTCGCAGCGATCGCCTCGCGCGCTGTCGAGGCGGCTCGCGTCGCCGACTCCGACGAGCACGCAGGGCCGCCGGCTGCCATCGGCGAGCCGCCGCTCGTGAGCGGCCTGCGGGATCCCTCGGTCGCCGAGCTGAGCACCGATGCGGCGGCGGAGTTGGCGATCGCGGTCGAGCATTCTGCCGTCGGCTTCGACCGGCGCGTGCTCGGCGTCGAGCAGGCGGTCTACGTCGACAGCGATGAGCAGGTGGCGATCGCCGGCTCCAGCGGCGCTGCAAGCGAGTACGAGGATTCGAGCTGCTACGCCTACGCACAGGCCCTGGCCGACGGCGGGGAGAGCCGCGAGACCGGCCTCGGGTTTGGGCTTGCGCGCGGGCCCGCCGGGCTCGATCCGGCCGCGATCGGCCGCGAGGCGGGCGAGCGAGCGACGGAAATGATCGGCTCTCGCAAGCCGGCCTCTCGTGCCTGTCCCGTCGTCCTTGACCCGACGGTTGCCGCGAGCTTCGTCGGCCTGATCGGCGGGGCGCTGGGCGCCAGCGCGGTGCAGCGAGGCCGCTCGCCACTGGCCGGCATGACCGGGGAGCCGGTTGCTTGCGAATGCCTTCGCGCTGCGCGATGACGGGCTCGACCCGCAGGGCTTCGCTTCGGCCCCGGTCGACGCGGAGGGTGTACCGCGGCGACGAACGCCGCTGATCGAGGAGGGAAGGCTCCTCAGCTACCTCTACGACACCTACACGGCGCGGCGCGGCGGGGCCGAGTCGACCGGCAACGCAGGTCGCTCCGGCTACCGCGGGCCGCCATCGGTCTCGGCCTCGAACCTGATCGTCATGCCGGGTGAGCTCGGCTTCGACGGCCTGCTGAGGGAGGCGGGGGAGGGCGTCTTCGTCAGCGATGTCGCCGGCCTCCACGCCGGTGTCAACCCAGTTTCCGGCGTCTTCTCCGTCGGCGCTTCTGGGCGGGCGATCCGCGGGGGCACCCTGGCCGAGCCGCTGCGCGAGTTCACCATCGCCAGCGACCTGGTCTCGATGCTGAAGGCAATCCGCGCCGTCGGCGCCACGCCACGCTGGGTCCCGTTCGGGGGCTCGGTCAGCGTGGCGCCGCTGCTGATCGGCGAGATGTCGATCGGTGGCTCCTGAGAACCCGCACTCCAGCCTTGCCACGGGCTGGAGCCTGCGCAGGGACGCTTTACGCCGTGGGCGCTGTTAGATTGCCGCCCGACCGCAACCCCCGACGGAGGAGCATCGACGTGACCAAGGCTGAGTTTCTGGACCAACTGGCAGCTGACGACCGGATGGGCAGCAAGAAAGCCGCGAGCGACGCGGTCGACGCGGTGCTCGAGACGATCACCGATGCGCTGAGCAACGGTGGCGAAGTGAGCTTCACCGGCTTCGGCAAATTCCATGTCGCCGAGCGCGGGCCGCGCCAGGGCGTCAACCCCCGCACCGGCGAGCGAATCACGATCCCGGGCGGCAGGGTTCCCCGCTTCTCTGCCGGCTCGGCGCTGAAGTCCAAGGTCAAGGGCTGAGCCCCTGAGCCCGGACTCGCGAGCGTCACAGTCTGACTCTTCGCGAAGTGAGTCCGGGCGAAGCCCAGTAGTGCCTCCTTTTGCAGATCGGCTGGCGGCGCTCGTCGAGGAGCGCCGCAGCCAGATCTGTCTCGGCCTCGATCCGGACCCGGCCCAGCTGGCGCCGGACGAGTCGGGCTCGACCGGGCCTTCCGCGTCGGCGGCCGAGTCCGCCGCCGCGGCCGTCACCGACCACTGCCGGTCGCTGATCGAGCGGGCGGGCCCTGCCTGCGTTGCGGTCAAGCCCCAGCTTGCTTGCTTCGAGCGCCTCGGCGCGCCAGGGTGGGCGGCCCTGGGCGACGTCTGCGCAGCAGCCCGGGAGGCCGGGCTGCTGACGATCGCCGACGGCAAGCGCGGTGACGTCCCCGTCACCGCCGCCGCCTACGCGCAGGCTCTGGTCGGCGAGACCCCGACCCCGTGGGGGCCGGTAGCGGGACTCGGCGCCGACGCCTTCACCGCCAACCCGCTGCTCGGCCGCGACGCCCTGGAGCCGCTGGTTGCCGCCGCGGAGAACGCGGGCGCCGGCGTCTTCACCCTCGTCCGCACCAGCAACCCAGGCGCCGCCGACGTCGAGGACCTGCCGGCGCCGGAGCAGCCTCTGCACGAGCAACTGGCGGCGCTCGTCGACGGGTTCGCCGGACGCCTCATCGGCAGCGCCGGGCTGAGCGGCATGGGGGCCGTTGTCGGCGCCACCGAACCCGACCACATCGGTCGCCTGCGCGAGCTGATGCCGCGTTCAATCTTCCTCATCCCGGGGTTCGGCGCCCAGGGCGGCCGGCCGGAGCTGCTCGGTCCCGCCTTCTCGGCCGGCCGGGCTTCTGGATTGGTCGCCGCTTCGCGTAGCATTGCCGCCGATCCAGATCCGGCCGCGGCCGCGGAGAGGCTCCGCAGGGCGGTCTGGGAGGTCTCATGAGTCAGCGCTCCTCAGCTCCCGCCCGGGCCCTCGCCGTGGCCGCACTCGTCGTCGGCTTTCTTCTGCTGGCAATCGTGGTTGCCGGCTCGATCGGCGACGACGACGACGGAAGCTCCAGAAGCGACCGCTCCGGGCAGGTGAAACAGGGAGGGGGCGGAAAGGGCAAGGCCGCCAAGGCCTATGTCGTCCAGAACGGCGACACCCTCACCTCGATCGCCAGCGAGACGGGTGTCCCCGTTTCTCGCATCGAGGAGCTCAACCCGGGCGTCGATCCACAGATCTTGGTCTCGGGCGAAAAGCTGAAACTGCGGTGAGCGCCCGTCGCATTGCGGCGCTGCTGCTCGTGGCGGCTCTGGCCGCGGGTCCTGGCGCCGGGGGCAGCACCTCGTCCTCGCAGGCTGCGGGCGAGGTACTGCCCCCGGCGCCACCCGCGGAGGAGACGCCCAAGCTAGAGGCCCGTGCATGGGCGCTCATCGACGCTAGAGATGGCGAGGTGCTGGCGGCCGACGACGCTTCGATGCGGCTGCCGGTCGCCAGTACGACGAAGCTGATGACCGCCTATGTGGCGCTGAAGGAGCTGCCGCTGAGCCGGGTCGTCAGGGCCGCCCCCTATCCGGCCAGCAGCTTCGCGGAGTCGCTGCTGGAGCTGCGGCCGGGGCAGCGGATCAGCGTGCGCGACCTGCTCTACGGCCTGATCCTGCGCAGCGGCAACGATGCCGCCTACGACCTGGCGCTGGCGGCGGCCGGCTCGGAAGGGCGCTTCGTGCGGGAGATGAACCGCTACGCAGCGGCGCTCGGGCTGAGCGACACCCATTACGCCAATCCGATCGGGCTCGACGAGCCCGGCAACTACTCGAGCGCCTACGACCTGACTGTGCTCGGCCGGCGGCTGCTCGACATCCCGGTCTTCGCCAAGATCGCCGCCACCCGCCGCGCGGTCCTGCGCAGCTTGCGCCCGCCCCGCCGCATCGCGACCCGAAACGACCTCCTCTACAGCCTGCCCTGGGCCAACGGGATCAAGACCGGGTTCACGCTGGACGCGGGCTACGTCCTGGTCGGCGCCGGCCGGCTCGATGGCGTGCAGTTGATCTCGGCTGTCCTCGGCACGACCAGCGAAGCCGCTCGCGACGGCGAGACCGAGGAGCTGCTCACTTATGGCTTCTCGCTCTACCGCCGCGAACTGCCGATCCGGGCAGGCGCCGCACTCGCGGAGCCCTCGATCCGCTACACGGGCGAGGAGCTGCCGCTGCGCGCCGCGCGCACGGTCGCGGTCGGGGTGCGCCGCGGCCAGCGCCTGCGGGTGGCGGTGCGGGCTCCCGATGAGGTCGAGGGACCGCTGCGGCGCGGCGCTGAGCTCGGCCGGGCGACGGTGCTCGTCGACGGGCTAAAGGTCGCTTCGGTGCCGCTGCGCGCTGCCCGCGCGGTCCCGAAGGCGAGTGGCTGGCAGCGGGCGCGCAGCTTCCTCGGTGACAACGCGCTCTGGCTACTGCTGGCATTGTCCGCGATACTGATCGCTGGAGCTCTCGGGAGGAGCCGTAAGAGATGATCCTCACCGTCACCCTCAACGCCGCGATCGACCGCACCGTCGCGGTTCCGAACTTCAGGCTCGGGCATCGCCACCGGGCGGTCGAGAGCCGTACCGTCGCTGGCGGCAAGGGGATCAACGTGGCCCGCGCCCTGCGCCTGCTCGGGCGGCCCGTGATCGCCACCGGCTTTGCCGGCGGCCCTACCGGCAACCGCGTGCTCGAGGAGCTGCGCAACGAGTCGATTCCCAAGGACCTCACCTGGATCGCCGGCGAGACGCGGATCAACCTCGCCGTCGTCGACCCGACCTCGGGCGTGCAGACCGAGATCAACGAGCGTGGCCCGGCAGTCAGCCCCGAGGAGGTCGAGCGCTTCGTCGAGCGGCTGCGATATCTCGCCGAGGGCGCAAAGATCTGCGTGCTGGCCGGGACCCTGCCGCCGGGCACCGGCGACGACCTCTACGCGCGCCTGGTCGAGGAGCTGCGCGAACGCGACGTGATCACGATCCTCGACTCCGAGGGCGAGGCGATGCTGGCCGGGCTGCGTGCCGGCGCCTCCGTCGTCACCCCCAACGAGCGCGAGGCCGAGGAGCTGGTCGGGCAGGAGTTCACCGACGGCGAAGACCTTCGCCGCGGGCTTTCCGAGCTGGTCCGCCTGGGGGCGGGGGAAGCGGCGATCACCCGACCGGACGGCTGCGTGGCCGTGGTCGGCGAGGGTGCCGAGCGGCGCTTCCTCGAAGTGCGCACGCGGGCGCTCGACCCCGTCTCCACGGTCGGCTCCGGAGACGCCTTTCTGGCCGGCTACACGGCGGCCCGCTACGACGGGCGCGAGCCGGAGGAATGCCTCGTCTACGGGGTCGCCAGCGGCGCCGAGTCGACCCAGCACTTCGGCGCCGGCACCGTCGATCGCAACCAGGTCGAGCGCCTCCTCGACGAGGTCGAGGTGCGGGACTTGGAGGTCCACGCGGAAGTGTAGGCTGGCTGTTCACCGCCATCCCTGCCCTGGAGGTCCAATTTGGAGATCGACATCGGTCGAGGCAAGAAAGGGAGGCGCGCCTACGGATTCGATGACATCGCGATCGTTCCGTCGCGCCGCACCCGCGATCCCGACGACATAGACATCAGCTGGACTCTCGGTCCGTATCGCTTTGAGCTGCCCCTCGTGGCCTCGGCGATGGACGGGGTCGTCAGCCCCGACACCGCAGTCCTCGTCAACGAGCTGGGTGGCCTCGGCGTGCTCAACCTGGAGGGGATCTGGACCCGCTTCGAGAACGCTGAGGAGCAGCTGGAGAAGGTTGCCTCAGCCCCCAAGCACGAGGCGACGCGGATCATGCAGGAGATCTACACCGAGCCGGTCAAGCCGGAGTTGATCGGTCGGCGGGTCGCCGAGATCAAGGAGCGCGGCGCCGTTGCCTGCGGCTCGCTGACGCCGCAGAAGGTGCGCGAGCACTACGAGATCGCGGTCGAGGCCGGGATCGACATCCTCGTCATCCAGGGCACGGTGATCTCGGCCGAACACGTCTCGACCACAGTCGAGCCGCTCAACCTGAAGGAGTTCATCGCCGAAGTGCCAGTCCCGACCGTGGTCGGCGGCTGTGCCTCCTACTCGACCGGGCTGCATCTGATGCGCACCGGCGCCGTCGGCGTCTTGGTCGGCGTCGGCCCGGGTGCCGCCTGCACGACCCGCGGCGTGCTCGGGATCGGCGTCCCGCAGGCGACCGCGATCGCCGACGTTGCGGCAGCGCGGGCTCAGCACATGCTGGAGACCGGCGAGTACGTCAACGTGATCGCCGACGGCGGCATGCGGACCGGCGGCGACGTCTCCAAGGCGATCGCCACCGGCGCCGACTCGGTGATGGTCGGCTCGCCGCTGGCCCGTGCCAAGGAGGCGCCGGGGCGCGGCTTCCACTGGGGCATGGCCACCTTTCATCCCTCGCTGCCGCGCGGGACCCGGGTCTCCACCATGCAGGACGGCACGATGGAGGAGATCCTGCTCGGCCCAGCCCAGGAGAACGACGGCACCTTCAACCTGATGGGGGCGTTGAAAACCTCGATGGCCACCTGTGGCTACGAGGACATCCGCTCCTTCCAGCGGGCCGAGGTAATGGTTGCGCCGGCGCTGCAGAGCGAGGGCAAGAAGCTGCAGAACGAGCAGGCGGTCGGGATGGGCTCCAACGGCCGCGCCGCGGTCTCGGCCGGTGTTGGAGTCGCCGACGACTGAGGCCGGCGCTCCGACGGCGCCGGCCCAGGCCTCCGAGGAGGTGCTGGTCCTCGATTTTGGGGGCCAGTACTCGCAGCTGATCGCGCGCCGGATCCGCGAATGCGGCGTCTTCTCGGAGCTGCTGCCGGCGACTGCCGCGGTCGATTCGATCCGCGCTCGCAAGCCGAAGGGAATCGTCCTCTCCGGCGGCCCCGCTTCGGTATACGAGCCCGGGGCGCCGCCGTTCCCGACCGAGCTGCTCGACCTCGACGTCCCGATCCTGGGCATCTGTTACGGCATGCAGGTCATGGTCCAGGAGCTGGGGGGAGGGTCGAGGGGGCCGAGGCGGGCGAGTTCGGGCGCGCGGAGCTGACCCTGCGCGACGACGGCGGCCGCCTGCTCGGCGGTCTGCCCGAGGAGCAGAGCTGCTGGATGAGCCACCGCGACAGCGTCTTCGAGCCGCCCGAGGGCTTCGCCGCGTTGGCCTCGACGCCGGGCTCGCCGGTCGCCGCCTGCGAGAACCCCGACCGCGGGCTCTACGGAATCCAGTTCCACCCGGAGGTCGTCCACACGCCGTACGGCACCGAGGTCCTGACTCGCTTCCTGCGCGACATTGCAGGCTGCGAGGACGAGTGGTCGGCCGAGTCCGTCATCGCCGAACAGGTCGAGAAGATCCGCACCCAGGTCGGCGAGGGGCGACTGGTCTGCGGCCTCTCCGGCGGCGTCGACTCCTCGGTGGCGGCTCTGCTCGTCCACAAGGCGGTGGGAGAGCGGCTCACCTGCGTCTTCGTCGACCACGGGCTGATGCGGCTGAACGAGGCCGAGCAGGTGGTCGAGGCCTTCCAGCAGTTCGGCATCCCGCTCGTCCACGTCGACGCCGAAGAGCGCTTCCTCGCCCGGCTCGCCGGCGTCGACGATCCGGAGACCAAGCGCAAGATCATCGGCGAGGAGTTCATCCGCGTCTTCGAGGAGGAGGCGGAGAAGATTGAGGACGCCACCTACCTGGTGCAGGGCACGCTCTACTCGGACGTGATTGAGTCCGGCGGCAGCGACGCCGCGGCGACGATCAAGTCCCACCACAACGTCGGCGGGCTGCCCGAGGACCTCGGACTCGACCTGGTCGAGCCGCTGCGGATGCTGTTCAAGGACGAGGTGCGGGCGGTCGGTGCCGAGCTGGGCATGCCGGAGCGGATGGTCTGGCGCCAACCCTTCCCCGGCCCGGGCCTGGCGATCCGCATCGTCGGCGGCGAGGTGACGAGGGAGCGGCTCGACATTCTCCGCGCCGCCGACGCGATCCTCCAAGAGGAGATCCGCGCCGCCGAGCTCTACCGCCAGCTCTGGCAGTCCTTCTGTGTGCTCCCCGTGGTGCGCTCTGTCGGCGTCCAGGGCGACGGCCGCACCTACGCCTACCCGATCGTGATCCGCGCCGTCACCTCCGACGACGCGATGACCGCCGACTGGGCCCGTCTCCCCTACGACCTCCTGGAGAAGGTCTCCAACCGGATCATCAACGAGGTCAGCGATGTGAACAGAGTGGCGCTCGACATCTCCTCCAAGCCGCCAGCCACGATCGAGTGGGAGTGAGGTGACCTGCCTTGACGGGCGGCAGGGAGCTAGTGTAGAATTCTACACATGCCCCGCAAGCCCAGCATGGCGACGCGCCTGGTCTTTCAGGCGTTTCTCGACGCTCCCAGCGACCAGACGTACGGCTTCGAGCTCGCGGAGGCGACCGATCTGCCGTCCGGGACGATTTATCCGATCCTGCGTCGTCTCGAAAACGAAGGCTTCGTCAAGAGTCATTGGGCCGAGGTGGAGGCCGGGCGGCAGCGCCGCCGCCGCCGCTACTACGAGCTGACCGGAGAGGGTCGGCGCGCAGCGCAGGCTGCGACGGCTGAGCAGCGCCAGGCCCTGCGCCTACTGGCGCCGGGATGGTCGGGTGCGGCATGAGCGTGGTCGTGTTCGACATAACGCTGGAGGGCAACCGTGGTCTGAGCTTGCCCTGTCCGGTGGATCACCGCGAGCTGGCGGAACTCACGTCTCCGGGTGCCTCGGACTCGCTCGAGCGCCGATTGGTCGAGAGGGCACTCGATCTCGAGGCAAGAGTGAATGGGCTGAGGGTCCCCTGGGCCATCGAGAGCTGGCGGCTGGAGCTGATCACAACAGGTTCAGAGGTCCATACGGCAATTCACAACGAGTGGGAGGCCTATCTCCGCCGGCATGACAGCGCCCAATCAGCCCCTGTCAAGAAGGTCGCCAAGTGCCGCTCCGTGCTGAAGATCGCAAATCGCCTTCTGCCAAAGGACGTCCGCGACGAAGCGATCGACGAGTGGATGGATGAGATCGAGTGTGCTGCCGCCGCGGACCTGCCGGTCTTTCGCCGGACCCTCTCGATCCTCCTGCGGTCGTTGCCGGCTCTGGCCTGGCGCAGTCGCCAGCCGGCCCGGGCTCGTCGGGGTAGAGCGGACTGAGGCTTTGTGACACCTTCGCTGCTTTTTGTCACCGCGGTCTTGCTTGCAACTCAGGTGGGCTCCCCGCTGGTCGATTATTTCCTCCTCCCGTTCGTGACGACGCTGCTGGCCGCGTACGTGGACCGAGAGAGCGGCCGCCTCGCCCGTGGGCTTGTTCGCGCAGCCGCCTGGCTGCTTCCGGCGGAGCGGCGGGACGACGAACGCGACGAGTGGCTCGACCACATCGCAGCCGCGGGCGAGCAGGGCGTACCGCCGCTCACGCGGGCGCTTTCGATCGCGCTGCTGGGGGCGCCACTGCTGGCGGTCGGACTTCGTATCGGGCGTTCGCGCCGCCGCGCGTAGGACCACTACGCGCCTCGGTTCTCCCGTCTGGCGCCACATGAATGCTGAAAACTGACGATGCCGTCCTTCGCTGTCTCGATAGCGATCCTGAGCCTCTTCCAGGCGGCTCTGGTGGCGCTGCCACGGGGGCGGGCGCCGTTCGGGTGGATGCCGGAGAGTCGCTGGTGGGCTCTGGTGCCGGCGGGTTCGATCGTCGTGGTGGTCTTCGGGATCGAGGCGCTGCCGGACTCGGCGAATGGGCTGGCCTGGCTGGCGCTGCTCGCGGTGCCGCCCCTGGCCGCTCTGGCCCTGGGGATGCTCGTCCACGGCTCGCGACCGGTTTGGGCGTTGGCGGCGCTGCCCCTCTTTGCGGTCGCCTGGGGGGCGCAAGGGTCCCTGGCCGGGGAGATTGCCGCAACCCTGCTCTCCGGGCTCGCCTGCGTCGCCCTCGGTTGGCTGCTGGTCTGCGTCGTGCCGGCGTCGTGGCTGCGCTGGGGGATCTACGCGATGGCCGCGATCGACGCCTTCCTGATCGCCGCCGAGCTGCTGCAGGGCCCGAGCGGCGTTCTCGTCGCCGCTGATCCAGGTGGCCTGCCGCGCCTGCAGGTGCTCGAATTCGGCGCCGCTCGCATGGGTTTCGGCGATGCCTTCCTCGCCGCCACCGCCGGCGCCTTGCTGGCCGCTCCCAGCGTCCTTTCCGCCGATGGGCCTGAAAGCGGACCCATAGTCCGCTTTCAGGCCCATCGGCAGACGGAAGCGGCAGCGCTCGTCGCCGTACTGGGGCTCGCGTTCGATCTCTTGTTCTTCACGCTCGACACGTTGCCGGCGACGGTGCCCGTGGCCATCGCCTTGGCTCTGGTGGAAGCGCGTCGGCGCTCAGCCGGGGTGGCCGAGGAGGGTGACGCCGTATATCGCGACAAAACCAGCGACGGTCAGCGCCACCCGACTCCATGAACCCTCGCCGTCGTGCTCGTGGGCGTGGGCGGCGGGGAGGAGGTCGGTTGCCCCCATGTAGAGGAAGAAGCCGGCGTAGACGGCCAGGAAGTAGCCGAGGGTCTGATCGGAGACTGAGATCAGGGAGCCGACGACGGCACCGGCCAGGGGGGCAAGTGCGTCGATCCGCAGCCAGCGCTTCGCCCGCAGCCGATCGCCGGACTGGCTGAGTACGAAGCTGACCGTGTTGAGCCCGTCGGCGAAGCCGTGGCTGACGACGGCGAGCAGGACCAACAAGCCGGTCTCGGCGTTGACGCTGAAGGCGAGGCCGATGCCGACGCCGTCGGTGAAGGTGTGCAGCGAGAGCCCGAGCGCGCCGAGGGTGCCGACCCGGCCGTGGGAGCGGGCCTGCTCTGGGTCGTCGCGGTGGTGCAGGACCAGCACCCGCTCCAGCAGGAAGAAGGCGACGAAGCCGAGCGCGACGAGCGGGACGGCGTCGTGCGCCTCGCCGATGAGCTCGATCGCCTCCGGCAGCACCTCGAGCAGGGCGACGGCGACGACGATGCCGCCGCTGAAGGCGACCACGGTCGGCAGCGAGTGGGCGAGGCGCAGGGCGACCGCGCCGCCGCCGAAGATCGCGAGAACGGCCAGGCCAGCGAGCGGTATCGCGACCTCAGGCATGGCGCTCCGCGCAGGCGTCGCAGGTGCCGCGCAGGACGACGTCGTGGGCGGCGACAGCAAATTCCGAGCTGCGGCTGACCGCGGCGATTGCCTTCTCCAGCGCCTCGCTGGCGAAGGGAGACAGGCGACCGCACTCCTCGCAGACCAGATGATGATGGTGCTCGTCGGGATCGAGGCGCTCGTATCCGGCGGCGTCGCCGCCGATCTCCACCCGCTGCACCAGGTGCAGACCCTCGAGCTGGTCGAGCGTCCGGTAGACAGTCGCCCGGCCGACCGACTCCAGCTTCCTGTCGATCTCTAACGCCGTCAACGCACAGTGCTCGGTGGCGAGCAGCTCGACCACCTGCCGGCGCGATCCACCGCTGCGAAAACCCGCCTCGTCGAGGCGCTTTATTGCGTGCTCGGCCCAGTCCACGGCCGGCAAGCTATCAGAGAATGAGACTTATTCTCAAAACAACGAGACCTAATACCCCGTCACGGGCGGCATCGAGTCTCAGCTGTAGCGGTCCCACTTGAGCAGGTAGGGGAGCGGGTCGATGGGGCTGCCGCCCTCATACCAGCCGGGAGCCGCCCACATCTCGAAGTGGAGGTGGCAGGCGGTCGAGGAACCGGTGGTGCCGACGAGGCCGATTGGCTCGCCGGTGCGGACCGTTATGCCCTCCTGCAGGGGCGAGGGCTGGAGCAGGTGCATGTAGGCCATGTCGTAGCTGGTGCCCTTGCCGTCGATGACCACGTAGTTGCCGGCGGCATCGTCCCAGCCCGAGTACTGGACGCGCCCGCCGCGCGCCGCGACGAGCGGCACACCGCATTTGGCCATTACGTCGTGACCCTGGTGGGTGTGCCCGGAGCGGCCGGCGCCGAATCGCGCCCCCTCGTCGCCGAAGTCATGGGTGCCGAGGACGGGGAAGGCGTAGCCGTAGAGGTCGAAGCTGAGGGTCAGCGATTCGGTGGAGGTGTTGGAGGTCGTCGCCGGTGCCCCCGCCTGAGAGGAGATGCGAAACGTGTAGCGGCCGTTGGGGGCAGCGGTGCCGCTGTTGGTGGTCCCGTCCCAGCGGATCCGGTTTTCGACGTTGGGTGCGACGTCGTTGCGGAAGAAGGTGCGGACGCTTTCCCCGGCCGCGTCAACGACATCGATGCGGAGGTCGTTCTGGGCCTGGGTGCTGGCGATCGCGTAGCTGAGGCGCGGGTAGCGGACGCCGTAGTAGAAGGACTTGCGCGGCGTCGTCGTGGCGGAGAGAAGGCGGAGGGTGCCGGCGCTGGCCCCGCTAGCCGGCGCGCCGGTGGGACTGCCGGGCGGCGGCGGGCTGCCACCGGGCGTGGGGGCGCCGCCGGTGACGGCAGAAGCGGTGCCGGCAAAGCAGGCGAAGAACGCTGCCAGTGCCGCTATGAAGGTCCTCCCGGCCAGCCAAGGCGCGGTGCTCGTCCCGCTGGGTGCCACGTGCCCTCTCTTTCGTTCGCCTACGGAGTTAGCTGTCGGGCTCGCGCTGAAAGAGATGCGCTACGGACGTTTTTCGTCCGATTCGCCCCGGGGACCTGCAACGGTCCCTGCGGTTCCTCCGCTCCCAGCCGCGTGCGGCCGGGATTCGGCTATTTGCCGGGCGGCAGTATAGACAGCGATGCGGCGACACGTGGGCGGCGCGCTGCAGCGCCGCGGCGGCTATCATCCCGGAGCCGCTGGGAGGCTTCCCCGCGGCTTTTCTCTGATGAAGACCTATGTCGCAACCCCCGCCGAGCGCCAGCGCGACTGGTACGTAGTCGATGCCGAGGGCCAGACCCTGGGCCGTCTCGCGACCCGCATCGCCGACGCGCTGCGCGGCAAGCGCAAGCCGGAGTACACGCCGCACGTCGACACCGGCGACTTCGTCGTCGTCGTCAACGCGGAGAAGATCCACGTCACCGGCAATAAGCTCGAGCAAAAGCGCTACTGGCGCCATAGCGGCTACCCGGGCGGGATCAAGTCCCGCACCCTGGCCGAGATGCTCGACCGCCGCCCCGAGGAGGTGATCCGCAAGGCGGTGAAGGGAATGCTTCCCCGCAACCGCCTCGCCCGTAAGCAGCTGACCAAGCTGAAGGTGTATGCCGGGCCGGACCATCCACATGCGGCGCAACAGCCCAAGCAGATGGAGATTTCGTGATGACGGACGAGCCCCAGGACAACGAGCAGTCGCAGGAGGAGAACCCGACTCAGGACGAGGGCGCACCGCCCGCGGGTCCTGTCGCGGACGAGGGGTCCTCGTCCTCGCGGGACGACGCTGCGGGCGAGGACCCCTCGTCCGCGCCACCCGCGGGAGATGCGGTCGAGGCTGAGGAGGGTCCAGCCGCCGAGGCTGAGGAGCCCGCGGCCGACGCGTCTGAGGAAGCTCCTCAGGATGAGGCCGCGGACGAGCCTACGGAGGCTCCGGCTGCTGAGCAGGAGGAGAGCGAGCCCGCTGCGGAGGCGGTGGCGCCTGCTGAGAAGCCGAAAGCTGAGAAGAAGAAGGACGTCATTCCGGGGGCCGATCTGGAGCCGATCGCGGTGGAGTCGGAGGAGCGGCCGCTCAGCGCCGAGGAGCAGGCGCGGCGCGAGGCCGAGGAGGAGGAGCGACGGCAGCGCGAGGCGGCGCTGGTCGGCGAGGCCGAGGAGGAGCCGAGTCCGGCGAGCCGCGCGCCGGCGAAGATCGAGGGCGACCGCCGCTTCCTCGCAACGGGCAAGCGCAAGCACGCGATCGCCCGGGTAACGCTGCTTCCCGGCAGCGGCAAGATTGAGATCAACAAGCGTCCGCTGGAGGAGTTCTTCCCGCGGCCGCTGCACCAGACGATGGCCAAGCAGCCGCTGACGACGACCGGTTACGAGGGCAACGTCGACGTCCGCATCCGCGTTCACGGCGGCGGGGTCAGCGGCCAGGCTGGGGCGGTCCGCCACGGCATCGCCCGCGCCTTGACCGAGGTCGACCCCGAGCTGCGTGGCGAGCTGAAGCGGCGTGGCTTCCTCACCCGCGACGCCCGCGTCAAGGAGCGTCGCAAGGCCGGCCTCAAGAAGGCGCGCAAGCGGCCGCAGTTCTCGAAGCGCTAGCCGCGTGCAGCTCGAGCGCAAGCTCTTCGGAACCGACGGGGTCCGTGGGGAGGCAGGCACCTTTCTCAGCGCAGAGCTGGCGACCTCGCTCGGCCGCGCCGCGGTCGAATCGCTGAACGCCGAGCGGCCCCAGGTCCTAATCGTCCGCGACACCCGCGAGTCGGGACCAATGCTGGAATCGGCCCTGGCCGCCGGTGTTGCCGCGGCGGGAGGGGACGCGCTGCTGGGCGGCGTGCTGCCGACGCCGGCAGCGGCAATCCTCGTCAAGAAGTTGGGCCTCGACCTCGCCGCGGTCGTCTCGGCCTCCCACAACCCGTACCGGGACAATGGCATCAAGTTCTTTAGCGGCGCTGGCACCAAGCTCGACGACGGGACCGAGGCGAGGATTGAGGCGCTAATCGGCGCCGAGGAAGATGCCGAAGCTCACCCGGGCCACCTGCGCGAACTGAACGGCGCCCTCGGCGACTACCTACGGGCGCTCGAGTCGGCCTTCGCGCTGGACCTCTCCGGCATGCGCGTAGCCCTCGACTGCGCCAACGGCGCCACCTATCGCGCCGCGCCGGCGATCTTCGAACGGCTCGGCGCCGAGGTCGATGCGATCGCAGTGGAACCGGACGGGCGCAACATCAACGACGGTTGCGGCTCGACCCACCTCGACAACCTGGCCGCCCACGTGGCGGCGTCGGAGGCGACGATCGGCTTCGCCTTCGACGGCGATGGCGACCGCGTCCTCGCCGTCGACTCCTCCGGCCGCAGCCATGACGGTGACGAGCTAATCGCCCTGGTCGCCAGGGGCAGGGCGCGGCGCGGCGAGCTGCGCGGCGGCGTCGTCGTGACCGTGATGAGCAACTACGGTTTCCACCGGGCGATGGAGGAGGCCGGGGTGGAGGTCGCCGTGACGCAGGTCGGCGATCGCTACGTTCTCGACGAGCTGCGTCAGCGCGATTGGGCGCTGGGCGGAGAGCAGTCGGGCCACATCATCGACAACGAATTCGTCGCAACCGGCGACGGGATCGCAGCGGCGCTGATGACGATGCGCGAGCTGGGCGGCCGCGACCTCGCCGAGGCCGAACCGATGGAGAAGCTGCCGCAGACTCTGGTCAACGTGCAGGTTGCCGACCGTGAGGCGATCGCCGACGCGACAGCGGTCTGGGAGGCGGTCGAGCGCGAGGACGCCGAGCTGGAGGGACGCGGTCGCGTCCTCCTGCGGCCGTCCGGGACCGAGCCCCTGGTGCGGGTGATGGCCGAGGCCCCCACTGCAGAGGAGGCTGATGCCGTTTGCAAGCGCCTGGCCGGGTTGGTCCGCCAGGAGCTGGGCTGATCCAGCCCGGCGTCTACTCTTAGCGGCCTCCTATGTGCGGAATCGTCGGATATGTCGGCGCGCGGCCCTGCCGCGGGCTGCTGGTGGCGGGGCTCGAGAAGCTCGAATACCGGGGCTATGACTCAGCCGGGGTCTCGGTGATCGAGGACGGCCACGTCGAGAGCGTGCGGGCCGTCGGCAACCTCGCCAACCTGCGCGCGGCGATGGAGGAGCACGAGCCGGACGGAGGCGGCGTCGCCGTCGCCGCGCCGGCCGCAACGACGGGTGTCGCCCACACCCGTTGGGCGACCCACGGGCGGGTGACCGAGGAGAATGCCCACCCCCACAGCGACGACAGCGATCGCGTCCACATCGTCCTCAACGGAATCGTCGAGAACCACGCCAAGTTGCGACGCCGCCTCGAAGGCGAGGGCCAGGAGTTCACCTCCGAAACCGACGCCGAGGTCGTAGCCCACCTGATCGCCAGTCATTACGAGGGCGACCTCGCCGCAGCGGTGAGGGCCTCCTTTGCCGAACTGCGTGGCCACTACGCCTTTGTCGCCATGCATGCCGATCGCCCGGGGGAGCTGGTCGGGGCGCGCAAGGAGTGCCCGCTGGTCGCCGGCATCGGGGAGGGCGAGAGCTTCCTCGCCTCGGCGATCCCCGCCTTCCTGGCAGAGACCCGCCAGGCCGTCGCGATCGAAAACGGCGAGGTGGTGACGATCGACGCCGAGGGGATACGCATCACCGACGCCGACGGCAACCCGATCGAGCGCGCGGCGGAGGAGGTCGTCTGGGACGAGGCCGCGGCGGAGAAGGGCGGCTATGAGACCTTCATGCTGAAGGAGATCCACGAGCAGGCCGACGCGGTCGCGGAGACGATTGCCGGCCGGCTCCCCGGCGACGAGAGGGTCGACCTCTCCGAGCTCGACCTCGACGAGTCATTCCTGCGCGGCTTGCGGCGGATCGTGATCGTCGCCTGTGGGACCTCCTACCACGCTGGCCTTGTCGGCCGCTACGCGATCGAGGAGTGGGCGCGGGTGCCGGTCGAGATGGACATCGCCTCGGAGTACCGCTACCGCAACCCAGTGGTCGGCGAGGACGACCTCGTCATCGGCATCACCCAGTCCGGTGAGACGGCGGACACCTTGGCGGCGATGCGGTTAGCGCGCGAGCGCGGTGCCAAGGTGCTGGCGATAACCAACGTGATGGGCAGCCAGGCGACGCGCGATGCCGACGCGGTCCTCTACACCCGCGCCGGCTTGGAGATCAGCGTCGCCGCGACTAAGACCTTTGTCGCCCAGGCGGCGGTCATCTACCTGATCGGGCTGCATTTGGCGGAGCTGCGGGGGACGCTGCCGGCCGAGCGCCTGGCCGAGCTGGTCGCCGAGATGAAATCGCTTCCCTCGAAGATAGAGGGGACGCTGGCGCGCGTCGAGGGCCCGGTCCGAGAGGCTGCTTCCGCCTACGGCGAGCGTGATTTCTTCCTCTACCTCGGCCGCCACATCGGCCTGCCCGTCTGCCTCGAGGGGGCGCTGAAGCTGAAGGAGATCTCCTACATCCCGACCGACGCCTACGCCGCCGGCGAGATGAAGCACGGCCCGATCGCCCTGCTCGACGAGTCGACCCCCGTCGTCTGCATCACCACCGAGAGCCCGGTCCTCGACAAGGTTCTCTCCAACGTCGAGGAGGTACGGGCGCGGGGCGCCGAGACGATCGCAATCGCGACCGACGGCTGCGAGCGCACTCCCGAGGTCGTCGAGCAGACGATCGAGGTCGCTCGCACCGACTGGCTCCTGCAGCCGATCGTCGCGATCCTGCCATTGCAGCTGCTGGCCTACGACATCGCTCGCGCCCGCGGCCTCAACGTCGATCAGCCGCGAAATCTGGCCAAGACGGTCACGGTCGAGTAGCGGATGAGTAGGATGGCCGCCGAATGAGGCGCCTGCTCTTCCCGTCCGCCGCCCTTCTCGCCGCGTTCGCACTGCTGGGCGGCTGTGGCGACGGCTCCTCTTCCTCCGGCACCGAGCTGGCCGGCTTCGCGCCCCCGCGCTCGCTGGTCTACGCGGAGGGGACGCTGCAGCCGACCGGCTCGCTGAAGGCCGACGTCAACGCGGCTGCCGAGACCGTCGCCGGCGTCGACGACCTAGGTGACTTGATCATCGAAGAGCTCGAAGAGTCGGCCCGCGAGGACGGCGAACAGTTTGACTACGCGACCGAAGTCGGCCCTTGGCTCGGCGAGCGTGCCTCGATCGCCTTCAAAGACCTCGAGGATGGCGATCCGTCCAATTTCGTCCTCGCGATCGAGTCGACCGACACCAGTGCCACGCAGGAGTTCATCGACACGCAAAGCGAGGCCGGCGACGATCCCTACCGCGATGTCTCCTATGAGGGCGTCGACTTTCGGGTCGGCGGCGAGGATCAGCAGGCGGTCGGCGTGGTCGGCGACTTCCTCCTCCTGGCCGAAGACGAGCAGATCTTCAAAGAGGCGGTGGACGCGTCGGAGGGCGAGTCTCTCGGCGACGAAGAGCGCTTCCGCAGCGCCTTCGAGGCGGCCTCCGAGGGCAGCCTCGCCGACATCTACGTCGATGTAGGCGGCATCATCGACCAGTCCGGCGACGAGATCGACCCGACGGCGCAGGAGGCCCTCGCCAATGCAGGCATCGATCCCAGCGACGCAACGGCGGTGGCCAGCGTGACGCCGGGGGCCGAGACCGTCGAAGTGGATCTCAGCAGCGACCTCGGTGGCGAGGAACCGCCGACGGGCGACGCTTCCGAGCTGCTCGGCTCGCTCCCCGCCGACTCATTCGCCGCGGTCGCCGCCTCTGGCTTCGGCGAGCAGATCGGCGAAGCGATCGACGAGCTCGACAAAGAAGGAATTCCGGATGCGGTTCCGCCGAACCAGCTGAAGAAAGGCCTTAAACAGCTGGGGATCGATCTCGAAGAGCTCGCTGGCTCGCTGCGGGACGGCGGCGTGTTCGCGACCGGAAACAGCGAGAGCAGCCTCGGCGGTGCCCTGGTTATGAGCACCGAGGGCAGCGGCGCGACTGAGGCCGTCTCCAACATCGGCAAACTGCTGCGCCAGGTCGAAGTCGATGGCGTCACCGCTCTGAGCGGAAGAGTCGACGGCTTCTCGATCCGCAGTGACGATCTCGGCGACAAGCCACTGGTCATCGCGGCCGAGGAGGGTCGCCTCGCGATCGGCTACGGGCTGCCGGCGACCCTGACCGCTCTCGCGACTGGCTCCGGCCGCACGCTCTCCGACACGCCGGCTTACAAAGCCGCCGTCTCCGCCCTGGGCGACACCCCGATCAGCGGCTTCGCCGACGGACCGGCCGCGCTGCGGTTTGCCGACTCGATGATCTCGCCGTCGGACGACGATTTCGAAGAGGCGAAGCAGTACCTGCGCAGCATCGAGTTTCTCGCGCTCGGGTCCACCGGCGACGGCGACCTGGCTACGGCGAAGTTGATCATCGGGCTCGAGTAGTAGCGGCTGCGGGCGGGTCCTGTCGCGGACGAGGGGTCCTCGTCCTCGCGGGACGACGCTGCGGGCGACGACCCCTCGTCCGCGCCACCCGCCCGAGCAGTCACAGCTGGTCGACCCCGCGAAGAAGCTGCCGTGGCTAGGCTGCGCGCAGGATGGAGCCGTGGCTGAAGCCCCTGTACGACGCCGAGGGCATGAGAGCGGTAGATGCGTGGGCAATCGAGGAGATGGGGGTGCCGTCGCTTGAGTTGATGGAGGCGGCGGGGCGGAGCGTTGCCGAGGTGGTTGGTGAGCTGCACCCGGAGGGGCCGGTGCGGGTCGTCTGCGGGAAGGGGAACAACGGCGGCGATGGGCTGGTGGCGGCGCGGTACCTGGCAGAGGCGGGATTCGAGGTCGAGGCGCTGTTGCTGTGGCCGTCGGAGCAGCTGAGCGGCGATGCCGCCGCGAACCTCAACCGCTTCCGGGCCGAGCAGGTGGGAGGCGACCTGGCGCCGAGGCTAGCCGGTTCGGGCGCGGTCGTCGACGCGATCTTCGGCACTGGTTTCGCGGGCGCTGCGCGCGACCCCGCCGCGGCGGCGATCGCGGCGATCAACGCGTGCGGCGCTCCTGTCGTCGCCTGCGACATCGCTTCGGGTGTCGACGCCTCCAGCGGCGAGCTCGAGGGTGCCGCGGTGCAGGCCGACCTCACCGTCAGCTTCCACGCGGCCAAGATCGGCCACCGGGTTGCGCCCGGTAAGTGGCGGACGGGTGAGCTACGCGTCGCTTCGATCGGGGTTCCGGACGGGGCACCGGGGGGGCCCCGCTGCGGGTGAGATCGACGCATCGGTGCTGGCCCTTGCTCCCCGTCGCGATTCCCGCTCGACCAAGTTCAGCTCCGGGCAAGTCGCGATCGCCGGCGGCTCGCGCGGGCTGACCGGAGCGGTGCGGATGTGCTCGCAGGCGGCGATCCGGGCGGGCGCCGGCTACGCGACCGTCGCCGTTCCGGCTGACCTGGAGCCGATCTTCGAGGCAGCGCAGCCGGAGGTCATGTCGGTCGGCTGCCCCGGCGGGGACGGCTGCCTGGCACCCGCCTCCGCGAAGCCCCTGCTACGCAGCTTCGACCGAGCGGCCGCCGGAGTACTCGGCCCTGGTCTCGGCCGCGATCCGGGTGCGGTCGAGCTGGCGCGGGAGGCGCTTGCCGCGATCGAGACGCCGCTGGTCGTCGACGCCAACGGGCTCAATGCCTTCGCTGGGCGGCTGGATGCGATCGCGGCGCGCCAAGCGCCGACGATCCTCACCCCACACGACGGCGAGTTGGGGCGCCTGCTGGGGCGTCCCTCGGCGGATGTTGCCGCCCATCGCCTCGCGGCGGCCCGTGAGGCGGCGAGCGCGGCGAGCGCGGTACTGGTCCTCAAGGGCGACGACACGATCGTCACCGACGGCGACCGGGTCGCCGTCAACGCGCTCTCCGCGCCGGCTCTTGCCACGGCGGGAACGGGCGACGTTCTCGCGGGCATCGTTGCCGCCCTGGTGGCCCGCGGCCTCGAGCCTTATGTCGCCGCCTGCGCTGCGGTCCTCGCCCATGCCCGCGCTGGCCGCGACGCGGCCGCGCGGATTGGCGCCGCCGAGTCGGTGATCGCGAGCGATGTGATCGACTCGATACCGGCGGGGATCCGTCCCGACTTGCCGGTCGAATAACCTCGCGAGCCAATGAAGACCGCCGCCGAGATCATGGACGCTGGGGTGCCGGCCGTTTCCCCGGAAGCCAACGCCCGGAATGCGATTGAGCTGCTGGCCAAGACCGACAAGGGCGCGATCCCCGTCGTCGACGACGAACGCCGCGTAATCGGAATCGTCAGCGAGGCCGACCTGGTCCTCAGCGAGGAGGAAGCGGACCTGCACCTACCGCATTACCTCAACGTCATGGGCGGGGTCGTCTTCGTCGGCTCGATGAAGGGCTTCGAGGCGCGTCTCGAGAAGGCCTTCGCGACGAAGGTATCGGAGTTGATGACCGCCGATCCGGTCGTCGTGCGCGACTACGCCAGCGCCGAGACTGTGGCGAGGACAATCGCCGAGAAGCACCACAACCATCTCCCCGTGGTCGACGACGAGGGGCGCCTCGCCGGCCTAGTCACGCGGGCGGACGCGCTCGCAGCGCTCGTCGGGTAGCCATGGTGCGGGCGGTCGCCCGGGTCGACGCCGGCGCGGTGCAGCACAACTGCGCCCGCCTCGCCTCCGAGCTGGGAGAGGGGGCCGAGCTTTGCGCGGTCGTCAAGGCCGACGGCTACGGACACGGCGCGGACGCATGCGCAGCCGCTGCGCTGGCGGGCGGTGCGACGAGACTGGCGGTGGCCACCGGCGCTGAGGCAGCGCAGATCGGCCGCCGCTTTGCGCATGTGCCGTTACTGACGATGGGGGCACTCGGCCATGAGGATCTCGACGCGGCCCTCGCGGCCGGGTCGGAGGTCGCCGTCTGGCACGCCGACTTTCTCGACCGCGTCGCCGATCGCGCTCGCGCACAAGGGAGTACGGCCCGCGTCCACGTCAAGTACGACACCGGAATGGGACGGCTCGGCAATCGCGACGCCGCCGAGATCCTGGAGCTGCTGCGCGCCTGCGCCGGCAGCCCTGACCTCACCCCGGTCGGCCTCTGGACCCACTTCGCCACCGCCGACGAGCTCGACTCGACCTTCTTCGACCAGCAGCTCGATCGGTTCGAGGCCTTGGTCGAGGCGGCCAAGGCCGAGTTCCCGCAGATCACCGTGCACGCCGCCAACAGCGCCGCCGTCTTCCGCGACCGCCGCGCCCACTTCGACATGGCGCGCTGCGGTGTAGCCGTCTACGGCCTCGATCCCTTCCAGGCCGATCCCGCCGAGCACGGGCTGAGGCCCGCGCTCTCGCTGCACTCCTACGTCGCCGACGTAAAGCGCTTCCAGCCCGGCGACAGCGCTGGATACGGACGGACGTGGCGGGCCAGCGCCGAGACCTGGGTCGGGGTGCTGCCGCTCGGCTACGGGGACGGCGTTCGGCGTGGCCTCTCGAACAACGCCGAGGTGCTGGTCGGCGGGCGGCGCTACCCGCTGGTCGGCACCGTTTCGATGGACAACATCACGATCGACCTCGGCCCAAAGCCGAACGTCGAGCCGGGGGCGGAGGCGATTCTGATCGGCTCCCAGGGGGAGGAGGCGATCCTCGCCGAGGAGTGGGCGAAAAGGCTGGGGACGATCAACTACGAGATCACCTGCGGAATCTCCTCCAGGGTCCCGCGAGAAAGCGCATGAGCCCCGCTGCAGGCAGCGTGGGCGAGCGGCTCGCCGGCGCGCCGATCGTCGCCCTCGTCCGGGATGCCCTGGCCGGAGGGGACGGCGTGTGGATCGTCGGCGGGGCTGTGCGCGACGCCGCTCTGGGCACCGAGGTGACCGACCTCGACCTCGCGGTTACCGGCGACCCAGCGGCTGCCGCAAAGGCGATCGCCCACGCCGGCGGCGGTCATGCCTTCGAGCTCTCCGCCGAGTTCGCCACCTGGCGCACGGTGGCACCTGACCGCTCCTGGCAGGTCGACTTGACGGCCCTCCGGGGCGAGACGATCGAGGCTGATCTAGGGGCGCGCGACTTCACGCTCGGCGCGGTCGCGGTTCCGCTCGGCGGCGGTCCGCCGGTCGATCCCTACGGGGGCCTCGCCGATTTGGAGCATCGGGTCCTACGTGCGGTTGGCGAGGGCAGCTTTGCTGCCGATCCGCTGCGCCTGCTGCGTGCCGCTCGCCTCGGCGCCGAGCTCCGCCTCGAGGTCGATGCCGGCACGGTCGCGCTCGCCCGCGCGGAGGCGGGGCGTGCAGCCGAGCCGGCCGGAGAGCGGCAGCTGGCGGAGCTGCGTCGCCTGATCGGCGGAGTCGACCCGCTGCGGGGACTGTCGCTGCTTGACGCGTTGGGGATCACCGCAACCGTTCTGCCCGAGCTCGAGACGCTGCGAGGGGTCGAGCAGGGCCCGAACCATCACCTCGACGTCCACGGTCACACGCTGGCGGTGTTGGAGCGGACGCTCGAGGTTGAGGCTGACCTGAATCGCTTCGCGGGCGATCGGGCTGTTGAAACGCGCGAGCTGTTGGACGAGCCGCTGGCCGACGAGATGTCCCGCGGCACTGCCCTGCGCTTCGGTGCTCTTTTGCACGACATCGGCAAGCCGGCGACGCGTGGCGAACGCGATGGCTACGTCACCTTCATCGGCCACGACAGCGTCGGCGCGGAGATCGTCGACACCATCTGCCGCCGCCTCCGCGCCAGCCGCGCGCTGACCGCACACCTTCGTGCCCTGACCTTGCACCACCTGCGCCTCGGCTTCCTCGTCCACGAGGCACCGCTGCCTCCGCGCCGCGTGCACGAGTACCTGCGGGCGACCGAGCCCGTCGCAGCCGATGTCACCCTGCTCACCGTCGCCGACCGTCTCTCCGCCCGCGGCGGCGGACCTTTAGCCACCGAAGAGGCGATCGAGGCTCATCTGAAGCTGGCCCGCGAGATGCTGGCAGCCGCCCTCGACTGGCGCCGCGGCGGCCCGCCCGAGCCGCTCGTACGCGGCACCGAGCTGGCCTCCGAGCTCGGAATCGAGCCCGGGCCGGAGCTAGGGAAGCTACTGGCCGAGCTGGAGGCCGCCCAGTACGCCGACGAGATCGCGACCCGCGAGGGGGCGATCGAGCTGGCCCGGCGCCTGCGCGGTTGAGCCGCTCTCCGACCCTTGAGATACGCTCCCAGCTGCATGGGAAAAGAGGAGAAGATCGAGATGGAGGGCGAGATCACCGAGGCCCTCCCCAACACGATGTTCAGGGTCAAACTCGACAACGACCACGAGGTGCTTGGGCACATCTCGGGCAAGATGCGCCGTCACTACATCCGCATCTTGCCTGGCGACCGGGTCAAGATTGAGCTCTCCCCCTATGACTTGGATAGGGGACGCATCACCTACCGCTACAAATAGTCGGCCTGGCGGCGGGCAGCTATCTCGGGTCCGCTAGCTCGGTGATGAGCGCTGACCAGGCGAAGTCCTTCGCGCCGAGACCGCGGCCGCTCCGTGGGTCGTAGTACTCGCGCAGGCCTTCGCGTTCGACCGCGCCGATCAGGCCGGCCGCCATCCGGTTCGCCTCCTGGTGGTAGCCCAGCCGGCGCATTCCCAGCCAGACCAGCCAGGCCGTGTTGACCCAGGTCGGGCCGCGCCAGTAACGGCGGATCGGGCCGCGGCCGCCATCCGGCTCGTAGCTGGGTTCGGATACGGCAACCGACGGAGGTGCGACCGCGGTGAGGAAGCGGTCCTCGACGAGCAAATGCTCCTCCACTAGCCGCCGCCCGATCTCCTCCGGCAGGTCGGGTAGCGCGAGCGGGACCAGCGCGGCGCAGGTGAGCACCGCGGGCCGGGTACCCCCCGGCTGGACCTCGTCGAGAAAAGCGCCGCATCGCTCGTCCCAGAGCCGCTCGACCAGTGCCGGCGTCGCCGATGAGCGTCCCAGAGCCTGCCGCGACAGGGACCAGAGCGTGTTGACGAGGACCTCGCAAACGACCGGGCCGCCGCTGTCGCGCACCCTCCGCGCGTCGAAGCCGAGCTTGCGGTTGCGGCGCACCAGGCAGGGAAAGCCGACATGGCCGTTGGCCCGCCGGCCCCAGACCGGATCGAACTTCGGCGAGGCGTCGAGCCCGGACTCGTCGGGCTGGAGGATCCAGAGCAGCCCGTCGCCGTCGAGGTCGCGGTTGGAGGCGAGCCAGTCCACCTGCGCGGCGATCCGGGGCTCGGCGCCCGGATCGCCGACGGCGACCCGCCAGGTCCAGGCCAGCAGTGGTGGCTGGATCGTTCCAGTCTGGAATGAGCTCCGCGCGAGCACGTTGTAGAAGGGGAGCCGGGCGAGCGAGACGGGGCGATCCCAGAAGACGGTGTGGCCGATGAACCCGTCCTCGCGCTGCGCCGCCAGCAGGGTCTTCAGCTCGGCCCGGGCGCGGCCGGCGTCGAAGCGGCGCCAGACGATCGCCGCGAAGCAGGAGTCCCAGTACCACTGCCAGGGGTAGCGGCCTGGGCTCGGCCGGGTGTAGGCGAACGGCACCCCGTCGCGCTCGCCTTCGAGCCAGTTCTGCCGCAGGACCCGCTCGGCCGTCCGCTGAACGGTCGCCGCGCCCGCGCTCACAGCGCCGTGCGGCGCATCCCGCGCAGCGAGAGTGCCCCGACCAGCGCCAGCATGCCGGAGAGGGCGACGATCGCTGGCCAGGTCTCCTCCCAGGCGACGGTGCCGACGAAGCCCTGGCGAACCGCGTCGACGACCAGGGTCATCGGATTGAGCCGCGCGACGTCCTGCAGCCAGCCCTGCAGCAGCTCCATCGGCGCGTAGGCGGTCGTCATCAGGATCAACGCCAGCATGCCGGCCTGCATCAGCGGCGCCGCCGACTGGCTCTTGTAGTGGAGGGCGAGACTGGAGGCGTAACAGGCGGCCACGGCGGCGGTGACGGCGACCATCGCGTAGGTGAGGACGAGTCCGTCGAGGCCGGGCCAGTGGGCGCCGATGCCGAAGCCGACGAGGAGCACAGCGGAGGCGGGGATGAAGGCCCGCAGGCTGGCGGCGACGACCATCCCGGCCAGCAGTACCCAGCGCGGGGCGGGGGAGACGAGCAGCCGGTCGAGCCAGCCCTGCTCGATGTCGCGCGCGAGGTTGACGCCGGTCGCGGCCCCGGTGAAGCCGGCTCCCTGCAGGACGCTGACCGGAATCAGGAAGCTCGAGTAGCTGTCGGTGGTGAAGCCGGTCAGCTGGGTGAGGCTGCCGAAGACGCCGTTGAGTCCGAGGAAGAAGATGGTCGGCGCCAGCACGCCCGGGATGGCGGCGCCCGGCACACGCAGCAGCTCGTTCTTGGAGCGATTGACGAGGGCGAGGATCGTGGCGATGTCCTGCCGGCGCACCTCACCCACCTGCCTTCAGCCGGTGGCGCAGGGCGCGCGCGCTGAGGAGAAGCGAGAAGACCCCGATGCCGAGGATCGCCAGTGCCGCAGCAAGCACCTCGCTGCCGTGCACGCCCGCGACGATCGGCTCGCGGATCCCCTCGACCACGAGGCTTAGCGGGTTGTACTTGGCGATCGTCTGAGCCGGCTCGATCATGAGCCCCTCCGGAAAGAAGGCGGTCGAGAGGAAGAGGACGACGAAGATCAGCGGAAACAGCCCCTGGACGATGCTCGCCTGTCCGGTCCGCAGCGCCACCGACGCGCCGAGGCCGGCGATGGCGACGGTCGCCGCACCCGCCAGCCCGACCGCCACCAGTGCCCCCGGCACGCCGCCGGCGATCTCCGCCCCGAAGATCAGGCCGACGGCCAAGAACCAAAGGGCGGAGGCGACGCCTAGCGCGGCCGTTCCGGCCAAACGGCCCAACACGACCGCGTAGCGCGAGATCGGCGCCGCGAAAAGGCGGTCGGTGAAGCCCATCTCGATGTCGACGGCAAGCGCGATGCCACCGCTGTTCGCCGCCAGCATCAGCGATTGCATCATCGCGCCGGCCAGCATGAACTGGAGGAAGCTCTGGACCGGGGGAAAGCCGGGCAGGTTCACCGCGGCCCCGGCGCCGCCGGTCTGGATCGCCAGCAACAGCGTCGGGAAGACGACGATCGGCGCCATCAACTGCGGCCGCCGGAAGGTCTGGCGGATCGAGCGTCCGCCGAGCGCCGCCACGACCCGCAGGTTCGTCGCCAGGCCGCTCACGCTGGCGCCGGCTCCTCCTCACCGAGCTCCTCGTCCTGCTCGAGGTGGTGTCCCGTCTTGGTGACGAAGACGTCGTCGAGCGTCGGCTGGACCAGCTCCAGCGAGGCGACCCCGATGCCCGCCTCGTCGAGCGCCCGCACGACCCGCGGGATGTCGGCGGCACCGTGCGCGACTTCGAGCAGGACCGTGCGGCCGTCCTTGGGCGGCATCAGCTTGCCGATCCCGGCGCAGATCTCCTCCGCCTTCGTGATCGAGCCCTCCTCGAGCTGCAGCTGGATGTGCGGGTTGCCGATTTCCGCCTTCAGCGACTCCGGCGTCCCTTCGGCGACGAGCCTGCCGCGGTCGATGATCGAGACGTTGTCAGCAAGCTGGTCCGCCTCCTCCAGGTACTGGGTGGTGAGGAAGACCGTGGTGCCGTCGTCGTTCAGCTCGCGCACCTCTTCCCAGATCGTCTTGCGGCTGACCGGATCGAGTCCGGTGGTCGGCTCATCGAGGAAGAGAACCCGCGGTCGGTGCACAAGCGCCGCGGCGAGGTCGAGGCGACGCTGCATGCCTCCCGAGTACGTGCCGACGCGCCTGTCCGCGGCGGCAACCAGGTCTACCCGCTCCAGCAGCTCGTCGGCCCGATGCCGTCCCTCAGCGTTGGGCAGTCCCTGCAGCGTCGCCTGCAGCCGGATCAGCTCGCGCCCGGTCATCAGCGGGTCGAGGGCCGCCTCCTGCAGGGCGACGCCGATTGAGGCGCGCACCGCGCGCGCTTCGCCGACCACGTCGTGCCCGGCGACGGTGGCGCTGCCGCCGGTCGGCAGCAGCAGGGTGGTCAGCATCCGCACGGTCGTCGTCTTGCCGGCGCCGTTGGGTCCGAGGAAGCCGTAGATTTCCCCCTCCTCGACCTGCAGGTCGACGCCTTGGACCGCTCGCACCTCCTCGAAGGCGCGTTCGAGGCCTTCGACGACGATCGCGCGCACTGCTATGCCCCCGTCGGCTCGGCCTCGGCCAGCGGCGGCTTCGACTCCACCCAGCGGCGCCCGTTGGCCCGCTCCAGCGCCTCCGCAGCGTCGAGCAGCAGCTCGTCGCGCCCCCAGGCAGCCTGCAGCTGCAGCGCCAGCGGCAAACCCTCGGCGCCGAGTCCGACCGGGACGCTGATCGAGGGGATTCCGGTCAGGTTGGCGAGGGCGGCGCCGCGCACGTTGGCCTGGTCCGCGCTGTGGGCTCCCGAGGGCAGCTCGACCATCGGTGAGTCGAGCGGCGGTGCCGGAGCCGGCACGGTTGGCCAGGCGATCACGTCGACCTGCTCGAACAGCTCGGTTAGGCGGCGGCGCATCAGCGTGCGAAGGCGCCCGGCCTGGACCAGCGCCGGCGCCGGCAGCAGCAGGCGGTACTTGAGGACGGCGCGGGCGAGCGGGCTCAGGTCCGAGTGCATCTCGTTGAACTGTTGGGGCGTCGTCCCCTCCAGGCCCTCGGCGTTGATCAGCAGAATGGCGGCGAGGGTCGCCGGGACGAGATCCGGCAGGACGATCTCGCGCACCTCGCCACCGGTGTCTGCGCGCAGCGCATCGATTGCGGCCTCGCAGGCCTCGCGGACCTCCGCCGTTACGTCTTCGGAGACCGGATCGCGGACGACGCCGATGCGCAGGCCGGACGCGTCGCCGGCGGTCAGCTCTTCGCCGCACAGGACCGAGCCGAGCAGGCGGCAGTCGGCGGCGTCGGCGCAGAGGGGTCCGGAGACGATCAGGTCGGTGACCGGCGCCAGGTGATGCCCGTCCATCGCCGAGCGGGCGAAGGTCGGCTTGAGGCCGGTCAGCCCGCAATAGGCGGCCGGGAAGCGGACCGAGCCGAGGCCGTCGGCGCCAACGGCCCCGGCGACGAGTTGCGCGGCGACCGACGATGCCGGCCCGCTTGAAGACCCGCCGGGGCAGCGCTCGGTGTCCCACGGGTTGCGGCAGGGCCCGTAGACGGAGACGTTGCCGGTGCTGCCGGCGCCCAGCTCGTGCATGTTGCCGACCCCGACGACAACCGCGCCGGCGTCGCGCAGGGCGCGGTAGGGACCGGACTCGCCCGGGGCGGTCGGCCGCATCAGCTCGGCGGCACCGAAGCGCTGCGCCCGCCAGGGCAGCGGCCACTCGTCCTTGACTACGACGGGCACCCCGTAGAGGGGTCCGCGCGGCGCAGCGGCGAGCATCTCGCGCGAGCGCTCCGGGAAGGTCTCGACCACCGCGTTGATCGCGGGGTTGCGCTGCTCGATCCGCTCCAGACTCGCGTCGAGCAGCTCGCCGGCGTCGACGTCGCCGGCGGCGATCGCGGCCGCTTGCTCGCGCAGCGGGAGGTCGAGCGCGGCGCTCACCGCGGCGCTCGCGAGAGGTCCGGGTTGCGCTCCGGCTCGACGTCGCCCAGATCGAGTGCGAGCAGGCCCTGGATCGGGGGCCAGAAGATCTGGTGCACGGCTGCGATTATCGCCAGCTCGGTCTCGTCCGCCTCGATGCCCAGCGAGGCGAGGCCGGTGGGGATGAAATCGTCGCTGCGGTCGGAAACGTCCATTTCGTCAGGCAACCCTATCGGGGAGGGATCGTGCATTCCGCCCAGAAAGCGCCATCAACCCCGGCCCAACGGCAGAATCCGGGCCGCAACCACCCCACCGGGAGCGGGTTGCAGATTGAGAATCTTGTTGAGAGCAGGCGAAATCACCTCGCGCCGTACCCGCGCCCTCGTCGCGGCGCTCTTCGGCTGTCTGCTGGCGGCGGTCGTCGCCACGGCCTGGCCCGGGGATGCGGAATCGGCCCCGGCCCGTGTCGTCGTCCTCGGGCGCACCGATTCCACCCCGCCGCCGTCCTGCCCCGGCAAAATCGTCAACAACGTCGAGGTCGTTCCCTGCCGCGTCGAGGGCCACGTCACCGGCTTCCAGGCAATCGCTGGCGGCGTGCCCCGTCCTTACGAGGTGCCCTTCGACGGCAAAATCATCGCCTGGTCGATCACCCTCGCGCGCCCCTCGCGGGTCGACTCGGCCAAAACGACCGACGAGGTTGGCTTCTTCAACGAATTCCTCGGCAAACCGTCGCAGGCCCGGATCGGCGTTCTGCGCCCCGTGGAGGACTCCAAACCGCCCGAATACACCCTCGTCCGCCAGAGCCCGCTGCAGACGCTGAACCGCTACTTCGGCAGCACCGTGATCTTCGCCCTCGACCACCCGCTCTCGGTCCTCAAAGGACAGGTCGTCGCGCTGACGATCCCGACCTGGGCGCCGATGTTCGCCTTCAACGTCGAAGACGACAACACCTGGCGCGGCAGCCGCAAACCGGACCACTGCTCCTCCAAAGAAGACATTCAGACGGGGCGGCCTCAGCAGGGTGTGGGCAAAACGAAGACGTATGGGTGCTACTACTCCAACGCGCGGCTGCTCTACACGGCCACCGTCGTTCAGCAGCCGTAGGCGTCGCGCCAGCCAGCGGACCGGCGTCGGGCACTCCTCCTCACTCGCAACTCGTCGATGGAGAGGGGTTGCTGCTGACGCCTCCACGAGCTCCTCTCCTCCCGCGCAAAACGTTCGGAGGAGTACCCGACGCCGGTCTGGCGGTCCATCCCCCTACGGCAAGACCCGAGCGATCGATGCCATAAAGAATTCGCGGAGCTGGGCGGAAGGTTTTACATTCAGCGCGCCACGCGTGCGTCGGCTCCGGTCAGGGTCGGGGCATGGGGCCGATCATTCCTTGGCTGCTTGTTCTCGCACTCTTGCCGCGGGTGGAAGATCCGTGGCCGGACACGATTGGTCTCGGATTGCCGGTCATGACGGCCACGACCGGGACCGTGCTGGCTGGGGTCGCTTTCACGATGGCTACCGAGGAGAGGCGCGACGAAGCGGTCCGGTGGGGTCTTTTCCTGGGCTTCTGCGCCGGAGCCGCTCTCTACCTCGTCGCGCTGTTGGCTCAGGTAGTCTCCCGGGTATGAAACGTTCTGTCCGAAGCGATCTCACTACCGTGGCGATCGTCGTGACGCTCACGGTGGTCGTCGTAGCAATCACAGGTGCCGGTGCGGGAGCAACGCAGCTGATCTTGATCGGCTTCCTCGCCATAGCCATAGGCATTCGTCTCGGACCAGAGGGCTTCGAGCTCTGGCGCGAAGAACGCAGCTCGGCGCCGCGGAAAAAGTCCTAGAGCGCTTCTTGGCGGAGGCCGCAGTAGGGGCAATCGCTGACGTCGAGGCCGATCAGCTGGTCGCAGCGGCGGCAGGCGCGCAGGTTCTCGGGGGTGCGCGGCAGGGCTGAGTCGGAGGGGGCGAGGGGGAGGACCATTGCCACCGGCTCCATCTCCTCGCCGGTCTCGCGGTCGAGGTAGACCGAGCCGGGCTCGGCGGGGGCGAGGGCCTCGCGGCCGGAGGCCGGGGCACGCATCCGGTAGAGCTGCTTCGCGTTCACGGCCGCGAACACTAATAGCTTGCGCGGAACCGATGCGGGTTCTGCTCTTCCACGGCTACATGCTGCGCGGCACCGGCAGCAACATCTACTCGACCAATCTGGCGACGGCGCTGGCCCGGCTCGGGCACGAAATCCATTTGCTCTGCCAGGACCGACAGGTGAAGCTGGACGGCGTCGAGATCCACAATCCCGACATCCACGGCCTGCTTCCCGTCTATGTCAAAGACCCGTACGAGGGCTTCGAGGTCAAGGCATTCCCGGAACTAACCGAGGAGGAGCTGCAGCGCTACATCGACACCAACGTCGATGCGGTCCGGCAGGTCTCGGAGTCTGTTGGCGGTTTCGACGCCGCGCTGGCAGGCCATCTGGTGATGGGACCCGCAATCCTGGCCCGCGCCGGCGTTGGCTCCTTTGCCGCCAAGATCCACGGCTCCGCGCTCGAGTACACGGTCAAACCGCACCCGCGCTTCCTCCCCTATGCCGAAGAGGGCATGCGCGCGGCCAGTTGCGTCCTCGTCGGCTCGCGCCATACCGCCGAGTCGCTGTGGGCGGCGCTGCCGGAAGTGCCTGGCCTTGAGGCGAAGACCAGGCTTGGTCCTCCTGGCGTAGACATCGAGCGTTTCCGGCCCGCGGGCCCCGACGCTCGGAGGGGTCCGCGGGTGGTGTTCGTCGGCAAGTTCATCGTGTCCAAGGGGGTCGATCTCCTGCTGGCGGCGTGGCCGTTGGTCGTCGCGAAGCACCCCAAGGCGCGGCTGCAGGTCGCGGGCTACGGCGAGTACGAGCAGGGACTGAGGCGGTTGCTGGTGGCCCTGGACGCCGGCGATCTCGACGACGCGCGGGAGGTGGCACGGCTTGGTCGCGGGCTCGAGGGCGGGGAAGACGAGCCGCTGCCGATCCTCTCGGCCTTCCTGGCCGATCCGCCCGCCGGCTACGTCGAGGCGGCACGCGGCCTCGCCGACTCGGTCGAGTTCGTCGGCCGGCTCGAGCACGACGAGGTGGCCGAGCTGCTCCCCGATGCCGAGGTGCTGGTCATGCCGAGCACCTTTCCCGAGGCTTTCGGGATGGTCGCCGCCGAGGCCGCCGCCTGCGGGGCGCTGCCGATCTCCGCCGGGCACTCCGGCATGCGCGAGGTCTCGCGCGAGCTGGCGGCGGCGCTGCCACCCGATGTCGCCCGACTGACCTCGTTCCCGGTCGAGATCGGCGCCATCGAGGCGATCGCCGAGCGTCTTGACGCCTGGTTGCGCCTCCCCGAGGTCGAGCGCGCCGCCGCCCGCGAGGCACTGGTTTCCACCTCGCAGCGGCTCTGGAGCTGGGAGGGCGTGGCGCGCGGGATGCTGGCCGCCTCGGCCGGCCGCCTCGACGAGCTTCCCGCACCCGAGTAGCCTCAGGCGGCCTTTGTGCCGGGCGTCATTTGAGGCTAAAAGCCTCCCGCCGCCGCTTCAATAGAATGCCCGCCCGCCGATGTTGGGCCGCCTCCCGATAGCGAAGATGCTCGCCGCCACGCTTGCGTTGACGGCGGTGATCTCGTTGATCATGGTGCCGATCAATTGGAATGGCCAGGGGGCCTCCACCGCGGCTGGGCCGATCGACACGCTGCTCGACGTGATGATCGTCCTCTCGGCCTTCGTCTTCTCGCTGGTCATGGTGATGCTCTTCTACGCGCTGTGGAAGTTCAAAGCCAAGCCGGGCGACGAGTCCGACGGCGAGCCGATCCACGGCAACACGCGGCTCGAGGTCGCCTGGACCGTGATCCCGACGATCATCGTCCTCTTCGGCGCCGGCTACAGCTGGGCCGTCCTCGACGAGATCGAGGAGCCGGCCGAGAACCCGCTCACGGTCGCAGGTCTTCTCGCAGCAGTTCGCCTGGAGCTTCGGCTACCCGGGCAAGGACGAGGCCTGGTCAGAGGGCGAGCTGCACGTCCCGGTCGACCGCCAGGTCCACTTCAAGATGCACGCCCTCGACGTCATCCACTCCTTCTGGGTGCCCGAGTGGCGGATCAAGAAGGACAACGTCCCGGGGATAACGACGACGGCGATCGTGACGCCGGACAAGCCCGGGACCTACCAGCTGATCTGCACCGAGCTTTGCGGTTTCGGCCACGCGACGATGCGGGCCAAAGTCGTGGTCGAGCCGCCCGCCGAGTTCCGCAAATGGGTCGATGGCCTGGAGCGGAAAGTGCCGGACCCGCTGATGGAGGCCGTCGTCCAGGACACCGCCGCCGACCCGATTGGCGTCGGGGCCGGAGGGGCATAATGGAGAAGCAGATGGCCAGGGAGTCGATCATCTGATGACGGCTGCGATCAAGCGTCCCGGTTGGATTCGCGGCGCGCTCGGTGCGGCGCTGGCGGCGGCCTTTGGCTTTGGCCTCGTCGTCGTCCTGCGCGAGATCTCCGGCCTGCCGATCTTCCAGACGGAGCAGACCGGCTACCCGCACATCGTCGTGCCGCTGGTCACCGGACCGCTCGGCTTCCTCGCCGGCTTCGGCTGCTTCGACTACTGGCTGCGCTGGGCGGCGGGCATGCCGACGATTCCCGAGGACCACTCCCAGCACGGCGCCCACAGCTGGCGCGACTACTTCCGCTTCAACACCGACCACAAGGTGATTGGCATCCAGTACGTCGTCACCACCTTCGTCTTCTTCTTTATCGGCGGCCTGATGGCGATGATGATCCGCGCCGAGCTGGCCCAGCCGGGCGCCCAGATCGTCGACGCCTCGACCTTCAACGGCCTCTTCTCCACCCACGCCGTGCTGATGATCTTCGTTTTCGTGATCCCGGTCTTCGCCGGGCTCGCGAACTACGTGCTGCCGCTGATGATCGGCGCGCCCGACATGGCATTCCCGCGCCTCAACGCGCTCAGCTTCTGGATGCTGCCGATCGCCGGCATACTCTTCATCGGCAGCTTCCTTGCTCCCGGTGGCGCTTTCGACACCGGCTGGACCGGCTACGCGCCGCTCTCGACCGGGGCGCCGTTAGGCCAGTCCTTCTTCAACTTAGGAGTGCAGTTCGCCGGCGCCTCCTCGATCGCGACCGCGCTCAACTTCCTGGTCACGATCATCACCATGCGTGCGCCCGGAATGAACTTCTGGCGCATGCCGCTGCTGGTCTGGGCCAACCTCTCGACCTCGCTGCTGGTCGTTGCCGCGACGCCCTTCATCGCCGGCGTTCAGTTCATGGTCCTCTTCGACCGCGCGATCGGCACCCAGTTCTTCGAGTTCGCTGGCGGCGGTGACGTCGTCAGCTACCAGCACATCTTCTGGTTCTACTCGCACCCGGCCGTCTACATCATGATGCTGCCCGGTTTCGGGATCATCTCCGAGGTCATCTCGACGCACGCCCGCAAACCGATCTTCGGTTACCGGTTGATGGCGCTGGCGCTGATCGGGATCGTCGTCCTCAGCTACTCGGTCTGGGCGCACCACATGTTCGTCGCCGGCATGTTCAGCTGGCTGCGGGTGCCGATGATGATCACGACCCTGCTGATCGCGGTGCCGACCGGGATCAAGATCTTCTCCTGGCTGGGGACCCTCTTCTTCGGCAAGATCCACACCTACTCGACGGCGATGCTGTTCGCGCTTGCCTTCATCGTCACCTTCACGATTGGCGGCATCAGCGGCGTCATGCTCGGCATGGTGCCGATCGACATCCACGTCTCCGACACCTACTTCATCGTCGCCCACATCCATTTCGTGCTCTTCGGCGGCTCGGTCTTCACGATCTTCGCCGGTGTCTACCACTGGTTCCCGAAGATGACGGGCCGGATGTACGACGAGCGGCTCGGCCGCTTCCACTTCTGGGGCACCCTGCTCGGCACCTGGGGCACCTTCGTGCCGATGCACTGGGTGGGGATGGACGGGATGCCGCGACGGGTCTCTGACTACGCCGCCCAGTTCGGCGACTGGAACCTCCTGATCAGCGTCTTCGCCTTCATGCTCGGCGCCGCCCAGCTGGTCTTCCTCTACAACATGGTCGTCAGCTGGAAGTACGGCCCGCGCGCCGACGCCAACCCCTGGCGGGCGAAGACGATCGAGTGGCAGGTCTCCTCGCCGCCGCCGATCTTCAACTTCGACGAGATCCCGCGTGTGGTCGGCGGTCCCTACGAGTTCGGCGTGCCCGGCGCCCGCCACGCGATCATGGGCGGCGAAGCGGCCGAGGCCGAGAAACCGACTCCGGCGACGGTGGGCTCGACGTGAACGCCGTGAGTGCCGAGGGCCGACCGCTGCTGCTCTTCCTCAACGAGGTCGCCGGTGGGCGCAAGCTCGTGCAGGCTGTAAAAGAGCGGGCCGAGAAGGTTCCCTTCGTCGCCGTTACCGCGCCGCAGAACCAGCCGGCCGTCGGCCAGCTGATCGACTCCGGCGAACTGCGGGATGCGGCCAGGGCGCGGGTCGAGGTGACGATGTCGATCCTCTCCGAGTACGGGATCGAGTCGGTCGGCGAGGTGATGGACCGCGACCCGGCGCTGGCCCTCGACGACGCCGTGCGCGCGCACGAGCCCGGCGAGGTCCTGCTCTCCTGCGCCAGCGATACGCGCTTCGGTTTCATTCGCAAGGATTTGGTCGAGTGGGCGCGGAGCCGCTTCGAGCCGGATGTCGCCGTTACCCACATCCCGGTCCGGATCGAGGACGACTCGATCCGCTGGGACGTGATCCACACCCTCGTCGTCGCGACTCAGACCGTGGCGACGCCGGACCTCGTCAACCGGCTCAAGGAGCGCGCCGCCGCCAGCCCGCACCGCTACACGATCGTCTGCCCGCGGACCGATGACGTCTCGGAGCCGCAGATCGTGCGCGACCTCGCGTCGACTCTCGCCGAGCTCTACCGCGCCGACATCGATGCCACCGGCCAACCGATGAGCCCTGATCCCTTCCACGCCGTGCAGAACGCGATCGAGCACTACCGCATCGACGAGGTGCTGATCTCGACCTTCGCCGGCGAGACCTCGCGCTGGCTTGACGAGGATCTGGTTGGCCGCACGCGCGAGATCACCGACAAGCAGGTCGAGCACCTCGAGGTCGGCAGGCCCGCAACCGCCGTCGCCGCCGCCGTAGCCGAGGGAGGGGAGGGCTGATGGAGAGCGCGAGCGTAGCCCTGGGTCACGCGCACGACGAGCACCACGGGCCGCCCGAGGCCAACGAGAGTTCTCGAATCGACCGGCAGACGCTGGGGATCCTGCTCTTCATCGTCTCCGAGATCATGCTGTTCGGCGCCTTCTTCGCCGCCTACTTCTTCCTTCGTGTCGTCGTCGACCCCGAGGCCTGGCCGCCGGAGCCCTTCGAGCTGCCGGTCGCGGTCGCGGGCATCAACACGGCGATCCTCGTCTCCTCCAGCTTCACGATCCACTACGCCCTGGAGTCGATCCGCAAGGGCAACCACGCCGGCCTCAAACTGGGCCTCGTCCTGACCTGGCTGCTCGGCGCGACCTTCCTCTTCATCCAGATGAACGAGTACGTCCACATCGGCTTCAGTGCCCGTGACTTCGGCTTCGGCTCGATCTTCTACAGCCTCACCGGCCTGCACGGCGCCCACGTCTTCGTCGGCCTAATGCTGCTCAGCTTCGCCTCCATCCGCGCCTTCCGCGGCCATTTCGGGCCGGCGGCAAAGGACCACCTCGGCGTCGAGGTAGCGGGCATCTACTGGCACTTCGTGGATGTGATGTGGATCATCGTCTACACGACGGTCTATATCCTCTGACCGTCTGAAGCGGTTTTCGTTCATTCTCTGCATCGTTGGGGCTCTGCTTACGCTCGCGCCGGCCAGCGCGCTGGCCGCGTTCGGCTTCGAGGAGGTCGACGTCACCTTCGGCGAGGGCGATGGGTCGTCAGCGACTCAGGCGGGTTCCCACCCCTTCGTGCTGGCGACGACTCTGCGGCTGAATACGACCGAAGGCGCCGGCTTCGAATCTCCGGACGGCGATCTCCGTCACCTGCGCATCGACTATCCGACGGGCCTCGTCCTCCATCCAACCGCGGTGCCGGCCTGTCCGATGGCGGACTTTGTCGAACATCAAAGATGACGAGAACGCCTGCTCTGACACTACCGCGGTGGGGATTGCCCGGGTCACCGCCTCGAGCTCGGGGCCGGTGCTGGCAGGCACTCCCGATTTCCGTGATCCAGCGCCGCTTTACAGGCTCCTGCCCGTCGACGGCAGGGCGGCGAGGGTTGGATTCGTGGCGGCCGGCCAGCCGGTCGTGGCAGAGCTGGGGATCGAGCAGGCGCCACCACATAACGGCTACCTCGAAGTGATCGACCTCACCCAGGCGGCCCTCTTTTACAGCGTCCGCATATCGGTCTGGGGCGTTCCCGCTGACCCCGCCCATGACGCTGACCGCGGCCGCTGCGCCTTCCTGGTCGCAAGCTGTCCGGCCAATATTCATCAACGGCCCCTCCTCACCTTGCCGCGCAGCTGCGCCGCATCGCCCGGGATCGGGTTCGAGGCCGCCTCCTGGGACGCTCCCCCGGAGCTCTTCGCCACGACCGTCGGGGGGCTTGGCCTCACCGGCTGCAAAAACCTCGGCTTCTCTCCCCGGGTCGTTGCTCAGCCAACCACCGATCTGGCCGACAGCCCTTCGGGCTTCGACGTCGACCTCGATGTCTTCGACGTCGGGCTCGACAACCCCAAAGGTGTCGCCCAGTCCGAGATGAAGAAAATGGTGCTCGACCTGCCCGAAGGGATGATCGTCAACCCCACCGCCGCCGAGAGCCTCTCGCGCTGCACGCCGGCTCAGCTCGCGCAGGAGACGATTGCCTCCGCGCCCGGTGCCGGTTGTCCGCTGGCTTCGCAGGTCGGTACGGTCGAAGCGGAGACCCCCCTGCTGCCGGGCACGGTTCTCGAAGGCCTGGTCTTCGCGGCCCAGGGTGGCGCCCTCTACGTCGTCGTCAAGGATGCGCAGCTCGGGATTCTTGTCAAGCAGGCAGGGGAGGTCGAATACGACCCGGCCGCCGAACAGCTAACCGCCACCTTCGACGACCTCCCGCAGCTCCCGCTCTCCCACGTCGGCGCGCGGATGGCCAACGGCTTGTTCCTGACGCCGCCTGAATGTGACGAATTCCTCGTCGCGGCCCTGATGAGCCCGTGGTCCGCACCGGGGAGCCCCCACGTCGCCACGTCCTCCTTCGAAATCGTTGCCGGTGCCAATGGCGGCGCCTGTCCGTCGGGGAGTGGGGCGGCTTTCGGCGGCAACCTGCCCCTGTCCAATTCGAGCCCGCCTAACCTCACCGCTCCTGTGCTCGGCAAAAGGCGTCCGTGCCCTCAAGGCAAGCGCCGGGTCCGAGGTAAAGCCCGCTGCGTCAGGAAGCGCTGCCGGCCGCAGCGGGCGAGCCCCAAGGCGCCGCGTCGCTGCGCCCGACCGCAGGGCCGGAGGCGGCGCTGAGGCTCTCCGAGGCGGCGGTCTTCCGCTGGGTGCTGATCGTCGGGGCGGCTGCGGCCTCGGTCATCGTTCTGACTCTGCTCACCCGCCCGCTCGTCGGGGCGCTCTGGGGGCTGGTGCTGCTCTGCCTTGGCGCCACCTACGGATACCGATGGCTGAAGCGCCGCTGAGGATTCTCAGAATTGGCACATTCAGCGCACCACGCGTGAAACGAGTTGTCTCATGATCCTGGCATCATGGAGAACATGAGGATCAGCTGGACCGCCGATCGCCTCGACCATCTCAATTACAAGGTCGACGCCCTTGGAGAGCGCGTTGACGAGTTGGCGCGGCGGATGGACGACGGGTTCAAGGAGCTACGCGGAGAGATCAGCGCCCTGCAACGCACGATGATCGTGGCACTGGTGGCTCTCTTTGCTTCGCAAATCGGGCTGATCGTCACCCAGCTCTAGGCGGCGACTGAAGCCGGCGGCTTCTCGGCCTGGGCCGACTCGCTGGCGACGGGGTCCGCAGCGCGCCGCGGCTCCAGTCGGCCGGCCGTCGCGACGGCCCAGAGCATCGCCAGCCAGGTGCCCGTGGCGAGGGCGATGTGGAGCCAGACGAGCTCGGAGGGGAGCTCCCAGGCCCACTGGAGGCCGCCGACCGCGCCCTGGAGGGCCAGGAGGCCGATGACGACGCTCAGGGGTCGGATGGCGCGTCTGTCACCCCCGGGGCGCCGGAGGAGCAGCCAGACGGCGATCGTGGCGATGCCGAAGATCGCGGCGATCGCCGAGTGGCGCTGGACGACCCACTCCAGCGTCTCGACGCCCTGGAAGTCGAAGCGGTGGACTAGCTCGCCTTCGTGGGCGCCCGCGTGCGGGCCGGAGCCGGTGGCTATCGTGCCGGCGAGGATCGTCAACTGGCCGAGCGGGATCAGGGCGCGGACCGACCAAACGCCGAGCCGGTCCGTCGAGGCGCGGCGCTCGCCGGGCTCGTACCGGGCGCACCAGGCGAGTGCGAAGGCGGCGTCGAGCAAGAGCATCGAGAGGATGAAGTGACCCATCACCAGCCCCGGCGCCAGGTGGTACTTGACGACCAGGGCGCCGAGGATCGCCTGGCAGAGGACGCCGAGGGGCAGCATCGCGCCGAACAGCGCCAGGTGACCGCGGAAGGGGCGCCTGAACCAAGCGAGGGCACTGGCCGCGATCACCGCGATCCCAACGAAGCCCGTCAGCAGCCGGTTGCCGTACTCGATCACCGCGTGGGTCTCCAACGGCGGCACGGTGCCGCCGTAGCATTTGGGCCAGTCCGGGCAGCCCAGCCCCGATCCGGTCAGACGCACCGCGGCCCCGGTGAGGACGATCAGCGCCAGGGCGGCGAGCGCGACGAGGGTGACCTTGGCGTAGAGCCTGGGGGCTATCTGGAGGCGCTCACGCATGCCGAGGGATCGGGGGCCGGCATGTCATGCAGCTGTGCGGAGATCGCGGCATCGGCCTTCGGATGATGCCAGCGGCAGAGCGTCGGACCCGGGGCCCGGCCCTGCCGCTATTTTCCGCCGCCGCCTTTTTTGACGGGGGAGCCGGCGAGGAATTCGACCAGCTCTTTCAGTTCGGTCGGGCTGATCTGGGACTCGTAGTCGCCCGGCATCACGTTGGGCGGGAAGCCTTTGGCGATATCCGCATTGGGGTCGATGATCGATTTTTCGATCATCGCGAAGCTCTGGCCGGTGAGGACTTCGTCCAGGTCGGGCCCCACGGTGCCGCCGGCTTCTGCTGCCGCGAACGTGTGGCAGCCACCGCAGCCTTTGCTGGCGAAGACCTGGGCACCGGGCCCGCCCGGCACTTTCGGCGGCGCGGCGTCCGGGACGCCGGCGTACTCACCGACGTAGGCGGCGACGTCCTCGAGGTCCTGGCCGGTGACAATTTCGGCAGGCATCGAGACGGCGGGGTTTTCGTTCAGCGGCCGCGGGTTCTCCACCTGAGCGGTGACGACGCCCTCGATCGTCGAGTCCGTTTGGCCCGAGGCGCGGGCCGCGGCGAAGGCATCGTCGAGGTCCGGGCCAACCTGGGCCGTCGTTCCGGCCTGCGCCATCCCGTGGCAGGTGCCGCACTTTTGGATGAACAGGGTGCGGCCCCGCTCGACGTCGGCGCTGCTCGTGCCGCAGCCGGAAGCCGGCAGGGCGATCGCCGCGAGGGCGGCGAGGAGGAGCGGGAGGCGGGTCGGGTGCGGTGGCGTGGGCATCGGTGGTGGAGCGCGGAGCGGGCCGGAGTCTATACGGCGGGCACCCTGGACAGGCTGGTTGTCACCGACCCTCGTCGGGTAGGCTTGAAACGATTCGCACTAGGCCATGTGAGCACCGGAAAGGGGCGTGCAATGCTGGTTCGGGAAGGGATGTCGGAGGTGGTCCTGACCGTTGGGCCCGCGCATACGCTGCGCGAAGCTGCGCAGCGGATGGTCGAGAAGGGGACCGGGGCGGCGCTGGTCGTCAACGACGAGATGCCGGTGCCCTCGATCGTCACCGAGCGCGACATCCTGCATTCGCTGGGCAACGGCGAGGACCCCGACGTGGAGCGCGTCTCCGGCCACATGAGCGAGGGCGTCGTCGCCGCCTCTCCCGACTGGAGTCTCGAGCGCGCCGCGGCGGAGATGTCGACCCGCGGCATCCGCCACCTCGTCGTCTTCGAGGACGGCGACCTCGCCGGCATTCTCTCGATCCGAGACATTGTCAGGGTTTGGACCTCGGACAGGGCGACTTCCGGCATGACGCCCTGAGACCGGCGCATCTCGGGGTCTTCGTTCGTCCAGATCGGACACGCACGTAAGTGCGCTCCCCTCACTGTCCTCCCTGCATCCCCCGACCTGCTTGGTCTCAGAACGTCAAGACTGCGGAAATTTGATCTGCTCGACCGGTAGTACGGCTCCCCGCACCTTTTGCCGGCGCGGTAGCCGGTAGTAGTCGCCGGTCGCGCCGCGGGCCATGCTGCGGAGAGCGGCGAGCGCGACGATGCCGCCGATCACCGAGTAGATCCAGCCGGTCACCATGAACTCGATGAAGAGGCCGCAGACGGCGAGGGCGATGCCGAAGGCGAAGAACAGCGGCGCCCACGAGGGCCGCGGCGCGTAGACCCTCTCGCCGGGCTCGGGAATCTCTCGGTGCTCGCTCATGCTCGCTGGCTCCGGATCAGGAGGCGATGTAGAGGGTCGCGGCGACGAAGCAGAGCGCGAAGACCGCGGCGGCGATGCCGCCGGCCAGCAGGCCGGCTTTCATGTCGCGTCGGGAGGTCTCGCGATCCACGGCCGGATTTCTATCAGGGAGGCCGGGCCGAGAGCTGGCCCGGCCTCAGACGAGTCGGTCGAGCGGCATCGCCAGGAACAACAGCGCCAGGTAGGCGAGCGAGAAGAGGTAGGTGCGCAGAGCCCAGCGGCGGTTGGCGCTGCGCAGCAGCCGCACCGAGCAGTAGATGAAGGCCCCGCCGAGGGTCATTGACGCGACCAGGTACTCGACCCCGAAGGCCCCGGCGCAGAACGGCAGCTGCGTCACCGCGTAGAGCAGGACCGTGTAGAGGACGATCTGGCGCCGGGTCTCGTCCTCGCCGCGGACGACCGGGAGCATCGGCACCCCCGCCCGCGCGTACTCGTCCTTCATCAGCAGCGAGAGCGCCCAGAAATGCGGGGGGGTCCAGAAGAAGACGATCGCGAAGAGGTAGAAGGCGGTACCGCTGAGCCCGCCGGTGACGGCCGCCCAGGCGACCAGTGGCGGCACGGCGCCGGCGGCACCGCCGATGACGATGTTCTGCGGCGTCGTCCGCTTCAGCCAGAGCGTGTAGACGAAGACGTAGCCGAACAGGCCCGAGAGCGAGAGCGCGGCAGCCAGCGGGTTTACGGTCAGCGCCAGCAGCAGGAAGGAGGACAGGCCCAGGAGCGCACCGAAGGCGATCGCCGCGGTGGGGGAGAGGCGGCCGCTGGCCACCGGGCGGTCGGCGGTGCGGGCCATCGTGCGGTCGATGTCACGGTCGATCGCGTGGTTGATCGCGCCGGCGCCACCGGCCGAAAGAGCGCCGCCGAGGCAGGTGAGGAGGACGAGGCCCAGCGAGGGGTCGCCGGCCACGTACATCGTCGTCACCGTGGTGAAGAGCAGCAGCGACTGGACCTTCGGCTTGGTCAGCGTCACCAGGTCGCGCAGCAGGGTCAGCGCGGCGGGGCGCTGCGTGATGGCAGCCGTCTGGGCGCCGCTCATGGGCCTACGCTACCGGCTGAGACTCGCGGGCTGGCGCGGCCGGCCGGCTGCTGCGGCGGTCGATCGCCTCGCGGATGTCGCGCAGCGGCCGGGGGCTGCGCACGTCGGGCAGGACGTCGAAATTGTGCGCTTGTGGAGGCGAGAGCGCGAACCACTCGAGCGAGTCGCCGCCCCAGGGGTCATGGCCCGCCTCAGCGCCGCCCTGGCGGCTGAGGAGCGCGTTGACCAGGGTCATCACGATGCCGGCGGTGAGCACCAGGGCGCCGATCGAGGCGAGGAGGTTGTAGCCATCGACGCCGCCGTTGCCGAAGAACTTATAGGCATCGACGACCTGCCCCTCGAAGCCGCCGGCGAGGAAGAGCGGCATGAAGGCGAGCAGCGTTCCCAGCGTCATCGTCCAGAAGGAGATCCGCGCCAGGCTCTCGCCCATGGTCCGTCCGGTCATCTTCGGGAACCACCAGTGCAGGGCTGCGAAGCCGCCGAAGACGGCACCGCCGACCAGGGCGAAATGGGTCGCCGCGGTGCTGTCGGTGGTGTGCTGGAGGCGCCAGGCGAGGGCGACCATCGAGTGGGAGATCTCGGAGGCGAGGCCGATCGAGATCGCCGAGACGGCGCCGGCCGCGAAGAGCAGCGGTGCTCGCATCCGGATCGCCCCCCCGACCAGCGTCGCGATCAGGTTGAAGAGGACGAGGCCGAAGGGGACGATCAGCGCCAGCGAGAGGATCATCGCGAAGTACATCCAGCCGATGCCGATCGGCGCGGTCATCATGTTCTGCATCCAGGCCAGCGTGCCGAGGACGGCGATCGCGATCAGCGAGCCGATCACCGCGCCGCGGCCGACGAGCGGGCGACGGGCGAAGGCGGCGACGATTTCGGCGATCGTCGCAAGCGCCGCGATCAGCACCAGCATGTAGGCGCCGGTGAAGAAGATCCAGCTCAGGTGCTGCCAGAGGAGTGGCGCGCCGCCGGCGCCGCCGGCGAAGAAGATCCCTTCGAAGTTACGGTCGATCAACAGCATCGTCACGGCGGCCACCATCACCGGGCCGATCGCCAGCAGCAGCCAGGAGCAGATTGCCGCCCCCCAGGCGAAGACCGGCATCCGTCGCCAGGCCATCCCGGGAGCACGGCGCTCGCGCAGGGTCGCCACCAGGTCGATCGCGATCAGGACGAAGCCAAGGGTCGCCAGGCCGGTCGCGGCGGCCCAGGCATCGACGCCGTTGTTGCTGATGAAAGCCAGGCTCGAAAGCGGGGCCAACGGGTTGGCGCCCGCCTCCGGCGGCGTGAAGAGGAGACTGGCGTAGAGCACCGTCGCCCCAGCGACGTAGAGCCAGAGGCCGATCTGACCGAGGCGCGGCAGCGCCGTGCTGCGAGCGCCGATCTGCAGCGGCGCGACGTAGTAAAAGAAGCCGAGCGCGAACGGCACGGCGAAGAGGAAGATCGCCGTCGCCCCGTAGAGCGAGAGCATGCGGTTAAAGCCGACCGGGCTGAGGAAGGTGTTCTCCGGGATCGCCAGCTGCAGCCGCATCAGCAGCAGCTCGACGAGGGCGAGGAAGAGGAAGCCGAGGGCCGAGACGATCAGCATGCGGCCGACGTCCTTGTGATCCGGGCTGGTCGCCAGCTCGATCCAGCGCGGGCGACGGGCCGGGATGCCGTCGGCGATCAGCTCCGGGCGCTTGGCCGGCGCGCTCATGGCGTTTCGCCCGCTTCGATCAGGCCGACGACGCGGTCTTGCGCCGCCTGGATGTCGCTTTTGCGCTGTTCGACGAAGGCTTCGTATTCCTCTGCGGAGACGACCTCGACTTCGGTCCGCATCGACGCGTAGGCCTCGCCCGAGAGGGTGGCGGATTGACCGCCGTAGGTGCCCTCCTCGTCGGCGCTGAAGAGCACGCGGTTGGTCTTGCCCGGCACCGCGTCGCGCTTGCCGGCCAGCGCGGGAACGTCCCAGGTGTGGATGACGTCAGTCGAGACGAGCTCGAGCTCGACCGCGGTGTCGACCGGGACCACCAGCTTGTAATAGGAGAAGGCTTCGTTGGGGTAGTCGTAGCGCCACAGCCACTGCTGCCCCGTCGCCTCGATCCGCAGGGGCTCCTCGCCCTGCAGTCCGGCTGCCCCGCTGGCCGGCGCCTCACGTGCGTTCTCGGTGTAGACGAGGCTGACCACCAGCAGGGCAAGCGCGAAGACGGCGAGGGCGCCTCCGGCCCGCAGCTGCAGGCGGCGGCTGTCTCTCTCTGCACGCGGCTCGGCGCCGCGTGCGGCGCGGTATCGCCGCAGCGCGTAGATCAGTGCACCGTTGACCGCGACAACGAGGATCGCCGCGGCAACGAAGCCGATCCAAAGCAGGGTCTCGATCTGGTCCGTGCCCGGACTGCTGGGACTCATCTCGAACCCCCCCGCGCACGTCTGGCGGCGGCGGAGCTGCGCGGTGCGGCGTCCTCAGTCGGGCAAATAGCGCTGCTATTAGCCCTCCCTGCGTCCTTGCCCCCCTTGCTCCGGCGCTCGCCAGCCGCACACGCGGAGTTTCGAAATGAGTCCTGAGGGGCCAAAGCGCGGCCATTCTAATCAGGCTGATGGGCGGCGCGGGACCTGCTCCTATACTCGCCGCCCTGATGCGGAGGCGAGCCCGTCCATCCCCGGCGCTGAGGGCGGCGGTGCGCGCCGCTGCGGCGGGGGCAATCGCGGCGGCCGTGGCGGTGCCGCTGCTGCGCCGTCGCGCCAGGATCCCGGCGCCGGTGACGGTCGTCGCCTGCGCCACCGGTCCGCTCGCCCTGGCGGTGCTCTACCCACGCTCCCACAAGCGCGACATCGGCCTCTTCGCCTTGCAGATGTGGGGCTTCACGATGGCCCACGAGCTTCCCTACGACGATCCGGAGCGGTTGCGCCGCCGGCTCCGCACCCGCTACCCGATCGCGATCGACCGCGCGATTGGGTTCGGCCGCCTGCCCAACGCGCGCCTCCAGCGCGCCGTCCCGCGCCTGCCGGGCACCCGCTTCCTCGATCGCTTCCTCACCTGGGTCCACTGGCTCTGGTTTCTCGAGCCGTACGCGGCGTTGCTCTTCATCCTTCTTCGCCACCCGCAGCGTTTTCCGCGGGCCGCGCGGCAGATGGCCGCCGTCTTCGACCTCGGCTGCGTCGGCTACTTCCTCGTTCCCACGGCGCCGCCCTGGTGGGCCTGCGAGCAGGGCCTGACCGGGGAAGACGTGCGGCGGGTCATGGTCCCGGTCGGCGAAGACACGTGGGGCTCGGCCTGGCCAGCGCTCTACGGCGCGCTCGGCGGAAACCCGTGGGCGGCGATGCCCTCGCTGCACTTCGCCACCTCGACGATGGCGGCGATCTCTCTCAGCGAGGCCGGCCGCGGACCTGGCACCGCGGGCTGGGCCTACGCCCTCACCCTCGGCTTCGCGCTCGTCTACCTGGGCGAGCACTACGTCACCGACCTCGCGGCCGGTGCCACCCTGGTGGCCGCTGTGCGGCGTGGCGAGCCGCTTGCGGAACCCGCGGTTCACGGCGTAACGCGGGGCCTTCGGCGCCTCGAGCGCCTCGCGAACGGGTAGCTTCCCTGTGTGTCTCCGGAGCGGTCGGCGAACGGAAACGGCGCCGAGCTGCCCCTGCTCACGCCGCGTCGCGTCGCGCAGACGCTGCTGTTCGTCCTGCTGCTGCTGATCGGGATCTACTTCCTCTTCCCGAAGCTGGTCGGGCTCGGCGATTCACTCAGCAAGCTGCACGAAGCCGACGCGGTTTGGATTGCCGTCGCGATCGGCTTCAACCTCGTCGCGATCGGCACCTACATCGCCCTCTTCAAGGCGGTGGTTGGCGGTGACACCCTGCGCCTGACCTGGCGCGAGACCTACGAGATCAACATGGCCGGCCTCGCCGCGACGCGGCTCTTCTCGACCGGCGGCGCGGGCGGGATCGCCATCACCTACTGGGCGCTGCGCAAAGCGGGGATGGTGCGCCGCGACGTGGCCCGTCGAATGGTCGCGTTCCTCGGCCTTCAGTACTTCTTCTATCCCCTCGCCGTGATCGTGTTCGGGATCCTCCTGCGGACCGACGTGCTGCCCGGCAAGGACTCGGTCGAGCTGACGATCATTCCGGCGTCGATCGCCGGCCTGGCACTGGTGGTCGGCGTGCTGATCGCCCTGATCCCCGCCGACCTCGGACTGCGGATCCCGCGCTTCTCCGGCCACGAGCGCCTGCGCGCCGTCGCCGAAGGCGTCGCCAAGGTTCCGGCCACCGTGGGAGAAGGCTTCAGGTTCGCGCTGGGGCTCTTCCGCAATCCTTCGCACGGCGCCCTGGCGCTGATCGGCGCCGCCGGTTACTGGGCGGCAAACATCGGCATTCTCTGGGCGGCGTTCAAAGCCTTCGGCGTCCACGTCCCGTTTGCCGTTGTCGTCCAGGGCTTCTTCCTCGGCATGGTCGGCAACCTCTTCCCGCTCGCCCCGGCCGGGGTCGGCGCGGTAGACGCGGGGATGATCGGTGCCTTCGTCCTCTTCGGCCTTCCCGAGGAGACGGTCTTCCCGGCGATCCTGATCTACCGTCTGATCGCTTTCTGGCTGCCGATCCCGCCGGGTGTCGTCGCTTTCTTCCAGCTCCGCGCCCGGGCCCAACACTGGGAAGAAGAGGGCCTGCCGATCGACCGCGGGGCAGGGGACGAGCGCCGCCTGGCGCCCTCCGCGACCTGACGATCCATTACTATACAAAGTAAAGTATTAGACTCACGGCGGCAGATATGACGGACGAGAAGAAGACCGAGAACGTGATCATCGTCGGCGGCGGGCCCGCCGGCTACACCGCGGCCCTCTACACGGCGCGGGCCAATCTCGAGCCCCTCGTGATCGAGGGCTTCCAGTGGGGCGGGCAGCTGCAGAACACGACCGACGTCGAGAACTATCCTGGCTATCCGGAGGGGATCATGGGGCCGGAGATGATGAGCCAGTTCCGCGCTCAGGCCGAGCGCTTCGGAACCCGCTTCGTCACCGACGACGTCGACCGGGTCGAGCTCGGCGACGGCGGCGTGCAGAAGGTCTACCTCGGCGACGAGGAGCACCTGGCGCGCACGGTGATTCTGGCGATGGGCGCGGAGCCGCGGCGGCTCGGCGTACCCGGCGAGATCGAGCTGGGCGGCCTTGGCGTCTCCACCTGCGGCGTCTGCGACGGCGCCTTCTTCAAGGACAAGAAGGTGATCGTGATCGGCGGCGGCGACTCGGCGATGGAGGACGCGATCTTCGTCTCCAAGTTCGCCAGCGAGCTGACGATCGTCAACCGCCGCGACGAGTTCCGCGCCTCCAAGATCATGCAGGAGCGGGCGCGGGAGCGGCCCAACATCGACTTCAAGACGCCCTTCGTCCCCGAGGGGTTCGTCGCCAGCGACGGCAAGCTCGACCACGTGCGCCTGCGCAACGCCGAGACCGGCGAGACCGAGGAGGTGGCGGTCGACGGCGCATTCGTCGCGATCGGCCACATCCCGAAATCCGAGATTGTCATCGGCCAGGTCGACACCGACGAGGACGGCTACATCGTCACCGAGCCGGGCTCGACCAAGACCAACCTGGACGGCGTCTTTGCCGTCGGCGACGTCGTCGACCGCACCTACCGACAGGCGGTCACCGCCGCCGGGACCGGCTGCATGGGCGCCCTCGACGCCGAGTGGTACCTGCGCGACACGCCGCCCTCACCCGAGGCACACTGGATGCGCGGCGGCGAGCCGACCGAGATCGCGCCGACGCCGGGGACTTAGCGGTGCTTTCACTGGGAACGCGAAGCCGCTGAGCTTTTGCATCCCATGCATGCAAAAGCTCCGTCGGTTCGCCGGCTGGCGCAGGCTGCGGGTTTGCTGGCCCTGCTCTCCCTGGTAGGGCTCCCGCCACTCGCCGAGGCGAAGACAGTCGGTAGCGACCTGGATGCACTCGAACCGACGAAGACGATCGTCTGTCCAGTCGGGGCGTCCTGCGATGTGGCCCAGGCACTCAGCGGCAACGGCACCCCCTTCTCTCCGCCCACCGGCGTCATCGCGAGGTGGTCGGTGAAGCTCGGCGCCGGGGCGCCGGAGGGGATCCGGCTAGTCGTCCAGGAGGCGACGGGGACGGCCGGATCTAGGCAGGGCCGTCGCACGATCGACGTTGGCTCGCTGCGAGCGCCGGCGCCGAACGGCGTGACGACCTTCTCCGAGCACCTGCCGATCCACGCCGACGAGGTGTTCGGTGTGCGTCTCGAAGGAAACGGCCAGGGGCCGACGAGGGCCACGATCGCGGCCCCCTTCACCGACGAATACAGGACGATGCTGCTATGGGACCCGCCCCTGCCCTTCGGCCACTCGTACCGGCTCGCCGACCGTGTCTTCGAGAACACCCGGATCGCGCTCAGCGTCGAGGTGGTTCCCCCGGCTCCCGGGCGCTGCGATCCGCTCAACACCTACACCGGCTCCCGGCTTGGTGACGACTACGGCGGCTTCCCCAAAGCCGGCGACCTCATTTACGGCAAGGGCGGCGGCGACAGTCTGCGGGGTAACAGCGGCGCGGACTGTGTTCACGGCGGCCGCGGCGGGACCGGATCGCAGGCATGGACGGCGCCGACCTGATCAGCGGCGGGGGCGGTCGCGACGACGTCGGCGCGGGGGAAGGCAACGACAGGATCCTCGTGCGCGACGGACAGGAGGACACGGTTCGGTGTGCGGGCGGTCGGGACTTCGTCAGGGCCGACGGGCTCGACCGGCTGTCGGGCTGCGAGCGGATACGTCGCGGCTGAGCGGTTAGGCAAGCAGCTTCTGCACCACGAAGGTGCGGCGTCCGCACGGGGCGTCTCGACCGCGACCGACGCTCCTGGCTTTGCGTTGACGCAGCGCCTTGCCGATCGGCGACTCGGCTGAGAGGCGGCCGGCGGCGAGGTCGGCCTCGGTCGAGCCGACCAGCGTCCAGGTGTTGACCGCGCCGCTCTCCTCGTCGATGACCTCGGCGGTGCGGCCGAAGGCGAAGCGGTCGGCGGCGCCGTCGACCTCGACGACGACGGCGCTGTCGAGGCGCTGCCGCAGCCGCTTGATCCGCGTCTCCAGGTGCGCCTGATCCTCCTTGGCGATGTGGTACTCGGCGTTCTCCTTGAGGTCGCCCAGCTCGCGCGCCGCCTTGATCCGTGCCGCCATCTCGGTCCGCCCGCTGCCTTCGAGCTGCGCGATCTCCTCTCGCAGGGTCTCGATGCCCTCGGAGGTGATTGCCTCGTTGTTGCGGTTGCTCCCCATCCGGGGAACCCTTGCACACGCAGGCTGCCTGACCGCCGGCGCTGATTGGCTAAGGTCACGGAACGAGCCCCGCCTGCCCACATGTCGCCGAGATCGAGCGGCTGGACGTACCAGCCGAGGTTGCCGGCTGCGAGGAGTGTCTCGCCGCAGGGATGCAGTGGGTGCACCTGCGGATGTGTCAGACCTGTGGCCACATCGGCTGCTGCGACAACTCCGAGGGCAGGCACGCGACGGCGCACCATCGCCAGACCGGACACCCGATCATCCGCTCGGCCGAGCCCGGCGAAGACTGGAGCTGGTGCTACGTCGACGAGACGATGTTCCGGCTCAGCCGGAGCTGAGCCGGAAGCGACGCCCGCTCAGCGCAGGCTCTCGCAGGCGATGCCGTCGCGGTCGGCGTCGAGCCGGTGCGGATCGCGCTGCGGACCGCCGTGGCGCTTGTAGAACTTCTGGGCTGCGCGCCAGGAGCTGAAGTCGGAGCAGTCGCGGTCGTACGCCATCGCCGGGGCCGTGGGTAGGGCGAGCGCAACGACGGCGATCGCCGCTGCAGCGAGCTTGGGCTTCAAGGTGCCTCCTCCGATTGCAGGGCTTCAGAGGACTCGAAAGATACCTAGAGGTGACTGATTGCGAACCAATCAGTCGCGCGACGATCAGGCGGGCGTGACGATCGCGAAGCCGGGGTCCGGTTCGTCGAGCAGGCCCAGTAGCTCGCCGAGCTTCTCGGCCTCGCCCTCGACGCGGAGCCGGCCGCTCTCGGTGAGGGCGCCGAGATCGGCGGTTTTCAGGAGGAGCTCGTCGAGGGCCGTGCGCTCGACGAGCAGGGCGGCGTCTGCTGGCGGGTCGTGCCGGCGCGGTTTGTGGCTGAGGACCCCGTTTCGCAGGGTCAGCGCGTGCTGCTCGTCGGGCTCGGTGACTATCCAGTCGATTCGCAGCTGCCGACCCCAGGCGCGCGGCCCGTCGAGGCGGATCGCCATCGCGTCGAGCAGTCTGGCTCGACCGAGAGGTTGGCGACGATGTCGGGAGGCGCCGTCGCCGTCGGCGTGCCGGCCACTCCCTCGCGCAGCTCCTTGGCGCCCATCAGGAAGAAGTTGCGCCAGGTCGCGTTCTCGGCACCGAAGCCGAGCCGCTCCAGTGCTTCGGCCTGCAGCTCGCGCGCCGCCTCGTTTTCGGGCTCGGCGAAGACGACGTGGTTGACGACCTCGGCGACCCAGCGATAGTCGCCGGCCTCGAAGGACTCGCGCGCCTTCGCCAGCACCGCCTCGGTGCCGCCCATGAACTCGACGTAGCGTCGCGCCCGCTCGACTGGCGGGTGCTCCCAGAGGTGCGCGGGGTTGCCGTCGAACCAGCCCATGTAGCGCTGGTAGATCGCCTTCACGTTGTGGCTGACCGAGCCGTAGTAACTCGCGGCAGTGCCACTCGGCGCGCGAGGCTCGGCGGCAGCTCGATCGCCTCGGCGATCTCGGGACCGGTGAGACCCTTGTTGAGCAGACGCAGGGTCTGGTCGTGCAGGTAGCTGTAGAGGTCGCGCTGCTTCTCGAGCAGGTCGACGACCTGCTCCGCTCCCCAGCAGGCCCAGTGGTGTCCGCTGAACAGCACCTCGGCCTCGTCGCCGAACAACTCGATCGTCTCGTCCAGGTAGTGCGCCCAGATGCGCGGGTCGCGGACCAGCGCTCCGCGCGGGGTGAGGATGTTGTGCATCGAGCGGGCCACGTTGTCGGCGACGCAGAGGGCGCCGCGCTCGGGCAGAGTAGAAGTTCATCTCGGCCGGCGCCTCGGTGCCGGGCGTGAGCTGGAAGACGAAGCGGACGCCGTCGACGACCTCCTCGCGACCGGTCTCGTCGATCTCGACGGTCGGCGGCGACCAGCGTGATCGTGCCGAGCGACGTCGTCTGGCCGAGGCCGGCGCCGAGCTGCCCTTCAGGGCCGCGGCCGAGCAGCGCTCCGTACATGTAGCCGGCCCGCCGGCCCATCGCGGTGCCGGCGAAGACGTTCTCGCTGACCGCGTGGTCGAGGAACCCGGCCGGGGCGAGGATCGGCAGCTCTCGGCCCGACTCGGCCTGCTCGGCGTGAGGACACCCCTGGCGCCGCCGAAGTGGTCGACGTGGCTGTGGGTGTAGAGGAGCCCGGTGACCGGGCGATCGCCGCGATGCTTGCGGTAGAGCGCCAGCGCCGCCGCCGCCGTCTCGGCCGAGATCAGCGGGTCGACGACGACGATCCCCTCCTCGCCCTCGATCACGTGCATGTTCGAGAGGTCGAAGCCGCGCAGCTGGTAGACGCCCGGCGCCAGCTCGAACAGGCCCAGCGATCCGGGTCAGCTGGCTCTGCCGCCAGAGGCTGGGGTGGGCGGTCGCGGGGCGCGTCGTCGTCGAGGAAGTCGTAGGGCCGCAGGTCCCAGGCGGCGCGTCCGTCGGCGCGCTCGACTACCGTCGGGTCGAAGGCGGCGACGAGGCCCCGCTGCGCTTCCTCGAACTCCCGCTCGCCATCCGTCCTCTTGCTCATCGGCGCGGAGTCTCCCACTCGGAACGAACGAGGGCCCCGCGCTTGCGGGGCCCTCGTAGGCGCTGCGGTATTCGGAGCTAACGTCCGATCAGGGTTTGGAACAGGTCCGTCTGGTCGCGGACGCCCATCACGTTGGTCGCCTGCGGCCCGATCGCCGCCACCGGCACGCGGGCCCCGGTGTGGGTCTGCCCACCGGGGGTCTTGCCGGTCGCGTAGGAGACGCGGATCGGGAAGCCATCCGCCGTTTCCAGAGTCGCGTAGAAGCCCGGCGTGTCCTGGCCGGCGGGAACGATCTGGCTCGTGTGGGAGTGGTCCGCGGTGATCAACACCAACGTCTCCGGGTTGCGCTTTTGGTACTCGAGCGCGACGCCGACGGCCTCGTCGAAGGCGAGGTTCTCACCGATCTGACCGCAGACGTCCGACGCGTGGTCGCGCTTGTCGATCGAGGCCCCCTCCACCTGCAGGAAGAAGCCCTTGCGGTTCTCCAGCAGGTCGATCGCCTTGTCGGTCATCGCCGCCAGGCTCGGCTCGTTGGGCGGCCGGTTGGTCTCGTCGCAGCGGAAGGTCGGTCCGCCCGCTCCCGGCGTCGGCGTCGCGATCAGCGGTTTGAACTCGGTCGTCATGTTGCCGGGGGTGAAGAGGCCGAGGACCGGGCCTTTGGCGAGTGACGTGACCGCGTCCAGCTCCGCCGCGGTCTGCACGTAGCGGTAGCCCTTCGTTTTGGCGTAGTCGACGACCGTGCTGGAGCTGCCGTCGAGCGTCTGTAGGTAGCGGTTGCGGCCGCCGCCGAGGTTGACGTCGAGCAGGTGGTCGACCTGCTGCTCGGCGATCGAGCCGAGCCCGCCTGCGCCCTTGGCCTCGGTGGGGCAGATGTTGCGGGTGTCGTTCGGTCCCTGGCAGGCGCGCTGGGAGATGTGCGCGGAGGGCGCCGCCGGCGTCGCGTCGGTGATCTCCGCCGTCGAGACGTTGCCGACCCGCATGCCGCGTTTGTCGGCGATCTCGAAGGTCGTCGTGTAGCCGGCGTTCGAGCCGGGGATGCTCTCATCCGCGCTCGGCCCCTGCGAGAGGCGGGCGTCGATCGTCTTCTTCCCCGTCGACCAAGCGGTCGCGGTCGGGGCCGAGTCGGGCACGTAGTTCGGCGGGTAGTCCGGGCCGGGGCCAGCCGAGAGCCCGTAGGTGATCGCCTCGCCGGCGAACGGGAGCGTCTCCATGTTCAGCGTGCCCTCGGCGCCCACGCCGTAGTAGCGAGCCAGGGTGATCTCGCTGTCGCCCATGCCGTCGCCGATCAGCAGAATGACGTTCTTGGGCTTGTTCGGGTCGATCAGCCGCTTGATCTCGTGTGAGTTCTCGTCGTCGTTTCCGCTCTGGTGCGCGGTCGCCACGGCGCCGGCTGCGGCTACCGCCACCAGCGTCAGGACCGCGAAAAGTCCCAGGTACCTTCGCTTGGCTCGCATCGAAGTCATCTCCTTGTCGTCGTTCGGAACGGGCCTCCCGATCGGGGCCCGGGGCGAACCTACGAAGGCGACGAGAGTCGCTTGCTAACCAGCGGTTGCGTCGTTGAGAAAGTGAGGTGAAAGCGCTGAGAACGCGCTGTGAACGAGGTGCGAATGAAAGTCACACACCGGACTCGCCGGCCGCGCGGAGCAGGCCCCGGGCCGGGGCGTAGTCCTCGCCGAGGCGGCCGCGCAGCTCTTCGAGCAGGTCGACCGCGCGACGGGCGCCGATCAGGCCGCTCCACTCGAGCGGGCCCAGCGGCCAGTTGAAGCCGAGCCGCATCGCCTTGTCCATGTCCTGGGGAGTGCCGACCTCCTCTTCCAGCGCAAAGGCCGCCTCGTTGGCGATCTGGGCGACCAGGCGGGGCAGGATCCGAGGACCCGCCGGGTCGATGCGGGAGAGGTCGTCGGGATCGAGGGTGGGGGCGGAGATGCCGTGGTTCGGATCGGGCTCGCGGTGCTCGGCGCCGTCGTAGCGGTAGAAGCCTGCGCCGCTCTTGCGCCCGAGGCGACCTGAGGCGACCATCTCCTCCTGGATCGGGCTCGGCCGCCAGCGCTCAGGGCGGCCCCCCTGCTCGTAGAAGGAGCGGGCGACGCTGAGGTTGATGTCGAGCCCGATCAGGTCGAGCAGCTCGAAAGGTCCCATCCGGAAGCTCCCGCCGAGCCGACAGACGCGGTCGATCGTGGGCGCATCGGCGATCCCGTCGGCCAGCATTCGCAGCGACTCCAACGAGAAGGGGCGGGCGAGGCGGTTGGCGACGAAGCCCGGGCTGTCCTTGGCGCGAATTGGCGTGCGGCCCATCCGCTCGGCCACCTCGGTGACGGCATCGAGAGCCTTTGCGGAGGAGGCCTCCGTCGCCACCACCTCGACCAGCTTCATCAGCTGCGGCGGGTTGAAAAAGTGCATGCCGGCCACGCGCTCGGGGGATGGCGTATCGGCGGCGATGTCGACCACTCGCAACGACGACGTGTTGGTGGCGAGGATCGTCTCGGGGCCGCAGGCCGCGGCCAGCTCGGCGAAGAGCGCCCGCTTCAGATTCAGGTCCTCGGGAGCGGCCTCGACGACCAGGTCGCAGCCGGCGAGGTCGGCGACCGTCTCGGCGAGGCGCAGCTGCCCGCTCGCCGCCTCCGCTTCCTCCTTGCTCCAGCGCTTGCCCGCGCCCCGGGCGAGGCTCTCGTCGACCTTCGCCTGCACGCCTTCGAGCGCCCCCGCGACCGGATCGTGGACGTGCGTCTCGTAGCGGCCGAGGCAGGCGAGCAGGGCGATTCCCGAGCCCATCGTGCCGGCGCCGACGACGCCGATTCTCTCGACCGTCACGGTCCCTCCGGCGGTTCCTCACCCTGCCAGTAGTCGGCCACGTCGTCGAGGTTGAAGGCCTCGAAGAAGTCGTCCTCCCCTTCCGTGCCGCCCGGAGGCCGAGTCCCGGCAAGAACCTTGTTCGAGTCCGGATAGACCACAACCTCGGGGGCATTCATCTCGCTGATCAGGAGGACCCGTGCTGGCTCCTCCGCGCGGTTGACGATCTGATGGGCACCTGCCCGTCCCGCCTTGAAGGAGACGACCTCTCCCGCCGCCAACTCCCGCCATCCCTCGCCGCCGCGAACACTGGGGCGACCGGAGACGACGACAAGCATCTCCTCGTTGGCGAAGTGAGCGTGGTAAGGGCAGATCGCCTGGCCCGGGGGCAGCTCGTAGATGCTGGCGCCAAGTCGCTCGGCACCGGCCTGACGCCCCAGACGGGCTCGCCGCCAGCGGAAGCCGGCCCGGTCGCGCTCCTCCTCGAAGTCCGGTTCGTACAGGTTCGCCATCTCAACGCCCCTCGAACTTAGGCTCGCGCTTCTCGAGGAAGGCCACCATCCCCTCGACCCGGTCCTCGGTTGCCATCGCCAGCTCGTAGAGGCGTCGCTCCCCCTCTAAGCCGGCGGAGAGACCCGTCTCGTCAGCGGTGAGGACCGCCTGCTTGGCGAGCCGGGCGGCGATCGGCGGCCGCTCGGCGACGGTGCGGGCCAGCTCCAACGCCTCCTGTAGCCAGCCACCCTTCTTCACTACCTTGTTGACGAGGCCCATCTTCAGCGCCATCTCGGCGTCGAAGCGGCGGCCGGTGAGGACGTACTCCATCGCCCGCTGCTTGCCGAGGACCCGCGCCAGGCGCTGGCTGCCGCCGCCGCCCGGAATGATCCCCAGGGTGATCTCCGGCTGTCCGAAGACGGCGCTGTCGGAGGCGACGATCATGTCGCAGATCAGCGCCAGCTCGCAGCCGCCCCCGAGCGCGTAGCCGGAGACCGCGGCGATCGTTGGCGTCTTCACGGCGGCGACCCGGCGCCAGAAGGAGGCGGCGGGGTGCCGCAGCGCCTCCTCGAAGCTGCGCTCGCTCATTGCCTTGATGTCGGCGCCGGCGGCGAAGACCTTCTCCGAGCCGGCGATGACGATGCAGCGCACTTTGGGATCGGGGTCGAGGCGCTCCAGCTCTGCGGCGAGGTCCTCCATCATCTCCGGAGAGAGGGCGTTGCGTGCCTCGGGCCGGTTCAGCCGCAGCAGGGCGACGTAATGGTCGTCGACGGTGGTCTCGACCAGCTGCGACATGGGCCTACTCGGCGACCATCGGCGTCATCGCGTTGATCCCCGTCGCCGCCCGGCCGATGATCATCTTCTGGATCTGCGAGGTGCCCTCGTAGAGGGTGGTGACGCGGGCGTCGCGCAGGTAGCGCTCGACCGGGTAGTCGTCGACGTAGCCGGCGCCGCCGTGGACCTGGATCGCCAGATTCGCGCACTCGACCGCCGACTCGGTCGCGTAGAGCTTTGCTACCGAGGTCTCCATCGTGTTCGGTTTGCCTTCGTCCTTCAGGGCGCCGGCGCGGTAGACCAGCATCCGCGAGGCGTCGCGCTTGAGGATCATGTCGGCGATCATCTCCTGCACCAGCTGGAAGCGGGCAAGCGGCACCCCGAACTGCTTGCGCTCCTTGGCGTAGGCGACCGAGGCATCGACGCAGCCGTCGCAGATGCCGACGCAGCCGGCGGCGACGCTGTAGCGGCCGTTGTCGAGGGCGCTCATCGCGACCTTGAAGCCGTCGCCCACCGCCCCCAACATGGCGTCGTCGGGCACCTCGACCTCGTCCAGCGAAAGCTCGGCGGTGTCGGAGGAGCGCAGCCCCAGCTTGCCGTGAATCTCCTGCGTGGTGAAGCCCTCGCTGGCGGTCGGGACGAGAAAGCAGGCGAGGCCGCGGTGCTTCAGCGATGGGTCGGTCTGGGCGAAGATCAGCGCCACCTCGGAGAAGTTGCCGAGCGAGATCCACATCTTCTGGCCGCTGATTGACCAGCCGGAGTCGGTCTTGGTCGCGCGCGTGCGCAGGTTGGCGGCGTCGGAGCCGGTGTCGGGCTCGGTCAGGCCGAAGCAGCCGAGCGCCTCGCCCGAGCAGAGCCGCGGCAGCCATTTCTGCTTCTGCTCCTCGGTGCCCCACTTCTCGATCGAGCCAGCGACCAGGGAGGTCTGCACGGAGACGACGGTGCGGGCGGAGGAGTCGGCGCGGCCGACCTGCTCGACGATCAGCCCGTAGCCGAGGTAGTTGAGGCCGCGACCGCCGTACTGCTCAGCAACTGGGGCACCGAGGTAGCCGACCTCGCCCAGCTTGCTCGCCAGCTCGCGGTCGAAGCGCCCGGCCCGGTCGTTCTCTTTGACCCTGGGCAGGATCTCCTTGTCCGCGAATTCGCGCGCCGCCTCGGAGATCAGGCGCTGCTCGTCGGTCAGCTGGAAGTCCATCTCACTCCTTCTCGTCGGTGGTTCGAAGCTCGCGCCCCAGCGTCGCCGCGAACGCCTCCTGGGCTTCGCGGGTGCGGGCGCCGGGTGCCTCGGCCAGATCCTTGCCGTCGATCGCCGAGACCGCCTGGATCTCGCGCGTCGTCGAGGCGAGGAAAGCCTCCTGCGCAGCGCGCAGGTCGGCTACCGGCCAGGCGCCCTCCTCGACCTCAAGCGCCTTGACTAGGCGGTCGCGGGTGATCGATTCCAATACGCCGTTGTCGAGCGCCGGCGTCCGCAGCGTCCCCTGCGGGGAGACCCAGAAGATCGACGAAGTCGGCGGCTCCAGCACGGTGCCGTCGGGCTGCACCAGCACAGCCTCATCGGCGCCCTGTGCTTCCGCCAGCCGCGTTGCCTGCATGTTAGCCGCGTAGGAGAGGGACTTGACGCCGTTGAGGATCACGTTCGGGGAGTAGGTGACGGTGGCGATCCGCAGGGTCTCTCCGTGAGCCGGCAGCGCCTCGGTGGCGGCAATGCGGCGGCCACCGCGGGTGACGATCAGGCGCATCTGGCCGTCGACCTCGCCTGCGGTCTCCAGCAGGGCTCCGATCTCGCGCTCGAGCGCGGCGCGGTCGAACTCGAGCTGGATCGCCGCGGCCGAACGGTGGAGCCGGTCGAGGTGATCGCCGAGCGCGAACGGCCGCCCCTCGTAGAGCCGGATCACCTCGAACGCCCCGTCGCCGCGGTAGAGCCCGTCGTCGCGGAGCGGCACGATCGCCTCGGCGGTAGGGCTCACCCGCCCGTCGACGCTCGCCAGCTCTTCGATTGCCGCCATCGCGCCGCGAGGCTACCTGAAGGCTCGATCTGGTTCCCGGGTAGGTTTTGGCCCCCATAGGGTGCAAAAACGACCCGGGACGGGTTGCAGAGAGTCAAACCGCTTCGAAGACGGTCGCCAGACCCTGGCCGACGCCGACACAGAGGGTGGCGATGCCGTAGCGGCCGCCGCGGCGTCGCAGCTCACGGACGAGCGTGCCGGTGAGGCGGGCGCCAGAGCAGCCGAGCGGGTGGCCGAGGGCGATCGCGCCGCCGTTGACGTTGAGGCGCTCCTCGTCGAGTCCGAGCTGCTTGACGCAGGCGAGCACCTGCGCCGCGAAGGCCTCGTTCAACTCGATCAGGTCGATGTCGTCGAGGGAGAGGTTGGCGGCGGCGAGGGCGCGGGGGACCGCCTCGACCGGACCGATGCCCATGTAGGCGGGGTCGACGCCGGCGACGCCGGTGGCGACTACGCGCGCCAGCGGCTCGGCGCCGAGCGCCTCGACTCCCACCTCGGAGGCGATCAGCGTGCAGGCGGCGCCGTCATTGAGGGTCGAGGCGTTGCCTGCGGTGACGCTGCCGTCCTTGCGGAAGACCGGTCGCAGGCTGGCGAGCTTGTCGGCCGAGGCGTCGGCGCGCGGGCCCTCGTCGGCCTCGACGATGACGGTCTTCCGGCCCTGCGGAGCCTCGATCGCGACGATCTCCTCGCCGAAGTGGCCAGCCTCGACGGCGGCGACGGCGCGCTGGTGGCTGCGCAGCGCGTAGGCGTCCTGCGCCTCGCGCTCGATGCCGTAACGCTCGGCGACGTTCTCCGCCGTCTCTCCCATCGACTCGGTCGAGACGCCGAGCTCGGCCATCCGGGGATTGATCAGGCGCCAGCCGAGCGTCGTGTCGTGCATCGTCTGCGGGCCGCGCGGCAGGCCACGCTCAGGCTTCTCGACGACCCAGGGAGAGCGGCTCATCGACTCGACGCCGCCCGCCAGGTAGAAGTCGCCCTCGCCCAGCTTGACTGCCCGCGTCGCCATGTTTATGGCCTCCAAGCCCGACGCACAGAGCCGGTTCACGGTCGCCCCCGGCACGCTCGCCGGCAGGCCCGCCAGCAGAGCCGCCATGCGGGCAACGTCACGGTTGTCCTCGCCGGCCTGGTTGGCGGCACCGAAGTAGACGTCGACGATCCGCTCGGGGTCGACGCCAGTCCGCTCGACGATGGCGCCGACCACGTGCGCGGCGAGGTCGTCCGCACGGACGCCGGAGAGGGCACCGCGGTAGGCACCCATCGGGGTGCGGATCGCGTCGACTACGTAGGCCTCGGCCATGGCCGGGGATTTAAGCGGCTCCGCCCTCGGCCGGTTGCGGCCCTCTCAGCCGGGCGTATCCTCAAGCGCGTGAGCTTCCTCCTGATCGCGATCGCGATGATTGGGGTGTTGGTCTGCATCCTCGTGCTGATCGGGCGCGCCTACCCCGGCAGCAGCGCCGAGCTGGTCGACTGGAAGCCGACCCGCTCGCCGCAGGTGGAAGCCGAAAACGAGATCCAGGACATCCAGCAGATGCTCGACGCCCAGAACGAGATGCGCCGGCGTCGCGGTGCCCCCGAGATCGACGAGGCCGCCCTGCGGTCCGAGGTCGAAGCCGAGGAGCTGGAGCGCCTGCGGTGGCGCGAGCGCTGATCGTCGGCTGCGGCTGCCGCGGCCGGCAGCTGGGCGGGCGTCTGCTGGAGGAGGGTTGGGCCGTGCGCGGCACGAGCCGGCGCGAGGAGGGCTTGGAGCCGATCGGGGCGGCCGGCATCGAGCCTGCCTTGGCAGACCCAGCGCGGCCGGGCACTGTTCTCGACCTGGTCGCCGACGTCGCCACCGTGGTCTGGCTGCTCGGCTCGGCCAGTGGTGACCCTGCGGAGGTCGCGGCGATCCACGGCGAGCGCCTGGAACGGGTCCTCGAGCGCCTGGTCGAAACGCCGGTGCGGAAGTTCGTCTACGAGGGGGCTGGCAGCGGCGACCCGGTCGCCCTGAAACAGGGCGAGGAGGCGGTGCGCGCCGCCGGCAAGCGCTGGCGAATCCCGTTTGAGGTCGTTGGCCGGGAAATCGACACCTCTAAACTCGGATAGGGATTTAGGCAATAGCGACAACGAAGGATCCGAGAGGAGCAGTTCATGGCTCTGCAGCTTGGCGACGTAGCACCCGACTTCGAGGCCGACACGACCGAGGGCCGGATCAAGTTCCACGACTGGATCGGCGACTCCTGGGCGGTGTTGTTCTCGCACCCAAAGGACTTCACGCCGGTCTGCACTACGGAGCTCGGCTACATGGCGAGCATCGAGCCCGAGTTCGCCAAGCGAGGCGTCAAGATCATCGGTCTCTCGGTCGACCCGCTCGACAAGCACGCGGACTGGGCCAAGGACATCGAGGAGACCCAGGGGACGGCGCCGAACTACCCGATCATCAGCGACGCCGACTTCCAGGTCTCCAAGCTCTACGGGATGCTGGCGGGTGACGTCGCCGGCGACGCCGCGGACCGCACGCCGGTCGATAACCAGACCGTCCGCAACGTCTTCGTCATCGGTCCCGACAAGAAGATCAAACTGATCCTCGTCTATCCGATGACGACCGGGCGCAACTTCGACGAGGTGCTGCGGGTGATCGACTCGCTCCAGCTCACCGCCCAGCACAAAGTCGCGACGCCGGCCCAGTGGCAACAGGGAGACGACGTGATCATCTCCGGCTCGGTCAAAGGCGACGAAGCGAAGGAGCTTTTCCCGGAGGGCTGGGAGGAGCCGAAGCCCTACATCCGCATCGTCCCCCAGCCGGAAAAGGTCTGACGCGCCGTAACCTGCGCCTGGCTGCGTCCTCAATCGGCTGCCTGCGGGTCACGCACTAATGTGCGCTCCCCTTGTCAGCCTCCCTGCGTCCTTGCCAGGCTTGGCTACGCCGCCTCAGACCCGCGTCAGCAGATCTCCGAGGATGCGGGCGGTGGCGCCCCAGATCAGGTGGCCTTCGACCTCGTAGGTTGGCGTGTGTAGAGGAACGCCGCGACGGATTAGCCGTCGCATCGCGTAGCCCTCGCGCAGCAGATCGAGCGAAAAGGTGAGGACGGTCTCGACCTCGGCCGGGTTCGGTCGTAGGTCGAGCTCGCCGGGGTGGGGGATGCGGCCGACGAAGGGGTGGATGCGGTACCCGGTGACGAAGGTGCCAGTGGCCGGCAGCTCTTCGCCGATCTCGACCACAGCCGGGTCGAGGCCAATCTCCTCCTGCGCCTCGCGCAGCGCCGTCGCAGCGAGATCGGCGTCGCCATCGTCCGGACGGCCGCCGGGGAAGGAGATCTCGCCGGCGTGCCGTCGCAGGTCGGCGCGGCGCTCGGTGAAGACCAAGCCGGGCTCCTCCGGCCAGCCGTAGAGCGGCAGCAGCACCGCGGCATCGACTTCGCGACTCAGATGATCACCTGGACGGTGCCGCCGTCCACCGACCAGGCGGCACCGCTGACGTAGGAGGCGCGCTCGGAGCAGAGGAAGACAATCGCGGCGGCGATCTCCTCGATCTCGGCGAGTCGCCCGATCGGCCGCTTCGAGCCGGCGCTCGCCAGGGCCTCCTCGCGGCTCCCGGCGCCCGACATCTCCTGCGACTGGTCGAGCAGGCCGCCCGGCTCCATCCACAGCTCGCCTTCGACCGGGCCGGGGCAGATCGCGTTGACCAGCACCCCCTGCTTCGCGTAGCGGTCGGCGAAGAGACGGGAGAGCGACAGCTCGGCCGCCTTGGCGACCGAGTACTCGGGCATCGCCGCCGAGGGGCGCTTGCCGGCGGTCGAGGCGACGTTGACGACGCGGCCCCAGCCACGCTCGACCATCCCTGGCACTACCGCCCGCATCGCCCGCAGCGGCGCCATCACGTTCAGCTCGTATTGGGCGCGCCAGTCCTCCTCAGGGACCTCTTCGAGATCGCGCCATTGGGCGGCGCCGGCGTTGTTGACCAGCACGTCGAGGCTGCCGAAGTGCTCGTCCGCCGCCGCCAGCATCCGTTCGCCGGCATCGTCGTCGGTGACGTCGAGCTGCAGCGCCTCGGCCCTGCCGCCGCCGCCCGCTTCCTCGGTTGCCGCGGCAAGGCGCTCCTCGGAACGGGCGACCAGCAGCACGTTGGCGCCCTCAGCGCAGAGGAGCCGGGCCGTCTCGCGGCCGATCCCGCGGCTGGCGCCGGTGACCACGCAGCCCCGCCCCTTCAGCCCGAGGTCCATCAGACCGTCTCGATCCGGTGCGTGAGCTCGACGGCCGTGGCGCCCGAGAGGACCTTCTGCACCGGGCACTTGCGGGAGACCGCGAGCAGGCGATCCCGCTGCTCCTCGCTCACCTGGGCGGGGAGGCGGATCGTCGCGTCGAACGAGGTCGGCACGTAGTCGTCGTACTCGACATCGACAGTGACCTCGACGGCGCCGACGTCCCATTCCTTCCGCTCCGCGTACATCTCGATCGTGATCGCGATGCAGCTCGCCAGGCCGGCAGCGACCAGTCGCGTCGGCGAGGGGCCGGCATCGTCGCCGCCTGCGGCAACCGGCTCATCGACCAGCAGCCTGTGGGCGCCGTCGTCGACGTCAACGTCGTGTGCGAATCCACCGCGGCGACGGGCGACGACCCGCATTTGCCGCTAGGCCTTGCCCCGGCCCTCGAAGAGCGCGGGCTGGTCGACGTCGGCGAAACGGGCCATCGCGTAGGCGAGGTCGGAGGCGCGGTTGACGAAGTGGATCACGGTCTCGCCGATCAGCTCGTCTTCGTCTTTCAGCGCGGTGATGTGGCGCTCGGCGCGGCGGATCGTCGTCCGCGCCACGTCGAGCTGGGCAGAGAGCTGGGTACCGCCGGGGATGACGAACTGCGGCGGCAGCTCCACCTGGCCCATGTAGTGGTCGATTCGCTCCTCCAGCGCCGCGACCATCGCCTCGGTCGTGCGGCTGACCCCGTCTTCGAGCCGCCCGGCAGCCTCCGGCGCCGTCGCTAGCTCGGCGCCGGCGACGAAGATCGCGTCCTGGAGGCGCAGCAGGTCCTCGCCCAGTCCTGCCTGCTCGGGCCCGCAGAGGGCGCGGGCGACTCCCAGCTCGGAGCAGGCCTCGTCGAGGGCGCCGTAGGCTTCGGTGCGGCCGTGGTGCTTGGGGACGCGGCCGCCGTACCAGAGCGAAGTCGTCCCGTCGTCGCCCTTCTTGGTGTAGATCTTGACCACGGGCCCATCCTAAGGGCGCAGCAAGCCTTTCACTGATGAGTTATCCACACTCTGGTGTGGTCAACTCATTAGTTGGCACTCAGCCAACGGGGTTGAAAACAAGGCCCGTTAAAACCTTGGGGAAGAAGTAGGTCGACTTCGGTGGCATGTTCTCGTCGCTCTCGCAGATTGCCTTGACCTGGTCGACGGGAATCGGGCGGAGGATGAAGGCGACGTCGTAGGTGCCGTCCCTGAGCAGGCTCAAGGAGTCCTCGACGCTCTTCGCGTAGCCCAGCCCGCGCTTGGCCATGATGTCGTCCTCGCTGAGCCCGGCGATTCCCCTCAGCACCAGCGTCTCGAGGATGGCGGCGTCGAGGCGGCGGTAGGCCTCGGGCTTGCCGGCGAGCTGGCGGTCGAGATCGGCGATGGCGCTGTCCTTCAGCCGCAGGCGGAAGGCACGATTGTGGTGGGAGTCGAAAAGGCCGAAGACCCCGACGCCCTCCTCGCCGCGCGGGTCCAGCTCGCCCGTCTCGACCTCGGTCGCGTCGAAGAGCTCGCGCAGTCCCTCGCCGAGACGTCGCTGCCGCTCCGGGTCGTCGGCGAAGCCGGAGAGCAAGCGGTGAGTGGGGAAGACGGTAAGGCCGGGATCGTCGAGGCCGGTCAGCGCCATTAGCGTGAACTCGTGGTCCCCCTCACCGCCGACCTCGTCCCGGTAGGCGATCGCCGTCTCGTAGCGGTGGTGGCCGTCGGCGATCAGCAGCTGCGCGTCGGCGAGCAGCTCCGTCACCGCGGCGTGGATGGCGGGGTCGCCGACGCGCCAGACGCGGGTCACCGTGCCGCCTTCGTCGCTCGCCTCGCCCCAGGGCTCGACGCCCTCGATCGCCGGCGCCACCAGCGGCCAGGGGTCCTTGGTGGCGAGCGAGAAGATCGGCGAGAGGTTGTGACGGGTGGCGCGGGTGAGGTCGAGCCGGTCCTGCTTGGGCCCCGGCAGGGTGCGCTCGTGCGGCAGCACCTGGCCGGCGTCGAAGTCCTCGACTCGGACGCGGCAGAGGATGCCGTGGCGGGTCCGCGGCTCCCCGTCGGGACCGGTGTAGTCCTGGGTCATCGCCCAGATCGCCGGCTCCGTGTCGGCGAGGAGGGCGCCGGCCTCGCGCCAGGCGTCCATCGTCTCGGCTGCACGCCGATAGGGATCGTCGCCGGTCTCCTGCGGCCCGGTCTCGCCATACGGTTTCGGCAGGTCGACGGCGACCGCGTTGTACTGCGAGCGCTCCAGCAGCGCCGCGCGCTGCTCGGGACCGATCACGTCGTAGGGGGGCGCCGCCACCGCGTCCAGCGACCCGACCACGTCGAGGTCGTAGCGGGTGGCGAAGATCGGGCGGACGTCGGCCATCGGGCCGGAACCTAGCGGTTGCCGATCGAGGAGGCGTCGACCCGTGATGAGAGGCGCCGACCAGGTCGAGACGGCGCTCCGGCGTCGCTCGGGTGTCCCTAAGATCGCTGCAGCGGGGCGTGGCGCAGCCTGGTAGCGCGCGGCCTTTGGGTGGCCGAGGTCCCCGGTTCGAATCCGGGCGCCCCGATGTTCGATTGCTGGCCTCAGCCAGGCGCTGTACGGCAGTCGCATGCTGCCGCGCGAGCCACTGCAATCGGCTTAGTTGCAGGGGTTTGGATCGCGGCGTCAAGACAACTTGCCCAGCTGCAGATGTGGTCAAGTTTTTGCCGATATAGTTGACCGCATGGACAGCGAGCGCCTGGAAGCAAGCCCTGTTGGGCGCTTGGTCCCGATTGTCGGCCCCGATCCTGCTACCCAGCAGGTGGTCGAGGGTCAGGCGTTCCTGCCCGATCCGTTGCCCGCCGACCTCACGCTCTCCACGAAGACTTGGACGACGATCAACAGTGCGTCGGCCGCTCTCGCGCGCCTGGATGGAGCCGCCAGGCTCATCCCCAACCCCGCGCTCCTTCGCCGCCCCGCCCTCCGGCGCGAGGCCCAGAGCACGAGTGCCCTGGAGGGAACCTATGCCCCCTTTGCTGAGGTCCTTGCGGCGGACCCCGATGACCTTCGGCATATGACGGCTGAGATCCGGTGGATCCTCAACTTCGAGAGGATGGCGGAACTCGCATTCTCGTGGCCGGAGGATCGTCCGCTCACCATCGGGATGCTCGGCGAGCTTCAGCGCACGCTTGTACGAGGAACCGCTGGAGAGCTCAGCGACGCCGGCGGACTTCGCGATCGAATCGTGGTCATCGGGCCGCCGGGCCGCAGTCTCGATGGCGCCCGCTTCGTTCCCCCTCCACCTGGAGACCAGCTCCGAGGGGGGGTTGAGCGACTCCTTGGCTGGATCAATGAGCCCCCCGATCTGCCAGTCGTCGTCCAGGCTGCGATGGCTCACTACCAGTTCGAGTCGCTGCATCCCTACTCCGATGGAAATGGGCGGCTCGGGCGTCTGTTGGTCATCGTCCAGCTGCTCCGAGGCGCGGTCATACGCGAGCCGCTCTTGGTGGTATCTCCGTGGTTTGAGGCGCGACGGGAGCAATATCAGGATGCGCTCCTGCGGCTGAGCCTGGACGGCGATTGGGATGCATGGATCGCGTTCTTCGCGGAGGGTGTCGCCGCGTCCGCCGTCGAGTCGCAGGACAAGGTGGAGCGGCTCGTAAGCCTGCAGGGGCAGCTTCGATCTAGGGTTCAATCCGCGGGGAAGCGCGGCGTTGCTGAGCGCCTTGCGGCCGATCTTGTCGGCCGTCCCTATCTCACCCAGAAGGAGGTTTCCCAGCAATATGCGCTTTCCAAGCAGGGTGCGATCAACGCAATCAAGACGCTGTTGGATCTGGGGATCCTCAAGCGTTCCGGGGCGCGAGCATTCGGAAATGCCCGGGTCTATGCGGCGCCAGACGTCATAGAGATCGTTTCCCCCTAAAGCAGGCGAATTTGTGATGGCGATGGGCGCTGCCGCCGGCTGGGCTTCCGACCTGCTGCCTATTCTCCTGAGCGATTTATGAACTTTGGGAGGTTCACTTGACTCAGGTGGCGTTTTTCCTCGGGAGCTTGCTCGATTGGCACGGCGCCACCGAGTGGCTCGAGCACAACGTGACCCCGTGGGTATTGATTGCCCTCCTGCCGCTCGAGATCGCCGCGGTGATCTTCATCGTCTTGGAGCGGCGGGCGCGGCGGGAACACATCAAAGCGGTCAAGGACCACACCAGGGCGCTGTCGAGGCAGGTCTACGAGTCGTTGATCGAAGACGGCGTGCGCAACGCTAAGAAACGCATCTACTGCTACTGGCATTCTCTGCACGCCGAGGAGACTTCGCAGCGCTACGCGATGATCAACGAGCTCCTGGTCGAGAAGAGGAGCAAGGGCCTGGACGTGACACTCATAGTCGCGAAAGATCCCTCGCGCATCGCGGCCGCCTACGAGCTCATCCAGGAGGAAGTGCCGGTCCTCTTCCAAGAATCGCTGCTGATCTCCGACCTCAGGTTCTCGCTTTTCGACGAGAAGATGACCGTCGTCGGCTTGGCAGAGGCAGAGATCGACTCCGACAAACCCAGCCGTCACGGCGTGGACATTTCCAACCACAAGCTCAACGCGATGCTCGCCCAGCACTTCGAAGCGGAGCTGGCCACGGCCAGCAGCCTCGAAGAGTTCGTTGCCTCGCTGGTCCCTACAGACGTGCTCGAAGATCCGACCAACCGAACCGAGATGGTTGCGGCGCAGCTCGGCGTGGACCCTGAGATCGTCGAAAACTGCAGCCCGGAGCCTGACCGACCTCAGGGTGACTCGAAATGAGCGCGATCCGGGTCGTCGGCAACCTGACCTGGGATCGGCTGATCGAGACGCCGAGCTTCCCGCAGCCCAATCGCGACTACCTCACGATCGATGATGCGACGCATGCCGGTGGCGCTGGCGGAAACGTCGCGGCGGGGCTGGCCATGCTCGGCGTCCCCTCCGCGATAGTCGCTGCCGTCGGCAGGGACGAGCGGGGTGAGGAGCTGGTGGCGGACATCGCCGGTTACGACGTCGATACCTCCTACGTCCAGCGCGTCGACGCACCCACGTCCGAATTCCTCTGCATCATCGACCCGCAGGGCGACCGCTCGTTCCTGCTCAACCCGCGCGAGGCGGGTTTCTCGCTGGCGCAGGAGCAGGTGCCGCTGGGAGACGACGGATATGCCTTCGCCGGCTGCCGGCTCGATTTCGCCGCCGAGGCGATCACCCGATCCGCCGTGCCGCGCGAGCGGGCTTTCGCCAACATCGGCTTCTGGATCGCCAGCGGCGAGCTGGGGCCGGAGAGCATGGGGCTGCTCGACGCTCTCGACTGTCTGTTCCTCAACAACGACGAGCTCGAGGAGCTCTCGCCCGAGTTGCGCGAATGGCTGACGGCGTCTGACTTCCTTGACGGGCGCCGGCGGGTGATCGTCACCGGCGGCGCGGCGGAGGCCGTGGTGCTGACGGGTGAGGGGTCGACGGCGCTCGCCCCGGCCCGACCCCCGGAGGTCGTCAACACGCTGGGGTGTGGGGACGCCTTCATGGCGGGCTACCTGGTGGCCCATCTGCGGGGCCTCGAGATCGAGCATTGCCTTGGTGTCGCGCACGAGTGTGCCGGACGCGTGGCCGCCTCCCGGCGCGAGCGCCGGCCCGACCAGTTCGAGGGAATCTCAGTGTCATGATCGATTCGCCGATGCCGCCGCCCGCTGATCTGATCTGGAACATGACCCTCGTATGCCCGTACGACTGCGCGGTCTGCTGCGTGGATGCGGTCCACGTCCGCCGCAGGGCGGGGCGGATCGAGATGCGTTCTCAGGCGGGCTCCGGGACCATTCCGCGGGACTCCTCGGAGGGTTCGATCTTCGAGCAGGCCGGGCGCTTCCGTCAGCGGCAGGGCCTGGAGCTCGATCTCGAACGCAAGTTGAGAGTCCTCGACCATCTCGCGGGTTTCGCTCCGCGGCTCGACTTCTCAGGCGGCGACGTGCTCGTGATGCAAGAGAACGTCGAGGTGATCCGCGAGGCGGCGCGGCGATTTGGCCGCGAGGCGATCACGATCACGGCGACCGGCGCCGGGGTCAGCGAGGCGAGCATCGCGGCTCTGCCCTCGATCGTCGGGCACTTCAACTTCACCTTCGACGGAACGGGAGCGACCGACGCCAACCGGCCTAGGAGCTACGCGGCGTCGAACCTGAGAGCCGGCAGTCGCCTCGCGCAGGCCGGCGTCGCGGTGCGCGCGGAGCTGCCGCTGACCCGCACGAATGCCGGAGCCGCCGAGCTGACCCGAATCTACGAAGCGCTGCGCCGCAACGGGGTCGCTCAGATCCTCGCGATGCGGCTCTTTCCGGTCGGGCGCGGAGCCGACCGCGTCGATCAGGTCCCAACGCCCCGCGAATACGTGGCGGCCATCGGCAAGCTGCGAGAGCTGGAGCGCTTGCACGGCTCGCCGAAGGTGCGGCTCCAGTGCGCCCTGAGGCACGTCGAGCCGACGCCCGGGGACGTCAACCCGTGCAACGCCGTGACGGAGAGCTTCGGGATCATGCCGGACGGGACCCTGCTGCGATCGGCCTGGGCGATCGACCGTCGCGGCAAGCCGCTCGACCCCTCCTGGGTGCTCGGCAACGTCGCCGAGCGTCCTCTGGCCAGCATCCTCGACACCGATCGGATCCGCGAGATGCGCGAACGAGCGGACGAGAACTCTGGCCACTGCAAGGTCTTCGCCTTCCTCAACGGCCGCTCGGAGGATCCGGCCGAGCGCTATTACGAGCGGAGCGACCCGCTCCACGAGGCGATCGAAGCGCGCCGGCGGCCGGCCAGCGTCCAGTCGGCTTGAGCGGCCGCCGTCCTGGACGCTTGTTCGCTCACGTTTTTCCTGCAAATGTCGATACGCCCGAGCGATGGACGGTCTCAGCGGCGACAAGAGGCGGCAGCAGCGGATCCGCTTCGAAACCGATCGACACGTGGTTGTCGGCGACGTGACCCTGCCGGCTGAGGGCTACCAGGCTCGCTTTTCCGACGCGATAAACCGCGCCGACGTCGCCTTTATCCAGCTAACCGACGTCGAGATGGTGCCTTTGGGCGGCGGCTCGGTCGAGAAGCACGACTTCGTCGTCCTCTCCAAGGCCCACATCCGGCACGCCCTCCCGGTCGACGGCTGAGTCTCAGGTCGCGCGCCGCCGCCGATCGCCGCCGGCGAAGGCACCGATGTCGACCAGGAAGGCGAGGGCGACGAAGAACCACTCGATGCCGAGGACGCCGTCGGAGGAGGCCCAGAGCAGGGCGTAGGCGAGGGTCGTCCACGGCAGCAGGAAGAAGCCGAGGAGCGGCAACAGCCAGCCGTCGAAGGAGCGGCTGAGCAGGTCGCTGAACAACCACAGCACGAACAGGGCCAACCGGGGCGAGATCAGCGCGAAGAGCAGTGCGAGGCAGCCGATGCGCGAACGCTACCTTGTGAGGACGATGCTCTGGGACAGCTCAAAGACGCAGGTGCCGGCGCCGGAGGAGGCGCTGCCGGGGCGCAGTGAGCCCGCCTTCCCAGTGCCCGAGCGCCACGCGGTGCTCGACGCGCCGCTGGTGCCGCCCTTCCCGGCGGGGACCGAGACGGCCTACTTCGCGCTCGGCTGCTTCTGGGGCGCCGAGCGGCTCTTCTGGGGACTGGACGGCGTCTACACGACGGCGGTCGGCTATATGAACGGGACGACGCCGAACCCGACCTACGAGGAGGTCTGCTCGGGGCGGACCGGCCACGCCGAGGCGGTCCTCGTCGCCTTCGACCCGGAGCGGATCTCCTACGCCGACCTGCTCAAGGTCTTCTTCGAGGAGCACGACCCGACCCAGGGGATGCGCCAGGGCAACGACGTCGGCACCCAGTACCGGTCCGGCATCTACTTCGCCAACGATGCCCAAAAGGCGACGGCCGAGATGGCGCGGCGCGCCTACGACGAGGACCTGCGCACCGCCGGCCGCGAGCCGATCACGACCGAGGTCGAGCCGGCCGGCCCCTTCTACTACGCCGAGGACTATCACCAGCAGTACCTGCACAAGGTCCCGAACGGCTACTGCGGCCTCGCCGGCACCGGCGTCTCCTGCCGCATCCCGTCCGCCGCGGCCTGAGCTGACAGGGGCGCGGTTCGCTACGCCGGCCCGCAGGCGAGCCCCCGGACCGGGCGCCCGGCGCGGCGAATAGCATCCCGCGCCGGTGACCCCGTCCTTCGGCTCCTACATCGGCGGCTGCCTGGCGACGATCGGCATCGTCTCGGCGCTCGCCCTCGGCGGCTACTGGCTGCGGCGCTGGATCGTGCCCGAGTTCTCCGGCGCGCTGGCCCGCCTCGCCGACGCGACGCTCGCCTCGGCCCTGCTGATCCTCGCCCTGCAGTTGCTCGGCACGCTGAGCATCCTCACCCTCGGCTGGACGATCGTCGGCTGTATCGCGGTCGGGCTCGGCGCCGCACTGCTCGGCCGGGCGATGGCCCCCGCCGACGGCCGCGAAGTGAGCGCGCCGCAGGTGCAGACGGCGGCGCTGCTGGTCGCGCTCGGGGTCGCCTCCTGGGTCGTCGCCGAGTGGACTTTCCCCTCGCAACTCGCGCTCGACCACGGGATGTTCGGCGGCGACACCACCTGGTACCACATGCCCTTCTCGGGTCGGATCGCCCAGGAGGGCACGATCGTGCCGCTCCACTTCACCGATCCGCTGCGACTCGCCGCCTGGTTCTACCCGGGCAGCTCGGAGCTCGTCCACGCCGCCGGCATCGTCCTCTTTGAGACCGACTGGATCTCACCGCTGATCAACATGGTCTGGCTCTCGATCGGGCTGCTCGCCGCCTGGTGCGTCGGCCGCCCCTACCGGGTCGGGCCGGCGACCCTGGTCGCGGCGGCGCTCGTCTTCTCGGCCGGGGTGATGATCGAGACCCAGCCGGGAGAGGGCCGCAACGACATCATGGGGCTGGCCTTCCTGCTCGCCTTCGCCGCCTTCCTGATCAACGGCCACCAGCGGCGGGCGCCCGCGGCGGGCGCGGTCGAGGACACGCCGGAGCGCGACGCGCCCCTGCTCGATAAGGGGCCCTTGATCATGGCCGGGATTGCCGCCGGCCTGGCTGTTTCCGTCAAGCTGCCGCTGCTGGCGCCGGTCGGCGCGATTGCGGTCGGCATGGTGGTGGTCAGCGGCGCCGGCCGCCGCCTGATGACCGCGGCAGCGATCGGCATCCCCGCCTTCGTCGTCGGCGGCTACTGGTACGTGCGGGCGGCGATACACACCGGCGGCAACCCGATCCCGCAGATCGGCTGGGGTCCGCTCAACCTGCCGCGGCCCGACCAGATGCCGCTCGACCCGCGGCCGCGCTTCGCCGTCGCCGACTACCTGTTCGAGCCGACTATCTACCGCCGCTGGTTCTTCCCGGAGCTGGAGAACGCGCTCGGCCCCTTCTGGCCGCTGATCCTGATCGTCGCCGTCGCCGCGACGGTGTTCATCGCGATGCGCTCGCGCAACCTCGTCCTCCGCGTCCTCGCTGCCGCGGCGCTGCTGACCGCCGCCGTCTACATCGTCACGCCGCTGACCGCGGCCGGGCAGGAGGGGTCGCCGACCGGCTTCTTCACCAACACCAGATACCTGATGCCGGGCCTGATCCTGGCGCTGACCCTGCTACCTATCGCGCGGCCGCTACGGGCGCCCGAGCGGCGCGCCTGGCAGACGCTCCTCTTCCTCGCCGCGGTTTATGTGCTGATGGTCCTGACCACCCCGCGTTGGTACCCGGACTACATCGTCGGCACGATCTTCCTCACGCTGGCGCTGGTTTGGGCGCCGGCGGCGCTCGGGCTGCTGCGCTCCCGTCGCCGGGTCAGCCGCGGCTTCGTCGCGCTCGGGGCCGGGGCGATCCTGCTGCTCGCGGTCGTGCTCGGACGGGCCCAGGAGGTCCAGTACTACAAGCAGCATTACCAGCGCACGACCCCGTTCCTGCAGGATGGCGGCCCGCAGGAGGCCTATTCCTTCGCCCACGATCTGCACCACAAGCGGATCGGGATCGCCGGCTCGGGCGAGATCTTCTTCGGCCAGTACGGCTTCTACGGCGCCAACCTCGACAACTACGTCCAGTACATCGGCGTCGAGGGGCCGCAGGGTCAGTACCGGTTGGCGACGAGCTGCCGCACCTTCCGCCGCCTCGTCAACGAGGGCAACTACGACTACCTGATCCTCAGCAGGGCGACGCAGGACCTGCCGGAGTCGGCCTACTGGTATCCGGTCTACGCCTGGGTGAAAACCGACCCCGCCTTGAAACTGATCGTCGAAGAGCCCGACATCACGCCGCAGCCCGACTACGTGTTCAGGGTCGACGGCGAGCTCGACCCCACCGGCTGCCCCAGCCGCGGCGCGTTCGCCGCAGGCTGAGCGCGGGCGGTTTCCGCTCAGGCGGGTGCCAAGGCGTGCTCCCGGATCAGCTCCGCCGAGCGCTCCGGCTGCTCCCACCAGAAGAGGTGGCCGACGCCCTCCATCAGCACCGGCTCGATCTCGAGCAGGCGGGCGATCTGTTCACCGTTCGCGACGCGAAGCAGGCGGTCGGCGGTGCCGTGAATGACCATGGTCGGAACCGAGAGCTGGCCGAGGCGAGCGCTGGTGTCGTGGGCGGCGCAGGCGCGCATCTGTTCCATCACCACCGCCCGCGGCGCCGGCAGCGCCTCCGCCATCTCGGCGAAAGCGGCGTAGCGGCCGTCGTCCTCACGGAAGCCGGGGGAAAGGTTGATCTCCCACATCGCCCGGCGCACCTGTTCGGCCTCGCCCGACTGCATCGCGGCACCAAGCAGCTGCACGTCCTCGAGCGCCATCAGGCTGCCTTCGGGCCCGCCGCAGTAGGTGGCGCCTAGGGTCAGCGTGCGGACGCGGTCAGGATGGGCGAGGGCCAGCTCCTGCGCGGTCATCCCGCCCATCGAGATGCCGACGACGTGGGCGCTTTCGATCTCCAGCGCGTCGAGCAGGGCGAGGGCGTCGGCGGCGAGGTCGCCGATCTCGAACGGTAGCTCTGCCCGCCCCGAGCGCCCCATACCGCGGTGGTCGTAAACGATGCACTCGAAGTGCGGCTCGAGCGCCGCCAGGAACGGCCGCCCCCAGGTCAGGTGGGTCGCGCTCATCCCCTGGATCAGCAGCATCGGCTCGCCCGCACCGGCGCGCTCGTAGTACAGCTCCGTCCCCGCGACGTCGACCTTCGGCATGGCGCCGATCCTACGCCAGCCGGCTCCGGGAGCCGTAACCTAGGCATGCCCGCCCCCGTAGCTCAGTGGACAGAGCGACGGCCTTCTAAGCCGTGGGTCGCTGGTTCGAATCCAGCCGGGGGTGTTGCTTTTGCCCTTCTAGAGCCAAATTCTCGGGCGTGGTTCTAATGCGGTGCTGACTCTGGCTCTATAGCTCGAATTGCTCGACCAGGAACTCGCTGACGAATCGAAGCTATCGCGCGATGCGGCGGAGCTGAGGTCGGTCGCGGGTCGCTGCCTGGCAGGGGAAAGGTCTGGGCTCCGTCTATCGCCGGCGAACTCAAGGCGTCCTCCGCTTGCCCTTGCCTTGTGCTTGTCGTTTCTTCTCCTTCCTTCTGGCATGAGCCTGCACCTGTTTCACTGTGGGAGACTCAAAGCCCGCGATGATGAACGTTGCCGGAAAGCACTGCTCCGCTTTCCCCTTGGTTCGACGCTCCACGGTCTCGGCCTCCAGTCTCTTCGTTTCGTCATAGGTCCAGGCCATCATTTCCACGAGCTCGCCCCAGGCCTGCTCGTCCAGGGTGAGCGGGTCCCAGAGCAGATAGGCGTCTGGCCGCGCGCAGAAAGTCCCTAGCTCTAGCGCCTCGCTCACGCGATTCGTGAGGTCTCGAAGGGCGGCACCCGCGATACCCGGCTGAACCGTTGGCGCGACTAAACGCCAGTCTTGGCTGCTGATGTAAGCACGCTTCGTCGCGCGATACATGTGTTTGGTTGCCCCGCGAACCGGAATCGTTTTAACGAGCTCAAGGAAGCCGTGTCTTGCCAACTCCTTGAAGTGGTAGGAGGCAGACCAGCGCGGGCAGTCGAACTCCCTAGCGAATTCGCTTGGGCTGATGGGCCGCTGGAAGGCGACAGCGATGATGTGAACGCGGAGAGGGTTTTTTACGACCACGGCTACCCCCGGATCGATTACCTCTGGCGTGTGGTCGCTAGCTGTGTTCCCGGACCGCCGGGCGGCCTTGGCTTTCGGAGTTCGTTTTCCCGACTTTGTTTTGGGAACCCTTGCCCGCCGGCCGCTCTCGCCCTTCTCCCTGCTCTTGCCTTTGGGAACCACCTAGTGCCCTCCTCAAATACGTGTCGGGTATTGGAGCGCCCGGAAGTTAAGCAAGTTTCTCGTTTGCTCAACTGATTTTGCGTATTTAGACCTCTACTGGTAGAAATTTCTCCACCATAAGTGGCGGCGCCGACCTGGCCTGCAGAGCCAGGACGCGCCCCGCGGGCTACCGGAAGGAGGTGATTGCTGTGCGCATGATCAAGACCGAGCAGGTCGTTGTGCTGTCAAGCGTTGTGAAGTCCGCCTAATGGCGAGCGGGCGGTGCGGACGCGACCAGCATGCGAGCGAAGTCCGCATCGCCTAATTCACCAGTTAGCGGAGCTGTATTGCGGGAGACGAACGCTCAAAGATGTATGAACTATTGAGGGTCTCGCACCGACAACCTTGCGTTCTGAGTGGGAGGACGGCTAGGGTGACCGCCGTCGTATCAAGCGAGTTCTTCCGCGATTCTTGAAGCCAAAGGCTCTTTGCTCTCGGAAGGCACGGAGAGAAAGGGCCGAGGCTGGTGGATCACCGAGCAGAGCGCACGGAGCACACGTTTGGCGAGCTAGATCGACGACGGGATAGGCGGCGGCGATTTTCACTTATCACTGGCTTCGGAGTCCTTCTCCTGCTTTGCCTTGGGGCCGGATCAGCCACCGCCGAAAGCTCCGCCTCGCCGGCCCGAGCGGCACTTGAGGCGGCAATGGCCGACCCGGACGTACACAAGGTCACCTTCCCCTACACCGACTCCCAGGCGGCTGCTGAACTGCCTCACCAGGATCTCACCCGCGAGCAGGCCAATCAGCTGCTAACCGATGTGTTCGGCCCTCTCCTTGAGACCCCAGCCGGCATCTTCGACGAACTCGCGGTAGAGAAGTTCTACTCGGACAACGTCGCCCTCGTATCCGTTGACGCGGACGGCAATGGAGAATCGGGGAACGGCTCAGAAGGCGAGGGGGCTGCCCTTTTGGAATCGACGCTTCCCTTGCGTACCACCAACGAGGGCGGGCAGGCTGCGGCGGTAGACCTTGCGCTTGAGCACGCCGACGGGGAATTGCAGCCGCAGAATCCCCTTGTAGAGGTGGGGCTGCCGACGCAGCTCGGTGAAGGGCTTTCGCTTCCAGAATCCAACATACGAATCGAGCTGCAGGGTGCTCCGGCCGATCGCGGCGCTTCCAACATCGGAGGAAGCGTCGTCACTTATCCCGAGGTCTCCGAGGACACGACCTTTGCCGTCGCTCCGACGCCTACCGGGCTAGAGACGCTGACCATGCTCCAGTCCCAGGATGCTCCCACTAGCCAGACCTTCCTCATCGAGATGCCCAACGACTTCACGCTTCACGCGACGGAGAAGGGGGGCGCCCAGATCCGCAACGGTGCCGAGGTGGTCATCAATGTCCTCCCGCCGTTCGCCGTGGACGCCAACGGTGACCCGGTACCCGTTCGTCTCAGCGTCAACAACGACTCGCTGACGCTTACCGCCGAGCCGGGAGCCGAAAGCGCGTATCCAATTCTTGTAGATCCCATCTTTGAGGGCTACGACTGGCGGAATAGCACGTCGACTACCTCGATGCCCGATTGGCGGGCCGTCCTGGAAGGCAGCAACAACTTCTGGCATGGAGCCTTTACCGGCAATTGCCCCGGTTGCCCGGCCTCCGGAGCGTACGGACTGACCATTACGTCCGGAACAGCCTGGGTCACCGCAGGATCAAAGGGACGCTGGGACTACCACGTGCCGCGTTGGGAGTCCGACTGGGCAGCGGTCAATGCACCGCCAACGACGTATATCCGAAATGCGACGCTCTGGAACCTCTACTTCGAGGCTACGCCGGGAAATCAGACCCTTACTCAGCATCCGTTCCTAGCATGTATATCTGGGACTACAACAATGGCTTCGTGTCAGTTGCCCAGCGCCTTGGGACCGAAGGCAATCTCACTGACATGAGCTGGCAGTACCAGCTTAAAAATCCCAATGAAAACGTAGGGGCAAAGCGAGCGAGCTTGGAACTTGCTACGTACTGGAACCAGTACAACCAACACCGGCGCGTTTACCTCGGCAGCGCACTCATCGAACTCACCGACAAAGATCAGCCGGGGATTGGCTCGCTTGGCAATCCGGCCGCCGGGTGGATGAACGACAAAGCCACCGGCGCGATTCCGTTTAGCGTGTCAGACCCTGGCTTGGGGGTCTCGAAGATCACTCTGGAACAGCCTTCGATATCGGGCGGTTTCAAAGTCTTGGAGACCAAACATGGCTGCACGGGTGGAGTCGCGAAACCTTGCCCGCGATCGTGGAAAAGCAGCGATGCCCTGCCGCAGCCGGCATACGACCCGAAAGCCATGCCGCAAGGCGAAGACTGGCTCAAATTCAATGCCTATGACCCCCTCGGTCAGAAAGTCACCGGAAACGTCCGCGTGAAGGCCGACCACACCGCCCCTAAGCTCGCCCTCTCGGGGACCCTCACCGAACAGGCAACCCTCGGCACCAAAGCAGCCGAGTACGCCCTCAAATACAGCGCCAGCGATGGGCAGGACGCAGCTCCGGAAGCGCTCTCACCGCTGGGCACCGCCGGCACCGGCACGGGCCAGCTGGAACGTCCTCAAGGGGTCGCCGTTGACGCCAGCGGCAACGTCTGGGTGACCGATCGCATCAACCAGCGCATCGTTCAGTACGACAAGAACGGGAAATTCCTGAAACAGATCGGCACGCCCGGCAGCGGCGCCGGGCAGATCAACGAGCCTCGCGGGATCACCGTTGCCCCCAACGGCACCATCTGGGCTGCAGAAATCGGCAACAAACGCCTGCAGCAGTTCAACTCCAAAGGCGAATACCTGAAAACGATCACCTTGACGGCTTCGCTCAACAACGGCCTCAACGCCTTTGTCGAACCGTGGGGCATCGCAGCGGGGCCGGGGGAAACCCTTTGGGTCACCGACCAAGGCGCCGACAAGATCTTTCGTTTCCGCGAAGACGGGACCTTCCTTGGTGCGGCCTCTGGCCTTCCGCTTTTAGGACCGCTCAACGCTCCCATGGGCATTGCAGTCGATTCCCTCGGCAATGCCTGGGCCACCGACGCAGCAAACCACAAGGTCTACGTGTTCAATCCAGAAGGCAAATACGTCTACAGCTTCGGCTCTGAAGGCACTGAAGCCGGCAAACTCAAAGGCCCGGCCGGGGTGGCCATCACGAGCTCGGGCAACATTCTCGTTGCCGACGGAGGCAACAACCGGATTCAGGAGTTCGAGTCCGACGGATCTTTCCTGCGGCAGTTCGGCTCCGGTGGGACCTCAAATGCCCAGTTCAACGAACCGCGAGGCATCGCTGTCGGTGCCGACGGTGTCGCCCTGGTCGCCGACGCCAGCAACCGCCGCATCGGGCGCTGGAGCAAAGTCGACCACGATCCGCAGTCCGGCGTTGTGAAGACGGAAGTCAAGATCGACGGTGTTCTAGTCGAACCAGCGCACGCGCCGGGTTGCGGGACCAAGAACTGCGCGATAAGCCGCGAATGGGTGCTCGAGGCCGCCGACTACGTATCGGGTCAGCACACCGTCAGCGTTACGGCCACCGATGCGGTCGGCCTCTCCACGACGAAATCGGTGACGGTTACGACCCTTAAAGACACGGCTCCCCCGCAGCTAGTCGCAACGAATCCATTGTTCACGGCGCCAGAGGGATGGGTGGAGCAGAAAAGCTACCTCATTAGTCCGATTGCGCAGGACAGCGGTTACGGGGTGACCTATATGGCTCTTAAGATCGACGGCGCCACGGTCGCCAGCAGAACAGAAGGCTGTCCAAATGGCGGCTGCGGCTCACTCCTGTGGCACTCCGTCGACATGACTCAATACAAAGGCGGTGCTCATTCAGCAGAACTGATTGCGACCGACGCAGCGGGCAACAGCAGCAAAAAACCTTGGACGATCAACGTCGATCCGAAAGGCGACATACCACTCGCCGAGGCCACCGATACGTTTGAAGCCATCGAAGACACTACGACCGCCAATCTCATCGAGGAGTCTGGGGAAGAAGAATTACCTGGGACTGCGCCGGGGCTAGGCGTAGAGCCGGCATCAGACTCTTTCACCACGACCGGCTCAGAGGTACCCACTGAAATCGCGGGGGAATGCGCCGACGGTATCGCGATGGACGTCTTAGCCGAAGATCCGATCGAAAGCGAAGGCCAAGCTGGGGAAGGAGCGCCAGCGGTGTCAAACATCGAGTTCGCACCCATCAACACCGGCGCTGCCGCTAGTGAAATGGTCTCTAACAACGCGACCGTCTGCACGGATACCTCCGATCATGTCGACACGATCGTGAGGCCTCTGTTCGATGGAACGATGACGTTTCAGGCAATCCGCGACAAAGCGGGAGCAGAAACGTTTTCATGGGAAGTACTTCTATATCCAGACCAAGAACTAAAAGCCATCGACAATACTCGTGCGGCCGTCTACTTTGCCAACGGCTACTTGGCTTTTACGATCTCGACGATTCCAGCACACGATGCCGTTGGTACGTCAGTACCGACTAAACTCACCGTGAGTGAAGGCAAAGTCATCACGCTAAGAGTCGAACATCGCGCCGCGTCTCTTGTCTATCCAGTGATCGCTGGTGCTGGCTGGGAGGGGGGTTTTATAACTCACCAAGTTGTTATGCCTCCTCCCGAAATAGATCCGCTAGCGTTCGAGCTGGTCACCCACAGCACCCTCCTCGTCGGAGCTCCGGAAGCCGTGCCGGCCGATGAAGCTGACGCCTCCACGTCCTCCCTTCGTGAAAGTCGGAGGAAGTACGCTGAGACGATCTGCGGGCTCAACTTAAAAGAAATTGAAGGCAAAGGCATTCCCATTGAGGCTCTCCTCACGTCCTTGGATTGCGGTAATGCCTTCACGGGCGACTTAGAACCTGTTTCACAATGACCTGAGCCTCCGCCAGCAGACGATCGCGCAGGCGAGGTGCATGAAAGCGAGGTGTTGGTCGGGATCGCGCTCCCAGCGGATGCGGAGCCTGCGGAACTGGTGCAGCCAGGTGAAGCTGCGCTCCACGACCCAACGCTGGGTGCCGAGCCCTGAGCCGTGCTCCTCGCCACGGCGTGCGATCAGGGGCTTGATGCCGCGAGCCCAGAGCTCGCGGCGGTACTTGTCATGGTCATAGCCCCGATCGGCGAGCAGCCGCTCGGGGCGGTGTCTGGGGCGGCCGACCCTGCCGGCGATCGGCGCGACGCCGTCGATCAGGGGCAGGAGCTGGGTGACGTCGTTGCGCTGTCCGCCTGTCAGGGTGATCGCCAGCGGCAATCCGCCGGCGTCGGTCAGCAGGTGGTGCTTTGAGCCTGTGCGGGCGCGATCGACCGGGGACGGCCCTGTGTGGAGCCCCCCAAAAGCGCTCGGATGTGGCTGGAGTCCGCGGCGGCCCTCGACCAGTCGATCTCACCGGCGCCGTTCAGCTTGCGCAGCACCGCCTGGTGCAGCTGCTCCCAGACCCCCGCCTGCTGCCACTCGCGCAGCCGCCTCCAGCAGGTCACCCCCGAGCCGTAGCCGAACTCGGCCGGCAGGTCCCGCCAGGCGATCCCTGTGTGCAGGACGAAGAGGATCCCGTTCAGGGCAGCCCTGTCGTTGAGACGCTTTCGGCCGGGATAGCGATACCGGCGCTGCACTACGGGCAACAGCGGCTCCAGCTCGGCCCATAGGCCGTCGTCTACCTCAAAGCGCGATGGCACCTCCGACACCTCCGAGAGTCGACCACATGTGTCGGAGGGCTTCACCGCGCAAGTGGCGGGTCCTTCTTTGTGAAACAGGTTCTTAGGCACGATGCTCCTTTGGCACGCTTCGATGAGAGGCGCGTTTCTTTTCGCTCCAGGCAACCGAGTCCGGCACAGAAATGCCATCGCCTGTGCAAAGCGCATGATCGGCGATTCGTATTTCGCCGACTGGTGGCTAAAAGAGCCTACGCAGTGCAGTTACGGACCAAAGACGGCAGATGGAAACGGCGGTGCGAGTGCATCGGCCGGGCATTATCTTCGAGCCCAAGCTCACTGGCCCTTAGGCCAGCGAGGTAACTGCGGAGACAATTGCGGCGGCACGCCTAATCCGTGGATTTGGCACGACAAGGCACTGGAACTCCACTTATTGGCGTCCGGGGACGTAAAGCAAAATGTGCCATAATTTCAAATCGTCTGGGCATATCAGAAATGATTAAAGCGAGCTTCAAAAAGTCGGTCATAAGTATTACGCTCGTGGCTAGCGTTGGAGTACTACTCCTAGCGACCTCTGTCGTTGCTTTCGGTGAGGGTGGCGGTCGCTGGTACTCAATTACGCTTGGGGTAGGTGAAACGGATGGCTATCGGTGGGCTGTCGGCGCGAAGCTTCCCCCGCATAAGCCCTTAGACGAAATTTGCGCGATAACCACTCTTTTAGAGCCGCCTCAACCTGACTCGGAATATGTGGAAGGACACGATTCGAGTGTCTGCGGCAATCTTGCGAGGCCGACGGATACGGTCGCCGATAATGTGTCATTTGGGTCAGGAGATTCAAGAGTGATGGTATTTATCGCTTTATATCGCCCGATCGTGCGCAAGGTTGCCTTTCTCCTGGACGGGAAGGAGAGGAGAGTCTTTCGACCGCGTGTAGCAAGGAGTCGCAGCGGTGCGGCTAGAACGATTCCGCGGTTCCGTTATTTCGACGCGGTGCTCAAGGGTGAGAATTGTGTTCGAAAGGTCACCTTGTTCGACAGCAGCGGAGATGTTGTTTCGAGGGAAGTTAGGCCGTCTTGCCGTGGCGGCGGTAATTTCTAGGGCTGAAGTCTCGGCAAGCGTCTGCTAGCAAGCATCGACAATAGCCCACGTGCATCGGGTCAGTTTCTCTTTCTGAGCGTCTGTCTAGCCTTGATTTCGCGTTCGAAGGCGAGTTCGGCGCGTGAATTGTCCGCAGCTATTGCGCTAGCGCGAGGCGTCTATGGAGGGACGAGCCCTGTGGTTCGCTCCCTTGGTCGAGATCCGCAAGCTTGAAGCGATCCAAGCGAACTCACCGTTGATGACGGGTACCTCCTGGGGGAACCGCGCTGCCCAGATGGCCAGATCGGCGCAAGGGCCGACAAACCGTCGACTCTGAGCGGGACAACTAAGGATTGAGCGGAACGAGTACGGCGCTTCCGCATCGGAGGAGCGATGCGGTTACTCAGGGTAGAATCAGCATCCGATGTCGAGCAATTGATCGGTAGTCCGTTCGGTGCTGCGTTCGCATTCAAGGGGCCAGCTGTCGTCGAACGCTCGCGAGGTACTGGCGCACACTGTCTCGTTCGGCCCGGGCCGTCGCATCGAGCGGTCGCCTGCCGAGGGGTTGAGCGGATCGCAAACGCCGTGTCGACGCCTGTAGACTGCGAGGGAGTTCGCCGCTTTGGCCCAGGCGAGAGCATTGGCGGGCTCGTCACTGGGAAAGCCCCCGAGAACCCTAGACAAGGCCTCAGAGGAATCTAACCGCCCCGCAGCGACATCCATGCGTGCGAGTGATGGGTCCTCGGCGCAGCGGCGAACCAGCTTCTTGGTAAGTCCGTCGCGACCCGAGGCCGAAGTGGCGCGGGGGGACTCGCAGATAGTCGCCTTCTTCGGTCACGGCAACAGGGACACGCTTGGACAACCGGCGCTGATCGACAGAGCGAACATCAATCGGGCCACCGGCATCGTCGTGGCGGTCGCCTGCTGGTCGGCGCTCGAGTTGGGGCCAACGGCGAAAGCGATGGGTGTCGAGTCCTACGTCGGCTTCACCGATGAGATTCACGTTGTCGAATCCGAAGTGATCGACCGGCTCGTCTGTGAAGGATTCGAGGGCCTGCTCTCGGGCGAGGAATCGCCTCAGGCCTTCGAGGAAAAATTCAAGGCCGCCTGCGAAGCGGTGCAGTTGAAATACCTGCGAATCAGTCGAGACGACGATGCGCATGCGATCGGCGCCGCGGCTCAGATTTTCAAGATGGCCCTGAAGGTCCTGTAGTCACGAGGTCACGGTCCGTTGGGATCGACGAGTGCTTGACCCGTCACCCATAGCCAGCTCCGTACTGGTGGAATGCAGCGCGTGTCCGGCAACCCTCCGATCCTGATCCTCACCGGCCCTCCCGGCGTCGGCAAGACCACCATCGCGGAGATCCTCGCGACGCGCTGGCCGCGAGCGGTCCATCTGGAATCAGACGTTTTCTTTCGCTTCATCCGTTCCGACTACGTCGAGCCCTGGAAGCCCGAGTCGCACGAGCAGAACCAGGTGGTGATGGACATCGTCGCCAACGCTGCCGCGGGGTACGCGACGGCTGGCTACCGCACCATCGTCGACGGGATCGTGATCCCCGGTTGGTTCCTCGAGCCGATCCGTGATCGCCTGCGCGACACCGGCCACTCGGTCGCCCTGGCGGTTCTACGGGCGCCCCTGTCCCTCTGCGCTGCTCGGGTGCAGAGCCGCGAAGGCCTGCCGCCGGTCGACTCCGCCGCGATCGCCCAGCTCTGGGAGAGCTTCGCGGAGCTCGGCGAGCTCGAACGCCACGTCATCGACGTCGGTGACAAGGAGCCGGGGGAAGCGGCAGATCTGGTCGCGGCCCGCTTGAGCGCCGGCCAACTCGCGATCTGAGCCCTGAGGCTCTCAGAACGAGGGGGTCTGACCCTGGAAGCGCTCGAGGCCATCCTCCGGGATCGTCTCCCACGGCACCGCGCTTGCGACGTGGCTGCGGAAGCTGGGCCGGATACCAGGGTCCCCATCGAAGGCGCCGAGCCGGACGCTCATTTGGGTGGGGTCGTCCGGGTTTCGGCTGAACAGGTGGGACCCGCACTCGCCACAGAAGCACTTCTCAAAGCCACCTTCGGGATGGCGCCACCATCTCAGCAGCCCTTCGCCTTTCAGCAGCCGAAGCGTCCGACCGTCGATTCTTGCCTGGACGGACGACGCCGTTCCGGTCCGCCGCTGGCAACGGGTGCAGTGGCAGTAACCCGCCGATCGGGACGACTCGCTCAGCTCGAACCTGACGCCTTCACAGAGACAGCCTCCGCGTAGCTCCGACTCCGTCACGTGCCGAGTGTAGGTCCTGGCAGCGACCGGGCCGCTACATTGCGGGCGCCATGGTGACCTGATCCTCTACGCGGGGGCGGCACCCGCGGCTGAGGCTCACGAGTGCGCGCCGAAGGGCCAGGCCGGGTAGCTGGGAGGCATCGTCGCCAACGTCCTCATCGCTGGAGCGACCGGCTTCGTCGGCGGCCGCCTGGCCGCTGCGCTGCTCGGCTCGAGCGACCGCGTCCGTTGCCTGGTCCGCAACCCAGCGAAGGCACGCGATCTGGAGGCGCGCGGCGTCGAGCTGCACGTCGGCGACGTCACCGACGCCGGCAGCATGGCGGGCGCCGGCAAGGAGATCGACGTCGCGTACTTCCTCGTTCACTCGATGGCGGGAGGCGAGGGCTTCGCCGAGCGCGAGCGGCGGGGAGCGGTCGAGTTCGCCCGGATGGCGAAGCAGGAGGGAGTGCCGCGGGTCATCTACCTCGGTGGTCTCGGCGAGCAGAGCACGTCGAAGCACCTGCAGAGCCGCCACGAGGTGGCGAATGCGCTGGCTGAGGAAGGACCGCCTCTGACCTACTTTCGTGCCGCGATGGTCGTTGGCGCTGGCAGCGAGTCCTACCGAACCCTGCGCTACTTGGTCGGCCGTCTGCCGGTGATGGTGGCGCCGGCCTGGCTGCGGACGCCGACGCAGCCGATCGGGATCGACTCCACCGTCGAGTATCTGCGCCGCGCGCCGGAGGTGCCGGAGTCGGCGGGGCGGGAGGTGCAGATTGGCGGCCCTGACGTCCTCACCTACGACGAGATGCTCGACCGGATGGCGGCGGCGATGGGCAAGCGGCAGCCGCTGAAGCTGCGACTGCCGCTGTTGAGCCCGTGGCTGTCCTCGCTCTGGCTCGGACTGGTCACTCCCGTCGACACCAAGGTCGCGCGGCCGCTGGTCGAGGGACTGACGACGGCAACGGTTGTCACCGACCCCTCCGGTGCCGTGCCGTTCGGTGTATCGCCCGAGTCGTTCGACGAGGCGTTGCGGCGGGCGCTCGCCGAGGAAGCGCGTCGATGAACGGCGAACCGCAAAGGTTTTCGTAGGGGCGGCCGGGGGTAGGCAAGGGGCCATGTCTCTAGCGATACTTCTCATAATCATCGGCATCGTCCTGGCGATCCTGGTCAATTACGTGCTCGGGATCATTGTCATCCTCATCGGCCTCGCCCTGCTGCTTCTGCCGCGGCTTGGGGCCGGTAGGACGTCCCGGGTCTAACCGCTTCGGCCAAAATCCCGGGCGATGGCCCCGTGGAAGCTGCCGCTGATCGTCGCCGCGATCGCGGTGCCTATCGTCGCGGGGTTCCTCGTGGGGGAGGTCCTCGTCGGTGGACCTGGGCTCGGCTTCGCGGCGGGTGCTCTGGTGGCGGTGGCGATTATCGTCATCGCCGCCAGGCAGCAACCGCGAGGCCCGCTCGGAACACCGCCCGCTCCCGGCTCGCCACGGCGCGTCCTCATCGTGGTCACCTGCTCGGTGGAGGAGCCAGGCGCGGTGAGCGCGCTGCTCCGGGAGGCGGATCTGGCCAGCGGGGGCTCTGAGGTCGACGTCCTCGTCCTAGCGCCGGCGAGCATCGGCTTCCTCGACCGCTGGGCTTCGGACGTAGAGGGGGCGCGGCGGGCGGCGCAGGAGAGGCTGGTCGTCACGGTTGCGGCGCTGGCAAAGGCGGGCGTCGACGCGCAGGCCCGCGTCGGCGACGAGGACGTCGTGCAGGCGGTCGAGGACCAGCTGCAGAGCTACCGCGCCGACCAAGTCGTCCTCGTCAGTGCCCGCAGGGAGGAGCCCGGAGTGGGGGAAGCTGCGGCGGCAGAACTGGCGCCACGCCTGCGACCCGAGTTCCGTCAGCTGCAGGTGTGAACGCGTGCGGCGCTCTTGACCGCCTGGAACGCGCTGCCCGGGATCTGCTTCAGCTGGTTCAGGTTCTCGTCGTCCCAGCGGCGGTCGCTGCTGCCGCTGAAGAACCAGTTGGAGCCGTTGTCGGCGACGATCATTCCGTGGCGCTTGAGCGCTTCGGCGATCGCCCGCGCCGGGCCGCTGAAGCCGCCCAGCCCGTAGCCGGCCTTCAGCCGCAGGCGCATCCCCATCGGCGGCGCGTTCGGGGTGGCGGTATCGCCAGCGCAGTGGGAGGCGGGGTGGATCCAGGCATCGCGCGTGCTCTCGAAGGTGACCCGGATCGCGTGTTCGACCCGGCCAGCGGCCGCCTCGTCGTAGCGGACGATCCCCGGGAAGATCGGCAGCCCGGCGGCGTCGGCCGACGTCCAGGAGTCGGGGCGGAGCGCGGTCGAGCGCAGGTCCCAGCGAGCGCCCGAGTCGGCGTTCCAGTGTGCGCCGCCGTCGCGCCGGAAGAAGGCGCGGTAGAGCTCGTAGAGCACGCAGCGCGAACGGTCGACGACGAGGACGTGGCGATCGCCGTCGCTGCCCTGACCGCCCTCGACCGGGGCGCCGATTGGGATCGGGAACGGCCCGCGGTCGCTCTCGCTGCCGTAGGCGGTGTAGCGGATCGGCAGCTTGCGCTGGCCCGCGCCGATGACTGAGTAGGGGAAGCCGTAGGGGCGCGGCGAGCCGAAGTCGGGGTGGAGGAAGTCGCCGCCGTGGGAGTTGATGTAGGAGATGACGGCCGCCGAGTTGCGCGCGACGGGCGCCTTCGAGATGTCTTGATTCCAGGCTGCCTGGTTGGGGAGGGATGGCGCCCGAGGCGACAGCGAGGTCGGCGGCTCAGGGAAGACAGGGCAGCTGCCGAGGTCCGGGTAGGGACCGACCGCGCCGGCGTTCGCCAGGCCCAGGGTGGCGGCGAGGACCACCGCGGCCGCGAGCAACCTCCAAGGACGCGTCAGGACGGTGGCGACCCTTCGCGAACCCGCAGCCGGCCGACCTCCAGCTCCTCCACCTCGAGCCGCCCGATCTTCGCCCGTCCGATCGCGAGGCGACCGACCGCCAACCGCCCGATCGCAAAGCCGCCTACCGCAGCGGCCCCGATCGCCAACGCGCCCACGGCGACCGCCCCGCGAGCCTGCGCCCCGGTGGCGCTGGCTCCCCGGACCCGAGACGGCAAGAAAGCATGGGCACCCCGCTTTGGCATCGCCCCAACCGTAGCCGCTACATTGGAGGCGCGCGGTGGCTGTAGCTCAGCTGGTAGAGCTCCTGGTTGTGGTCCAGGCGGTCGCCGGTTCGAATCCGGTCAGCCACCCTCAATACATGCACGGGGCCGTTTGGGATGGTGGACTCGGTTTGAACCCGACCCAAAATCGGCTCGGCGACGTTTATGCCGCGATGCGCGGCCATTGGAGTCGGACGGCGCCGCACGGGCGGCGCGCCGCCTCGTCGAGCTGCTTTAGAGGGACTGGCAAAACACCCGCCCGCGCGCGCCTGGCGGCGACGGCCTCAGGCGCCGCGCAGGAGTAGGAAGACGGCGAAGGCGAGCCCGATCAGACCGAGCGACCAGGCCCAGATCCGCGCGTAGGCGCCGATCAAGCCGTAGTTACGCGGCTCGCGCCCTCCGAAATCCTCTGCATATGCGGCCTCGGGGGCCTCGACGGTCGCCGGTTCGCCCCCCGCTGGCGTCTCCCTCAGCAGAGCCCGCGCCTCCTGGGCCCGGTCCGCGTGAACGAGCACCCGCCGCGAGCCCCCGGCGGGATTCAGCACCCCGATGCCGAGCTGCGGTCCGTCGATGCCCACCTGCTGCAGCACGCTGGGGATCCCGGCGCTTTCCAGCAGGCCCCGGATCATCTCCGCCTCGACCCGATTCGGGGCGTGGGCCACGCTGACCAGATCTCCGTCCCCGGCACCCATCGCTCGCCATTTTGGCAGCGGGCGCCGCGACTTCGCCGGAAGGTGCCCTTGAGGCGCGAGCGGGGCACGACTAGGATCCGCGCGTGCGCCGCCTGGCCCTGATGCTGGTCCCCCTCCTGCTGGTGCTGCTCTGCGCGCCGGGGGCCTCGGCCGCGACTGGCGACCTCAGCTTCAAAGACTGCATGGCGCGCTTCGTCGCCGGTCCCTGCACCGCGGTGCCGAACGAAGTCCTCGAGGGAGGGCGCGACGTCGCCATCAGCCCCGACGGGAAACTGGTTTTCGTCGCCGACATGCAGGACTCGGTGGTCGGCTTCACCCGCAGCCTCGCGAACGGGTCGGTGTCCTACGCCAGCTGCCTCGACACGAGTGGCGGCGGCGACGTGGGCTGTACGCACCTCGCCGCCAACGTGCTCGCACAGCCGCGCTCCCTTGCCTTCTCTCCCGATGGCTCCTCACTCTACGTCGCGGCGGAGACCTCGGATGCGATCGTGCGGCTGACCGTCGGCGCGGGCGGAGCACTCAGCTTCACCGGCTGCGTCGAGGAGGACGACCTGCCGGACTGGGGCTGCGCTACCGAAGTCGCCAGCCTCGACGGACCGCTCCGCGTCGTGGTTGCGTCCGACGGCGCGGTCTACGCGGTGAGCACCGACGGGGCGCTGAGCCATTTCTCGGCCAGCCTCGCGCTGCAGAGCTGCTACCGCGAGGTGCCGGTCAGCGGCTGCGCGACCCAGGCCGAGCCGCTCGAAGCGCCCCACGGCCTGGCGCTCAGCCCCGACGGGAAACACCTCTACGTCACCTCGGTGGGCCGCGACGCGATCACCTGGTTCACCCGCGGCGGCGGCGGCGTGCTGACGCCCGGCGGCTGCCTCGCCGACGCCGACGACGTCACCGCGTTCTCGGACAGCTGCGCCGAGGAGCCGGGTGTCAACTACGACTTCATGAACCACATCGCCTTCGGCCCGGGCGGCGCCAGCGCCTACGTCACCGACGAGACCGGGCTCGGCGTCGTCTACCACTTCTCCCGCGACGCGACGACGGGAGCGCTGACCCGGCAGGACTGCCTCGCCAACGACATAGACGTCGACGCGCCCGGCTGCACCGAGCTCGACGACGCGACCGGCTCGGGGCTTGCCTCGGTGACCGACGCGGTGGTGAGCCCTGACTCGGCCAACCTCTACACGGTCGCGCGCCAGGACTCGGCACTGAGCACCTTCGGTCTGTCCTCGCCTGGCGGCGCGCTCAGCCACATCCGCTGCCTGCGCGACAACCCGGTCCAGGGCTGCTCCGGCTTCGGCGAATTTGGGCTTCTCGCCGGCCCATCCGGCGTGGCGATCAGCCCCGACGGCCACGACCTCTACGTGGCGAACGGGAGCGGCGTCCCCGCGCTGCTCCACTTCGAGCGGGAGGCGCCGGGAAGCCGGCCCGGCGAGGAACCGGGGCCTGACCCAGATCCGGACCCTGACCCTGACCCCGATCCCGGGACTGGTTCCGGTGGGGGTGGCGGCCCGAGCCCGAGCCAGGGTCCGGGTTCGCCCGTGGGCCCACCCGCGCCGGACGCGAAGTGCAACGGCCTCCGGGCGACGATCGTCGGCAGCGGCCGCTCCGAGCAACTGCGGGGCACCGCGAAACGCGACGTGATCGCCGCGGGCGGGGGCGACGACAAGGTCCAGGGCCTCGGCGGCAAAGACGTCATCTGCGGCGAGGGCGGCCGCGACCAGCTCGGCGGCGGCGCGGACGCCGACATCCTGCTTGGTGGGCCCGGCAAAGACATCCTCAAAGGCGCCGGCGGCAAGGACCGCCTCATCGGCGGGCCCGCCTCTGACCTTCTCGTCGGCGGCCCCGGCCGCGACAGCACCAAGCAGTAGACAGCACCTAGGTCGGGCGGGGTTGCGTTGCGGCCCAGGCCCGATGCGTGGTCGTTTGAATTTCTCGAAGCGTGGTAGAGATACTGAATCCTAGGTAAATGCGGAGTGCATGACTGTTGGAGGGGAGGGCGCCGGGCGCTGCTGCTGGGGGTGTTCGGATGCAGCCTCCTCTCGTTGCTGCTGGTTTCCGTGCGTGTGGAGGCTGCGAATGCCTTCGAGGCGCGGGGGAGCGTGGAGCAGGTCTATGCGACTGGTCTGTCGCCGGGGGCTCAGGTGTCGCTCTATGACGGCGAAGGGCAGGAAGTCGCGACGAAGAGCGCGAACGAGCTCGGCGGCGTTCTCTTTCGCGAGGTCGAGCCGGGCGGTGGCTACACCGTCGGGGTGTCCGGCGGGCCCACGTCGGCTCCGCTCCAGGTGCTCACTACCCAGTCGGCGCCGCCCAGCACCGACATTTACAACCAGTCGATCCCCTCTAGCGGGTACGGATACCTGACCACGCGCGACGGGACCAAGCTGGCGATCAACGTCCATCCGCCGCAGGACGTGACGAAAGTCCTGCCCGGAGTCCAGCTGCCGCCGTTGCCGAGCGGGCCTACGCCGACGTTGATCGAGTACTCGGGCTACGGGTATGCGAATCCGGCTGGGCCCGAGAACGGGATCTCGATCCTGGCCAACCTGATGGGCTTCACCGTGGTCGACGTCAACATGCGCGGCACCGGTTGCTCCGGCGGCGCCTTCGACTTCTTCGAGCCGCTGCAGAGCCTCGACGGCTACGACGTGGTCGAGACGATCGCGCGCCAGCCCTGGGTCCTGCACGACGAGGTGGGGATGATGGGCATCTCCTACGGCGGGATCAGCCAGCTGTTCACCGCCGCCACCCGGCCGCCGAGCCTGGCGGCGATCTCGCCGCTGTCGGTGATCGACAGCACCCAGACGACGCTCTATCCGGGCGGCATCCTCAACACTGGGTTCGCGCTCGAATGGGCGAAAGAACGGGTCCACGACGCCGAAGCGGCGTCTCCGACGTCGGGCCAGGCATGGGCCCACCAGCGCATCCAGGAAGGCGACCAGGCCTGCGCCGACAACCAGGCCCTGCACCCCGAGGCGGTGGATCTCCTCAAAAAGATCGAGGAAAACAACCACTACAAACCCGAGGTCGCGGATCCGCTGGCGCCGGCCACCTTCGTCGACGAGATCGAGGTGCCGACCTTCATGGCCTGCCAGTGGACCGACGAGCAGACCGGCGGTCACTGCCCGACCCTCGCCGACCGCTTCACTGGAACGCAACGGAAGTGGTTCACCTTCACCAACGGCACGCACGTCGACTCGCTCGACCCGGCGACGTTCAACCGCTGGTACGACTTCCTCCAGCTCTACGTCGCGAAGCGACCACCGATCCTCGCATCCGCGGCGATCCGCGCCGCCGCGCCGCTGATCTTCCAGGAAGCGATGGGGATACCGGGGGTGACGCTGCCGCTCGATCCCATCCAGCTGCAGCCGACCTACGGCCTGGCGCTGTCCGCCTTTGAGAAACTGAAGCCGGTCCGGGTTCTCTTCGACAGCGGCGCCGGCGGCCTCTCGCCGGGCCGCCCCTACCCCGGCTTCGAGAAGTCTTTCGACGCGCTCCCGGTGCCCGGCGCCCAAGCAAAGGCCTGGTATCTCTCGCCGGGCGGCGCCCTGAGCGGCGCTCCGCCCGCCGGCTCACACGCCGACCAATTCACCTGGGACGCCGATGCCCTGCCGCGGACCAATTTCAGCGGCGACACCGGCGCCGGCGCGGGTGGCCTGTGGACGGCTGGGCCCCAATACGAGTGGGCGCAGAGCCCGCCGGGAAGCGCCGTCTCCTACCTCACCGCGCCGCTGAGCGCGAACACGACTGTGCTCGGGGCCGGGGCGGTGAACGTGTGGGTCCGCTCCTCGACTCCCAACGTCGACCTGCAGGCGACGATCAGCGAGGTCAGGCCCGACGGCAAGGAGACCTTCGTCCAGAACGGCTGGGTCCGGGGCAACGCTCGCGCGCTCGACCCCGAGAAGAGCACGCCGCTGGAACCGGTGCTGAGCCTGCGGGAAGCCGACGTCTCCCCGCTGCCCGCCGATCAGTTCGTGCCGGTGACGATCCCGCTCTACTACGAGGGGCACGCGTATCGAGCCGGCTCGCGGATCCGGGTGACGATCGCCGCCCCCAACGGCACCCAGCCGATCTGGGCCTTCGACGAGACCGAGCCGGAGGGCACGGCGCAGGTTGCGATCGCCTACGGGGAGGGCATGCCTTCGAACCTCCTGCTCCCCGTCGTGCCCGGCCTGAGCGTGCCGACCGACCTGCCCCCATGCCCGGGCTTGCGGGGGCAGCCGTGCCGCACCTACCAGGCCTTCGCCAATCAGCTGGCCGCGCCCTGAGCAGGAGCAAGCCGATGCTCAGCGACGAGGTTCGAGCACGCCGCGAGAAGGTCGTGTTGGACCATTTCCACGACGAGGTGGAGCAGGACTGGGACGCCGTTCTCTCGACCTTTCCGCATCCCCGCTACGAGATCGTGCCGACGCAGACCGTGCACGACGGCGATGGAGCGGTGCGCAGCTACTACCACGAAACGCGGGTGGCGTTCCCCGATCAGCGTCACGAGATGATCGCGCTCCGGCACTGCGATGACGCCGTCGTGGCCGAGTTCTACCTGCTTGGCACCCACCTGGGGCCGCTCGGCCCGGTGCCGCCGACGGGCGGGACCTTCAAGGTCCGCATGACCGCCTTCTTCGTCTTCGACGACGAGAACGAGGAGCTCGTCTGCGAGCGGGTCTACTTCGACCAGCTCTCGTTCCTGCGCCAGCTCCTCGGCGCCATCAACCTGAGATCTCCGAAGGGCCTCCTGACTCTGGCGCGGGTTCTCCGGGGCTTCGCAAAGCTCTCGCGGGAGCCAAAAGACGTCATCCCCGACACGCCCGCGCGCACCATCCAGGGATCTGCTTGAAGCGGCAGGGCGATCGACGACGCTAGCTCGCCGGCCGGTCGGGCGGCGAGCTGGGATCTACGCCCAGCGTCACTCTTGCCTTAAGGCCATCCCGCGCGAGACGGCTGCCGACCCGTGCGAGGGCGAGCACCGAGCTCGAGCCGCCCTGATCCCGAAAGATGCCGTCCGTGTTGCGTGCGGTGATCCCGGCCGTATTCCGGCTGTAGGGGGCGAGCGCGAAGACCTCCGCATCGTGTCGATCGGACGTGAACAACTGACCGATGTGCGAGACATGGCCGCCGGAGTAGCTGCCGTCGCCCTGCCGCCCACCGACATGGACCTTGAGGTGGATGTGCGTCGTCCGCCCCGGATACTGACCCGGGTAGATGGTTGCGAACTCTGCCAGGCCGTCCCCGTCAGTCAGCTGGATCCCACGCAGGTAGGTCTCTCCGTCGCTGCCCCCCAATGCCTCGCCCGAGTAGACGCCAAGCGCGTCGCAGTGCCAGATGTCGACGGCGGCGTCGCGGATCGGCTCGCAGGTATCTGAGTCGACGACGGTCAGCGCGATCGCGAGCGGCACGCCGGAGCGGTCCTCGACAATGTCCCGTCGAACCTGCGCCAGGTCGATGTAGAAGGGGCCTTCCTCCTGTTCTGACGTCAACACGCAGTCGGGCCTAGTCGCGGCCCCTTCCATCGCAGATTTGGCCGTCCTGTCCTCCTCAGCGCCGCAGGCGTAAAGGGCAACGCTCGCCAGGGCCCCCGCCGACAGCGCCATCATCTCGCGGCGTCGCATCGACGCTTGGATCCCGTTGCAGGGTCGGCAGTCATCGGCCGGACCCTCTCGACTCCCGCTCGGGCGATCGCCCATTGGCTTCCTTCCGGCTATGCGGACTCGACTTGAAAGAGGCTAGCCACCTTTCAGGATTTTGAGTATTCAACCACTGTGTTCAGCCGGACGCGGTCTTGCGGCCGGGGACCCGAACAGGCGTTAAGATTCTGGGAACGTTTGAGTACCGCCGTGTGTATCGGCGGCCAGAGGAGATAGAACCGAAGCCCAGATGCGGATTGAGGCACACGACGCGAGGGGTCGGCCGGGAGTTGGCGCTGCCGGCGCGGGACTGGGCAGGAATGACGCGCTGGAGTGGCGGTGCGGCGAGTAGTGAGCGCCGAGCGGGAGCGGCGGAAGGATTCCGCGGAGGCAGTCCGCGCCGAGCTCGCTGCGCGCCTGCAGGCCCGGTCGGCCGAGATCGAGGAGGCGATTTTTACCCGCGTGCGGGCGCTTTCGGATCCGATGGAAATCGACGATCCGGAGTACCGGAGCGGGCTGCGGGCAACGGTCGCCGAAATGATCCGCTATGCGTTGCTTACGATGGAACGCGGCCAGGACTGGTCGGCGCCAATTCCTCCGGCCGCGGCTGCGCAGGCCCGGCTGGCCGCCCGCAGCGGGGTCAGGCTGGACACCGTGCTGCGCCGTTACGCCGCCGGCGACAGGCTGCTGGGCGAGTTCATCATGGATGAGACACGGCGTTTCCCGAGCGAGGTGTTGCGGCAGGTGCTGAGACTGCAGGGCCCTCAGGTGGACCGCTTGATGGCCGCGGTGGCTGCCGAGTACATGGACGAGGCGGAGCAGATCCGCCGTTCGCCAGCGCAGCGCCTGGGCGAGCGGGTACAGCGCTTGCTCGCCGGCGAGCAGCCTGCCGACGTCGGCAGCGTCGAGTACGAGCTCGACGCTTGGCACCTGGGCCTGGTCGTGTCCGGTGCGAGAGCCGAGGCCGCGGCCCACAGCCTCGCCTCCTCATTGAGTCGGGCGCCGCTGGTCGTCGGACGTGGTAACGGCGTCGCCTGGGCCTGGCTCGGAGGCCGCCGGCCGCTTTCGGTCTCCGAGGTCGAGCGCTATGCCTCCGCGGGGTTGCTCGGCGATGTCTCCCTCGCTGTCGGCGAGCCGCGCCATGGGTTCAAGGGCTGGCGCCTCACCCACCGCGAGGCGCAGGCCGCGCGCCTGGTAATGCTGCGTCGCCCGCGCCGTTTCGTCAGGGCGAGTGAGGTGACGCTGCTGGCCGCCATCCTTGGCGACGAGTCGCTGGCGAAGTCGTTGCGCGCGACCTACCTGGCACCGCTCGACCAGCTCGGCGATACCGACCGCGTCCTGCGCGACACGGTGCGCGCCTACTTCGCCGCCGGGTTCAACGCGGCCGCTGCCGCGGCGGCGCTGAAGGTCGACCGCCATACCGTGCAGCGGCGTCTACGCAAGGTCGAGGAGGCTCTCGACTGCCTGCTGCACGACTGCCACGCTGAGATCGAGGTCGCCCTCAGCCTCGAGGAACTCGACGAAGTCGCTCCGGAGGCGCGGATCCCGCTCAGCTCCTACCCGTCCGTGGCGTGACCGGCGTCGCGCGCGGCGCCCGGGCACTGCTGGGACACTTTGGGACGGGTTCAGGCTGGTATTGCACCACATTGGTATAGCTCCAAGGCCAGGTCGGCTGGTACACCTTTCATCTGGGCCGGAGTGGGGGACTTGACGTTCGTCGGTCCTTCCAATTTCAGGGGGAGATGGCCATGGCAGGGACTCGAGAGGCTGTGCGGACGATTCCGGCGCCCGTCGCGGTAGCAGCGGATAGATCCCGCGTCGGCGCCAGCGTGGCGCCGGGCGGGGAGAGCCGCCGCCCGGCGAGTGCTCTTTCGAAGGTGGCCTGGACCCCCCATTCGGACATGGGGCAGGCCGAGTGGCTTGCAACGGGGCGGCGGCTCGGGGCGATCGGGCGCTGCAGCCAGTGGTGGATCGGCGACTGGATTCGCTACGGAACTTCCCGCTGGGGGGAGAAATACGCCGACGCCGCTCGCGTCACCGGTTACGACGTGGCCAGCCTGCGGAACATGGCCTGGGTTGCCTCGCAGTTCGATTTGTCACTACGTAGTGACAAATTGACCTGGAGCCACCATGTTCTCCTTGCTCCCCTCGAGGATGAGGAGAAGCGCCACTGGCTGGAGCGGGCGGCCAGTGAGCGTCTCTCGGTCGCCGACCTTAGGCTCGAGCTACGTGGTCGTCAGGGGGGGCGCGTGACGACGCGTGACGACGGCTCAAAGGGCGCGGACGAAACCGACGACACCGTCGTCTGCCCCAACTGCGGGCACGAGCTGCACGCCTCGGCGGAGTAGGGCCGCCGCGCCCCAGCCTGCGTTCGATGAAGCCAGCCCTGCTCGCCGTCGGCGACCTGCACCTGGACCACCCGCAGAACTGGGAGCTGGTGCAGGCGGTCCGGCCCAGCTCCGCCGACGACTGGCTGATCGTTTGCGGGGACGTCGCCGATCGTCCCAGTCGGCTCGAGCGGGCGCTGGGTTTGCTGCGGGAGCGCTTCACCAAGGTGATCTGGGTCCCCGGCAACCACGAGTTGCTCAGCTACTCCGACGAAGCCCCGGCGCTGCGCGGCGAGGCCCGCTACCGCCATCTCGTCGAGCTCTGCCGTCGGCTCGACGTCGTTACGCCGGAGGACCCGTTCCCGGTCTGGGACGGCCCCGGCGGACCGGCGCTGGTGGCGCCCCTGTTCCTGCTCTACGACTACAGCTTCGGCCGCAACGTGGCGCCAACGAAGGAGGCGTCCCTGCGCCGCGCGCACGAAAGCGGCGTCGTCTGCGTCGACGAGTACCTGCTGCATCCCGACCCCTATCCGAGCAGGGAGGCCTGGTGCGAAGCCCGCGTCGCCGAGACCGCGCGCAAGCTCGAGCGCGAGCGGGGCGACCTGCCGACCGTCCTCGTCAATCACTTCCCCTTGCTTGCCGCTCCGACCGAAGTCCTGCGCCATCCGGAGTTCGCGCAGTGGTGCGGCACCGTCCGCACCGCCGAATGGCACCTCGACTTCGGGGCCACCGCGGTCGTTTACGGCCACCTCCACATCCCGCGCACGACCTGGCATGACGGTGTTCGCTTCGAGGAGGTCTCGCTTGGCTACCCACGCGAGCGTCGCTATCGCCCCGGTCCCTGGCCCGGCCCGCGGCAGATCCTGCCGGAGCCTGCGCATGCTTGAGGCCATCCTCCCGCGGGGTGTGGCGTTCGCGGCGACGCAATCCGACCTGCTCGAGGACGAGTCGTACGGGGAGGAGCGGGCGGTGGTTCGCAACGCGGTCGCGAAGCGCCGCAACGAGTTCCTCACCGGCCGGGCCTGCGCGCGGCGTGCACTGGCGCAACTCGGGCTGCCGGCGCAGGCAGTGCCGGTTGGCCCGCGCGGCGAGCCCTGCTGGCCCGACGGTGTCGTCGGCAGCATCACCCACTGTCAGGGCTTCCGGGCCTGCGCGCTAGCGCTGGCCGACAGCGTCCTGGCGCTCGGGATCGACGCTGAGCCGAACGAACCGCTGCCGCCGGGCCTGCTCGCCGACATCGCCATGGCGGAGGAGCGTCCCTGGCTTCGGCGCCTCGCCCGCGAGGCGCCCGAAGTGAGCTGGGACCGCCTTCTCTTCAGCGCCAAGGAGTCGATCTACAAGGCCTGGTACCCGCTGACCGGCCACTGGCTGGGTTTTGAAGACGCCGTGGTCGAGGTCGATCGCGAGGCCAAGACTTTCTACGGCCGCCTGGTCGTGCCGGGCCCGCTCCTGAACGGCCGGCAGCTGCTCGGTTTCGAGGGCCGCTGGGTCGCCGAGGACGGGTTGCTGGGGACAGCCGTCGCGATGCCGACCGCAGGCAGCGCTGGGCTCCGTTCCGATCTTGGCCAGACCGTCCGGGTGGGCGACGGGTGAGCTCCACCGCCGGTAGCCAGGGAGGGCCCAGTATCGAAGGTGACCCGCTGTCCAGACTCCGTACCGCGATCGAGCAGAGGGCGGAACGCGACCCGGAGCAGGTAGCGCTCGACGACGGCAGCGAGATGCGTACCTACGGCGGGCTGGCGGAGCGGCTGGCGGCGGCCAACGCGACGGAGCGGGCTGGTCGCCGCGCCGTCACGGTGCAGAGCAGCGTCGCCGACGTCGAGTCGATCCTGACCCAGACCTGCGCCGGTGCCAGCCTGCTCCTGCTCGACGTCAAGACGACCGCGCGTGAGCGCGCGCGGGCCGAGGCGCTCTTCGTCGGGGCCGGAGACGATGGCCCCGGGGCGGTGGTCCTGGGGCTGTGCAGCTCTGGCAGCAGTGGCCTGCCCAAAGTCGTCCAGTTGGAGTGGGAGAGCCTGCTCGCGAACGCCGCCTCCTTTGCCGCTGCGGCCGAGTACGGCAAGGAGGACATCCTCTGGTGCACGACCCCGCTCGCCCATCTCTACGCCTTCGGTGCGGGTGTCCTCGGCGGCCTGCTCAACGGCGCCACCGTCCTGCTCGGCAAGGGCATGCTGGAGCCAGCAGAGTTCGCGCAGCTGGCCGGGGCAAGGAGGCCGACGCTGCTCCTTTCCGTGCCCTTTCTCTTCCGCCGCTACCTAAAGATCGTTGAAGGGAATCCCGAGATCGCTCGCGGCTTGTCGCTGCGGGGGGCGATCGCCGCCGGTGAGCCAGTGTCCGCGGAGCTGGTCTCGGCCTGGCGGCAAGCGACGGAGGTGCCGCTGCGCTCGCATTACGGGCTGACCGAGGGTGGCCAGATCACGCTCGCCGGCGGCGAGGGTGACGAGGGGGTCGGCAGGCCGATTGAGGGCGTCGAGGTGCGGATCGGCGAGGACGGCGAGATCGCGGTGCGGCGAACGCCTCCGGCCCGCCCCTACAGGATCGTCGGCGTCGAGCCGGATCCCGAGGGCTGGTACGCCACCGGCGACCTCGGCCACCTCGACGAAGCCGGCAACCTCCACGTCACCGGCCGTGCCGACGACCGCATCAACCTCGCCGGCAAGAAGGTCGATCCGGCCGAGGTCGAGGCGGCGTTGATGGAGTGCGAGGGCGTCGAGGACTGCACAGTTGCCGCTGTCGAAGCCGGTGGAGAGGTAGAGATCGTCGCCTTTCTTCGCATCGGGGAGGGAGGGCCCGGGGACGGCGCCATCCGCGCCGAGCTGGCGCGCAGCCTCTCCCCTCACAAGCTGCCGCGGCGCTTCGTGCGGGTCGCCGAGATACCGCGCACGCTGACCGGCAAGGTGCGTCGCGGGCACCTGATCTCTGAGCTCGGCGCCGCCGCGAACGGGGCGGAGGCGGTCGCGTCCGACGCGGGGGGAGAGACAGACGCCGACCCCGACCTGCTGGAGACGGTGCGGGCGCAGGCGGCGGCGGTCGTCCTCGGCCATGCCAGCGCTGCGGAGATCGACGCCGAGCTGACCTTCAAGGAGCTCGGCTTCGACTCGTTGGCGGTGGTCGCGCTCTGCGAGCGGCTGACCGCCGTCACCGGACAGGAGGTGTCGCCGACGGCCGCTTTCGACCACCCGAGCCCGCGGGCGCTGGCGGCTCACATCGGTGCGCGGGCCAGCGGCGCCGTCACCCCCTCGCCGTCCGTGCGCTCCTCGCGCTTCAGCGCTGAGCCGATCGCGATCGTCGGCATCGGCTGCCGCTACCCGGGCGGCGTCGGCTCGGCCGAGGAGCTGTGGTCGTTGGTCGCCGCCGGCGCCGACGCGGTCGAGCCCTTCCCCGACGACCGCGGCTGGGACCTGGAGCGCCTCTACGACCCCGATCCCGACAGCCTCGGCACGAGCTATGTCCGCGAGGGTGGCTTCCTGACGACGGCCACCGAGTTCGACGCCGAGTTCTTCGGCATCGGCCCGCGCGAGGCGCTGGCGATGGACCCCCAGCAGCGGCTGCTGCTGGAGGTCGCCTGGGAGGCCTTCGAGGACGCCGGGCATCGACCCGTCCTCGCTGGCCGGCAGCCGGACCGGTGTCTTCGCTGGTGCTGATGTCGCAGGACTACGGCAGCGCCGCCGATGGCTCGGGCGCCAGTGAGGGCTATCGGACGACCGGGCTGCGCCGAGAGCGTCGTCTCCGGCCGCGTCTCCTTCGCGCTCGGCCTTGAGGGGCCGGCGGTCACGGTCGACACCGCCTGCTCCTCCTCGCTGGTGGCAATGCACCTGGCCGCCCAGTCACTGCGCCTCGACGAATGCGACCTCGCGCTTGCCGGCGGCGTGACCGTGATGGCGACCCCGACCGAGTTCGTCGAGTTCAGCCGCCAGCGCGGCCTCGCCCCTGACGGGCGCTGCAAGGCTTTCGCCGCAGCGGCCGACGGCACCGGCTTCTCCGAGGGAGTCGGCCTGCTCGTGCTGGAGCGCCTCTCCGACGCCCAGCGCAAAGGGCCGCCGCATCCTCGCCGCGATCCGCGGCTCGGCGATCAACCAGGACGGCGCCTCCAACGGCCTCACCGCCCCCAACGGCCCTTCCCAGGAGCGGGTTATCCGCCAAGCCCTCGCCAACGCCGGTCTCTCACCCGCGGAGGTCGACGCGGTCGAGGCCCACGGCACCGGCACCGCCCTCGGGGACCCGATCGAGGCCGGCGCCCTGATCGCCACCTACGGCCAGGGCAGCGAGCGGCCGCTGCAGCTGGGCTCGATCAAGTCCAACATCGGCCACACCCAGGCCGCCGCCGGCGTCGCCGGGGTGATCAAGATGGCGATGGCGATGCGCGACGGGGTGTTGCCGAGAACCCTGCACGTCGACGAGCCAGTCCCCACGTCGACTGGTCGGCCGGCAAGGTCGAGCTGCTGAGCGAGCCCCGCAGTTGGGAGGACGGGCAGGCACCGCGCCGCGCCGGCGTCTCCTCCTTCGGGATCAGCGGCACCAACGCGCACCTGATCTTGGAGGAGGCGCCCGGGGTCAGGGGCGAGGCGGAGTCGGAGGAACCGCATGGCGTGGAGGGGATCGGGGCTCCCGAGGCGCCGCTTCCAGGGTTCGTGGCCCTGCCGCTCTCCGCCAAGAGCGCGGGCGCCCTGCGTGAGCTGGCGGGCGACCTCGCCGCCCATCTGGCGGGCGATCCCGAGCTCGACCCCGCCGACGTCGGTTTCTCGCTGGCCACGACGCGCGCACTCCTCGAGCGGCGCGCGGTCGTCGCCGGCATCGATCGCCGGCAGCTGGTCGAGGCGCTCGAAGCGCTGGCGTCCGGGGAGGCTCCTGCCAACGCGGCGGCCGGCAACGCCCGCAGCGCCAAGCTCGCCTTTCTCTTCACCGGCCAGGGAGCGCAGCGGGCCGGCATGGGTAGGGAGCTGTACGAGGCGTCGCCGCCGTTCGCACGGGCGCTGGACGAAGTGTGCGATGCCCTCGATCCTCACCTCCCGCAGGGCTTGAAGGACTTGCTCTTCGCCGCAGAGGGGTCGGACGAGGCCGCACTGCTCGACCACACCGCCTACACCCAGCCGGCCCTCTTTGCGCTCGAGGTCGCCCTCTTCAGGGCCGTCGCGGCACTCGGGGTGAGGCCCGACTTCCTCGCCGGCCACTCGATCGGCGAGCTCGAGCGCAGCCCACGTCGCCGGCGTCCTCTCGCTCGCGGACGCGGCGAAGCTGGTGAGTGCCAGAGGCAGGCTGATGGGGGCGCTGCCGCCGGGAGGGGCGATGGTGGCGATCGAGGCGACCGAGGAGGAGGTCGCGAAGGCGATCGAGGGCAAGGGCGAGGAGCTGGCGATTGCGGCCGTCAACGGGCCGAGCTCGGTGGTCGTCTCCGGCGCGGAGGCGGCGGCGCTCGCAGTCCAGTCCCACTTCGAGGAGCTGGGCGCACGAACGAAGCGGCTTGCCGTCTCCCACGCCTTCCACTCGCCGCTGATCGAGCCGATGCTCGACGAGTTCGCCGCGGTTGCGAGGAGCGTCGAGTACCTACCGCCCCGGATCCCGATCGTCTCCGACGTCAGCGGCAATTTGCTCGGTGCGGAGGAGGCGATGGACCCGGAGTACTGGGTCGCCCACGCGCGCCGGGCGGTGCGCTTTGCCGATGCGATCGGGACCCTGGAGCAGGAGGGCGTCGGCGCCTACCTCGAGCTCGGCCCCGACGGTGTCCTCACCGCGATGGCCACGGCCTGCGTCGCCGAGGGCGGGGCGGAGCCCGCGCTGGTCGCGACCCTGCGCCCGGACCGGCCCGAGCCGGAGGCCCTGCTGATGGGCCTCGCCGCTGCCCACGTGGCCGGGGCGCGGGTCCGATGGGAGGCGCTGTACCCGGCCGCCCGCCGCGTGCCGCTGCCTACCTACCCCTTCCAGCGCCGGCGCTACTGGCTGGACGCTGTTGGCCCCGGCGATGCGGCCGCGCTGGGACAGCGCCCCCTCGACCACCCGCTGCTCGCGGCCGCGGTAGAGGATGCGGCCGGCGAGCGGTTGACCCTGACCGGCGTCGTCTCTGCCGCCGCCCAGCCGTGGCTGGGTGACCACGCCGTCCTCGACACGCCGCTGGTGGCTCCCGCGATCCTGGTCGAGCTGGCGCTCGCCGCCGCGGTGGAGGCGGATTGCGAGGTGGTCGAGGAGCTGGCACTAGGGGCGCCGGCGCTCCTGCCTGAGAGTGGCGGCCTCTCGGTCCAGGTGGAGATCGAGGGGCGGGACGAGCACGGCAGCAGGCAGGTCTCGATCCACACGCGCGCCGCGTCGGACGATGCCGGCGAGTGGACGCTCAATGCGACGGGCAAGCTCGGCGCAGGTGGGGAGAGCGCCGCGCCCACGCCCCTCGACGCCTGGCCGCCGCGCGGGGCCGAGCCGCTGGACACCGCCGCCGTGTACGAGCGGTTGGCCGAGGGCGGCTTCGACCTCGGTCCCGCCTTCGAGGGGCTGAAGACCGCCTGGCGGCTGGGAGGGGAGATCTACGCCGAGGTCGAGCTCGGAGAGGACCAGCGGCGGGAGGGCGGGCACTTCGTGCTGCATCCGGCGCTGCTGGAGGCGGCGCTCCATGCCTACACGGGCACCGTCCCAGTCCTAAAGGCCGGTCCGGCGCTGGCGATGGACTGGAAGGGCATCCGGGCTTTCGCCGCCGGCTCCTCCTCGCTGCGGGCGAGGATCGAGAGCGGCGCTGAGAACGAGGTCTCGCTGACCTTCGCCGACGCCAACGGCGTCCCGCTGGCAAGCGTTGACTCGCTCGCCCTGCGCGAGGTTGCAGACGCCGGCCTCCAGGCCGCCTCGCGCCAGGGCGATGGCCTGCTCGCGATCCGCTTCGAGCCGAAGGAGCTGCCCGAGCGCGAGGCGGAGGCAGAGATCTGGCGCTGGGAGGCGGAGAGGACGGAGAACCCGGCCGAGGCGGCCTGCCTTGCGGCAGGCGCCGCCCTGGAGGCGATCCAGGGCTTCCTCGTCCAAAGCGACGAGGATCCCGAGGCCCGCTTGGCGATCCTCACCGCCGGCGCCGTTTCCACCAGCCCCGAGGAGAGCGCCGACCCCGTCGCAGCGGCGATCTGGGGCCTGGTGCGCTCGGCGCAGTCCGAGCACCCCGGTCGCTTTGTCCTGATCGACGCCGACGATGCCTCCGAGGGGGCGATCGGGCGAGCGCTCGCCCTCTCCGACGAGCCGCAGGTGATCCTGCGCGAGGGTCGGGCGCTGGTGGCGCGGCTGGGGCGGATCGAATCCGAGGCGGGTCGAGACGGCATCGCCCTCGACCCAGACCGCACCGTGCTGATAACCGGCGCCACCAGCGGCCTCGGCGCCCTGGTTGCCCGTCACCTGGCAGCCGAGCACGGCGCCCGCCACCTGCTCTTGGTGAGCCGCTCCGGCGAGAGCGCCGAGGGTGCAGAGGAGCTGAAGGCCCGGCTCGAAGCGCTGGGCGCGGAGACGACCATCGCCGCCTGCGACGTCTCCGAGCGCGAGCAGGTGGGGGCGCTCATCTCCTCGATTCCTACCGCGCACCCCCTGGGGGGGATCGTCCACTGCGCCGGGGTGCTCGACGACGCCACGATCGACTCCCAGAACAGCGAGCGGATCGAGCGCGTCTTCGCCCCCAAGGCGAATGCCGCCTGGCACCTGCACGAGCTGAGCGCGGGAATGGAGCTGTCCCATTTCGTCTGCTTCTCCTCGATTGCCGGCGCCCTCGGAGGACCGGGCCAGGCCAACTACGCGGCCGCCAACTCCTTTCTCGACGCCCTCGCCTCCCTGAGGCGAGCCGAGGGCCTTCCCGCCACCTCGATCGCCTGGGGGCTGTGGGAGAGCGAGAGCGGGATGACCTCCGGCGTCGGCGAGGGCGATAGGGCGCGGATGGCGCGCGGCGGCATCCGTCCCCTCGACCAGGAGCGGGGGCTCGCCCTCTTCGACAAGGCGATCGCCGCCGATCTCCCCGACCCGATCGCCCTCGAGCTCGATCGCTCGACGCTGCGTGCCCGCGCCCGGGCCGGAACGCTGCCGGCGGCGATGCGGGGCCTGGTCCGCGTTCGCGTCCGTGCCGACTCCTCCTCGCTCTCCTCCAAGCTCGCAGCGCTCGACCCCGGCGAGCGCGAGGCGCTCGTCCTCGACCTCGTCCGCGGCGAGACTGCAGCCGTCCTCGGTCACAACTCCGCGTCGGCGATCGACCCCGAGCGCGCCTTCAAGGAGCTCGGCTTCGACTCTCTGGCGGCGGTTGAGCTGCGCAACCGGCTCGAGCCCGCCACCGGGCTGCGCCTGGCGTCGACCGCGGTCTTCGACTTTCCGAGCTGCAGAGCGCTGGCCGGTCGACTGCTCGAGCAGGTCTCCTCGTCCGCCCCGAGCGGCCATGCGGCTGCTCCACACCTCGGCACCGTCCGCGACGAGCCGATCGCGATCGTCGGCATCGGCTGCCGCTACCCGGGCGGCGTCGGCTCCCCCGAGGAGCTCTGGTCGCTGGTAGCCGGGGGCGCGGACGCGATCGAGCCCTTCCCCTCTGACCGCGGCTGGGACCTGGAGCGCCTCTACGACCCCGACCCCGACAGCCCCGGCACGAGCTACGTCAGGGAGGGCGGCTTCCTCGCCGGCGCCACCGAGTTCGACGCCGAGTTCTTCGGCATCGGCCCGCGCGAGGCGCTGGCGATGGACCCCCAGCAGCGGCTGCTCTTGGAAGTCGCCTGGGAGGCCTTCGAGGACGCCGGGCTTGACCCGTCCTCGCTGCGGGGCACGGAGACCGGGGTCTTCGCCGGCATCGCCACCTCCGACTACGCCGCCCTGCCGCGCTCGCGGCCGGAGCTGGAGGGCCATGTCGGCACCGGCAACGTGGGCAGTGTCGTCTCCGGCCGGGTCGCCTACAGCTTCGATCTGGCCGGGCCGGCGATCACGGTCGACACCGCCTGCTCCTCCTCGCTGGTGGCGGCGCACCTGGCCTGCGAGGCGCTGCGCGGCGGTAGCTGCTCGCGGGCGCTGGCGGGCGGGATCACGGTGCTCGCGACCCCGGAGACCTACGTCGAGTTCAGCCGCCAGCGCGGCCTCGCCCCTGACGGGCGCTGCAAGGCTTTTGCCGCAGCGGCCGACGGCACCGGCTTCTCCGAGGGAGTCGGCCTGCTCGTGCTGGAGCGCCTCGCCGACGCCCAGGCAAAGGGCCGCCGCATCTACGCCACGATCCGCGGCTCGGCGATCAACCAGGACGGCGCCTCCAACGGCCTCACCGCCCCCAACGGCCCTTCCCAGGAGCGGGTTATCCGCCAAGCCCTCGCCAACGCCGGTCTCTCACCCGCTGAGGTCGGCGCGGTCGAGGCCCACGGCACCGGCACGACCCTCGGCGACCCGATCGAGGCCGGGGCGCTGCTCGCCACCTACGGCCAGGAACGAGAGAAGCCCCTGCTGCTCGGCTCGATCAAGTCCAACATCGGCCACACCCAGGCCGCCGCTGGAGTCGCAGGCGTGATCAAGATGGCGATGGCGATGCGCGAGGGGGTACTGCCAAAGACCCTGCACCTCGACGACCCCAGCCCCCACGTCGACTGGTCGGCCGGCAAGGTCGAGCTGCTCGCCGAGGCGCAGAGCTGGGAGGAGGGAGAGAGGCCACGCCGCGCCGGCGTCTCTTCCTTTGGGATCAGCGGCACCAACGCGCACCTGATCCTGGAGGAGGCGGAGCCGGGGCGCGAGGGGAAGACGCCGCAGGGTCGGCGGGACGAGGGCGAGGCGGACGCGGCTTTGGCGCCCATCTCCTGGCCGATCTCGGCCCAGAGCGTGGCGGCGCTGCGCGATCGGGCAGGGAGGCTGCTGACCCACCTGCGTGGGCGCCCGCAGCTCGACCCGCTCGACGTCGGCTTCTCGCTCGCCGTCGGCGCCCAGCTCTCCCACCGCGCAGTCCTCTTCGGCGCCGGCCGCGAGCAACTGCTGGCCAGTGTCGAGCGGCTGGCCGGGGGCGAGCTGGAGGTGACGGAGCCGATGGCAGCCGCCACCGCCTTCCTCTTCACTGGCCAAGGCGCCCAGCGCCCCGGCATGGGCCGCGAGCTGTACGCCGTCTTCCCCGCCTTCGCCGCGGCGCTCGAGGCGGCCTGTGCCGAGCTCGACCCGCACCTCGAGCGGCCGTTGCTCGATCTCCTCTTCGCCGAGGGCTCGGCCGACGCCGCCCTGCTGGACCGGACCGAGTTCACCCAGCCCGCCCTGTTCGCGATCGAGGTGGCGCTCTTCCGCCTGCTCGAGAGCTGGGGCCTGCAACCGGACTTCCTCGCCGGTCACTCGATCGGCGAGCTGAGCGCCGCCCACGCGGCCGGGATCCTGACGCTGCCCGACGCGGCCCGGCTGGTCGCGGCCAGGGGCAGGCTGATGGGCGATCTCGACGAGGGCGGGGCGATGGTCGCGATCGCGGCCGATGAGTCGGAGCTCACCGAGTACCTGGTCGGCGAGGGGGGCCTCCAGATCGCCGCGGTCAATGACCCCGGCTCAGTCGTCGTCTCCGGCGAGGAGGAGGCGGCGCTGCGGGCGGCAGCCGCCTTCGGGGAGCGGGGTCGCAAGGTCTCCAGGCTCCGCGTCAGCCACGCTTTTCACTCCCACCGCATAGAGCCGATGCTGGAGGAGCTGGCCGCGGTCGCGGCCGAGCTGGAGCTCTCGCCCCCGCGCATCCCGCTCGTCTCGAACCTGACCGGCGAGCTGCTCGAGGCGGAGCAGGCCGTCTCGCCGGGGTACTGGGCGCGGCAGGCCCGCGAGCCGGTTCGCTTCCTCGACGCCGTTCGCACCCTCGCCGACCGCGGCGTCGCCCGCTTCCTCGAGCTGGGCCCCGACGGGGTGCTCAGCGCGATGGTCGACCGCTGTCTCGAGGATCGCCCCGGAGTCCAGGCGCTGGCGCTGATGCGAGACGAGCGTCCCGAGGTCGAGACCCTGCTCACCGCCATCGCCGCCACCCACGCCGCCGGCGCGAAGGTCGAATGGGAGGCCTGCTTCGCGGGGGCCGCTGTCGAGCGGGTGCCGCTCCCTCCCTATCCCTTTCAGCGCAGGCGCTACTGGCCCGAGCCCGCCGCGGGCGCCGGCGACCTCTCCGCCGTCGGCCTCGCCGCCGCCGCGCATCCGCTTCTGGGCGCGGTGCTTCCCTTCGCCGCCGAGGAGGGGCGACGCATCTTCACCGGGCGGCTGTCCCCCGACACGACGCCGTGGCTCGCCGATCACGCCGTCGCCGACGCCGTGCTGCTGCCCGGCGCCGCCTGCGCGGAGCTGGCGTTCGCCGCCGGGCGCGAGCTGGGGGCCGAGCTGCTGGAGGAGATGGTCGCCGAGGCCCCGCTGGTGGTGCCGCGAGGCGGAAGCGCGCAGATCCAGCTCGCCGTGGGCGAGGCTGACGAGGACGGCAGGCGTGAGTTCTCGCTTCACTCACGCCTGCGCGAAGAGAATCCCGAGTGGGTCCGCAACGCGACCGGGGTGCTGGGGGCGGCCGCCGCCGCACCCGCTCCTGAGCTCTCGACCTGGTCCCCCGAGGGTGCGGAGCCACTCGAGGTCGAGGCGCTCTACGAGGATCTCCTCGACGAAGGCTTCCAGTACGGCCCGTTATTCCAGGGGCTGCGCGCGGCCTGGCGACGGGGGGAGGAGGTGTTCGCCGAGGTCGAGCTCGCGCCAGAGCTGCGCGAGGAGAGCGGGCGTTACGCGGTCCACCCGGCGCTCCTCGACAGTGCCCTTCATGCCGGCTTCCTCGTGGACGCCGGCGCCGGCCCCCGCCTGCCGTTCTCCTGGGGCGGGGTCTGGCTGGGCACGGGCCCCTTTGAGTCGCTGCGCGTGCACCTCGTCCCCACCGGGGAGGGCGTCTTCGCCGTCGACGCCGTGGACGCCACCGGCGCCCCGGCCCTGCGGATCGAGGAGCTGACGATACGTCCGCTCGGATCGGCGGCCCTCGCCGCGGCCGGCGGTGTCCGCCCCAACTCGCTCTTCGCCCTGCGCTGGCCGGAGGCCGAACTGCCGGGGGTCGAGGCGGAGCCCGAGATCGAGCTGCTGCGTCCCGAGCCGGCCACGGCCGCAGATCCGGCTGCGTCCGCGCGGGCCGCCGCCGCCTTCGTGCTTGCGGAGCTGCAGGCACGATTGGCCGCCGAGGAGGACGAGGAGGAGCCAGGCCGCCTGGCGCTCGTCACCAAGGGTGCGGTCGCGGCCCGGCCCGGCGAGCGCCCGGACCCCGAGGGGGCCTCGCTCTGGGGCCTGATGCGCTCGGCTCAGGCCGAGCACCCGGGCCGCTTCGTCCTGGTCGACGTCGACGGCTCGGAGGCATCCGAGCGGGCGCTGGACCCCGCCCTGGCGATGGCCCTGGACGAGGACGAGCCCCAGCTCGTCATCCGCGACGGCGCGGTGCGCGTCGGTCGGCTGCAGGGGGTCGCTGCCTCCGAGCGGCCGCCGGCGAACGAGGCCGAGACGACGACCCTGGTCACCGGCGCCACTGGTGCCCTCGGCTCCCGGCTCTGCCGCCATCTGGTCCGGGTGCACGCCGCCCGTCACCTGCTCCTGGTCAGCCGCCGTGGCCCGGAGGCCGACGGTGCCGCAGAGCTGCTCGCCGAGCTGGAGGAGATGGGCACCGAGGTGCGGCTGGTCGCCTGCGACGTAGCCGAGCGCGACCAGCTGGCCGAGGTGATCGGATCGATTCCGGCCGACCGGCCGCTGAGCGCGGTGATCCACGCCGCCGGCACGATCGACGACGGTCTCCTTCAAGACCTCACGCCCGAGCGCCTGCAGACGGTCTTCCGCGCCAAGGTGGACGGGGCCTGGAATCTGCACGAGCTGACCGCCGAGTCGCCGCTGGAGCGCTTCGTCCTCTTCTCGGCCTTTGCCGGCGTGCTGGGCAGCCCCGCGCAGGCGAACTACGCCGCCGCCAACGCCTTTTGCGACGCCCTGGCGGCCTGGCGGGCGGGGGAGGGCCTGCCCGGCACGGCGATCGCCTGGGGCCTCTGGCAGAGCGAGAGCGGGATGACCGCCGGCCTCAGCGAGGCCGACCGGGCGCGTATGCGCCGCACCGCCTTCGTCCCGCTCGAGGACGAGGAGGGCCTGGCCCTCTTCGACGCTGCCCTCACCGGCGGCGAGTCGCAGCTGCTCGCCGCCCCGCTCGAGCTCTCGGCGCTGCGCGCCCACGCCCGCACGGGGGCGCTGCCGGCACCGATGCGTGGGCTGGTCGCGACCCCTGGAACGCAGCGCGCGCGGGGCGGCTCGCTGTCGCTGCGACTTGCTGCGGCCTCCGAGCAGGAGCGGGAGGCGATCGCGCTGGCGGCGGTGCGCGAGGAGACGTCGGCCGTGCTCGGCCACGACTCGGCCGCGGCTGTCGATCCCGAGCGACCCTTCAAGGATCTCGGCTTCGACTCGCTGGCCGCGGTGGAGCTGCGCAACCGGCTCGGCATGGCGAGCGGGTTGAGGCTTCCCGCCACGGTGGTCTTCGACCACCCCAGTCCGGTCGCGCTGGCTCGCTTCCTGGTCGAACGCGTCAGTGAGGACGACGGCCGGGCCGTCATCGACGCCGAGCTCGACGCCCTCGAGTCGCGACTTGCACATGTTGACGAGGGTGAAAGAATGTCCGCACTCGTCCGGTTGCGTTCGATCCTCGCACGGCTTTCACTACAAAGTGACAACGATGAGGACGAGGACTTTCACCGTGACCTCGACTCAGCCTCCGACGATGAGGTGATTCAACTGATCGAGGAGGAGTTCGGATCGGTCTGATCGACTGGTAGGTCGAGGTGATACTCACCTGCGCGTTGCCGGACGGTGAACGTCTCGGAGATCAGCAAGACCGGTTTGCCACCGGCGATCATCCGGTACAGGCGGCTGATCGCCGTTTGGCTTCCGCCTTCTTGACGCCGCTCCACTCCGGGACGCGGTCGAAGCCGAACCAGAGCATCTGGCGCCAACTCTCGAGCTGCACCTGTTGCACCGAGCCTCCGATACCGTCGCTGGCGTCGTCGAGTGCGCTGAGGAAGTCCTCCGGAAGGCGGTTCGGCACCATGTGCGACTCGGCCCAGATCGTCGGCAGTGGAGGCTCGCCGACGCCGATCCTGACCCGCCGCCGCACGACCTCCATTCCGCTTTCTACTGCGAGATGGGGCGCGATCGCCTCGGAAGCCGGGATGCGGCACTGCGAGACGACGTCGACCGAAACGGGCGACAGTGTCTGGGCCTCGAGTGTGCGGGTCACGGTGCCGTCGGTGAACAGGAGCATGCGGAGAGGCGGCCCGACCTGGGTTAGGTCGACCTCACCGAAATGGGGTGGGCGGTCGGGCTGCAGGGTGAAGTGTGTCAGCGCAAGCGAGCGCCTCCGGGGGGTTGGAGGGGCCAGCGCCGGGGGGCGGGTCGTCGCCGAGTGAATGCGCTCCTCGAGGCTCACGTATGGATGATCGTAGGGAGCAGGTGGCGCTGAAAGCAAACGTTGTCAGCGTCACCTTTCCTCTGCTATCACGAAATGACTGCCAGTCACGGTCGCCTCTTTCAGGAATGGAAGGAAATGGTGCACTGGTCGGCAGTAATCGAGACCTTGACCGACAGGGACACACTCAGCAAGTACTTGAGAAAGGTCACCGGGGAACTCCGCGGTGCCCAGCGCCGGCTGGCCGATTTCGAGCAGCGCGGAGAGGAGCCGATCGCGATCGTTGGCATGGCCTGCCGCTACCCCGGCGGAGTCTCCTCGCCTGAGGAGTTGTGGCGGCTCGTCGCCGAGGGTCGCGACGCGATCACGGAATTCCCCTCCAACCGCGGCTGGGACATCGAGGCGCTCTACCACCCCGACCCCGATCACCCAGGCACCTCCTACTCGCGCGAGGGCGGCTTCCTGCACGAGGCCGGCGAGTTCGACCCAGAGTTCTTCAGCATTGCCCCCCGCGAGGCGCTGGCGATGGACCCCCAGCAGCGGCTGCTCTTGGAATCAGCCTGGGAGGCGCTGGAGGATGCGGGGATCGATCCGACCTCACTGCGGGGGGAGCAGGCCGGGGTGTTCGCCGGCGTGATGTACCAGGACTACGCCAGCAAGGGCATCCCCGCCGAGACCGAAGCACTCCTCGCCACCGGCACCCTCGGCAGCGTGATCTCCGGCCGCGTCGCCTACGCCCTCGGTCTGGAGGGTCCGGCGATCACCGTCGACACCGCTTGCTCCTCCTCGCTGGTGGCGATGCACCTGGCCGCCCAGGCGCTGCGCGGAGGGGAGTGCGAGCTGGCGCTGGTCGGCGGGGCGACGGTGATGGCCACCCCGGATCCCTTCACCGTCTTCTCCCGCCAGCGCGGCCTCTCTCCCGATGGGCGCTGCAAGTCCTTCGCCGAGGGCGCCGACGGCGTCAGCTGGTCGGAGGGCGCCGGCATGCTCGTGCTGGAGCGCCTCTCAGACGCCGAAGCCAACGGCCACCGGGTCCTCGCCACGATCCGCGGCTCGGCCGTCAACCAGGACGGCGCCTCCAACGGCCTCACCGCCCCCAACGGCCCCTCCCAGGAACGGGTGATACGCCAGGCGCTGGCAAGCGCCAACCTCTCTCCCGCGATATCGACGCCGTCGAGGCCCACGGCACCGGCACCACCCTCGGGGATCCGATCGAGGCCGGAGCGCTGCTTGCCACCCTACGGCCAGGAGCGCGAGCAGCCGTTGCTGCTCGGCTCGATCAAGTCCAACATCGGCCACGCCCAGGCCGCGGCAGGAGTCGCCGGCGTGATCAAGATGGTGATGGCGATGCGCGAGGGGGAGCTGCCGCCGACCCTGCACGTCGATGCGCCCTCCTCCAAGGTCGATTGGGAGGCGGGGGAGATCGAGCTGCTGAGCGAGGGTCGCCCTTGGCAGAAGGAGGAGGAGCCGAGAAGGGCCGCCGTCTCCTCCTTCGGGATCAGCGGCACCAACGCCCACCTGATCTTGGAGCAGGGACCGCAGTCGGCAGTCGCGGAGGAGAGCGACGGCGAGGCGGGGGAGGCCCCCGCCCACGAAGGCCCCCTCCTCTTCGCCCTCTCGGCAAGGAGCGACGCTGCCCTGCGCGAGTCGGCCGCCAACCTCGCCTCTCACTTGGGCGAGCATCCCGAGCTTCAACCGGCAGACGTCGCCTACTCGCTCGCCACCACCCGGACATCGTTTGAGCGCCGCGCCGTTGCGATCGCCTCTGAGCGCGAGGAGCTGCTCGATGCCCTGGCGGTGCTGAGCGAGGGCGAGGATTCCCCCAGGGCGATCGCCGGCAGGGCGAGGACCGAACGTGCGCCGGCCTTCCTCTTCGCCGGCCAAGGAGCCCAGCACCAGGGGA
>CAWFQH010000004.1:0-538803 GCA_963817945.1 uncultured Solirubrobacterales bacterium | reverse complement strand
TTGGGGTCGAGTCGTTGCCGGGACAGGGGACCAGCTTCGTCGTCACCCTGCCGCCGCGCGACGGAGGCGAGGCATGAACGGGGCGACCCGCATCCTCGTCTGCGACGACGAGCCGCAGATCCTGCGCGCCTTGCGGGTGATCCTGCGCGACGCCGGCTACGAGGCGGTGACCGCGGCGAGCGGCGAAGAGGCTCTGGACCGGGCCGCGGTGAAGCCGCCGGCAGCCGCGATCCTCGACCTGATGCTGCCCGACATCGACGGCGTCGAGGTGACGCAGCGGCTGCGCGAGTGGAGCGAGATGCCGATCATCGTCCTCTCCGCGGTCGGCGAGGAGGAGGCGAAGGTGCGGGCGCTGGCGGCCGGTGCCGACGATTACGTGACCAAGCCCTTCGGGCCGCCGCGAGCTGGTGGCGCGGCTCGAGGCCGTGCTGAGGCGGGTCAAGCCCGAGACGTCGGAGCCGCTGATCGCCGCCGATGGGCTGGAGATCGACCTCGTCGCCCGCGCCGTTCGCCGCGACGGCGAGGAGGTCCACCTGACCCCGACCGAGTTCGAGTTGCTGCGGGTCCTCGCGCAGAACCGCGGGCGCCTGATGACGCACCGCGCGCTCCTGGTCGAAGTGTGGGGCGTCGAGTACGAAGACGACGTACAGGTGCTGCGCGCCCACGTCGCCAACCTGCGGGGCAAGATCGAGCCCGACGACGGGCCTCGCTACATCCGCACCGACCCCGGCGTCGGCTACCGCTTCGCCGGCTAGAAACGACCTTTACGAAATCTGTATACGCAGGTCGCATTCCTTCATGCGGCCTTGACGGGGTGAGGCGCACGATCGCTGTATGGATCTCGTCTCGATCGCCCTGGCCGTCGCCGCCTTCGGGCTGATCTACTCACTCATCGCGGCGCTCGATCGGGTATGAGTGCCGCCGAGCTGTTCGGCCTGGTCGTCTCCGTCGCGGTCTTCGGTTATCTCGCCTACGCGCTGTTTCGCGGGGAGAAGCTCTAGTGGCACAGGGCTGGGTACAGATCGCCGTCTTCCTGATCGTGCTCACGGCGCTCGTGCCTTTCGTCGGCAGCTACATCGCCAAGGTCTTCCGCGGCGAACGTGTCTTCCTCTCCCCGGTGCTGCGGGCCGGTCGAGCGCTTCGCCTACCGGGTGATGCGCGTGCGCCCCGACGAGGGCCAGGACTGGAAGGCATACGCCCGCTCGATCGTCGTCTTCAGCCTCCTCTCCTGGCTCGCGCTCTACCTGATCCTCCGCACCCAGAGCATCCAGCCTCTCAACCCCGAGGGCTTCGGCTCCGGTCCCTGGAACCTCAGCTTCAACACCGCCTCCTCCTTCGTCACCAACACCAACTGGCAGTACTACGGCGGCGAGACGACGCTCTCCTACTTCGTCCAGATGGTCGGGCTGACGGTGCAGAACTTCGTCTCCGCCGCGGTCGGGATCGCCGCGCTCGCGGCGGTGATCCGCGGCTTCGCCGCCCGCTCGGGAGCGGCGCTCGGCAACTTCTGGTCGGACCTCGTTCGGATCAACCTCTACGTCCTGCTTGCCGATCGCGTTCGTCGCGGCGCTGGTGCTCGTCTCCCAGGGCGTGATCCAGACGCTCGACGGCTCGCAGACCTTCCAGCACGATCGCCGGCGGCACGCCAGACCCTGGCGCTCGGCCCGGTCGCCTCGCAGGAGGCGATCAAGGAGCTGGGGACCAACGGCGGCGGCTTCTTCAACGTCAACAGCTCCTACCCGTTCGAGAACTCGGGCGGCTTCACCAACATGGTCGAGCTGCTGCTGATCCTGATCGTCCCGGCCAGCCTCACCTACACCTTCGGCCGCATGGTCGGCAACCGGCGCCAGGGCTGGGCGCTCTACGCGGCGATGATGGCGATGTTCATCGTCGCGGTCGCGCGTCGTCTACGTCGCCGAGCAGCACGGCAGCCCCGCCCAGCACCACGCGGGCGTCGCTCACCCCGCCTTCGACGGCTCGACCGGCGGCAACATGGAGGGCAAGGAGCAGCGCTTCGGGATCGCCGAGTCCTCGCTGTGGACGGCGGTGACGACCGTGACCTCCTGCGGCGCCGTCAACGCCGCTCTCGACTCGCTGACCGGGATCGGCGGGCTGGTGCCGCTGGCGAACATGGGGACCGGCGAGGTGGTCTTCGGCGGGGTCGGCTCGGGCCTCTACTACATGCTGCTGTTCGTCCTGCTAACCGTCTTCATCGCCGGGCTGATGGTCGGCCGCACGCCGGAGTTCCTCGGCAAGAAGATCGAGTCGCGGGAGGTGAAGCTGGTCCTGGTCGGCGTGCTGGTGACGCCGCTGCTGGTGCTGTTCGCGACGGCCTGGGCGGTGGCGAGCCCCGACGGCACGCAGTCGATCTACAACCACGGCCCGCAGGGCTTCTCGGAGTCGCTCTACGCCTACATGTCGCAGGCGAACAACAACGGCTCCGCCTTCGCCGGCTACACCGGCTTCGTCCAGCCGAACGCGCCCGGCAACGGTGGCTCGGAAGCGTTCAGCTTCGCCACCCTGCTCGGCGGCGTGGTGATGCTGCTCGCCCGCTTCCTGCCGATGATCGCGGCGCTCGCGGTAGCGGGCTCGCTGGCCGGCAAGCGGGTCGCCCCGGCCGGGGCCGGCACCTTCCGAGCCGACTCGCCCACCTTCGTCGTCCTGCTGATCGGCGTCGTCGTGATCGTCGCCGCGCTGACCTTCTTCCCCGCCTTCCTGCTCGGCCCGGTCGTGCAGGGACTGACCGACCAGCTCTTCTGAGATGAACGGACTGCGCAAAGACCTAGCCACCGCGACGATCGCGATCGTCTTCCTGACGCTCGCTGCTCGGCGTCGCCTACCCGCTGGTGACGACCGGGGTGGCGCAGCTGGTCTTCCCGGGCGCCTCCAACGGCAGCAAGATCGAGGTCGACGGAGAGGTTGTCGGCTCGAAGCTGATCGGCCAGGACTTCAACGGCCTGTCGCGCTACTTCCAGAGTCGCCCCTCCGCGACCGAATACAGCGCCGACGTCACCTACTTCAACAACCTCGGGCCGAACAGCCGCGAACTCTCCGACTTCTTCGCCGAACAGCTCGCCGCCTACCTGAAGCGCGAGCGGCCCTACGACCCCGGCCTCGCCGCCGCCGAGGTGCCGGTCGACGCGGTCACCACCTCGGCCTCGGGCGTCGATCCACACATCTCCGAGGCCAACGCCCGCATCCAGGCCCGCCGCGTCGCCGAGGTCCGCGACCTGCCCCTCGATCGGGTCCTCGACCTCGTCTCCGAGCACACCGATGGCCGCTTCCTCGCCCTCTTCGGCGAGCCGGGCGTGAACGTCCTGCAGCTCAACCTCGCCCTCGACCGGGAGGCCGCCCGATGACCGACGAGACGCTTCGCAACGAGCCGCGCTCGCTGGTCGACCGAGCGATCATCGCGCGCGCCCTGCTCGACTCGCTGCGCAAGCTCGATCCGCGCCACCAGCTCCACAACCCGGTGATGTTCGTGGTCGAGATCGGCGCCGTCGATCGTCACCGGGGGCTGGCTGATCCAGGTCTTCGGCGGGCCTCCGCTCGGCGGTGGCGATGAGCCCGCCTGGTTCGCCTTCTCGATCGGCGCTCTGGCTCTGGCTGACGGTCGATCTTCGCCAACTTCGCCGAGGCGATCGCCGAGGGGCGGGGCAAGGCGCAGGCCGACGCGCTGCGCTCGATGCGCACCGAGACCGTCGCCCGCCTGCGCGACGGCGGCGAGAAGCCGGCCTCGGAGCTGCACCGCGGCGACGTGGTCGTGGTCGAGGCGGGGGAGACGATTCCCGGCGACGGCACCGTGATCGAGGGCATCGCCTCGGTCGACGAGTCGGCGATCACCGGCGAGTCGGCGCCGGTGGTGCGCGAGTCCGGCGGCGATCGCTCCGCCGTCACCGGCGGCACGCGCGTCCTCTCCGACCGGATCGTCGTCGAGATCACCCAGGAGCCGGGACAGAGCTTCCTCGACCGGATGATCGCCCTGGTCGAGGGGGCGGAGCGGCGCAAGACGCCGAACGAGATCGCCCTGAACATCCTGCTCGCCGGCCTCACGCTGGTCTTCCTCGCCGTCGTCGTCGCGCTGCGGCCCTTCGCCGAGTTCTCCGGCACCGACGCATCCGTCGTCACCCTGATCGCGCTGCTGGTGGCGCTGATCCCGACCACGATCGGCGCCCTGCTCTCGGCGATCGGGATCGCCGGCATGGACCGCCTCGTCCGCCACAACGTGCTCGCCCTCTCCGGCCGCGCGGTCGAGGCCTCCGGCGACGTCGACGTGCTGCTGCTCGACAAGACCGGCACGATCACGCTCGGCAACCGCGAGGCGACCCGGTTCATCCCGATGCCGGGGATCGAGGAGTCCGAGCTGGCCGAAGCGGCGCAGCTCTCCTCGCTGGCCGACGAGACGCCGGAGGGCCGCTCGATCGTCGTCCTCGCCAAGGAGTTCGGGATCCGCGAGCGCCAGTTGCGAATCCCACGAGGCGCACTTCGTCCCCTTCTCCGCCGAAACCCGGATGAGCGGGGTCGACGTCAACGGCAACCAGTACCGCAAGGGCGCCGGCGACGCGATCGTCCGCTACGTCACCGAGCAGGGCGGGCGGCCTCCCGCCGAGTTGCAGGAGCAGCTCGACCTGATCGGCCGCGAGGGCGGTACGCCGCTGGCGGTCTGCCGCGACAACCACGTCCTCGGCGTCGTCTACCTGAAGGACATCGTCAAGGAGGGGATGCGCGCCCGCTTCGACGAGCTGCGGCGGATGGGGATCAGCACCGTCATGGTCACCGGCGACAACCGCCTCACCGCGGCGAAGATCGCCGAGGAGTCCGGCGTCGATGACTTCCTCCCGGAAGCGACGCCGGAGCAGAAGCTGGAGCTGATCCGCGGCCACCAGGAGGAAGGCCGGATGGTCGCGATGGCCGGCGACGGCACCAACGACGCCCCGGCGCTGGCGCAGTCCGACGTCGGGGTGGCGATGAACACCGGCACCCAGGCGGCGCGCGAGGCGGGCAACATGGTCGACCTCGACTCCAATCCCACGAAGCTGATCGAGATCGTGGAGATCGGCAAGCAGCTCCTCATCACCCGCGGCGCCCTGACCACCTTCTCGATCGCCAACGACGTCGCCAAGTACTTCGCGATCCTGCCGGCGATCTTCGCCTTCACCTACGCGGCGAACCCGGGCGAGCGCGGGCCGCTCGACGCCCTGAACATCATGGAGCTGGGGACGCCGACCTCGGCGATCCTCTCGGCGATCGTCTTCAACGCGCTGGTGATCCCGCTGCTGGTGCCGCTGGCCCTGCGCGGCGTCCGCTACCGGCCGATCGGCGCCACGGCGCTGCTGCGCCGGAACATGCTGATCTTCGGCCTCGGCGGCCTGATCGTTCCTTTCATCGGGATCAAGCTGCTCGACCTCCTAATCCACAACCTGCTGGGAGCTTGAGGTGTCCGCCGCAGAAACCGCGGCGGAGAATGAGGGTGTGCAACCTGCTCGCCGTGGACACCTCAAGGTCTTCATCGGCATGGCGGCCGGGGTCGGCAAGACCTACCGGATGCTTCAGGAGGGACACGCCGAGAAGGACGCCGGCCGCGACGTTGCGATCGGCTACATGGAGCCCCACAAGCGACCAGAGACCTCGGCGCTGGCGGAGGGGCTGGAGACGATTCCCCGGCGGCGCGTCACCTACCGCGACACCGACCTCGAGGAGATGGACCTGCCGGCGCTACTGGCTCGTGCGCCCGAGCTGGCCCTGATCGACGAGCTCGCCCACACCAACGCACCCGGCGCCGAGCACGAGAAGCGCTACGAAGACGTGCGCGACGTGCTCGGGGCCGGGATCGACGTCTTCTCCACGGTCAACGTCCAGCACCTGGAGTCGCTGAACGACCAGGTCGCCGAGCTGACCGGGACGCGGGTGCGGGAGACGATTCCCGATGCCGTGCTGGGCGAGGCCGACGAGGTTGTGCTGATCGACCTCACCCCCGAGGCGTTGATCGAGCGGCTACGGGCGGGCAAGATCTATCCCGGCGAGAACATCGAGGCGGCGCTGCGCAACTTCTTCACCGTGGAGAACCTGCTGGCGCTGCGCGAGGTCGCGCTGCGCCAGGTCGCCCAGGAGGTCGAGGCGAAGCGGCTCGTGGTCGAGGAGCCGCTGGGCACCCGCACGGAGCGATTCGCCACCGAGGTGCCGAAAGCAGTCGGCGAGCGGCTGCTAGCGCTGGTCCGGCCTCAGCCTTCCTCGCAGCGGCTGGTGCGCCGCGCCTGGCGCTCCGCGCAGCGGCTCGGTACCGGGCTCGACCTGCTGTGGGTGAAGCCGCCGAACCAGCCAATCGAGGGGGAGATCGAGCGTCAGGTTACGGCGCTGCGTCACCTCGCCTCGGTCCTCGGCGCCACCTTCCTGATCGAGGAGAGCGACAGCCTCGTGGACGGCGCCGCGCAGGTCGTCCGCGAGCGCGGCATCACCTACATCATGGTTGGCGAGTCAGAGCCGCCACGCGGCTTGGCGCGGCTGCGCGAACCGCTGCCGCAGCGACTGATGCGGGCCACCCCGGCCGGTGTCGATGTGCGGATCGTCGCGCGGCGCGAGGGCAAGGAGGAGCGGTGACGATCGAGCACTTCCTGATCGCCGTCGCGCTTGTCGCCGGCCTGATTGGCGGCTACCTGATCGCCCGCTCGCGCTGGCGCGGGCGTCGCTCGGACCGTCCGCAGGCCATTCACCAGATTCTCCTGCCCTTTACCGGCACCGAGATCTCCCGCCGCGCAGTCGATGCTGCGCTTCGCCTCGCGCGGGCAGAGGAGGCGACGCTGATGCCGGCCTACCTGGCGACCGTGCCGAAGCAGCTCCCGCTCGACTGCTCGATCCCGGCCGAGGCGGAGAAGGCGATGCCGATGCTGGAGGCGATCGAACAGCGTGCGACGGCTCAGGGCGTGGAGGTCGACTCGCGCATCGAGCGAGGCCGCTCCTACCGCCATGCGCTGGAGCGACTTCTCGGCCACGAGAGCTTCGATCGCGTCGTCGTGCCGGCAACCGCCGAGGCCGGTGCCGGCTTCTCCGGCGACGACCTCGTCTGGCTCTTGGAGAAGGCGCCCGCCGAGGTGTTGATCCTGCGCCCCGGCCCGGAGGACAGGCGGTTCGTGACGGCGAACGGATCACGAGCTGCCGCGTAGGCGGGCTGCGTAAAACCGGACTCGAACTGGGTCCACGCAGTGCAGCTGCTAGGCGAAGGTCCTCATCCATAGCGTCGCTTTCACCACAGACGTGCGAGGCGGGGCTCCGCGGTCGTCATCTGGTCGGTTCGAAACACTATGGGCTCAGCGTAGGGTTCCATGCGTGTCCGTGACGCTCTACGCAGTGCATACCTCGCACTCGGCGCACGCCGCGCGCTTGATGCTGGAGCACAAGGGAATCGGGCACAAGGTGGTCAACCTGGTGCCGGGCACCCACGCCGCTTTGCTGCGGCCACTTGGCTTCCGCCGCGGAACGGTGCCCGCAATGAGGTTGGATGGGCGCCGTGTCCAGGGCTCGCGCGCGATCGCTCGCGCGCTCGAGGAGGCGCAACCGGAGCCGCCGCTGTTCCCCGCTGATCCGCAGGAGCGGATCCGGGTCGAGGAGGCTGAGCGCTGGGGCGACGAAGTACTGCAGCTGGCTCCGCGGCGGTTGGGCGGCTGGATCAATGTCCGCAGGCCAGAGCTGCGCACCAAGTTTGCCCGCGAGGCTGGTGTGCCGGCGTCGCACCTGGTCGGCGTGACCGGCTGGCCGGTGGCCTGGTACTTCGCGCACAAGGTCGGTGCCAACGACACCGAGGACGTGAGGAGGACGGTCGGAATGCTGCCCGCCCAGCTCGACTACGTGGACGAGCTGCTCGACGAGGGGACGATCGGCGGCAAGCAGCGCAACGCTGCCGACTTCCAGATCGGGACCTCGGTCCGACTGCTGATGACTTTCGAGGACCTTGCGCCGGTGCTGGACGGCCGCAAGGCGGCGCGCTTCGCCACCGAACTGATGCCCGACTATCCCACGGGAATTCCAGCGGGCTTCGTTCCACAGGAGTGGCTTGAGCCCCTTTGCGGCTGATCATCGAGCGGACCGGAGTTATCGCTGTCGAGCCGAGCGGGGGCAAGCTGGCCGGTGATTCCGGCCGCTTGCCACCGATCCTTTGTGCGTCAACGGGACTCGTCGTCAGGCGACTCCTCGTCGGCCGACTGGCCGACCGGATTGAAGTGGCGGTCGAGCTGGACGTCGGTCTGGCTTCCGTCAGGCTGGGTGACCTCGACCTCGTAGTAGCTCTCCTCGTCGCCGACCTCGGTCTCCGTGACCGTGCCGCCCCCAGTCACCTCGAGCGCCGCGACACTCGCCTGGTCGAGCGCGCGACCGGAGATCGGGCTCTCTGAATCGTCCCCGACGCCCGTGGCCACGGCCACCCCGGCGCCGGCTGCGCAGAGGGCGAGAATGGCGGCCCCCACTGCAATCAGCTTGGTTCTGTTCTTCATGTCGTCCTCCTCGAATCGGATTGTGAGCCTTTTCTACGGAGGGCGGATGAAACAGCGGTGAAAAGCTCCGCTGGCCGGGCGGGCCGCGATCAGGCGGCGGGAATCTCGATCCAGACGTCCGCGCCGCCTCCGGGGTCATTGACGGCGCCGGCACGTCCTCTGTGCGCTCGCGCGATCGCCTCGACAATCGCCAGGCCGAGCCCGCTGCCGCCACGGCCGCGCGCCGGGTCGGCACGGCTGAAGCGCTCAAAGGCATGAGGGAGAAAGGCCGGCGGGAAGCCGGCGCCCCGATCGCCGACGTGCAGCTCGACCATCTCATCCTTGTCCACCGCCAAGAGCCGCACCTCGCCCTCGCCGTAACGGAAAGCGTTGTCGATCATCGCGGTCAGGGCCTGCTCCAGGCGAAGGCGGTCGCCGGTGACGCGGAGATCCTCGGCCTCGCCCACAACAAGGTCGCGCCCGGACTCCACGACGCGGGCGTCGAAGCGGCTGGCCACCGCTCCGAGAAGCTCGGCAACGCCCACCGGCTCCGCCACGATCTCCAGTCCGCCCTCCCCCGAGCGGGCGACGACGAGCAGATCCTCGGCGAGCTGGGTCAGGCGGTCGACCTCCTCCAACCCGGAGGAGATCGCGGCACGCAGATCCTCCTCGCTGCCCCCGTGTCGGAGGGCCAGCTCCAGCTCGGCCTTGTGCAGCGCCAGTGGCGTGCGCAGCTCGTGGCTGGCATCGTCGACGAAGCGCCGCTCACGCTCCAGCGTGGCCTCGATCCGCGCCAGCATCTCGTTCAGCGTCTGTCCGAGCCGCCGCAGCTCGTCGTTCGCGGGTGGGACCGGCAGCCGCTCCTCGGGTCCGCTCGCCGAGATCTCGCTTGCCCGCTGACGCATCTCCTCGACCGGTCGCAGCGCTGCCCCAGCCGCGAGGTAGCCGGCTAGCGAGGCGAGCAGCAGCGCCGCCGGGCCGCCGATCAGAAGCAGAGTCGCGAGGTTGTCGAGCGCCTCGTCGAAGCTCTCTTCGCGCTCGCTCGCGGTCGTCTCTCCGGCGCGCACCGGAACGTCCCTGTCGACGGACGCCTCGAGCTCGTTCTCCAAGCGCAGGTAGACGAAGAGCCCGACCGCGACCAGGACAAGCGCCATCGCCACCGTGAAGGCCAGGGTCACCCGCAGGCGGATCGGTACCCGGCTCACCGACCGCCGTCCTCTCGCAGCCGGTAGCCGGCGCCGCGTACGGTCTCGATCGACTCGACCCCGAAGGGGCGGTCGATCTTCCGGCGCAGGAGCCGGACGTAGGCGTCGACGACGTTGGAGCGGTTCTCGTATTCGTAGTCCCAGGCGTGCTCCAGCAGTTGAAAGCGGGAGAGAACCTCGCCAGGCCGGCGCATGAAGGTCTCCAGCAGGGCGAACTCCTTTGCCGAGAGCTCGATCTCTGCCTCGCCACGCCAGGCTCGTCGGGTTGCCGGGTCGAGGCGCAGCTCTCCCACCCGCAGCTCGGCCGGCCGCTCCGGCCGCCCGCGGCGCGCCAGCGCTCGCAGCCGCGCCAGCAGCTCGGCAAAAGAGAACGGCTTGGTCAGGTAGTCGTCAGCACCGCGGTCGAGGCCGGCTACCCGGTCGCGGACGGCGTCGCGGGCAGTCAGCATCAGGATCGGCGACCAGACACCGGCCTCGCGCAGCCGCCGGCACACTTCCAGACCGTCGATACCCGGCAGCATCAGGTCGAGGACGATCGCGTCGTACTCGACCGCCTCGGCCTTCCACAGTGCCTCCTCGCCGGTGTCGGAGATGTCTATCGCCATCCCCTCGCGCTGGAGGCCGCGCCGGATCAGCCCCGCCATCTTCGCTTCATCCTCGACGATCAGGACGCGCATCGGCCTAGACAGAATGCCAGCCAATGATGAAAGGGAGATGAAAAGCCACTTTTTCACCCGCCTTTCATCGGCCCTTGGGATAACGAGGGAATCCAGTCGCGAAAGGAGCAGGCAATGTCTCCCATCCAGATCGGCAAGCGGGTTCTCCTCGTCGGCCTCCCGCTTCTACTCGCTTTGCTCTTCCTTGTCGCCTGTGGTGGGGATGGCGGCGGGGAGGGCGAGAGCGCGGCAGCGGCGAGCCTGCCGCAGGGCGCCGAACCCGTCGATCTGGACCCGGCCGACTTCAGTGTCGAGATCGACAATCCCTACTGGCCGATGAGGCCAGGCAGCCGCTGGGTCTACAGGGAGAGTGACGGCGAAGGAGGCGTGCAACGGGTCGTGGTCACGGTGACCGAGGAAACGAAGCGGATTGCCAACGGCATCGAGGGGCGCGTCATCCACGACGTGGTCAGCCAGGGCGGCGAGCCGGTCGAGATCACCGACGACTGGTACGCCCAAGACTCGGGCGGCAACGTCTGGTACCTGGGCGAGCGCACGGCGGAGTACGAGAACGGCAAGGTGGCCTCTCGGGCGGGCTCCTGGGAGGCCGGAGTCGACGGCGCTCAGCCGGGGGTCATCATGCCTGCCGAACCCCGCCCGGGGCTCGCTTACCGGCAGGAGTACTACGCCGGCGAGGCGGAGGACCGGGCAAGGGTTCTCAGCGTCGCGGAGCAGGCGGAGGTTCCCTTCGGCCACTTCTCCGATGTCCTGCTGACCAAAGATCTCGTCCCGCTCGAACCTGACGTGCTCGAGTACAAGCTCTACGCCCCCGGCATCGGTCCCGTCCTCACCCTCGACGTCTCCGGAGCGTCCGGTCGGGAGGAATTGATCCGCTACACGGGACGAAACGGAACTGGGTCGGGGTAAGGGCTGCGGACCGTATCCGGGGTGCTAACAGCTCGTCGCTACAGCGTCGAGTCGGTCCAGCTCCAGCCGTAGTGCCGAGAGAAAGGCGGAGCCCGGTCTGACCGCGGCAATCATCTGCACCGAATCGCGGTAATGGTCGGCCATGCTCGCAACGCTCGTGCCCATCCGCTTTTCGGCCGCCTCCTGCGATGTGTCGATTCCGCGACGAAGCCCGGCAATGTCGGAGAGCTTGTCTGCGGCAAACACAGTTATCGCCCGCATTCCAGCGGCGGCGACCTGCTCGCGTAGAGCAGCCTTGCGCGCCTCGAAGGACTCGATCGTAGGGTCCTCGCTGAGGACCATCACGAGCCACGCGATCGAGTCGCCCATCTCGTCCCTCAGCTCCGGTTCCCTGAAGCGTGCCGCGCTCTACGGAGTCGTGGAGCAGTCCCACCGCGACCAGCTCCTCATCGAATTCGAGCCGATGCAGCAAGCCGGCCACCTCGCTGACGTGTTCGAGGAAGAGGCGCCCGTCGGATGGACGGCGTTCAGAGCGGTGCGCCTTTGCCGCTAGGGAGAAAGCGTCGCTCAGGTACCCGGAAGCCAAAATCCACTCCGGCGTGCCGGAGATCTCAAGCCGATCCCCTGCAAAAGATGGTCGGTCTCTTTCAAGAACCGGCCTGCCTGCCGCGTGATGGCCATTGCTGCCCGCCACCTCACGAGTATTGCAATACGCCCGCGACTTTCTGCCGTTCGCAGGGCGGGCTACACGAGCGTGAGCTGCAGGGCGACGCCGATCGCGCCGCAGCCGAGCACCACGTAGAGCACAGTCAGCTTGCCGTGCCAGCGGTTTAGGGCGAGGAAGGCTCCAGCGGCGAGGATCGCGGTCGGCACGTCGACCACGCTCGTTTCGAGGATCGTCACCGTGACGGCGGCGATCAGGCCGACCACCGCGGCGGCGACGCCGAGCAGGAACGGCCTGATCCGCGGGTTCTCGGCGACCGCGACCAGGTCGCGGTGGAAGAAGATTGGGAAGACGAAGGCGGGCAGGAAGATGCCGAGCGTCATCGCTAGCGCCCCGACAGTGCCGCCGGCCAGGTAGCCGACGAAGGTGGAGAAGATAATCAGCGGCGCCGGCAGGATGCCGCTGATCGCCAGGCCGTCCACGAACTGGCTGTCGGTGAGCCAGCCCTGGCCATCGACCGCGCTCTCCTGCAGGAAGGGGATCACCGTGAAGGCGCCGCCGAAGGTCAGCAGCCCGGCCTTCAACCCCTCCCAGAAGATCTCCGCCGTCAGCGAGACCGTGATCGTGCCGAGCGCGAGGGCGACGATTGCGAGCGGGCCGAAGGAGAAGGAGCTTGCCCGCCCTCGCCAACGGCCGCCGTTGGTCCACAGCTCGTAGGCGATGCCGGCGCCGAGCAGGACGAGCAGGAAGCTGGCCGAGACGAAGACGGTCAGGGCGAAGGCAACCACGGCGATAATCGCCAGCGGCACGTCGGTGACGAAGGTCGGGCCGAGCCGGACAAGCGCCCGCGCCACCAGGGCGCCGACCGCTGCCGTCAGCCCGTAGAACAGCTCCTCGAGGTGCCCGGCCAAGTTCGCCTCGATGTAGAGAATCGAGAGCCCAAGCATGAGCAGGAAGCCGGGCAGCATGAAGCCGAGCCCGGCGGCGAATCCTCCCAGCTTGCCGCCGCGCAGCCGCCCGAAGTAGACGCAGAGCTCGTGGGCCTCCGGGCCGGGGAGCACCTGGTAGACGGCGAGGGTCTTCTTGAAGGTCTCCTCGGAGACCCAGTGCTCCTCATCGACGCACTCGCGCTTGATCATCGCGATCTGCGCCGCCGGACCTCCCCATGCGAGCAGACCGAACTTCAGGAAGCGCAGGAAGATCGCCAGGGGCGGATCGTTGGCGTTCTCGGCTGCGACGGTCTTCTCCGGCATGACGGCGGCAGATTCTGTCGGTTCCCGGCGGCTACGTTGTAGGTGTGTCTGCCGCAGAGCTAGCCATCGTCTGCCTTGCTGTCTTCCTCGCTCTCTACGCGAGCGTCGTCTTTGCCCTGTTCGTTCTGGGCCGTCGCGGCGAGGCGCGGGCGTTGGCGCGCTTCATTCCCGATTGCCTCGTCCTCTTCCGGCGACTCCTCGCCGACGATCGCGTGCCGAGAGTCCGCAAGCTCTCACTCGTCTTGATGCTCGGCTATCTGGCGCTGCCCATTGACCTGATCCCCGACTTCATCCCGGTTGCGGGCCAGCTTGACGACGCGATCCTGGTCGCCCTGACTCTCCGGTTCGTCCTGCACGGCAGCGGCCGAGAGCTGGTCGACGAGCACTGGCCCGGCCCGCCGGAGGGACTTGCCGTTGTCCAGCGTTTCGCATTCGCGCCCCCTGCTGACCGCCGCCAGGGCGCATAACATTCGTACGTCTATACGAATGTTTGTAGGATGCTCGTATGGCTCGGGACTCCGACACCTGCGATCTGCTCGGCATATGCCGCCAACGATGGCGACCTCGACCCCGCCGAGATCGGGGCGAGCGGCGCCGGGCGCGTGCATGAGTTCGACGGCACTCGCTTCGACGTCGGCCTCCTCCGCGAGTTCCTCGCGACGGTCCTAGCTGACCCGATGAGCGCCGATCGGATCGCCGAGGCGACGGCGGAGGCAGGCGGCCTGGAGGCGCCGCCTCCCATGATCGCCGAGGGGCTGCGCTCGGCGGCCGCCGGAACCCTCCGCGCCGCCAGCGAGGAGGACTGGAACGCGGTCACCGACCAGTTGATCGCCCAGGCCCGGGAAATCGAGGGGGAGGGGAGGCTCGGCTTCTACGACCTGCAGCGCCAGCGCTATGCACAGGCGAACCCAATCCGCGAGTCGGGCGAGTTCCAGATCGGCGACTACGGCGGCGAGGGCGGCTCGCTTGGGCAAGGTGGCGAATTCAAGGTCACGTTGATCGAGCTGGCGAACGGCGGCCGCTGGGGGCTCTACCCCCACCTAGAGGTCTTCGGCGACGGCAAGGGGGCGCTGCGCGATGCAATCGACGCCGGCATCCTCGATGTTCTCGGTCCGGTGGCCAGCCCCGAGGAGTTCGCGCGGCGGCTGATTGCGATCGGCATCGCCGATCGCTCTGACGCGCCGTTGCGCGGCGACGGTGAGGCGGCGGTCCCAGGGGCGCGCTGATGCGAAGCGAGGTGGTCGTCTACATCCCCGCCGCTGGCCACTGCGCCACCGCCGGCATCGCTCGTGGCTCGGCGATAGTCGGTCGACCCGACGCGAGGCGAGAGGAGGCGCGGATCTCACTACGAGAGGGCGGTGTATGGGTACCGCGCACGCAAGTCCCAGAAAGCCAACTACTCATTCCGTAACATCGAGTCGAGCCGATTCTTGGCCGTGCACCACCAAGCGCGCGCGCCAATACATCGCGTGCATCTTCCCGAAGTGGGCCTGCACCCGAGAAAGGCGGACCCCGGACTCGGCACGATAACGGTCGTGTGCCCTATCGAACGCCGCCTCAAGTGCTGCTTTGCACTCGCCGATCGAGCCCCCCTCCAACAGCGGCACAAGTCCCTCGACGACGGCATCGTCAATTGGCTCCGTCAGTCCGGGTGGCCAGCCCACCTCGTCCAGCCAGCCGATATAGGCGTCAACCGGCTCTTTGGTGCTGGCGGAGTCAGTGACCGCAGGTCCTAGTTTCTCACCCGACCAACACGCAACCGCGACCACCACTCGTCCCGGCGCGTTGGACAGACTGAAAGTGTCAATCAGCGGCTCCTTACGTCTGAATCGTCCAGGTGAAGCGACAAGTGCGTCCGGTTTGCCGTGGCCGAAATACAACAAGTCGCGACTGGTGGCGAGCAAGCTCCCGGCCTCCGACCGAGACCTCGTCTCCCGTCGGACCAAGAATGAGAAGCGGTCCTGTAGTCGCTCTGCCCAGCTTGCTGCCCGCTTGGCCGTTCGATCATCGCCTGGGGTGATGACGAGCACGCTCACTCGGCCAGCACCCTCTGGCTCACTGGGTCGATCTCGTTCAGCATCTCAAGGATGTCGTCTTGTCCGTACTCGGCGCTGACGGCCACAAGGTTCAAGACATGCTTCCACGCCCTTTGGCTCCTCCGTCCCAGCGACGAGCGCGCCACACTCAGGGTACGCAGTGCCCACAACGGAAGGACCGGCTCGATGGTTCGTAGGCCGAATCCGCCGTGACGAAGCTCCTCTTGCTCGAATGCTGAAGCGGTAGCGGCTCTAGCAGGAGGTCAAGAGGGGTAAAGCGAGTGCCATCGATCACTTCCGAGAAGGGTCTAAGCGGATTCCTTTGCGTGCGCGCCCAGTTGAGAAACGCAACTACCGCACGAATGCGAACAGGTAGCGCAAGCTGCTCGTAGGGCTCGCTCATCGGTGTACCATCATGCCACTTCATAGGGTGGGGGAGGAGAAATGTATGAGTGCTTGGGGACTTGGACGAAACAGCGGTGTAAGCGGGACCCTCGACGGAGAAAGCAAGACTAAGGCGTTCGTCGATCGAGTCGTGCAATGGATTCCTGCCGATGTCATCGCGATCTACACGGTTGGGATCACGACCCTGAGGATTGAATCACCGGATCCCAATCCCAGCCCGCTTTGGCTCGTGATCGCGGGCGCACTGGGCTTTGCCCTCGTGCTAATTAGCGCGCGGGTGACCCGTCGGAGACTCGGGTGGCGTGACGTCGGCATGGCTGTTGCTGCTGTCGTCGCCTTTGCCATCTGGTCGCTGGCAATCCCCGAGTCAGGTTGGTACGACTGGCATGTGATTGCCGACCATCCCGGCTGGGTAGCGCTTGTGGCGTCGGTAGGCGGCATTGTGTTTGGCGCCATCGCGGAAGCGCTTCTGCCTTCCCAGTGACACTTTCGGAGTCGGTCTCATAAACACTTCTATCTTGAAGACGGGTGGAGTCGGTTTTAGGACGATCGACAGAGAGCGAAATGCGAACGCTCGCCGATCGCGCCGTCTATGCCTGCGGCCGGATGGTGGACAACTACCCGGCCGCGGCGGCGATGTCGGTCCCGCGCGAGGCGCTGGTGGCGGTTGGGACCTTCGACCCTTCTTCGAGCGAGATCGTCCTTACCGGCGACCAGTCAGCGGCTGCGGTAGCTGAGTTGGCTGGATATGCCGCAGTTCGATCCGGCCGAGCTTCGCCGCGGACTGGAGCACCCGCTTACCGTGAGGAGGCTGGCGGACCCAGAGATCAATGTCGCCCTGAATGGCGACCTCTCCCTGGCTCTGATTCGCCGCAGCGGCCTGCGCCGAGAGGAAGGCGAATGGGTCGGCCCTGAAGGGCGGCGTACCGCCGCGATCGCCGAGGTAGTGCTTTGGGCGCTCCTGCGAATCGCGGCAGGAGCGGAGTGAGCGCGGCAGGACGGTTTCTTCCGCAAGATAGGTCCTACATATCGAGCATACGCTTAGCTCGATCCAGCACATGGTCGTAGGTCATGATCGAGAGGCTGTGGTAACCGGCATTGAGCACGCGGTACCCTTCCCGCTGCGCCGCGTTCCAATTGTCTGATCGCCCGTAGATCAGGACACACCTCGGCTTGATCGCCTTGATGCCGCCGAGGCGCTCCAGGAACTTCACGTTGTTGGCCTCACGCTCGACCTCTAGTAGGTAAGTGGAGGCCTGGGTGATGGCCTTGATCAGGTCGGAGTGGGGAACGTAGTTTCCGTGATCCAGCGCGTCAGCCCAGAATCTCAACTTCCCTTCGGGCCGCTTAATCTCGACAACGTCGAGGAATCCGTCATATGCCTGCACGAGGAAATCGGCGATGTTCTCGACGTCGATCGGCCGCTCCTCAAGAATCGCGACGAACTCCGTGCCGAGGACCCAATCGTTGTCTTCGAACCACTTTTGCCACGGGCCCTCGGTCTGGTCCTCAGCGAGCATCGCCTCGAGCTCCTCCACGGCTCGGCAGCGTGCACTGAGCTCGATCATCTTCACGAGGTCCATCGGCAGGATGTCGTGATCGCCGAGGAACTTGGCCATCGATCTCCTATCTGGAGCCGAGAACAGGGCGCGAAATTCCTCGACCTCGTCCGCCCCTAGGGAATCGAGAGCTTGAAGTGCCGCCGCGATGCTGGCCGGGGAAGGGGGCGTCTCCACCTTGTCATGCGTCGCAACAATCTCCCGCAGTGCATCGAGCCTGTCCGGGTTTGCGGAAACCCAATGGGCAACGCCCTCCGGGGTGAGCTTTGCGCCGAGAAGCGCCGTTAGCTCCTGGGGGGTCAGATTCTCGATCCCGTCGAGTTGGCTGATCCTGGTCAGTCCTGGGCCAAAGGAGTCTCCGAAGTAAGCAGCCGATGCGTCGGCGCTTGCTTCCTTCAGGTAGTGAGGAAGGTTGACCACGACCACGTAGAACCGATCGGTCACGAACCACCGCCGCTCTACCTCCCCGTGGGTCGTAAGCAGCAATGCGGGCTTCTTGTCGTCTGGGCACTCACGCAGAACGCGACGTGCCAGGCACCGCCCGTTTGGGAACTGCATCTGAGGGTGACCCACAACTTCGGTCCAGTCGAAGTCGAAGAAGAGGTCGATCCCGAGCATGTTCGAGGGAGCGCCTCTCCTGTGCTCGAGCGGAACGTCCCAATCTAGGTCACCAGCCATTCCCAAAGGCTAAGCCGCGGTGCCGACGCTCTCGAAGGGCCGTGAGGCCAATCGCTGTGGCGCCAAGCTGCCGCTTGGCTGGGCTGCCCTGGATGTGCGGCGACTAGCGCTGATTGCGGCCGATACCGCGTTGCATCCAAGGGCGGTAACGGGGGGCGGTGAGGTACCTCGGCCCATCCAGTCGGACAACTCATGCTCCTGCCCAATGTCGGCGAATTCAGGCGCGGTAGCCGGTCAGTAGTTCATCGGCGCCGTCGGCCAGCCATTACTTAGCCTTTGCGCAGCTCCTTAAGACTCGCAATCGCTGCTTTATTCCCCTGCATCCAGGCCGTCATAACATTCACAATCGAGACATCGATCTCGCCCCAGGGCAGGCGGTCGGCAATTAGTGCCCGCATCCATGGGGCTTTGTGTTTCTTCTTCCGCAGCCAAGCGATTAGACCGTCTCGGTCCGAGGGAACACCGTTGCCCAATGCGCCTGCCAACTCTCCGCAGGTCTGCTGAGAGGCGGAGCGTAGGGCGGCGGTCTCAAGCTCGCCAGGCAGAAGTTGGAAACGCAGAGAGCTGCGAACGCGGCGGTTAAGGGCCAGCGTCGCCTTGCGGGCCTCAGCTAGATCGGCCGGATCTGCGAGGGCTTCGCTCACTCTCCGCAGGAGGTGCGTGGTTTCGGTGCCGACGGTAATCTCGGCGTCGATGTACCCGCGGCGCAGCTCCATCGCTGCGTCATCGTCGGCGACGACAAATGTCTTGATTGGCCGGTTGCCCGCTTCCCCGTAGCTCCGCAAGAGGCGCAGCCAGGGCCCAAAGCCGGTCTTTCCCCCGACCGGCAGCACGTAGAGAGAGTCGAGTTCGGACCCTTGTCCCTCGATGGCGAGCCGGCGCCGAAGGCGCTCGAAGAAGAGCTGGTCGGCTTCCCCCTCGACCAGAAGCAGGGCGAAGGCGAAGGCCATCTCGGCTCCATAGCCAGTCAGCAGAGCGCTATTGATCTCCGCTCGGCGCTCCTCGGCAACGGGTCGCGGCTCATAGAAGTGATGATCGCGGGCAAGGACGACCTCTCCGTAACGGGCCTCGTCGACAAGCATGGGGCTGTGGGTCGAGACGATCAGCCGACTACCCTCCGCTGGGCGGAGTAGGCGAGCCAGGGTGCGCTGTGCGGAGGGATGTAGGAAGGCCTCGGGCTCCTCGATCGCGAGGATCCAGTCGACTCCCTCGGCTCCCCCGGCGCGGTTGATTGCTAGCTCGAGTAGTGACTGCAGGCCCGAGCCGACCTCGACCGCCTCGACCCCAAGCTCGTCATGGTCGCCGGTGACGAGGCGGATCCCGGTCTTGTCTGCCACCCAATCAACCAAGGCACGCTCGTCGATGTCGGGGCCCAGCTTGGCGCTACGTGCCAGGCCGGGCGGGATCGCTTCGGTCATCTCATCCCATAGCGGCGTCACCAGGTCGGCAGAGATCTGGCGCACTTCCTCGACTGCCTTCTTGATTCTGGTCGACTCAGCAGGAGCACGGCCGCGGCGGGTGTGGAGTGCCTGCTTTTCGAGCTTGGCGATGGCTGCTGCTCGCAAGGCGCGGTGGAAGCTTTGGGATGAGGCGTCGCGTGAGGCCGGGATGAGCGTGAAGGCCGTTGACTCACGCAGTTTTCCCAGCAAAGTAAGAGCGAGAGCACGATTCTTTTCGTCCTTCGCCTCACCACGCCGTGGCGGTCCGACGTTCAACCGGACTTCACCGTTTGCCCAGATGGTCATCCGCAGTTCGGCGTTTCCGCCTTCGGGTGAGTACCGTCGGCGCGTACGACCATCGGCGATCTCGATCTCGAGCGTGAGCCGACGAGCCTGGTTGCGGGTGGGTCTGGCAGGGAGAAGCATCTGGGCTTGCTCCTCGCTGAGGCCAACAGCGCTCAGTGTCTCGACTTGCGCCTCGTTGAGGAACCAGTCGACCAGTCGCAAGAAGGAAGTCTTGCCGGAGTTGTTCGGCCCGACGACCAAGGTGAGTCCCTCTCTGAACTCGATGCTAGTTTCCGCGAAGCCGCGCAAGTTGACCACCGAGACCCTGCGCAGCCGATACTTGGATTGACCTACCTCCATCCCCCGCCTTTCTGCCATCCCCCGATGCTTGGGCGACCAAATCTCTCGCCGGGCGATCGCGGGCTGGTCCAGACTGCTTCGGACGAGCATCGTAAGACCTCAAGGCGTACCTAGTCCGGAACTCCATTCTGCGGGGGCGGTGCGATTCTGGCCGGTTCTGCCCGATAGCCCGCCACATGTAGGGTCGCCAGATGCGGCATTCCTCGGCTCTTGCGCTCGGGTGGGCGGGCATGGGGCTGACCGTTGTAACCACGGCGGTGGCGGTTCTGGCGTTCCTTCCGCGTGGCGTCTGGATTGCTTTGCTCGTTCTCGGGTTGGCTCTGCTGATCGTCGCGGGGGCCACTTGGCGCCGCGGCGAGCAGGCCTCCGATGCCGGCGATTCAGTGGATGATCTGAAGTGTCAACTCGCGGCCGTAGACAGCGTTCGGGTGTGGCTCAGCCTCCGCGATGATCCTGACGACCGCTTGCCGCTGGATGAGGATCGCGTCTTTCTGTGGGCGAAGGCGACGTTCGAGCTGCTCGCGGCCGAGTTCCCCGAAGCCGCGGACAAATTTATGGGCGAGAGAGATGCTCCGCTCGGGAGTCCCTATTTTGCTACGGCCTACGTTCTTCGACGCAATCAAATGGGCCGCGGCGAGTACTTGGAGAGCCGAGCCGCCACCGTTCGGCGAACTCTGGAGGCACGGCGGTGATGTCCTAGTTGAGGGTGTTGTCGCCGCGCAGCAGGTGGCCTGGACGGCGCGAGTCGAGGTCGGGGTCGTCGTAGAAGGCAGTAAAGATCGTCGCCCAGGAGGGCATCGGGGAGGCTCCACCCGGTAGCTCACGGCGCTCGTTGTCGGCATTCCAGACCAGGTCTCGGCTGTCGCTCGATCGGGCGTAGGCGACCGCCCGCGCGCCATCGGCGGCGTCTAGGTCGCTGCCGAAGGTGACCGTCTCACCGGGGCCGAGGAACGTAATGACGTGGCGCCCGTAGGCGTTATCGGTGACCAGCAGCACGGCCACGTTCTGCGCGATGCCGCCCCCGGCATTGTGGACGGCGACGCCCATCGTCGGGGTCCCGGCACCGGGAGTGAGGATCGTGGGAGAGACGAGCAGCAGGGGCAGCATGGCTTCGCGCTCAGCCCGACGGGTGTCCTCTGCGGTGCGTCGAGCCTGCACAACGGCGACCCACGACGCGACTGCGGCAACTGCGGCGATCAGGGTGCCGAGGACCTGAATCCAGGTCGTGATGGTGACGGCGAAGGGCACCGGCGCATCGTAGGCGGCGTCGCCGGCCGCAGCGGATCCAGCCCTCAATACGGTCGGTATGGCAGGATCGCGAGGGCTGCTCGAGAGGAGGCGCGGATCGAGCCAGCCCTCTCCGATTCGACAAAGCCGCGCTGGGATAGGGAGACGTTGTGGAGCTAGATCAGCTGTTCGCCATCTGCGGAGCGTCGTCGCCTGACGACTGGAACGTCGTGCATGGGCCGACCTACGTCACGGGCTTCGTGCAGATATGGAACGGCCCCGCTTCCGACCAGTCCGGCTACGAGCTGCACCCGCTGGAGCATGAGGCGCGGGCAGCGTTCAAGCCAGACCTGACGATCGGCATCGCGTGGGGCATGCACACGGACGCCCTGACCGGCATCGGCAGCGAGCGCAGGACCTTCAATGAGGAGTGGGCTACGGCGTTCCCCGACCCGGAGGCGACGTCCCACTTCGTCGACTTCTTCTTCGAGGGTGCGCTCGTTGCGAGGGAGCGCTACGTCCACGTCGACAGTCGCTGTGATCTGCCGATGCCGAAGCGTCAGGTCGAGGGAGAAGGATCGGATGCGAGGGTGGTAGGGCTGTCGATCACGCCGTGGCAGCGAGACTTCTTCCGCGTCCTGAATGCCCTTCAGACGGCGGTCGACTACGACTCCTACGTCAAACGCGCTGGCTTCGAGGTTCGCGACTCGGCCGAGTGAGGTCGCCGAACGCGGCAGCCTCTCGGGCGCCGTGGCCCTGCTAGCTGGGGTTGACCATCCTTTGCCGCTGCTGGGCCGCTTCGATCGTGGCGCGCTCGGCCGGGGCGAGGTCGACGGCGCGAAGCTCGATCCCGTTGGATGCCAGCGTCGCTGCCCTCCAGCCGCGGATCGACTCAGCCGCAGCTCTGTCGGCGAAAGCGAGGATCAGCCGGGCGGTCGGGTGTGCGTCACGGATCGCCAAAAGCTTCAGGGCGTCGGTCGCCACCTTGTGCTTCTGGCCGCCTCGCAGCCTGCCGATGTGGGCGAAGACCTCGACGAAGATCGTGGCGTCTGCATCGACGCCGTCAGGGCAGACCCTGGCATCGCCGACCGGGACCTCGGCGCCCTGGCTCAGCGGGACTCCGAGCGCCTTGCCGAGGGCATCGAGGATTGTCACCTCGGCCTTGCTCTGCGCTTCGGAACTGCTCGGATGGGGACTCTCGGGCACCGTCTCCTAGTCGGTCGAGCCGACTTGCAGCGCCCGCAGCAATTCGGCCTGGAGGATCGCGGCGTCGACTTCCAGAGAGGGCAGCGTCGGCAGGTGCTCGGGTTGGAGAGGTAGGCCGTGTTCCTCGGCGACCCTGCCCGCTGTCGGGTCGACCACCGTCTCGGCGAGCCTGATGACCTCAGTGTCGGAGAGGTCATCGACGTCGTCGAGCAGCTGGCGCAGGACCTCTCGACAGGCCGCGACTTTGTCGGGGTGAGGCGGTTCAGTTGGCATGGCTCCGGGCGAGCCTAGCCGCCTACCGGGGGCCGGGGGGCTCGCCTGAACGCAAGGTCGGGCCAAGCCCGCGTGGGACGTGTTGCGGCGGCCTCGGCAGAATCAAACCGCCCCCTTCAATTTCGGGCACTTCTGCGCTGAAGTTCCCAAATCGCTGCATATCGGCGCACATCCGCGCGTATTCCTAGCCGCCGCCGTCCGCCGCGCCATTACGAAACCCCTGCAAGCCGCCACATTCGCGGCCCGCGACTCTCGGAGATCGGCGTAATTGCCATGCAGAAGGTCGTGGGTTCGAATCCCATCAGCCGCTTGCGGAGATCCCGGCGCCAAGCCGGGATCTCGCCGTTTCGGGTTCCGGTTTGTTCGGCTTCGTTCGGCTCCGTAGGACCCAACGACCGGCCCCAATCGCCCAACGAATCGCCCAACGGCGGGGCGGCTGAATGAAGGGCGCCGTCGTCGATCTCGATATACGCCGCGCCTCCTCGGTTTTTGGGCATCTCGTCAGGATCGCGCCTCCATGGGCAGGAGCATGCGCAGCCATCAGGGATCAGGGGCGCTGAGTAGGGTGAACTCCATGTCGCCTGACACCACCAGTGACACATCGCTGGCCAGCAAGGCCTTTGAGGCCGCACTCGAGGTGGTCGGTGGCGTGGCGCCGGAGGTGGCTACCGCGATCCGCAGCGAACTCGAGGACCAGCGACACGCGCTGAAGCTGATCGCGAGCGAGAACTACAGCTCGCTGGCCGTCCAGTTGGCAATGGGCCAGTGGATGACGGACAAGTACGCGGAGGGCGCCACGGGCAAGCGCTGGTACGCAGGCTGCGAGAACGTCGACACGGTCGAGGGGGCCGCGGCGTCGCTGGCTCAGGAGCTGTTCGGGGCGGACCACGCGTACGTACAGCCGCACAGCGGCGCCGACGCCAACCTCGTCGCCTTCTCAGCGATCCTCGCCGAGCGCGTCGAGAAGCCGTTCCTCGAGGAGCAGGGGGTGCGGGATACGCGGCTCCTGTCGGCGGAGCAGTGGGAGGCGCTGCGCCAGCGCCTCGTCAACCAGCGCATGCTCGCGATGGAGTTGACCTCCGGCGGCCACCTGACCCATGGCATGCGGGCCAACCTGTCCGCCAAACTCTTCGAGGTCGTCCCATACGGCGTGGATCCGGAGTCGGGCCTGCTCGACTACGACCGGGTGCGCGAGCTGGCGCTGGAAACCCGCCCGCTGCTGATCCTCGCGGGCCACAGCTCCTACCCGCGCAAGATCGACTTCCGCCGCTTTCGCGAGATCGCGGACGAGGTCGGCGCAGTGTTCATGGTCGACATGGCCCACTTCGCGGGTCTCGTGGCCGGCGGCGTCTTCCAAGACGAGTTCGACCCCGTTCCGTACGCCGACGTCGTCACCTCGACGACGCACAAGACGCTACGCGGCCCCCGGGGCGGTCTCGTGCTGTGCACCAGCGAGCTCGCGGACGCCGTCGACCGGGGGTGCCCGATGATCCTCGGTGGCCCGCTGGCCCACGTCATGGCGGCGAAGGCCGTGGCGTTCCATGAAGCGCTCGCTCCATCGTTCCGCAACTACGCGGCGGCGATCGTCGCGAACGCGCGAGCGCTGGCCGAGGCGCTCGTGGCCGGCGGCGAGGTGTTGCAGACCGGCGGGACCGACAACCATCTGCTGCTGGTGGACGTGCGCCCGCACGGCCTTAACGGCCGCCAGGCAGAGGCGGCGCTGCGCCAGTGCGACATCGTGCTCAACCGTAACGTCTTGCCTTACGACCCGAACGGCCCCTGGTTCACGAGCGGCATCCGGCTCGGGACCGCAGCTCTGACCACGCGCGGCCTCGGCGAGGAGGAGATGGGCCAGATCGCCGGGCTGATCACCGCCGTCCTGGGGGCGGTGGCGCCGATCGAGGACGACCGGGGGAAGCCGATGCTTCCGGATGCGTTGGTCGACGAGGTGCGTGCGGCCGTCGAGGAGCTCACGGCGGCGTACCCGCTGTATCCAGATCTCGTGGTCTGAATCGCCGCATATCCGTGCGTATTGCTGATCGGGGCCGTTCTGACCGGCAATGCGAAGCCCCTGCAAGCCGCTACATTCGCGGCGCGCGGCTCTCGGAGACCTGCCTAATTGCCATGCATAGGGTCGAGGGTTCGAATCCCTTCAGCCGCTTTCTGTTGTGTCTCGCGACATCGGAGACAGATGTCGCGAGACATCGTAGACATCTCAGCTCCCTCCGATCGGCTGGTAGTCGCGAGTGGGATCGAGGATGAGCCGGCGGATCAACTCGCCTGTGCGGCGATCGAGAACGCGGATGTCGCGGTCGGCGATGAGCAGCTTGATCGGCCGGCCTTTGTGTGCCCTGCCGATGCCGATGTGGTGCAGCTTGCTGTTGTGGCGCAAAGTGACGGTGCCCTGGGCGTCGACCTTGTCGTGGCGGACGCGGAAGTGGGTCTCGGGGCGCTCAGTTGAGGCCGGCCGAGCCTTGATCCGGGCACTGTAGGCCTGCAGGGGCGTGCGCCCACCCAGGGCCCTGTGGGGCCTGGTCGTGTTGTAGTAGTGCGCGAAGGCGTCGAGCTGTCCCTGCAGGGCGAGGAGTGTCTGCGCGGGAGCCTGCTGAGTGAGGTAGCGCTTGAGCGTCTGGTGCAGCCGCTCGACCTTCCCGCAGGTCTGCGGGTGGTAGGGCCGCGAGTTCTTGGCGGCGATGCCGAGCCGCTCGAGCTCGACCTGCAGTAGGACCTTGCCACCGCGCGGGGTGGCCGTAAAGACGGCGCCGTTGTCGCAGAGCAGGCTGGCGGGCGCGCCGTGCAAAGCCACAGCCATGCGAAAGACGTCGACTACGTCGGCCGCCTTGACGGTCGGGAAGGCCCGCGCGGCCAAGAACAGCCGCGAGTGATCGTCGAGCATGTTGAGGATCTCCGCGTGCCCTTCCCCCGCGAGGGGCCAGTGCGTGACGTCGGCCTGCCACATCTCGTTGGGCAACTCCGCGCAGAAGCGGATCAATGAGCTGCGCGGGCGCTTCTGAGGCTGTGGCGTGACCAGGCCCTCGCGTTTGAGGACTCGCCAGATGGTTGAGAGGGACGGCACCTGATCGATCTGCTCGGCGAGGTGGTAGGCGATCGTCGCCGCGCCGCAGTCGTGGCCTTCGGCGCTCAGCTGCTTGCGCAGGGCGACGATCGCCTGGGAGACCTCGACGGGGGTCCGGTGTGGGGAGCTGAGCGGCGCCCTGGAGCGCCGCTCCAGGGCGCCATAGCCACCAGCTTTGCAGCGGGCCAAGAGCTTGTAGATCCAGCTGCGATGAACTCCGTGGGCCGCCGCCAACTCGTTGACCGAGCGGCCCTCCAACAGATGCGCCTCGACCAGGTACCGCGCCTTGTCCACAGGAGAGCTCCCCTCATTCGGTGTCTCCTATGTCCTGACACAACTGTCGCCTATGTGGTGGAACCGGACACCATCAGCCGCTTTCGATCGTCTCAGTGCTCGGGTACCTTGGACGGGGAGGTATCTCCATGGCAGCAGTCCTAGACAGGCGCATGACGGCGGAGATCGAGGGCGATTTCGTCGTCTTCCTAATTGGCATGCGGATCAATCGCTTCCGGAGCGTCTCGAAGTGGCTACCGGTCTTCTTTGCGATGCCGCGAATGCTGCGCGAGCTCAAACGAACTCCCGGAACGGGTTTGCTTGAGGCCACGCTCTACTTCGGCAGTCCGCGGCGACCGATGGTCGTCCAGTACTGGCGCTCTTTCGAGCAGCTCGAGGCCTACGCCCGCAGCCGCGATGCCAGCCACTGGCCAGCCTGGGTCGCCTTCAACAAGCGGATTGGTTCGAGCGGTCAGGTCGGCATCTGGCACGAGACCTACCTCGTCTCCGCGGGCAGCTACGAGTGCGTCTACAACAACATGCCCCCAATCGGCCTCGGGGCGGCGACGCGTCTGATCCCTGCTGCCGGTCGCAAGGCCACCGCCGCAAGCAGGGCCGGTATTCGCGAGGAGGCATATCCGGATGGCGCCCCTACCAAGGGCATTGAGATCTGAAGGGTCTGGGGTTCTGGGCCATCGTCCGGCTAGCGCCTTAGCCTCGCGTCGCGTGACGGTTGGGATCCGACGCCGCCTTCCCATGACAGCAGCGCTGGTCGCCTGTTTCGCCCTCAGTGCGCTGCTGCCGGCTGCGCTGGGGAAGAACGCGGCCGCTCCGACGGCGATTCGCAGCGCCCTCGCGCAAACCGATCGGGCGCAGGGCGCGCCGGGGCGGACGCTGGTCCTGAGCCGGGTCGTCGTTCCGCCCGGCGCCGAGCTGGCGCTGCACCGTCACCTCGGCACGCAGGTGGCCCGGGTCGAGTCGGGGGTGCTCAGCTACACCGTTCGGCGCGGGTCGGTCGCGGTCCGCCGCGGCGAATCGGACCGCCAGCCGCAGCTCGTACGCACGATCGCGGCCGGGCAGACGGGGAGCATCCGGGCGGGGGAGTGGCTCGTCGAGCAGCCCTCGGTCATCCATCGGGCGGCCAACCGTGGCTCGCGGCCGATCGTCATCTACCTGGCGACGCTGCTGGCGAAGGGCGCGCCACCGTCGACTCCGGTCACGCCACCTGATCCTGCCTGACGCCCACGAACGTCCACTTTTGCGGCTGGCGACGACCTTCCCCGGGTAGGGAGGGGCATGGGGTTGCCGCAGGCTCTCACCGCCTTTCGCTGGTTGGAGAACGCAATCGACGGGGAGATCTGGACCTACCCGGCGATCGTCGCCGCAGTGGCCTTCGACTCGTTGCTGCCGGTCGCCCCCGGGGAGACGGTGATGATCACGGCCGGCGTGCTCGCTGCCGACGGCGCGCTCGCTCTCCTGCTCGTTATCGGGGCGGGAACGGCCGGCAGCATTCTCGGCGACAACCTCTCCTACGGCTTGGGCGCCTCGCTGGGGCGCCGAGCCGAGCGGCGCTTCTTCTCCTCGCCCAAGGCACGAAAACGGATTGAGTGGGCGCGACGCCAGCTGCGCTGCCGCGGCGCCGTGATCATCGTCGTCGCCCGCTTCATCCCAGGCGGTCGGACCGCCACCACCTTTTCGGCCGGAGCGCTCGAAATGCCGTGGCGCCGCTTCCTCGCGATCGACGCTGTCGCCGCCGTGCTCTGGGCCACCTACATGTCGCTGCTCGGTTACTTCGGCGGCGAGGCCTTCGAGCAGAGCCTCTGGAAGCCAATGCTCGCCGCCACCCTGATCGCTGCAGCGGTCACCGCTGGCGCCGAGCTCTTCCGCCGCACGCGCCTCACGTAGCCCGCCTCGGGCGCCCAGCGACCACCGGCTACCCTTCCTCCCGGCGGCGCCTTGGCGGAGTGGCTACGCAGCGGCCTGCAAAGCCGTTTACACCGGTTCGATTCCGGTAGGCGCCTTCCTTCTTGAGAGTCCGTCGGGGACTCATGCCAGGACTCCCTGGAACCCAGCGGATCGGTGGCCTCGAGAAATTCAAGATCAATGCTCATTCGGAGAAACCGAAATGATTACTAAATGACGAAGGGGCCGCCGCCCGAGATCACGGTTCATCTTCGCCACGGCTACCACCTCCATTCTTTAGTTCGGATACTTCGTGATCTGCGACCGATCATAAATCTCGACCGGCTCACGGTGGTCACGCTGGACCTTCGCGAACTTACCTTCATCGGACCCGCCTGTCTCGCCTTCATGGTCGCCGTTGTGAGGCGCGGACGGGAGATGGAGATGATCGCCGATGGCAGCCTGATCCTCTACCCGATGAGCGTGGCGGCGAGGACGTACCTGCATCGAATGGATGCGCTGCAGGTTCTTTTTGAGAGGGAGCCAACTGACATCGCTGATCCAGTGACTAGGCATGTGGCCAGTGGACTAAAGGAGTGCGAGCACTTCTCGTCTGAGGATGGGGGTAGACGGGTCGCGGGAGCTCTTGCGAAAGCAGTTCAGGACCAGGTCGCCACGGATCGGTTGACTGAGGCAGCATTGGACGTCTGTCTGACTGAGCTAGCTGAGAACGTCTATTTCCACGCGGCGACGCCCCATGGTGGTTTCGCCGCAGCGCAGAACTTCAAGAACAGCAAAGAGATCGAGATCGCCATCGTCGATCTCGGAATCGGAATTGCAGGGAGCCTCTCGGCGAACCCAGAGCACGCCGAGGAAGCTGCTGATGACATTTCAGCGATCAATGCGGCCATTCGGCCGCTTGTTACGGCTACTCCCGAGCGAAACAGCGGCTACGGTCTTGCGCTGACCAGGTTTCTTCTCGAGATCAACGACGGGAGGCTTATAGTCTGGTCCCACGAAGGTTACGTCCAAGTGGGTGAGAAGCACATCGAGAAACGGATGGAGAACTTACCTGGAACTGTCGTAGCTCTTCGACTCCACACCGATCGGCCCTTCGATATAGCAAGGGCATACGAACGCTTGAACGCTGCAATCCAAGAGATAGAGGGACCGCCCGATGACGACGTCCGCACCTTGCGTCGAAATGCGACTAGCTGAAGAACACGGAGAAGTCCTTGGTGGTCGAGTCTTGGGCGAGGAAATCCGGGCCGAGATTGTCCGCCACGTTGGTGCAGGGGAGACAGTTGTGATCGATCTCGATGGAGTCCTCGCAATCTCACCATCTTTTGCCGACGAGATTTTCGGCAAGCTGCCCGCTGAAGTGGGCGTTGAGCAAATCGAGTTCGTCAACGTCAGCGAGCAGATACAAGCAGTCGCCGATATGGCTCGGGCAGGCCGAGCCGGCAACGGGCCCTGAGTAGACCGAGTAGAGGTCGGTCTGAACGCCTGCTCGCACGCGTCGGGAATCTCCACTGTTCGGCGTCGGTGCGTTTCTTTGGCCTCTCGACAACGGAAAAGGGCCCCGAGAGGGGCCCCTTGTTCCGAAGGACGTACCACCAGTCAGATCGAAAATCGCTGGCTCGTCGGTCCTCAAACTTGAGAAGTCTTGATGTCGCGTTTGGCGACTGTAGATAGATAAACACCGAGGGAGCTGGAAAGTTGCACGGCTTGCATCGGCTTTTGCAGCACCGAGCTTGAGGCCTTCTGTCGAACGCCTGCCGCAGGCGTCTGCACGCTGCGGCGCGCTGCTAGATTCAGGTTCCCGGGGCGCTTAGCTCAGTTGGGAGAGCGCCAGCTCGACAAGCTGGAGGTCACTGGTTCGAGCCCAGTAGCGCCCACTCTCCGGTCGCCGTTTAGGCTCGCCGCCTCGTGATCGGGACGTACGCAGCCGCGCTGGCGGTGGGTGGAGCTTCCTTGGCCGTGGGCCAGGCGGCGATGGCGCTCTGCGGGATACGCCGGTGGTCGTGGCTTTCAGCGGCTGTCGGCCTGGCACTGGTCTGTGCCGTTTGCTGGGGGACGGCGCGCCTGCCTGGGGATGGGATGGTTTCGGCGCTCGCCGTGCTGGCGCTGAGCGCCGTGGCGGTGACCTTTGCGTGGGGGCGAGTAGAGCGAGGGGGAGAAGCGCTGCGCGTGGGCCTGCCCGTCGCCATCGCGGCGCTTTTTGCAGTGTCGCTGCCCTTTCTCGTCGAAGGGCACTTCGGCATCCTCGGTACCGGCTTCAACCCCGACATGTCGCAGCATCTCCTGGCGACCGACCGGCTCGCCGACAGCGTCGACTCGGGGCTGCTGAACCAGGGATATCCGCTCGGCCCGCATGCGGTTGTAGTGGCCCTCAACAAGGGCCTCGGGATCGGCCTGGTCCAGGGATTCAGCGGTCTGACGATCGCCGTCGCGGTCCTCGCTGCGCTGACCGCGCTCGAGGCCTTCGCTGGGCAGCCGCCACTCCGTCGCGCCGCGGCGGCGCTCCTGGTCGGCCTGCCGTACCTCGTTGCCTCCTACTTCGCCCAAGGGGCTTTCAAGGAGACGATCCAGGCGCTCCTAGTCCTCGCCTTCGTCCTCGCCCTGCGCGAGGCGTCTCGCAACCCCGACTGGCGCGAACTCCCTCTCCGCTTCGTCCCCGCAGCCATCATCGCCATCGGCTCCGTCTACGTCTACAGCTTCCCCGGCTTGGTCTGGCTAGCGGGCACGGCGACGATCTGGGCAGTCTTCGAGCTGGCCTGGGGCAAGCGCGCGACTGCCGGGGGTGGCGTGGGAGGGCGGTCCTCGCCCGCAGCGTCGTCCCGCGAGGACGAGGACCGCCCTCCCACGACAGGACCCGCGGCCCTGCGCTCGCTGGTCCTGGCATTCGTCGTCTTCCTGATCGGCGCCCTCCCCGAGCTGGGCCGGATGATCGACTTCCAGCAGTTCGAGACCTTCAACCCCAACGGCCCTGGGCTCGGCAACCTCTTCGGCCAGCTCTCGCCCTTCGAGGCGCTGGGGATCTGGCCTTCCGGTGACTTTCGGCTCGCTCCCGGCGATGGCGCCGCGCCGGCGATCGTCTACTACCTGGGTGCGGCCTTCGCGACGGTGTTGCTGCTGTACGGCTTGCTGAGCTGCTGGCGCCGCCGCGAGTCGGCGATCGTCGCCGGCGTCATCGCCGCGGCCGGTGTCTACGCCGCCGCCCGGATCGGCGGCACGCCCTACACGGCCGCCAAGGCGCTGGAGGTGGCGGCGCCGCTCACGATGCTCGCTCTGGTCCTGCCGCTTGCAGCGAGCCGGGGGTCGGATTGGCGCTTTACTCGCGGTATGCGCGACAAAAGCGCCATCAGGGACGCGCGCACGCGGGGCGCGGCGCCGGCATCAGTTGCCCTGCTCGCTTTCGCCGTCCTGGCTGGTGGCTGCTCCCTGCTGGCTTTCGCGAACGCGCCGGTTGGGCCCGCCTTCTACTCACCCGCCCTGGCCGGGTTGCGGCCGTTGATCGCGTCCAGCTCGACCCTCGTACTCGCGCCCGACCGACTGCTGTCCGAGGAACAGGGCCGTCGCTACATCGCCTGGGAGCTGCGGGGCAATCGGGTGTGCATCCAGGCCGAGAGCGAAGCTGGCACGGCGCCGCCCCCTGGTATCCGCTTCGTCATCACCGGTTCGGCCGACCGATCGCCCTACCCGGGCTACGAGCTGCGCCGCCGGGCCGCTCCATACATCCTGTGGGAGCGGCCCGGCGGCGCAGCCGGCCCAGGTCCCTGCCCCCTGATCGCCGAAAGGCAGGCCCGGGCGACGAGCGATTGAAGCCTTTTACGTGCTCCGGGGCGTAAAAGGCTTCAAGAACGAGAGACGGCGCGCGGTCGCCGCCCCACGTAGCATGGACCGCGCATGGAGGCGACGACCAAAATCACGGCGACGCTGCCCGACGGGGCAAAGTTGGAGCTACCCGAGGGCGCGACGGGCGCCGACGCGGCGGCCTCGATAGGGCCGGGGCTGGCGAGGGCCGCGCTGGCGATCCGTGTCGACGGCGAGCTGTGGGACCTGAGCGCGCCGCTGCCCGACGCGACCGAGATTGCGATCCTGACCGAGCGGGACGCTGAGGCGCTGGAGCTGATCCGCCACGACGCCGCCCACGTGATGGCGGAGGCGGTGCTCGAGCTGTATCCGGGCACCAAGGTGACGATCGGCCCACCGATCGAGCAGGGTTTCTACTACGACTTCGAGTTCCCGCCCGACGTCAAGGTCACCGACGAGGACCTGGAGCAGATCGAGGCGAGGATGCGCGATCACATCGGCGCCGACGAGCCGTTCGAGCGGCGCGACCTGCCGCCCGCGGAGGCGATCGAGCTGTTTCGAGGCCAAGGCCAGGACTACAAGGTCGAGCTGATCGAGGACCTCGTTCGCGACGAAGGGGTAGAGACCGTCTCGCTCTACCGCAACGGCCCCTTCGAGGATCTCTGTCGCGGGCCGCACGGTCCGTCGACCGGACGCATCGAGGCGATCAAGCTGACCGCCCTCGCCGGCGCCTACTGGCGTGGCGACGAGACCCGTCAGATGCTGACCCGGATCTATGGCACCGCCTTTCTCTCCAAGAAGGACCTCGAGCAGCACCTGGAGCTGATCGAGCAGGCGAAGGCCCGCGACCATCGTCGTCTCGGGCCACAGCTCGGCCTCTTCATGCTGCGCGAGGAGGCGCCCGGGATGCCCTTCTGGCTCGCTCACGGCACGACCCTCCTGCGCCTGATCGACGCCGAGGTGCACCAACAGCTGCGCAAGCGCGAGTACCAGGAGATCAAGACCCCGCACGTGATGGACGTCGACCTCTGGCACCGCTCCGGCCACTGGGACAACTACCGCGAGAACATGTACTTCACCGAGTCGCGCGAGCGTGAGTACGCGATCCGCCCGATGAACTGCCCCGGCGCCTGCCTCGTCTACGCCGCCGACCGCCATTCCTACCGCGAGCTGCCGCTGCGCCTCGCCGAGTTCGGCCAGGTCTCGCGGGCTGAGCGCGAGGGCGTCCTCCACGGCCTGCTGCGGGTGCGCGCCTTCACCCAGGACGACGCTCATATCTACTGCACGCCCGAGCAGGTGGTCGATGAGGTGACCGGCGTCTGCGAGGCGATCGATGAGCTCTACGCCCGCTTCGGCTTCGAGGACGTCCGCATCGAGCTCTCGACCCGGCCGGAGAAGTCGATCGGCACCGACGAACAGTGGGAGCTGGCCGAGGAGGCGCTGCGGCAGGCGCTCGAGAGCCAGGGCCGCGAGTACACGCTCAACCTCGGCGACGGCGCCTTCTACGGGCCGAAGATCGACTTCCACATCACCGACGCGCTCGGCCGCTCCTGGCAGTGCGGCACCTGCCAGGTCGACTTCTTCATGCCCGAGCGGTTCAACCTCACATACACCGACGCCGACGACAACCAGCGCCGGCCAGTGATGATCCATCGCGCCCTGCTCGGCTCGATGGAGCGCTTTGCCGGGATCCTGATCGAGCACTACGGAGGCCGCTTTCCGGTTTGGCTGGCACCGGTCCAGGCGATCGTGCTGCCGATCTCCGACCGCCACCTCGAGCACTGCGAGAAGGTCGGCGCAGGGCTCCGCGACCTCGGCGTTCGGGTTGAGGTCGACCGCCGCTCGGAGTCGGTCGGCAAGAAGATCCGCGAGGCGGAGCTGGCCGGACTCCCGTACATGCTCGTCGTCGGCGACCGCGAGGAAGAGAGCGGCGAGGTCGCGGTCCGCTCCCACGGCGGCGGCGAGCTGGGGACGATGGCGCTGGCGGCCTTCGCCGCGCACATCCGGTCCCACGAGGCGATGCCGGACGACAACGGTTGAGCGGTGCCCTGAGTCGCCGTTCTGCCTCTATACTCCGGCAACTTGTTCGCAGGCATGCCAAAAAGTCAGCGCCGCTGAGCGTCCCGTGGCCGCCTCCGCCTTGCCGATCCTCTTGAAGCTCCACCTCTCCTCTCGATAGTGCCGGTTCCTCGCAGGTTCGACCGGCGACCGCCGGAGCGCGACACGACTCGGATCAACGAGCGGATCCGCGTGCCCAAAGTGCGGCTGATCGGCGCCGACGGCGAGCAGCTCGGCATTCTCGACACGCCGGACGCCCTCAAACGCGCCCAGGACGCCGACCTCGACCTGGTCGAGGTCGCGCCCAACTCGAAGCCGCCGGTCACCCGCCTGCTCGACTACTCGAAGTACAAGTACGAGCAGGAGCAGAAGCAGAAGGCCGCCCGCAAGCACCAGCAGCAGGTCAACGTGCGGGAGATCAAGCTGCGACCGAAGATCGCCGACCACGACTACGAGACCAAGAAGGGGCACGTCGAGCGCTTCTTGCGCCACCAGAACAAGGTCAAGATCACGATCATGTTCCGCGGCCGCGAGCAGGCCCACCCCGAGCGTGGCCGGGCGCTGCTGCAGCGACTCTTCGAGGACCTCGACGGCCTGGCGACGATCGAGTCCGAGCCCCTGCAGGAGGGGCGCAACATGAGCATGATGCTGGCCCCGAGCAAAGAGGTGGCGGCGCAGGCGAAGAAGGACGACGCGGACCCAGGGCCTGCCGCGGCAGGGGATTCCACTTAACTTTTTCCGAAGACAGGTCGCCGCCGTCCGAGGGTCGCAGCTCGGAAAAAGTACAAGACGTTCCATCCCCTGCCGCGGCAGGCCCCTACACGACGGCGCTCCCTTACGCGAGCACGTCGGCGATTCTCTCCGCTGCGTGGCCATCCCAGAGCGGAGGAGGTTCAGGCCATTTCGCGGGACGCTCTTTCAGCATCTCCGGGATGCCGGCGATCGCCGCGGGGTCGAGCCCGAGCAGAGTGTTGGTCCCGGCGCGGATCGTCACCGGGCGCTCGGTGTTGTCGCGCAGGGTGAAGCAGGGGACGCCGAGATAGGTCGTCTCCTCCTGGATGCCGCCGGAATCGGTGAGGACGGCGCGGGCGTCGGCGAGCAGGGAGAGGAAGTCGACGTAGCCGAGCGGCTCGCAGAGCAGCAGCCCGGGATGGTCGGACTCGACCGCCTCCATCATCTTGCGGGTTCGTGGGTGAACCGGGAAGACGACCGGCATCTCCTCTGCCAGTGCCGCCAGCCGCTTCACGGTCTCGGGCAGCAGGGCGCCGTCGACGAGGGCGGGGCGGTGCAGGGTGACGAGGAGGTAGGCGCCCGGCTCGACCCCAAGGCCAGCGGCCGCGCCGGCCGCCCGGAAGCGGCCTTCGAGGGCGACCAGGGTGTCGATCATCGTGTTGCCGACGAAGTGCATCCGCTCCTCGCCGATCCCCTCGGCCCGCAGGTTCGCGATCGCCTCGTCGCTGTGCAGGAAGAGGCGTTCGGAGAACTGATCGGCGACGATTCGGTTGACCTCCTCCGGCATCGTGCGGTCGAAGCTGCGCAGGCCCGACTCGATATGGGCCACCGGGATCTGCATCTTGACCGCGGTCAGCGTCGCCGCCAGGGTCGAGTTGACGTCGCCGGGGACCATCAGCAGGTCCGGCTGCTCCTCTGCCAGCACCGGCTCCAAGCGCTCCATCGTCCGCGCCGTCTGCACGGCGTGGCTCCCCGAGCCCACCTCGAGCATGTGGTCGGGCGCCGGCACGCCCAACTCCTCGAGGAAGACGTCGGACATCAGCCGGTCGTAATGCTGTCCGGTGTGGACGATCGTGTGCCGCCCATCGGGAAGCCGCTCCCGCAGGGCCGCGATCACGGGGGCGGTCTTGACGAAGTTGGGCCGGGTCCCGACCACGTAGACGATCCGCATCGGGCGGCACGCTATCTGCTCGGTCAGGTGCCTCCCGCGAGGGCAGCGGCGCGTCTGCTTCAATACGCCTCCCGATGCCCAAGATGAAGACCCATTCCGGCGCCAAGAAGCGCTTCCGCAAGACCGCCAAGGGCAAGCTGCGCGGTCGTCGCGCCAACTCGAGCCACATCCTCGAGAAAAAGTCGCCGAAGCGGAAGCGGCAGATGTCGCGCCCGGTCGAGATCGCCCCGGCCGACACGAAGCGGATCAGGACCTTGCTCGGAGGCGGCAAGTCGAGCCGCGTCAAGCGCTCGGTCCACGCGCGCAAGAAGCGCCGCAAGGTGCTGAAGGAAGCGAAGGGCTACTACGGCCGCAAGCATTCCTCCTACCGCTTCGCCAAAGAGCAGGTGCAGCGGTCGGGCATGTACGCGTACCGGGACCGGCGCAACCGCAAGCGCGAGTTCCGCCGGCTCTGGATCACTCGCATCAACGCTGCGGCCAGGCTCGAGGGCATGAGCTACTCGGAGTTGATCCACGGCCTCGACAAAGCAGGCGTCGAGGTCAACCGCAAGATGCTCGCCGACATCGCGGTCACCGACCGCGATGCCTTCCGCCGATTTGTGGAGCTTGCCCGGGAGGGTGCGGCCGCCTAAGCCGCAGCCACACTCCAGTTTCCCGGGCGGGCCGTCTTCACGGCCCGTTTTTCGTTCTAGGAGAACTCGCCACCGACACGAACCAGACCCGACAGACGAGACGACAACCGACAAGCAGATGACAAGACGATGATCGCCAGCCCCCACAACGAGAAGCTGAAGCTCGTGCGCAAGCTGCACGAGCGCAAGCACCGCGAGCGCGAGGGCCTCTTCCTCAGCGAGGGTGAGGATCTGATCGAGGCCGGCCTTGCTGCTGGCGTCAAGCCGCACCTGCTCCTGGTCGCCGCCGGCAGCGGGCTCGACGGCGAGGAGGTCGAGCCGGAGCTGCTGGCCGGAGTCTCCACGCTCGGCTCCGGCACCCGCGCGATCGCGGTCTGGCCGCAACGCTGGGCGGATGCGCCCCAGCCCCCTTGCGTCTACCTACACGCGGTGGCCGACCCCGGCAACGTCGGCGCGATCGTCCGCACCGCGCACGCGCTGCTCGGCGGCAGCGTCGTCCTCGGGCCCGGCTGCGCCGACCCCTTCTCGCCGAAGGCGGTGCGGGCGAGCATGGGGTCGGTCTTCGGCCAGGCGCTGCTGCGGGCCGAGGCTGAGGCGACCCCGCGGCCGCGGGTGGCGCTGGTCGCCCACGGGGGTGACCGCATGGAGGATTTGGACGGGGCGCACACCGTTTGCCTCGGCGCCGAGCGCGACGGCCTGCCGGACGAGGTGCTGGGCGAATGCGAGCGCCAAGTCTCGATCCCGCTGCGTGCCGCTGCGGCCGAGTCACTCAACGTTGCTGCCGCGGCGGCTATTGCCCTTGAGCGCGTAGCGAGCGCCGCGTCCATATCTGATTCGTCGCAAGCGAGTGAGCGGGAAACATGATGTTGAAGCGGCTATCGTCGCCCGCCATGCGAAAGGCGGCCCCATGACGCTCGCGCGGATCGAGGAGATCGGCACCGAGGTCGCCGCCGCGATCGAGGCCGCCACCGGCACCGCGGAGCTGGAGGAGCTGCGGGTTCGCCACCTCGGCCGCAAAGCCGAGCTGACGACGATCCTGCGCGGGATCGTCGAGCTGCCGCAGGATGAACGGGGCAAGGTCGGCGCCGCCGCGAACCAGGCCCGGCAGGAGCTGGAGGCGTTGTTCGAGCGCCGCGCGGGCGAGCTCGACGCGGCCGAGTTGGAGACCGGCCTGGCGGACGACCGCATCGACGTCACCCTGCCCGGCGCGCCGGCGCATCCGGCTGGCCACCTGCACCTGATCACGCGCACCACTCGGCAGATCGAGGACGTGATGGTAGGGCTCGGCTACCGGGTGATCGAGGGACCGGAGATCGAGCACGACTACTACAACTTCACCGCGCTCAACCACCCGCCGGGCCACCCGGCGCGGATGCTCCAGGACACCTTCTACGTGCAGTCGCACCCGGAGGTGTTGCTGCGCACCCACACCTCGCCGGTCCAGCCGCGGGCGATGGAGGCCCAGCCGCCGCCGATCTTCGCGATCATGCCCGGCAAGGTCTACCGGCGCGACTCCGACGCCACCCACACGCCGATGTTCCATCAGGTCGAGGGCCTGGCGATCGGCGAGGGCATCACCCTCGCTGATCTGCAGGGAACGCTGGAAGCGATGCTCCGCTCGATCTTCGGCGACGGTCGCGAGGCGCGGATGCGGCCCCACTTCTTCCCCTTTACCGAGCCGAGCGTCGAGTTCGACGTCTCCTGCTTCCAGTGCGGCGGCAGCGGTGAGCTCGCCGGCGGCGAGCGCTGCAACCTCTGCAAGGGGATCGGCTGGATCGAGGTCGGCGGCGCCGGCATGGTCGACCCCAACGTGCTCGGCTTAGTCGCCGAGCACGGCTACGACCCCGAGCGCGTGCAGGGCTTCGCCTTCGGCATGGGGGTCGAGCGGATCGCGATGCTGCGACACGGCGTCCCCGACCTGCGGCGCTTCTTCGACAACGACGTTCGGATGCTGGAGCAGTTCGGATGAGAGTCCCGTACTCATGGCTGCGCGAGTACTGCGACCCCGGCGTCAATGCCGACGAGCTGGCCGAGCGGCTGGCGATGACCGGGACCGAGGTGGAGCGGGTGGCGACGCTCGGGCCGCCGGCGGCCGAGGGCTTCGTCGTCGGCCGGGTCCTCAGCTGTGACCGGCACCCGAACGCCGACCGCCTCAGCGTCTGCTCGGTCGACACCGGCGACGGCGAGGCACGGACGATCGTCTGCGGCGCCCCCAATGTCACCGCCGGTCAGACCGTGCCGGTGGCGCTGCCGGGCGCGACGATGCCGGGCGGCACGAAGCTCGGCGAAGCGAAGCTGCGGGGCGTGCGGTCGTCGGGCATGATCCTCTCCGCCGCCGAGCTGGAGATCGCCGAGGACGCCGCTGGCATCCTCGTCCTCGAGGACGACGGCGCCCAGCCGGGGACGCCGCTGGCGGAGGTGCTGCCGGTCGGCGACGCGGTGCTGGAGCTGGAGGTGACGCCGAACCGGGTCGACTGCCTCGGCGTCTACGGGGTGGCGCGCGAGGTCCACGCGATCAGCGGCGCGCCGCTGGGGCCGGAGCCGTGGGCCGAGGACGCGCCCGCTGAGGGGGAGGGGGAGGTCGGCGACTACGCCTCGGTCGAAGTGAAGGTGCCCGAGCTCTGCCCCCGCTTCACGGCGCGCGTCTTCACCGATGTGAAGATCGGTCCGTCGCCCGCCTGGCTGCAGGCACGGCTGACCGCTGCCGGGCAGCGGCCGATCAACAACGTCGTCGACATCACCAACTACGCGATGCTGCTGACCGCGCAGCCGCTGCACGCTTTCGACCTCGACCGGGTCCCGGACGGCGCCCTGCTCGTCCGAGCGGCTGAGGAGGGCGAGAAGATGACGACCCTCGACGGCATCGAGCGCGAGCTGGACGCCGAGACGGTCCTCGTCTGCGACCGCAACGGACCCTCTGGGATCGCCGGGATCATGGGCGGCCAGGTCTCCGAGGTCTCCGAGGGCACGACCCGTGTCCTGCTCGAGGTGGCGAACTGGAACGGGACCAACATCCTCCGCACTTCGCGGATGCTGGGGCTGCGCTCGGAAGCCTCCGGCCGCTTCGAGAAACAACTGCATCCGGAGCTCTGCCTGCGGGCGCAGCGAATCGCCTCGCGGCTGATGGTCGAGCTGTGCGAGGCGAAGCTGGTGCCGGGGACGATCGACGTCGCCGCCGAGATCTCGCCACTCTTGCGACTGCGGCTGCGCGGAGGACGGGTAGCAGACCTGCTCGGAATGCGGATCGAGCGGGACGATCAGGTTGCCTACTTGGAGCGGCTCGGCTTCGGCGTCGAGGTCGAGGGCGAAGACCTGGCCGTCGAGGTGCCGCCGGATCGCCACGACGACGTCACCCGCGAGGTCGACCTGATCGAGGAGGTCGCGCGCGTGCACGGCCTCGACGAGCACCTTCCTTCAACCCTGCCCGCCGTCGGCCAGGCTGGCGGGCTGAGCCGGGAGCAGCGGCTGCGCCGGCGGGTTGAGGACGCGATGCGGGACCTCGGTTTCGACGAGGCAGTCGGCTGGAGCTTCACTGACCCGGACGAGACCGCGAGACTGCGGATCCCGGACGGCGACCCGCGAGCCACCCCCGTAGCGATCTCGAACCCCCTCTCCGAGGACCAATCGGTCATGCGGACGACCGTCCTCGGCTCGCTGCTCGACGTCGCCCGTCGCAACTTGGCCCACGGCGCGGAGCGGGTCGCCCTCTTCGAGTCCGGCCGCGTCTACTTGAACACCCCGCCGACGGGCCTCAAAGCGGACCATAATTCCGCTTTGAGGCCCGTCGGTGAACTCGCTGGCGAGTTCCCGGGGGAGCGGGCGGCGCCATTCGCCGAGCCGCACCGGCTCGCCTGCCTCGCAGTGGGACCGCTGGTGCCCCAGGCCTGGCGGGGCGGCGGAGATGTGGCCGACTTCTACGCCCTCAAGGGCGTGCTCGAAGGTCTTGCGGCGAGGCTCGGCATGACGCTGGAGTTCGAGCCGGTCTCCGAGCCGTTCCTGCACCCCGGCCGCGCCGCGCAGGTTTCCGTCGAGGGCGAGGTCGTCGGCTGGGTGGGCGAGCTGCACCCGCTGGTCTGCCGCGAGTGGGACCTCGACGAGGCCGCCGGCTTCGAAGTCGGTTTGGGGCCGCTGGTGGCTGCCGCCACGGCGGGGGAGGAGGCCTTCGAGGACGTCACCAGCTACCCCGCCGTGCGGCAGGACCTGGCGGTCGTGGTGTCGGTCGACGTAACCGCCGCCAGCGTGCGCGCTGCCGTCCTCGCCGGCGGCGGCGAGCTGCTGCGCTCAGCCACGGTCTTCGATCTCTACGAGGGCGAGCAGGCGGGGGAGGGGCGCAAGAGCCTCGCCCTGCGACTCGAGTTCCGCGCCGCCGACCGCACGCTGACCGACGAGGAGGTCGCGGACCTGCGCGGTTCCATCGCCAGGCATCTGGACGGAATCGGGGGATCGCTCCGTGAATGAAGCGCGTACGCAACCGCTTGGCGGCGACCCCGCCGCACGCGTCCTCGTCGCCGGGGCCTCCGGATTCACCGGCGCGCTCGCGGCGCAGCTCGTCTGGCGCCATCCGCGGCTGGAGCTGGTCGCCGTCACCTCGCGCAGCGACGCCGGCACCCGGCTCGACCACCTCTACCCCCGCTACCGGGTGCCCTTGGAGCTGAGCGAGCTCGACCTCGACTCGCTGGAGGGAATCGACGCTGCCATCGTCGCCTACCCGCACGGAGCCTCGGCACCGACGGTCGCCGCCCTGCGCGGACTCGGCGTCCTCGTTGCCGACCTCTCGGCCGACTTCCGCCTGCGCGACCTGCCCACCTACGAGCGCTGGTACGGCGAGCACGGCGCACCGGAGCTGCTCGAGGGCGCTCTCTACGGCTTGACCGAGATGTACCGCGACGAGCTGCGCGAGGCGGAGCTGGTCGCGGTACCCGGCTGCTACCCGACGGCGAGCGTGCTGGCCCTGGCGCCGCTGGCCGAGAAGGGGTTGCTCGCCGATGTTGTGATCGACGCCAAGCAAGGCGTCTCCGGCGCCGGCCGCGGCGGCGGCGACGCGATGCACTACGTGACCATGGACGAGAACGCATTCGCCTACAAGACCGAGGGCCACCGCCATCGGCCCGAGATCGAGCAGGAGCTGGCAGCCCTCGGCAGCCCGGCGCCGGTCACCTTCGTCCCGCACCTGCTGCCGCTCGACCAGGGCGAGCTGACCAGCTGCTACGCGCAGACGACCGAGCCGATCGCCAAGGAGGAGGTGCAGGCGCTCTACGCAGAGCGCTACGCGGGTGAGCCGTTCGTGCACTTCGTCGACTCGCCGCCCGGGCTGCGCGACGTGCGCGACAGCAACGAGTGCCACGTCTACGTCACCGTCGAGGAGCGCGGCCGCGTGCTCGCCTTCTCGGCGCTCGACAACCTCTGGAAGGGCGCCTCCGGTCAAGCCGTGCAGTGCCTAAACTTGATGCTCGGCCTCGACGAGACGGAGGGGCTCCGGTGACCCCGCCGGCAGCGGACGCGAAGCGGAGCAGCCGGCGTGATGGCTTCTTCAGGTCGCGCTGGGTCGAGCCGCCGGCCGACGTAGAGGAACTCGATCCCGCGCAGCTGGCGCCGGGTTTCCGCGCCGGCGCCGCGCATTGCGGCCTCAAGGGGAGCGGCAAGACCGACGTCGGCCTGCTCGTCTGCGACGAGCCGCAGGTCGCCTCGGCCCTGCTGCTAACCCCGAACGCCTCTGCCGCCGCCCCCGTCCGCGTCTGCCGCAAGCGGGTCGACGCCGGCGGCGTACGCGCGGCCGTCGTCAACGCCGGCAACGCCAACGCCGAGACTGGCGAGCAGGGCCTTGCCGACGCCTGGGCGATGTGCGAGACGGCCGCCGCCGAGTTGAACCTCGAGCCGAGCACCGTAGCCGTGGCCGAGACCGGGGTGATCGGTGTGCCGCTGCCGATCGACGCCGTCCTCGACGGGATCGGCGCCGCCGCTGCCAACCTCTCGCCGAACGGCGGGAGTGCCTTCTCCGACGCGATCCTCACCACCGACCGCTGGGCCAAGAGCTGCACGCTGCGCGCGGGCGGGGTCACCCTCTCCGCACAGGCAAAGGGCGGCGGCATGATCCAGCCCGGCTTCGCGACGATGCTCTGCTTCGTGCAGACCGACGCGGTGGCCGAGGACGCCGCGGCGATGCTCCGCTCCGCTGTCGCCGCCTCCTTCGAGCGAATCACGGTCGACGGGCAGATGAGCACCAACGACACCGTCCTCCTGCAGGCGACGGGCGCCTCCGGCGCGCCGCTGCCACAGGAGCTGCTCGACGCTGTGCTGCAGCAGCTGGCGATCGAGATAGTCGCCGACGGCGAGGGCGCGACCCGGGTCGGCCGGGTGCAGGTCGAGGGGGCCGCCTCGGCCGCCGAGGCGGAGCGAGTGGCGCGGGCGATTGCCAACTCGCCCCTGGTCAAGACGGCATTGTTCGGGCGCGACCCGAACTGGGGGCGGATCGCGCAGGCGGCCGGGATGGCGCTGGCCGGCGAGGACCTGGAAGAGATCGGGGCCGAGTCGATCGATGCAGCCGAGCTGGGTGGGGAGGCCGCCGAGGCGGAGATCGGGCTGCGCCTGGGACGCGGCGACCACGCCGCCCATGTCTGGTTCTCGGATCTCGGTTACGAGTACGTTCGCATCAACGCCGAGTACACGACCTGATCGGGCAGATGAACACGAACGCCAGCATCGACACGCTTCTCGAGGCGCTCCCCTACATCAAGGAGTTCCACGGCCGCACCGTCGTCATCAAGTACGGCGGCGCCGCGATGCGCGACCAGCAGCTGCGCGAGGACTTCGCGACCGACATCGTCCTGCTCAAGTACGTCGGCCTCAACCCGGTGATCGTCCACGGGGGCGGGCCCGAGATCACCCGCTACATGGAGCGACTTGGGATCGAGGTGCGCTTCCACGAGGGCCTGCGCGTCTCCGACCCGGAGACGGTCGAGGTGGCACGGATGGTCCTGCTCGGCAAGCTCAACTCCGACATCGTGCAGCGGCTCAACTCGCACGGCCAGCCGGCGGTCGGGCTCTCCGGCCAGGACGGCTCCCTGTTCGAGGTCGCGCCGGTCGCCAACGTCGACGAGGTCGGCTTCGTCGGCACGGTAGAGCACGTCGACGTCGACGTGCTCAACCACATCGCCGAGGACTACATCCCGGTGATCGCCTCCTCCGCCGCCGATGCCGAGGGTCGCCCCTACAACGTCAACGCCGACGAGGCGGCGGGAAAGGTCGCCGCCGCACTCGGCGCCCACAAGGCCATTTTTCTCACCGACGTCGAGGGCTGGCTGGCCGACCCGACGGACTCCAACTCCCTGATCAGCCACGCCGCCGTGCTCGAGGTCGAACAGAAACTCGGCGGGATCGAGGGAGGGATGCGACCGAAGCTGCAGGCCTGCGTCGACGCCGTCCACGGCGGCGCCCACTCCGCCCACATCATCGACGGTCGCAAGCCGCACAGCTTGTTGCTGGAGCTGTTCACCAACGCCGGCATTGGGACGATGGTGACTCCGTGAGCGCGGCGCCCGCGTTCCGGCCAGGGTTGGTTTTCGACGCCGTTCGCAGCTCATGAACCTCACCGACCTGCAGGCGCTGGAGGAGCGCTACCTGATGCAAACCTACCGGCGGGCGCCGGTCGAGTTCGTGCGGGGCGAGGGGGCGCGGCTCTGGGACGCCGAGGGCAACGAGTACCTCGACTTCCTGGCCGGGATCTCGGTCTGCTCGGTCGGTCACTGCCACCCCGACGTGGTCGAGGCGGTACGCGAGCAGGCCGGCCGCCTGATGCACGTCTCCAACCTCTTCTACACCGAACCGATGGTGCGGCTCGCCGAGCGCCTCTCGGCGTCGAGCCTCGGCGGCCGTGTCTTCCTCTCCAACTCGGGCACCGAGGCCAACGAGTGCGCGATCAAGGTCGCACGCAAGCACGCCCGCCGACGGGGAATCGAGGCGCCGGAGATCATCAGCTTCGAGAGCGACTTCCACGGCCGCACCTACGGAGCGTTGGCGGCGACCCCGACCTTGGCCCGCAACGAGGCGATCGGGCCGATGCTGCCGGGGTTCCGCTCGGTGCCGTTCGACGACGACGCGGCGCTGCGCGACGCGGTCGGGGAGAGCACGGCCGCGGTCCTGATCGAGCCGATCCAGGGCGAGGCCGGCGTCTACCCGGTCAGCGACGAGGCCTTGCTGGCAGCGCGGCAAGCGTGCGACGAGGCCGGGGCGCTGTTGATCCTCGACGAGATCCAGACCGGTGTCGGCCGGACTGGCTCGCTATGGGCTTATGAGCAGACTCTCGTGCGGCCCGACGTGCTGACCAGCGCCAAGGCGCTGGGCGGCGGCCTGCCGGTCGGCGCCTGCGTGACGACGCCCGAGGTAGGAGACGTGCTCGAGGCCGGCGACCACGGCTCCACCTTCGCCGGCGGCGCCGTAGCTTCCGCCGCAGGGCTGGCCGTGCTCGACCTGGTCGACGATCCGGCACTGCTGCGCCGCGTGCGGGAGCTGGGGACGACGCTATGCGAGGGGCTGCTGGAGCTCGAGGGGGTCGTCGAAGTGCGCGGCCGCGGGCTTATGGTCGGCGTTGGGCTCGGCGAGGGAATCGACGCAGCACGGGTTGGGACGGACCTGCTGCGCCGCGGCCTGGTCGTCAACGCTCCGGAGCCTCGGAGCCTGCGCCTGTTGCCGCCGTTGACGGTCGATTTGGCCCAAATCGAGCAGGCGGTTGCGCTGATCGGCGAATCGCTCCTAAGCTGTGCGGCTCGATGAGCTCCGAGAAGCTTCCCAGGGACGGGCGGCGCCTGAACTCCGCCGCCGATGCCGCCGAGCGTCTGGCTGCGATCGTCGAGGCTGCTGAGAAAGCGGCCGCGGCGGTGATCGACGACGCCGAGGAGCAGGCCCGCCAGCACATCGTCGATGCGCGCGCGCGCGCCGATCGCATCGTCGCCGAACGGCTGCGTGAGCTTGCGGACGAGCTCGATCCGCTCGGGCGTGGCTACCAGGACTCCGAAGGCGACGATGAGCCTGGCTCGGGAGAGCCCGGCGAGAGGCGCTTGCGGCCGGTGCAGCCGGCTCCGGAGCCCGACGAGCCTGCGGCCCCCCGCCGTTCGACCTCCGCAGGCGCGCGCCTGCTGGCCACGCAGATGGCGATCTCCGGCGCCAGCCGCGAGGAAATCGAGGAGCGGCTTCGGCACGGCTTCGAGATCGAGGATGCGAAGGAGATCCTCGAGGCGATCCTGGGATCGGAGGACGAGTAGCGGCCATGGAGCCGGCGATCTGATGCACGACGATCGCACCCGCGTGATGGGCCAGCCCGAGCATCCGGGCCGGCCGCCCCACGGGAACATGCGACTCCTCGTCGCCGGCCTGATCGCGGTGATCGCCGGCCTCGCGATCGCGATCGTCGTGATCGCCGACAGCGACGGGGGCGGAGAGGCGACCTCGATCCCCACCGAAGCGACGACGCTGCCGACGAGCACCGAGGAGACCACGACCGAGGAAACGACTGCCGAGGAGACGACGACCGAGGAAACGGAGACGGCCGACTCCACCACGACGACCTCCCCGACGACGGATACGACGACCACCGAAGAAGACGACAGCGGCGGGATCGAAGCGCCTTGATGGCTGATTCCACGACCCTGCGCACCTGGATGACGCATGTGGCGCTGCGCATCTCTGCGTCCTCGGGCTTGCCTTTGGCTCCACCAAAGACTGCGCCCTGCGTCCTTGATCTGCTTGGCCACGTGCGCCTCCAGGCACACGCGGCCGCGAAACCAACCATCTGATGGAGGCGCCCGAGCAGCAGCGAACGGCCAGCTACGAGGCCGACCCCGCCGCGGTGCGCCGAGTTCTGCTGCTCTACTCGGGCGGACTCGACACCAGCGTGATGCTGAAGTGGATCCAGGACCGCTACGGGGCGGAGGTCGTCTGCCTCACGGTCAACCTCGGCCAGCCCGACGAGGACTACGCCGTGATCGAAGACAAGGCGAAGCGGCTGGGTGCGCTCGAGTGCCACGTAGTCGACGCTCGCGAGCGGTTCGCGCGCGAGTTCGTCCTGCCGGCGATAAAGGCCAACGCCCTCTACGGCGGCGGCTACCCGCTCTTCACCGCGCTGGGGCGCCCGCTGATCGCCGAGCTGGCGGTCGAGCAGGCGCGGGCGAGCGGCTGCGACACGATCGCTCACGGCTGCACGGGCAAGGGCAACGACCAGGTGCGGATCGAGGCGACGGTGGCGACGCTCGCACCCGAGCTGAAGACGATCGCGCCGGTGCGCTCCTGGCAGATGGGCCGCGAGGAGGAGATCGCCTACGCGCGCGAGCACGGGATCCCGGTCAAGGGCGGGACCGAGGCGCCGCCCTACTCGATCGACGACAACCTCTGGGGTCGCTCTTCGGAGGGCCGCTGGATTGAGGATCTCAATCACGCTCCGGAGGACGACGTCTTCCAGCTCGTGACACGGCCCGAGCAGGCGCCCGACGAGGCGGAGACGGTGATGGTCGAGTTCGAGGCGGGTGTTCCGGTCGCCCTCAACGACGAGCGGCTGGCGCCGGTCGAGCTGCTCGAACGTGCCGCCGAGATCGGCTGTCGCCACGGGGTCGGCATCGTCGACCACATCGAGGACCGCATCGTCGGGCTGAAGGTGCGCGACATCTACGAGGCGCCGGCGGCGGCAATCCTGCTCACCGCCCACGCCGAGCTGGAGAAGTTGGTCGGCACGATTCACCAGAACCAGCTCAAGCCCAGCCTCGACGACAAGTGGGCCTACCTGGTCTACGCCGGGCTCTGGTGGGAGCCGCTGCGCTCCGACCTCGACGCTTACATGGATGCGGTCAACGCCCAGGTGACGGGGACGATCGGACTACGGCTCTACAAAGGCGGCGTCCGCGTTGTCACCCGCTCCTCGCCCAACGCGGTCTACGACGCCGACCTCGCATCTTTTGCCGAGTCCGGCGGTCTCTTCTCGCAGGCCGCCGCGCCGGGCTTCATCGAGCTCTGGTCGTTGCAGTCGCGGATGGCGCATAGGATCCGCCAACGCGGGGAAGAGGAGGACTGATGGTCTACCGCGCGATCGGCAAGGCGGTCGTCAAGTATGCGTCCTTCTACCTGCGGGAGCGCTACGCGCGACCGGCACGGATCGGCGCGGGGGTCGCGGCAGTGGTCCTGGGCGTCGCCTTGTACCTTGCCAGCAGGAACGTTCCCGAGGGCTGAGGGCCGCTAACCTCGTCCGCTTCGTGCGGAAACTGCCTGCAATTGCCGTGCTGGCGGCCGTGTGCCTCGCCGTCGTCCCGGCCGGCGCGGCCGAGGTGGATGCCCTGCGGGGCCAAGTGGACCGTGCCCGCGACGAGGCGGCGGCTCTGGGCGCGGAGATCAAAGCCGCGCAGGGAGCGCTGCTCACGGCCGAAGGCGAAGCGACGGCTGCGGCCGGTCGCGAGCGACGGCTAAGCGGGCTGCTGGCAACCGGTCGAGAGCGGGCGGCCAGGCTCGCCCAGGCGGTGGCGAGCGCCGAAGGGCGATTGCGCCTTGAGAAGCAGCGCCTGCGTCGCGCTCGCCTTGCTCTGACCGAGCGCCTGGTCGCGATCTACCGCAACGGGGCCCCAAGCACTGCCAGCATGATCTTGGGATCCAGCGACTTCGACGAGCTGGCGGTGCGCAGCGAGTACCTGCAGCGAATCGAGGAGCACGACACGGAGCTCGCGGCGCGGGTCGAGGACGTCCGCGACGCCGTCCGGCACGGGCTGAAACGCGTCGCAGAGCTGAAGCGGAAAGTCGTCGCCTACAACGAGCGCCTCGTCGCCGCCCGCTCCGAAATCGCCGCCGTCCGCGCCGAGGCCGAAGCAGCAGCCGCCCGTGCCGAATCACTGGCGCGAGCCCGAGCCGAGGCACTGGCAACGTTGAAAGCAAAGATCGAGGAGTGGATCGCGGACATCGAAGCGGCGGAAGCGGCGAGCCGGGCGGCGGCCGAAGAAACCGTCGGCCGCTGGCTCGGCGGCCCCTACTCGATCCCCACCTACATCGTGATGTGCGAGTCGGGCGGCGACTACGGCGCCCTCAACCCGTCGAGCGGGGCAGGCGGCGCCTACCAGATCCTTCCTTCGACCTGGGAGGCCTACGGGGGCAAGGGGGCGCCGCACGAAGCCTCGAAGGAGGAACAAGACCGGCATCGCCGCCGAAATCTGGGCTGATTCCGGCGGCAGCGCCTGGGTCTGCGCCGGCTGAGCGCTCCTTCCGTCGTCACTTCGTGCGAAACTTTTTGCATTCATCGCGCCATGCCTGATTCGCCCCCCGTTAGCGTGGCACCATGGAGGCAGCGACCATGACCTGGAACGACGAGAGACTCGACGACCTCAACATGAAGGCCGACCGCATCGACCATAAGGTCGACCATCTCGGGGAGCGCGTTGGTCGTCTCGAGGTGCGGGTGGACGACCTCAGCTGCGAGATGCACGCGGAATTCCGCGCGGTCAGGATCGAAATGCGAACCGAATTTCAGGCGGTTCGGTCGGAGATGAAATCGGAATTCCAGGCGGTTCGATCCGAGATCAAGACCTTGATGGCGGTCATGATCGGCGGCTTCGTCACTCTCTTCGCAGCGATGATGGGCGTCCTCGCGACGATCCTCACGCAGGTCTAGCCGGAGCAGGGGAGGGCGTCCCGGCGTCGAAGCGGATCGCATGTTCGTGCGCAAGAAGCGCGGCTCGCCCGCGCGAGGCTCTAAGCGGAAGCCGAAAGCGAAGGCAAAGCCGCGTCTTCCGCGCCCACACCTGCCCGAAGGGCTACAGCAGCGCCATCTCGATCTGATCGGCCTGTTCCTGATCGCCACCGGGGTCTACCTCGTCTTCGTGCTCTTCTTCGCCTGGGACGGCGGCAAGGTTGGTTACGGCCTGGAGACCGGCCTCGAGTACCTGGTCGGGGCGATCGGGGCGCGGATTGCAACTGTGCTGATGCTGGCGATCGGCGCGATGCTCGTCACCGGCACCTCGATCTCGACCGTCTTTGGCGGCATCGCCCGTGGTTTGCGACACCTCTTCGTCGGCAGCCGCGACGTAACCCAGACGGCAATTCGCCATCGCGAGGCCCGCCGCGAGGAACGGGATCGGGAAAAGACCTACGCCTTCGAGACTCAGGCCAACGCGACCGACGTGATGAGCACCTACCCCGAGGAGGACGACCTCGAGCCCACCGTGGCGATCGCCGAGGACCCGGGGCCCGACGAGGATGAGCCGGTCACCCAGGACTTCGAGGCGCAGCTAGAGGAGATCGAGGCCGCTCCGGAGGAGCCCGAGCCGGCTGACGTCGAGGCTGAGCCAATCCCCCTGACGCCGATGGGCAACAAGCGGGGGGTGACCGAATCGGAGCAGATCGCCTACCGGCCGCCGCCCGCGAAGTCGCTTGAAAAAGGCAAAGGTGACAAAGGGCCCGATCCGCGCGACCACGACGCGATCGGGCGCAAGCTGGTCGAGACGCTCGGACACTTCGGCGTCGAGGCGAAGATCGTCGGCATCGTCAGCGGCCCGCACGTCTCCCGTTTCGAGCTGCGTCTGGCGCCGGGGACGAAGGTGAAGAAAGTCACCGAGCTCTCCAACGACCTCGCCTACGCCCTGGCTTCGACCGACATCCGCATCCTGGCGCCGATCCCGGGCAAGCAGGCTGTGGGGGTGGAGGTTCCCAACACCCGCCGCCGCCTGGTCCGACTCGGCGACATCTACGCCGGCCGTCCCGAGAAGACCTCGCCGCTGGTCGCCTGGCTCGGCAAGGGCATCGACGGCAACGCTGTCTGGACGGACCTGGCGAAGATGCCACACGTCCTCGTCGCCGGCACCACCGGCTCGGGCAAGTCCGGCTGCGTTAACGCGATCCTCTCCTCGATCCTGATGCACGCTTCGCCGAACGACGTTCGCCTCGTCCTGGTCGATCCTAAGCAGGTCGAGCTCAACCACTACGAGCACGTGCCGCACCTGCTGACGCCGGTCGTCACCTCGCCGCGGCTCGCCGCCAACGTTCTCGCCAACCTGATCGGCGAGATGGAGAGCCGCTACGGGATCATGGGCCAGGCTCGCTGCCGCAACCTGGCCGAGCTGAACCGGGCGCGCGCCAAGGCGGGCGAGGCGCCACTGCCGCACATCCTCTGCGTGATCGACGAGCTCGCGGATCTGATGATGGTCTCCCCGGCCGAGGTCGAGGACTCGATCATCCGTCTCGCCCAGAAGTCGCGGGCGACCGGGATCCACCTGGTGCTGGCGACGCAGCGCCCCTCGACCGACATCATCACCGGCACGATCAAGGTCAACATCCCCGCCCGGATCGCCTTCGCGGTCTCCTCGCAGACCGACTCGCGCGTGATCCTCGACCAGGGCGGGGCGGAGGCCCTGCTGGGCCAAGGCGACATGCTGTTCCGCGGCGCCGGGACCTCGAAGCTGGCACGGATCCAGGGCGCCTTCGTCACCGAGGAGGAGACCTCCCGCATCACCGAGCACTGGGCCAAGCAAGGGGAACCCGAATTCGAGGCCGAGCTGCTTGAGGTGCACGAGGAGAAGGGCGTCGAAGCCGAGGGCGACTACGACCCCGATAGCGACGACCTGCTCGACGAGGCGATTCGCACGGTCGTACAGACCGAAACGGCATCGGTCTCGATGATCCAGCGCCGGCTGCGGGTCGGCTACACCCGGGCGGGCCGCTTGATCGACATGCTCGAGCGCCGCGGCGTGATCTCCGGCTATGAGGGGTCAAAGCCACGGCAGGTTTTGATCACTGAGGCCGACCTGCCGCGGGTCCTCGGCGGCGACGCCGAGCCCGAGCCGGTGGCGGTCGACGCCGACGATCCCGCCTGACGGAGCGGGCGTTACCGGCTTTTCTCGCCCCTCCATGGCCCGAGGGGACACAATGTCGGCGTGGAGACCGGAATCGGAGCCACGCTGCGCGAGGCGCGGAGCCGCCGCAAGCTCGACCTCGTCGAGGTCGAAGCGGCGATCAAGATCCGCGTTCGCTACCTGCAGGCGATGGAGAACGAGGAGTGGGACGCGCTCCCCGGAGACGCCTACGCGCGCGGTTTCATCCGAACCTATGCGATCCACCTTGGGCTCGATGGTGAACGGCTCGCCGACGAATACAGACGCAGCGTCGCCACGCCGGGGAGCGACCGAACGCCGAAGCGCGTCGAGCCGGTGCCGGCAAGTGCGCGCGGCAAAAGGCCGCTGGTTCCAGGCAGGCTGCTGGCAATCGCGATCGCTCTCGGCCTCGCCGCCCTGGTGGTGGCAATCGGTCTCGCGGGTGGAGACGACAACCCGTCTGCGCCGGACCCGAAGGAGAGCGCAGGCTCAGCCGAGCGCAGGCAGGCCAGCCAGAGATCCGAGCCGACCCCAAAGCCGGGAGTGGAGGTGACCCTCACGGCGACCGCCGAAGTCTGGGTTTGCCTGCTGGACGGGGGCGAGGAAACCCTGATCGACGGCGAGATCCTCGAGGAAGGCACCGCTGCTGGCCCCTTCCGCTCGTCGCGTTTCGAAGTGGCGCTGGGCAACGGCTCGGTCGAGATGACCGTCGATGGCAGGGAAACGGACCTGCCGCCGAGCTCGAGCCCGGTCGGGTACGAGATCACCTCCGACGGAGATGTGAGCGCGCTCGAAGAAGGCGAAAGGCCCGACTGCGAATGACATGTACCGCCGCCTCCTCTGCTTCTGCGAATGTCGAAAGAGGCTGATATGGAGGGGGATTCGCTCCCGCGTCCGGGGGCGGCGGGATCGCCGGTGCGTGCCGGAATCGTCGTCACCGGTACCGAGGTCCTGACGGGGCGCATCGCCGACCGCAATGGGCCCTGGATCTCCGAACAGCTGGCAGAGCTGGGGGTCGAGGTTGCCCACATCCTCGTCGTGGCAGACCGGCCGGACGACCTCGAGGCGGCATTGCGCTTCCTCGCGGCGGAGGGAATGGATCTGATCGTCACCTCCGGCGGCCTCGGCCCCACGGCCGACGACCTGACCGCCGAGGTCGTTGGGCAGTTCGCTGGGCGCGAGCTGGTGCTCGACGAGGAGATGGAGGAGAAGATCGCGGCGATCCTGCGGAGATTCGGACGCAGCTTCGACTTCGACCCCGAGGCCCTGCGGGTCGCCAACCGCAAGCAGGCGATGGTGCCCGAGGGGGCCGTACCGCTCGATCCCGTCGGCACCGCGCCCGGCCTCGTGGTCCCAGCCGATGGGCAGGTTGTGATCGTCCTGCCCGGCCCCCCGCGCGAGCTGCAGCCGATGTGGCCGGCGGCGGTGGAGTCGCGACCGGTGCAGGCGGTGCTGGCGCGCGCGACGCCACTGAACGCCTACACGATGAGGATGTTCGGCGTCCCCGAGTCGGAGATCGCCAAGAGCCTGCGCGAGATCGAGGCGGGGGGGACCGAGCTGGACAGGGTCGAGATCACCACCTGTCTGCGCCGGGGAGAGATCGAGATCGACGTCCGTTATCGCGCCGAGGCCGGCATCGCCGCCGAGGAGGTGCGGGCTGGCCTCGCCGACCGCCACGCCCGTCACCTCTTCAGCCGTGACGGCGAGACGATCGACGCCCAGCTGGCCCAGCTGTTGCAGGGGCGGAAGCTGGCCCTGGCCGAGTCCTGCTCGGGCGGACTGTTGGCGGCGCGGATCACCGATCTGCCCGGGGCTTCTGCCTACTTTGCAGGCGGCGTCGTCGCCTACTCGAACGAGGCAAAGGCGGAGCTGCTGGGGGTCGATCCAGACCTGATCGATGCGTACGGCGCGGTCTCCGCGGAGGTCGCCGCGGCGATGTCGCAGGGGGCTATCGAGCGCTTCGACGGCGACGTGGCGGTCTCGATCACCGGCATCGCGGGCCCCGACGGCGGCAGCGAGCAGAAGCCAGTCGGCTACGTCTGCTTCGACGCCCGCCTCGGCGACGGCTCCTCGATCGCCCGCGACCCGGTCATCCCCGGCGGCCGCGAGGACATCCGCGAGCGCGCCGCCCTCGTCGGCATGCACATGCTGCGCATCCTGCTCAGCGGCGACGAAGCGCCTCTGTAGGCAAACGCCGGCAACCGAACCTATAGTTGTCGAGAACGCGGTGATTCCCAGCTGGGTACAGAGGTGACGGAACCGGGAGACAAAGGCGGAGCGGCGGCGTGCAGGCGGCGCTGATCCTCGCCCTGGCCCTGTTGGCGGCGCTGCCCGCCGCCGCGCACGGGGCGAGCGGCACGATCACGCGCGCGGAGGCGAGCGCCGATTGGGCCCACGGCTCGGTGGCGGGGATCGTCTACCGGACGGTCGAGTGCCTCTCCGTGTCCTCATCGCCGGGCCCCTCGAAACCGGACCCCCACCCGCCCGAATGGGAATCCCCGCCGCCCGCGGAGTATTTCTCGCCTTGCGCCTGGATCCCCTATGCGACCGTCGGTCCCGGCACGTCGCAGGCCGACTGCTCGTCCCCGGGTCGCAGCCTGAACTCGCCGGGAGAAGGCGTGCAGGTCGTGTGGTCGGGGAGCGAACGCACCGGCGTGGGGAGCGCCGCCTTCGACCTTGCGTCCATCCCCCTCGACCATGGGGCGGCCGCGCCGTTGCTGTGCCTCTCGGTGATAGAGGCCGCGGCCCAAGCGGTCATCTGCATTGCCGTGGTTCCCTCCCCTTGCCCGCCCTACGCGATCGTCGGCCGCGCCTACCAGCTCGACTCGGCCCTGCTCGCCACTGGCAGGCCCCCAGAATCGCCAGTTGAAGCCGCGCCTTCTGAACCGCTGGTTGGATCGCCTCAAAGGGTGGAGCCTGCCAACCCGCGCAAAGCCAGACGTTGTCGCCCCAAGAGTGGACGGCGGAGGGGGTCGGCGGTTGGTCCCCGTGTCAAAGGGGCCAAACACGGCAGGCGGCGCTGCCAACGCCGCCGCGCTCGCTGAGCGCCACTTTTCACCCAGCCGACACGAACAAATGACAGGCTTCTGACGTTTGCGTCTTGTCTCGTGCGTCGCGACCCCGTAGCGTCGCCGCCATGGCGAAGGAGAGGCTGAAGAGCCCGCGGGCGAGGTTGTTCGTCGCGCTCGACCTGCCGGACGAAGTCCGCGACGGGCTCGCCGCCTGGGCCCGGCAGGCGCTTACCGATCCGGCACTGCGGCCGGTGGCGCCGCCCTCACTCCACATCACCCTCGCCTTCCTCGGCTACCTGGCGGAGAAGGAGATCCCGCGCCTGGCCGAGATCGTCGAGACGAGCGGCGGCCTGGCGCCGCAAATCGAGCTGGGGGACCCGGTCCAGCGCCCGGAGCGGGGGAGGGCGCGCCTCTTCGCCCTGCCGGCCGAGTCGCCGGCGACCGTCGAGCTGCAGGCCGCCCTGCAAGAGGAGCTGGTCGCGGCCCGCCTTTACAAGCCCGAGAAGCGCCCGTTCTGGCCTCATGTGACGGTCGCCAGGGTGCGACGGGAGGAGCGGGGCTCGAATCGTCCGGCGCGGGTCTCCAAGCCTCCAAAGGCGCTGCCGAAGGCCCTGCTGCAGCCCTTCGGTGGCGTCCGGTTGACGCTCTACCGTTCTGAACTCCAGCCTCGGGGTGCGCAGTACATCCCGCTGGCGCAAGTCGAGCTGCCCGCGGGGCGGCGGTGAGGTGGAAGAGATGGCAGACAAGAAAGCGGCTCTGAAGGACGCCTCGGCCAAAGAAGCCAAGGCCAAGGACGCGGCCCTCGAGGCGGCCGTGACCGGGATCAAACGCGAGTTCGGCGAGGGTTCTCTGATGCGACTCGGCGCTGATGCCGCGGTGCAGGTGGAAGCGATTCCCACCGGCGCCCTCGCGCTCGACCTGGCGCTCGGGATCGGCGGCGTGCCGCGCGGCCGGATCGTCGAGATCTTCGGCCCCGAGTCCTCGGGCAAGACGACGCTGCTCTACCACGTCATCGCCGAGGCTCAGAGCCGCGGCGGGATCTGCGCCTTCATCGACACCGAGCACGCGATTGACCCGATCTACGCCCGCAGGATCGGCGTCGACACCGACGAGCTGCTGGTCTCCCAGCCCGACTACGGCGAGCAGGCCCTGCAGATCGCCGACCGCCTGATCGCCTCTACCGCGGTCGACATCGTCGCGATCGACTCGGTCGCGGCGCTGACCCCGAAAGCCGAGCTGGATGGGCAGATCGGCGACACCACCGTTGGCCTGCAGGCGCGTCTGATGTCGCAGGCGATGCGCAAACTGGCCGGCAACCTGAACCGCACCAACACCGTCTGCATCTTCACCAACCAGATCCGCGAAAAGGTCGGCGTCCAGTTCGGCTCGCCGGAGACCCAGCCGGGCGGCCGGGCGCTGAAGTTCTACGCCTCGCAGCGGCTCGACATCCGCCGCATCGAGACCCTCAAGGAGGGCACCGAGGCGGTCGGCAACCGGGTGCGGGTGAAAGTCGTCAAGAACAAGGTCGCCTCGCCCTTCAAGCAGGCGGAATTCGATATCGAGTACGGCGTCGGCATCTCGCGCGAGGGCGGCCTGATCGATTTCGGCATCGAGCACGACCTGGTGCAGAAATCGGGTTCCTTCTTCTCCTACGGCAAGACTAGGCTCGGCCAGGGGCGCAACAACGCCAAGCAGTTCCTCCTCGATAATCCCGAGATCGCGGCGGAGCTGGAGGCCAAGATCCGCACCGCGCTCGGGATCGGGGCGGAGGATGCCACTTCGGTCCCGGCTGCGGAGGACGCTGCGCCGGCGCCGGGGGCGCCGGCTGATCGCGAGGACGCGCCTGTCGCCGAGGCCAAAGCCGCCTGAGCGCGCCCGCAGTCAATAAGATCGCGCGCCGATGGACAACGAAACGCTTTTTTATGCCTGCGGAATCGTCCTCGCCGTCTCGGCGGTGGCCTTCACCTTCGTCGCCCTGAAAGTCGACAAGTTCCCAGGGCGAGCCGCTCCGATTGTCTTCATCTGGTTCGCCGTCTTCGTCGGCGGCGCGACCACTTTCTCGGTCCTGCACGCCAAGGACGAGGAGAAGCACGAGGAGGCGGCGCTGCACGAAGCGAGCGAGGAAGCGGAAGAGATCGAGGACGAAGCGGCCGAGGCAGCGCCCGAGTAGCCGCCCCCGAGTCCTGAAAGACGCGACTGGAGCGTGAGACAATGGGCTCATGCGGGGTCGCGTCATGCGCTGGCTGGACTACCTGGCCAGCCAGTACCTGCGCGCGCTCGCCGGCGTGTTTGCCGGCGTGGCTCTGGGGTTGGGCGTCGCTTTCTACTACCTCTACCGTGGAATCGCCTTCGTCCACGACCGCGGCCATGAACGTAAGCGCGCTGGCGTCCTGCGCATATTCGAGCCCGCACCGACTTCAGCGTCTTCCGAAACCGTCGAGGACGCGGATAACGTGGACGAGTACGTGCTCGGCTACGCCGAGTGCGCGTACACCGGCTTCTACCCCGAACAGGAAGACAGCCTGCCGTCGGCCATCGAGCTGCTGAGATCGCCGAAGCAGCCGGCTTGGGAGGTATACGACAGGCTCGCCTGGGACGGCGAGGAGCCGTACCGCGACTCGTGCGACCCACCGCTGGGCAAGGTCCCCCTTGGGCGGGCGCTGGCACGGACTCGTCGCTGTATGTACTGCGGGGTCGTCTTGGCACGAGGTACCACCGACGACTTCCGTCTTCGCGAGCGGGAGTTCGTATGGCGGTACGAGACGTCGGAGTGCTTCGCCTGCGGCTGGTGGTGCGTCAGCTACCGATTTGGGCAGAGGTCTTTTGCCTACGAAGCCGAGGACTACCAGCACGCGTACGCCGTCATGCGGCGGTTCGACCCCTTCGCTCTCGACACCCCACTTGCGCTCGCGCGCGAATACCTGGCCCGAAATCCGCACAAGCTCAGCCGCTTCGACCCCTTCCGTTTCGAGGCACTAATGGCAGCCTGCATCGGGGACTACTTCGGTGGCGACTGCCAGATCTCCCTGCTGGGAGGTCGCAAGGACAAGGGAATCGACATCAAAGCCGTCCAAGCAAACGGGCTGATCACGCTTATCCAGGTCAAGCGGCACGCCGACTTCTCCAAGGGCGAGAGCGTGCAGACGGTTCGCGACCTGCACGGGGTGATGCTGAGGGAGCAGGTCTTCCGCGGCATGATCGTCTCCACGGCGCGCCGCTTCTCGCCGGATGCGCGGGACGAGGTGGCCCGAGTCGGCCGCAATCTGAGCTACTACTCGATGGAGCTGTTGCCGCTGTCCGACGTCGTCGACCTGCTCGGGAAGCCGGCGCCGCGTCGGCGCTCGCCCTGGGAGGCGCACGGGATCAGGATCGACCAGCCGGAGCCCAGTTGGGGGGGTGGCGAAGACTGGATCGACCGCTCCGCGCTTCCGCACCTCGCCGCGCAATCCATCATCTAGGCTGAGCCGATGCCCAGGTACCACGTCACCACGTTCGGCTGCCAGATGAACGTGCACGACTCCGAGCGGATGCAGGGGATGCTCGAGTCGCTCGGCTACGAGCAGGCCGAGAGTCGCGCCGAGGCCGACCTGATCCTCTTCAACACCTGCTCGATCCGCGAGTCGGCCGACAACCGCTTCATCGCCCACCTGGGCGAGGCGAAGCGGCTCAAGTCCGAAGACCCGGAGCGGATCGTCGGGGTCGGCGGCTGCTGGGCGCAGTCGGTCAAGGAGGAGGTCTTCGAGCGCTTCCCGTTCGTCGACGTCGCCTTCGGCCCCGGTCAGATCCACAAGCTGGCCGAGTTCCTCAACTCCGACTCGCTCAGCGCCCAGGGCTACTTCGAGTTCGAGGACTTCTCCGGCCACCTGCCGGCGCGGCGCGAGCGCGAGTTCCAGGGCTGGCTGCAGATCTCGCAGGGCTGCAACTGCACGTGCTCGTACTGCATCGTCCCCTCGACCCGCGGCCGCGAGGTCAGCCGCGATCCGGCCGAGCTGGTCGCCGAGGCCGAGGCGCTGGCCGCCGACGGCGTGCGCGAGGTGACCCTGCTGGGCCAGAACGTCAACAGCTACGGGCGCGACCTGCCGCACGAGAGCCGGATCGGCTTCTCGGAGCTGCTGGCGCGGATCGACGCGGTCGAGGGGATCGAGCGGATCCGCTACACCAGCCCGCACCCGAAGGACATGAAGGAGGACGTGATCCGCGCCCACGCCGAGCTGCCGGCGCTCTGCGAGCACATCCACCTGCCGCTGCAGTCGGGCTCCAGCGCCGTCCTCAAACGGATGCGCCGCACCTACGACCGCCAGCGCTACATGGACCGGGTCGCGCTGATCCGCGAGCACGTCCCCGACTGCGCGATCACCACCGACATCATCGTCGGCTTCCCCGGCGAGACCGAGGCCGACTTCGAGCAGACGCTGGAGGTGGTCGAGGAGGTCGGCTACGACGGCGCCTTCACCTTCGTCTTCTCGCCGCGGCGCGAAACCGAGGCGGCGACGATGGGCGAGCAGGTCCCGCACCCGGTCAAGCGCGAGCGGATGGAGCGGCTGGTCGAGCTGGTGCAGCGGCGGGCGACCGAGCGGGCGCAGCGGTTCGTCGGGCGCGCGATGGAGGTGCTGGTCGAAGGGCACGAGCCGCACCGACGAGCGAAGCTGCGGGGGCGGACCCGGCACAACAAGGCGGTCAACTTCGACGGGATCGCCGAGCCCGGGCGAGCTCGTCGAGGTCGAGATCACCGGGGCGACCTCGAGACGCTGGGTGGGGTGGCGGCGAAGCCGATCTCGCCTGCTTGACCGTCGTCGCGATATTCGGGCCGACCGGGGTCGGCAAGACCGGGGTCGCGATCGAGCTGGCGGAGCTGCTGCGGGAGCGGGGCGAGGACCCGGTGGCGATCTCCTGCGACGCGCTGCAGGTCTACGAAGGGCTGGAGACGCTGACCGGGGTGGCGACGCGCCGAGGAGCGGGCGCGGCTCGAGCACCGGTTGCTGGGCTTCGTGCCGGTCACGCAGCCGCTTCTCGGTCGGCGACTACATGCGGCTGGCGCATGCCGAGATCGACGCGGCGCTGGAGGCGGGACGGCGGCCGATCGTGGTGGGGGGGACGGGGCTGTACCTGCGGGCGGCGATGGCGCGAGCTGTCGCTGGAGAAGGTGCCGCCGGGGACGGAGGACTCCGAGCTGTGGTCGCCGGAGACCCGGCACCCGACGACGATCTTCGGGCTCGACATGGACCGCGCCCAGCTCTACGAGCGGATCGACGCGCGGACCGGAGGCGATCGTCGCCGCGGGCGCCGAGGAGGAGGTGCGGCGCGCCGAAGCGCTGGGCCCGTCCCGCACGGCGCGCAAGGCGCTCGGCTTCGACGAGCTGCTCGCCGGCGACGTCGAGGCGGATGAAGAAGCGCTCCCGCAACTACGCCCGCCGCCAGCTCACCTGGATGCGCAAGATCCCGAACCTGCGCTGGATCGACCGCACCGGTCGCGAGCGACGTCGACGTCGCCGCGGAGATCGCCGAAACCCTCGGTGACTGAGGGTTAACCCCGCTATAGCCTGGTCAACCCCACAGTCGAGGCACGAATTAGGCTGCTGGGGTGAGATTCGAGAAGTGGCAGGCGCTGGGCAACGACTACCTGATCGTCGAGGCGGAGGAGCTCCCCTGGGAGCTGACCGGGGCGCGGTCGAGTGGCTCTGCGACCCGCACTTCGGGATCGGCTCCGACGGGGTGCTGCTGCTCTCGCGCAGCGACGACCCGGAGTTCGTCGCCGAGCTGCGGATCTTCAACCCCGACGGCTCCGAGGCGGAGCTGTCGGGCAACGGGGCGCGCGAGGCGATCCTCTACCTGCGCCGGCACGGCTGGACCGACGCGGACACCTTCACGATCCGCACCGTCGCCGGGCCGATCACGCCGACGATCACCTCGGAGCGGACCTGCTCGGTCGAGATGGGCCGCGCCTCGACCGAGCTCCAAGGACTTCCCGTCGGGCGGCAGCCGACGGGCAGCGGCACGCTGACTGCCGGCGGCCGCGAGTGGGAGTTCCAGCACGTCTCGATCGGCAACCCGCAGTGCGCGATCGAGGTCGGCGAGCGAGCTCGAGGAGCTCGACCTCGCCGCGATCGGACCGGCAGATCGAAGGCCACGAGCTGTTCCCCAACCGCACCAACGTCTCGTTTCTCGCGATCGACGGCAGCCGGGTGCGGGCGCGGATCTTCGAGCGCGGGGTGGGGGAGACGCTCTCCTCCGGGACCGGTGCCAGCGGCGCCGCGGTCACCGCCTTCCTGCGCGGCGCGGCCAGCCCGATCGTGGTCGAGCTCGACGGCGGCGAGCTCGAGGTCGAGATCTCCGACGACCTCGACGTGCGGCTGACCGGCTGGGCCGAGCCGATCTGCGCCGGCGAGCTCTCGCCCGAGCTGCTGCGCGCGCTGGCCGACCTGGACGGATAGATTTCCGCGCCCGTGGCGAGACGACAGCCAGCCAGGCATCGCCGACCCGTCCAAGCGCCTGGAGGCGATGCCTCCGTACATGTTCCAGGAACTGGAGCGGCGGATCGCCGAGAAGCGCGCCGCCGGCATCGACGTGATCAGCCTCGGGATCGGCGACCCCGACCAGCCGACCTACCCGCACATCGTCTAGGCGATGCAGGAGGCGGTCGCCGACCCGGGCAACCACCAGTACCCGAGCAACCGCGGCCGCGAGGAGTTCCGCCAGGCGTTCGCCGAGTTCTACGACCGGCGCTTCGGGGTCGAGATCGACCCCGAGAACGAGGTGATCCCGGCGATCGGCGCCAAGGAGTGCATCTACAACCTCTGCTTCGCCTTCCTCGACCCCGGCGGCGTCGCGCTCGCCTCCGACCCCGGCTACCCCGTCTACACCGGCGGCCCGATCCTCGCCGGGGCGACGCCGGAGCTGCTGCCGCTGGTGCCGGAGCTCGGCTTCGCGCCGGACCTGGGCGCGGTCCCGGCCGACGTCGCCGCCAAGGCGCGGCTGATGTTCCTCAACTACCCGAACAACCCGACCGGCGCCGTCGTCCCGGACGGGTTCTTCGAGCTGGTCGTCTCCTTCGCCCGCGAGCACGAGATCCTCGTCGTCCACGACAACGCCTACTCGGAGACCACCTACGACGGCTACGTCGCGCCGAGCTTCCTCGCCACCCCCGGCGCCAAGGAGGTCGGCGTCGAGGTCTTCTCGCTCTCCAAGGGCTACAACATGACCGGCTGGCGCTGCGCGGCGATCCTCGGCAACGCCGAGGCGGTTCAGACCTACTGGCGGCTGAAGACCAACGTCGACTCCGGCCTCTTCGAGGCGGTGCAGCTGGCCGGCGTCGCGGCGCTGAAGGGGCCCGAGGGCCCGCTGGAGCGGATGAACGAGACCTACGCCCGCCGCCGCGACCTGGTCGTCTCCGCGCTGCGCGAGATCGGCGTCGAGGTCAGCGCGCCGAAGGGGACGATCTACGTCTGGGCGCCGGTGCCCGAGGGCCACACCTCGACCTCCTTCGCCGAGCTGGTGCTCGAGGAGGCCGCCGTCGTCGTCTCGCCCGGCTCGATGTACGGGCCGAGCGGCGAGGGCTTCTTCCGCATCGCCCTCACCACCCCCGACGACCGCATCGCCGAGGCGGTCGAGCGGATGCGCGAGCACCTCGCCTAAGCCCAGGTGCTCCCGTCGCTTTGTGAGGTTTGAACTCCCGAGGGACCGCTACTCGACCTCGACTTCGTCGATCATCCCTTTCAGCGCATGCGGTTTGCCGCCTTGGCGGTCGCTGATGAAGCAGTAGAGGGCGTAGCGGCCGGGTTTCAGGTCCAGCGTTACCGTTTGGCTTTCGCCGCCTTCGATCACGGCCGTGCTCAGCGTGCCTTTTTCGCGCAGCGGCGGTTTGGCTTTGGGGTTTTCCTCTTTGAAGAACGCTTCCACGTCCTCGGCCGTGCTCTCGCCGATCAGCTCCGAGGCAAGTAGGTGGTGGGGTTGTGCACCGGCGTTGTCGAAAGCGATCTTTACTTCCCCGGAGGGGAGGGTGTCGGCTTCGTACGCGTACTCGACCGCGGTCACGGTCTCGTCTCCCTCGACCTCCGCGTCCGACTCATCGCCGCTGACCGCCATCCCGGACACGGTTTTCGCGTCCGGCGGGCCTTCGCTTTCGGTGTTGAAGGCGTAGTAGGTCCCTGGCTGCAGCACCTGCGTCACGGTCTGACTCTGATCGGGCCCGGTGGTGCCGACGCCACCGCCGGCGAAGAACCAATCCGGGAACGCTCTGCCTCTGATCGCCTCGTCGAGCCCTTCGACCACTTCCTCGGCGAGCGGTCGCCTTCGACGCGAATCAGCTGCAGATCGGCCTCGCCTTTTCCGTCGTTTTTCAGCGTGATTTCGGCCAAGCCGGTCTCGGCGCTCTGCGGAACGGCGAATTTCGCCGCTTTGCCTGCGCCGCTGAGCGTGAAGGTCAGCTGCTGGGCGTCTTCGTCGTCGCCACAGGCGGCCAGCAGCGCTGCCGCCAGTGCCGTTACCAGGATCGACGCCGTGACTCGACTGATCGGTGATCTCAACTCGGCCTCCTCGGTTGGATTACTCGCCCGTACCCGCGCTGAACGCAACGTAACGGCTGCGCCGGTCGCGCCGCCGGAACCTGGCAAAGGGAATGGGGGCTAGGGGGCCTCTTCGCGCTTGCGCCAGTAGCGGTCGAGGCCGCGCCACTGGTACTGCGGCGGCACGCACTGGATCAGCTCGGCGGCCGCCTCGGGCGTCGCCGCTCGCTCGGCCACCAGCTCACGATGACGCCGCTCGTACTCGTCCTCGGACAGCTCGCGGCCCATCTGTGCCTCCTCGCGCAGGCGCTCGCGCACGGTGGCAAGGTGCGGCTCCGGGTCGTCCACGGCGCCGAAGTGGGTGAGGGCCAAGCGCTGCGGCTGCCAGCCTTCGACGATCCCGATCGAGTCCTCCCAAGCCTCGATGTCGATATCGGGCGGGGGCAGGGGAGGGACGACGAGGTCGGCGCCGGGAATGCGGACCGCGGCGACGTCGCCGACGAAGGCCGTGCCGCTCTCCTCGTGCAGGTAGCAAACGTGGTGCGAGGCGTGGCCGGGCGTGTAGGCGACGCGCATGCCAAGGAAATGCTCGCCGCCGGTCAGCGCCGTCAAATTGGCCTCCGGGACGGGGACGATCTCACCCCAGAGCACCTCCATCGCGTCGCCATAGAGCCGCTGGGCGCTGGAGAGCAGGCGCGAGGGGTCGACCAGATGCGGGGCGCCGCGCTCGTGGACGTAGACCTCGAGATCGGGCCAGCGCCGCACCAGGGCGCCGGTGGCGGCGGCGTGGTCGAGATGGATGTGGGTGAGCAGGATCGCGCGCGGCCGCTGCTCGCCGAGCGCGTCGAGCAGAGTCTGCAGAGAGGACTCCGGGCCGGGATCGACCAGGGCGTCGTCGACCTGCCAGCAGCCGATCACGTGCGGGCGCCCGAGGTGCTCTACGTCGATGACCCGCATCGGAGCCCGGTTGCTCAGACAGCCGCGGGGGAGGGGAAGCGCGCGTCGCCCGCCAGCGTCTGTCGCATGCCCTCCTCCAGACCGCGCGGTGCGTAGCCCAGCTCGCGGCTGGCCTTCTCATGACTGGCCCAGAAGGTCACGTTGTCGCCGGAGGAGATCAGCTCACGGAGGTTGGGCGGCTGGCCCATCAGCTTGCCGACTAGGGGCCCGATCGGGACCATCGCCTTCAGCAGCGGCGTCGGCAGCGCCCGCTTCGGTGCTTTGCGGCCGGAGAGCGCGGCGACCGTCTCGACCGCGTCCCGCATCGTCACCACCGGGCCGCTCAGTACGTAGGTCTCACCCAGCTTGCCCTTGTCGAGGGCGAGGAGGATGCCGCCGGCGATGTCTTCGACGTGGGTGAGGCAGATCCCCAGCTCGGGAAAGGGAAGCAGCGGCAGTTTGCCGGCGAAAAACTGCTCCAGCAGGTCGGCGACCTGCGAGGTATCGCCGGGGCCGTAAACGCCGCCCGGTTGGACGATGATCGCCGGCAGGTCCTGCTCGGCGATCATCCGCTTGACCACACGGTGCGCCTCGAGCTTGGTCTCCTCGTAGTAGGAGGTGAATTCCTTGCCCGGGTGCTCGTAGGACTCGTCGACGACGCGTCGGCTGGTGTTGCCGAAGGCACCGACGGTCGAGACGTAGACGATCTTCGCCACCTTTGCCTCCAGCGCCGCCCCCATCACCCGCTTGGTGCCGGCGACGTTGGCCTCCCACATCGCCGGCCGCTGGGAGGTCGGGATCCCGACCTCGTACATCGCCGCCGCGTGGACGACCGCGTCGCAGCTCGCGACGCCGTTGCGGATCGCCGCCTCGTCGCCGAGGTCGCCGGAGACGAGTTGGCAGCCGAGCCCGGTCAGCTTCTCGGCCTTGGCGGGATTGCGGACGAGGCAGACGACCTCGTCGCCGCGCTCGCGTAGCTGGCGCACGATCTCGCCGCCGATGAATCCCGTTCCCCCGGTCACGAAGACCCTCATCGGCCGAAGCCTACTCGGGCCACTGGCCAGGCGGCCGTACAATCGCGCTGAGTGGATAGATCAAGGAACGGGCGCAGCAAGGAGACGCACTATGGCGACAACGGCGCCGGCGTCTCCAATCCGCGCGCCCGCCAGCGGGCGTTGGCGATCGGCATCGCCGACGGCCACGAGGACGGCGAGCCGCTGGCAGAGCTGAAGGAGCTGCTGCGCACGGCCGGCGCGGCGACGGCGGGGGAGATGCTGCAGCAGCGCTCGGCTCCCGATCCCGACCGCTATTTCGGCCGCGGCAAGCTGGCCGACCTGAAGGGGGAGATCGAGCGCAGCGGGGCCAACCTGGTCGCCTGCGACGACGAGTTGGCGCCACGGCAGGAGCGCAACCTGGAGGCGGCGCTCGGCGTGCCGGTGATCGATCGCACCGCGGTGATCCTCGACATCTTCGCCGACCATGCCCATTCGGCTGAGGGAAAGCTGCAGGTCGAGCTGGCGCAGCTGGAGTACAACATGGCGCGCATGCGGGGCCTCTGGACCCACCTCGAGCGCCTCGGCGCCGGGCGCATGGACGGCGGTATCGGCACCAGGGGTCCGGGTGAGACCCAGATCGAGACCGACCGGCGCCTCGCTCGCAACCGGATCGCGGCCCTGCGTCGCCGTCTGCAGCAGCTGGAACGCAACCGCGGCACGATGCGGGCACGGCGCGAGAGCTCCTCGCTGCCACGGGTCGCCCTCGCCGGCTACACCAACGCCGGCAAGTCGACGCTCCTCAACGCCCTCACCGGCGCCGAGGTCGGCGTCGGCGACCGCCTCTTCCACACCCTCGACCCGACCACGCGCAGCTTCGAGCTCTCGGGCCGCGACTACCTGCTCACCGACACGGTCGGCTTTATCGAGAAGCTGCCGCACCAACTGGTCGAGGCCTTCAAGGCGACCCTGGAGGAGACGGTGCTCGCGGACCTGATCCTCCACGTCGTCGACGCTGCCGCCCCGGAGGAGCGACGCCTGGTCGATATGCGGGCCGTCGACGCTGTGCTGGAGGAGATTGGCGCCGGCTCCAAGCCGCGACTGTTGGTCCTCAACAAGGCCGATCTGCTCGACAAAGAGGAGCGCGAGGAGGCCCGGCTTCGCCATCCCGAGGCGGTTCTCGTTTCGGCCCTGGACGGGGAGGGGGTCGAGCCCCTCCGCGAGCGGATCGAGGCGGCCTTCGAGGACACCCTGGCCGAGGTTGAGCTGCTGGTCCCCTACAGCGAGGGAGCGCGGCTGCACGAGTTACACGAGCTGGCCGGAGAGCTGGAGCGCACCGAGCGCGAGGACGGCGTCCTCGTCTGCGCCAAGGTGCCGGTTTCCGAGCTGCACCGCTTCGCAGACCTCGCCGTCGCCTAGGCCGTAGTCTTCGCCGCCGTGGAGCTGCGGGTCGCACGGCTAAAGGAGGAGGCGCGGATGCCCAGCCGCGCTCATGAGGGAGACGCGGGGCTCGACCTCTACGCTTGCGAGCCGGCCCACCTGGGGCCGGGGGAGAGGTGGAGCGTCGGCACCGGGGTCGCGGTCGAGATCCCCGCCGAGCATGCCGGGCTGGTGCTGCCGCGGTCCGGCCTAGCCCGCGACCACGGCATCGCCCTCGTCAACGCTCCCGGGCTGATCGACTCCGGCTACCGGGGCGAACTGCGGGTTTTGCTGCTCAACACCGATCCCGCCGAGACCTTCCGGATCGCGCCTGGCGACCGGATCGCCCAGTTGGTGATCACGCCGATCGCGATGCCCGCGCCGGTCGAGGTGGACGACCTCAGCGAGTCGCTGCGCGGCGGCGGTGGCTTCGGCTCCAGCGGCCGCTAGCCACGACGGACCCGGAAGGCGAAGGCGGCGGGCGAGCGGTCGCGGTTGCCGGCCGCGTCGATCGCGAAGACGCGGAAGGCGTGAAAGCCCGGCGCGACGAGGTAGGCCCTGGGCGAGCGGCAGCTCTGGAAAGGTCGGCGGTCGAGGCGGCAACGGAAGCGGGCGCCGGGCTCGCTGGCGGAGAAGGCAAAGACGACCTGGCGCTTCCGACCAGCGGCCAAGAGCCGTGCTCCCGGTCGGCGCAGCAGGCGGGTCGCCGGCGGCCGCTGGTCACGGCGCGGCCGTTGCACCGTGAGTGGTGGCGGCGGAGGCGACGAGAGCGTCACTTCGGTCTCGGGCGATTCGGGTTCCGGGGTCGGATCGGGAGGCGTGTTCGGCGGGCGGAAGCTGTTGGGCGCGCGTTCCTCGATGTCCTCGCAGGCGACCGGCGCCGCGTCGGGGCCGTTCTCGGGGAGGTCGATCTGAGCGGTGTCCCAGCCTTCGCCGCAGTCAATCGTCGGATCTGGGTCGTCGAAGGGCGTTCCTGAATTGGCGAGGATGACGTCGTTGCCGCCCAGGGCAAAGTAGGAGTCGGCGCCCGGCCGGCCCAGCAGCTGGTTGTCCGCACCGTCGCCGACCATCACATCAGCGGCGCCGGTGCCCTCGATGTCCTCGATCGCGATCAGGTCGGTCAGCAGCGCGGCGCTCGGGCACTGCGCCTGCCCCGCCGGCCCGACCAGGCCCGCCGCCTGCGCGCCCATGTCGATCGTCACCGCCTGGTTGAAGTTGGCCCAGTTGGCGTTGTCGCGTTCAGGGCCCCCGTCGAGCGAGTCGCCGTTGCAGACCGCATTGGAGACGAAGAGGTCCTCGCCCGGCCCGGCGTGGAGGTCGTCGCCGCCGGCGTTGTTGGGCACCGCGTCGTCACCGCCGCCGGCGCTCGCCGTGTCGGCACCGGGGCCGTCCACCAGCGCGTCCTCGGTTTCGCCGCCGCTGAGGTCGTCTTCACCTTCGCCTCCCAGCAGCACCACCGAGGTGGTGGCGGGAAAGCCGGCGGCGACGAGGGAGTCGTCGCCCGCGAGGCCGGCGAGAAGAACCGAATCGGGCTGCTCGGAAAGCGAAAAGCTGCCGGCGGGGGCGCCGTTCGCGGTGAAGGAGACGGTGAGCGGGCTGGCGGAGTAGGTCGCGACCACGTTGTCAGCGCCGTCGCTGCCGGTCAGGTAGAGGGCCGGATTCTGGCCGCTCTGCGGGGCCATCACGCCGCTGGCGATCGTGCCCGGGTCGCGCGGGTCGACCTGCTCGTCGCTGAACTCGCATTCGAAGGTCGTCGCCACGTCGCAGCTGTCGCCCTCGCCGCCGCCGTAAGCGATGTCGTCACCCCCTCCGCCGAGGATCACGTCGGCGCCACCGCCGCCGTAGAAGGTCTGATCGTCGTCAGTGCCGACGATGTAGTCGGAAAAAGCGGTGCCGATCACGACCTCGAAGCTCGCCGTGTCGACGTCTTCGTCGAAGCCGCCGCCGTCGGGCGCGAGCCCGTTGTCGCCCCTCCCGGCTTCCAGGTCGATATAGGCGCCTCGGCCCGCCGGCGTCTGGGGGAAGTTGTCATAGGGAGAGAAGTCCGGAAAGGAGTACGGGGGGTCCGGACGGTCGAAGAAGCCGGGCGTTACGCCGGTGGCGTAGCTGAGCGTGTCGATTCCGCCGCCGCTGTTCTGGATGTGGTCGATGGTGGCGTCACCCCGGACGAAGTCGTTGCCCACTTCGCCGTCGAGTACGGAGTCGGCCCCGAAGCCGCCGGACAGCCGGTCGTCCCCTTCGCCGCCGCGCAACTGGTCATCGCCAATCCCGCCGTAGAGCCTGTCGCTGCCGTCACCCCCGTTGAGCCGGTCGTTGCCGCGGCCGCCGAAGATCGTGTCGTTGCCGCTTTCTCCGTTGACCGTGGTGACGCTGCGCGGGGCGCGGATCGTGTCGTCGCAGGGGGTGCCGACGATCGTCCTCCCGACGGTTTCCGGCCCTTCACCGCAGCTTGGGGCCGCGCTTGCGGCTGGCGTCGCCGCTAGCGCGCTCGCGCAGACGAGAAAAGCCACCGCGATGGCGGCCTTGGTTCTGCCGGCGAGGGCCACACTCACGCCTACCCAAACCGGCGTGTTTCCACTCAGTTGCGGCGCAGGGCGACCTCGTGCGCACACTCCTGCGCGGCCAGCTCGAGTCGGTCGTCGAGCGGCTCCAGGTCCGGCGCCGACCCCAGGCGTCGCTCCAGGGCCAGGGCGATCAGACGGTCCGCCAGCCAAGCGTTCTTGGGCAGTAGCGGCCCGTGCAGGTAGGTGCCGATCATGTTGGCCCGCCGCACACCCTCGAAGCCGTCGCGGCCGTTATTGCCGAAGCCGCGCAGGACCCGGCCCAGTGGCTGGGCGCCCTCGCCGAGGTAGGTGCGACCGCCATGGTTCTCGAAACCGGCGATCGTCCGCGGGCCACCGCCTAGGTCGGCCTCGATCGCAACGTTGCCGATCAGGCGCTCGCCCGGCTCGCGCACGGTCTCCAGGTCGGCCAGGCCCAGCCCCGGCAGGCGCTCCCCGCTGAGCTGATAGCTGTGGCCGAGCAGCTGGTAGCCGCCGCAGACGGCAAGCAGGACGGCGCCGTCGTCGACCGCGCTGGCAAGCGCCTCGCGCTTGCTCGTCACCATGTCCGCCGCCACCGCCCGCTGGTCTCGATCCTGGCCGCCGCCGAGGTAGAGGAGGTCGTGCGCGCCTGGGTCGACCTTCTCGCCCGGCCCCGCTGCGGCATAAGCGAAGTCGATCCCCCGCCACTCGCAGCGGCGCCGCAGGAGGAGGATGTTGCCGCGGTCGGCGTAGATGTTCATCTGCTCCGGATAGAGGGCGAGGACGCGGAGCTCCATCAACCGGCCTCCTTGGCGAGCAGGACCACGGTCGAGCCGACGTGGTCGGCGGTGGCGGCGATCTCGCGGCGTCCCGCCGCTCGCAGGCCGGCGGCGGTCGCCTCGGCCTCGAGGCCGGCGGCGTCGAGGACCTGCAGCCGGACCTCGTCGGTCTCCTCGCTCAGCTCGCCCGCGGGGGAGACCGTCTGGCGCAGGCGCCGCACCCGGATCGCCCCCGAATCTACGATCGCGTCGACGGGGAGGCTGGAGAAGACCCAGCCGTCCACCTCGCGCGCGTCGGGCAAGGGCGGTGAGGACATCGTTGCGACGGGCAGCTCCTCGACGATCGCCAGCGCGGCAAGGCCGCTGGGCCGCAGGTGGGCGTCGATGCGGCGCAGGCAGCGCAAGCGCTCCTCGCCGTTCCCCAAGAGCTGGATCAGCTGCATCGGGGCCAGCACGCAGCCGAACTTGAGGGCGAGATCGAAATCCCTGGCGTCGCCCGCTTCGGCTTCGGCGGGCAGCTCGCCGACTCGCTCGGCGAACGCGGCGAGGAGGCTGGCGTCGCGGTCCAGTCCGAGGACGCGGTGCCCGTGCCGCGCGAGGTGGAGGGCGACCCGGCCGGTCCCGCAGCCGAGGTCGAGGACCGGACCGCCGGTCTCGTCGGCCAGCTCCGCCCAGAGCGGCAGGTCGGCGGCGTAGGCACCGCACTCGACATCGTGCCAGATCGTCGTCACCGCCAGAACTCCTCGGCCAGGCCCCGCCCGGAGAGCAGCCGGTGCAACTCCATCAGGGCCGTGTAGGTGGGCAGGGCGAAGAGCCGGCCCGGCGCCGCCGCGACGGCCCGGTCGAGCGCGCGCTCGATCTCCGGCTCGACCTCGATCGAGTCCTGCGGCCAGCCGGCGTACTTCAGCCGCAGCGCCAGCTCCGGTGCCCGGGTGCCGGAGCAGGTGACGCGTCGCACGGCACCTCCGAGGAGCTCGAAGTCGGCGTCCCAGATCCAGGAGACGTCGCGGCCGTCGGCGATGCGGTCGTTGAGGGCGATCCAGAGGTCGACGCCAGCATCTCCTTCCTCCAGCTTCAGCGTGCGCAGGATCTCGTTCGCTCCGGCGGGGTTCTTGATCAGCAGGATCGAGACGGGGACGCCAGCGACCGAGACGGTCTCGACCCTGCCGAAAGCGCCCCGCGCAGAGCCCAGCGCCCTTGCGATCGGGTCCGGCTCGATGCCGAGCTGCAGGGCGGCGGCGATCGCGCCGAGGGCGTTGTAGACGTTGTAGAGGCCCGGCAGCGACAGTTCCAGGCGCAACTCGCCGGCAGGAGTGCGGACGGCGACTGACGAGCCGTCCATCCCGCGCAGCTCGACCTCGGTCGCGGCGACCTCAGGGGCGGGGCGCTGCGCCCCGCAGGCGGGGCAGGAGTAGTGGCCGAGATGGCCGACGAAGGCGCGCTCGTAGGCGTACGGTTGACCGCAGCGGCGGCAGTGCTTGGCGTCGAAGGCGTGCTGCAGCTCCGGCAAGGCCTGCGCGGTGTCCTCGACGCCGAAGTAAAGGACCCCGTCCCGCCGCTTGCCCTCCTCGTCGCGGCCGAGGTCGGCGATCAGTGGGTCGTCGGCGTTGAGCGCGAAGCGGCTGGACCCGGCTCGCGCGGCCACGGTTCGCGACCACTCGCCGGCGAGGACCTCGATCTCGCCGTAGCGGTCGAGCTGGTCGCGGAAGAGGTTGCCGAGCACGATCAGGGAGGGGTCGAGGTCTTCTGCGACCGTCGGCAGCCAGGCCTCGTCGACCTCGAACAGGCCGTCGCTGCCGCGCTGCTCGAGCAGCGCGGTCGCGATGCCCCAGGTCATGTTGGAGCCGGCGCGATTGTGGACCGGGTTGCGGCCGCTGGCCTCGAGCACAGCGGCGAGCATGCCGCTGGTCGTCGTCTTGCCGTTGGTCGCGCTGACAAGCGTCACCGCTCCGTCCAGCTGCGCTCCCAGCCGCGCGATCGCGCTGGAGTCGAGGCGCAACAGCAGCCGTCCCGGCAGCGTCGTGCCGCCGCCGCGACCGCTTGCGCGGGTGGCCGCGCCGACGGCCCTGGCCAACAGGCGCTTGGCGCCGAAGAGCCCTCCGTTGGAGGCGGTGCTCACTCCCCGTCCTGCGGTGGCGCGATCACACTCAGGGCGCGGGGCAGGATGCGCAGCGAGGCCGGCAGATCGGTTAGGTGCTCGCCGTCGGCATAGACCGCGAACGGGCGGCTGGCGCTCAGCTCGAGCCGCGGGGTGCGGAAGACCCGGACCTCGTCCTCCTCGACGTGGACGCCCTTGAACACCTTCGGCAGGTTAGCCAGGAAGCGAAGCTTGCCGACCGCGCCGACGGTGACCACGTCGAACTCGCCGTCGGCCAGGTCGGCGTCGGGGGCGAGCATCATCCCGCCGCCGTAGGCGCGGTTGTTGGCGGCGGAAACCGAGTAGCCGCTGACCCGCAGGCTCTCCTCACCGACCTGGATCGTGAAGCGGGCGGGCTTCCAACCGAGCAACGTGCGAATGCCCGCGTAGGCGTAGACGAGGTTTCCCCGCAGCAACTTCGTCTCGTTGGCGAGCCGGTTGGCCTCGGCGTCGAAGCCGGTACTGGCGATGCCGAGGAAACGCTTGCCGTTGGCCTCGCCGACGTCGATCCGGCGCAGATGGCCAGCGGCGAGGTTGGCGACGGCGCCCGCTGGGTCCTCGGGGATGCCGAGGATGCGGGCGAGGTCGTTGCCACGCCCCGACGGGATGATGCCCAGCGGGGTCTCCGAGCCGGCCAGGGCGCCGCCGACGGCGCCGATCATGCCGTCGCCACTGAGGACCACGGGCACCTCACCGGACTCGGAGGCAAGCAGCGCCCGGCCGACGCCGTCATCGAGGTCGCGGGTGCGAACCACGCGGAAGGGAATGCGCCGGGCGTCGAGCTGTCGCTCAACCTCGGGGAGCAGCTTCAGCGCCCGTCCATGTGCAGAAGACGGGTTGACCAGCAATAGCAGCGGCGTTTCCTCGATCGGCATCGCGCGGCAGCCTATTGCGGGGAGGGGGTTGCGACCGTCGCGGCGTCAGCCGTCATCGAGTCGACCGACGTAGAAGCTGCCGGCTCCGGCGCTGTCGATCTCGACCGGCTCGATCGTGTGTTGGAGGAACTTCCAGGTCAGCAGGCGAGGCTGCGTGTAGAACGGCGTGTCGGGGCCCCAACTGGCGGCGACGATGACGTGGCCGCCGGGTCGCAGCACCCGCGCTAGCTCGGCGAAGAAAGGCGGCATGTTGAGCTGGACGACGAGGTCGAAGGAGTCGTCGGGGTAGGGGAGCGCGGCCGCATCGCCGACCTTGAAGGCGATTCGCCCCTCCGGGTCGAGCCCGACCTTGCGAACGGCTGCTCGCACCATCTCCTCGGAGATGTCGACGCCGCGGACGCGAGCCTGCGGAAACTCGCGGGCGAGGAAGAGGGCGCCCTCGCCGGTCCCGCAGCCGACATCGAGTACCCGTTCGGGAGCGCGGCCGACGTGCAGTACCGCTGCCGCCAGCGGCGTCAGGTGCTCGCTGCCTCCGGCGCCGGTGCGGTGGTCCCATTCCTCAGCGCGCTGAGAGAAGAAGCGCCGGGCGGGGCCTCGCAGCAGCGGCCACAGCCATGGCGCCCGGACGATTACGTTGTTGATCGCACGACCAGCAAAGCGCCTCATCGACGTGCCTGAGGTTAACCACCGCCAGAGGTGTAAAAGCTCAGGCACGTCCGCTCGATTAGGCTTCGCCGCCGTGGGAGAGTCGCCGGACCGGAGAATGATCGTCCTTGGGGTCTTCGCCCTGCTAATCGTGGGGATCGTCGCGGCGATCCTGATCGGCCGCAGCGGGGGAGACGACGAGGACTCGGCCGCCTCCTCCAAGACGAGCGCAGGCGGCTGCGAGGAAGTGGAAGCTCCGAAAGCGAAGAACGTCAGCTTCGGGGCGCCGGAGCAGACGGTGAAAAAAGGCGCACCGCTGACCGCCGTCGTCGAGACGAGCTGCGGCAGCTTCGAGATCGAACTCGACACGCAGCGTGCGCCAAAGACCGTCAACTCCTTTGTCTTCCTCTCTGAAAAAGACTTCTACGACGACCTCACCTTCCATCGTGTTGCGCCCGGTTTCGTGATCCAGGGCGGCGACCCGCTCGGCGACGGCACCGGCGGCCCCGGCTACAGCGTCGACGAGAAACCGCCCGCCAACCTCGCCTACACCAAGGGCGTCGTGGCGATGGCCAAGAGCTCGGCCGAGCCGCCCGGGCGCTCGGGCAGCCAGTTCTTCGTCGTTCTCAACGCCGACGCCGGCTTGCCGCCCGAATACGCGCTGGTCGGGAAAGTCGGCGAGGGCATGGACGTGGTCGAACGGATCGGCAAGCTCGGCACTCCCGCCGAACAGCCGAAACAGACCGTCCTGATCGAGCGCATCGCAATCGAGAACGGCTAGACCCCGCAGTCTCTAGGCTGGCCGCATGGCCAAGGTTGACGTGGGGGACGCGGCACCGGACTTCGAACTGCCCGGCACGGCCGGCAAGACCTACCGCCTTTCGGACCTGCGCGGTGGCAATGTGGTCCTCGCCTTCTATCCCGGCGACGCGACGACGGTCTGCACGAAGCAGTTCTGCTCCTACCGTGACAACGACGAGCGGCTCGCTCGACTGGACGCGGTCGTGCTGGGCATCTCGCCGCAGTCAGTCGACTCGCACGAGCGCTGGACGCGGGAGCAGGGCCTAAACGTGCCGCTGCTCGCCGACGAGGACCTGGCGGTCAGCAAGAGCTACGGCGTCACCGGGTGGGTTGGGCCTTTCGCTCGCCTCACCCAGCTCGAGGACGTGCCGGGCGGTCGCTACGTGATGCGCTCGATCTTCGTCGTCGACAGCGACGGCATCGTCCGCTACCGCCACGTCTCGCGGACCGGGGCCACCTTCCAACGGGTCGAGGACCTCGAGCGTGCCCTTGCGGCGCTCGCGGGCTGATGCCCGCCGCAGTACCGGTGCCGTTCTCCACGGGCAGTACGCCGACGCTACGCGGCGAGAGCGCGGGGGAGGGGGCGCCGGTCGTCCTCTGCCATGGCCTCACCGCGACCAGGCGCTACGTCCTTCATGGCTCGCGAGCCTTGGAGCGGGCGGGGCACCTGGCGGTCGCCTACGACGCCCGCGGGCACGGCGAGTCGGATCCGGCGCCGGCGGAGGAGGGCTATGGATACCCGCAGCTGGTCTCCGATCTGGAGGCGGTTGTGGCGGCGACGCTGGGGGAGCGACCATTCGTCCTCGTCGGCCACTCGATGGGCGCGCACACGGCGGTTGCCTACGGACTGCGCCAGCCCCAGCGGCTTGCCGGCCTGGTCGCGATCGGTCCGACTTACGCAGGCGAGGTCGAGGAGGGGGCGTTCGCCTACTGGGATGGGCTCGCAGCAGCCCTCGAGGAGGGCGGAGTCGACGGCTTCGTCGCCTACATCGAGCGCGCGCAGGGGTTCGGGCCGGCCTGGCGCGACACGGTCCTGCGCATCACCCGCGAACGGATGCTTCTGCATTGCCATCCCGAGGCGATCGCCGCGGCGCTGCGGCAGGTCCCGCGCTCGGCTCCCTTCGGCGCAATGGACGAGCTGGAGTCGCTGGACGTCCCGGCGCTTGTAGTCGCCAGCCACGACGAGGCCGACCCCGGCCATCCGCGGCGCATCGCTGAGGAATACGCAGAGCGGCTGCCGCGGGCGCGGCTGACCGGCGAGAAGGAGGGGGAGTCGCCGCTCGCCTGGCAGGGCGGCCGGCTCTCGCGAGAGATCGCAGCCTTCTGCGCGGAAGGCGAGGTCGCGGAGCGCTTGCGCGGTCCCGCCATCTGAGCGGGCGGGGCATGCCGATAGCCTTTCGGCGATGGTCGACGAGGGTCAGCCGGTCCATTACACCGCCGTGACGCCGGGAACGCCGGTCTACAGCGCCGACGGCGTCGAGGTGGGACACGTCGAGGCAGTCCTCGACAACTACCGCGAGCACATCTTCGACGGCGTCGTCTTCGAGGACACCAGCGGTGCCCTCCGGTTCGCCGACGCACCCGAGGTGGCGCGGACGGCCGAGCGCGCGGTCGTGCTCGCGGTCGATGCCGAGCAGGCCCAGCGTCTCGGCCCACCCGAGCAGGGACCGCCGAAGTTCCGCCCCAACCGCGGTGGCCGCCTCAGTCGCCTCTTCGGCGGCGGCTGGAAACGGCAGTGAGTGGGCAGTGCCGGATTTAGCCGGTGCTGAGAGGCGGGCCATACGGTCTCCTCGCGTGACCATCCCGCCCGAGGGCATCCTGCAGAGGGTCGCCGCGTTCCTCGCGGCCTTTGGCGTCGGGGTCGCCGCCTACATCGCGATCGCCGAGGCCGACGGCGGCGCTCCGGCTTGCTTCGCGGGCAGCGGCGGCTGCGAGACGGTGGCGGCCAGTTCGCACTCCGAGCTGGCCGGTATCAGTGTCGCTCTACTCGGGGTCTTCGGCTACGGGTTGCTGCTCGCAGCAGCGCTGTTGCGTGGCGACGGAGCGCGCATGGCCGGCTTCGGCCTCGGGCTGATCGGCTTCGGCTACACGGTCTATCTCACGTACCTGGAGCTGTTCGTGATCGACGCGATCTGCCAGTGGTGCGTGGTCAGCGCCCTGGTGATGGTGGCGCTTTTCGCGGTCAATGCGACGCGGATGCTGCGCTACGTCGGGACGCCGCCTTGAGCGTGGCGGAGGAGAGCGAGGCGAAGGCGCGGCGTGAGCGCCTCGTCAAGCTCGCCAGCGCGACGACGTTCCTAGCGATCGTCGCAGTGGCGGTCCTGATCGTGATCGACCAGAGCCAGACGGAGGGCGGCGACACGAGTCTGGAGGAGGTCGCTGCCGTGCGGGCCGAATTGAGCGGGATCCCGCAGCAGGGATTGGTCCTTGGCGAGCAGACGGCGAAAGTGACGCTGGTCGAGTTCGGAGATCTCCAGTGCCCGGCCTGCAAGGGCTTCGCCGAGGACGTCCTGCCGCAGGTGATCGAGTCCAAGGTGCGCAGCGGCGAGGCGCGGATCGAGTTTCGCAACTTCACGATCATCGGCGAGGAATCGGTCGACGCCGCCGCCGCCGCACTCGCCGCCGGGGCCCAGGCCCGCGGCTGGAGCTTCGTCGAGCTCTTCTACCGCAACCAGGGCTTCGAGAACGCCGGCTACGTCAACGACGACTTTCTGACCGAGGTGGCGCGGGCAGCCGGTGTCCGGGACATCGAGCTCTGGAACGAGTCCCGGCAGAGCCAGCGAACCCTGAACCGAATCGATCGCGAACGCTCCGAGGCCCAGCAGCTCGGCTTCGACGGCACGCCGTCCTTCGCGATCGAAGGCCCGGCAACCGACGGCCTGGAGCCGATCGCGACGCCGACCTCGGCGGTGGATCTCGAAGCCGCTATCGACGACGTCAGCTAAGGACCGGTTTCGTCGCGAGCCTCGCGGAGCGCGACGAGATCCAGCCGATCTTGATCGCGGGCGGTGGCCTCCTTCATCGCGACGAGGTCCGCGTAGCTGCAGATCCGGAGGTGCAGATCGTCGAGCTGAACCTCCTCGGCCCGCGCGGCGAGCTCGGCGTACCTGGGTGCGCCAGCTGGGCTCTGGACGATGTGAAGTCGACCCAGCGTCGTCTCGAAACGAGGATTCCCGCCGAAAGAAAGCGACTTGGCACTGGTCGGATCACCGGCGATCGGATCGGCTCCCGGCAGCACTGCCTCCAGATCCCTGAGGACCGTCGCGAGACGCTCGAGGTTGGGCCTATCTGGATCCGCGGTTATGTCGGTGTCGGCCGTGGCTCTTACGAAGCCGTGGGCCATAACGGCGATACCGCCGATCACGACGAAGTCGACGCCACCAGCCATGAGGGCCCGCAGATGCCCCTCGTGATCGGAATCGAGCGCTCGCTCGGTCACTCTGACGGCGATGACCGCGAGGAAGCCAGGGCGCTCTGGAGTCGACTGCCGAATCGGCTCAACCGCAGTCCTCGGCGGATGCGGCTGGCGGGGTCACTGGCACGGAAATCGCGCCGAAGCTCCTCTGCGCTTACGTTGGGGCGGGGCGAAGGCGTCTGCACGAAGACGATCTTAAAGGCGTCACGGGCCAGCTCTCGTCGGGGTAGGCGGACTCCCGATCTGTCTGAGTTGACATAACCATCATTATCGTGCGTTGAGTCACGCATGACGTCCCCGTCTCGCCCTGCGAACAGGTCGACAGGATGCCCTGCGATTCAGGCTGGCAGGACGGCCGTCCCGGACACGATGGGCTTGAGGAACAGTGGCGCCAGCGGCATCTGGCTTCGCCTGACCTCTTCAACCCTGAACGGCGAAGATTCGATCGTGGCGAGGCTGTCGCGGTTGCAGTAGCAGCCATCTGCCAAAAAGCGCCACGGCTTCTCCCAGCGATCCTGCCAACGGGCAAAGCCGGGGTCCTCGGATCGGACGTGCTCCATGAAGAGGAACCGGCCGCCCGGCCGCAGGACGCGCGCCAGCTCAGAGAGCGCCGCGGCTGGATCGGGAGTCGTGCAGAGGACCATCGTGCAGACGGCACTGTCGAAGCTGTCGCTGTCGAACGGCAGGCGTTCGGCGGGCGCCTGAATCAGCTCGGCCCCCGGGCTTTCGGACTCTGCGAGCTTGGTTTTCAGCACCTTGAGCATGTGGCGATCCGGCTCTGCCAGGACGAGCTCGAGCTCCGGCGGGTAAAGCCGCAGGTTCGCGCCTGTGCCGCTCCCGATTTCGAGGGTGCGCCCGCGCGCCTCCTCCACTACGGCCCGGCGCGTCTCCCGCAGGCCAACCTCATCGATGCACCGCATGAAGAGGCCGTAATACGCAGTGAAAATCCTGCCCCAGGTGGCGTCGTAGACCCTCCCCACAGATCAAGTGTAGCCTTGATAAAAAGTTGTTGTACCGTCTAAAAAGGCTTCCGTACCGCTCCGCTTGGGGGTCTAGCGGGAAGCCAGCGAGGCGCTGCCCCGGACGAGCGGCTTGGTAAGCGGTGGCGACTTGGGCAGCTCATCGTGCTCGACGGACTCGACGGTCAGGGGCGAAGCCTCGATTGCCGCCACCGTGTCGCGGTTGCAGTGGCAGCCGTCGGCGAAGAAGCGCCACGGCCTCTCGAAGCGGTCCTGCCAGCGGGCCAGGCTTGGATCGGTCGCCCGCACGTGCTCGACGAAAAGAAGCTTGCCGCCGGGTTTCAGCACCCGGGCGGCCTCGGCCAACGCCGCTCTGGGATTGGGCACCGTGCAGAGGACCAAGGTGAAGACTGCGGTGTCGAAGCTGGAGTCCTCGAAGGGCAGTCGCTCCGCTGGCGCTTCGACCAACTCTGCGCTGGATCCCGCCTCGTCCAGCCGGCGGCGCAGGCGCTTGGTCATGTGCGGGTCGGGCTCGGCTAGGACCAGATCGGTGACCGCCGCTGGATAGAGACCCAGGTTGGCGCCCGTCCCGGCCCCGATGTCGATCGTGCGGCCGCTGGCCCCGGCCAGCGTCTCGCGCCGCATCTCCCGTAGTCCCGCCTCCTCGGTGCCCTTCAACAGGCTGTCGTAGAAGGCCGAGAAGGCCCTCCCCCACGTCGCGTCGTAGATCCGGCCCATGGGATTCCTCCTCCTATGGCGAGTTAACCACCCTATAGAGGGGTCAAATCGCCAATCGTCGGCTTAGGCGGCATCGCGGTGGGCGGGCTCGCTCTCCGGCTCGAGGTCGGGCTCGCTGTGGGCGGCGCGTTCCTCGTAGGCATGGCGGGCGGTGTGGTCCACCTCGGTCATCAGCTTGTCGACTTTCATGAAGCGGCCGAGCGCCTCACGCCAGGTGCGGGGCAGCAGTGCGACGATCTTGAAGAGGGCGCCGTTCTGGCGCGGCACCCAGACGTCGAAGCGCGGCACTTCAAGCGCATCGACGATCTCGTCCGCGACGTCGGACGCCTCTACCGGCCGGATCATCTTCTGGCCGACGCCGGAAGTCAGCTCGGTGTTGACGACGGTGGGCATCACGCAGGCGATTTCGATGCCGGTCTCGCGCAACTCCGCCCGCACCGCCTCGCTGATCCCGACGACGGCGTGCTTGGTCCCCGAGTACGTGGCAATCCCCGGAAAGCCACCTTTCCCGGCCTGCGATGCGAGGTTGACGATGTGGCCGGAGTTGCGCGGCCGCATCCGCTCGATCGCCAGCTGCATACCGGTGATCACGCCGAGGACATTGATGTCGAGCTGGCGACGGATCGAGTCGACCGGCTCCTCCGCGAACGGCGTCACGGGCATGATGCCGGCGTTGTTGACCACCACGTCGAGCGGACCGAGCTGGCGCTCGGCCTCGTCGAGGAAAGCGGCGAAGGAGTCGCGGTCGGTCACGTCGAGGGCGACGGCGATCGTGCCGCCGCCCAGCTCCGCCGCGGTCCGTTCGGCCAGCGGCAGGTCGAGGTCGCCGATCGCGACGCGAGCGCCCTTGCGGACCAGCGCGGTCGCGGTCGCCTTGCCGATCCCCCGGGCTCCGCCGGTGATCGCCACCACCCTGCCACTGATCGAACGTCGCTCCTTCGCCATCGTGCCTCCTCTCCGGTGCCCCTTAGGCCGCCGGCTTGTAGACGGTGACCACGGCGGCGCCGCCGAGGCCGATGTTGTGCTGCAGGGCCAGCTTGGCACCGTCGACCTGGCGCTTGTCGGCTTGCCCGCGCAGTTGCCAGGTCAGCTCCGAGCACTGTGCCAGCCCAGTCGCGCCCAGCGGATGACCCTTTGAGATCAGCCCCCCGGAGGGATTGACGACGACCTTGCCGCCGTAGGTGGTGGCTTCCTCGTCGACCAGCTTGTGGCCCTCGCCCTCGGCGGCGAAGCCGAGCGCTTCGTAGGTGATCAGCTCGTTGGCGCTGAAGCAGTCGTGCAGCTCGCAGACGTCGACCTCCTCGGCGCTGACCTCAGCTTCCGCGTAGGCCTTCTCGGCCGCCAGCTTCGACATGTCGGAGCCGACGATCTTCATGCAGTCGGTGTCCTCGGCGAAGGTCGAGCTGAGGTCGGTGATCATCGCCTGCCCGGCGATCTCCACCGCCTGCTCCCAGAGGTCGTGCTCGTCGACGTAGCGCTCGGAGGCAACGATCGCGCAGGCCGAGCCGTCGGAGGTCGGCGAGCACTGCAACTTGGTCAGCGGGTCGTGGATCATCTTCGCCGCCTTGATGTCCTCGATCGTGTACTCGTCCTGGAACTGGGCGTAGGGGTTGTTGACCGAGTGCTTGTGGTTCTTCCAGCCGATCCAGGCGTAGTGGTCGGGGGTCGAGCCGTACTTCTCCATGTGGTCGCGACCGGCGTTACCGAACATCTGCGGCGCCGGCGGCGACTGCTCGGGGTCGCGGATCTCGAACATCCGCATCGCGTGCTTGTCGAGGGCGTTCGTGCGGTCGGTGTACTTGACGCCCAGCGAGCCCTTCTCCATTTTCTCGAAGCCGATGGCCATCGCGCAGTCGGCGACGCCGCCCTTGACCGCCTGGCGTGCCAGGAAAAGCGCTGAGGACCCGGTCGAGCAGTTGTTGTTGACGTTGACGACGGGGATCCCGGTCAGCCCCAGCTGGTAGAGGGCGCGCTGTCCGTAGGTCGAGTCGCCATAGCAGTAACCGGCGAAGGCCTGCTCGACGTCGTCGTAGGCGATGCCGGCGTCGGCGAGCGCCTTCTCCCCCGCCTCCTTGGCCCAGTCGGGGTAGTCACCCTCCTTGGTGCCGGGCTTCTCGAACTTGGTCATCCCGACCCCGATCACGAACGTGCGGTTGCTCAAAGTCTGCTCCTGTGGTCGCGCCGTGCGCATGCGGCGTTTGGCTGGCTAGCCAAGAAATCTAGCGCGTCCACCGTCGCGCAGCTCGACTGGACGCTTGCCCGACCCCTAAAAGGCGCCCTCTGCTTGGATAGAGTAAGTTAGACAACCTGATTTCTTTATTAAAAACTAATTAATGGGAGGCATTTGAGCATGATCAAGAGAAAAGTAATTGGGATCCCCCTCGCCAGCCTGGCGGTGGCCCTGGTAGCCGGTGCTGCGATGGCGAGCACGGCGAGTGCGAGCCCTGTCTGGAAATTCAACGGACAGCCGCTCGTCGGCACGGAAACCGTGACGGCCGAAACCGCGGAAAGCAATCTCAAACTCAACGGCCTGACCACGACGTGTGCCGCCACGGCCGAGATCAGCATCTCGAACAGCGGCGAAGTCGGAGTGGCCACGGTGACCGACGTGGACCTCAGCGGCTGCCATACCGACGGCGTCTGCACGGTCGCGAAAGCGTCTGTCGAAGGCCTGCCCTGGTCGGCCGGAACGACGACGTTTGGGAGCAAATCCTTCGTCGTCACTGACGACTTCGACATGCGATTCCTCTACGGCGGCGAACTGTGCGCGGCCAAAGGGTGGACCTTCCCGTACACCGGCACCGCGGCAGGCGTGTTCAACAACGCCAGCTCGACGCTGGAATACGACTCCACCACCGGCAGCAACATCACCACCTTAGGTAAAACCAAAGCCACCTACGAAGCCGATTTCGACGTCGAGGCGACCGGCGCCCATAAAGGCGAGACGCTGACGCTCTCCTAGCGGCCTCAGCGGAAAGCGGCACCGCGGTCCTGTCGGGACCGCGGTGCCGCGCTTCTCCCAGACCCAAAGCTCACGGCTGGGGGGCTCTTGCGCTTGGCCTCAGCCGACGTGGCCGCCGGGCATGCGGTCGTCGTGGCCGCGGCAGTCCTCGGGCTGCCAGCCGGGAACGGTGTTGCCTTCCGGCGGGATCGGGTTCGCCTTGAGGATGCGAGCCAGATGGGTGACGTTGTGGGCCATCCACTTCGCCGTCTTCTGGGTGTAGGGGTGGTCCTTGCCGTTGGCTTCGATGAAGGAGGGGCCGGGGCCAGCCTCGCCGACCCAGTAGGTGTCGGCATTGGGCGGGATCGCGCAGCCGAGGTGGGTGAGGTTGAAGAGGGTCGTCTCGGCGCAGGCGTGGGCGCCGTCCTCGTTGCCGGTGACGACGACGCCGCCGACCGTGTTGTAGAGGGGGTACTGGCCGACCGCGTTGGTCGTGTTGTAGGTCCCGTCGAGGCGCTCGATCACCATCTGGCTGACGCTGTTGCGCACGCCGAACCAGATCGACATGCCGATGATGAGGATGTCGGCGGCGAGCACTTTCTCGAGGATCTGCGGCCACTCGTCCCCCTCCCCCATGTCGGAGACGACGCCGAAGGGGATCTCGAAGTCGACCGGGCGCAGCGTCTCGTGCCTGACTCCCAGCTCGTCGAAGTGGGCAGTGACGAGGTCGATCAAGCCCTGCGTGTTGGATACCTCGGGCGACTTCTTCAGGGTGCAGTTAAGGATCAGCGCGTCGATGTCCATGCCCCAGTCTCTCCACCGACACGCTCCGTTGCAAGCTGCGTGGCGGCCCCCGCAAGTACCCTTTGGGGGCCGTGTTCCTCGCCGAGGTCAGCACCGATCCCGCCGCCGGGGTGGGGATCTTCGCCGCGCTCGCCGCCGGCGTCGTCTCCTTCCTCTCCCCCTGCGTGCTGCCGCTCGTCCCCGGCTACCTCTCGGCGGTCAGCGGCGTCTCGCCGGCGGAGCTGGACCGCGCGGGGTGGCGGCGCGTGCTCGGCCCCAGCCTCCTCTTCGTCGCCAGCTTCTCAACGGTGTTCGTCATCTATGGCCTCACGGCTACCGGGCTCGGCTCGCTGCTGCACGACCATGAGGAGCTGCTCGAAAAGTCCGCCGCTGTGCTGATGGTCGCGATGGGCAGCCTCTTCGTCGCCTCGCTCTTCGTCGCCCGCCTCAATCGCGAGTGGCACGTCGAGGCGCTGATGGATCGAGCAGGCAAGGGCGGTCCCATAGTCGCCGGCGCCGCCTTCGCGATCGCCTGGACGCCCTGTATCGGCCCAACCCTGGGCGCGATCCTCACCGCTGCCTCGCTGACCGACTCGCCGGGCCGCGGTGCCTTCCTCCTGGCGGTCTACTCGGCCGGCCTGGCGATCCCCTTCCTGCTCACCGCGGTCGCTTTCTCTCGCATGACGACTGCCTTCGCGGTCGTCAAGCGCCACTACCAGGCGATAGTCGCCACCGGCGGCGCGATCCTGATCGCGATGGGCGTCCTGATCTGGACCGGCGAGCTGACCCAACTCAACATCGAGGCGCAACGGCTGCTGAGCGAAATCGGTTTTGACTTCTGGAGCGAGGTCTAAGCCGTCAGTTTTCGGCTGGGGCGACGGTCTGAAGCTCCTGGCCTACGGCCTCGACCTCCTCGAGGCCCTCGTCGTCCAGTTCCTGCGAGCAGACGATGCGGAAGCGGCCGGTGCCGATCTGCGAATCGGGCACTACGGGCAGGCCGCGGATCTCCTCCCAGCCGAGCCGCTCGACCTCGAACGGGTTCATCCGCACCTCCGCAGCTGGGAACGGGCAGTTGCGGTTGTGCTGGTCGATCGCCTTCGAGATCGCCTCGAGATTCTTCGCCTCGGCCGACGCCACGGAGCAAGTCTAGGATGCCGTGCAATCCAGGGATCGAGCGGAGCCGATGGTTGGAATGAATTTCATAGCCAGGCGCCAGGTCGAAGCGACTTTTGCCCGGCTCTCGCGTGGCGAGTGGAGTGCCTCAACGGCAAGGATGTCCGGCGACGTCCACCACGTCTTCCCCGGGGACCATCCACTCGGCGGCGAGCGGCGCTCGCGCGATGCGGTGCTGCGCTGGTTCGAACGTCTCGGACGGCTCTATCCAGGACACGACTTCGAAGTTCATCGCGTGCTCTCCGGCGGCTGGCCGTGGGACCTCTGGATCGCGGCCCAATGGACGGCCCACCTGCGACCCCAGATCGGTTCGCCCTACGCAAACGAAGGCGCCCACTGGCTGCGGGTGCGCTGGGGCAAGGTTGTCTACTTCCACGCTTACCTCGACACCCAACGGATCGAGCGCGCGTGCCGGGAGATGGCGGAGGGCGGAATCGCCGAGGCGGCGGCCGAGCCGATCCTCGATTGACGCAGCCCGCTAGAGACGGCCTTCGGCGTCGTAGGCCGCGCCGGGGGTGCCACCGAGGGCCAAGAGGCGGAGCCCGTCGGGCCCGGGAACGACCTTGCGTTTGACCTCGGGCCCGAGGCGAACGATGTGGTCATCATCGAGCGGGTACTGCTCGCCGGCGGCTTCGACGGTGCCAGAGCCCTGGAGGGCCACGTAGACCTCCTCCTGGCCGAGCTGGCCGGGGCGCTTGGCGAACATCTGGCCGCCGATTCCCTCCTCCGAATGGTCGTGCTCGGGGTATTCGTCGGCTCCAGGCGCCATGTCGATGATCGAGATGCCGAAGGCGCTGACCCCGAGACCTGCCGCGGCTTTGTGGAACTTGATCCCCTCGAGTACCCCGTCGATCGCCTCGAGATCCTCGATCTTGACGTGGGTAACGTCGGCCACGGGCCGATGCTACCCCGCGAGCGCTAAGACCAACCGCTTCCACTCGGCTCGATCCGCCCCCGCGCCTAACCTGAATGCGTGAACGGTTGGGCCCGCTGCGTCGCGCATTTGGACATGGACGCCTTCTACGCGTCGGTCGAGCTGCGGCGGCGGCCGGAGCTGAAGGGTAAGCCGGTGGTCGTCTGCGGGTCGGGGCCGCGGGCGGTGGTCACGACCGCCAGCTACGAGGCGCGGAAGCTGGCCGGGATCCACTCGGCGATGCCGGCGGCGGTAGCGCGGCGACGGTTGCCGGATGCCGTCTACCTGCAGCCTGACTTCACCGCCTACCGCGGGGCGTCAGGGGAAGTGATGGGGGTCCTGCGGCGCAATGCAGAGACGGTCGAGGTGGTCGGGCTCGACGAGGCCTACATCGACCTGACCGGGCTCTTCTCGCCGAAGGCGACGATGCGGCGGATCGCCACCGAGATACGTGAGGAGACCGGCCTCGGCTGCTCGATCGGGATCTCTGAGAACCGGCTGCTGGCCAAGATCACCAGCGAGCTGGGCAAGCCGGGCGGGCTGGTGGTCCTCTCGCGGGCGGAGGCGCTGGAGCGCTTCGCTGCCGAGTCGCCCGGATTGATCCCGGGAATCGGCCCCAAGTCCGTGGCGAAGCTCGAGCGGATGGGGGTGCGCACGCTCGCCGAGCTCCGAGCCCGCGATCCGGCCGCGCTCGAGCGCGAGTTCGGACCGCGCAGCGGCCGCTGGCTGTCAGCGCGAGCCCGCTTTGAGGACGACACGCCGATTGCCGTCGTGCGGGAGACCAAGTCGCAGTCGGCGGAGACGACCTTCGACGTCGACGTCGCCGACGAGGCCGAGATGGCGGCGTCGATCGTCTCTCTTTCCGAGGAGCTCTGCCGGCGACTGCGCTCGCGCGAGCTCGAGGGACGGACGATCGGGATCAAGGTGAGGCTCGACGACTGGACCAACGCGACCCGCTCGCAGACGGTCGAGGAGCCGACCAACGACCCCGCCGTCGTCACTCCGGTCGCATTGGAGCTGTTGCGGGCCTACTCTCCGCCCCGGCCGGTACGCCTGCTCGGGGTCCGTGTCGCCTCCTTCGAACGCGCCGAAGAAGACACCGTGGAGGATGCTGCGGACGACGATGAGAGCAGCGATCAGCTGCGCCTGGGATTCGCCGCCTGAGGGCTCGGCCCCTGCGCTTCGCTGTGCGAAGATCTCCAGCATGGGTGCAGATCGACTGACCGGACTCGACTCCTCGTTTCTCCACCTGGAGCGTGCCGGCGCGCACATGCACGTCGCCTCGACGATCCTCTTCGAGGGATCGCCCCCTAGCCACGAGGAGTTCCGGGACCACATAGAGGCCCGCCTGCACCTGGTTCCGCGCTTCCGCCAGAAGCTTCGCTTCGTCCCCTTCCACCAGGGCCGCCCGGTCTGGGTCGACGATCCCTACCTCAACCTCGACTACCACGTGCGCCGCACCGCGCTGCCGGCGCCGGGGTCCGAGGAGCAACTGCGCAACCTCGCCTCACGGATCTTCTCCCAGCAGCTCGACCGCAGCAAGCCGCTGTGGGAGCTATGGCTGGTCGAGGGCTTCGAAGGGGATCGGTTCGCGATCGTCGGCAAGAGTCACCATGCCCTTGTCGATGGGGTCTCCGGGGTCGACATCACCACCGTCCTCTTCGACGTCGAGAAGAAGCCCGAGAGCCCGCCGGTTCGACCGCCCAAGTGGGCGCCGCGGCCGGAGCCGACCGACCTGGAGCTGCTTGCGGAGGCGCTGCGCGAGCGGGCGACCAGCCCGCGCGAGATTGCGCGCGGGGTGCGCGCGGCCGTGCGGGCGCCACGCCGGGTGCTGCGCGGCCTCGGTGCCACTGGCGAGCTGATCGAAACCGGGCTCTCGGCGCCGCGGACGCCGTTCAATGTCGAGATCGGCTCCCACCGCCGCCTCGCCTTTGTCCGGGCCGACCTCGACGACTTCAAGCGGGTCAAGAACGCGCACGGAGGCACCGTCAACGACGTCGTCCTTTCGGTCGTGACCGGCGCCCTCGGCAACTACCTGCGTGCCCGTGGCCACGACACCGAGGGGCTGGAGCTACGGGCGATGGTGCCGGTAAGCGTCCGCGCCGAGGAGGAGCGCGGCGCGCTGGGCAACAGGATCGCGGCGATGATGGCCCCGCTCCCTGTCTGGTGCGAAGACCCGCTGGAGCGGCTGCGCTTGGCGAGCGAGACGATGGGCGACCTGAAGGGATCGGGACAGGCCGTCGGCGCCGAAATCCTCACCAAGCTGACCGACTTCGCACCGCCGACGATCGCCTCCCAGGCGGCCCGGCTGCAGCCGGCTCAACGCTTCTTCAACCTCGTCGTCACCAACGTGCCGGGGCCGCAGTTCCCCCTCTATGTGCTGGGGCGGAAGATGGAATCGATCTTCCCGATGGTGCCGCTGGCGCGCCGCCAGGCCCTCTGCGTCGGGATCATGTCCTATAACGGCCAGGTCGATTTCGGCCTCGTCGGCGATTACGACGCGATGGCGGACCTCGACAGCTTCGCGCTTGACCTCGAAAGCGCTGTGCGCGAAATCGTCGCGACGGCGCCCGCTGGGGTCGCGGACTCCGCGGACAAGAGGCGCGTGGAGGCGGGCAACGGCGCAGTGCCGGTCCAGTAGTGCGGATAGCGCTGGCGCAGATCGACCCCACGGTCGGCGACGTCGACGGCAATGCGGCGAAGGTCGCCGAGTGGATACACCGCGCCGAAGCAGAGGGCGCGGCGCTGACGATCTTCCCCGAGCTCTGCATCCCGGGCTATCCGGCCGAGGACCTCTACCTAAAGCGCCATTTCGTCGAGGCCAACCGGGCGGCGGTCGAGGAGCTCGCGCGCGACGTCGGCGAGACGACGGCGCTGGTCGGCTTCGCCGAGCCGGCTGCCGGCGGCGGCGATCACCGCCACGCGCACAACTCGCTCGCCGTCCTCTCGGCAGGCGAGGTGAAGACGATCTACCGCAAGAACCGTCTGCCCAACTACGCCGTCTTTGACGAGCAGCGCTACTTTCTGCCGGGCGAGGAGCCTTCGACGATTGAGGTTGCCGGCGCACGGGTTGGACTGACCGTCTGCGAGGACCTCTGGTCGGAGGGGCCGCCCGCCTCGCTCGAGGCAGCGGCAGGCGCTCGGCTGATCGCCAACCCTTCCGGGTCGCCCTACCACCGCGGAAAGGGGCGCGAGCGCGAGCAGATGTTCGCCGAGCGCGCCCGTGCCTACGGCGCCAATCTCGCCTTCTGCAACCTCGTCGGCGGCCAGGACGAGCTGGTCTTCGACGGCCACAGCTTCGTCGTCGACCCGAGCGGCCGCGTCGTCGCCCGCGCCGCCCAGTTCGAGGAGGAGCTGCTGATCTGCGAGATTCCGGGCGGGGAGGGCCAGCTGGTTGAGTCGCTGCCCGACCTGGCGGAGGTATACGCGGCGCTGGTCCTGGGGCTGCGCGACTACGTGCGCAAGAACGGCTTCCGCCACGTCGGCCTCGCTCTCTCCGGGGGGATCGACTCGGCGTTGGTGGCGCTGTTGGCGGTAGACGCGCTGGGGCCGGAGAACGTCAGCTGCGTGGTGATGCCCTCCCCCCACTCCAGCGACGCGACTCAAGAGGACGCGCGGACGATCGCCGTCAACCTCGGCGCCGAGGCAATCGAGATCCCAATCGCCGCAGCAATGGCCGCCTACGAGGACGTCCTAGCCGAGCCCTTCGCTACTGCGGACGGCGCCGGCCCGGAGCCCCTCCCCCGCGATCCGGCCCGTCCCTCCGAGCCCGATCTAGCGGCCGAGAACATCCAGGCGCGGATCCGCGGCAACCTGATGATGGCGCTCTCCAACAAGCACGGCTGGCTGGTGCTCACCACCGGCAACAAGAGCGAGATGTCGGTCGGCTACGCCACCCTCTACGGCGACATGGCGGGAGGTTTCGCGGCGATCAAGGACGTGCCGAAGACGCTCGTCTACGAGCTGGTTCGACACCGCAACGCTGGCGCCGGGCGCGAGCTCGTGCCCGCCTCGGTGTTGGAGCGGGCGCCGTCAGCCGAGCTGCGGCCCGACCAGCGCGACTCCGATTCCCTCCCTGATTACGACCTGCTCGATCGCATCCTCGAGGCCTACATCGAGCGCGACCAGGGCCGCGAGGAGATGATCGCGGCGGGCCTGCCGGCCGAGGTCGTCGATGACGTCGTTCGCATGGTCGACCGCTCGGAGTACAAGCGGCGCCAGGCGGCCCCCGGCATCCGCATCACGCCGAAGGCGTTCGGCCGCGACCGCCGGCTACCGATAACGAATCGCTTCGGCGGCTAGGTCTTTCGGCAAGGGCCTGACGGCGATCGTCATCTGCGCGAGGGCGCAGAGTCGGCCCTCAGCGTCACGAACCTCGGCGTCCCAGACCCAGGTGGTGCGGCCGCGGTGACGGGCGCGGGCGTTGACCTCCGCGTGCCCCTCCGTGATCGGCCGCATAAAGCTGACCGAGATCGACTGCCCCATCGCCGCCATGCCGTCGCCCAGCACCGCCAGCGCGGTGGCGCGCGAGCAGACGCTCTCGACCAAGGTCGAGATCACGCCGCCGTGCATCAGCCCCACCGGCTGACGCAGCTCGTCACGCATCGAGACCCGCACCCGGGCGTGGTCCGGATCGTCATCCAGCCACTCCGTCCCGACCAGCGCGTCGAAGTGCGAGGTGAGCCCGCGTGGATCGTCCGCCATCCCCGCGCACCCTACTCAGACCGGCCGCGAGCGCATCGCGTAGGGTTCAGCGCCCGTGCCGCTGAGCGACGACCAGAGGGCGCTGCTGCGATTGCTCGCGCAGCGCGAAGAGGGGTATGGCGACATCGCGGCCCTGATGGGACTGAGCGTGGACGAGGTGCGCTCGAGGGTCAAGGGTGCCTTGAACGCTTTGGACGAGGGTGAGTCGGCCGCGGGTCCTGTCGTGGGGCGGGGCTCCTCGTCCTCGCGGGACGACGCTGCCGGCGAGGAACCCCGCCCCACGCCACCCGCGGCAGAATCGTCTCCTCCCCCACGCAGAGACCGCTCCGCGCCCAGCAAGGCTGAGCAGCATGGGGACAGGCCTGGTCGGCGCTCGGCTGGCGCTCGGCTGGCTCTGCCCCAGGGCAGGCGCCTTTGGGAGCTGATCGGGGGTGCGGTCGTCGTGCTGCTGATCGTGCTCTTCGCCACCGGCGCGATCGATATCGGCGGCGACGGCGGCTCCGACGACTCGGGCGCCGCGCTGCAGGGCAGTCTCGATACCGCCAACGGCAAACTGACCCAAGCCGCCCTGGAGCCCGAAGGTGACGGGGATGGCGAAGGCCAGGCACTGTTCGGCAGACTCGGCAAACGGGTGGTCCTGCAGGTACTGGCACAGGGTTTGGCGCCCAGCGCGCCGGGCGAGAACTACGCGATCTGGCTCTACCGTGCGCCGAAACTTGCCCTGCGGGTGGGGGCCGTCAAAGTCGGCGAGAACGGCAAACTCGCGGCACGCTTCCCGGTGCCGACCGAACTGCTCGCCCTCGTCGCCAGCGGCTCCTTCCGCGAGATCAAGGTCTCGCAGACCGCCAACGCCGCCTATCAAGCCGAGGTTGCCGCAGCCAGGCGCGACCAACGCCTCCCCCGCTACACCGGCGAGACCGTCCTCAGCGGGGACATCGAGGGCCCGCTGGTCCAAGCCTCCGCCGAGAGCAGCTAGCTCGACGGCAAAAGCTTGCCGGGGTTCATGATCCCCGTTGGGTCGAGTCGTTCCTTGAGCGCGCGCAGGGCCTCTATCCCGAGCGCGCCGACCTCTGCCTCCATGTAGGGGGCGTGATCGCGGCCGATCGCGTGGTGGTGGGTGATGGTGGCGCCGGTGGCGACGATCGCCTCCGAGGCGGCCCGCTTCACCGCCCGCCACTGGTCCAGCTCTTCCCCCACACGGGCACGGGCGATGAACGTGTAATAGAGCGACGCGCCGTCGGCGTAGGCGTGAGAAAGGTGGCAGAGCACCAGGCCCGGCGTGCCCTGGGCGGCGAGCGAGTTGCGGATCGCGGTGCCGACGACTCCGCGCAGCTCTTCCAGCCGCGCCCAGGTGTGCGAGGTCTCCAGGGTCTCGACGATCGCGCCGGCGTCCATCAGCGTGTCGCGCAGATAGGGGCCCTGGAAGCGGCCGTGCTCCCAGGAGCGGCCGGCGGCCTGGCCTAGGTAGGCGGCGCCACCCCGCCGTAGCTCCCGCACCGTGAGCGCGCGGCGGCGGGAGACCGACTCCTCGTCGCCCTCAACCCCGACGACGATCAGGCAGCCCTCGCCACGGCGGCGCAGGGCGAGATAGCGGCCAAACAGCGCCCCCGCGACCCCGCGGGGGCCGGACAGCGCCAGCGAGGCGCGCGTCTCCTCCTCGTCGGAGATCCTGATCACGGCGGGCAGTCCGGGCCCCTGCGCCAGTGCCCGCACGATCTCGGCGCCGGCTTCGAAGCTCTCAGCCATCCAGCCCTCGTAGCGTCGGATCGCAGGCGCGGGCCGCACCCGCACGGTCACCTCCGGGATGACGCCGAGAACTCCCTCGGAGCCGATCACGGTCTGGCGCAGCGAGGGCCCGGCAGCAGTGTGCGGCGTCTCCAGGGTTCGCAGCTCGCCGGTGGGCGCGAGCAGGCGCACCGCGCTGACGACCTCGTCGAAGCGACCGTAGCCGCTCGAGGATTGCCCGGCCGAGCGGGTCGCGGCGAAGCCGCCGATCGTCGCGTACTCGAACGACTGCGGGAAGTGGCCGAGGGTGACGCCGCGCTGGGCGAGCGCCGCCTCTGCCTCGGGACCCCGCAGGCCAGCTCCGAGGCGCGCGGTCAGCGAGCGCTCGTCGACCTCGACCCCACGCAGCCGCGAGAGGTCGAGGCTGAGGAGCCGACCGTGCGCTCCCCGGAACGGCTCGACCCCACCGACGACGCTGGTGCCGCCACCGTAGGGGACGATCGCAATCCCCTCCGCAGTGCAGATTTCGAGCACCCGCTGGACGGCGTCCGCGTCGGCGGGAAGCAGCACCGCGTCTGGCGCGGCCTCGAGCCGGCCGCTGCGCAGCCGCACCAGGTCGGCATAGCCGCACCCGGTCGCGTGCCGAAGTCGGTCCTCGACCGCCGTGAAGACGGCCTCGGCCCCCACTGCCTCGATGAGGGCGTCGGGCAGCGGCTCCGGATCTGGCAGCTGGAAACCGTCGAGTGATGCGGCGTGCGGGGTCGGCGTCAGCTCGCCGATCCACTCGGCCAGGGTCGCCTGCGCCTCAACGTCCAGCTCCGGCTCGACCGACGGATCGCCCCACCCCCACCACTTGGAATCTCGTCGCGGTTCGATCATCTCCGCACCCTTGACGCCTTAGTCGGACATATTCCGAGTTTTGCACCAGGCGCATTCACTCGTTGCCTCCGAGCGCCGCCTCGATCCCGTCGAGCGCCTGCTCCAGCGTCTTACCCTGGCCGCCGCGCATCATCCTCGAACCGAGCCGGGATAGGCCTCTCAGCTTCTGGTCGGAGCGCAGCGAGATCTCGGTCCCCTCGCCCTCCGCAGACAGCACGATCTCGACCGCCGAGCTGCGCAGGTGGCGCTCAAATGGGGTCCCCGCCAGCTGCTGCTCCCAGGCGTAGCGCTCGCCCTCAGCGGAGCTGACACAGCGGTAGTCCGCCCGCACCCCGCGCCCCTCTGCCGTCTCCAGCACCATCGTCCACTGGCTGCGTCGGCCGCCGGGCTTGCGGTCGACGCCCTCCACCCTGGTCGCGCGCGGCCACCAGCGCGGCAGGCTGTAGGGGTCGGAGACCAGGTCCCAGACCTCGCGGGGCGGCGCCGCGACGGTCCGGCTGCGGGTGACCCGTGGCATTGAGGGCGGCGGCCTCAGTCGCCGGCGAGGCGACGCAGGTCCCGCACCAGCAGCAGGTGCTTCAGGTGGCTGACAGTCGCGGCCAAGCTCTCGAGGCTCTCCAGGGCCTCCTTGCGCCGCTCCGGGTTGCGCGAGCGCAGCGAGGGACCAAGCAGCGCTTCCAGCAGGTTCGACTCGCGGTCGGCCGAGGAGCGAAAGACCCGCAGGTTGCGTGCCCCGACGCCGACCCGCGAGAGCTCGTTGGCGGCGCGGACGATCTCGCGGTCGGTCTCGTCGTAGACGATCTTGCCGTCGCGCTTCTCCGGCTCGACTATGCCGAAGTTCTCGAGCTCGGCGATCAGCTCGGCGCGGGCGCCGGTCTCCTCGATCAGCTCCTCGAGGCCGAGGTAGGCGTTGGAGGTGTTGACGAGGATCGCTCGCCGCACCGCCCCGGCCGCCGGCCGCCGATCGCCACCGCTGCCGGAGAAGTCGAGGTCGCCGCCGGCCGCCAGCTCCTGGCGAATCACCCGCAACGGCAGGAACTCGTCGCGCTGCAGGCGCAGGATCGTCCGTAGACGCTCGACGTCGGACTGGCTGTAGAGACGGTAGCCGCCCGGCGTGCGCCGCGGGCTGAGCAGTTTCTGGTCCTCCAGGTAGCGGATCTTTGAGATCGAGACGTCGTCGAACTCGCCCTGGAGGATCTTGCAGACGGCGCCGATCGTCAGCGCCTTGCGCGGTCGCGAGTCGCGTTGGCGGTGATGCTGCTCGGAGACGGCCATCTGCTTCCTACTTCTCCAAGTAGCTCAGCTTGTACTTGCCGACCTGAATCTCGTCGCCGTCGGCGAGCAGGTGCGACTCGATGCGGCGCCGGTTCACGTAGGTCCCGTTGAGCGAGCCGAGGTCATCGATGTAGAGGCCATCGCGCCGCCGCACCAGCAGCGCGTGGTTGCGGGAGACGGTGACGTCGTCGAGGAAGACGCCGGCGTCGGGACTGCGGCCGATGCTGATCCGGTCCTCGGTGATCGTGAAGCTCTCCCCCGCTCGGCCGCCCCCGGAGCGGATCACCAGCGCCGCTCCCTCGCGCTCGACAACCTGGTCGATGTCGATCCGCTGCATCTCGCCGGTGTCGTCGACCGTGTAGGTCATCGTCGTCGGTTCCTCGCCGCCCTCGGAGGGACCGCCGAGGAAGGCGCCGCACTTCTGGCAGTAGTTGGCCCCCTCGGGGTTGACAAATCCGCACTCCGGGCAGTGGGCGGCCATCGCTCGCTCCTTCGCTCCTAGGCCGCCGGTTTGTCCTCGGGTGGCGGTTGCTGCGTCTTGCCGGCGAGAATGTCGGTCAGTTGCGCGACGTCGTCACCGGAGATCAGCGAGTCGCCGCTTTCGCGCTTGTGGCGCAGGCGAGTGACCAGCTCGGCGCGCAGGATGTCGATCTTGCCGTGCAGGACCCGGCGCCGATAGGAGATCTCGTTCTCCTCCTCGGTGAGCTTGTCGATCAGCTCTTTCAGCTCTTCGTCGCTGACTGAGCCGAGATCGGGAAAGGTGGTGTCCTCCATCTCACTCCTCGATCGGGGAGGCCTTTGCCTCCGTTGGCCGCTGCGGCGATTATAGGTGCGTCGAGCAAAGGTTCAACTGTAGGTTGAAGGTTCAGCCAAAGTGGGCGCTTCCTTGCGCCGCCCGTGCCGCCCGCGCTTCCCGGATGCCGGTGCGTGCGTAGAGCGCAGTGGCCAGCAGGGCGAGCGCGAGGCCGAAGACGACCAGCGCTTCCGGCACCCAGCCCTCGACGGCGAGGGCGAAGAAGATCCCACCCATGATCGGGAAGACCGAGATCCGACCCGGCCAGTTGACCGCGAGCTGCACCCCGTGGCGCAGGCCGTACTGGGCGAGCAGCAGCATCGCCAACTCTCGCGCCGCGAGTAGGGCGAGCGCCCAGCGCGGTAGCAGCTCGAAGTGCCAGCAGACGGCGGCGCCGGCGAGGATCGTGAGGCGGTCGATCAGGGGGTCGAGCAGAGCGCCGAGGCGGCTGTACTGGCCGGTGATGCGGGCGAGCAGCCCGTCGAGGTAATCGCCGGCGGCAATCAGCCAGAAGATCGCCGCAGCAGCGGCGTCGCGTCCGTCGCCGGAGTCGAAGGCGAGGTAGAGGAAGACCGGCAGCCCGGCGAGGCGCAGGTAGCCGACCAGGTTGGGCAGCGTCCAGGGGTTGAGCGGCTGGCCCTCGCGCGTCTGCGGCGGCGGCGGTCCGCTGCGGTCGAGCCCGAAGAGGCGACGGACCCGGCCGCGCCCGAAGGGGGCCTTGTCAGCCATCGCCGCCGCCGAGGATGGCCAGCGCTCGCTCGGCGGCCTCCTCGACGGGCAACTCGTGCTCGGCCCCCGAGGCCCGCTCGCTCGCCTCGACGACGCCCTGCGCGAGCCCGCGGCGACCGACCACGACACGCAGCGGGCAGCCGAGCAGCTCGGCGTCGGTCAGCTTCTCCCCGGGCCCGGCATCGCGGTCGTCGTAGAGGACATCGGCGCCGGCCTCCCGCAGCTGCTCGTAGAGGCCGTCGGCGGCCTCGCGCTCCGTCTCGCCGGCCTTGGCTAGGGAGACGAGGTGGACCTGCCAGGGCGCCAGGGCTCGCTGCCAAACGATGCCGCGCTCGTCGGCCTCCTGCTCGATCGCGGCGGCGACCACCCGCGCAGGACCGATCCCGTAGCTGCCCATTACGACCGGGCGTTCGCCACCCTCTTCGTCTAGGAAGGTGGCGCCGAGGGGCTCCGAGTAGCGGCTGCCGAGCTTGAAGATGTTGCCGATCTCGATCGCCGGCTCGATCTCGATTGCGCCGCCGCCGGGCGCCGTGTCGCCGGCCTCGACGGTGCGCACGTCGACCTCCTCGAACTCGAAGTCGCGGCCGGGCCGGATGCCGCGCAGGTGGGCGTCGAGCTCGTTGCCGCCACAGACGAAGGACTCTCCGGCGATTGCGGCGTCCTTGAGCACCGGCACCCTTGCCGCGACCGGACCGATGTAGCCGGCTGGTCCCACCTCGGCCTCGATCTCCTCGGTCTGCGCCTGGCGGAAATCGGCACCGAGGGCGTTGCGCAGCTTCACCTCGTTGAGGCGGTGGTCGCCGCGCAGAAGCACCAGCACCATGCCGCGGCCCTCGACCACGACCGGCATCGCCTTGATCAGGGCCCCGCGCGCCACTCCGAGGGCGCCCGAGACTATGTCGACGGTCGTCTGTCCGGGCGTCGAGACCGGCTCCGGAGCGTCGAGCGGGGGCGGCAGCTCGACCGGCTGCGGCTGCGCCGAGGCGATCTCGACGTTGGCGGCGTAACCGGGCGCAAGTGCCACCTCGTTCTCGCCGGCCGGACAGGGCGCCATGTACTCGTGCGCGCCGGAGCCGCCCATCATCCCGACGTCCGACTCGACCCGGTGCCAGCGCAGACCGCAGCGGTCGAAGATGCGCGCGTAGGCCTCGCTCTGTAGCTCGTACGAGCGCGCCAGCCCCTCCTCGTCGCGGTCGAAGGAGTAGGCGTCCTTCATCGTGAACTCGCGGGTGCGCAGCACGCCGGCTCGCGGCCGCGGCTCGTCGCGCTCCTTGGTCTGGATGTGGAAGAGCATCAGCGGCAGGTCGCGGTAGGAGCGGACCTCGCGGGCTACGTGGTAGGTGACGCACTCCTCGTGCGTCATCGCCAGCGCCATCTCCGCCCCCTTGCGGTCCTCGAGCTTGAACAGCTCCTCGATCCCGTAGCGCCCGGTCTTCTTCCACGGCTCGGCGGGCTGCAGCACCGGCATCAGCATCTCCTGACACCCGATCCCCTCCATCTCCTCCCGGATCACCGCTTCGACCTTCCGGTGAACCCTCCACCCCGCCGGCAGATAAGTCCAAAGTCCCGCCCCCAATTGCCGGATCAGCCCCGCCCGCACCATCAGCTTGTGAGACAGGGCCTCCGCATCGCTCGGCGGATCCTTCAGCGTTGGCAGGAACGTCTGGCTGAGTCGCGTCACGCCGGGAAACCTATCCGGCCCCGGAGCGGCTAGGCCCTGGTGAATCTCCGTCCCGCCGTCGGGGAAGCATCCTCATCGAGGAGAACCTTGTCGGTCTCCCCGCTCTGCGACGCCTCGTGCTCCAACTGCGCGATCTTCTCCGGCGTCAGGTCGCCGGCGTTTTCCTCCTCGATCTTCGCCAGCCAAGCGCCGCCCTCGGCGGACTTCGCATCATCAACCTCCACCCCGCCGCGGTCGAGCGACTTGTCGATCTCCTCGAAGAGGGCGTCGACCAGCTTCGCCTGCGGCACCTTCCGCAGCGGCTTGCCGTGGGAGAAGATCAGGCCCTCGTTCTTGGCGCCGGTGATGCCGAAGTCGGCGTGGCTCGCCTCGCCGATCCCGTTCACGGCGCAGCCCAGGACCGCGACCTCGATCGGCTCCGCGTAGCTCTCCAGGCGCTGCTCGATCTCGGCGACGACGGAGTCCATGTCGAACTGCAGGCGCCCACAGGTGGGACAGGCGATCAGCACAGGCCCCCGCTCGCGCAGCTGCAGCGCCTTGAGGATCTCCCAGGCGACCTTGACCTCCTCCTCAGCGTGGAAGGTGGAGAGGCTGATCCGGATCGTGTCGCCGACCCCGTCGGCGAGCAGGGTGCCGAGCCCTACCGCCGATTTGAGTGATCCCGACCACTTGGTCCCCGCCTCGGTGATCCCCAGGTGCAGCGGGTAAGGGATCTTCTCGGCCAGCATCCGGTTGGCGGCGATCGTGTTGGGGACGTTGGTCGACTTGATCGAGACCTTGAAGTTCTCGAAGTCGAGGCCCTCCATCAGCTCAACGAACTCGACCGCCGCGGCGACGAGTGCCTCCACCGGGGCCTCGCGCTCGAGCTCATGCAGGTGCTTGGGGAGCGAGCCGGAGTTGACGCCGATTCGCATCGGCACCCCCGCCGCGGTCGCCTTCTCGGCCACCTCGGCGACTTTCTCGCGGCCGCCGATATTGCCGGGGTTGAGCCGGATGCAGTGGGCCCCGGCATCGATCGCCTTCAGCGCCAGCGTGTGGTTGAAGTGGATGTCGGCGATCACCGGGATCGGCGATTCGCGGACAATCGTCCGCAGCGCCTCGGCGTCATCGTCGCGCGGCACGGCGACGCGAACCAGGTCCGCCCCCGCGTCGGCGACCTTGCGGATCTGCTCCATCGTCGCCGCCAGGTTGGCGGTCTCGGTCTTGGTCATCGTCTGCACGGCGACGGGCGCTCCGCCGCCGATCGGCACGCCGCCGACGAAGATCTGCCGCTTCGAGGCCACCCCTACAGGCTATCGGGGCAGGTGCGCGGCGCCGCCCTAGCGAACCTCAAAGCCGTCGCCCGTGAGGCGGCCGATGTCGTTGCTGAGGCCGAGGAAGAAGAGCATGATCACCAGCACGAAGCCGACCGCTCCGGCGCGCTCCATGACCGAGAATGGGACCGGCGAACCTCGCACCTTCTCGACCAGACTCCAGAAGATGTGTCCGCCATCGAGGGGCAGGAAGGGGAAGAGGTTGATCAGGCCGAGCGAGAGGCTGACCAGGCCCAGAAGCAGCAGAGAGCGCTCGGTGCTCACCTCGAGCGTCTGATTGGCGACGTCGCTGACGCCGACCAGTCCCGAGACTTCTTTACGCCGCTCCTCTTCGAAGAGCCTGGCGAAGACGCTGACAGTGCCGCTCGTGACCCGCCACATCAGGTCGAGGCTGCGCTCGGCCGGACTGCCCGCGATCACTTCACTGCCGTAGCCAAACCCGATCCGGGTGCGCTTTAGGCTGGGGTCGTATTCCGGCCGCACGGCAATCGTCTTCAGCTGCCCGTCGCGACGGACCGTCAACTCGACGGGGGTGCGGGCAAGGCAACCCTTTTTCGGCTCGCCTGCGCACTCGTGCGTACCGACCTGGTTGATGAACTCGATCAGGCGGTCTTCGAGGCCGAGACCGGGATAACGGCGCCCGTCGACGGCGACGATCCGGTCGCCGCGCCGCAGAGCCTCGGCAGCCGGCGTGTCGGCTTTGATGCTGCCAACGGTTGGCGTCACATCTGCGAAGCCCAGCCTCGTCAGCGTGTCGCTGTTCGCGCCCCAGAGCACGAAAAAGAAGATCAGGAAGGCCAAGACGATGTTCACCACGGGGCCAGCGCCGATCACCACGATTCGCTTCCAGACTGGCTGGTCGTAGTACCCCCGCCCCTTCGCCTCCGGCGGCAACTCCTCGTCGGGGTTCATGCCGCTGATCTTCACGAAGCCGCCCGCGGGGATCGCCCCGATTCCATACTCCGTCTCGCCGCGCTTGACCGAAACCAGCTTTGGCGGGAAGAAGAGGAAGAAGCGCTCGACCCGCATCCCGGTCGCCTTGGCGGCGAAAAAGTGCCCGGCCTCGTGCAGGACGATCAGCAGCGAGAAGCCGAGGAAGATCAGGACCCAGTTCATACCCTTGCCAACCCTCCCACCTTCTCTTCGCTGTGGCGGCGGGCTTCGGCGTCAACGGCGAACAGCTGCTCGAAGTGGGTGACCTCCCGCGCCGGCATCTCCGCCAGCACCGCCTCGATCGTCGCCGGGATCGCCGCGAAGCCGACCCGCCCGTCGAGGAAGGCGTGGACCGCGACCTCGTTGGCGGCGTTGAGCACGCAAGGGGCGGTTCCCCCCGTGACCGCCGCCTCGCGGGCAAGGCGCAGGGCCGGAAAAGCGTCGAGGTCGGCTGGCTCGAAGGTCAGCTCGCCGACGGCGACGAGGTCGACGGGCTCGATCGGCAGGTCGACGCTTTCGCCCCCGTGCAGTGCGTAGGAGATCGCCACCCTCATGTCGTGGGGTCCGATGTGGGCGAGCATCGCCCGGTCGGCGAGCTGGACCAAGCCGTGGATCAGCGACTGCGGGTGGACGACGACGTCGATGCGCTCGTAGGGGGTGCCGAAGAGGTGGTGTGCCTCCATCAGCTCCAGCCCCTTGTTCATCAGCGTCGCCGAGTCGATCGTGATCTTTCCTCCCATCGCCCAGGTTGGGTGCGCGAGAGCGTCCTCCACGGTCACGTCCTCCAGCTCGGAGCGGCTGCGACCCCGGAAGGGCCCGCCGCTGGCAGTGATGACGAGCCGCTCGACGCTGCCGGGCGGCTGGCCGGCGATCAGCTGGTGCAGGGCGGTGTGCTCGGAGTCGACCGGCACGATCGTCGCCCCGGTCGCTTCCGCTAATTGCGTCACCAGCTCGCCCCCCACCACCAGGCTCTCCTTGTTGGCGAGCGCCAGGTCGATCCCCTCGCTCAGCGCGACGACGGTCGGGCCCAGCCCTGCCGCCCCGACCATCCCGTTGAGGACGAGGTCTGCGCCGGACGAGGCGATCAGGTCGCGGACCCCCTCCTCGCCGGCGAGAACACGGCCGTCCCAGGCACTCCGGGCGCGCTCGGCCGCACCGGCGTCGGCGAGCGCTACCGCCGGTACGCCGTGCTGACGCGCCTGCTCCAGCAGCGTCTCCCAGCGCGAGCCGGCGGCGAGGCCGACGACTTGCAGCTCCTGGGAGTCAGCAACGATCTGCAGCGCCTGGGTCCCGATCGAGCCGGTCGACCCGAGTATCACCAGCTTCTTCATCGAGGGCAGAGCATAGGGCGGCGGTGAGCTTCGACTTTTGTCGCGCATAGGACGACAAAAGTCGAACTCGGTTAGTAGACCAGCTGCAGGGAGAGGTAGTAGCCGACGACGACGGTGAAGAGGACCGCGTCGAGGCGGTCGAGCAGGCCGCCGTGGGGGCCGAAGACCTTGCCGGTGTCCTTGCGGTCGAAATCGCGCTTGATCAGCGAGGCAAAGAGATCGCCGACCGGCCCGATCGCGGCGACAGCCGCGCCCATGATCAGGGCGTCGATTCCCGATAGCCAGTCCTGGTAGAGGCCAGCGAACCAGAAGGCCATGGTGCCGATCAGAAAGCCGCCGACGAGTCCCTCCAGGGTCTTGTTCGGCGAGAGACTGGGAGCGATCCGGTGGGAGCCGAACATGCGCCCGGTGGCGTAGGCGCCGGTGTCGGTGGCGAAGGTGCCGACGAGGACGTCGATCAGCAGCGCCGCGCCGTGGTCAGGCAGGTCGCGCAGCAGTACCGCGTGGACAAAGGGCAGCGCGATCCAGATCGTCCCCAGCAGCGTGATCCCCATCGAGACCGTGACGCCCTCGCGGTGCTTGCGATCGACGCCAAAGAAGAAGAGGAGCGGGAAGGAGGCGGTGGCGACGAGGAGGACGTCGAAGGCAGTGCCGAAGTGGGAGGCGAGGATCATCGCCGGAAGGGCGATGTACGCGGCGATCTGGATCGGTCGCAGCGCCGCCGTCATCACGAAGTACTCGCGCAGGCAGACGAGGCCTACGGCGACCAGCGCCAACGTGAAGGGAAGGTCTCCGGCGACGACGATCGCGATCGTGAAGAGGATCCAGGGGATCGCGAAGAGGATCCGGCGCATGGTCTCGCCGCGCAGCGCGCGGCTCCGGCGCGGCTCCCGCTCCGGCTTCGGCTCCCGCTCGACGACCTCGTCCTCGAGCCCCTCGAACAGGTCTACCGCCCGCTCGAAGTCGATGCCGCGGCGCCGCTCCTCCGGCTGCCCCTCCCCCGGTCTGTCCTGTCCTGACTCCATCACTGCGTCCTCGCCCCGAAGCGGCGCTGCCGGGCTTCGAACTCGCGCAGTGCCTCCTCGAACGCCTCGCGGCCGAAGTCCGGCCAGAGCTCGTCGCGGAAGACGAGCTCCGAGTAGGCGCACTGCCAAAGCAGGTAGTTGGAAAGCCGCCGCTCGCCGCTGGTCCGGATCAGTAGGTCCGGGTCGTGCATCTCTGGCGCGTAGAGGCGCTGCCGGAACTCCGCTTCGGAGCCGCCTTCGAAGCCGCGCGCGGCGTCGACTACCTCCGCCCGGCCGCCGTAGTTGAAGGCGACGAAGAGGGCGATGCGGTCGTTGGCGGCGGTCTCCGCTTCGGCCCACTTCATCCGCTCGACGAGGTCGGCGGCGATTCCTTCACGGCGGCCGACGAAGCGCATCCGCACGCCTTCGTCCCGCAGCTCCGGCGTCTCGGCGTCGATCCGCTCGCCGAACATCCGCATCAGCCCCTCCACCTCCTCGCCTGGGCGGGACCAGTTCTCGGTCGAGAACGAGAACACGGTCAGCTCCTCGATCCCGAGTTCGGCGGCGTCCCGCAGTCGCGCCTTGACGGTGTCGGCCCCGGCCCTGTGCCCCTCGATGACTGGGAGGCCCCGCTGCTGCGCCCAGCGCCCGTTGCCGTCGGTGATGATCGCGACGTATCTAGGAATGTTCACGGGAACCAGACGACCCCGTGAGACGGCGAAAACCAAGCAGATCGGGGGACGCAGGGAGGGTGACGAGGGGAGCGCACTTCTGTGCGTGACCCGAGGAAACCGACCGAGGAGCCCGAGATGCGCCGGTTTGCAGCCGTCTCACACCTCGAGGATCTCCTCTTCCTTGCCCTTCAGCAGCTCGTCGATCTCGGCGATAGCCTCGTCGGTCTGCTTCTGCAGGGCGGTCTCGGCGCGGCGCTCATCGTCCTCGCCCGCTTCCCCCTCTTTCTTCAGGTCGCGCAGGTCCTGCATCGTGTCGCGGCGGATGTTGCGCACCGCGACCCTTCCCTCCTCGGCGACGCCGTGCACCACCTTGACCATCTCGCGCCGGCGCTCCTCGGTCAACTCCGGCACTTGCAGCCGGATCACGTTGCCGTCGTTGCTGGGCGTCAGGCCCACGTCGGACTCGGAGATCGCCTTCTCGATCGCCCCGATCGAGCCCTTGTCGAAGGGCGTCACGGTGAGCAGGCGGGCATCGGACGTGGCCACGTTGGCGAGCTGCTTCAGCGGAGTCGGCGAGCCGTAGTAGTCGACCGTGATCCGATCCAGCAGATGCGGTGAGGCGCGGCCGGTCCGCACGGTTGCCAGCTCGCCACGGCTCGACTCGACCGACTTCTGCATCCGGTCCTTCGCGTCTGCCAGCAGCTCGTCGATCAGCTCCACCGGGCTCCTCTTCTTCCCGTCAGTCGGCGGCCTCGCTGGAAACCAGCGTGCCCACCCTCTCGCCGCGGACGATCCTATCTATGTTGCTCTCGTCTCCCATGTTGAAGACGTAGATGGGCAGGTCGTTGTCCATGCAGAGCGAGAGCGCGGTCGAGTCCATCACCTTGAGGCCGCGCTCGATCGCCTCGCGGTGGCCGATCTCGGGGATGAACTCGGCCTCGGGGTGGATCGCGGGGTCGGCGTCGTAGACGCCCTCGACCCCGTTCTTGGCCATCAGGATCGCGCCGGCATGAATCTCCAGCGCCCGCAGCGCCGCGGCCGTGTCGGTGGTGAAGAACGGGTTGCCGGTACCGGCGGCAAAAATGACGACGCGGCCCTTCTCCAGGTGGCGCATGGCACGGCGGCGGATGTAGGGCTCGGCGACCTCCTTGACGTCGATCGCCGACATCACGCGGGTGTGCTCGCCGATCTTCTCCAACGCGTCCTGCAGCGTCAGCGCGTTGAGGACAGTCGCCAGCATCCCCATGTAGTCGCCGGTGGCCCGGTCCATGCCGGCCGCCGCTCCCTGCAGACCGCGGTAGATGTTGCCAGCGCCGACGACAAGGGCCACCTCAACCCCGAGGGCGCGGACGGCGGCGATCTGAGCGGCGATCCGCTGCACCTCGCCGGCGTCGGTGCCGTGCTCGCGCTCCCCCATCAAAGCCTCGCCGGAGAGCTTGAGCAGGATGCGGCTGAATTTGGGCTCGGAATCCATCGATTGGGCAGGCAGGCGCTGCGCGGAGCCTATCCGCGACTGCGCGCTTCGGCCAGTCCTACTCCCCTACGCGGAAGTACGCAAAGCGGGCGATGCGGACGTTCTCGCCCGTCTTCGCCGCCAGCTCCTGGCGCAGCTCCTCGATCGTCTTCGAGTCGTGTTTCTCGGCGTTGACGTGGGGCTGGTCGAGCAAAGCCACTTCCTTCGCCCACTTGGCCAGCTGCCCCTCGACGATCTTCTCGACGACGTTGTCCGGTTTGCCGTCTTCGCGCGCCTTCTCTTCGAAGACGCGCTTTTCCGCCTCGCGCTCCTCGGCGGCGATCTCCTCGGCGGAGACGTACTGCGGCGCCGCGGCAGCGACGTGCAGGGCGACCTCGTAGGCGAACGCCTTGAAGTCGTCGTTGCGGGCGACGAAGTCCGTCTCGCACTGGACTTCGACCATCGCCCCGACCTTGTCGTTGGCGTGAATGTATGAGGCGACAACCCCCTCGCTGGTCCCCCGCCCTTCGCGCTTGGCGGCAGAGGCCTGTCCCTTCACCCGCAGGATCTCGATCGCCCGGTCCACGTCGCCGTCGGATTCGGCGAGCGCCGCTTTGCAGTCCATCATCGCCGCCCCAGTCCGATCCCTGAGCGCTTTTACGTCAGCAGCAGAGATGCTCATTGAGAGCCTCCCTGCTCCGGTGCAACAGGAGCTTGCTTAGCCGCCTCGGCGCCAGCCGGGGAAGCCGGAGCCTGGGGCTTAGCCTCAGACGCTCCTCCCGCGGGTGGCGCGGGGCTGGGTGCCCCGCCCGCAGCCTGCGAGGACGGGGTGCCCTGCCCCGGGACAGGACCCGCGGGTCGGGGAGCTTGGGCGGGAGTCGCGGCCGCCGCCTCCTGCGCTTTCGCCGCCGCGGCCTGCTCGGCGGCTTTTTTGGCCGCTTCCTCGGCCTCCTTGCGCGCCTTCTCTTCCTCCTCGCGCTTCTTCCGCTCTTCCTCCTCTTTCTTGCGCCGTTCCATCTCCTCGGCGAGGCGCCGTTCCTCCTGCACCCGCCAGGAGCCGGCGCCCTCCTCGATCGCGGCGCCGATCGTGCCGATCACCAGCTGGCAGGAGCGAATCGCGTCGTCGTTGCCGGGGATCACATAGTCGATCGGGGTCGGGTCGCAGTTGGTGTCGACCAGGCCGATGATCGGGATCCGCAGCCGCTCCGCCTCGCGCACGGCGATCTCCTCGGTTTTCAGGTCGGTGACGAAGACCGCGTCGGGCAACCGGTCCATGTCCCTGACGCCACCGAGGTTGTACTCGAGCTTCGCCAGCTCGGCCTGCATCCCCATCCGCTCCTTGGTCGGCAGCAGGGCCAGTTTGCCCTCCTCCTGCCAGGAGGTCAGCTCGTGCAGGCGGGAGATGCGGGCGGAGATGGTGTTGAAGTTGGTCAGCAGGCCGCCCAGCCAGCGCTGATTGACGTAGGGCATCTTGCAGCGGTCGGCCCACTCTTTGACGGGCCCTCGCGCCTGCTTCTTGGTGCCGACGAACAGCACGGTGCCGCCGCCGCTGGCGAGCTCGCCAGCGAAGCGGCGGGCGTTCTCCAGCAGCGCCTCGGTCTGGATCAGGTCGATGATGTGGATCCCGTCCAGCTCGCCGAAGATGTAGCGGCGCATGTTCGGGTTCCAGCGGCGCGTCTGGTGGCCGAAGTGAACTCCGGCCTCCAGCAGCTCTCTTAGGCCTGCCTCTGGCATTCGAAACGTCTCCTTGGTCTTTTTGGGCGAAGTCCCGCCGCTCTGGCCGGGCCCGGCCTCTTGGCCGGTCAGGATCCGGGGCAAATCGACGGGGGTCGGATTTGGACTGAAGGATTGTAGTGCGGGGCGGCGGCTCAGGCCGAGCGCGCCGCCTCCAGCGCCGCTGCGAGGTCGGCAGGCAGGCCCGATTCGAAGCTCATCGCCTCGCCGCTTAGCGGATGGGCGAAGGCGAGCCGTTGCGCGTGCAGGAACTGCCTGCCCAGGCCGTATCTCTCGGCACCGCCGTAGGTCGGGTCACCGACCAGCGGGTGCCCGATCGCCGCGAAGTGGGCACGGATCTGGTGGGTGCGGCCGGTCTCCAGCTTCGCCTCCAGATAGGTCTCGGCCGCAAGCAGCTCGAGCACTTCGAAATGGGTGCGGGCCTGGCGCGACGCGGCGCCGGAGACGGCCATCCGGTGGCGCTGGCGCGCCGCTCGCCCGATCGGCGCGTCGATCGTGCCGGTGCGCGAGGCGAGCCGGCCTCCGGCGAGCGCCAGGTAGGCCCGTTCGACCTCGCGCCGCCGCACTGCAGCCTGCAGCGCGGCGTGGGCCTCGTCCGAGCGCGCGACGACGAGCAGGCCGCTGGTCTCCTTGTCGAGGCGGTGGACGATCCCCGGCCGCTCCGGGTCTGCCCCGCCGCCGAGGATCTCGCCCAGCTCATCGACCAAGGTCGGGCCCTGGTGCGAAGGGGCCGGGTGGACGACGAGGCCTGCCGGCTTGTCGACCACGGCCAGGGCCTCGTCGAGATGGACGACGCGCAGCTTGCTCATTCGCCAGCCGGCCGCTCGCGAAGGTAGCTCAGCGCCATCGCGGCGACGCCGAGGGTGATCGCGATGTCGGCGAGGTTGAAGGGCGGCCAGGTGAGGACGTCGATGTAGTCGGTTACCTCGCCGACTCGCACCCGATCTGCGAGGTTGCCGAGCGCTCCCCCCGCCAGCAGGCCGATCGCGACCCACATCCAGGGCCGGCCCGGGTCGGCGGCGAAGATGGCGCCGACGAAGAGCAGGGCGACGATCGTCAGCACGACGAGCAGGGCGCCGCCGCCGTCGGCGAGGCCGAAGGCGACCCCTCGATTGTGGGCGAGCGTCAGCCCAATCGGGCCGAGCAAGTCCACCTTCTCGCCTGGGACCAGGTTGGCCTCGATTGCGGCCTTGGCGGCCTGGTCGAGGGCGACGACGATGCCGCAGAGCGCGCCCGCGAGGCGCCAGGGGCGGGACGCCGAGGTCACCCGGCGATCAAGGCGACGACCAGGCCCTGGAGCACGACGAGGACGATCACGCCGATGATCGGGCTGAGGTCGATCGCGAAACCGCCGCCGCCGATCGGCGGGATGAAGCGGCGGAAGATGTTGAGGTAGGGGTTGGTCGTCTCGGCGATGAAGTCGAGCACGGCCCGCAGCCAGGGATGGTACGGCATCCGCGGGATCCAGGTGCTGAGGATGTTGAGGAAGATGAGGACGATGTAGACGAGGAAGAGGGCGCTGACGTAGTCGGCGATGTCGTCGCGGGTCAGCGCCAGGACGAGCGCCACGGCGCTCACCCCTGCATCCTCTCCAGCGAAGCGCGCACAGCTGCTTCGAAGGCCTCGCGCGCCCCTTCGTGATCGAGCGCTTCCAGGCCAGCTTCCGTGCTCCCGCCCGGCGAGGTGACGGCGACTCGGAGGTCGGTTGGACGGCGGATGCGCATCAGCGCCCCGGTGCCCGCAGCGGCCTCGACGACCATCTTCTCGGCCAGCTCCTCATCCAGTCCCGCCTTGACGCCGGCCTCGACGAGCGCCTCAGCAGCCAACGCGAAATATGCGGGAGAACAGCCCATCAGCGCAGTGGCTACGTCGAATTGTGAGTCCGCCAGCTCGACGACGTGCCCGAGCAGGGCCAGCTTCTCCCGAACCTCGGCGTCGAACTCTCCGGTAACGCAAAGAACGCCTCCACCCACCTCCACCGCGAGGTTGGGCATCACCCGACCGACTTCGGCCTCGGGAAACGCCGCTTCGACCTTCTCCAGCGGCGTCGCCCCCAGAATCGAGATCACCGCTCCTGCTCCGGCCAGTTCACCGGCCGCCTGCTCGAGCGCGCCCGGCTTGACCGCGAGCAACACGACATCCGCCCGCTCCGCCAGCTCCCCGTTGGACTCGACCGCCTCGCCACCAACATCCTGGGCGAGCTTCTGCGCCTTCTCGACATCGGCATCGAAGAACAGCATCCCCTCCCGCTGCCCGGCCCACCCCCGAGCAATGGCCGCAGCCATGTTCCCCGCCCCACAGAACCCAATGATCATCTGGCAAATCCCACGCTCATCTTGCGCAGACTAGCCGTGGCCGTCTGGGAGGGTCGGGTGCCTCGCCCGGCCGCGGCGTCCTGTTTTTCGCAGCGCCAGCTCAGCGAGAGATGAGGAACTTAGAGGCGAAAAACCCAGCGCTCGGGCGAGGCACCCGACCCTCCCCCCTACCGCTACGACTGGTTAAAGAACCCTTTGTCGAGCAGCCGCGCCTTCTCCTCGGCGGACACCTCGACGTTGCGCGGGGTCAGCAGGAAGATCTTCTCGGCGATCCGCTGCATGCCGCCCTCGAGCGCGTAGGTGAGTCCGGAGCAGAAGTCGATCATCCGCTTCGAGAGCTCGTGGTCGGTCGTCTGCAGGTTGAGGATCACCGGCACCGAGCGCTTGAACTGATCGGCGACCTGCTGGGCGTCGTTGAAGTTGCGCGGGATGACAAGGTGGACTTTGACGTCGGAGTCCTCGCCGACCGGCCGCAGGACGCGGGTGCGGCTGGCGGATATCGGCTCGTCGTCGGCGAAGATGTCGTCGATCTCGTCGCGGCGGGCCCGGCGCGAGCTCGGCAGGCGCCTCACCTGACCCGATTCGCGGCGCGCTTCGATCTCTTCTTCCTCGGGGAAGTCTTCCTCGTACTCCGGGCCGTGGTCGTGCTCTTCCGCCAGACCGAAGTAGACCAGCGCTCTATGCCAGCTGTCGCGTAGTGCCATGCGTGCGTGATTCGGCTCTTTGCAGCGGAATCCTCTTAGGGATTATGGCTCAGATGTAGAGCGCCGTGCCCAAGCGGACAAGCGTAGCCCCCTCTTCGATGGCCACCTCCCAATCCTGCGACGTTCCCATCGACAGCCTTTCCAGGCCGTGCTCGGCTGCAAGTTCCGCCAAGCGGGCGAAATGGGGGCGGGAGGCCTCGGGGTCGGTGCTGAAGGGGGGCATCGTCATCAGTCCGGCGACGCGAACCGGGCAGCGGGCGATGAAGTCGCCGAGCACGGCCGGATCAACTCCCCCCTTGCCCTCCTCGCCGGCGACGTTGACCTCGACCAGGACCTCGGTCTCAGGGTTCGCGTGGCGCTCCAGTTGGGCTAGGGCTGAGTCGGAGCCGACCGAGTGGATGAGGCGACAGAGGGGCAGAAGCTGCTTGACCTTGCGGCTCTGCAAGTTGCCGATGAAGTCCCACTCGAAGGCGTCCCCCCAGCGCTCGTGCTTGGCAGCGAGGTCCTGCTGGCGGTTCTCGCCGACGAGGCGTACGCCAGCCTCGGCCAGAGTCCCCATCTCCTCCAGCGGCACGTACTTGGTGGCGGCGAGGATCTCGACTCGCTCGCCGGCGATTGCCCGCGCCCTTTCCAGGTTGGCGACGATCCTGGTGGCTTCGAGTCCGTGGATCAGTCCCGGCACCCTCAGCCCTCCCCGCGCTCCTCGATCCAGACCAGCCCCGCTTGCCGCCCAGCCTGGCTGGCTTCGCGGCGGTGGGAGAAGAAGCGCTCTGCGTCACAGCTGGTGCAGAGATCGGCGCTCTCGACCCGCTCGACGCCGGCTTCGCCTAGCAGTCTGCGCGCGACCTCGGGCAAATCCAGCAGCGATCCCTTGGCGACGCCCTCGCCGAGCTCGACAAAGGAGGAGAGCACCTCGTCGCCGACCTCATAACAACAGGGCCCGATTCCAGGGCCAATCGCGGCGTTGGTGGCCTCGACGACGGCGGCGCCACGGGCGACGATGCCGGCGTCAAGACCCCGCCAGCCGCAGTGGAGCATCGCCACCCCGCCCGGTCCTGCCAGCGCCACCGGCAGGCAGTCGGCCGCGAAGACGAGCAGCGGCAGGCCCGGCTCGGCGGTGACATGGCCGTCCGCCTCGCGGACGTCCCCCGGGGGTCTCCGGTGGACGAGGAGCTCGGCGCCGTGGACCTGTCGCGCCATCGCGATCCGGTCGGGCGCGAGGCCGAGTGCCGCCGCCAGCGGCTCGTGGCTCTGCTTCACCGAGCCGGCCGAGCGCGTCGAGAATGCCGCCCGCGCGCCGGGCAGCTGTGCCTCGAGCCACTCGACGCCGTTGGAGCGTCGCCACTCCATCAGGCCTCCGGCTCTCTCGCCACCGTCAGCGCCGCCTCCAGCTCCTGCTCGCGGCCAGCGATCTCGCCGTCGAGCTTGCGCCGCAGCGCCTCAGCCAATCCACGTCCAAGCGCGGGGCCCTGCGAGACACCGGCGGCAATCAGGTCCTCACCGTCGATCTCCAGCCGCACTCCCCGCCACTCGAGCAGGTAGCGATCGAGCCACTCGGCGCCGAGGGCGCGGGCCAGGGCCAGTTCAACGGGCTCGATCCGGCGGACCAACTCGACCCCCTGCGACGGCTGCGGCGGACGCGTCGCGGCTATCCGCTCGGCCTCGCCCCAAGGTCCGAGCACGGCGGCGAGCACCGCACGACCGCGATCGGCGACCTCCGACCAGGGGGGCTCCGCGAGCAGCCCCGCGACCCCGCCGGCGAGCTCGATCCCGTTCTCATGCGGTTCCAGCAATCCCCACTCGGCGAGAAGGGCGAATCCACGCGTCGCCTCTACCTCGCCCGCCAGCCGCAGCAGCTCCGCCTCGCGGCGGTCTCCGGACACCGTTTCCAGGTCGGCCTGCCCGAGCAGGGTCGCCGTCTCTGGCTCGAGCTCGAAGCCATAGCGGGAGGCGTAGCGGGCGGCGCGGATTGCCCGGGTCGGGTCGTCGTCGAACGAGCTCGAATGCAAGATTCGCAGCAGGCCGGCTTCGAGATCCCGGTGTCCTCGGTGAGGGTCTATCAACTCCGGCTCACGCCTCAGGGGAATCGCCATCGCGTTGATCGTGAAGTCGCGGCGAGCGAGGTCGGCGGCGATACCGGCGGTCGGCTCCACCTCTGGCAGAGCGCCCGGATGCGGATAGGTCTCGGTTCGGGCGGTCGCGATGTCGACCTCGTGGCCGTCGAGGTACGCCTTGGCGGTGGCGAAGCGTTCGTGCTCAACCAGCTCGGCGCCAAGGCGCGCAGCCAGCACAGCGGCATCGCCCTCGACCACCAGGTCGATGTCGGTGCGCCCCGGCCCAGCAGCAGATCGCGGACCGCGCCGCCGACCAAGTACACCGGCCTCCCCCCGGCTACTTCCCGCACCGCGGCCAGCTCGGGGTAGGCAGCGTCCATGGCCTCGCCGAGGTTGTCGATCGACACCGCGGACACGTCGCAGAGCCTACGCCCGCACGGGGATGCCAGCGTCGGCCAGATGCCGCTTCGCGTCGCGCACGCGGTAGGTGCCGTAATGGAAGATCGAGGCGCAGAGGACCGCGTCGGCGTGGCCGGCACCGATCGCCTCGCTGAGGTGGTCGAGGGTGCCGGCGCCCCCGGAGGCGATCACCGGCACGGAGACGGCGTCGGCAACCGCTCGCGTCAGCTCGATGTCGTAGCCATCGTTGGTGCCATCGCGATCCATGCTGGTCAGCAGCACCTCACCCGCGCCGAGCTCGACCGCCTCCATCGCCCAGGACACTGCATCGCGTCCCTCGACCACCTTGCGCCCGCCATGCACATAGACGCCCCAATCCTCGCCGTTGCGTTTGGCGTCGATGGCGATCACCACGCACTGGGCGCCGAAGTGCTCGGCCAGTTCACTCAGCAGTTCGGGCCGGTCGAGGGCCGCCGAGTTGACCGAGACCTTGTCGGCGCCGGCGTCGAGGACCGCCTGCGCGTCCTCCACCGAGCGGATCCCGCCGCCGATCGTGAAGGGGATGAAGACGTTGTCCGCCGTGCGCCGCGCCAGCTCGACGATCGTCTCGCGGCGCTCGTGGGAGGCGGTGATGTCGAGGAAGACCAGCTCGTCAGCGCCCTCGGCGTCGTAGCGCTCGGCCAGCTCGACTGGGTCGCCCGCATCGCGCAGGCCGACGAAATTGGTTCCCTTGACGACACGCCCGGCGTCGACGTCGAGGCAAGGGATGACGCGCTTGAGGGCCATCGTGTAAGGGTAGAGATGGCGATCTCTCAGCGGATGGCGCGTTCGCAACCAAGACCTGCGCTCAGCCGCGTTTATCCTTGCTTTTGTCTTTTTCATAAAAAATACCCGGAGCCGATCCTCTCGACTCCGGGTATTTGCCTTCCCGTGCAGCCGGCCCCGAGCTTTAGCCCAAGCGGCCGCATTGGAATTGCCGCAGCTATGTAGCTGTGATGTTGGCCAGTAGTTTGTTTGTGTCGAGCGCTTTTACTGTTGCAGCGCCCGCGAGGTTGCCGGTTCCATGCAGCGGCAGGAAGATTCGACAGAGACCGTGCCTTGTGATGGAAAGATTGATGTTGGTTTTCAGTGTGAGGGTATGTTTGCCGTCTTCGAACTGTGTGACATATGTGATGCCGGTGTTGATTGTTTGCGGTAGAATTGTGATTGTGCAGTCTGGATGGTGGATTTCGAGGGCTTTGCCGACCGGACACAGCAGGTGGGCTGTCTGCTCGGTGTTATCGGTCGTGTTTTGTGCGACTGTGAATGTGTAGGTGCAGCCGTTAACGCTAATGGGCACTTTCACCTCTGGCTCTTCTGTTGTGTAGCAATTCGTGTAGCTAGGGGCAACGTTGATGCTGATAACTGTTTCGGCGGCGGTTTTACCCGTATACGAGACTTTGTCGCAACCGATTGGTCCCGGCGCGGCGAGGTCTTTGAAGTGATGGGTGTGGGCGGTTTTGGGAGCCTCTACCCCTACGATTTCGACATGGCTGGTTCCGGTGGAGACGAAGTGGCCTTTTTCGTTGGCGGAGGCGCTCATCACGGCCAAGGCGCTGACAATCAGCGCCGCAAGCACTCCCACGCCCACGGCTTTCAACTTTGCGTTCATTTTCCTTGTTCCTTTCGATTGGGATGCACGCGCCCGCTCTTTCCAGTCGGCTTCCGATTGCCTTCCAAGCTGGCCGACTGCATCGCTGGGGAGCGAGCTATGATTAAAAAAATATTCCTAATTTAACCGGGAAGGGCCCGGTCTGCAAGGGAGAGCCCGACTTTCTCCGGCAAGGAAGGGGAGGTCGAGGCACCTAGCCAGTCGTCAGCGCTTCAGCGCAGCGATTCCTTCGGCGACCGTGAAGTGGCGCTCGTAGAGGGCGCGGCCGACGATGGCGCCCTCGACGTTGGGGGCCGATACCTGCGCCAGGGCTTCGAGGTGGGCGACGTCGCCAACGCCACCCGAAGCGATCACCTTGGCATCGGTAGCCGCCGCGATCTCCTCGAGCTGTCCAAGGGCCGGGCCCTTCATCGTCCCGTCGACCTCGATCGCAGTGCAGAGGAATCGGGGCACGCCCCGCTCTCCGAGTGCTGCAACGGCCTCGATAACACTCTCCTCACTTGCTTCAGTCCAACCCTGGAGGGCAACGCGGCCGTCCCGGGCATCCACCGACACCACCACGCGTTCCCCGTGCTGCTCCAGCATCGCGTCCAGGAACTCTGGGTCGCGCAGCGCCGCGGTGCCGATCACGACCCGCTCGGCCCCAGCATCGAGGACTGTCCGGACCGAGGCCGCGTCCCGCAGCCCGCCTCCGACCTGAATCGGACAGTTGACCGCCTCAGCGATCCGCCGCACCGCATCGAGGTTTCGCGGCTCGCCGGCCTTCGCCGCGTCGAGGTCGACAACGTGCAGGAACTCGACCCCTTCCCCGGCCCAACGCCGCGCTGCGTCTGCCGGGTCCGCGTCGTAGGCGGTCTCGCGCTCGTAGTCGCCCTGGGTCAGCCGCACGGCCTTGCCGCCGCGGATGTCGATCGCCGGATAGAGGATCACGGCGGCTAGGCCGGGACGGCGGCGCAGACCCCGGCGAAGTTGGAGAGCAGGCGCAGGCCGGCGCTGCTCGACTTCTCGGGGTGGAACTGGACGCCGTAGACGTTGTCGCGCTCGGCCGCGCAGGCGAAGCGGGCGCCGTAGGCGGCGCTGCCGAGCAGGTCGCTGGACTCCGTCCGGGGCGCGAAGGAGTGCACAAAGTAGAAGGGCGTCTCGTTGTCAATTCCCTCGGTCAGCTTTGAGTCCCGCTCCCAGCGGACCGGCGACCAACCAATGTGCGGGATCTTGAGCCCGTCCGCCTCCAGCTCGCCGACCTCGCCCGGCAGCAGGCCGAGCCCGGCGGCGCCACCGAGCTCGGTGGTCGAGTCGAAGAGCAGTTGCAGGCCGAGGCAGATGCCGAGGATCGGAACACCGGCCCCGAGCCGCTCGGCGATCAGCTCATCGAGGCCCAGCCCCCGAACCCGCTCCATCGCCTTCGGAAAGGCGCCGACACCGGGCAGGATGACGCCGTCGGTCGCCCGCACCTCGCCGGCGTCGTTGGTGATCGTCGCCACCGCGCCGATGTGCTCGAGCGCCTTCTCAACCGAGCGCAGGTTGCCCATCCCGTAATCCAGAATCGCGATCCGCGCCGTCATGCGCTCAACGTTCCCTTCGTCGAGGGCACGCCGCTCTCATCCGGGTCGACCGAGACGGCGACGCGGAGCGCGCGGGCGAAGGCCTTGAAGCAGGCCTCGATCATGTGGTGGGCGTTGGCGCCGTAGCGGACGGACACATGCAGGGTCAGCTTCGCCGAGTTGGCGACGGCGCGGAAGAACTCCTCGGCCAGCTCGGTGTCGAAGCCGGCGATCGAGGTTGCCGGGAGGTCGGCATCGAACACGCACAGAGGGCGCCCAGAGATGTCGATCGCGCACTCGGCCAGCGACTCGTCCATCGGCACGAGCGCCGATCCGTAGCGCCGGATCCCGGCGCGGTCGCCGAGCGCCTCGTCGAGCGCCTGGCCAAGCACGATGCCGACGTCCTCGACGGTGTGGTGGGCGCCGGTCTCGAGGTCGCCGCTGGCCTCGACGCGCAGGCCGAGGCGGCCGTGACGCGCGAGCAGGTCGAGCATGTGGTCCAGGAAGCCGACGCCGGTCGCGGCCCTGGCCTCCCCCCCGTCCAGATCCAGCTCCAGCTGGATCCTCGTCTCGGCCGTGCTGCGCTCTTTTTCCGCGGATCTGCTCATCGTCTAATCATCGCCGACTCGCCGTGGACAGGGAATCCCTCAGCTCGGGCGAGGGTGTTGACATGCGGAGCAAGCTTCGCGGCGGCCTCGGCTGGAATCTCTACGGTTGAGATCTTGCGACGAAAGGTGCCGGGACCGAGGGGACCTGCGAAACGACCGGCCCGCAGCGTCGGCAAGACGTGGTTGGAACCCGCCGCGTAGTCGCCGAAGGCGGTGGCGCTGTGGCGACCCACGAGGACACAGCCAGCGGTCGTGATCTGCTCGACCAGCGCGGCCGCACCGTCCTCCAACAGCTCTAGGTGCTCGGGCGCAAAGGCATTCGCAAGTTCGATCGCGTCGAGGGCCTCGGGCACTTGCACTAGCGCCAGAGGCGCATCGGCAACGTGGGGGTGCTTTGCGGCCGCTTCGGTCGTTGCCGCCTCCACTGCTTCGAGTACGGCGGCATCGCGCGCCGCCACCAACAGGGGGCCGTCGGACCCATGCTCTGCCTGAGCACAAAAGTCCAGGGCTACCCATTCGGGATCCACGTCCGATCCCATGACGACCATCAGCTCCGACGGACCGGCATAGGAATCGATCCCGACGCGGCCATAAGCCCTGCGCTTTGCCTCCTGGACCCAGGCGTTGCCCGGACCGGCGATGACATCAACCTGCTTGATCGTCTCCGTGCCGTTGGCCAGAGCGAAGATCGCCTGAGCGCCGCCCATCGCATAGACCTCGTCGATCTCGCAGAAGGCGGCCGTGGCCAATATGAGTGGGTGCACGTGTCCGTCGCGACCGGGCGGCGACGCCAGCGCGATCCGCTCCACGCCAGCCACCTGGGCGGGGACGCAGCACATGAGCACGCTAGAGGGATAGGCCGCTCTTCCCCCCGGGGCATAGATCCCCGCCGCGCCGACCGGAATCTCGCGGATGCTGACACTCTGACCCTGGGGCAGGTCGACCTTTCGCGACAGATCCTCTACCTGTGCCTCCGCCACCGCTCGGATGTTCGCCGCTGCGATTTCGATCGCTTCTCGGACCGCCGAATCGAGCCCAGCGAGCGCCTCCTCTAGCTCGCGCCGATCGACGCGCAACCTCAGCAGGGGCCGCTCGAGGGCGTCGAGCTCTTGAGTCAGCGAGAGCACCGCCGCGTCGCCGCCCGCCATGACCTTTTTCCTGATCGGTTCGACATCGACCTGCGCGATCGATTCCCCGGTCCAAGTACGCACCGCCGCGGCAGTCCCAAACGCACCTTCCCACTCGAAGCGCCGAACTTTCATCCCGCCGCCGCCTCTCTCAACCGAGCGGTCAGCTCATCGACCTCCTGCGCACGTAGCTTGTGAGCGACGCGGTTGGCGACGAAGCGGGCGGTGCATGCGACAATCTCCTCGCGCACCTCGAGCCCGTTCTCGGCCAAGGTACGGCCGCTGGCGACGAGGTCGACGATGCCGTCGGCGAGGCCGATCAGCGGCGCCAGCTCGACCGAGCCCTTGACCTCGATCGTCTCTATCTGCCGGCCGGTCGCTTCGAAGTGGTGTTCGGCGATCCGCGGATACTTGGTCGCGATCCGCATCATCCCCAGTCGCCGCTGGGACTCGCCGAGGCGCTCGTCGTCAACGCGACCGGCCAGCACCATGCGGCAACGCCCGTAGCCAAGGTCGAGCAGCTCATAGACCATGCGGTCGGACTGCTCCAACAGCACGTCCTTGCCGGTGATGCCAACGTCGGCGGCGCCCGCCTCGACGTAGGTGGGGACGTCGGACGGTCGCATCGTGACCAAGACGATCTCCGCGTCGGCGAAGATCAGCGAGCGCGACTCGCCGCGAACCGCGGTCGTGTCGATACCGGCCGCGTCGAGCAGGTCGAGCGTTTCGCCGAGCAGCGCACCGCGTGGTACCGCCAGCTTCAACGGGCCCTCGCTCTTGACGCCGCCGGTGCCGGCGACCTCCACACTCATCGCTCCGCCCTCCTCGACTCCTCCTCCATCTGAGCGACGTGGACGCGCTCCAGGTAGAGGGCAAACCCGGCCGCTGGAAGGTCGAGACCGAAGCGCTTCAGCAGCCGGTCGTAGCGGCCGCCGCCACCGAGGATGTGGCCCAAGGCCGGGTCGTAAACCTCGAGGATGGCGCCGCTGTAATAGCCGAGATCGCGCAGCAGACCGAGGTCGATCTTCACCCGGTCGGCAGCGCCGTGCGCCTCCAGCGCCGCCATCGTCTCGCCCAGTCGCGCCGTGGCGCGTTCGACCGCCGCGCCGCCCAGCGAGCGCGCCTGCTCCAGCACCTCAGAGCCGCCGCGCAGCTGCGAAAGCGTCACGCAAGTCTCCACCTCGCGATCGCCGATCCCTGCCTGCACGAGCTCCAGCTCGAGACCGACCAGATCGTGCTTGGCGAGCCGCGCCAGGACCGAGTCTCGCGCCGGCCCCTCGACACCGAGCTCGGTCAGCAGCTGGCGATAGAGGTCGGCGTCACCGAGGCCGATCACGGCGCGGTCGAGTCCGGCGGCGTCGAGTGCCGCCTCGAGCACCCCCACCACCTCGGCGGTCCCCTCCGGCGCCGGTGTGCCTATCAGCTCCACTCCGGCTTGCGCGAACTCGCGCATCTGGCCTCGCTGCGGGCGCACCGCACGGTAGGCATTTGCCAAGTAGCAGAGGCGCAGCGGCGGCTCCGCCTCGACGTAACGTGAGGCGACCAACCGCGCAATCGGCACCGTCATGTCGGAGCGCAGCGCCAGCAGGTCACCCCGCTCATCGAAGAAGCGGTAGGCGGAGTCGGCGGTGCGACCGTCGCCGCGCGCCAGCACCTCGTCGTACTCGATCGCCGGCGTCGCCACCTGCCCGTAGCCGTGACTTTCGAAGACGTCGAGCATGGCGGTATGGAGCTTGCGCAGCTCGCGCATCTCGTCCGGCAGGACGTCGCGGGTTCCGGGCGGTATCGGGTGGATCATCGGCCTGACCTTACGGAAGGACGGGCCGGCGCCCGGTTACGCAGGGACCTTTGACGAAACGCGTTCAATCTGGGCGCCGAGATTGCGCAGGCGCTCGTCGATCGCCTCATAGCCGCGGTCGATCTGGCGGATATTGCCGATCTCCGAGACGCCGTCGGCGGCCAGGGCGGCGATGAGCATCGCCATACCGGCACGGATGTCGGGGCTCTCGACGCGTTCGCCGTGAAGACGGCTCGGACCGCTGACGATCGCCCGGTGAGGGTCGCACAGCGTGATCCGAGCGCCCATCGCGACGAGCTTGTCGACGAAGAAGAGGCGGTTCTCGAACATCTTCTCGAAGATCAGGACCTCGCCGTCAGCCTGCGTGGCGAGGGCGAGGGCGATCGAGGTGAGGTCGGCCGGGAACGCCGGCCAGGGCCCGTCCTCGATCTTCGGGATCGCGTCGCCGACGTCGGACTTGACCCGCAGCCGCTGCTCGGGCGGGACGATCACATCGCCGTCCTCGATCTTCGACTCCAACCCGAGGCGGCGGAACTGGCGGCGGACCATCAGCAGGTCGCCCGGCTCGGTGCCGCGAATCCGCAGCTCCCCCCCGGTCGCCGCCGCGAGCGCCATGAAGCTGCCAACCTCGATGTGATCGGGCGAGATGGTGTGCGCGGCGCCGCCGAGCCGGTCACGCCCGTGCACGGTCATCACGTTGGAGCCGATGCCCTCGATCTCGGCTCCCATGCTGGTCAGAAGCCGGGCCAGGTCCTGGACGTGTGGCTCGCAGGCGGCGTTGGAGACGATCGTCGGGCCCTCGGTGAGCGCTGCCGCCATCAGCGCGTTCTCGGTCCCCATCACCGAGGGCTCGTCCATGAAGATCGCGCAGGACCGCAGCCCGCCGGGTGGGGCGTTGAGCTCGATCCAGCGGTCACCCTCCACCCTGGCTCCGAGGTCGATGAAGGCATCGAGGTGGGCGTCGAGGCGCCGGCGGCCAATGAAGTCGCCGCCCGGCGGCGGCATTCGCGCCTCGCCGAAACGGGCCAGCAGCGGGCCGGCGAGCAGGAAGGAGGCGCGGATCCTTTCCGAGAGCTCCTCATCGACGGCCACCTCGGAGACGCCGGCAGCGCAGAGCCGCAGGCTGTTGTCGCCGATCCAGGCGGCCTCGACCCCGAGCCGCTCGAGCAGGGCGATCTGCGCCTCGGTGTCGCGGATCCGCGGCACCCGGTGCAGGAGAAGCTCCTCCTCGGTGAGGAGGCAGGCGGCGAGGATCGGCAGGGCCGCGTTCTTGTTGCCGGCGGCGGTCACCTCTCCGGAGAGCGGCGCCCCGCCTTCGATGACGAACTTCTCCATGGGTGGCTAGGGTATCGCCGCGATGGGCAGAGGCTGGAAGATCGGGATCGGAGTCGTCGTTGCGCTGGCTGTGCTGCTCGGGCTGAATGCTCTCGTTACGGGGCAGGAAACGAAGGACGCCGAGGTGACGGTCCCCGGCGGCCGGATCGTCGAGCTGCCCGGCGCCGACCTGCAGGTGGTCGAACGCGGCCCCCGCGACGGCTCCCCGATCGTCCTCCTGCACTGCTTCACCTGCGCGATCGACTGGTGGGACCGGATGATGCCGCGGCTCGAGGAGCGCCACCGGGTGATCGCGCTCGACCTGCTCGGCCACGGAGGCTCGGAGAAGCCTGAGTCGGGGTACACGATCGAAAACCAAGCCAGCCTCGTCGCCCAGGCCCTCGATCGTCTCGGCGTGCGCGACGCCGAGGTCGTCGGCCACTCGCTGGGAGGCGCCGTCGCGGTCGGCCTGGCCGATCGGTCGCCACAGCTGGTCGACCGCGTCGTGATCATCGACACGCGTTCCTCCGAGCACGACGACGGCGACCTGGGACTGATCGCCCAGCTGGCCTTCGCCCCGGTCAGCGGGGAGTTCTTCTGGCGCACGAAGCCCGACTTCGCCGTCAGGAAGGGCCTGGAGGTCGCCTTCGCCCCCGGCTTCGATGTGCCCGACGCCTTCGTCGAGGACGTCGACCGGATGACCTTCAGCGCCTACGACGACTCCCCAACCGACTTCGACGACTACACCGCGGACGAGACCCTGGCCGAGCGCGTCGCAGGCACGGGCAAGCCGCTGATGGTGCTGATGGGCGCCGAGGAGCAGATCATCGACGACCCCCAGGCGACGCTGGAGAGCTATAAGGAGGCGGCGCCGGAGGCGATCACGAAGCTGATCGAGGGCGTGGGTCATTCGCCCAACGTCGAGAAGCCGGCCCTCACGGCGGCTCTAGTGCTCGGCTTTGGAGCTAAGAAAATCCCTGCAAATCGTGGTAAAGCCGGAACGGATGTGCAAGCCCGGTTGCAGAAACCCGATGCCGTCCGAGACCGTCCGTAGAGTCGAACCCATGTTCGATTCGAGAAAGACCATCGGAACCCGCGTTGGAGACGCGATCGACCTGACGATCGACTTCGCCACGCTTGGCGAGTACGGCCTCGAGGAGGTCGAGCAGCGACCTCTCGCCTGCGAGGTGCGCCATCGCAGCGGCCGTCATCGCAGCACCGGCGCCTGGAGCTCCGCGATCGCCCGCTTCGCCACGCAGTCCTAGGGGGCGGCGCCCGATCAAGGCCAAGATCGCGCTTGGGATCGCGGCGGCCCTCGCAGCGCTGCTCGGCCTAAACGCGCTGACCGTCGGCAGCGAAACGAAGGGCGCCAAGGTGACGGTGCCCGGTGGCAGGATCCTCGAGCTCTCGGGTGCAGACCTGCAGGTGGTCGATCGCGGTCCGCGCGATGCGCCGCCGATCGTCCTCCTCCATGGCTGGACCGCCGCGCTCGACTGGTGGGACGGGATGACGCCGTTACTGGAGCGCCACCACCGGGTGATCGCGATCGACCTGCTCGGGCACGGCGGATCGGAAAAGCCCGATTCCGGATACTCGATGGAGAACCAGGCGGAACTGGTGGCACAAGCGCTCCGTCGGCTTGGCGTGCGGAGAGCGACGGTGGTCGGGCATTCGATGGGCGCCGTTGTCGGAACCGCCTTGAGCGAAGCCGAGCCTGCCCTCGTCGACCGCCTTGTCATCATCGACCAAGCGCCGGCCAACGACGGCTATGGCTCCAACCTGCCCCTCACCGTGGCGTTCATCTTTACGCCGGTAATTGGCGAGGCGCTCTGGCGGACGACGCCCGATTTTGCAATTGAGGACGGTCTGGAGGCTGGCTTCGCACCGGGCTACGATGTCCCTGCCGAGTTCGTCGAGGACTTTCGTCGCCTTACCTACCGTTCTTATGATGCGTCGGCGGAGGCGGAGACGGAATACATGGACGGCCGTTCGTTAGACGCACGTCTTCGCGGATCCGGAACTCGCGTGCTGGCGATCTTCGGCGCTGAGGAGCAGATCTATTCCGAGCCCGAGAAAGCTCTCGCCGCCTACCGCGCGGCGGGCTCGAAGACTGAGCTCGTCGCTGGTGCCGGCCACTCCCCCAACGTGGAGCGACCCGCCCTGACGGCGGCGCTGGTGATGCGGTTCGCAGATCCGACCGCAAAGCCCGCAAACAGGCAAAAAAAGGGCCGCCCCAACGGGCGGCCCAAGTAAAAACCGGCGGCGACCTACTCTCCCAGGAGGTTGCCCTCCAAGTACCATCGGCGCTGAGGGGCTTAACTGCTCTGTTCGGAATGGGAAGAGGTGTCTCCCCCTCGCTATGCGCCACCGGAAATTTTGCGAGACCGCCCCGGTGGAGCTTGAAAACTGCACAAAGCATGGGTAAAAATATCCGTCAAGCCCTCGACCCATTAGTACCAGTCGGCTGAGCGCATCACTGCACTTGCACCGCTGGCCTATCAACCTGGTGGTCTACCAGGGGTCTTACTCCCTCAAGGGGATGGGAGAGCTCATCTCGAGGACGGCTTCCCGCTTAGATGCCTTCAGCGGTTATCCGTTCCGTGCGTAGCTAACCTGCGATGCCCTTGGCAGGACAACAGATACACCAGCGGCACGTTCATCCCGGTCCTCTCGTACTAGGGATGACTCCTCTCAACTCTCCAACGCCCACAGAAGATAGGGACCGAACTGTCTCACGACGTTCTGAACCCAGCTCGCGTACCGCTTTAATGGGCGAACAGCCCAACCCTTGGGACCTACTCCAGCCCCAGGATGCGACGAGCCGACATCGAGGTGCCAAACCGTTTCGTCGATGTGGACTCTTGGAAACGATAAGCCTGTTATCCCCGGAGTACCTTTTATCCGTTGAGCGACGGCGCTTCCACTTGCAACCGCCGGATCACTAAGCCCAACTTTCGTTCCTGCTCGACCCGTCGGTCTCGCAGTCAAGCTCCCTTGTTGCCTTTACACTCTACGCACGATTTCCAACCGTGCTGAGGGAACCTTTGGGCGCCTCCGTTACATTTTAGGAGGCGACCGCCCCAGTCAAACTGCCCACCTGACACTGTTCACCACCCGGATCACGGCATGGTGTTAGAAGCCCAGAGCACCAAGGGTGGTATCTCAAGGATGACTCCCCGGTGACCAAAGCCACCGGTTCACAGTCTCCCACCTATCCTGAGCGAGATACCCCAGACTCCAATATCAAGTTGCAGTAAAGGTTCACGGGGTCTTTCCGTCTTTCTGCGGGTACTCGGCATCTTCACCGAGACTTTAATTTCACCGAGCCTCTCGTTGAGACAGCGTCCAACTCGTTGCGCCATTCGTGCAGGTCGGAACTTACCCGACAAGGAATTTCGCTACCTTAGGACCGTTCCTAATTGTTACTCCGCCAGGCGATTGTCTGACGGGGGTGGCTCATTTCTGACCACCTCTCACGGTCGCCCGTGAGAGCGGACTATCTCATCCCTCGCGCTCTCCAGCGTGAGGGCTCGGCGTATAGTCTCTGAGGATTCTCTGCATCGTGTAGCGCCTCTTTCCGCCTCCGTTCATTCCTTCGCGGAGAACTAGAACTTCAGCGTAGTCCTGGCATGAGAGGTCCCTTCGTGCCAGTAGACGCGCAGCTGCGCGAAACCGGGCGAAGTCCTCAGCCTTCCCTGCCGATCAGCGGAAATCGTTCGAAGAACGGGATCACTCGGGCCTGGATATCGCGGAGGTTGTTGACCTCCCAATACCAGCCGTCGTTCCCGGCCTTGCGAATGGTTCCGCATCCCAGCGTCTCCATGAAGAGATCGAGCGGAGCCCGATCCTTCTGCGAGACGTTGAAGGCCGCCGAGAGCTTCCACTTCACGGTGTAGTCGCTGCGTCGACGAGCGACGACCATGAAGCTTCCCTCTCCCAGCGCAAACCCGGACAGAAGAAAACCGACGTAAGCCGGTATCGCTTCGATCCAGAGTCTTTCCTGCTGATTGCCTGCACCCGACACATTTTCACTGTACAGCGACAATCGGACGCGAACCTGCGCCCACTGTACGAGTAGTGCGGGATACTGCACCTTTTTCAGGACAGGCGTTCCAGCATATAGCCGAGTTTTACAACTACCTCGGTCAACTGATAGTTACGGCCGCCGTTTACCGGGGCTTAGCTTCATTGCTTCGCGCCGAAGCGCTAACAAGTCCGCGTAACCTTCCGGCACCGGGCAGGCGTCAGCCCCTATACGTCGTCTTGCGACTTAGCAGAGGCCTGTGTTTTTGGTAAACAGTCGGTTGGACCAATTCACTGCGGCCCCCTCGGGCTCCCTCCGTACGGAGTTCACCCTACCGGGGCGTCCCTTCTCCCGAAGTTACGGGACGATTTTGCCGAGTTCCTTAACGAGAGTTAGCTCGCTCACCTCAGTATTCTCTACTTGTCCACCTGTGTCGGTTATCGGTACGGGCACGCGGACCCTGCCTAGAGGATTTTCTTGGAGGCATGGGATCGGGGACTGGCCGGCGGTCAAGCCAGCTGGCATCGCACCTCGCGTCAAAACGCCGCTGCGGATTTCCCTACAGCGACTAGCTACGTGCTTGCCCCAGGACGACCATCGCCTGGGTTCCCTTACCCTTCCCCGTCCCCCCATCGGTCATAACGGGTTCGACGTGGTACAGGAATATCAACCTGTTGGCCATCGGCTACGCCTTTCGGCCTCGCCTTAGGTCCCGACTAACCCTGGGCAGACGAACTTTACCCAGGAAACCTTGGACAATCGGTGGAGGGGAGTCTCACCCCTCTTTCGTTACTCATGCCGGCATTCTCACTTCCAGCCACTCCACGGAGGCTTACGCATCCGCTTCACGCAACTGGAACGCTCTCCTACCGCGTGCAGAGCCCGCAGGCCTGCACACCCATAGCTTCGGAGACTAGCTTGAGCCCCGTTGAATTCTCCGCGCCCGAACACTTGACCAGTGAGCTGTTACGCACTCTTTCAAGGGTGGCTGCTTCTAAGCCAACCTCTTGGTTGTCTCTGCACTCGGACATCGTTCACCACTTAGCTAGTACTTAGGGTCCTTAGCTGATGGTCTGGGTTGTTCCCCTTTTGCGTACGAAGTTTATCCCCCGCACACTGACTCCCGAGCTAACCGTAACGGTCTTCGGAGTTTGCCTGAAGTCGGTAACCTGGTAGGGCCCCTAATCCAAACAGTGCTCTACGGCCGAAACGCAATCACTCGAGGCTATACCTAAATATATTTCGGAGAGAACCAGATATCTCTGGGCTTGATTAGCCTTTCACTCCAATCCACAGGTCATCCGCCCAGTTTTCAACCTAGGTCGGTTCGGCCCTCCACGAGGTCTTACCCCCGCTTCAGCCTGCCCATGGATAGCTCGCCCAGTTTCGGGTCTACCGCCAGTGACTATGTCGCCCTATTCAGACTCGCTTTCGCTGCGGCTCCGCTCATCGCTTAACCTTGCCACTAACGCGTAACTCGCCGGCTCGTGATGCAAAAAGCACGCCGTCACACCCGAAGGTGCTCCGACCACTTGTAGGCTTGCGGTTTCAGGTGCTATTTCACTCCCCTTCAGGGGTACTTTTCACCTTTCCCTCACGGTACTAGTTCACTATCGGTCACCAGGTAGTACTTAGCCTTGGAGGGTGGTCCCCCCAGTTTCAGACCGCGTTTCACGGGTGCGGTCCTACTCAGGGACATCAATCGGCAGATCAGCGCGCTTTCGTCTACGGGACGATTGCCCTCTGTGGTGCGAGGTTCCACTCGCTTCGACTAACGCCTGATTTTGTAACTGCCGCCGAGCCAGGCACGGCTCGGACATGACGCCCTACAACCCCCGACAGGCAACGCGTGCCCGCTTACACCTGCCAGGTTTGGGCTGATCCCCTTTCGCTCGCCACTACTAAGGGAGTCTCGGTTGATTTCTGTTCCTCGGGGTACTTAGATGTTTCAGTTCCCCCGGTTGCCTTCCGATGGCTATGTATTCACCACCGGATGACGCCGCATTACCGGCGCCGGGTTTTCCCATTCGGAAATCCGCGGGTCAATGGCTGTTCAGCGCCTAACCGCGGCTTATCGCAGCCGTCCACGTCCTTCATCGACTCCTGGTGCCAAGGCATCCACCGTAAGCCCTTACTATCTTGACGGTGAGCGACCCATACGTCGGAACGTACGGGTCAATTAAATTTACCCATATAGCTTTGTGCAGTTTTCAAGGTCCACCGAGGCACACACGGCGGAGTTCTTCCACCGGCGGTCTCTCAAAACTGAGCAGCGTTCCCAGCGACGTTATGTCACTGGAGAGCCCGGTCGACGTTCTAGAGAAATCTCCCTAGAAAGGAGGTGATCCAGCCGCAGCTTCCGCTACGGCTACCTTGTTACGACTTCACCCCAATCACAAGCCCCACCTTCGACGGCTCCCTCCAAAAGGTTAGGCCACCGGCTTCGGGTGTTGCCTGCTTTCGTGGTGTGACGGGCGGTGTGTACAAGGCCCGGGAACGTATTCACCGCAGCATTGCTGATCTGCGATTACTAGCAACTCCACCTTCATGGAGGCGAGTTTCAGCCTCCAATCCGAACCGAGACGCACTTTCTGGGATTCGCTCCACCTCACGGTATTGCAACCCTTTGTATGCGCCAATGTAGCACGTGTGTAGCCCTGGACATAAGGGGCATGATGACTTGACGTCATCCCCACCTTCCTCCGGTTTGTCACCGGCAGTCTCCCATGAGTCCCCAACTTAATGCTGGCAACATGGAACGGGGGTTGCGCTCGTTGCGGGACTTAACCCAACATCTCACGACACGAGCTGACGACAGCCATGCACCACCTGTGATGGTGTCCCGAAGGAAAACCGTGTTTCCACGGCGGTCACCAACATGTCAAGCCCAGGTAAGGTTCTTCGCGTTGCGTCGAATTAAACCACATGCTCCGCTGCTTGTGCGGGCCCCCGTCAATTCCTTTGAGTTTTAGCCTTGCGGCCGTACTCCCCAGGCGGGGCACTTATTGCGTTAGCGACGGCACGGGAGGAGTCGACACCTCCCACACCTAGTGCCCATCGTTTACGGCGTGGACTACCAGGGTATCTAATCCTGTTCGCTCCCCACGCTTTCGCACCTTAGCGTCAGTACCGTCCCAGCGAGCTGCCTTCGCTATTGGTGTTCCTCCTGATATCTGCGCATTCCACCGCTACACCAGGAATTCCACTCGCCTCTTCCGGACTCTAGCCCTGCAGTATCCATCGGCATTCAAAGGTTGAGCCTTTGACTTTCACAACGGACTTACAGGGCCGCCTACGTGCGCTTTACGCCCAATGATTCCGGACAACGCTTGCCCCCTACGTATTACCGCGGCTGCTGGCACGTAGTTAGCCGGAGCTTCTTCTGGAGGTACCGTCAGTCCGGTCGGCTATTCACCGCCGAACCTTCGTCCCTCCTGAAAGGGGTTTACAACCCGAAGGCCGTCTTCCCCCACGCGGCGTTGCTGCGTCACGCTTTCGCGCATTGCGCAAGATTCCCCACTGCTGCCTCCCGTAGGAGTCTGGGCCGTGTCTCAGTCCCAGTGTGGCTGATCGTCCTCTCAGACCAGCTACCCATCGTTGCCTTGGTAGGCCGTTACCCCACCAACAAGCTAATGGGCCGCGAGCCCCTCCCAATGCGGAGGCCGAAGCTTCCTTTAGCGCACAGACTTAAATCCGTGCGCCACATCCGGTATTAGCCCGAGTTTCCTCGGGTTGTCCCGGTCATCGGGGCAGGTTACTCACGTGTTACTCACCCGTTCGCGGCTTGGCCCCAGGGCAAGCCCTGGTTCGTCGCACCACTTGCATGTGTTAAGCACGCCGCCAGCGTTCGTCCTGAGCCAGGATCAAACTCTCCGTGAAAGGTACTTCTACACAGAGATTGTCATGCCTGGCGGGCCGCCGGGTACACAAACTCGGCGACCGGCATGACGGGTAAATCAGACCGCTCGGCACGCTGACGAGCCGAGCGGATCGGGCTCAAACAATCCGCAGACCGTTCCGGTCCGCGGAGTGCACGCTGCTCAGTTTTCAAAGACCGCTGCGCCTCTGCGACGGGTCTCGCCGCCCTTTGCGCACGGAGCAGGCTCGGGCCTGCCCCAGAGGGACGAAGGAGTATAGCGCTGTGGCGGACGTTTGCCAAGAGAGGGCCGGGCATGGGCCACGCACCACCCCTGAGCCTGCGAGCGGCGGCTCAGGCCCCGGCACGCAGGCGTCGGAAGCGACGCTTGCCGACCTGGAGCAGGCGGCCGTCGAGCTCGGCCGGCTCGAAGTCGAATCGCTCCGCGGCAACAGCCTCGCCGTCCAGCTTAACCCCCCCCTGCTCGATCAGCCTGCGTGCCTCGCTGGAGCTCATCTCAAACGCCTGCGCCAGCAGCCGCGGCAAGTGAATATCGCTGGCGTCGGCACCGACGACGGGTCCGAGCTGTAGCTCCTCGACCTCCTCGGGCGCCTCGTGGCGGACGAAGAGGCGGTCGAAGTGCTCCTCGGCCGCGCTGGCCGCGGCCGAGTCGTGGAAGCGCTCGGCGATGCGCCGCGCCAGATCCCGCTTGGCCTCGTTCGGTGGCCCCGCCGGGACGTCCTTGCCAAGCAACAGCCGGAAGTACTCCGGCATCGCCTCGTCGGGAATACGCATCAGACGGCCAAACATCTCCTCCGGCGCGTCGGTGACGCCGACGTAGTTGTCGAGCGACTTACTCATCTTCTGCACGCCGTCGATCCCGACCAGGATCGGCATCGTCAGGATCGATTGCGGCGGCTGCCCGTGGCCGGACTGCATGTCGCGTCCGAAGAGCAGGTTGAACTTCTGGTCGGTGCCGCCAAGCTCGACATCGGCCTCGACGGCGACGGAGTCGTAGCCCTGCAGGAGCGGGTAGAGCAGCTCGACGGCGGCGATCGGCGCGTTCGCCGCCATTCGCTTCTGGAAGTCGTCACGCTCGAGCAGGCGGGCGACCGTGGTCTGAGCCAACAGCCCCAGCAGCGCCTCCGGCTCCATCCGCAGCCACTCGCTGTTGAAGCGAACCTCGGTTCGCTCGCGGTCGAGCACCTTGAAAGCCTGCTCCTGATAAGTGGCGGCGTTGGCGGAGATCTCCTCGGCGCTGGGCACGGGCCGCTGCGCGGAGCGGCCGCTCGGGTCACCGACACGGGCGGTGAAGTCGCCGATGATCAGGACCACCGTATGGCCGGCGGCCTGGAATTCGCGCAGCTTCTCGAGGACGACGGTATGCCCAAGGTGAATGTCCGCCGTCGTCGGATCGATTCCCAGCTTGACCCGCAGCGGACGGCCCCCGGCAAGCTGCTCGGCCAGTCTCCCCTCGGGCAGCACGTCGACCGCGTTGCGCGCCAAGTCCATGGACATCAAGGATCGCGCCTCCCTCGCTGCGCGAAGAACCAGATATGCACGCTTGCTCGGTCGGCGCTCACGGGCGCAATGCTAGACTGCCGCCTCCGCACGGCGGGTTGATGCCGCCGGCGAGATCTCGATGGCGGCCCCCGGACTAAAGCCCCGCCGGCCGGGCGGCGCGGTTCCGCCGCCTGCGCCGCCGGCACCACCCACCCCGCGCTCCAAGCCGCGCCTGAAGAAGCTGCGCGTCCTCTTCGTCCTGCTCGGGCTGGGCGTCCTTGCCGTGGTCTCGATGGTCTTCGGGATGGTGGTCGCGGTCTCCCGCGACCTGCCCGAGATCTACGACTTCGCCCGCTACCAGGCCTCGCAGAACAGCGAGGTCCTCGACGCCTCGGGCGAGCCGATCGGGACCCTGACCAGCAACCAGAACAAGATCCTGCTCGAGTCGGGGCAGATCTCCCCCAACGTCAAGAACGCGGTGGTCGCGATCGAGGACTCGCGCTTCTACGAGCACGACGGCGTTGACTTCCAGGGGATCGCCCGCGCGCTCTTCAAAGACATCATGAGCCGTAGCGCCGCTCAGGGCGCCTCTACGATCACCGAGCAGTTCATCAAGGACGCCCTCGCCGCCCAGAGCAGCCGCACCGTCTTCCAGAAGTTCCGCGAGGCGGTCCTCGCCTACCGGCTTGAGCACCGCTGGAGCAAGGACAAGATTCTCACCGAGTACCTCAACACCATCTACTTCGGCGAGGGCGCCTACGGAATCGAGGCTGCCGCCCGTACCTTTTTTGGTAAGGCGCACCCGGACTGCGGCACTGAACTGGACCCTTGCGCGACGGTGCTGGAGCCATGGGAGGCGGCGCTACTGGCAGGGGTCATCTCTTCGCCCTCGGCCTACGACCCCAAGTTCTTCCCAGAAAATGCCCTGGCGCGGCGCAACCTGGTGCTGGAAAAGATGTACGAACAGGGCTACATCACCCAGGAACAGTTCGAAGAAGGGACCAAGCAGGCGCTGCCGGCGCCCGACGACATCGAGCCGCCCCGTCTCGACTCCGAGGCGCCCTACTTCACCGCCTGGCTGCGCCAGCAGTTGGTCGACCGCTTCGGCGCCGCCAGGACGTTCTTCGGTGGACTGAAAGTCAAGACCACCCTCGACCTCGAGCTGCAGCAAGCGGCCGAAGAAGTCGTTGGCAGCTACCTCGGCGAACTCGGTCCGACTTCCGCCCTGGTCGTGATCAACAACCGCAATGCGGGGATCAAGGCGATGGTGGGCGGCCCCGACTTCGAGGAGGCACCGTTCAACCTGGCGACCCTCGGGCACCGCCAGCCCGGCTCCTCGATCAAGCCGATCATTCTCGCAACCGCGCTTGAACAGGGGATCTCGCCGGAAACGGTCTACGAATCGGCGCCGCAGGTCTTCACCTTCGGCAAGAAAGACCAGGAACTCTTCGAGGTCAAGAACTACGCCGACAGCTACCTCGGCTCGGCTTCGCTGGCCACCGCGACGACCTACTCCGATAACGCCGTCTACGCCCAAGTCGGGCTGGAAAGCATCAAGGGCGGCACCCGCGCGATCGCCCGCACGGCTCATAAGCTCGGCGTACAGACGCACCTCTCCACCAACCCGGCGATGGTGCTGGGCGGCCTCGACGAAGGGGTGACGCCGCTCGAGTGGACCTACGCCTTCTCAACTCTGGCCAACAACGGCGACCGGGTCAGCGGCACCCTGGCCCCGAGCCCTGGAGACACCCCTGTCGCCTACACCGAAGTCACCGATCCAGACGGAGATCTGATCAAGGGGGGCGACAACGACTCGCGCCACACCCAGGTGCTCGATTCTGGGGTCGCCGAAGAAGCGAAGAGCATCTTGCGCTCGGTGATCACGAGCGGCACGGGCGTACGGGCCGACATCGGCGACGAAAGCCAGTGGGGCAAGACGGGCACGACGGACAACAACGGAGACGCCTGGTTCTGCGGCGCTACCGACGAAGTCACCTCCTGCGTCTGGGTCGGCTATGCCGACTCGCTGACGCCGATGACGACCGAGTTCTCGGGGGGCCCGGTCGACGGCGGCACCTTCCCGGCGCTGATCTGGGCGGGAGTGATCTCCGCCTGGGAGGAGATTCAGGCCGAGAAGGCGGCCGAACGGGAGGAAAGCGAGGAGCGCAGCGGCGATTCCGACAGTGGTTACTCGGCGCCCGAATCGTCGGAACCCTACGAACCGGCGCCCGAACCGGAAGGCCTGGAATCGGCGCCACAGGCCGAACCGGAAGCCGAAGCGGAACCTGCGCCCGAAGCGGCGCCCGAAGAAGCGGCGCCGGAATCCGGCGGCGGCATCGGCGCCGGCGGCGCCGCGGCCCCCGGCTAGTCAGGCAGCCGGGCGCGGCCGCGACACGAATGGGCTGCCCGCAAGCGAGAAACGCCAGGGGCGCTCCACTGCTTTGGTTATGCCAACGCGTGGCCCGGTGACAATCTCACCGTCCCAGCCGAGCAGCCGGCCCCGCAGCTCGAATGGGGGCGCGGTGAGGTCGGTGCCGTTGACGTCGAGGTCGATTCCCAGCGCCTCGGTCAGCTTGCCGGGTCCCGAGCAGAGATCGGCGTCCAGGCGCGAGCCCCGACGCTCGCGCATCGCCTCGACGCCGGTGGTCGGCTGCAGCGCCCTAATCAGCACCGCCGCCGCCACGCCCTCGGGCTCGGCGACAGCATTGAGCAGGCTGTGGATGCCGTAGGAGAGGTAGACGTAGGCACGTCCCGGCGGGCCGAACAAGGTCTCGGTGCGCGGCGTAAGCCCGACGTAGGCGTGGCAGGCCGGATCGTCACGCTCGTAGCTCTCGGTCTCGACGATCGTGCCGCCGCAGCCCTCGTAAAACAGTCCGCACCCGACGAGGTCGCGGGCGACGTCGTGGACGGAGCGCTCGAAGAAGGCGACACCGAGTCGCTCTCCCGCCGCCACCCCCACGGCGCTCAGGACCGCTCTTCGGCGACCCGGGCAGTCACCGCCGCCAGGGTCTCGCGCGCCAGGCCAATCTGCTCACTCAGGGCCTGCGAGCCGGTGCCGCCCTCGATCCGCTTCGACTCCAGCCAGCTCTCGCGGCGCAGCACCGCGTAGAAGGAGTCGTCGAGGTGCTCGGAGCGTTGCCGCAACTCCTCCGGCGTCAGCTCCGAGAGCCGCTTGTCCTGGTCGATTGCGTCGCGCACGAGGCCGCCGACGATCCCGTGCGCCTCGCGGAACGGCACCCCCTTGCCAACTAGTAGGTCGGCGATCTCCGTCGCCGCCAGCATCTCATCCCCGGACGCCGCCTCCAGTCGCTCACGATCGAAGCTGATGCCGGCGAGCATTCCCTCGGTCGCGTCGAGGCAGAGCTCGACGGTGTCGATCGAGTCGAAGAGCGGCTCCTTGTCCTCCTGCATGTCCTTGCCGTAGGTGAGCTGCAGCGCGTGCATCGTCCCCAAGAGGGCAAGGTAGTTCGAGGCCACCCGCGGGCTCTTCGCCCGCAATAGCTCAGCCGAGTCGGGGTTGACCTTCTGCGGCATGATCGAGGAGCCCGAGGAGAAGGACTCGTCCAGCTGGCAGAAACCGAACTCGGCGCTCGACCATAGAACGAGCTCCGAGCCGAGCCTGGAGAGGTGCATCGAGCAGGTTGCGGCGGCGGCCAGGTAGTCGAGGACGAAGTCGCGGTTGGAGGCACCGTCGATCGAGTTGTGGCTGACGTGCTCGAAGCCAAGGTCATCAGCGACGGCGCGCCGGTCGATGTCCCAGTTGACGCCGGCGAGGGCACCGGAGCCGAGCGGCATCACGCTGGCGCTATCAAGCGCGAACTGGAAGCGCAGGACGTCCCGCGCCAGCATCCAGAAGTAGGCGAGCAGGTGGTGGCCGAGATAGACGGGTTGGGCGCGCTGCAGATGGGTGTAGCCGGGCATCGGCCAATCTCGGTGGCGCTCGGCCAGCTCCAGCAGCCGCGCCATCGTCGCCCCGGCCAGGTCGATCGCCCGCAGCGAGTGCGCCTGCACGACCATCGCCACATCGGTTGCCACCTGGTCATTGCGGGAGCGGCCGGTATGGAGCTTTCCGGCCAGCGGTCCGATCTCATCGCCGAGCAGCCGCTCGACCGCCATGTGGATGTCCTCGTCGGCCTCCTCGAACTCGAAGCCGTGCTGGCCGATTCGCTCACGCACCCGATCGAGCCCGTCGCAGATCCGCTCCAGCTCCTCCTCGTCGAGGACGCCGATCGCGCAGAGTCCCCGTGCGTGGGCCTGCGACTGGTCGATGTCATAGGGCGCGAGCCGCCAATCGAACTCGAGCGAGCGGTTGAGGCGCCAGAAGCGGGGGTCCGGATCTTTGCGGAAGCGCGACATGAGCCGGCGATTATCCCTGTCGGACTGGCTGATCGAGGGCAGTCGCGAGCTGCTGACAGACGCGCTCCACTTGGCCCTCGCTCATCGAGGGAAAGAAGGGAAGCGCCAACGAGCAAGCCGAGGCCGCTTCGGCGACCGGGAATTGCCCCTCGCGATAGCCGAGCTCGCGCAGGTGCGGGAAGAGGTGGATGCAGGGCAGGTAGGCCTTGCTGGCGACGCCCCGCTCCGCCAGGGCGTCGATGACGGCGTCGCGGTCGATGCCCTCGGGCAATTCGACCACGTAGACGAACCAGCTGCGCCGCTCCCGGCTGCGGCCGGCGCTGGGCACCCGCAGCCGCTCGATCCCAGCCAATGCTTCGGCGTACAGCGCGGCAACTGCGTCCCGCCGCGCCAACATCGCGTCGAGCTTCTCGACCTGTGCGACGCCAAGGGCAGCGGCGAGGTCGGAGAGGCGGTAGTTGAAGCCGAGGCCACCGTGGTCGAGCCAACCCATGTCCGGGGCGCGGCCCTGGTTTCGCTCGGAGCGCAGGCGGGCCGCGACGGCAGGGTTGGAGGGGACGATCATCCCCCCCTCCCCCGTCGTCATCTGCTTGTTGGCGTAGAAGGCAAAGGTGGCGAGGTTGCCGCGGGCCCCTACGCGGTGGCCCTCCGAGTCGATTGCGCCGAGCGCCTCACAGGCGTCCTCTAGGACGCCGAGCCCGCGCCTTTTGGCGATCGCCTCGAGCTCCGGCATCGCCGCCGGATAGCCGAAGATGTGGACGGGCAGGATGCCGGCGCTGCGCTCCCCGGTCGCCGCCTCGACCGCCTCCGGGTCGAGGTCGAGGGTCGCGGGGTCGACGTCGCAGAAGACCGGCTTTGCGCCCTCGTAGAGCAGGCAGTTGGCCGAGGCAACGAAGCTGAAAGGGCTGGTCAGGACCTCGTCGCCGGTGCCCCAGCCCAGCGCCCGCACTCCCAGGTGCAGGGCGGTAGTGCCGCTCGACACGGCCACAGCGTCCTCGACCCCGAGCCACTCGGCCAGGGCGCGCTCGAAGCGCTCGCCCATCGGCCCGAGTGAGAGCCGGCCCGAACGCAGCACCTCCAGCGCCAGCTCCTCATCGCGCGGGCCGATCTCCGGCTTGGCGAGGGGGATCGGATCGGTGTCGGGGTGACCGGCCAAGGGTGGCGCCACCCTATCCGGCGCCGTCTTCCCCCTGCGGCTGAAAGGCGTACTCGAGCGAATCCACGAGCGCCTCCCAGGAGGCCTCGATGATGTTCTCCGAGACGCCGATCGTCCCCCACTCCCGCTCGCCGTCGGCCGAGTCGAGCAGGACCCGGGTGATCGCCCCGGTGCCGTGACTCTCGTCGAGGATGCGGACCTTGTAATTGGTCAGCTCAATGTCGGCGAGGTGCGGATAGCGATCGGCGATCGCGCCCCGCAGCGCCTTATCGAGCGCGTTGACCGGACCGTTGCCCTCGGCGACGCGTACGTAGCGCTTGCCGTCGACCTGCACCTTGATCGTCGCCTCGGTTTCGACGGCGCCGTCAGCGCGCTTCTCGACCAGAACCTTGAAGCTCTCCAGCTCGAACAGCGCCTGGTAGCTGCCAGCCTCGCGGCGCAGCAGCAGCTCGAAGGAGGCCGGCGCCGCCTCGTAGTGGTAGCCGCGGTGCTCGCGCTGCTTCAGCTGCTCCACGGCCTTCGCGGCCGCCGCCTCGCTGAGGTCAAGACCGGCCTGCGTCGCCTGCGTGCGGACCGTCGCCTTCCCGGCCAGCTCGGAGGCGAGGATCTGGCGCTGGTTGCCGACAGCGACGGGGTCGAGATGCTCGAAGGTGCTGGCGTCCGCCTCGACGCCAGCCGCGTGCATGCCCGCCTTGTGGGCGAAGGCGTTGCGGCCGACGTAGGGGCGATCGGGATCCGGCGCCATGTTGCAGAGCTCGTCCAGGTAGTGGCTTGTCTGGGTCAGCGACGCCAGCTGCTCGTCCGTCACCACCTCCAACCCCATCTTCAGCTGCAGCGCGGGCAATATCGACGCCAGGTTGGCGTTGCCGCAGCGCTCGCCGTAGCCGTTAACCGTGCCCTGGACGAGACGTGCGCCGGCTTCCACTGCGGCCAGCGAGTTGGCGACGGCGCACTCGGCATCGTTGTGGGTATGGATCCCGACCTCCACCCCATCACCGAGCGCCTCGACCACAGCCGCGGTGGCGGCGCCGACGAAGCCGGGCAGGCTGCCGCCGTTGGTGTCGCAGAGGGTGACGTTCTCGGCGCCGGCGTCGGCCGCGGCGCGGACGCATTCCAGCGCGTAGTCGGGGTCGTCGCGGTAGCCGTCGAAGAAATGCTCGGCGTCGAAGACGGCGCGCTTGCCCCGCCCGCGACAGAAGGCAATCGACTCGGCGATCATCGCCAGGTTCTCCTCGCGCGAGACCTTGATCACCTTCTCCAGGTGCAGGCCCCAGCTCTTGCCGACCAGGCAGATGACGGGCGCGAAGCAGTCGGCCACGACGGCGAGCGCCTCGTCGTCCTCGGCCTTCCGGTCGCGACGGCGGGTCATGCCAAAGGCGGCGATCGCTGCCCCCTCCAGCTCGAGCTCGGCGAGCTGGTCGAACAGCTCCGCTTCCTTCGGGTTGGAGCTGGGGAAACCAGCCTCGATGAAATGCACGCCGAGCTGGTCGAGGACACGGACGACCTTCAGCTTCTCGCCAACCGACAGCGACATGCCGGGGCCGCCCATGCCGTCGCGCAAGGTCGTGTCGTAGAGCTTCACCTGTTCCATCTGATGCCTTTCGATTTGCGAGGGGTCGGGACGTGGACCTGGGGGGTCCGCCTGCGCGGCATGGCCGCGCCAGCCGCTAGGCGGCAGGCGTAATTCGTCCCGACGGCACCTCGACGAAATCGAGCCACTCCAGGTACTCCTCGGCGCGGCCGCAGAGCGCGTCTTCGAACTTCGACTGCAGGTGGCGGGTTATCTCGCCCGGCTCGCCAATGGGATGGTCGTCGATCTCACGCACCGGCACCAGCTCCGCCGCGGTCCCGGTGAGGAAGACCTCCTCGGCCAGGTAGAGCTCGGAGCGGGCGACGTCGCGCTCCACGACGGTGTAGCCGAGGTCGCGGGCGATCTGGATCACCGACTTGCGGTTGACCCCGTCGAGGATCGAGGCGACGTGCGGCGGCGTCACGATCTCGCCGTCGCGGACCAGGAAGATGTTCTCGCCCGAGCCCTCGCAGACGAAGCCGCGCTCGTCGAGCAGCAGCGCCTCCTCGTAGCCGGCGGCCTGGGTCTCGTGCTTGGCGAGGATCGAGTTGAGGTACTGCCCGGAGGCCTTCGCGTGCGGGATCAGTCCGCCGGGCCCGATCCGGCGCCAGCTCGAGACCTTGGCACGAATCCCGTGCTTCTGCCCCTCCTCGCCCAGGTAGACCCCCCAGGGGAAGGCGGCGATGACGAGGTCCATCGGGGCGTCGGTCGCGTAGAGGCCGAGGCTGCCGTAGCCGCGGTAGGCGAGCGGCCGGATGTAGCAAGAGCCGAGCCCGTTGCGGCGGATGAGCTCCCGCGTCGCCTCGGCGATCTCCTCGATCGGGTAAGGCAAGTGGAGGTAGTAGAGCTCGGCCGATTTGCCGAGGCGCTCGAGGTGGTCGCGGTGGCGGAAGATCGCCGGTCCGCGCTCGGTCTCGTAGCAGCGGATCCCCTCGAAGACGCCGCTGCCGTAGTGCAGGCCGTGGCTGAGCACGTGCGTCTGGGCGTCCTCCCAGGCCACGAACTCGCCGTTTTGCCAGATCAGCTCTGCCGTCTCCATCCCTCAGAAGTATGCCCGATGGGCGGTGAACTTCGAGCCAAAGGCCCTAGAGCTCGGCGAGGATTGCGGCGGTCATCTCCTCGGTGCCGACGGTCGCTTCTCCGGCCGCCGCAAGGTCCGGAGTACGGAGGCCGCGCTCCAGGACGGCGTCGACCGCCGCCTCGATGCGGCCCGCCTCGTCGGGTCGGTCGAGACCGTCGCGCAGCAACATCGCCGCGCTGAGAAAGGTGGCGAGCGGGTTGGCGACGCCCTTGCCGGCGATGTCGGGGGCGGAGCCGTGGACCGGCTCGAAGAGACCGGGATCGCCCTCGGCGCCCAGGCTGGCCGAGGGCAGCATCCCCAGTGAGCCGGTCAACATCGCCGACTCGTCGCTGAGGATGTCGCCGAAGAGGTTCTCGGTGACGATCACGTCGAACTCGGAAGGCCTAGAGACGAGCTGCATCGCCGCGTTGTCGACCAGCAGGTGGTCGAGCTTCACGTCGGGGTACTCGGCGGCGAGGCGGGTAACGACCTCCCGCCAAAGCCGAGAGGTCTCCAGCACGTTGGCCTTGTCCACCGAGGTGACGCGGGCACCCACGCCGCTACCAGCGGCGCGCCGGCGGGCGGATTCGAAACCGGTGCGGGCGATCCGCTCGATCTCAGCCACCGAGTACTCGCAGGTGTCGTGGGCGGTGTCGCCGTCGCGACCGCTGTCGCCGAAGTAGATGCCGCCGGTCAGCTCGCGCACGACCAGCAAGTCGGTGCCAGCGATTCGCTCCTCGCGCAGTGGGCTGGAGCCGACCAGCGCCGGGCTGGGCCGGACCGGGCGCAGGTTCGCGTAGAGACCCATTCCCTTGCGCAGGCCGAGCAGGCCCTGCTCGGGGCGCGGTGCTTCGGGGTCGGTGGTGTCCCATTTCGGCCCGCCGACCGCGCCGAGCAGCACCGCGTCGGCGTCGCGGCAGGCAGCGAGCACCTCGTCGGTGAGGGCGACGCCGTGCTCGTCGATCGAGCAGCCGCCCATCAAGCGCTCCTCGAACTCGAACTCGCCCAGCGCCTCCAGGACCCGTCGCGCCGCGGCGACGATCTCCGGTCCGATCCCGTCGCCGGGCAGCAGCACTATGCGCGGGGCCTCGCTCACGAGGCCGGCACTCTAGCCTCGATGTTGAGGCGCACGTAGTCGAGGGTGAGCGGCTCGCCTGCCTCTTTGAGGACGGCTTCAGCGAAAGGTCGGCGCAAGTCCTCGGGGAGCTGGGCCAAGTGCGGGCCGAGGGTGACGGTGGTGATGAACTCGAGCGGCTGCGCCGGCGTCACCGGCTTCGGCTGTAGCCAGCAGCGCACACCCTCGAAGCCGGCGTTCGAAAGCCGTTTTTCGGTCTCATCGGGTGCAGCGAAGTTCCACATCGCCGGCAGCCCCTCGAAGTGCTGGACGAAGCGTGGCTGCGCGATCGCCCGGACGATCGCCTGCGCGTACTCGGCGACGTTGCCCTGGCCGCCGCACTGGGCGACCAGCCGCCCGCCAGGCTTCAGCGCCGCGCGCAGGCACCGGAAGAGGCGGTCGTGGTCGACGATCCAGTGGAAGGTCGCGGTCGAGAAGACCATGTCGAGCGGCTCCTCGATCTGCAGCTCGGAGAGGTCGGCGACGAGGTAGGTCACGTCATTCCCCAGCCGCTCCCTGGCCTTCTCGATCATCGCCGCCGAGCCGTCGACCGCGACCAGACGACCGCGAGGCAACCGCTTCAGCAGCTCGGCGCTGACTCGGCCTGAGCCGCAGCCGGCGTCGAGGACCGTCTCGTCCCCGCTCAGCTGCAACCGCTCCAACACCTCGGTGCCCCACTCGAACTGGGGATCGGAGACGGCGTCGTAGGTATCGGCGTCCCACTCGCGGGGACCGGTGTTGATGGTGCGGCCGGGGCTGTCTTTGCTCACAGCGCGGTCGTCGTCGGGCCCCGGTCGGCACCGGCGGCCTCAAACTCGTCGATCGCGGCGGCGTTCTCGAGGGTGATCCCGATGTCGTCGAGTCCGTTCAGCAGTCGGTGCTTGATGTCGGGCTCGATCTCGAAGCGAAAGACGCCGCCAGCGGTGTTGACCGTCTGGTCGTCGACGTCGATCCGCGCCTCCCCCGCCTCGGCGACCACGCGGCACTGCTCCTCTGCGAGCATGACCGGCAGGAGGCCGATCTTGGTGCAGTTGCCGTAGAAGATATCGGCGAAGGACGGCGCGATGATCGCTTCGAAGCCGAAGTCTTCAAGCGCCCAGGGGGCGTGCTCGCGCGAAGAGCCACAGCCGAAGTTGCGGCCGGCGAGGAAGATCGGGTTCGGCTCCAGCTCGATCTCGCCGTCGCGGATCCAGTCGTAGAAGAGGAACTCGCCGAAGCCAGTGCGCTCGACCCGTTTGAGGAACTGCTTGGGGATGATCTGGTCGGTGTCCACGTCGGCGCGGTCCAGCACCGAGACCCCGCCCTCGATCACGTCGATCGGTCTCATCTCTAGCTCCAATCCCTGATGTCGACGAAGTGCCCCTCGATCGCTGCGGCCGCGGCCATCTTCGGGCTGACGAGGTGGGTCCTGCCGCCCTTGCCCTGGCGTCCCTCGAAGTTGCGGTTCGAGGTCGAAGCGCAGCGCTCGCCCTCCATCAGGATGTCGGGGTTCATCCCCAGGCACATCGAGCAGCCGGCCTCGCGCCATTCGAAGCCGGCGGCGCGGAAGACGTCGTGCAGGCCCTCCTCTTCGGCTTGGCTCTTCACCTGCTGGGAGCCGGGAACGACCATCGCCCGCACCGAGCCGGCGACCCTGCGGCCGTCGACGACCGCTGCCGCCTCGCGCAGGTCCTCGACCCGCGAGTTCGTGCAGGAGCCGATGAAGACGCGCTCCGGACGGACCTCGGTCATCGGCGTGCCGGGCTCGAGTGCCATGTAGGTGAGCGCCCGTTCCGCCGACTCGCGGTCGGCTGGCGACTCCATCTGTGCCGGGTCGGGGACCGAGTCGGTCACCTCGACGACCATGCCGGGGGTTGTCCCCCAGGTGACCATCGGGGAGATGCTCGCGGCGTCGATCTCGACCTCGGTGTCGAAGGCGGCGCCGGGGTCGGTCGGCAGCTGGCGCCAGCGCTCGACTGCCGCGTCGAAGTCAGTCGGCGCCGCCGGTCGCCCCCGCACCCACTCGAAGGTGGCCTCGTCGGGAGCGATCATGCCGGCGCGGCCACCGCCCTCGATCGTCATGTTGCAGACCGTCATCCGGCCGGGCATCGAGAGCGCCTCGATCGCCGGACCCGCATACTCGACCGCATGGCCGACCATGCCGCCGGTGCCGAGTCGGCCGATCGTCGCCAGGATCAGGTCCTTCGGGGTGACGCCGGGGCCGAGCTCGCCCTGGTAGAGGATCCGCATCGTCTTCGGCCGCTTCTGGACCATGCACTGGGTCGCCAGCACGTGCTCAACCTCGGAGGTGCCGATGCCGAAGGCGAGCGCGCCGAAGGCCCCATGGGTCGAGGTATGGCTGTCGCCGCAGACGATCGTGATGCCGGGCTGGGTGACGCCCAGCTCCGGTCCGATCACGTGGACGATGCCCTGTCGCTCAGAGCCGAGCGAGTAGATCGGGATGCCGAACTCCTCGCAGTTGCGCTCCAGCGTCTCCACCTGCACCCGCGAGAGCTGGTCGGCGATCAGCCGCGCCGCCTTGGTGCCGTCCGTCGGCACGTTGTGGTCAGCGGTGGCGAGGGTGCGGTCGGGGCGCCGCACGCCGCGGCCGGCCAGGCGAAGACCGTCGAAGGCTTGGGGCGAGGTGACCTCGTGGACCAGGTGCAGGTCGATGTAGATGAGTCCGTCGGAGACCTCGTGGGCCTCCCAGATCTTGTCGAACATCGTCTTCGGCATGGTCGCTAGCTCCTCCTCAGGCCGGCGGCGATCACGGCCAGAAACCGGGCCGGCTCCCCGCCTTCGTTCTCGAAATGATGCGGCAGATCGGCGTCGAAGGTGACGCTGTCGCCAGAGCGCAGCTCGTGGCGGCTGCCGTCGACGACCAGCGCCAGGATGCCGCTCAGGACCACGGCCGTCTCGCGGCTGCCCGGCTCGTGGATCGGCGGGTCCCCCGGCCCTCCCGTCGCCGCCCCTGGCTTCAAGGTGTGCAGGGAGACGTCGGCGCGCTGGCCGGGCAGCGGCGGCGTCAGCTCCTCGAACTGGTGACCGCCGCGGGAGGAGCGGCGCCTGTCCCCCGCCCTGCTGACGACCACGTGCTGTCCCTCGTCCAGGCGCACCAGTTGCGAGAGGGTCAGGTCAAGGCCGGCTGCGATCTTGGCGGCGACCGCCAGGGTCGGGCTCGTCTCGCCCCGCTCGACCTGCGAGAGCATCGGCGCGCTTACCCCGCTGCGCTCAGCCAGGTCACGTAGCGAAAGGTCCATCGCCTCGCGGAGGGCGCGGACGCGGAGGCCGATCTCGGGCGCTGCCTTTAACGCCGGAGGCGGAGTGTCTCGGGCGGCGGTTTCGGCTGCCATCGAGTCATACGCTATCACGTACATTTGTATGCTCCTAGTCTCCCATTGGGAGGAGCGGGTACGGGAAGGCGATGCCGCTGACGCTCATCCTCGACATCGACGGGACGCTCGCCGGCGCCCGGGAGCTGCTGGAGGAGCTCAACGAGGAGGCCTCGAGGTCGTTCTCGCCAGCTCGGTTCGCGAAGAAGAGGTCGATCACTACCTTGATCTGCTCGGAGCCCGAAAGCTGGTCGCCGCCTGGACCAGCTCGGCCGACGTCGAGCAGACCAAGCCCGCCCCGGACTTGGTCGAGGTTGCACTCGGAAAAGTGCGAGGCGAGGGGCCGCCGCTGATGATTGCCGACACCGTCTGGGACGTGCGCGCGGCAGCGAAGGCCGGCGTCCCCGCCCTGGCGCGGCGGCTTCTCCGAGGCCGAGCTGCGCGAGGCCGGCGCTGTCGAGGTCGTCGAGTCGGTCGACGCCCTGCGCAGTCGTCGCGACGCCTGGGCTGCGCTGGTCCGCTGAAGACGTGGGCGCACTTGACCACCTATGCGGGGGTCAAGTGCGCCCACCCCCCGCCAGGGGGTGGTGAAGACCCACGGCGTGTGCCGTAGGTCAGGGGCCTGGAGTTCGTTCGACGGCGGCCTCGGCCGTCGCCGCCTCGGCCTCGCGGATCGCAGCGCCCTCCAGCGCGTTCGACAGAGCGCGGACGTAAGCGCGTGCCGAGGCCTCGAGGATGTCGGTAGCGACGCCCTGGCCGGTCGCGAGGCGGCCGGCGGCGCGCAGCATCACCGTCACCTGACCGAGGGCGTCCTCCCCCCCGGTCACCGCCTCGACGGTGTACTGGCGCAGCTCGCACTCGGTCTCAACCGCCTTCTGGATCGCGTGGAAGATCGCGTCGACCGGGCCATCGCCGCTCGACTCTGCAACCACCTCCTCGCCGGAGGGCAGCTTCACAGCGACGCGCGCCAGCGGCTCGCGACGCGAGCCGGCCTCGACCTCGAACCATGCCAGCTCATGCGCGTCCGCGCGCTCGCGCATCTCGTCGGAGACGATCGCCTCCAGATCAAGCGCGGTCACCTGCTTCTTGCGGTCGGCAATCTCCTTGAAGCGCTTGAAGGCCGCGTTGAGCGCGTTGCCCTCGACCTGGAAGCCGAGCTGCTCCAGGGCGTCACGCAGGGCGTGGCGGCCCGAATGCTTGCCCAGCACGATCGAGTTCGACTCCAGGCCAACCTCGGTCGCGTCCATGATCTCGTAGGTCGTGCGCTCCTTCAGCACGCCGTCCTGGTGGATGCCCGACTCATGGGCGAAGGCGTTGCGGCCGACAACCGCCTTGTTCGGCTGCACGGGATAGCCGGTAAGACGCGAGACCATGCGGCTGGTTCGGGCCAGCTCGCGGCTGTTGAGCCCGGTGCTAAGACCGTGGACGTCCTCGCGGGTGCGGATCAGCATCACGATCTCCTCCAACGAGCAGTTCCCGGCCCGCTCGCCGATCCCGTTGACGGCACACTCGACCTGTCGCGCGCCGGCCAGCACCCCGGCGTAGGAGTTGGCGACCGCCAGTCCCAGGTCGTCGTGACAGTGCACGGAGGTCTCAACATTGCGCAGGGACGGCACCAGCTCGTAGAGGCGGTGGAAGTAGTGCGCGTACTCCTCTGGGGTCGTGTAACCCACCGTGTCGGGGATGTTGACGACCGTCGCCCCCTCCTCGACCGCAATCGCGCAGACCTCAGCCGTGAACTCGATCTCCGCCCGCGTGGCATCCATCGGCGAGAACTCGACGTCCTCGCAGTAGGACTTGGCCAGAGCAACGGCGGCGCGGGCCTGACCCTTGACGTCCTCGCGGTCGGTCTGCAGCTGGTGCTCGATGTGGATATCGGACGTGGAGATGAAGGTGTGGATGCGGGGTCGCTGCGAGTCGCGGATCGCCCCCCAAGCGGCATCGATGTCGGCCTTGTGGGTGCGGGCCAGACCGCAGATCGTCGGCCCTTCGACGCCGCGCGAGATCGCCTCGACAGCCTCGAAGTCGCCGGGCGAGGTAATCGGAAAGCCCGCCTCGATCACGTCGACGCCGAGCCGCGCCAGCTGCTGCGCGATCTCAACCTTCTCGGCGGTGTTGAGTGAGATGCCAGGCGACTGCTCGCCGTCGCGCAGGGTGGTGTCGAAGATGTGGACGCGGTTTGCGTCAGATCGTGGTGACACAGGACTTACCTCCTTCTCCTATTGAACCGAATGACCTTGTCTCTCGCGGCTCTCGCGCCGCCCAGCGCTATTCCCCCCGAAGGGGGAGGAGAAGGAGAAGCGCCAGGCTGTCGAGCCGTTGGGCCATCGGTCAACGCAGATTAGCGCACGTCATCCGCTGCGCCCAAGCCGCCCTCGATGGAATCCGCGTTCCTGCGGGGGCAGGCTACTGCGAGAACCCGGCCTCGAACAGGCGCGTCGAGCCGTCGGCGAAGGCGTCGCGAAGCTCGCCCTCCTGCATGCGCGCGGCGAGCGAGGCGAAGGCCAATGCACCGGCCACCCGACAGGACCCGACATCGTAAGGCAGCGGCGGTTCGGGGCCGGGCTGGGGCGGCGACGGCCAGGGCCACAGACGCGGCCACGGGGTGCCGCACCAGTCGTCGATCAACCCCCTGACCAGGGCCGCGCCCTTGCCGCCCATCGCCTCAGCCGAGATTGCCGCCTGCGCGATCTGGTTTGCGGTCTCGACCGCCGCCCGCTGAGCGCGGTCTTCGGCGCTCGGCTGTGGGTTGGGCTCGCCCTTGGCCGTGGCGACGGCGGGGCCGTGAGGGATGATCGCGTCCCAGGCCGAGGGGCTTATCCGGCCTATCAGGCTCATCAGGCGAACCAAATCGAGATCCATGTGGCCTCCCGTAGGTAGGGTGGTTGCTCGAGCGGCCTTCGAGCGCCACCCGGAGGGGGTCGATCTATCACATCGAAACTCGATTAGTCAACTAATTCAGACAGATGATGACGGAATCGAGGCTACCCCTGTGAGAGCGAGTTGCCTCCGGGCACCCGCTTGACGACGTCGTCGCCCTTGCCCTCGCGGACGAAGTCGTCGCCGGGGCCGCTGAGGATCACGTCGTCGCCGAGGCCGCCGAAGTGGACGTCGTCGCCGAGACCCCCGGCAAGCAGGTCGTCCCCGCGCCAGCCGGTGAGGCGATCGTCGCCGACGCCACCGATCAGCTTGTCCGAGCCGGCGCCTCCCTGCAGCACGTCACGCCCGGAGCCGCCCCGCATCGTCACCGGGATCGAGATGTCCTTCGCCACGGTGATCTTGTCGTCGCCACCGTCGGCGTTGACTTCGAAGCCGGCGATCATCGGCGCCGGGCAGACCAGCTCGTTCGGGTTGCCTTCGGGGTTGCCGCAGACCGAGCCGCCGACCTCGAGCGGCACGATCGAGTCGATTACGTAGCTGCGCCCATCCGGCGTCAGCCAGATGTAGATCACGTTCGAGGCCGAGCCGCCGGCCAGCAGCACGGTGAAGGAGGGGGTCTGCGCAGGGGCCAGCGACGGTGCCTGCACCGCCAGGATCGCCAACGAGATAAGGATGGCTCTCTTCATTGCCCGCTCTGTCCCCGCCCACACGCCGGGTCGAGGCTTCACTAAGGGAACAGCACGACCTTGCCGACGTTGCGGCGCTGACCGATGAACTCGTGCGCCTCGCCGGCTTGCTCGAAGGAAAAAGACGCCGCGACGACCGGCTCCAGCCGGCCCCCTTCGAGGTCCCCCATCAGCGGCTCGGTGACGCGGTCGAGGTTGCCCTCGCGTTCCCACCACTTGAGCATGTTGAGCCCGAAGACGCCTTTGTTCTCGTTCATCGCGGCGAGGCTCTTCCACCAGGGCCAGGTCGCCCGCGGCATCCCGGCGAGAGCCTTCAACGTCGCCGGTAGGTCGCGCTTGCCGTCCCTGGACGCCTCCGATAGCCCATACATCACCAGGCGCCCGCCGGGCCGCAGCAGGCGGTAGTCCTTGCGGAAAGAGGTCGGGCCGAGGGCGTCGATGACCAGATCGACGCCCTCGCCCCCGGTGATGCGCATCACCTCCTGCTCGAAGTCCTGCGTGCGGTAGTCGATCGCGTGGGCGACGCCCTGAGCCCGGATCGCGTCGTGCTTGGCCGCCGATGCGGTGCCGAAGACCTCGGCGCCGGCGTTGCGGGCGATCTGGACGGCCGAGATGCCGACCCCGCCCGCGGCGGCGTGGATCAGCACCCGGTCGCGCTCGCGCAGGCTGCCCATGACCACCAGGGCCGCGTACGCGGTGCCGTAGTTGACTGGGAACGCTGCGCCTTGCTCGAAGCTGAGCCGCTCGGGCAGCGGCAGGGCCTGCTCAGCGGGGACGGCGACCAGCTCCGCGTGGCCGCCGAAACGGGTGCCGGCGACGACGCGGTCGCCGACCGCGTGCGCGGTCACCCCCTCCCCCACCGACTCGACCTCGCCCGCGACCTCGTAGCCGAGGACGCAGGGCGTCTTCGGTGCGTCGGGATAGAGGCCGACGCGGGCCATCGTGTCGGCGAAGTTGATCCCGGCGGCCTTGACCGCGATCCGCACCTCGCCGGGGCCGACGGGAGGATCGGCCATCTCCCGCACTTGGAGCACTTCGGGCCCTCCCGTTCCAGTCAGCACCACCGCGCGCATGGTGCAGCAACCCTACCCGTGCCGTTAGAGATCGACGGAGCGGCCGACGGAGAAGCCATCGAGCTCGAGGATCTTCTCGATCGTCTCCTCGCGCACGGGGGCGTCGGTGGTCAGCGCCATTACGGCGCGATCGCCGCCCTCCTCGGCTCCCACCGCGGCGGAGACGATGTTGACCCCCTCCTCACCGAACATCGTCCCGACTCGGCCGATCATCCCCGGCCGGTCGGCGTAGCGGAACACGGTCAGGTGGTCGGCGAACGGCAAGTAGAAGCTCTCGCCCCAGACAGATACAAGGTAGGGCTCGTTGCGCGGACCGACACCGGTGCCCGCGACCTCGACCGCGTCCGCCTCGCCGCCGATCCGCACCGTGACCAGCTCGGTGAAGTCCTCGGAGCCGCTGTCCTTGGTCTCGGTCAGCTCGATCCCGCGCTCCTCGGCCATCTGCGGGGCGTTGACCAGGTTGACCGGCTCCTCGGTGTGGCCGGAAAGGATGCCTACTAGGACCGCGATGCCGAGCAAGCGCGTGTCGTGCGAGGCGATGCGCCCGCGGAACTCGGCGGTTACGCGGTCGACCGAGCCGTCGCCAAGCCCCTGCGCGAGGCGGCCGAGCTTTTCGCAGAGCGGCACGAAGGGGGCCAGGGCCTCCATCTCCTCCGGCCGCACGGCAGCGATGTTGACCGCGTTGGTGACGACGCCACCGGTCAGCGCCGCGGTCACCTGCTCGGCGGTGACGACCCCAGCACGGTCCTGAGCCTCGGCCGTCGAGGCACCGAGGTGGGGAGTGACGACGACGTCCTCGCGGGTGAAGATCGGGTGATCGGTGAACGGCTCGGAGGGAAAGACGTCGAGGGCGGCGCCGGCCAACTTGCCCGACTCCAGCGCCTCCAGTACCGCGTCGAGGTCGACCAGCTCGCCGCGGGCGCAGTTGACGAGGCGGGCGCCCTCCTTCATCGCGGCGAGCGCGTCGGGGCCGATCAGGCCGATCGTCTCCGGCGTCTTCGGCACGTGCAGGGTGACGACATCGGCGCGTGCGAGCAGCTGCTCCATCTCCCCCACCCCCTCGACGCCGAGCTCGCGGAAGCGCTCCGCCGAGACGAACTTGTCGAAGCCGAGCACGTCCATCTCGAAGCTCTGTGCACGCTTCGCGACCAGCTGGCCGATACGGCCGAAGCCGACGACGCCGAGAGTCTTGCCGTAGAGCTCAGCGCCCTTGAAGCGCGAACGCTCCCAGGCGCCGCCAACCAGGGTTGCCTGCGCCTGCGGCACGTTGCGGCAAAGGGCCAGGGCCAGGGCCAGGGTGTGCTCGGCGGCGGCGACCGAGTTCGATTCGGGCGCGTTGGCGACGACGATGCCGCGGCGGGTGGCGGCGGGGATGTCGACGTTGTCGACGCCGGTCCCGGCCCTGCCGATCACCTTCAGCCGCTCCGCCCGCTCGATCAGCTCCGGGGTCACCTGGGTTGCCGAGCGGACCAGGATCGCGTCGTAGGAGCCGATCGACTCCATCAGCTCCTGATCGGACATGTCCAGGCCGAGGTCGACTTCGAAGTTCTCGCGCAGGAGCTCGACGCCGGAGTCGGCGATCTTCTCCTTGACCAGGACCCTCACGACCGCACCCCGGGGGCGTTCTCCAGCACCCAATCGATGCAGGCGGTGAGCGCCTCGACGTCGGCTGGCTCGACTGCGGGGAACATCCCGATCCGAAGCTGGTTGCGACCGAGCTTGCGGTACGGCTCGACATCGACGATGCCGTTGGCGCGCAGGGTCGAGGCCAGTGCCGCCGCGTCGATCGAGTCGTCGAAGTCGATCGTGCCGACCACGAGCGAGCGCTTGGCGGCGTCGGCGACAAAAGGCTCGGCGGCGTCGCTGCGCTCGGCCCACCCGTACAGATGGCCCGACGAGGCACGGGTGCGCTCGACACACCACTCGAGGCCGCCGCCGGCGAGCATCCACTCAACCTGGTCGGCAAGCAGCAGCAGGGTCGCCAGCGCCGGCGTGTTGTAGGTCTGGTTCTTGCGCGAGTTCTCGATCGCAGTCGGCAGCGAGAGGAAAGCGGGCTGCCAGCGCCCTGGGGCGCCGTCGAGCTCCTCCGCCCTCGCGACGGCGGCCGGGCTGAGCAGCGTCAGCCAGAGCCCGCCGTCGGCGCCGAGACCCTTCTGCGGGGCGAAGTAGTAGGCGTCCGCCTCGGCCGGGTCCAGCGGCAGACCGGCGGCACCGGAGGTGCCGTCTATCAGGACCAACGCGTCGCCGGCGTCGGCCGGCCGTCGCACCTCGACCATCACCCCGGTCGAGGTCTCGTTGTGGGCCCAGGCGATCGCGTCGGCGGCGGGGTCAGCAGTCGGCTCCGGGGCGTTGCCGGGCTCTGCCTCGACCAGGAGCGGGTCGGCGAGAAACGGCGCGGCCGCCGTCGCCTTGGCGAACTTCTGGGAGAACTCGCCGTAAGTCAAGTGCAGCGCCCGCTCGCGGACCAGCCAGGCGGTGGCGGCCTCCCAAAAGGCGGTCGCTCCGCCGTTGCCGAGCGCCACCTCGTAATCGCCCGGCAGGGAGAATAGATCGGCGAGCCCGCCCCGGACGCGTCCCACCAGGTCGCGCACCGGCGCCTGACGGTGCGAGGTGCCCATCAGGTCGGCCTGCTCGGCGAGCTTCGCCAGCGCCTCCGGCCGAACCTTCGAAGGCCCACAACCGAACCGCCCGTCGGCGGGCTTCAGGTTGGCTGGGATCTTGACGGTGGCGGTCGAGGTCATCGGGGCGGCAAGGTTATAGTCAGCCCATGGCGGAGGCTGAGCAGGTCACCAAAGGCGACGGGTACGCCGTCGCTAGCCTCGACGACCTCGGCGAGGGCTACGGCTTCCGCAAGATCCGCAAGGGCCTCGGCGTGACCGCCTTCGGCGCCAACGCGATCGTCATTCCGCCCGGCTTCGAGACCGGTCGCCACCTCCACGAGGAGCAGGAGGAGCTCTATTTCCTCCACAGCGGCCACATCGCGATCGAGTTCGGCGACGGCTCCAGCCACGAGCTGGAACCGGGCGGCGTCGCCTGGGTCGACGCTCCAACGGTGCGCAAGATCCGCAACCTCAGCGACTCCGAGGACGCCGTCTACGTCGTCGTCGGCGGCAAAGACGGCTACGTCGGTCGCGACGGCAAGCTGCCCCCGGGTGAGGAGTCCCGCTTCGGCTCCGACGGCCCACCTGGCGCCTGATCGGCTGAGCGGCCGACGACGGTCTTACTCCTCTTCTCTTTGGATTTCGTCCGTGCGCTTGGGCCGCAGCGCTCGAATCAGCCAAGCGGCGACAGCGGTCCATACACCAGCGACGATGTACCCCAGCTTTGCGAGGGTCGGATCAGCGGGTGCCCCAAAGATCGCGACGAACCAACCCGCCACCGTCAGTCCGAGGAGCACCAAACGGACACCGAGCTCTAGTTTCAGGTGGCGAACTCGGGCTTCGGTTTCCCAACGTCTGGCTCGATCGTGCTTGGCCGCCTCACGCAGTCGATAGAGGGCAATCTGCTTCTCCGTGCGAAGCCCGTCGATCTCGTCGCGCTTATCTAAGGAACCGTCAAACAATTCGCCTCCGCGCGCACTGGGCTCTGACCCCTGTCGGTTCGAGCGCGTGCGTCTTGGCGACGAACTGCGTTCCTGTCTACTTATAGGCGGGAGCTCCGTGACAGGCCGGGCTCGCCTGCGCAGTGTTTTGGGGGTCTCCCAGCGGTCGCGCTATCACCGCAGCCGATTAAGACATTTGAAAGGACCGGTGCACCCTGGTCCCTATCGGAAGGATGCTACCGGAGAGGGCTGCACGCAATGAAGAGGGCTCCTGGGAGGCGGGCTGGCGGTGCCCTCTCCGGGAATGTCGCCGAAGGCGGCGATATTCAATCTGACGATCGCGCGCCGTCAGGCGCGCTCCTCCTCCGTCGCTAAGCGCGCAGCGCGTGCGTCCTCAATTCCCGGAGAGGGACACCGCCAGCCGTCCCAGGCCAGCCGCTCAGAACTCCGAGTCGATCCAGGGCATCATCTTGCGCAGGTTGCCCCCGACCTCCTCGACCTGATGGTCGGCGCCCTCCTCGCGCATACGCGAGAGGTTCTCGCCGCCGGCGCGGTTCTCGGCGATCCACTCCTTGGCGAACTCGCCCGATTGGATCTCGCCCAGGATCTGCTTCATCGCGGCTCGCGACTCGTCGCCGACGACGCGCTTGCCGCGCGTCATGTCGCCGTACTCGGCCGTGTTGGAGATCGAGTAGCGCATCCCCTGGATCCCCTTCTCGTACATCAGGTCGGCGATCAGCTTCAGCTCGTGCAGGCACTCGAAGTAGGCGAGGCGCGGATCATAGCCGGCCTCGACCAGCGTCTCGAAGCCGGCCCGGACCAGCTCCGAGGCACCGCCGCAGAGGACTGCCTGCTCGCCGAAGAGGTCGGTCTCGCACTCGTCCTTGAAGCTGGTCTCGATGATCGCGGCGCGGCCACCGCCGATGCCGGCGGCGTAGGCGAGGACGAGGCCGTGGGCGTCGCAGGTGGCATCCTGGTGGACCGCCATCAGGCAGGGCACGCCGCGGCCTTCCTCGTACTGGCGGCGGACCAGGTGGCCCGGCCCCTTCGGCGCGACCATGCCGACGTCGACACCTGGGGGAGGCTGGATCTGGTCGAAGTGGATCGAGAAGCCGTGGGCAAAGAGGAGCAGGTTGCCGGCGGCGATCCCGTCCGAGATCTCCGCCCCCCAGACGTCGGCCTGTTTCTCGTCCGGCAGCAGGACCATGACGACGTCACCGCGGCTGGTGGCGTCGGCAATGTCGAGCACCTCCAGTCCCGCGTCCTCGGCCTTGGCGCGGCTGGATGAATCTGGGCGCAGACCGACGACGACATCGACCCCGGAGTCCTTCAGGTTGAGAGCGTGCGCGTGGCCCTGGGAGCCGTAGCCGAGGATGGCGACGGTCTTGCCCTGCAGCTTCGAGAGGTCGGCGTCCTTGTCGTAATAGATGTCGTCGGTTTTCATGGCGCGCAGGCTAACGGGTCCTTAGCGGAGGGCGCGCCGCAGGAGCTTGCCCGAGGGCGTGCGCGGCAGCGCCGCCGCCAGCTCGACCCGCTTCGGCACCTTGAAACCGGCCAGCTCCTCGGCACAGTGGCGGCGCAGCTCGTCTGGCGTCGTCTCGGCGCCGTCGGCGAGCACGACCACGGCGGTCACCGCCTGCTGCCACTCGGGGTCCTCGCGGCCTACGACGGCGGCGTCGGCAACCGCTGGGTGCCGCAGCAGCACCTGCTCGACTTCGGCCGGAACCACGTTCTCGCCGCCGCTGACGATCATGTCGTCGATCCGATCCTCGACGTAGAGGAAGCCCTCCTCGTCGATGCGGCCGAGGTCACCGGTGTGCAGCCAGCCGTCGGCGTCGATGCGGCTCGGCGCCACGGTCGGGCCCTGGACGAGGATCTCGCCGTCTTGAATCCGGAGGTGGGTCGTGAGGAGCGGCCGGCCGGCGGAGCCGAGCTTGCGGCGGGCGTCGGTCGGCGCCAGGGTCGTCACCTGCGAGCAGGCCTCGGTCAGCCCGTAAGTCTGCACGACAGTGGCGCCGCGACCGATCGCCTCTTCCAGCGGCGCTTCCGGCACCGGCCCCCCGCCGACCAGGATCGCCCGGGGACGGGAGAGGTCGGCGCCCGCCTCCAACAGCCTGGTCAGCATCGTCGTCACCAGCGAGACGACCGAGATCTCGTCCTCCTCGAGGGCAGCGGCGACGCGGTCGACGTCGAAGCCATCGTGGAGGACGGCGGTCGTGCCGTAGATGACCGAGCGCATGAAGATCCCGAGCCCGGAGATGTGGCTGAGCGGCAGGCAGCAGAGCCAACGGTCCGCCGGGTCGACGCCGAGGTTGAAGGCGGAGCCGACGGCGTTCCAGAGGAAGTTGCCGTAGGTCAGCTCGACCGGCAGCGGTGCACCGCTGCTGCCACTGGTCAGCACGCGACAACAGGGCGCGTCCATGTCGTGCTCACCGAGCAGCGGCAGGTCGGCCTCGGTCTGGGTCAGCTCGCCGGGGTCGGTGAGCTCGATGTTCGGCTCCTCGACGGCGATCACGGCGGTGCGCTCGGCCGCGGTCAGGCGCGGGCTGAGCGGCAGCAGCACGGCGCCCACCTTCATCAGCGCGTGCATGAGGACGACCTGCTCGCGGCGTGGCTCCATCGTCACCGCCGCCACCGAACCGCGCCGGACGCCATGGGCCTCCAGCCGCCGCGCCACCCAGGTCGCCTCGGCCTCCAGCTCGGCGTAGGTCACCTGGGCTCCGTCGGCGACGAGCGCGGTCCGGTCCGGACAGGTTTGCGATCTCTGGTCGAGCCAGTCGTCGAGCTTCATAGGGGCCCGGATATCGTTGCCGATATGCCCCGACGCCACCGCGACGCCCCGCCGGAGGACACCCTCTACGCGCCGATCGAGTGGGAGGGCGCCGGCGAGTACGAGGACATCCGCTACGAGAAGGCGGAGGGGATCGCCAAGATCTCGATCGACCGGCCGGAGGTTTTGAACGCGTTTCGCCCGCAGACCCTGATCGATATCTCCGCGGCGCTGGAGCTGGCCCGCGAGGACATGGAGGTAGGCGCGATCGTCCTCACCGGGCAAGGAGAGCAGGCGTTCTGCTCGGGCGGCGACCAGACCGTGCGCAGCGACAGCGGCTACGTCGCCGAGGGGGCTTCGGTCGGGCGCTTCCACGTCACCGACCTGCAGGTGCAGATGCGGCGACTGCCGAAGCCGATAGTGGCGATGGTCGCCGGCTACGCCATCGGCGGTGGCCACATCCTGCATGTCTGCTGCGACCTGACCATCGCCGCCGATAACGCCCGCTTCGGCCAGACCGGTCCGCGGGTCGGCTCCTGGGACGGCGGCTTCGGCGTCTCGCTCCTGCGCGATCTCGTCGGCACCAAGAAGGCGAAGGAGTTCTGGCTGCTCTGCCGCCAGTACGACGCCGAGGAGGCGCTCGAGATGGGGCTCGTCAACGCGGTCGTGCCTTTGGCAAACCTCGAGCAGGAGACGGTCGCTTGGTGTCGCGAGATGCTCGCCCTGTCGCCCTTCGCCCTGCGCCTGGTCAAGGCCAGCTTCAACGCGCACGAGGACGGCTACGCCGGAATCCAGCAGCTGGCCCACGACACCAACCTGCTGTTTTACGGCAGCGAGGAGGCCCGTGAGGGCCGCGAGGCATTTAAGGAGAAGCGCCAGCCCGACTTCACCCAGTTCCCGCGCCGACCATGAGGATCTGGTTGATGGCGGCGCGTCCGCGGACGCTGCCGGCCGCGATCGCCCCGGTCCTGGTGGGAACCGCAGCCGCGGTCGAATGGGTCGGCGAGCTGCCGCGGGCGGGAGCGTTCGTCGCCGCCCTGATCGGCTCGATCTTCATCCAGATCGGCACCAACCTGGCCAACGACTACTCGGATGCCAAGCGCGGCGCCGATACCGCCGACCGATTGGGACCGGTGCGGGTCACCTCGGCCGGCCTGGTGGCGCCGCGTCGGGTGCTCATCGCGACCTGGATTGCCTTCGCGGTCGCGGTCGCCTGCGGTATCTACCTGACCGCGGTCGCGGGCTTCGTGATCCTCCTGATCGGCATCGTCTCGATCGCGGCGGGCGTCCTCTACACGGGTGGCCCCCGGCCCTATGGCTACGCCGGCCTCGGCGAGCTCTTCGTCTTCCTCTTCTTCGGCCTGGTCGCAGTCAACGGCTCCTACTACGTGCAGGTGGAGGAATTAGACGCATTGCCGCTAGGGCTCTCGATCTCGATCGGTTTCCTCGCCACCGCGATCCTCGTCGTCAACAACGTCCGTGACATCGAGACCGACCGTCGCGCCGGCAAGATGACCCTCGCGGTGCGAACCGGCCGCCGCAACGCCGTCAACCTCTACCGCTGGCTCGTGCTCGCCGCCTATGCGTTGCTGCCGATCACCCTCGTCGGCGCCGACACTAGCCTGCTGCCGCTGATCGGCCTTGCCTCGCTGCCACTGGCGATCCCGCCGCTGCGAGCGATGGCCAACCGCAGCGACGGACCCGCGCTGAACGCCGCCCTGGCTGCCACCGGCGCTCTGCTCGGCGCCTTCAGCCTGCTCGTTGCTGCGGGTCTGCTGCTGGCGGCCTGATCCGCGGGCACGACGAACGAGATCGACGTTTGTCAACGATCGTTTGACAAACGTCGATCTCAGTCGAGGGACGACGCGTGCGAAGCTCCACCCATGCGGATCGCATCGGTCGAGGTCGTCCCCTACGCGCTGCCGTTCCGCAAGCCCTACGTGACGGCGCGGGGCACGCTGGAGCGGCGCGAGATGGTCCTGTTGCGGCTTTGTTCTGAGGACGGGCTGATCGGACTTGGCGAGGCGGTGCCGCTCTCGATGCGCGGCGGCGCAACCCTGGCGCGGGTCGTCGAAGAGCTGGAGCGACTGAGCGAGCGCGAGGCGCTCGACGAGACCACCCTGAGCGGCGCAGCGGTCTCGCTCTCGCCACCCGCGCGCTGTGCGGCGCTGACCGCGCTGATGGACCTGCGCGGCCGGCGGGCCGTCGCCGCGCACGGCGAGTCGGACGGCGCGGTTGCTGCGCCGGTGCGCTGCAACGCCACGCTCGTCGCCGCCGAGCCGGCTGCTGTCGCCGCCGAGGCCGAAGAGTGGGCAGAGGACGGCTTTTCCTCTTTCAAGCTGAAGCTCGGCGCCGGCGATGACCTCGGCCAGGTGCGAGCGGTGCGGGATGCTGTGGGGCCCGAGGCGAGCATTCGGATCGACGTCAACGGCTGTTGGGACCTCGAGACGGCAAAGCGCCGGCTGGCCGAGCTGGAGCCGCTCGACATCGAGCTGGCCGAGCAGCCGGTGGCGACGCTCGAGGAAGCCGCCGAGCTCGCCGCCTCGACGCTGATCCCGATCGCCGCCGACGAGAGCGTCGAGAGCAAGGCCGACGCCGAGCGTGCCGCGGCGGCGGGGGCCTGCGCAATGACCGGCATCAAGCTCTCCAAGGTCGGGGGTCCCGAGACCGCAATCGAGATCGCCGAGGTGCTGCCTGCCTATATGACGAGCGCCTTAGACGGCCCCGTCGGGATCGCGGCCGCGGCCCAGGTGGCGGAGACCCTGGCCGAGGCGGGCACCAGACCGGGTACGGGCTTGGCGCACGGGCTGGCGACCCAGCGACTCTTCGCAGACACGATTGCCGAGGAGGGTCCGGAGCTGCGGGGCGACATGCTCCACCCCCCGCCGGGGCCGGGCTTGGGCGTGACGATCGACGAGGCGGCGCTCGAAGCGCACCGCCTCTAGCCTGCGTGGCGCTTTTTACCCCCTATAGGACGTAAAAAGCGCCAACCGTGGACACGACCAACGCCAACACCGCCCTCGCCTCGGCCTTCGTCGAGGAGCTGGCGCGCTGCGGGGTCCGCCACGCTGTCCTCTCCCCCGGCTCCCGCTCCACCCCGCTGGCGGTGGCGCTCTGGCGCCAGGCCGAGATCGACGTGACCGTGATCGTCGACGAGCGCTCTGCCGGGTTCTTTGCGCTCGGCGCCGCCCAGGCGAGCCGCGGGCCGGTCGCGATCCTCTGCACGTCCGGCACGGCGGCCGCCAACCTCCATCCCGCGATCTGCGAGGCCGATCACTCGGCGGTGCCTTTGCTCGTGTTGACCGCCGACCGGCCGCCCGAGCTGCGCGAGATCGGCGCCGGCCAAACGATCGACCAGCTGAAGCTCTACGGCTCCTCGGTGCGCTGGTTCTGCGAGGTAGGGACCCATGCGGCCAACGACGATGGCCTGCTCCACTACCGCTCGACGGCCTGCCGAGCCTTCGCCGCGGCGCGGGGCGAGCCGCGACCGGGACCCGTTCACCTCAACCTGGCGTGGCGTGAGCCCCTCGCACCCGTGCCGGTGGACGGCGCCATCGCCGCCAGCGATCCCCTGGCACTGGAAGGCCGCGGCGAGCGCCCCCTTACCGCGGTGACGCCGATCGACATGGAGCCCTCGCAGTTCCTTCTCGACGAGGTGGCGAAACACATCGCGGAAGCCGAGATCGGCGTGATCGTCGCTGGCCGCCAGCTCGACCCCGAGCTGCGCGAGCAGCTGGCCCATCTGGCGCGGGTCGCCGGCTACCCAATCCTCGCCGACCCCACGTCGCAAGTCCGCTGCGGCCCCCATGACCGCTCACATGTCGTCACCTCTTACGACCTGCTGCTGCGCGACGAGCGGTTCCGTGCCGATAGCGCGCCCGACCTGGTGCTCCGCTTCGGCGAGATGCCGACGAGCAAGCCGCTGCGCGCCTGGCTTTCCGAATCGGGAGCCGACCAGATAGTCGTCGACCCGCAGGGCGGCTGGAACGAGCCGAGCCGCCGCGCCGCAGCTCTGCTGCGGGCCGACCCCACCGAGCTTGCCGCTGGTTGGGCGGCCCGTCTGGGCGAGGACCGTCCGCCACCGGCGCTGTGGCTGGATGCCGAGCGGGCTGCACGTGAAGCGATCGCGGAGGAGCTGAGCGGTCTCGAGGAGCCCACCGAGCCGGCCCTGCAGCTTGCGCTGGGCGATGCCCACAGGGATGGCGATCTCGTCTACACCGCGTCGAGCATGCCGATCCGCGACCAGGAGGCCTTCCTGCCCGCCAGCGACACCGATGCCATCTTCCTCTCCAACCGCGGCGCCAACGGCATCGACGGCCTGATCTCCTCGGGGATCGGCGCCGCCCACGCCAGCGGTCGTCCAACGACGATCCTCACCGGCGACCTCGGCCTCCTGCACGACATCGGCTCGCTCGCGGCGCTGCGCGACGTCTCCGCGCCGGTCCGGATCGTCGTCATCGATAACAACGGCGGCGGCATCTTCCACTTTCTCCCGCAGGGGTCGGTCCTGAACGCCGAGGAGTTCGAGGCCCTTCTCGGCACCCCGCGCGGCATCGACGTTGCCAAAGCTGCAGCCCTCTTCGACCTCCCCCACCGTCACGTCGACTCGCTGGCCGAGATCGACAGTGCTCTCGCCGCCGGCACCGGCCTTATCGAGGTCCCCGTCGATCGCCAAGCCAACGTCGACCTCCACCGCCGCCTCGCTGCGCAGGTCAGCGCGGCGATCGCCTAACAGTCGATCCGCCCCGCCTCGCGTCCCGGCCCCGGCTGCCAGGCGCTGCCATAGACAGTCGTCTCGGGATCGGTGAAGACCCGCGTCAGACAGGTCCCGTCGGCGTTGATCGCCATCAACTTGTTGCCCGGTTCCCGTTCCAAGCCGCCAGTCGCTTCGGCGGGTGGATCGCGCGTAAATGCGAGGCGGCTTCCGGACGGATCCCAGCTCGGGAACGATATGTAGCCCTTCTTGCGCAGCACGCGCCTCGCGCCAATTCCATCCGCACGAGCTACCACTAGTTCGCTGACCGGCCGCTCTGGCTCCGGGAGCATGGTCTGCGCCCGCTTCAGCCGGACGAAGGCAAGCTTGGTCCCGTCCGGCGAGTAGGTCGGTTCCCAGTCGTCGTTGCCGAGCAAAGCAAGGCGACGGCTGCGGCGGCTATGCAAATCCACCGAAACGATTCGGCGTCCCCGGCGATCTAGGAGCACGGCGACGAGGGCGGAACCGTCGGGCGAGTAGGAGATCGGATCGAGCGAACCGGCGAGCCGCCACCGGGTCAGCCGCCTCACCGAGCCGCCTTCGACGTCGAGCAGCCAGATCGAGCTCTTGAATAGGTAACTCTCCCTGCCGGGCAGGGTCTTAACGAGCTTCACCCGCTGGAAGGCCACCGATCGACCGTCCGGAGCAATAACCGGCTCGCCGGCATTTAGAAAGGCGCGCGGGAAAACGCGGGTTGGACCGCCGCCGACCTCGGCCACCCCGACCACCTGCCATCCAGTTCCGAAAGGCCCCGAAGCGGTGCTCTCGACTCCCGAGACGCCAAATGCGAGACGGTTGCCGTCGGAGGACCACGACAAGACGTCGCCGATCGACGCACCGGGACCGCCGAGCAGCCTTTGCGGGTCTTCGCCAAACGGGCCGGTCGTTATCACTTCCGAGCCCCCGTCCTCCGCACCCGGCCCATCCGTGAAAACGGAGATCGACAGCCGTGGGCCTTCAGGCGTCGCGGCGACGGCCGACATCGCAAAGCCCAAGAAAACAGCGGTGAGTACCAGAATGGTTACGCAGCGATTCACAGGCCGCGAGCCTACTCCGCCAGCAGCGGCAACAGAGCTTCTAGCTTGACCTCGGTCTCGGCCAGCTCAGCTTCGGGGTCTGAGCCGGCTACTACGCCGACGCCGGCGTAGAGGTGGGCGTCGCGGTCGCGGAGGAGGGCGCTGCGGAGGGCGACGCAGAACTCGCCGTCGTCGGTGGCGTCCATCCAGCCGACTGGGCCGGCGTACCAGCCTCGGTCCATACGCTCCAGCTCGGTGATCGTTCCCCCGGCACGGGCCCAGGGCTCGCCGCCGACCGCGGGGGTCGGGTGCAGGAGCCCGGCCAGCTCGACCGCCGAGTGCGATTCGGCCAGCTGGGCGATCACTGGGGTCGCCAAGTGCTGGATGTTGGCGACCTTGATCAGCTCCGGCTCCTCGGCGGTCTGCACCCAGACTGCGTGCGGGCGCAGGGTGCGAACGATCCGCTCGCAGACGATCCGCTGCTCGCGGCGGTTCTTATCGCTGCGCAGCAGCTGCTCACCGAGGTGGTCGTCCACCGCCGGATCGGAGCTGCGGCGGGTGGAGCCGGCGAGGGCCACGGTCGAGGCCCCTGCGCCCGAGCGCCGGACCAGCAGCTCGGGGCTGGCGCCGAGGAAGGCCGCCTCGGGCGTGCCGCAGCAGAAACAGAAGCAGGAGGGGAACTGCTCGCGCAGGCCGCCGAAGATCGCCGCCGGGTCGTGCGCGACCGGCGCCGTGACCACGACCTCGCGGGCGAGCACGACCTTGTTCATCTCCCCCGCCTCGATTTGTCCGGTGGCGGTCGCCACGGCGCGCTCGAAGTCGCCCGGCGGGTGGACGCTGCGGATCTCGGGCCGGTCGGTCAAGTGCGGGTCGAGCAGCGGCAGTGGCTCGTCGCGCAGGCAGGCGAGGCGGGCGGCGATCCGCTCCAGCGCCCCGGCGGGATTCTCGCCAGCGCCGAGAACGAGGTTGGCGGTGAGAAAGACCCCCTCGCCCTGGCGGCAGAGCGAGAGCTCCGGCAGCGCCAGGGAGGCCGGCGCGAACGAGGACCACTGCGGCGCCGCAGCCCCTTCCGAATCGAAGGCGAAGCCGCCTGTCCAGACCGCGCCGGCGCCGGCGGGCAGCCCCGCCGGCGCGTCGACGATTGCGCCCTCGCGCAGCCGCAGGCACTCACGGGCTACGTCGTCGAACCGCCGCGTCCCCCGCGAGGTGGCCTCGTGGGCGACGCCCAGCGCCGCCAGCGCGAACTCACGGTCCGGCTGCTCCCAGCAGAACCAGCGGTCGCTTGCCAGCCGCGAAGCGAACACGGTCGCGCAGGGATCGGCCGCCGCAACCGGCGTGGTGACGCTGATCAGGACACGTCGGCCGCGCTCCGCGGCCGCCAGCTCCGCGCGATCGCGGAGCTGCGAGAGCAGCTCGCTAGTCGCCGCCGCGAGCAATGGCGATCTCGCCAGTCCTCACCATTTCGATCAGGCCGTGGGGGCGGATCATCCGCTCGAACGCCTCGATCTTGTCGGCCGAGCCAGTGACCTCAATCGTCATCGTGCGACGGGCCACGTCGACGATCTTGGCCCTGAAGATCTCGGCGAACTGGATGATCTCGGCCCGGTTCTCGACCGCGGCGGAGACTTTGAACATCGCCATCTCGCGGGCAACCGTCTCCTCCGGCTCCATGTCGCGGATCTTCAGAACGTTGACCAACTTGTGCAGCTGCTTAGTCACCTGGTCGATCGGGTGCACGGCGCCGTCGAGGGTGAGGGTGATCCGCGAGATGCTGGGGTCGTCGGTCGGCCCGACCGCGAGCGTGTCGATGTTGAAGCCGCGTCGCGAGAAGAGGCCGGCGATCCGCGCCAGCACGCCGGGCTTGTTCTCGACCAGGATCGAAAGGATGTGCTTGCGTCCGCTCAATTGCCCGGGGACGTGGAGGTCCTCGAGTTTGACCAGCTGCGGGGTCCCGGCCTCCATCAGCTCACCTTCTCCGGCGCCTCGACCATGTCCCGGGCCGCCTGGCCCGGCGGGATCATCGGGTAGCAGTTCTCCTCCTGGGCGACGCGGACGTCGAGCAGGACCGGGCCGTCGGTCTCCAGCGCGCGCACCATCGTCTCCTCGAGGTCGGCGGCGTCTTCGCAGCGCAGCCCCGTCGCGCCGAAGGCCTCAGCCAGCTTCACCCAGTCGGGGCTGGCGCCCATCTCGACCGAGCTGTAGCGGCGGTCCCAGAACAGCTCCTGCCACTGGCGGACCATCCCCATATAGCCGTTGTTCATCAGAAAGACCTTGACCGGGATCTCTTCGGTGACGCAGGTGGCCAGCTCCTGGCAGTTCATGATCAGGCTGCCGTCGCCAGCGAGGCAGACGACGTGCTCATCGGGGCAGGCGACCTTGGCGCCGACAGCGGCCGGCAGCCCGAAGCCCATCGTGCCGAGCCCGCCGGAGTTGATCCAGCGGCGCGGCTTCTCGAAGCCGTAGTACTGCGCCGCCCACATCTGGTGCTGGCCGACGTCGGAGGTGACGATCGCATCGCCCTGGGTCGCCCGGTGCATCGCCTCGACCATGAACTGCGGCTTGATCTCGCCGTCCACACCCGGCTCGTAGCGCAGCGGGTGCTCCTCCTGCCAGGTCCGCAGCTGCTTCCACCAGGCGTCGAGGCGCGAGGAGTCGGTCTGCAGGGCGCGGTACTCGCGGGTCAGCTCTGGGAGGACCAGCTTCGCGTCGCCGACGATCGGGATGTGGGCGCCGATGTTCTTGGAGATCTCAGCCGGGTCGACATCGATGTGGATCACTTTCGCGTGCGGGGCGAACTCGTCGAGTTTGCCGGTGATGCGGTCGTCGAAGCGAGCGCCGATCGCGACGATCAGGTCGGCGTTGTCCATCGCCCAGTTGGCGGTGACGGTGCCGTGCATCCCGAGCATCCCCAGCCAGTTCTCGTGCGAGGCGGGAATCGCGCCGAGGCCCATCAGGGTCGAGGTGACCGGGAAGCGGTCCGAGGCCGCCAGCTCGCGCAGCTCCTCGGCGGCGTTGGCGTTGACGACGCCGCCGCCGGTGTAGAGGATCGGCCGCTTGGCGTTGGCGAGCGCCTTGGCGGCGATCCGCACCTGTTTGATGTTGCCGGTACTCATCGGCCGGTAGCCGGCCAGCTCGACCGGCTCGGTCCGCGGCGCGTAGTCGATATCGGCCCGCGAGAGGTCCTGCGGCACGTCGACCAGCACCGGGCCGGGCCGTCCGGTCGAGGCGACGTGGAACGCCTCGTGGATGTACTCGGGGATCTCGCGCGGGTCGGTGACCTGGAAGGAGTGCTTGACGAAGGGCAGCGTGGCGCCGAGGATGTCGGCCTCCTGGAAGCCGTCGGTGCCGATCAGCTCGGTTCGCACCTGGCCGGTGACGAAGATCGTCGGCACCGAATCCATCATCGCGTCGGCGATCGCGGTCACCAGGTTCGTGGCGCCGGGGCCGGAGGTGGCGAAGGCGACGCCGACTTTGCCGGAGGCCTTGGCGTAGCCCTCGGCGGCGTGCCCTCCCCCCTGCTCGTGGCGGACCTGGATGTGGCGCAGCCCAGCGTCGACGAGGGCGTCGTAGGTCGGCAGGTTGGCTCCGCCGGGGATGCCGAAAATGTGCTCGACGCCCTCGGCCTGGAGGCTCTGCATCAGTGCGTCGGCCGCTCTCATTGCACGCTTGCTCGTTCCGCCCTCATCGGACCCGCGATGGTACCAGCGGGCCTATGGCCGACCAGCAGGGCTTTTAGCCGGGTTCCAGCGCGTGTGGGGATCGATCGAGCTCTCGATCACGTGGCCTTTGTAGCGCTCGATCGAGTGGATCATTGACTCGACCAGCTCCTCGCCGAGCAGGGTCGGCTGCAGGCCGAGATCAAGCAACTTGGTGTGGATCGCGTTGTAGTAGTGCTCTTCCTTCTCGACGCGGGGGTTGTCGCAGTGCTGGATCTCGACCGAGTAGCCGAGGTGCTCCCCTGCGAGCTTCACCAGTTGCGCCAGGTCCAGCACCGAGAACTGCTCGGTGAACTGGTTGAAGACGCGGAACTCGCCGGCGTCGGCCGGGTTCTCGACCGCCAGCTCGACGCACTGCAGGGTGTCGCGGATGTTGAGGAAGCCGCGGGTCTGCCCGCCCGAGCCGTAGACGGTGAGCGGGTGGCCGATCACCGCCTGTACGCAGAAGCGGTTGAGCACGGTGCCGAAGACCTCGTCGTAGTCGAAGCGGGTGATCAGGCGGTCGTCGCGCGCCGTCTCCTCGGTCTCGATCCCGTAGACGACGCCCTGGTTGAGGTCGGTCGCGCGCAGCCCCCAGGTGCGGCAGGCGAAGTGGATGTTGGTCGAGTCGTGGACCTTGGAGCAGTGGTACAGCGAGGCGGGCAGCTTCGGGTAGGGCAGCGTGTCGCGGCGCCCCTTGTGCTCGATCTCGATGTAGCCCTCCTCGATATCGATGTTGGGCTGGCCGTACTCGCCCATCGTTCCCAGCTTGACCAGGTGGCACTCGGGGACGTGGTCGCGGATCGCGAAGAGCAGGTTGAGGTTGCCGATCACGTTGCCGTACTGGGTCTCGACCGCCTGCTCGCGCGAGGCCATCGAGTAGGGGGCCGATGCCTGTTGGCCGTAGTGGACGACGGCGTCCGGCCTCGTCTCGGCGACGACCGCGTCGAGGAACTCGCCGTCCTCGACGGAGCCGACGAAACTGCGGATCTCGTTGCCGGAGACCTCCGCCCAGGCCTCGATACGGCGCTCAAGGTCAAGGATCGGCGCCAGGGAGTCGCTGCCGACGCTCGCGACCCAGCGCCGGCGGATGAAGTTGTCGACGACGGCGACCTCGTGGCCGCGGGCGGAGAAGCGCAGGGCGGTCGGCCAGCCCAGGTAGCCGTCGCCCCCAAGAATGAGAACGCGCATAGGTCGCGGCAGCGTAGCCGACGGGTTCGACGTCCGTTTATCGGTTCATGCCGGCGCACCGGTAAGCGGAGGCCTAACCAAGCCGTACGATCCCCGCCTTGGCCAACCTGCAGACCGGTTTGGAGCGATTGGCGGCGCGCAACGGCGGGCGGTTCGGCCTCCTTGCCCTGGTCGCAATTCTTCTGCTCGGCCTTGGGCTGCGGATCGACTACGCCTGGGAGGGTCGGGCGCCGGTCTACGACGCGGTTGCCTACGAGCGAATCGCCACCAGCCTGGAGCGCGGAGACGGCTTCAGCCTGGGCGCGGACGCGACCCAGCCGGCGAGCAACTACTCACCGGGGCTGCCGCTGGTCGCGGGCACCCTCTACGAGCTGAGTGGCGGCGAGCACGAGCGCTTCCTGCGGCTGGCGTTGGCGCTGATCGGATCCCTGGCTGTGCTCTTCGCCTATCTGATCGGACGCCGCCTGTCCGGTCCGGGAGCAGGCTTGATCGGCGCCGGCGCGGTGGCGATCTATCCCGCCCTGCTCGAGTACCAGGGCATGCTGATGGGAGAGCCACTGGCGGCGACGCTGCTCTCCGGGGCGGTCTTGGCAGCGCTCTGGGCATCGGGCACGGGACCGGCCCCCTCGGCGCGCGGGTCCTGTCACGGGGGCAGGGGGGGATTGCGGGCGGGGGCGTCCTCACCCCCCTTGCCCCCGCGCCGCCCGCGCGAGAGGTGGCTGGTTCCGGGACTGTTGTTCGGAGCGTTGGCACTGGTTCGGCCGGAGTACCTGGGCATCTCGCTTGTCGTTGCTGTCGTGGTTCTGGCGTGGTCTTTACCCGCGTGGCGTGGCGGCGTCCTCAACGCCGCGATCCTTCTTGCCGGCGTCGTGCTGGCCGTCGCCCCCTGGACCCTCCGCAACGCGATTGCGCTCGATCGCTTCGTCCCGGTCTCAACCGGCGGCGGCCAGGTTCTCTTCGCCGGCACCTACCTGCCCTCGGGCGGCGACCCGGAAGAGGTCGGCGCCGAGGTGCTTGACCGGCACCCGGGACTGGCGCGGCGGTTGCCCGCCGAGGCGCGCCTGGAGCAGATCCTCGCCGCCCTCGCGGCGCAGCGCTTTCCGGCCCTGGACACCGACGAGGCGCTCGCGCGGATGGGGCGTGAGCGACTTTGGAGCGACCTGACCGAGCGGCCGCTGGACTACGCCGGATTCGTCGTGACCAAGCTGTGGCATGCCTGGTCGCACGGCCCCCGCCGCGTGATGGAGCGTCCCGAGTGGGAGGCGTTCCACTGGGCGCTGCTGGGGCTGGCCGTGCTCGGCTTCGGGGTGCTGGTGAGGCGGCGACCGCGCGATGCCCTGCTTCTAGGTGCCCTCCTCGCGGCGGTCACCGCGATCGTCGCCCTACTCGTCGCCTCGCCGCGCCGAGTGCTGGTGACGTTGCCGCTAGTCGCGGCCCTAGCCGGCGTCGGCCTCGCCTGGCTTGCCGAGCTGGGAGCAAAGGGACGCCGAACCGACGCCCGGCACGGCGTCCCGAGCGCCTAGGACTGCTTGTAGGCGACCTGGAAAGTCAGCTTGATGAAGATGGCCGTATCGGCACCGCGAAAGGTGCAGATGTAACTCACGCTGTTGGAGTCATAGGCACTGACCTTCGGCCGGCAGTAGAAGCTGCGTACAGGGCGTGGCTCCTCAACGCCGAGCGCGGTCGCTCGCCTCATCACCTTCACGGCCTGCTCGCAGGTGGCAAACCGTGCCTGGACGGGGTTGAGGTTGGTCGCGGTGAGCTTGCCGACGATCTTGCCACCGACGACGTTGGGCGAGCTCGCTTCGCAGGTCTTCACCAGCGGCTTGGCGCCGGCGGCCGGGGCAAAGGCGGTCGCGGCGCAGGCGAGCGCACAGACGGCGGCGAACAGGACACGGGACATCGGATCTCCTCCTTCGGGAAGCTGGACTCTCGTTACTGTGTTCGACGGCGCCGGTCCGCCACCCTGCCGGGATAGCCTCAGCGGCCATGGCCGCCTCGATCTCGCGCTGGGCGCGCTCGCTGCCCGAGCGTCACGGACGCACGACACTGATCCTGCTGGCGGCGATCCTCGCGCTTGGCTTCGGCCTGCGCGCCTACAGGGTGGTCGAGCCGCTGGCGACGCCCGGCGACGACTCGCGTGCCTACTTCGCCCTCTCCAAGGCGCTCTACGAGGAAGGCAGCTACGGCGGGCGCGAATTCCGCGACTCGAGCGATTGGTCGCCCGGAGCACCCCTCCTCTACGCCGGCTCGTTCTACGCGACCGGGGGCGCACGAGAAGGAACGGCGCGGATCGTCGAGCTGCTCTTCGGTCTCGCCGCGATCGTCGTCACCTACCTGTTGGGGCGACGGCTCAATTGCCGTCCCGCCGGCTTGATCGCCGCCTTCGGCGTCGCGGTCTATCCCCCGTTCATCCACTCCACCGGTGCCCTCTTCAGCGAGCCGCCCGCCATCTTCATGCTTCCGGCTGCGGTGCTGGCGTTTCTCTGGGCAGCGAACTCGGGTCCGGCGCGCCGGCGCGCGGGTCCTGTCGCGGGGCTGGGGTCCTCGTCCTCGCATGCTGCGGGCGAGGACCCCAGACCCCGCGCCACCCGCGCGACGACGTGGGTGGTTCCCGGTCTGCTGTTTGGCGCGACGGCCTTGATCCGGCCGGAGTATCTAATCGTCGGGATAGCGTTTGCATTGTTCGCAGCGATCCAGGTCACGCGCGAGCGCGGTTGGCGACCCGGGATCGTGGCCACTGCCCTCTTCCTCGCTGCCTTCCTGCTGCCCATCATCCCCTGGACCGTCCGCAACGCGATCGAGCTCGACCGTCTGGTGCCGATCTCGACCGGGGGCGGCAAGGCACTCTTCGTGGGCACCTACCTCCCTGCCGACGGCGAGTACCAACGGGTCAAGGCGGTCCTGGTCGAGCGCTATCGGGGGCTCGAGCTGGAACCGGGCTCAGAGGCGCTCGAGCGGATAAATCCGACGCCCCTCTTCGACCGGGTTGCCGACCGCTACCCGGACCTACCGCGTGACGAGGCGCTCGGCAAGGTCGGCAAGGAGAACTTCTACGACTACCTCGGTGAAGACCCACTCGGCTATGCGGCGATGACCGTGCGGAAGGTGTGGCGAATGTGGAGCGCCGGGATCGGCGAAGCAATGAGCAGCGCCGCCGGTCGCACGATCCAGGTCCTGATCGTCCTTCTCGGCGTGGTCGGGCTCGCCCTCCTCGGCCTGCGCCGGCGCTGGTTGGAGCTGGCCGCGATGGCGACCCCGATCGTCCTCGTCACCGCCGTCGGCGCCGCCTCGCTCGCGGCCCCGCGCCGCAACGAGGTGCTGATGACGCTGATCTTTCCGCTTGCCGGCCTCGCCTTGGCGCGGCTGGGTGTGGCCATATCCTCCAGCACCCGATGGTCTTCCTGGCAGGAATCTTCCCCGCAGAGCTGACGGCGCTTCGCACCGCCGGCCTCCTAGTCGCGGTCGGCATCGTCGCCTACGCGATCCTGCGTCGTCGCAGCCTGCGCAACGCCGACGTGGTGATCCTGCTCGCGGCAGGGCTCGGCCTGGGGATCGTCTCCGGGACTGAAGTCACCGACGCTTTGCTTTCGGCCTTTTCCTTCGAGGAGGGCAACGGGGGCCGCATCCTCGGTCTCGCTGTCTTCGCCATCTTCATCCTCTTCGGGCTGATCCTGCGGGCGCTCTCGCAGGCGGCGCGTAACGCCCGTCAGCTCTCCGCCGTGCTCGAGGGCCTTGCCTGGGAGGAGTTCCGCCAGGCGAAGCTGCCCGACCGCTTCCGCGGCAGGATCGCGATCGTCGTCCCCGCCTACGACGAGGCCGAGAACATCGGCCACGTGCTCGACCGGATGCCGGCCGAGGTCTGCGGGGTGCGGACCGAGGTGCTGGTCGTCGACGACGGCTCGCGCGACGGCACCGGCGACGTCGCCGCCGAGCACGGTGCGGTCGTCGCCCGCCACGTGATCAACCGTGGCGGCGGCGCAGCCCTGCGGACCGGCTACCGCCTGATGGTCGATTCTGGCGCAGAGGTCGTAGTCACCCTCGACGCCGACGGACAGCACCTGCCCGCGGAGATGGAGCGCCTGGTCAAGCCGATCCTCGACGGGGAAGTCGACGTCGCCCACGGCTCGCGCGTGCTCGGCGAGGCTGACCGCAACCACCTCGCCCGCGAGCTTGGGATCGTCTTCTTCAACCGCCTCGTCTCCTTCATCACCCGCACCCACGTCACCGACTGCTCCAACGGCTACCGCGCGGTGCGTGCCAGCGCCCTGCCGCAGCTGGTCCTGCGCCAGGAGCAGTTCCACACCTCCGAGTTCATGATCGAGGCGATCAAGCGAGGCATCCCGGCACGGGAGGTCCCGGTGACGGTCGAGCGCCGCCTCCACGGCCACTCGAAGAAGCCGGCTGTCGTCCGCTACGGCCTCGGCTTCGCCAACGCGATCGTCCGCACCTGGCTGCGCTGATCGCCGAGCAGCGCACGGAAGGTCGTTCGATGGAGGACACGGACGTGGAAACGTGCCTCGCAGGCGCGGTTGAGGGGCTTCGCCGCGAAGCGACGGCCGCCGCGGTTGAGTTGCACCGTCTGTCCCGCCTCAGCCCCGCAGGGCTCCAGGCGGATCGAAAGCGTGATCACCTTCGCGCCTCCCCGCGTCGTGCGATGCCCCCGCACACGGAGCTGCAATCGCGGTCGCGACGACTGCCGCGCGGCCGACAGCGCTGCGGAAGCGGTCGTCGCTGCGACCTCGTCCGGCGCGGTCGGCTCCGGCAGCGCGCACTGGGCGCCACCGTTGCCGTCCAGACGGTAGACCGTGCCCGCGTTGGAGGCCACGTAGAGGCGCCTGTGGGAATCTTCGCCGAAAGAGACTGGATTCGCGACGCTCACCCCCTCGCTGCGATCGCACATCGCGGTTCCGCCGGCGGTCGGCGGAAGCACCAACGAACGGATCTCACCGATGCAGAAGTCCGCGTACACGTAGCGGCCGACCAGGTCGCCGAGGTTGGGGTCGCGCGCGACGAAGCCACCGGTGATCGAGCAGCCAAATGCCTCGCCACCGCCGGGGTCGTCATGTGAGTAGTCGAAGACCGGATCGGTGAAGCCGCCGAGCAGCTCGCAGCCGTCGGGTGCCCCCTCGTATTCGATCAGGCCCTCGCGGCAGTTCCAGCCATAGTTGGCACCGGCGCCGCCGACGACGCCCGGCGCCGGGCTGGGAGCGAGGTCGACCTCCTCTCGCAGCCCCTGGCCGACATCGCCGAGGACGAGGTCGCCGCTGCCCCGGTCGAATGAGAACCGCCATGGATTGCGCAGCCCGTAAGCCCAGATCTCATCCCGGCCCGCGGCGCCGACGAACGGGTTGCCCGGCGGCACCGCGTAGGAGGGCAGCTGTCCAGGGCGGGGTTCGATCCGCAGCAGCTTGCCAAGCAGGCTGTCGAGGTCCTGGGCGTTCTCCTGCGGGTCCCCGACCCCGCCGCCGTCGCCCGTCGAGACGTAGAGGTATCCGTCCGGCCCGAAGTGGAGTTGGCTGCCGTAGTGCGTCAGGTCGGGGTGCGGGATCGCCAGGATCGGCTCTCGGATCAGCTGGCCGCCGCCGCCCGGCGCCGGACGGAAGGCCTCGACATGGAGGTCGCCCACGGCGCCGCCCGCGGCCGCCGTGCCGGCGTAGGCGGCGTAGAAGCGGCCGGACGTCGGGAAGTCGGGCGCGGGGGCGATCGAGGCAAGGCCGCGCTCGCCTTGGCAGCAGCTGACCAGCTCTTCCAGGTCGCCGTAGAGGCTGGTGCCGGACGGCTCGACGAGCAGGACCCTGCCCTCGCGCTCGACGACGAGAAGGCGGTCAGGGTCGGCTGGGTCTGAGGTGACGAATATCGGCCGGTCGAAATCGCCGACCGGCGTCAGACTCAACGCCTGGCTTTGCGCCGGGAGCACCAGCAGCCACAAGAGGGCAGCCATCGAAAAGGAGATACGGCGCACGTGAGCTCCTGGCGGCGTCACTCAGACGATGGCTACCCGCTTTATCCCTGCTAGCCAACCCCTGGGTGCCTGACCTCGGCCGGATCGGGCAGGAACAGGTCGGTGCCGCAGCGGGGACAGACCTGGACGTAGAGCTTGACCGCTTTGCCGCAGGTCGGGCACTGCCGTTCGGGTTCGTGCTTCTCGGAGCGGTAGAGGATGACCGCGATCAGGCCGAGCGGCGGCAGGACGGTGCCGATCAGCAGCCAAAGCCAGAAGGAGCTGCCCTTGCCGCGGCCGATTATCGCCGTTGCTAGGCCGAAGAAGAAGGCGATGACGAGGTACTCGAATCCCACGACGTCATTCTCGCGTCCAGCGGCCGTGGGTGCCCGATCGACCCCAGCTCCGAGAGATCGCGGCGGAAGGGCAGGCTGGCCGTCCAGTCGATCACCGCGCGCGTCTTGCGGGCCACGCCCGGGATCTGGCTCATGTGGTAGGTCCGCGCCAACCACCAGGCCGGGAAGCCACGGAAGGTGCGGCTACCGATCCGGCCCACCGCCTTGTAGCGGCCGAGGTTGACGAAGGCGGCGCTGCCGCGGTAACGGAACGCCTCCGACTTGCCGACGCCGAGCTCGGCGGCGATGTTGCGGGCGGCGACGGGGCCCTGCCGAACCGCGTGCTGGGCGGTGGGCGGATAGAGGCCGCCCTCGGGATCGAGGGCGGCGGCGCAGTCGCCGATCGCCCAGACTGCGTTCATGCCGCGCACGCGCAGGTGGTCGTCGACCGGGACCCGGCCACGCTCGTCGAGCGGCAGGTTCAGCTGGCGCAGGCTCGGGTGCGGGGCGACGCCGGCGGTCCAGACGACGGTCCGGGTCGGCAGCACCTCGCCGGTCGAGAGTCGGGCGCGCTCGGCGCTCACCTCCTCCAGCGTCGTGCCGAGGCGGATGTCGATGCCGCGGCCGCGTAGCTCCCGCAGCGCGTACTCGGCGAGGCCGGCGTCGATCTCCGGCAGCACCCGGTCGGCGGCCTCGACCAGGACCCAGCGCATCCCGTGCAGGCGGGCGCGCGGATAGCAGTCCATCGCGTCGGCGGCGAAGTCCTGCAGCTCGGCCAGCGCCTCGAGGCCGGCGTAGCCGCCGCCGACGAAGACGTAGGTGAGCAGCTCGTCGCGACGCGCCGGGTCCTCAGCCGCGTTCGCCGCCTCCAGCGTCTCGACTAGGTGGTTGCGCAGCCAGATCGCATCGGCCAGCGTTTTGAACCCGATCGCGTGCTCGGAGAGACCGGGAACGGGCAGCGCCCGCGAGACCGAGCCGAGCGCGAGCAGGAGCTGGTCGTAGGGAAGCTGCTCGACCTCGCCCTCGCGGGTCCGCAGCTCGACGGTACGGGCACCCGGATCGTGCCCGACGATCGAGCCCAACCTCAGATAGGTGCGATTCAGCATCTCCCGCAGCGGCGTCACCACGTGCCGCGGCTCCAGGGTGCCGGCCGCAGCCTCGGGCAAGAACGGCGTGTAGAGGAGAAAGTTGACGTCGTTGACGAGCGTCAGCCGCGCCGACTGCCGCGGCATGATCCTCTCCAGCTCCCGCGCCGCCATCGCCCCACCGAATCCACCCCCGGCGATGACGACGTTCCAGGCCATGCACCCAAGGTAGCACTTTGTAACAACGTGTTACAAAGTGCTACATGGCACTTTCGGCCACCGAGGCGCCGGCAGAGTGAATGTAGCGCTAAAGTTTCGCCCAGAGTTTGTGCGTCCACAAAGAACGGCCCCGGGTGTAGCCGGGGCCGTTTCTTTTGCGATGTGCCTTCGCTAGCGTCGCGCGAGTTGTCCACACCTATCGAAGGTGCGAGGGAGACCGAGTCGCCCCCTATGGCGATCAGGCTTAGATGCCCAGCTTCTCGCGGATCAGGCGGTTGACCTCGCCGCCGTCAGCACGACCCTTGGCCTCCTTCATCACGGCGCCGACGATTGCGCCGATCGCCTTCTGGTTGCCGGCGCGAACCTGCGCGGCCGCCTCGGGATTGGCTTCGACAGCGTCGGCGACGATCGCCTCCAGCTCGCCGCTGTCGGAGATCTGGGCGAGGCCGTCGCGCTCGACAATGGTCGCCGGGTCGCCTCCTTCAGCGACCAGGGCGGCAAGGACGGTCTTACCGCTGCCGTGTGAGATCTTCTTTTCCTGGACCATCGTGACCAAGGCCGCGAGCGCCTCGGGCTCCACCTTCGAGCCTGCCGCGCTTTCGCCACCGTCGCCGCGCAGGGCGGCGGCGAGCTCACCGGTCACCCAGTTGGCGACGATCCGGGGCTCTACCGGCTCGGCGGCGCCGACCGTGCGCTCGAAGTAGTCGGCGGTCTCCGGATCGGCGACGAGGACACCCGCCGTGTCCTCGGCGACGCCCAGCTCCTCGCAGTAGCGGCGCAGGCGCGCCTCGGGCAGCTCCGGCAGCGACTCGCGCGCCTCGCGCAGCATCGCCTCGGTCGGGACCAGCGGCACCAGGTCCGGCTCGGGGAAGTAGCGGTAGTCGTGCGCCTCCTCCTTCGAGCGCAGCGGCGTCAGCGAGCCGTCCTCGGGGTGGAAGTGCAGCGTCTCCTGGACCACCGTCCCCCCCGCGCCGATCAGCTCGCGCTGGCGCGCCAGCTCGGCCTCGATGCCGCGTTCGAGGAAGCGGAAGCTGTTCATGTTCTTCAGCTCGGTCTTGGTGCCGAGCCCCTCGCTGCCGGCCGGCCGCACCGAGACGTTGGCGTCGACCCGCAGGCTCCCCTCCTCCATGTTCACGTCCGACACCCCGAGCTGGCGAACCGTCGTCCGCAGCAGCCGCGCCCAGGCGGCGGCCTCGGCGGCGCTGCGCAGGTCGGGCTCGGTAACGATCTCGACCAGCGGCGTGCCACCCCGGTTGAAGTCGACCAGCGAGGCCCCGGAGCCATGGATCCGCCCCGATTCGCCGAGGTGGATCGTCTTCGCCGCATCCTCCTCCAGATGCGCGCGATGGATACGGATCTCGCCGAGGCGTCCGTTCACCGCCAGCGGCAGGTCGTACTGGCTGATCTGGTACGCCTTCGGGTTATCGGGATAGAAGTAGTTCTTGCGGTGGAAGATCGAGCGTGGGGCTACCTCGCACTCCAGGGCGGCGGCGATCTTCAGCGCGTAGCGGATCGCCTCTTCGTTTGGCACTGGCAGCACGCCGGGGTGGGCGAGGCAGACCGGGCAGGTGTGGACGTTCGGCTCGTCGCCGAAGGACAGCTCGCAGCCGCAGAACATCTTCGTCCGGGTCGAGAGCTGGACGTGGATCTCCAGCCCGATCACCGCCTTCAGCTCAGCCACCGGAGCCCTCCTGCGTTCGCGCCTCGAAGCCGATCGCCTGCTCCAGCGCGTAGGCAGCGTCGAGCAGCCGTTGCTCGGCGAAGGCCGGCGCTGCGATCTGGAAGCCGACGGGAAGCCGCTCGCCACCGCCCTCGGGCGCGGCAAGCCCGGCGGGGACCGAGATCGCCGGGATCCCAGCGAGGCTCATCGGCACCGTGAAGAAGTCGTTCATGTACATCGCCAGCGGGTCGTCGGTCTTCTCGCCGAGTCGGAAGGCGACCGACGGCGAGGTCGGGGTGACGACGAAGTCGAAGTCATCGAAGGCGGCGGCGTAATCCGCGGCGATCTTGGTGCGGACCTTTTGCGCCCGACCGTAGTAGGCCTCGTAGTAGCCGGAGGAGAGAGCGTAGGTTCCGAGCATGATCCGCCGCTTGACCTCCTCGCCGAAGCCTTCGGCGCGGGTCGCCTCGTACATCTCGATCAGGTCCCCCGCCTCGCCGGTCCGCATCCCGTAGCGAACACCGTCGTAGCGGGCCAGGTTCGAAGACGCCTCCGCGGGGGCGATCACGTAGTAGGCGGAAATGCCGTGCTCGGCGTGCGGCAGCGGTGCCTCGGCGATCTCGCCCCCCAGATCCTCGATCCGCTTCAGCGTCGCTTCGAAGACGCCTCGCACGCCGGACTCGATCGCGTCGTGGGCCAGCTCGGCCGGAACGGCGAAGCGCAAGCCCTTCAGGTCCTCGCGCCGCGGCGCCTCCACCCCGCCCTCGATCCCCACCGAGGTCGAGTCGCAGGGGTCCTTGCCCTGCATTGCGGCCAGCAGCAGTGCCGCGTCGGTCACGTCGCGGGTCAGCGGACCACACTGGTCAAGCGAAGAGGCAAAGGCGATCATCCCGTAACGAGAGATCGCGCCGTAGGTGGGCTTGAGGCCGACGATTCCGCAGAGGGCGGCCGGTTGGCGGATCGAGCCACCGGTGTCGGTGCCGATCGCGCAGGGCGCCAAGCCGTCGCCAACGACCGCCGCCGAGCCACCCGAGGAGCCGCCGGGGACGCGCTCGCGGTCCCAGGGGTTGAGGACCGGCCCGTAGGCCGAGTTCTCGTTCGAGGAACCCATCGCGAACTCGTCCATGTTCGTCTTGCCGAGCACCTCCGCCCCAGCCTCAGCCAGCTTCCGCACGGCCGTCGCCGTGTAGAGCGGTCGGTGACCCTCGAGGATGCGCGAGCCGGCGGTGGTGACGACGCCCTCGGTGCAAAAGAGGTCCTTGACGGCGACGGGAATGCCCGCCAACGCCCCGTCCGTGTCGCCGCCCCCGCCCTCGGCGCGCCACAGGTAGGCGTTCAACTCGTCGCCGGCGGCGGCGTCGCGCCAGGCCTCGAAGTACTCCTGGCGGGAGATGTCCCCCGCGCTGATCCGCGCCACGGCCTGAGCGACGCTGAGCTCCAGCAACTCGACCATCACTCGGCCTGCGGCGAGGGAACCCGGAAGGCGCCGTCAGCCGGATCGGGTGCCTGCGCCAGCACGGCATCCGCGGCCCAACTCGGACGCGGCTCGTCGGCGCGCAGCACGTTCTCCAGCTCGACCACGTGGGAAGTCGGCTCGACGTCGTCCAGGTCCAGCTCACCGATGCGGTCGACGTGGTCGAGGATGCCCGAGAGCTCCCCCGCCATCCGCTCCACCTCTGCATCGGACAGCCGCAGGCGAGCCAGCCTGGCGACGTGGAGAACCTGCTCGCGCTCGATCACGGCGCGGATTCTACGGCCGACTCAGGGAGCGGTGACCGTTCGCGAGCGCGCCCCGAGGCACATCACCGGGCGCTGCGGCAGCTCGTAGGTCAGCACCTCGGCGTAGACCCGTTTCCCGCTGATCGCCGGAAACGATCTCAACCGCCACTCGCCGTAGGTCGGAAAGACCCGCCCCACGACTTTGTCCTTCCCCGGCATCGCCCGCCTGATCCGAACCGTGCTCGAGTCGCAAAATTCCGACGGCGCATCCGAAGAAATCGTCCCACTGAGCTTCCCCGCCCCCCGGTCCACACTGATCGTCAGCGTCACCGGATAGGTATGGATCACATCAGCTGACGCGACAGCGGCAACCGCGAGCAAGAGGGAGCACCCGAGGATCACAGCCGCTACACCCTTAGCCGAGACCATCAAGGCAAGGTAGCAACGGCTCTCGGGCGGGTGGCGCGGGGTCTGGCCACCTCGCCCGCAGCCTGCGAGGACGAGGTGGCCTGCCCCGCGACAGGACCCGCCCGCCGACACGATTGGCTGCCTAGCCAGTTATTGTGCCGGCACCATGCGGGGAGCGCGCGCAGAGAGGTTCGTAGTGCTGAACCTGCGGCTGATGGCCGCCGGGTTCGCCCTCGTCGGCCTCCTCTTCATCGCCGTCCCCAACGGCGTCCTCGACACGATCTCCGATCTGGGCGACTCGCTCGGCGACTTCGCCCGCGCGCCGCACGGCGAGGAGCAGCTCTGGCTGGCGCTCGCCTTCGCCTACATAGTCGTGATCACCGGCATCTGCCTCGTCGCCCAAGCCGACGTCGCGCGGTATCGGCCACTTCTACTGGTGCTGGCCGCCGGCAAGACCGCCTCCTCGCTCGGCTCGCTCGGCTTCTACCTCTTCGACCAGGACGTCTTCATCTATCTGCTCAACTTCCTCGTCGACGGCTTCCTGGCGCTAGCCGCACTCTGGCTCTGGTCCCTGGCGGGACGGGTCGAGCGCGTCCCTGGGGCTGGCTGAAGGCGCCCGCCGGGGTTGTCGGCCGCCGAGCACAGGACCCTGTCGGCGATCTGCGAAGCGATGGCTCCGGCCGTCGACGGACTGCCGGCGGCCGAGCGCGAGGTCGACGTTTCCGGGCCGGTCGCCGGGCTGCTGACCTCGCTTTCGCCGCGGGTGCTGGCGCGGGTGCGGCTGGCCTTGCGCGTCTTCGAGTGGCTGCCCTTCCCCTGGCGTTTCAGCCGCCTCGACCTGCGGGCTCGCGAAGCCTTCCTCAACCGCATGGAGCGCTCCCGCTTCAGCCTCTACCACGAGCTGCTGCTGATGGCCAAGACCTTCACCACGCTCGGATACGCGGTCGACGCCAGGGTCGAGGGGCGGATCGGGTTGGTGACGAGCTGCAGAGTCGAGGGCGGGGTCGCCCCCGAGCCCGCCGGCTCGTTGGGGAGCACTGAGCCCGCCGGCGAGGGCGAGGAATGCGACGTCGTTATCGTCGGCTCCGGCGCGGGCGGAGCCGTCGCCGCCGCGGCGCTGGCCGAGGCGGGCCTGGACACGATCGTGCTCGAGGCCGGCCAGAGCTACGACCGCAACAGCTATCCGAGCGACCCGCTGGAGGCGATCGCGACGCTGTACCGCGACGGCGGCCTGACGATCGCCGAGGGCAACCCGCCGATTCCCGTGCCCGTCGCCAAGACTGTCGGCGGCACGACGGTGATCAACTCCGGCACCTGCTTCCGCGCCCCCGAGTGGGTGCTCGACCATTGGCGCGAGCGCTACGGCATCGATTGGGCCGACCAGCTGGCGCCCGACTTCGCCGAGGCCGAGGAGTTCCTGCGCGTGACCCCGCTCGACCCGGAGCGGATGGGCCGCAACGGCCAGCTGGCGATGGAGGGGGCGGCCTCCCTCGGCGCCAGCGGCGGTCCGATCTCCCGCAACGCCGGCAACTGCGTCCAGTGCAGCTCCTGTCCCTACGGCTGCCAAATCGACGCCAAGCGGGGCATGCACGTCAGCTACCTGCCGCGTGCTGTTGCCGCCGGTGCCCGGGTGCGAGCGGGGGTCGAAGCGCGCCGAGTCGTCGTCGAGGACGGCCGCGCCATCGGCGTCAGCTGCGTGGTCACGCCTCAGGCAGAGCACAACGGACACGCCCGCCCCTACACCGTGCGAGCGCGCCAAGCGACGATCGTCGCCGGCGGTGCCTTCGGCACGCCGGAGCTGCTGCTGCGCTCTGGCCTCGGCGGCGACCAGGTCGGCCGCAACCTGCACATCCATCCCGCCTGCTGGGTCGGGGCTCGCTACGAGGAGGAGGTGCGCGGCTGGGAGGGCGTGATGCAGAGCTACTACGTCGACGAGTGGGAGGCCGAGCAGCGCGTGCTCCTCGAGGCGACCTTCACCCCCCTCCCCTTCGGCGGTGCCTGGCTGCTCGGCTCGGGCCGCGAGCACCAGGAGGCGATCCTGCGCTTCGGCAACGTCGCCTCGATCGGAGTCCAGCTCGGCGACGAGTCCGTCGGGCGGGTCGGCATCGCCCGCGACGAATCGCTGCGTGCCAACTACCGCCTCAGCGACGAGGACGCGCGCCGGCTCACCTTCGGCATCGCCCGGGCCGCCGAGATCCACTTCGCCGCCGGCGCCACCGAGGTCTACCCGAACATCGGCCGCGCCCCCGTGCTCCGCCCGGGCGACGTAGCCGCCTTCGAGGCGACCGCCTTCAAGCCCTCCGAGCTGCGGCTCGAGGCCTTCCACCCGATGGGGACCGCGCGGATCGCCGCCGACCCCCGCGAGGGAGTCTGCCGGTCCGACGGTGCGGTCAACGGCGTCGACGGCCTCTACGTAGCCGACGCCTCGCTCTTTCCCACCGCGGTTCAGGTCAATCCGATGATGACCATCTTGGCGTTCGCGAAAAGAGTGGCGGGCGGGCTCATATCGGCGTAGGGCGTTGTCCTCCGTCGGCCACCTGCGGGTCACGCACTGGCAGTGCGCTCCCCTTGGCGGCCTCCCTGCGTCCTAGCCCTACTTGATCTGAGCCCGCCTTGCGTTCTACGGATTAGGTGGCGGAGGAGGCGGCGGGCTCTGCGAGGGCGGAGGAGGCGGGGGTGGCTGCTGCCCAGCTGGAGGCGGCGGTGGCGTAGTGCCGCCGTCGCCGGAGCGATCGCCCGCGCTAGACAGCTGGTCGCCGACGTCGCCGAAGCTCATCCCTTCTTCCTGCATCGCTCGGTAGCCCCCGTAGGCGATGCCCACGGCGGCGGCGAAGGCGAGGAAGATGCCGATCTTCAGCGTCACGTCGACCTCGACGCCGCTGAAGTCGCCACCGCCGCCCGGCTGGTCGATGATCCGGTAGAGGATCAGCAGCACGGCGAGCCCACCCAGAGCGGCGACGATCGCGTTTAGCGAGATCGGCAGCTCCAGGTCGGCGTCGGTGAGGCGGATCACCGCGACCCCGATCGCGGTGACGATCGCCAGCATGAGGAAGATCGGGATCACGTCGAGGGCGTCCCAGGCGCTGCCGCCGGCGCCGCTGACTTCGCCGCCAAAGCCGGGCACGCCGGAGACCTCGACGCCGAACCAGTCGAAGAACATGAATACGAAGAGGAGCAGGGCGGATACCGCCGCGAGCTTCTCTCCCGTGCTCAGCCTGTCAGCTTCCATCTACGAATCCCTCCATGGGCTAGGGGTCGGCTCGACACTACACCCGGCTTCGGGCGGCAGCCAGCGTGTTGACGAGCAGCATCGCGATCGTCATCGGACCAACCCCTCCCGGCACTGGGGTGATCGCCCCCGCGACCTCCGCAGCCGGCTCGAAGTCAACGTCGCCGCAGAGCCCCTCCTCGGTCCGGTTCATGCCGACGTCGATCACGACCGCGCCTGGCTTGACGGCGTCGGCGCCGAGCAGCCTCGGGACGCCGACGGCGGCCACGAGGACATCGGCGCGTCGGCAGACCGCGGGCAGGTCACGGGTGCGCGAGTGGCAAACGGTCACCGTCGCGTTGGCGCCCAAGAGCAGCCGCGCCACCGGCACGCCGACCAGCTTCGAGCGGCCGACTACGACCGCGTCGGCGCCTTCGAGCTCGACCCCCTCGTGGCGCAGAAGCTCCATCACCCCGGCCGGCGTGCAGGGAACCAGGCCCGGCATCCCGTGCGCGAGCAGACCCGCATTGGCCGGCGTTAGCCCATCGACGTCCTTGCCGGGGTCGAGCGCGGCGACGATCGTATCCGGGTCGATCTGCGGTGGCACGGGCAACTGCACGAGGATGCCGTCGACCTCGTCGTCGAGGCCGAGCCGGTCAACCAGCTCCAGCAGCTCCGCCTCGCTGGTATCCGCGGGCAACCCGTGGTGCACCGACTCCATCCCGATCTCCGCGCAGGCCTTGTGCTTGTTGGCGACGTAGACCTGCGAGGCGGGGTCCTCGCCGACGATCACGGTCGCCAGCGCCGGGACGCGGCCGGTCTCCTCGCGGAAGGACTCCACCTCGACGGCAACCCGCTCGCGCACCGCCGCGGCCACTGCCTTGCCATCGATCGTTCGCGCCGCTACCGCGCTCACCGCTTCCGGATCGGCGCGTAGTCGGCCATCAGCTTGCGCTCCGAACCGTCGCTCGAGAAACGGACCACCACGACCCCGCCCGGCTCGACCGAGGTGACGACACCGTCGCCAAAGCTCGCGTGGACGACGTCATCGCCGGTGCGCAGCTCCAGGGCCGGCCCGGGATCGATCGGCGCCAACGCCGCCTCCCCCGCCCCTCCGGCGTCCCAGGAGGCGACGGTGCTCGGCGCGTTGGAGTGGCGTTCGGTCAGCTCCGCCGGTAACTCGTCGACAAAGCGGGATGGAAGGTTGTGCTCGGAGCGGCCGAACAGGCGCCGCTCCCTGGTCCAGGTCATATAGAGGCGCTTGCGAGCGCGGGTGATGCCGACGTAGCAGAGGCGGCGCTCCTCCTCTTCTCCCCCCTCTTCCAGCGCCCGCATGTGCGGGAAGGCGCCGTCCTCGCAGCCGACGATGAAGACCGTGTCGTACTCGAGCCCCTTGGCGTTGTGGAGCGTCATCAGCGTGATTAACGACTCGTCGCGCAGCCCGTCCTGCTCGGTGTAGAGGGAGATCTGCTGGAGGAACTCCTCCAGGGGCGGCACCTCGGCGTCGCCCTCGAGCTCGCGGTTGACGTCGAACTCGGCGGCGACGCCAATCAGCTCCTCGAGGTTCTCGATCCGTCCCTCGGCCTCGACCGTGCGCTCGGCGGCCAACGCCTCCAGGTAGCCCGTCTCGCGCAGGGTCGTCTCGAGCAGCTCCGCCACCGGTGCTGAGTCCGCCCTTGCCCGCAAGCCCTCGAGGGTCTCGTAGAAGCGGGAGACGGCCTTGATCGCCGCCGCGCCCAGCCCGGGCACCTCCTCGGCCCTGGCGGCGACCTCCCAGATCGGCAGCCCGGTCGTGTTGGCGTGCGCCGCGAGCCTACCCTGACTGGTGTTGCCGATCCCGCGCCGAGGTGAGTTGACGATGCGGGCAAAGGAGACCTGGTCGGCCGGGTTGGCGAGCAGGCTGAGGTAGGCGACCGCGTCCTTGATCTCGGCCCGCTCGTAGAACTTGGTGCCGCCGATCACCTGGTAGGGAAGCTCGAAGCGGACGAGCGTGTCCTCGAGCACCCGGCTCATCGCGTTGGTCCGGTAGAAGACGGCGACGTCCTCGCGCCTCACGCCCTCCTCCTCCCCGAGCCGCTCGATCTCCGCCGCAACCCAGCGCGCCTCCTCGTGCTCATCGGAGAGCTCGTTGAGCTGCAACGGCTCGCCGCCCGCGATCTCGGTCCAGAGCTGCTTCGGCCGTCGCTCGTGGTTGCGCTCGACGACCGCGTTGGCGGCCGAGAGGATCGTCTGGGTCGAGCGGTAGTTCTGCTCGAGCTTGACCACTTCCGCCTCCGGGAAATCCCGCTCAAAGTCGAGGATGTTGCGAACATCGGCGTGGCGGAAGCTGTAGACCGACTGATCGTCGTCTCCCACCACCATCAAATTCCCGTGATCCGCGGCCAGCAGTTGCAGCAACCGGTACTGGGCGTGGTTGGTGTCCTGGTACTCGTCGACGAGGACGTGGCGGAAGGTGCGGCGCCAGCGCTCGCGAACCTCCTCGAACAGCTCCAGGGCGTTTACCGTGCGGACGAGAAGGTCGTCGAAGTCGACGGCGTTGGCGGCCAGCATCCGCTTCTCGTAGAGGGTGTAAGCACCGGCGACGACTTCCTCGAAGAGGCTGCCCTGCTGCTGGGCGTAGGCGTCGGCGTCGACTAGCTGGTTCTTGGCGCCGGAGATCTGCGAGCGGATCGCCCGCGGTGGGTAGCGCTTGGGGTCGACGTGCAGCTCCTCCATGCAGCGTTTCAGCATCCGCAGCGAGTCCGACTCGTCGTAGATCGTGAAGGCGCGCGAGTAGCCCAGCCGCTCGGCGTCTGCGCGCAGCATCCGCGCGCAGGCGGAGTGGAAGGTCGTCACCCACATCGCCCGCGCCGAGCGCCCGACCAGCGCCTCGACCCGCTCCCGCATCTCCGCGGCGGCTTTGTTGGTGAAGGTGATCGCCAGGATCTCCCCGGGCCGCGCCTGCTCGGTCGCGAGCAGGTAGGCAATGCGGTGGGTGAGGACGCGGGTCTTGCCGGAGCCGGCGCCGGCGAGGACAAGCAGCGGGCCTTCGCCATGTCGCACCGCCTGACGTTGGGGGTCGTTGAGGTTGGCGAGAAGGCGCTCGGCGCGGTCGGCGCCGGGTTCGGTAGGTGCCCCCTGCGGGCGCTCGGACGCGGGTTCGGACATCTCCGACTCGGCTTGCAGCATCGTCAGCCGAGCATAAAGAGACGGGCGGCGCTAGCCGCCGGCGGAGGAGCGGCCGGTGCGGGTGTCCAGATCGCGACGCTCGACCTCGTCCGAATCGCCGCCGTCGAGCTCGGCCAACCGCTCCTCAACTCTCGAGATGCGCTCCGAGAGCGACTTGATCGCCTCGGCGATCGGGTCCGGCAGGTGGATCCAGTCGGCGTCCGGACCCTCGACCCGGCGCCCTTCGACCTTGACCGGGTGGCCGGGGTTGCCGACCACCGTCGCGCTCGGCGGCACGTCCTCGACGACGACCGTGTTGGCGCCGATCTTGGCGCCGTCGCCGACCGAGATCGGACCGAGCAGCTTGGCGCCGGAGCCGACGGTGACGTTGTCGCCCAGCGTCGGGTGGCGCTTGCCCCGCTGGAAGCCGGTGCCGCCGAGCGTCACTCCCTGGTAGAGCGTCACGCAGCCGCCGATTTCAGCCGTCTCGCCGATCACCACGCCCGAGCCATGGTCGATGAAGAGCTCCGGCCCGATCTTCGCCGCCGGGTGGATCTCGACACCGGTTATGGCGCGGGTCACGTAGGCGATCGCGCCGGGCAGCAACGGCACGCCGGCCCCGTGCAGCGCGTGGGCGATGCGGTGGGCCAGGAGGGCCTGCACGCCAGCCCAGCTCGTTAGGATCTCCAGCGTGGAGACCCCCTGCGCCGCGGGGTCGCGCTCGCGCGCTGCTCTGACGTCGTCCCTCACCTCGCAGGAGATACGGCGCAGCGCGTTCATGGTGCGAAGAAGGGTAGGGACATGTAGCGCTCGCCCGAGTCGCAGACGATCGTGACCACGCGCTTCCCCTCGAGCTCGGGCCGCGCCGCCACCTCCAGCGCCGCCTTGATGTTGGCGCCGGCCGAGATCCCGGCCAGGATGCCCTCCTTCTGCGCTGCTAGACGGGCGGTCTCCAGGGCGTCCTCGTCGTCGACGGCAATCGTCTCATCGATGACCGAGCGGTCGAGCACCTCGGGCACGAAGCCGGCACCGATGCCCTGGATCTTATGCGGGCCGGGCGAACCGCCGGAGAGCACCGGCGAGGTCGCCGGCTCCACCGCGACGATCAGCGCGTCGGGATTGCGTTCGCGCAGCATCCGACCGACCCCCGTGATCGTTCCCCCCGTGCCGACGCCGGCGACGAAGGCGCCGACCTCGCCGTCGGTGTCGCGCCAGATCTCCTCTGCGGTCGTGCGGCGGTGGATCTCGGGATTGGCTGGGTTGGAGAACTGCTGCGGCATGAAGCCCTTGCGTTGCTCGCGGATCTCCTCGGCCAGCGCCACCGCCTCGCCCATGCCGCCCAGGGACGGCGTCTCGCGCACCTCCGCCCCGTAGGCCCGCAGCAGCTTCGCCCGCTCGCGGCTCATCCCCTCCGGCAGGGTGAGGATCAGCTCGTAGCCGCGCGCCGCGCAGACCATCGCTAGGGCGATCCCGGTGTTGCCGCTGGTCGGCTCGACGATCACCGACCGCCCGCGCTCGATCAGCCCCTCCTCCTCCGCGGCGTCGATCATCGCCACCCCGATCCGGTCCTTGACCGAGCCGCCGGGGCTGAAGTACTCGAGCTTGGCGCAGACCTCCGCCCCCAGCCCCTCGCCGAGCCGCCGTAGCGCCACCAGCGGCGTGTTGCCGACAACCGCCGAGGCCTCGGGCCCGATTCGCATCAGACGAAGCACATCCCCGGACGACAGAGGTGAAGTCGCTGTTCAGCGCGGTTTGCAGTCACGGCACCCGTGCAGCGTAATGAGATCGACACCAGCAGTCCGAAAGGGTCGAAGCGGGCCGCTACGGCATCACTAACAAGAGCGCCGTGAGATAGGCGATCGAAATGGATCCTCTTGGAGCGCCGTCAACTTTAGAGTTCGGCGATGACTCGATCCGAGGCCCTGCCTTCATCTGGAGCGCTGGAGGAAGTCCGGCGCCTGGCGGGCCCGTCGGCCGTGGTCCTGGGTGCCGCGCGCCTCGAAGGCGGCCAGCACGCGGACACCTGGAGAGTTGATACCGAGAATCCCGCGATCAGCGTTGTCGTCCGCCAGTTTCCGGTGGACGACCCTGCCCCCTTGTGTGAGCAGCGCGTACTGCGGGCCCTCGATGGTCTCGGCGGTTTGGCCCCGGTGCTGCTCGGCGGCGACCTGGACGGCCGATGGTCGAGGTACCCGACTTCTTTGATCAGCTGGCTCGATGGTCAGCCGGACATCACCCCGACTGATCCCGGGGGGTGGGCGCGCGAGTTAGGTCGCGCGTTGGCCGCGGTGCACACGGTGCCGACCGAACGGCTGGCGGAACTGCCGAGCGTGTTCGACGGCAGCGGGGGCTCTCAGGAGATATTGGGTGGCCCGCTGGCGGCGGAAGTTCGGTCTCGCTGGTCAGAGGTTGTTGCGTCGCCAGAGGTGCTCACCCACTGCGATTACTGGTCGGGCAACGTCGTCTGGCGGGACGGAAGGCTCACGGGCATCGTCGACTGGTCGGGCGGATCGCGCGGCCCACGTGGCTTCGACTTGGGCTGGTGCCGACTCGATCTCGTCCTCCTGTTCGACGAGCAAATTGCCGACGACTTTCTTGCGGCCTATGAAGCAGGGACCGGCCAGGCAGTCGGCGAGATGCGCCTTTGGGACTGCTGGGCCGTCGCTCAGTCCGCTGATGCGGTTGGATCCTGGGTCCCGAACTACCTACCGCTGGGCCGCGCCGACCTCGATGAAGATGAACTTCGGCGACGCCATGCGCAATGGACGGCGCGCCTCCGAGAGCGGACGTAAGCCAATGCGGCCGGATCTAGATGAAGTACATCCCGGAGGCGGCCTCGTCCAGCTCGCGGCGGGAGACCTCGGCGATCGTCGTCTGGCCGAACACCTTGCGCAGGGCGGCGACGCCGTCGGCCCAGATACCGCCGGCCTCGTCGGCCTCTTGGCCAACTTTGCCATCGAGGGTCTGGACGACCTCCAGCACGGTGATCTCCTCGGCCGAGCGCGAGAGGGTGTAGCCGCCTTTCATCCCGCGGTGGCTGGTCAGCAGGCCCCCGCGGCGCAGGGTCGAGAAGAGCTGCTCGAGGAACTGCTCCGGGATCCCCCGCCGCTCGGCCAACTCTTTGATCGGCACCGGCCGATCGCCAGAGCGTGCCAGCTCGGCCATCGCGACGACGGCGTAGCGGGACTTCGAGGTGATCGAGATCACACCGGCCTTTCTACCGCACGCTGCGGACTGGCGGGGTAGGATCGAGTCCTTGGGCTCGGCTCATCCACAGTGCCTCGTCATCGACGGGCACCCTCTGGTGCGCGTCGGAGTCCGCGAGACCTTGAGCGGCAGCTTCGAGGTGGAAGAAAGCGGCAGCCGCGACGAAGCCGTCGAGTTGGTCCGCGACGTCGGCAGCATCGATGTCGCGATCGTCGACCTGCGGCCGACCCCAAGTGAGGCAGGCGGCGCGCTGAGCGGCCACGAGGCAATTCGGCTGCTGCGCCGCAATGCCCCGAGCCTCGGCATCGTCGCCCATGGCGAGCGACCCGAGCGCCACATCGCCACCGCGGCCCTGCAGGCCGGTGCGACGGCCTACGTCGCCCGCACCGCAGCAGCCGCCGACCTGCTGAAGGCGACCCGGGCGGCGCTCGCGCAAGAGCGCTTCCTCGACCCCGCCTTGCCCCCACGCGGCAGCCGCGGCAAGCTGACGCAACGCCAGCGCCAGATCCTGCAGCTGCTCGCCAACGGCGGCTCCACGGCGGCTGCGGCGAAAGAACTGGACCTGAGCGAGGAAACGGTCAAGACCCACACCAAGAACGCATTAGCTCGCTTAGGTGCCCGGAACCGCACGCACGCGGTAGCTATCGCGCTGCGGGAGTCGTTGATCGAGTGAGCCGTTTCTCGGGCGGGTGGCGTGGCGATGGGGGTCCTCGCCCGCAGCTTGCGAGGACGAGGATCCCTCTCACCGCGACAGGACCCGCCCGCCGGAGCGGCTAGATCCAGCCTCGATCTCGCGCCGTCAGAACCGCCTGGGCGCGGTCGACGGCGCCGATCTTGCCGTAGACGTTGTGCAGGTGGGTGCGGATGGTCGAGACCGAGAGCTGCATCTCACCCGCGATCTGCTTGTAGACCAGTCCCTCGGAGAGGAAGCGCAGGACGTCCAGCTCGCGGGCAGACAACGGACACGGCTCGGTGATCCGTCGCCCCTCCTCGCGCGGATAGGGGAGTTCGTAGAGCAGTTCGCGCAGCTGCTCGGCGCCGAGGCCACAGCGCTGGGCCATCGCCCGTAACCGCTCGGCAGTCACGGCCTCGCCCTGGGAATAGTGAGCGACCATGTCGGCGGTGGCCACGATCGCCGCCAGCCCGTCGGCGTCCTCGGCATGATGGCGCTCGATCGCGACGGCAATCCGCTGCGGCAGGTTCCAGCGTCGTGCCAACACGCCGCCGACCAGAGCGTGGTCGATGCCGAGCTGGTCGCGTTCTTCGCGGATCCGCTGCTCGGGGGTGCGCGAGGCAGTGTCGAAGTAGGTGCGCCGGCCCGGGTGCAGCTTGGAGACGACAAGCCGGCCGATGTCATGGAGCAACGAAGCGACGACGAGCTCGTCGCGTTCGATCCAGCCGACCGCCCGTCCGATCCGCTCCGCGGCCTGTTGGGTGGCGAGGGCGTGGACGCGAACCTGCTCCGGTCGCATCTCCCAGCCGCCGTTCGGCTCGAAGAAGTCGAAGACGGGAGCGGTGCCGGCGATTGCAAGCACGCCGGAGGGCTTGAGAGTTTCGATCGCCGTCGGGACGCCACCGATGCCGCCGTTGGTACTGGCGCGGTTGGCGAAGCGAAGGACGGAGATGGTCAGGGCGACGTCGGCCTCGACCGCATCGACCAACTCGCCCAGCTGCGAGGTCTCGGCGGTTGCTGCTTTCATCACTCGCGCCCGCGACTCGATCAGGGCGGGGAACTTCTCCACCGCCTCGAAAGCAGAGGCGAGGCGGGCGCCCGGTGCGGCGGCGCCGGCCCCTTTCGAGCCCATAGCGTCTGCTTTGCGGCCTTTTCCGTTGGATTGTGACTTCGTGGACATGGACGATGGCCTCCGCCCAGCTCATCGGCACCGGAGGACGCACGGTTTAGCGATCCCCTCCCCATTACTGAGGTGCACTTCGCGTTTCGTTGTCCCCTGCGGCGCGGCAAGGAACCGTTTGTTGTGCGCTCAGGGGCGAAGCCGGGCGATCGCCGCGTCGATCCGCGCCAGCGATTCGTCGCGTCCCAGGGCGGCCAGCGACTCAAAGATTCCCGGCGAGACGGTGCCACCGGTGATCGCGACCCGAACCGGCTGGTAGACCTTCCCCGGCTTGGCATCGAGCTGCTCCGGCAGCGGCTCCAGCGCCGCCTCGACCGCCTCGCTGTCGAAGTCGTCGCTGCCCGCGAGGGCGCCGCGCACAGCCTCAAGCGCCGCCAGGGCACCATCCCTCATCGTCTTCCGCCAGGCCTTCTCGTCCTCGACGGGCGGCTCGAAGAGGAAGCGGATCAACGGCCACACCTCCGCCAAGGTCTGCGCTTTCTCCTGGACGATCTCGCAAGCTGCCAGCAGCTGCTCGTCGACCGGTCGCCCGAGATGGCTCCCCACCGCCTCCGCGTACTCCTCGAGTGGCATCTCGCGCATGTAGCGGCCGTTAATCCAGCGCAGCTTCTTCTCGTCGAAGACCGCCGCCGCCCGACCGACGTCCTCGATCCGGAAGCGATCGATCAGCTCCGCGGTCGGGATCAGCGTCGCGTCGTCGTCGGCGCCCCAGCCAAGCAAGGCGACGTAGTTGCGCACCGCCGCCGGCAGGTAGCCAGCCTCACGCAGCTCCTGCACCGATGCGGCGCCATGGCGCTTGGAGAGCTTGCGCCCGTCGGGTCCGTGCAGGAGCGGCAAGTGCGCGTAGCGGGGCGGCTCGTGACTGAGCGCCCGCAGGACCAGCAGCTGCTTGGGCGTATTCGAGAGATGGTCGTCGCCGCGGACCACGTCGGTGACCCCCATCTCCGCGTCGTCGACCGCGACGGCGAAGTTGTAGAGGACCGAGCCATCGCCGCGGGCGATGACGAAGTCGTCGTAGCTGCGGTTGGGGAAACGGACGGGGCCGTGGATCAGATCCTCCACGACCGTCTCCCCCTCGTCGGGGACCCGCAGCCTGATCGCCGCCCCCGGCTCGGCGCTCGGCTCGCCGCGGTAGCCGCGGTCGGCGCCATGCTCGGCCTTCCAGGCCTCGACCTCCTTCGCCGTTGCCGTGTCCCGATAGGCGGCACCGGAGTCAAGCAGCCGTTTCAGGGCGACCTCGTGGCGGTCGGCGCGCGAGGCCTGCGAGACCGGACCCTCGTCCCAGTCCAGCTCCAGCCAGCGCAGCGCGTCGAGGATCTGCTCGACGTTCTCGGGAGTCGACCGCTCGCGGTCGGTGTCCTCGATCCGCAGCACCAGCTCCCCCCCGGCTCGGCGCGCGGCGAGCCAGTTGTAGAGTGCCGTCCTCGCGCCGCCGATGTGCAGGACACCGGTCGGCGAGGGAGCAAACCTCAGTCGGATAGGAGAGTCGGCGGACAAGATGCTGGTCGGCGCGCATGTTTCCACCTCTGGCGGATTGGCGAAGGCAATCGAGCGCGGCACCGAGCTTGGCTGCGAATCGATTCAGATCTTCAACCAGAGCCCGCGCATGTGGCGGCCGACCCGTTTCACGCCTGACGATTTCGCCGCCTTCCGCGAGACGATGGCCGCTTCGCCGGTCGAAGCGGTCGTGATCCACGCCGTCTACCTGATCAACTGCGCGACCAAAGACGCGGAGATGCGGAAGAAGTCACTGGCCTCGCTGACCCACGCGCTGCGGACCGGCGACGGGATCGGTTCCGCCGGCGTCGTCCTCCACCCCGGCGCGCAAAAAGGGGAGCCGCACGACCCCTCGATGAAGCGCGCGGCCAAGGTCATCGCCGCCGCCCTGGAGGACAGCGAGAGCTGCCCGCTCCTTTTGGAGCAGACTGCCGGCCACAAAGGCCTCCTCGGCCGCAACTTCGACGAGACCGCCGAGCTGATCGAGCTGGCCGGCGCCGGCAACCGCCTCGGTCTCTGCCTCGACTCCTGCCACCTCTTTGTGCAGGGCTACGACATCACCGACACCGCCCACCTCGGCGCCGTGCTCGACGAAGCCGACGAGAAGGTCGGCCTCGACCGCCTCCGCTGCGTCCACGTCAACGACGCAGCCGCCCCTCTCGGCTCCTGCCGCGACCGCCACGCCAACGTCGGCCAGGGCGAGATGGGCAAACGCGGCCTAGCCGCCTTCCTCTCCGAGCCCCGCTTCGAGGGCCTCCCCGCCACCCTCGAGACCCCAGGCCCGAACAAGAAAGGCGCCGACCGCAAGGAAGTTTTGGCCGCCAAGCGTCTGCGCAGGGCGGGCCTGAAACAACGCGCCTGAACGGGATTCGAGGTTGTGTACATCTTCATGTACACTCGACCCATGGCGAAGACGGTTCCCGTTCGCGAGCTCCGCAGCAATCTCAGCAGCCTGCTCGACGATGTCAGCAACCGTCGCGATCACGTCCTGGTGACTCGCAACGGCGCTCCCGCTGCCGCCTTGGTTCCGATCGACGAGTACGAGGCGCTGGAGGAGACCGCCGAAATCCTCTCCGATCCCGACGCCCTCGCCGCGCTCGAGGTGGGCCTTGCAGAGATCGAGCGCGGCGAAACGGTCACTCTCGCTGAGCTTCGCAGCGAATTGGCAGAACGCCGAGCGGCCACCAGCTGATCGTTGGCTCGGCTTGTCCTCGCTCGCAGTGCTCGCCGCGAGCTGCTCGAACTGGGCTGGCCGCTGATCGATGCGATAGAGGATGCTCTCGGCCTTCTAGAGCGCGAACCGCACGCCGGATACGCACTTCGAGGCAAGCTGGCCGGCCTGTACTCACTGCGCGTCGGTTCTTATCGAATCCTGTACCAAATCACCGACAGCGAGCAGACCATACGCGTGGCCGCCATCCGCCACCGCGGGGTCGTCTACAAAAGCGATCCGCGGTAGGTCAGCGCGAAAGAAGAGTCTTTGCCTTCGATTTGACCTGCTCCCCAGTCGCCAACTGTGCCCATGCGGTTACGGGCCTATAAAAGTCGAAGCCATCCTTTTCCAGTTCGCCTAAGGGCATAAACGTCGAGCCGGAGCCATTCGGGGCAATCGGGCCGGGAAGGCTCGCGCCGGGAAATGGATGCAGTTGATGAGCCTGCCGCCCCGAGCCGTCTTGCAGGTCAAGCCCTACTCCGGTGACGCGAAGCGAGTGAGCGCTTCGGTTCGTGACGCCAATCGAGACAGAATCCAGAGTTGATCCGTCGGTCATGCCAATCATTGCGAACGCTGGCTTCACCTCTACGTGGTCTCGATGCTGATGGCGCCATGAGTAGACCTGCCAGGCTAGAGCTCCAGTAGACGATGGCGGCATACCCGGCAATTGCAAGCGTCACAGCGTCCATATCCGAAGCTTGGCATCAGGGCATGACGGAAGCCCGGTCGTCCTCCGGGCGAATGTGGCCGAAGGCAGCGATATGCAATCTGTCTTTTGCGCGGCGGAGCCGCGCTCGTTCCCCGTCGCTAAGCGCGAAGCGCGTGCGACAGCAATTCGCCCGGAGGACGACCGGGCTTCCCTTCGGGGGGTGAAGCACGGCGACGGGGACCGCTTGCGCGGCCCCCGTTCCTCCCGCCGTCAAACTCGGGTGAGGACTACCGGATCTGCATGCCGGAGATCGCGCGCGAGATGACCAGGCGCTGGATCTCGGAGGTGCCCTCAAAGATCGTGTAGATCTTGGCGTCGCGGTGCATCCGCTCGACCGGATACTCGCGGGTGTAGCCGTTGCCACCGAGGATTTGGATCGCCCGCTCGGTGGCCCAGACCGCGACCTCGCCGGCCTTCAGCTTCGACATCGAGCCCTCGGCGTTTTCGAAGCCGTGGCCGCTGCGCCCCATCCAGGCCGCGCGCCAGACGAGCAGCCGGGCGGCGTCGATCTCCATCTTCATATCGGCCAGGGCGAAGGCGATCGCCTGGTTCTCGATGATCGGGCGGCCGAACTGCTGACGCTCTTTGGCGTAATTGAGCGAGTACTCGTAGGCGGCGCGGGCGATCCCCACGGCCTGTGCGCCCACGGTCGGCCGGCTGGCCTCGAAGGTCTGCATCGCCGCCTGCGATTTGGAGCGCTTGCCCTCGCGCACGCGGGCGAGCCTTTCGTCGAGCTTCTCTTTGCCGCCCAGCAGGCAGGAGCCCGGGATGCGGCAGTCGTCGAGGTGGACGTCGGCCGTATGGGAAGCGCGCAGGCCGTGCTTCTTGACCTTGGCGCCCTGCTCGCAGCCCTTGGTCCCGGGCGGGATGACAAAGGCGGCGTGGCCGCGCGAGCGCAGCTCGCGATCGACCGTGGCAATCACCACGTGGACGTCGGCGATGCCGCCGTTGGTCGCCCAGGCCTTCTGGCCGTTGAGGACCCACTCGTCGTTGGCCTCGTCGTACTTGGCGGTGGTGCGGATAGCCGAGACGTCGGAGCCGGCATCGGGCTCCGAAGAGCAGAAGGCGGCGACCTTGGGGTTCTCGGCGTCGCCGAAGCACTGCGGGATCCACTCGCCCATCTGCTCTGGGGTCCCCTGCCCGAAGATCGCGGCGACCGCGAGCGAGGTCCCCATGATCGCCATGCCGATGCCGGCGTCGCCCCAGAAGAGCTCCTCGTTGGCGATTGGCAGGGTGAGGCCGGTCTCATCGGCGAAGAACTGACCTAGGGCTTCGAAGCTGTAGAGGCCGATCTTGGCGGCCTCCTGGATCACTGGCCAGGGCGTCTCCTCGCGCTCGTCCCACTCCTCCGCCGCGGGGCGGACGACGCCCTCCGCAAAGCCGTGGACCCACTCCTTGATGTCCTTCTGGTCCTGGTTCAGCTCGAGCGTGAACTTGGGCCCCTCCGGGGCGGCGCCTTCGTTGCCGGCTACCTCTGCCACGAGCTGCTCTGCCGCATCTGCCACTGCCGAAGTCTCATTCATGCCCCGGATCCTACATGGAAGTATGTCGTCCTCAGTGCTCGGAAGCCGGTCGGCGCGGAGCCGCTCTTGCGCTAGGCGAGCGGGGCGTCGATGTCGCGCAGATCGAAAGCCCGCAAGCCATCGGGGCCACCATCGGAGGCATCGAAGAAGCGTCGGTTGACGCAATCGTGGCCTTCGCCGAGGCCCTCGTAGGCGCGCTCGACGGAGAACGGACAGTGAGGCAACGGCTGGCCGGTCATCTTGACGCCGCCGAAACCACCCGGCTGGCGCACCGCCTCCAGCTCGACCTTGGCGCCGTAAACCCCCTCCATGCAACCGACGTATTGGACGTCAGTAAGAGCGTCGACGTAGCTGTAGAGGAAGCGGCAGCCGAGCTCGACGCAGCCGCGCGGCTCAACCATCTTGTCGCAGAAGGAGCGACACTGGCGGCACTCCCCGGTCCTCTCACGCGTGGCCGGCATGGACAGAGTCTAGGGACCCCTGGCTGCCTGAACCGGCGCATATCCGCGTCCTCGGTCGCTCGCGTGCAGAGCACGCCACGCTCCCTGCGTCCGCCGATCTGCTTGGCTCACGCAGCCAGGGCATCTACGCCCAATACGTGGTCCAGCTCGCTGAGCAGCTTGCTCGAACGTCGCACGCGGAACTCCTTGCCCAGCTTCAGCTCGCTGCGAGTGCCGTTGCCGTTGGCGATCGCCAGGTGCACCGCCGCGTCCCCTCGGTGGTGCTCAAACAGCGCCTTCAGCTCCTCGATCAGGCCCTCGGGGTCATGGTGCTGCCCCGCGTCGATCGTCAGGCGCAGTGGTTCCGTCGGGGCGCCCGCGGCGGCACTGGCCCGGGCGATCTCCTCGCCGTCGGGCTCAAAGCGCTCGGCTTCCTGCACAACCAACTTCGTCTCGCCCCGCTCCTTGTGATCGATGCGGCCGCGGACGAGGACGACCGCATCGGGAGCGATCACCGTCGCGCTCTCGGCCTGGTCGGCCTTGAAGACCAGCATCTCGACCTGGCCTTCGACGTCGTCGAGGGTGGCGAACATCATTTGGCTGCCGCTCTTGGTGCGGATCTTCTTGCACTCGGCGACGATCCCGCCAACCGTCACCCAGGCGCCATCTGGCTTATTGCTCAACTCGGCCAGCGTGCAGTCGACCCGGGCGCGCAGGGCGTCGCGGACCTCTGAGAGTGGATGCGAGGAAAGGTAGGTACCGAGCGTCTCCTTCTCCATCGCCAGCAGCTCGCGGCGGTCGAACTCATCGGCCGGCAGCGGCGGCCGATGCTGGGAGGTCGCCGCCCCTCCCCCGCCTTCGGCGCCCTCGCCGAAGTCGAAGATCGAGCCCTGTCCCAGCTGGGCGTCCTCCTGGGCTTTCTGTCCCGCCCCCTGTGCCGCCGGCAGCGTCTCCAGCATCCCTTTGCGGCTGGCCCCCGTCGAATCGAGGGCGCCGCACTTGATCAGGCATTCGATCGCGCGTTTGTTGACGGCGCGGGAATCGACCCGCTCGCAGAAGTCCCAGATCGAGTCGATCGGGGCCTCCTCGCGGGCGCGTAGGATCGCCTCCACCGCGGCGTGCCCCACGTTCTTGACCGCGTCAAGACCGAAGCGGATCGCCTTCTCGGAGACGACGAAGTCGTGGCCGGAGGAGTTGACGTCGGGGGGCAGCACCTCGATCCCCATCTCCTCGCAGCGGTTGACGAAGAAGGGCACCTTGTCTTTGGTGTTCATCACCGAGGAGATCACCGCGGCCATGTACTCGGCCGGGTAGTTGGCCTTGAGGTAGGCAGTGCGATAGGCGATCAGCGCGTAGCAGGCGGCGTGCGACTTGTTGAAGGAATAGTCGGCCGCGGCCTCCATCAGCGACCACATGTCCCTCGCAACCTTGCTCGCGGTGCCCGACGTCTCCATCCCTTCCAGGAACTTGGCCTTCATCGTCGCCATCAGGTCGCGCTTCTTCTTGCCGATCGCCTTGCGCAGGTCATCGGCCTCGGCTGGACTGAAGCCGGCCATCCGCTTGGCGATCTCCATCAGCTGCTCCTGGTAGAGGACACAGCCGTAGGTGGGCTCGGTGATTGGCCGCAGGCGCTCGTCCGGGTAAGTGACCGACGCCGGGTTGCGCTTGCCCTTGGCGTAGGCGGGGATGTACTTCATCGCGCCCGGCCGGTAGAGCGAGACGAGGGCGACGATGTCATCGAACTCGGTCGGCTGGACCTGCTTCATCGCGTCCCGCATGCCCTCTGACTCGAGCTGAAAGACGCCGGTGCCGTCGCCGCGCGAGAGCATCTCGAAGGTCTTCGCGTCGTCCATCGGAAGCGAGGCGATGTCGAGCTCGATCCCGCGCGAGCGGCGCACGATCTCAACCGCGTCCTCGATCACGTCGAGGTTGCGCAGGCCGAGGAAGTCCATCTTCAGCAGCCCGATCTCCTCGATCGGCCCCATCGAGTACTGGGTGACGACCTTGTACTGGCGTTCCCCCTTTGCGCCGCCGTTGCCGTTGGCGGCTCCGGCACCCCGGTCCTCGGCCAGCTGCAGCGGCACGATCTCCTGCAGCGGTCGGTCGGCGATCACCACCGCCGCCGCGTGGATCGAGTTGTTGCGGATGATCCCCTCGAGCCCCTGTGCGACATCGAGGATCTTCTTCGCGTCGGGCTCGGCGTCGTAGGTCTGTTTCAGTTCCTGCCCCGACTTCAAGCATTCCTCGAAGGAGGGGTTGCGGCCGAGGATCGGCTCCGGGATCTGCTTGGCGAGTCGGTCGCCGGTGCCGTAGTCGTAGCCGAGCACCCGCGCCGCGTCGCGGGTCGCGGCGCGCGGCGCCATCTTGCCGAAGGTGACGATCTGAGCGACCGACTCGCGACCGTATTTCTCGCCCACGTAACGGATCACCCGCTCCCGCCCCCGCACTGAGAAATCGATATCGATGTCGGGCATCGATTTGCGACCCGGGTTGAGGAAGCGCTCGAAGAGGAGGTCATTAGCGAGCGGGTCGAGGTCGGTGATGCTGAGGCTGTAGGAGACGATCGAGCCGGCAGCCGAACCGCGGCCCGGGCCGACCGCGATGCCGTTCTCCTTGGCGAAGCGGATGAAGTCCCAGACGATCAGGAAGTAGGAGGAGAATCCCATCTCCTCGATCACCCCGAGCTCGAACTCGAGCCGCTCGATCGCCTCGGCCGGCGGCGGGTCGCTGTAGCGGGCGCGCAGGCCCTCGCCGGCGATCCGGCGCAGCATCGCCTCCGGCTCGGATCCGTCCGGGGTGGGGTAGCGCGGCAGCAGCAACTTGCCCAGCTCGATCTCGATCTCGCAGCGCTCGGCGATCTCCGTCGTGCTCGCCACGGCCTCGGGCCACTCGGCGAACGACTCCGCCATCTCCTCGGAGCTCTTGAGGTAGAACTCGTTGGTGTCGAAGCTGAGCTTCGGCGCCTCCAGGGTCGACTTCGTCTGCACGCAGAGCAGCGCCGCATGGTTGTCGAAGTCCTCACGGCGCAGGTAGTGCACGTCGGCGGTGCCGACCAGCGGCCGGCCCAGCTCGCGAGCAAAGCGAACGATGCCCTCGTTGGCCCTGTCCTGCTCGTCGATGCCGTTCTTCTGCACCTCGAAGTAGACCTGGTCGGGACCGAAGGCCTGGATCAGGTCGTCAAGGTGAGCGCGGGCGTCATCGGCACGCTCTTCGACCAGGCGGCGACAGAAGCGTGACTGCAGGCAACCGGTGAGGACGATCACGCCCTCGGCGTGCTTGGCCAGCAGCTCCATGTCGACATTTGCTTTGCCGCGTGAGAACCCCTCGAGGAAGCCGGCCGAGGTCAGCTTGACGAGGTTGGCGAACCCAGCATCGCTCTCGGCCAGCAGGGTCAGGTGGTTGCGCTCGTACTTCGGCTTCTCCTTGATCGAGGCGATGTCGTCGACCAGGTAGGCCTCGAGGCCGACGATCGGCTTGATCCCATGCACCCCGCAGGCCTTGTAGAGGTCGACGGCGCCGTTCATGACGCCGTGGTCAGTCAGCCCTAGCGCCGGCTGCCCCAACTCCGCTGCCCGCGCTGCCATCGCCTCGATCTTGCAGGCACCGTCCAGCAGCGAGTACTCGCTGTGGGCGTGGAGGTGGACTGCGGCGGTCGAGCTCAAGGGCCCGCCGATCATGCCAAGCGAGGCAGATGGCAACCGCCTTGAGAGGCGCGTCTTTCCCGCTATATCCGTGCGCATTTGTGATGCCGGATCGGACGGATCCGATCGCAGCCCCGTATATCCGTCCAGATTTCGGGTATGGGTCGGAGATAGTTCAAACCTGCGCCCGCGGAGGGAAGATGCCCGTCCACCGGCTTTTGCGCGCGACGATCTCCCTCGCCGCCGCCCTGTTGATCGCCTTGGCCGCCTGCGGCCCTCAATCCGCGGGCGCGGTGAAGGTCGAGGTACCGCCGGCAGGCGGGTCGGTGCCGACGCTGCCGGCGCCCGCGCCTCCTCCGCCGCCCAGGCCCTCTCTTCCGCCGCTGCCGCCGCCACCGGTCTCGGCACCCAACCCGGCACCCGGGCCGCCTCCCAAGCCTCCCACGTCTGTTACGCCTCCCACGCCTGTTACGCCTCCCACGTCTGTGACGCCTCCTACCGGCGGGGTCGACTCGGCGCCCACCGAGGTCGCAAAGGCAGCACCGAGGGGAACTCCTCGCTCGACTACGGCTTCCGGCGGAACCGCGCATGGTGGGCCCGCCGACGTGGCGAGCGGACCGTCGGGCCGCGCAGCGGGAGCAACTGCGGCAGTTGCATCCCCTCCCAACCGCGGCGGAACCGCCGGTCAGGGCGGGGCGTCCGCCGGCCGCGATGCCTCCCCTCCGGTAAACCGCTCCGGCTCGCTGGATCCAGCCCGAGCCGCGCCCGCGTCGACCTGGGTCGCCTACGTCTGGTCCGCTGTCGCGCTGACGCCGAGCGAAGCACTGATCTCGACGCTGGGGATGGGAGTGCGGCTCGCGACCTCCCTCGCCGCACCGCAGCTGGTGTCGCTGCTCTCCGCCAGTTCGGTGGGCAGGATCGCCGAGGCGGCGGCTACGGCGGTCGCGGACGTGGACCCCCCGGGCCCCGGTCCCGCCAACGGGCCTAAACCGCACTTCGAGGGCTCGACCTCCCCGTCCCTACCGAGTGCCAGCCAGATCTTCAGCGCGGTCCTGCTGCTCGCCTCCCTGGCGCTGCTGGCTTCGCTCCCGCTCATGCTGCGACGGGAACTCTCCCCGCCCCGGCGTCGGCCGCTCTGAGGGCGCGCCTAAATTCCCGCTAAAAGCCGGTCGACCGAAGCATTTTCGGGGCTACCATCGACTCGATGGCAGCAACGGAGAACGGGAGCGCGGAAGGGCGAGTCCTCCTCGTCGAGGACGACGAGGAGATCGCCGAGGTGCTGCGGCGTTCGCTGCGCACGGAGGGCTACGAAGTACGCACAGCCGCCGACGGCGTCGAGGCACTCGATGTCGCTACCGGCTTCACACCGGACCTGGTGGTCCTCGACCTCGGGCTGCCGCGTATGGACGGAATCGAGGTTTGCCGCCGGCTGCGAGAGGAGGGCGACGTACCGATCCTGATGCTGACCGCGCGCGCCGAGACCGAGGACCGGGTCGACGGCCTCGACAGCGGCGCCGACGACTACCTGGTCAAGCCCTTCGAGCGACGGGAGCTGCTGGCGCGGATCCGGGCGCTGCTGCGCCGCCGGCCGCCGCGCGGCAGCGCCTCCCTGCAGGTCGGCGACCTCAGCCTCAACCCCGACAGCCGCGAGGTGCGCCGCGGCGAGCGGGAGGTCGAGCTAACCAACCGCGAGTTTGAGCTGCTCGAGCACTTGATGCGCAACGAGCGCCTGGTCGTCTCCCGCGAGCGTCTACTCGACGAGGTCTGGGGCTACGACCCGATGGCGCCGACCAACACGATCGACGTCTTCATCTCCAACCTCCGCCGCAAGTTGGAGGAGGGCGGCGAGGCACGGCTCCTACACACCAAGCGGGGCGCGGGCTACGTGCTGAAGGAGTAGCTCTGGCCGTCCGCACCCGCACCCGACTCCACCCCGCCGGCTGGCCGCTGCGCTGGCAGCTTGCCGCCACCTCCGCCGCGCTCACGCTCGTCATCCTGCTGATCTTCGGGATCGTGGTCGGTGAGGTCGCGACGCAGCGCATCCGCAGCGACTTCAACCGCGAGGTCGAAGGCGCCGCCCAGACCCTGGCCGCCGAACTGCGGATCGTCAACACCCCGACCGGCTCCTACCTAACCGAAGGACCCGGTCTCGACGACTTCGCCCTCTCCAATGACGCGACCGTCCGTATCTTCACCGCCGAAGGTGTGCTGCTGACCCAAAATGAAGGCGCCGCCGACCTTGGTCCGCCGCAGGAAGGCACGCGTCAGATTGACGGGATGCGGGTGGCGACGACCCGGATCGGCGGCGGCGAAGGCAGCCTCACCGGCTACGTCCAGTACGCCCGCAGCGTCGGCCACCTCGACGCCACGATCGAGCGGCTCTGGCTGTTCATCGCCGCTGGCGTGCTCGGTGGAACGTTGCTGGCGAGCTTCGCCGGTGCGGCCGTGGCGGGCCGGGCGATGCGGCCGATTGCGAGCCTGACGGCTACCGCCCGCGGGATCGCCGCCACCGGCGATTCCTCACGCCACATGCCGGAGCCCCGCGCCGAAGACGAGGTCGGCGAGCTGACGAGGACGCTGGAGCAGATGCTGCGCTCGCTCGACGCCGCGCGGGCGGACCGCGAGACAGCCCTGCGCCGCCAGCGCGAGTTCGTCGCCGACGCCTCGCATGAGCTGCGCACGCCGCTGACCAGCATCGTCGCCAACCTGGAGCTGTTGCAGGCGGCGCTCGAGCGCGAGCCAGAGAGCGAAGACGAGCGGGCGATGGTGAACTCGGCGCTGCGGTCCTCGGGTCGGATGACCCGGCTCGTCGGCGACCTGCTGCTGCTCGCCCGCGCCGACGCGGGGCGGATCGCCGCCCGCACCCGCTGCGACCTCGCCGACGTTGCCGGCCAGGCCGCTGCCGAGATCGCGCCGACGGTCGGCGAACGGCAGCTGCGGATAGAGAATGACCGCCCGCTGCCGCTCGACGGCAACCCCGACGAACTGCACCGGATGGTGCTCAACCTGCTCGACAACGCGGTGCGCCACACGCCTCCCGGATCAACCATCGAGCTACGCCTCCGCTCCGTCGGCGACCAAGCCTTCCTCGAAGTCGCCGACGACGGTCCCGGCGTCCCCCCCAATCTCCGCGCCCAGGTCTTCGACCGCTTCGTCCGCGGCGACGGCCCGGCCGACACCGCGGTCGGCGGCGGCAGCGGCCTCGGCCTGGCAATCGTCAAAGCCGTAGCCACCTCCCACGGCGGCCGCGCCGAAGTTGCTGACTCAGAGCTCGGCGGCGCCCTCTTCCGCGTTCGGGTTCCGCAAGCTAAATCGGCGACCGCGCAGTCGGTCAACTCGGCAGCTGAGTCCGTGAGTGGCGAGCACTCGGATTCGACCCCTCCGGCGGGTGGCGCGGGATCTGGGGTCCTCGCCCGCAGCCTGCGAGGACGAGGATCCCAGTCCCGCGACAGGACCCGCCGGCCGGGGCGCTCCTAGACCTCCACCACGACCGGGAGAATCATCGGCCGCCGCCGCAACCGCTCGTAGACCAATTGCGCGATCGCATCGTGCAAGTCTTCTTGGATCAGGTGGACCTCGCGTCGGCCGGCCTCAGCGGCCTCCTCCAGCGAGTCCTCGACGACGTCCTGCAGGTCCTCGACCAGCTCCCCGGCCTCCTCGAGGAAGGCAACGCCGCGGAAGATCACCTCGGGGTCGGCGACGACGCTGCGGTCGTCCGAGGAAACCGTCGCGACGACGATGAAGATGCCATCGGCGGAGATTTCGCGCCGGTCGCGCAGGGCGACGTCGTCCGGCTCGCCGACGTTGACGCCATCGACGAAGATGACGCCGGCGTGGACGTCCTGCCCGAAGCGGGCCCCGGCCCCATCCAGCTCCAGCGGCAACCCGTTGCGGCCCTGGAAGACGCACTCTGGATCGATCCCCACTGAGTGCGCAAGCTCCGCGTGTAGGCGCAATCGCTTGTGATCGCCATGCACCGGCAACACGTAGCGCGGCCGGGTCAGGTTGATCATCAGCTTCAGCTCCTCCTGCCAACCGTGGCCGGAAGCGTGGATCGGCGCGTCCTGCGCCGTTACCACCGTCGCCCCGATCTCATAGATGCGGTCGATCGTTTCGTTGACCGCACGCTCGTTACCCGGCACGGGCGTCGCCGAGAAAACCACCGTGTCGCCGGAGTGCAGCTCGACGTCGCGGTGGTCGTTGTTGGCCATCCGCCGCAGCGCCGAGAGCGGCTCGCCCTGGCTGCCGGTCGAGATCACGACCACCTTCTCGTCGGGGAAGTCCTCGATCTCGCGCGGCTGGATGAAGAGGCCGGAGGGCGCGTTGGCGATACCCAGGTTGGAGGCGATGTTGAAGTTCTTGCGCATCGAGCGCCCGACTAGGGCGACGCGCCGGTCGAGCTCGATGGCGGCGTCGATCACCTGCTGGACGCGGTGGATGTTGGAGGCGAAGGAGGTGACGATGACGCGGCCCTTGCAGTCGGCGAAGGTGTCCAGGAGAGCCGGGCCGACGCTCGACTCCGACGGCGCGATCCCGGGTCGGTCGGCGTTAGTCGAGTCGCCGCAGAGCAGCACCAGCCCTTCGCGGCCGAGCTCGGCCAGCCGCGAGACGTCGGCGGGCCGGCCGTCGACCGGGGTTTGATCGAACTTGTAGTCGCCGGTCATCAGAACCTTGCCTAGCTCGGTGCCGACGATGACCCCACGGGCGTCGGGAATCGAGTGCGAGAGGTGGACCAGCTCCAGCTCGAAGGGGCCGGCCTGAACTTTCTGGCCGGCCGGCAGCTCCTGCAGCGGGGCGTCGCCGAGCTTGTGCTCGTCGAGCTTGGAGCGGACCATGCCGACGGTGAGCAGACCGCCGTAGATGACCGGCGGCATGCCGATCTCGCGCAGGACGTAGGGCAGAGCGCCGACGTGGTCCTCGTGCCCGTGGGTGAGGACGATCGCCTCGATGTCGGCGGCGCGATCGCGCAGGTAAGAGAAGTCGGGCAGGACGAGATCGATCCCGAGCATCTCCGCAGTCGGGAACATCAGGCCGGTGTCGATGACGACGATCCGGCCGCCGTACTCGATCACCGTCATGTTCTTGCCTATCTCGCCCAGGCCGCCGAGCGGCAGCACGCGCAGCTTTGGAGTGCTCATCCGCTCAGTTCACCGCGACGCCGGCCGCGTCGAGCGCCTCGCGCACGGTGGTGCGCTGGTCTGCGTTGAGCTCGAACAGGGGCAGTCGCAGACCCCCATGGGGGATCAACCCGGTCATCTCCAGCGCCGCCTTCAGCGGAATCGGGTTGGTGACGAAGCCCATCACGTCGTAGGCAGGCCGCAGCTTGGCGTCAATCTCACGGGCTCGCTCTAGGTCGCCGGCCTGGGCGGCGTCCCAGATCTCGCGCATCCCCTCGCCGACCAGGTGCGAGGCAACGAGGATGCCGCCCGCCCCACCCAATTCGAGCGTGCGCAGGAAGATGTCGTCGTTGCCAGCCAGCAGGGCCATGCCCTCAATCGGTTCGAGGTCGTCGTTGTTGGCCTGCTTGACGGCGACAACGCTGTCGATCTTGGCCAGCTCCGCGAGCTCAGCGGGGCTGACGTTGATCACCACCCGTGAGGGGATGTTGTAAGCGATCAACGGCAGGCCGGGGACCGCGTCAGCTATCGCTTCGAAGTGGCCGAGGATGCCGGGAAAAATCGGCTTGTTGTAGTAGGGCGTGACGACCAGCGCGCCGTCGGCGCCGGCCTCGGCAGCAGCCTTGGTCAGCTCGATCGAGTGGCGGGTGTCGTTGGTCCCGGTGCCACAGACGACCGTCGCCTCGCTACCGATCTCGTCGATGACGGCCCGCAGCAGCGAGATGTGCTCCTCGTCGTCGAGCGTCGCCGCCTCGCCGGTCGAGCCGGCGACGACGACCCCGTGCGAGCCGTGCTCGATCAGGTATCGAGCCAGCCGCCTGGCGGCCGCCTCGTCGACGGCGCCCCCCGTCTCGAAGGGCGTCGCCATCGCCGTCAGTACCCCTTGGATCTGAGTCATCGGCCGCAGGCTATCTACAGCAGCTTCTCGAGGCCGACGGTGAAGCGGTCGGGCAGATCGGCGACCCGGCGAACCGCCAGCAGTACGCCCGGCATGAAGGAGCGGCGGTCGATCGAGTCGTGGCGCAGGGAGAGCGTCTGTCCCTCGCCGCCGAAGATGACCTCCTGGTGCGCCACGAGGCCGGGCAGGCGCACCGAGTGGATCGGCTCGTGGACGTTGCCGCCGGCCTCCCGGATCAGCTCGGCCGTGCGCTTGGCCGTCCCCGAGGGGGCGTCGAGCTTGCGGTCGTGGTGCAGCTCGACGATCTCGCACTCGGGCATGTGACGGGCAGCGAGCTGGGACGCCTGCATCAGGAGCACGGCGCCGATCGCGAAGTTGGGGGCGACGAAGCAGTTGGCCGAGGCGCTCTCGGCCAGCGTTCGGGCGGCCTCGAGGTCGAAGCCGGTAGTGCCGACGACGACGTGGACGCCGGCCCCGAGGCAGGCGCGGACGTTGCCAAGCGCGGCGTCCGGCGTGCTGAAATCGACGACGACGTCGGCATCGTCCAATGCGTCGGCGAGCTCGACGCCGAACGCCGGATCGGCCTTGGCCGCCAGCTCCGTGCCCTCGGCGCCCTCGACGGCTTCGCAGACGGTCGCGCCCATCCGCCCCGCCGCCCCGGCGACGACCACGCGGATCACGCTGCCGCCAGACTTTCGCTCACCGGCGCCAGCGCCTTCCGGAAGCAGGCCTCGTCGCGGCCGACGCAGGCGGCGGAGAGGCGCTCGGGTCGGTAGAGCTCGGCGGCGAGCTCGCTCAACTGCTCGATGGTGACCGCGTCGACCTTGGCCAGCATCCCGTCGAGGCTTTCGATTGGCAGCCCGAACAGGGTGGCCCGCGAGATCCGGGTCATCCGCGCCGCGGTTGACTCCGAGGAGAGGACGAGCCGGCCCTTGACGTTCTCCTTTGCCCGGGAGAGCTCCTCGCCGGAAACCGGCTCCGAACGCAGGCGCTCCAGCTCGGTCCCGATCACCGCGCAGGCCTCCTCGACGTTGTCCTCGCGAGTGCCCACGTAGGTCGCTACCAGACCCGAGTCGGTGTACTGCTCGTTGTAGGACCCGACCGAGTAGGCGAGGCCGCGCTTCTCGCGCACCTCGCTAAAGAGGCGGGAGGAGGTCGAGCCGCCAAAGATCGAGTCGAGGACGGCGAGGCCGTAGCGGCGCTCGTCCTCGCGGACGATTCCCGGTGCGCCAAAGCAGATGTGGTACTGCTCGGTGTCCTTGGGATAGAAGCTGAGCCGCGCGCTGCCATCCAGCTGCGCCGGCGCGGCGCCGTTTCCACCCGGGGAGGGCGAAAAGAGGCGCTCGGCCAGCGCCACGATCCGCTCGTGCTCGAGGTGCCCGGCGGCGCCGACGACGATGTTGGCGCCGGTGTAGCGCTGGCGGTGGTAGGAGTCGATGGCGGGCACCGGGATCGAGGCGATGACCTCTGCCTCGCCCAAGACTCGCCGCCCCAACGGATGGCCGCCAAAGACGGCGTCGGCGAGGACGTCGTGGACACGATCCTGCGGCTCGTCCTCGTACATCGCGATCTCCTCCAGCACGACCTCGCGCTCGGAGTCGACTTCCGGATAGGTCGGCGCCAACAGCATTTCCGCGAGCAGGTCGAAGACCTCCTCGGTGTGCTCGTCGAGGAAGCGGGCATAAAGGTGGGTCGTCTCCTTGCCGGTGGCGGCGTTGACCGAGGCACCGAGCCCGTCGAAGCGCTCGGAGATCTCGATCGCCGAGAAGCGCTCGGTGCCCTTGAACAGCAGGTGCTCGAGGAAGTGCGAGACGCCGGCCTGGGCCGGCGTCTCGTTGCGCGATCCGGTGCGAACCCAGAGCCCGAGCGCTACGGAGCGGACCGAGGGGACCTCCTCGGTCACGACCCGGACGCCCGAGCCAAGCTGTGAGCACTGTGCCGCCCTCGTCACGATCTGATTCCTCGAGGGCGGCACAGCGCGCAGCCTATGTTCCGCCTTGCTGCGCTCAATGCCTAGCGGCGCTCACGCTCGCGCCGGCGCCCGCCGCCGCGACTGCCGCCCCGGTCGCCGCCGTTGCGGCTCGACCGGCCGCCGTCGCCGGAGCCGACCGCGGCCAGCTCCTCCGGCGATTTGCCAGCCACAGACGGGTCATCGGAGAGGCGCAGGCCGATGCGACCGCGCTCGCGGTCGACCTCGACCACGGTGACGTCGATCACGTCCCCGGAGGTGAGCACGTCGTCGACGGAGTCGACCCGCTCGCCCGGCTTCACGTTGGAGATGTGGAGCAGGCCGTCGGTGCCTTTGACCAGCTCGACGAAGGCGCCGAAGGTGGTCGTCTTGACGACCTTGGCGGCGTTGTAGCGATCGCCGACCTCGGCCTCCTTGGTCATCGACTCGATCCTCGCCACGCAGGCTTCAACCAGTTCGCCGGTCGGGGCGTAGATCCGCACCGTGCCGTCGTCTTCGACGTCGATCTCCGCTTCGAACTCCTCGCAGAGGGCGCGGATGGTTTCGCCGCCTTTGCCGATCACGGCGCCGATCTTCTCGGGGTCGATCTTGATCGCCTCGATCCGCGGCGCGTGCTGGGAGAGCATCTCGCGCGGGCCGTCGATCGCCTCGGCCATCTTGCCGAGGATGAACTGCCGGCCCTCGTTGGCCTGTGCCAGCGCATCGCGCAGGATGTCGAAGGTGACGCCGGTGATCTTGATGTCCATCTGCAGGGCGGTTATCCCGTCCTTGGTACCGGCGACCTTGAAGTCCATGTCGCCGAGGTGGTCCTCGACGCCGGCGATGTCGGTGAGGACCACGTAGTCGTCGCCCTCCTTGATCAGCCCCATGGCGACACCGGCAACCGGTGCGGTGACCGGGACCCCGGCCGCCTGCAGGGCCATCGACGAAGCGCACACCGAGCCCATCGAAGAGGACCCGTTCGACTCCAACGTCTCGGAGACGACCCGCAACACATACGGGAAGCTCTCTTCGTCGGGAATCGAGGGCTCCAGGGCGCGCTCGGCGAGCGCGCCGTGGCCGATGTCGCGACGCTTCGGGCCGCGCATGAAACCGGCCTCCCCGACCGAGAAGGGCGGGAAGTTGTAGTGATGCCAGAAGCGCTTCGTGGTCTGCAGCCCGAGCGTGTCGAGCCGCATGTCCATCCGCGTCGTGCCCAGCGCGACATTGGAGAGGATCTGCGTCTCCCCACGCGTAAAGAGGGCTGAGCCGTGTACGCGGGGAGAGATGTCGACCTCGCACTCGATCGGCCGGATCTCGTCCTTGGCGCGCCCGTCGGGCCGCTTCTTGTCAACGGCGATCGCCTTGCGGATCGTGTCCTTCTCGATCGAGGCGAAGGCGGCCTTTACTTCTGCCACTCGCTCCTCGTCGACCTCGCCGTCGTCGTCGGCGAGTGCGTACTTGCCGACGACCTCGTCCTTGACCTTGTCGATCGCCTCGTAGCGCTCGAGCTTGCCCTCCGTGGCGATCGCGTCGACCAGGGCCTGGTCATGGGAAGAACGAATCTCCTCGATCAGGCTCTCGTCGATCTGCGGCACCTCGACCTCGAGCTTCTCCTTGCCGGCTTTCTCGGCCAGCTCGCTCATCGCGGCGCAGAGCTTCTTGATCTCGCTGTGAGCGATGTCGAGGGCGTCGAGGATCTCGGCCTCGGTGACGCCGTCGGCACCCGCCTCGACCATCAGAATCGCCTCATCGGTGCCGGCGACGATCAGGTCCAGCTCCAGTTCCTCGAGGGTCTCCTCGGGCGGGTTGACGACGAAGTCGCCCTCCAGCTTGCCGATCCGGACGGCGCCGACGTGCGCGGCGACGGGGACCGGCGAGATCGCCAGTGCCGCCGAGGCGCCGTTCATCGCAAGGATGTCGTAGGGGTGGACGTGGTCCACGGAGAGCGGGGTGGCGACGAGCTGGGTCTCGTAGTGCCAGCCCTTCGGGAAGAGGGGACGGATCGGGCGGTCGATCATCCGCGCGGTCAGGGTGGCCTTCTCGCCGGACCGGCCCTCGCGGCGGAAGAACGAGCCGGGGATCTTGCCCGCCGCGTACATCCGCTCCTCGACGTCTACGGTGAGGGGCAGGAAGTCGACGTCGCGCAGGTTGCCCATCGTCGCGGTGCAGAGCACCATCGTCTCGCCCGACTGGACGACGACGGCGCCGCTCGCCTGCCTGGCTAGCTTGCCCGTCTCAAAGGAGATCTGGTCCTCGCCGACCTCCGCCGAAACGCGGCTAACTTCGAACATGCTCATTCAGTTTTTACCTCCGGTCGCCCGGTTGGCGACCCATTGCAATTCCAGAACTCTCGTTCTCTTTCACGGCAGAGACTACAGGCGCAGGGACGTGCCTGAAGTTATGCACCCCTATGGGTGCTCAACCTCAGGCACGTCGGCGAAGACGGCGGGGGTGGCGGTAACGCCGGCCCGGATTCCCGACTCAAAATCACGGCGTACCCTCGCCGCGACGGCCTCGGAGCGGCGATCGACCTCGAAGCGCTCGAGATCGATGCCGAGGCGCTCGGCGCGCTGCCAGAGGTGCGGGTCGTCGACCCGGCCGCGGTCGGCGTAGAGCGAGGCGACCATCTCGAAGAAGCGGCCCTGGAGGGCTGCCGCCTCGGCGGCCGCATGCAGCGCCGGCGAGCGCGGGTGCCGGGTGGCAACCGGGAAGTGGCGAAAGACAAGCCGCCTGGGCCGGGCTTGAATCTCCGCCCAGGCCGCGGCGCAGCGCGGGCAACCGAGGTCGGCGTAGACGATCAGCCCCTCTCCCTCCCCCCGCACGTGATCCTCGGGACCGGGCGGCGGCACCCCGGCGCTGGTCAGGTCGGTAGTCAGGCCGCGACCGACGCCAGCGCGTCGAAGATCAGGTTGGCGCCAGGGATCTCCAGCGGCGTCGGCGACTCGTGCACCCACTCGACGGTCCCCTCCTCATCGATCAGGACGAGGGAGCGGTTGGCGTGGCCGCGCTCCTCGACATAGGCATCGTAGGCGCGCGCCACCTCGCCCTTGGGCTCGAAGTCCGCAAGCAGGGCGATGTCGATGCCGAGCTTCTCCTGGAAGGCCTTGTGGGCCCAGGCATGGTCGACGCTGATCCCGACCAGCTCCACCCCTCTGGCGGCCAGCTCCGGCTTCACCTCCTGGTAGAGCGAGAGCTGATCGGAGCAGGCCGGGCTGAAGTCCTGTGGGTAGAAGACCAGCAGAAGCTTGCGGCCGCGGAAGTCCGAGAGCGAGACCTTCTCACCGTCTTGGTTTCGAAGGGTGAAGTCGGGGGCGGTCTCCCCGACGGCGATCATCTACGCAGGCCGAGCTCGGCGACGAGCGCGCGGTAGCGCTCCAGATCGGTGCGTTCCAGGTAGCGCAGCATGCGGCGCCGCTTGCCGACGAGCATCAGCAGGCCGCGGCGGGAGTGATGGTCTTTGGCGTGGGTGCGGAGGTGCTCGGTGAGCTCGTTGATCCGCTCAGTCAGCAGCGCCACCTGCACCTCGGGAGACCCGGTGTCCCCGTCAGCGCGACCGTGCTTGCCGATCAGCTCGTTCTTCTTCTCTTTGGTCAGGCCCATGCGGCGCCGAAGCTTACAGGCCATGAGGCCCTGCCGGGGCAGGGAGGGTGGGCAAACCTGCTCACTCGCAACTCGTCGATGGAGACGCAGACTGCTGACGCCTCAAGGTTGGCTCTCCTCCCGCGCAAAACGTTCGCAGGCTCACCCACCCTCCCTGACCAGCCGCACCGCTGGCTGAGGTGGAGCTGACGTCGTCCGAGCCCGGCCGATGAGCTGAGGAGCTGATGTCTTCCGGGGCGGCCGGTGAGCTGGAGGGAGCTGGTGTCCTCCGAACGTTTTGCGCGGGAGGAGCAGAAAGCTAGAGGCGACAGCTTGCAACCTCATCAACGACGAGTTGCGAGTGAGGAGGACACCAGCTCCCTCCAGCCCTTCAGATCCGTCGGAACTAGGGCTGCTGAAATGCCGAGCAAACGACTTTGGCGTCGTCCACGTCGATCTTCATCTGCGCGATCAACTCCTCGACCCCGGCGAAGCGTTTCTCGCCGCGCAGGCGCTCGACGAATGCGACCCGCAGGGTGGCGCCGTAGAGGTCTTCGGAGCGGTCGATCAGATAGGTCTCGATGAGGACGCCGCGGCCGGTGTCAAAAGTCGGCCGAACACCGACGTTGACGGCGGCCGGGACGCCGTTGGCGAAGGCGGCGTAGACGCCGTGGCCGGGGATCGCGAGACGGTCGTCGGGGACGATGTTGGCGGTCGGGAAGCCCAGCCTCCGGCCCCGCTTGTCGCCCTCGACGACGGTCCCCTCGACCATGAACGGGGCGCCGAGGCAGTGCAGCGCCCCCTCCATATCGCCAGCCGCGACCAGAGCCCGGATTCTGGTCGAAGAGACGGCCTCCCCATCGACCTCGACCAGGGGCACGACGCCCGTCTCGAACTCGGTGCGTGCGCTCAGCATCGCCGGATCGCCCTTGGCCTTGGCGCCGAAGCGGAAGTTCTCGCCGACTGAGACACGCTCGGCGGCGAGACGCTCAATCAAGACGTCCTCGATGAATCCCTCGGCGCTGACCGACGCGAACTCACGGTCGAAGGGGATGACGACCAGCTCGCGCACGCCCAGCCCCTCGATCACGTCGCGCTTGACCTCGAAGGGCATGATCAGCTTCGGCAGCGCAGTCGGGTGCAAGATCTCAAGCGGGTGCGGGTCGAAGGTGAGCACCGTGTCGGCGCCCTCGATTACAGCTTGGTGGCCGCGGTGGACACCGTCGAAGGTGCCGATCGCGACGTGGCGCGGCCGCGGCTCTGCCTCGGGCAGCGAGGTGACCTGGATGCTCACGACCGCGGGCCTCGGATCGTCGCTTCCGACATTGACAACCCCAGAGGGGGGTGAAAGTCCGATGCGGTGCTCAACGCAGGGCCTCCGCTGCGGCTGGTACCAGTTCGGCGGCGCGCTGGAGCGGGATCTCCTTGCCAGCGTCCTGCACCCGGAACGGCCCGATTGCAGTGCGCCGTAGCTCCTCGCAGTAGGCGTCGTCAAGTGTCTCGACCAGAGTGCGGATGTAGGTGCCGGTCGAGCACTCGATCTCGTACTCGGCGCTGGCACCGTCGGAGTCGAGCAGGTCCGCGCGGTAGACATCAACCACGCGCTCCGGGGTCTCTATCTCTTCGCCGCGATGGGCTTTGCGGTAGAGCCGCTCGCCACCGACGCGCACGGCCGAGGTCATCGGCACCCGCTGGCGGACGCGGCCGGTAGGCAGCTGCAGGGACTCCGGGATCCTGCTCGTTTCGCTCAGCTCGCCTTCCGGATCGCCGGTGCTGGAGCGCCAGCCGAGCCGCGCCCGGGCCCGGTAGGTCTTCGGCAGGTCGGTAAGGAAACGCTGCAGCCGCGTTGCTCGGCCCAGCAGTACGAGCAGCAGGCCGGTCGCGAAGGGATCGAGGGTGCCGGCATGGCCCACTTTGCAGTCGCGCTCGCGTCGCACCCGGAGGACCATGTCGTGCGAGGTTATCCCGGCCGGCTTGTCGCAAAGCAGCACGGCCGCCACGTCGTCGCCGGCCATGCTCAAGCGCCGAGCTGGGCAGTCACCTCGGCGGAGAGGAAGGCGACCAGCCCGTCGTACTCGAGGTCGGTCGAGAAACCGGCGGCGCGCTTGTGGCCACCGCCCCCGTGCGCGCGGGCGATGGCCGAAACGTCGACCTCGCCGCCGCTGGAGCGGAGGCTGACCTTGCGGGCGGCGCGGCCGCGTTCGCCGAGATCGCGGATCAGCGCTGCCACCCTGGCCCCCTCGACCGAGCGCAGGTGGTCGATGATCCCCTCGGTCATCTCCTCGCCGGCGCCGCTGGCGGCATAGTCGGCAGCGGTGACGTAAGCGAGGACCAGCGCACCGTCGCAGTGACGCTCGATCCCCTCCAGCGCTCGCGAGAGCAGGCGCAGCTTCTCGCTCGGCACGTGCTCGTAGAGGCGCCGGTAGGTCTCGTCGACCGGCACCCCGGCTTCGATCAGCTCGGCGGCGATCCGGTGCGTGCGCGCGTTGGTGTTCTCGTACATGAACTTGCCGGTGTCGGTGACCAGGCCGACGTATAGAGCGGAGGCCATCTCCGGCGTCAGCTCGACTCCGAGCAGGATCGCCAGCTCATAGACGATCTCCGCCGTGCAGGAGGCTTCGACGTCGACGAGGTTGACGTCGCCGAAGAGGGTGTTGTCGTGGTGGTGGTCGATGTTCAGCCGCAGGTTGTCGCCGTCGGCGAGGAAGTCGACCGGCATCCGGTCGATGTTGCCGCAGTCAAGGAAGACGACGACACGGTCGCTCATGTCGGCCGGGGGCTCGTGGAAGACCTCCTCCAGCGGCAGGAAGCGGTACTCGATCGGCAGTGGGAACTCCTTGGCGGCGAGGAACATCACCGAGTCCTTGCCGAGCCGGGTCAGCAGGTGGTGCATGCCGAGCAGGGAGCCGAGCGCGTCGCCGTCGGGCCCCTCGTGCGCGGTGAGCAGGAAGCGCTCGTTGTCGCGGATCTCGGCGGCGACCCGCTCGATCGCCGAGGCGCCGATGTCGGTCGTCTCGCTCACTCCCCGTCCTCCTCCTCCAGGAGCTGCGAGATCCGCATCCCCTGCTCGACCGTCGGGTCGTAGTGGAAGGAGACCGTCGGCGTCCGCTTCATCCTCGTCTCGGCCGCGATCTTCGCCTGGATCACGCCGCGCGAGGCGCGCAGCCCGGCCAGCGTCGCCTCGCGGGCCTCCTCGTCGCCGAGGACGCTGACGTGCACCTTGGCGGTGCGGAGGTCTGGGCTGGTTTCGACCGAGGTCACGGTGACGAAGCCGATCCGAGGGTCGCTCAAATCGGTGGCGATGGCGGCGCCGACCACCTCGCGAAGCACCTCGTTGATGCGGCGCATGCGAGGCGTGGGCATCCTAATCGAGCGTCTGCTCGACCTGCTTGGTCTTGTAGAACTCGAGCACGTCGCCCTCCTTGATGTCGGCGTAGCCCTCGAGGACGATGCCGCACTCCTGGCCCTCCTCGACCTCCTGCACGTCGTCTTTGAAGCGGCGCAGCGAGCCGAGCCTGCCGTCCCAGATGACCGTCCCCTCCCGGACCAGGCGCACATTGGCATCGCGGCTAACTTTGCCCTCGTTGACGATGCAGCCGGCGATGCGGCCGACCTTGGATGCCTTGAAGGTTTGTTTGACCTCTGCCTCGCCGAGCGTCTCCTCGACCTCGACCGCCTCCAGCAAGCCCTCCATCGCGTTGCGGAGGTCTTCGGTGATTTTGTAGATCACGGAATAGGTGCGGACGTCGACGCCCTCGCGGTCGGCGGCTTTGCGGGCGTCGGCCAGGGGCCGGACGTTGAAGCCGATCACGATCGCGTCGGAGGCCGAGGCCAGCATCACGTCGGACTCGTTGATGCCGCCGGTCTGGGAATGGATGACGTTGATCCCCACCTGCTCCTGCGGGACCTTGGCGAGCTCGTCCTGCAGCGCCTCCAACGAGCCGGCGACGTCGGCCTTGAGGACGATGTCGAGCTCCTTGATGTCGCCTTCCTGGGCCCGCGAGAACACCTCCTCGAGGCTGACCTTGCGGGCCTGGCGGCGAGCCAGGGCCTCGGTCTTGAGCCGGTTTGCCCGCTCCCCCGCCAGCTGCCGGGCGCGGCGGTCGTTCTCGACCGCGTGCACGTGCTCACCGGCCTCGCAAACGCCGTCGAAGCCGAGCACCTCGACCGGCATCCCCGGCCCGGCTTGCTCGACCCGGTCGCCAGTGAAGTCGCTCATCGCCCGCACCTTGCCCCACTGGGGGCCGGCGACAAGCGCGTCACCAACCCTCAGCGTGCCGCGCTGGACGAGGATGCTGACGACCGGGCCGCGGCCCGGGTCGAGCTGGGACTCGATCACCGTGCCGGAGGCGGGCGCATCGGGGTTGGCGCCGAGCTCCTCCAGCTCGGTGACGAGCAGGATCATGTCGAGCAGGTTGTCGAGGCCATCGCGTGTCTTCGCCGAGACGTCGCAGTAGACGGTCTCGCCGCCCCAGTCCTCGGGGGTGAGGCCCTCGGCGGCGAGCTCATTGCGAACCCGGTCCGGCTGGGCGCCCTCCTTGTCGATCTTGTTGACGGCGATCAGGATCGGCACGTCGGCGGCGCGGGCGTGGTCGATCGCCTCCTTGGTCTGCGGCATCACCCCGTCGTCGGCGGCGACGACGACCACGGCGACGTCGGTCACCCTGGCACCGCGCGCCCGCATCGCCGTGAAGGCAGCATGGCCGGGCGTGTCGAGGAAGGTGATCGTCTTCTCCTCGTGGTGGACCTGGTAGGCGCCGATGTGCTGGGTGATGCCCCCCGCCTCGCCGGCGGCGACCTCGGTCTCGCGGATCGCGTCGAGCAGCGAGGTCTTGCCGTGGTCGACGTGGCCCATCACGGTGACCACCGGCGGCCGCGCCTCCAAGCTCTCCTCGGCGTCCTCGAACTCCGGCGCCTCGGGCTCCTCCTCGGCGGCGGTGACGATCTCGATCTTGCGGTCGTACTCCTCGGCGATCGCCCTCACCGAGTCGTCGGTGAGGGTCTGGGTCAGGGTCGCCATCTCGCCCATCATCATCAGCTTCTTGATCACCTCGGAGCTGCCGAGGCCGAGCAGCTCCGCGACCTCGCGCACCGTGGCGCCGGACTGGACCTTGGTCGCCTCCGGCTCGGGCGGCGCCTCGTCGGATTTGGGCGGCGGCTCCTCCAGCAGCGGCCGGCGGCGTCGCCCGCCGCGACGACGCGGCGGCCGCTGCGGCGGCGGCCCACCCATCTGCTCGCGGCGCGAAGCCTGCGAATCGATCACGACGCGGCGTTTCTTCGTCGCCCCCGATTGTTTTTTTGCCGCTGGTTTCGCAGCCGGCTTGGGAGTCTGCTTGGCGGCGGGCCCAGGCTCTTGTGGGGGCGCCGGCTTGGCCGCTGCGGGTTTCACCGCTGCCGCTTTCGGCGCCGCGGCTTTCGGTTTGGTCGCGGCGGCGGTCGAAGCAGCCCCGTCGCCGCCGTTTGCGGCGGACAGCGCTTTCAGCGCGTCGCTTTCCTCGACGCTCGACGCCGCCGCTTTCGCCTCGATGCCGGCGGCTTTCAAGGCCGCCAGCAGCTCCTTGCTGCTGACGCCTTTCGCCTTGGCGATCTCGTGAACGCGCTTCTTGGCCACTAAGCCTGCTCAGCCTCCTCGGCCACGGGCTCCGCACCCGTCCCGTCCTCAGCTTGTTCGGCAGCCGGCGCCCCGTCCGCGGAAGCCTCGGCGGCGGATTCGTCGTCTGGGGCGTCTTCCTCAGAGGCTTCTTCCGCGGGTGGCGTGGAGGGGGCCTCCTCGCCCGCAGCCTGCGAGGACGAGGAGGTCTCCTCCTCGACAGGACCCGCGGACGGAGCGCCTGAGTCAGTCTCCTCAGCGTCTACTTCCGCCACAGTCTCTTCCTCGGGCTCGGCGACCGGCTCCTCGAACTCCGCTTCGGCCCGGGCGACGATCTCGCTCGCCTGGCCATCGTCGGCCTCGGGATCGGCAAGGATTGCGATCTCGGCCTCCTCGAGCGGCGCCAGCACGGCGATCTGGTTGGTCTCGAAGCGAACCAGCGCCTGGTGCTGAGGCAAGCCGCAGTAGGAGGACTCGCCGACCGTGGCGTTGGGACAGCGGCGGCCGTTGGAGAGCACCGCCAGGCAGTGACCGTCGGACGGCTCTTCCCCCTCGTACTCCACCTCCTCTTCTTCGGAGGCGAACTCGGTCTCGGACTTGATGTCGACGCGCCAACCGGTCAGGCGGGCGGCGAGGCGGGCGTTCTGGCCGTCGCGGCCGATCGCCAGCGAGAGCTGGTCGTCGGGGACGATCACGGTGGCCTGGCGCTCCTCATCGTCGACGATCACCTCGCGCACGCGCGCCGGCGAAAGCGCCTTGGCGACGAAGCGGGCGGGCTCGTCGTTGTGGGGAATGATGTCGATCTTCTCGCCGCGCAGCTCGGAGACGACCATCCGCACCCGCGAGCCGCGCGGACCGACGCAGGCGCCGACCGGGTCGACACCATCGGCGTGGGAGACGACGGCGATCTTCGAGCGGTAGCCGGGCTCACGGGCGACGCCGACGATCTCGACCAGCTTGTCGGCGATCTCGGGGACCTCCATCTCGAACAGGCTCTTGATCAGCTCCGGGCTGCGCCGCGAGACGACGATCGCAGGGCCTTTGGTCGAGTCGGAGACGTCGGTGATCACCGCCTTGACCCGCATGCCGTGGTCGTAGCGCTCGTTGTAGACCTGCTCGGACTTGGGCAGCAGGGCCTCAACCCGCTCGCGCAGCTGGACCAGCGTGTAGCGCTTGTCGGACTGCTGGATGATTCCGGTGATCAGCTCGCCGACCCGGTCCTGGTACTCCTCGAACATCATCATCCGTTCCGCCTCGCGGATCCGCTGCAGGATCACCTGCTTGGCGGTCTGGGCGGCGATCCGGCCGAAGTCGTCGGGGGTGACGTCGCGCGAGGAGATCTGATCCTCATAGGGGGCGAGCATCTCCGGATCGAGCTCGGGCTCCTCGAGCTCTTTTAGCTCGCCCGTCTCGGGATCGATCTCGCGCTCCTCCTCTTCCTGGGCGGCGGTCGCCTCGGCCAGCAGCTTCTCCTCCAGCTCCGGCGGCAGGATCAGTTCGAAGACGCGGAAGTCGCCGGTTTCGTGGTCGAGGTCGACGCGAGCGTATTTGGCCGCCCCGGGCGTCTTCTTGTAAGCCGAGAGGAGGGCGTCGGCGAGCGCGTCCATCAGTTTGTCGGCGGAGATCCCCTTCTCCTGCTCGAGTGCTCTGATTGCGTCGACGATCTCCTTGCTCACGGCTTCTCCTCGGTCGGATCGGAAGTTGGACTCTGGCGGCGGTACTTCGGCCCCGGGGACGAGACCTCGAGCGCGTACTCGGCGCGCAGCGGCTCGAGGTGCTTGGTCACGCGTTCGCAGAGTGCCAGGTCGACGCCGCCGGGATGGTCGATGAAGAGGCGCAGCGTTTCAGTCGCCGGCTGCTCGAGGGCGACGAGGTCGAGCTCTGAGTCGAGCTGGCTGAGCTGCTGTTGGATGCTGTCCTTGAGGTCTGCCATACCTGGTTTGGGCCGAAAAAAAAGTGGGCCAGGCCCACTTCTCGCTACTGCATAGGGACAAAAAGCTTGCGGCAAGTATAGCCCGCCCACACGGTGAGGCCAGCGGGTCCTGTCGCGGCGGCCCTCCCCCATGTGCTCGGACGCCGCTCCGCGTCGCCCTGCGCTATGGGGGACCCCCGCCACCGCGCCACCCGCTGGATTAGCGGGTTGGCAGGTTCGACGTTCCCCTCAGTTGGGCAACCCTGTCCAGGATCGAGTCGGCGATGCTGTCCTTTGAAGCTCGTGGGACGTGGGTCTCGCTTGCTGAGTCGATCAGGATTACGGCGTTTTCGTGACTCTCGAAACCGATACGCGGGTCGGAGACGTCGTTGAGGACGATCAGGTCGGCGTTCTTACGTTGCAGCTTCTCGCGGGCTCGATCCACTCCTGCGCCGTGTTCGGCGGCGAAGCCGACGATGGTCTGGTCCTCGCCGCGCTCGGCGGCGAGGCCGGCGAGGATGTCCTCGGTCGGCTCCAGGCGAAGATCCAAGCCCTCGGCGCGCTGCAGCTTGCCCGGAGCGGCTTCGGCCGCGCGGAAGTCGGCGGGGGCAGCCGCCATCAGGAGGACGTGGGTGGCCGCGAACTCACGGCGGGCGACCTCCGCCAGCTCGCCGGCCGTCTCGACGTCGATGCGTCGGACGCCGGCCGGCTCAGATAAGGCGACGTTGGCGGCAATCAGGGTCACGTCGGCACCTCGCCGGGCCGCAGCGGCGGCCAGTGCCACACCCATGCGACCGCTGGAGCGATTGCCCAGGAAGCGAACGGAATCGATCGGCTCGCGGGTGCCGCCGGCGGTGACGAGGACCCGCAACCCGTCCCAGGGGCGCTCGCCCGCCGGCAGGACGGCTTCGACGCGGGCGAGGAGGCGCGCGGGGTCGGGCAGGCGACCGCGACCGCGCTCGCCGCGAGAGGCGAGGGCGCCGTCCTCCGGCTCGATCACCTCGATTCCGCGTTCCCGCAGCGTCGCCAGATTGGCCTGAGTGGCGGCATCGACGTACATGCGGTCGTTCATAGCCGGGGCAAGTAGTCGGGGAGCCGCGCAGGCGAGGAAGGAGGTCGTCAGCATCGAGTCGGCCATCCCCGCCGCCAGCTTGGCGACGGTGTTGGCGGAAGCCGGGGCAACCAGGTAGGCGTCGCAGTTTGCGGCGAGCTCGAGGTGCCCGATCGGGTCGTGCTCGGGCCGCGGGTCGCCGGGGAAGGCGCCGCGCAGCGGGTCGCGCTCGAACTCCGAGGTCAGGACCGGGGCGCCGACGATGCCCTCGAAGGACGCCGCGCCGACGAAGCGGCCGGCGGCCTCGGTCATCACTACACGGACGCCATGGCCGGCGACGGTGGCGAGGCGGGCGAGCTCAAGCGCCTTATAGGCGGCGATCCCGCCGCTTACGCCGAGCAGGATCCTTGCCATGTCTTCCTCCTTGCGCGGGGCTAGGCGCGGTACTCGTATTTGAGCTTGCCCTCGGCAAGCTCCTCGAGCGCCATCGAGAGGTAGTTGCGCTCGCCGCGGGTTTCGACCATCGGCGGTGGGTACTCGCCGAAGCCGCCCTCGCTGAGGTTGTGGAAGTAGCTGTTTATCTGACGCGCCCGCTTCGCCGCGACGACGACTGCAGCGTAGTGCGAGTCGGCGTGCTCGAGGAGCTTGTCTACGCGTGGCTTGATCATTCGGCCGCGGAGTCTAGAGGTATCCCGAGCTCGGCGCGCACGATCTCCTCCAGCTCGCCAGCGGCTCGCTCCAAATCGTCGTTGACGATGCAGTGGTCGAAGTCGCCCTGGGCAGCGAGCTCGACCTCCGCCACCTTCAGCCTGGCGTCGATCGCCTCGGGCGAATCAGCCCCCCTCGACTCGAGCCGCCGGCGCAACACGGCAGGGTCGGGCGGGGCGATGAAGACCTGGATCGACTCGCGCATCGCTGCGCGGACCTGGCTCGCGCCCTGGACCTCAATCTCGAGCAAGACGGAGTGCCCTCGATCGAGCCGCCGGGCGACCTCGGAGCGCAGCGTCCCGTAACGGTGACCGCTGTAGGTGGCGAACTCGAGGAAGTCCTCGGCGGCGACTCTGCGGTCGAACTCCTCCGGCGAGAGGAAGTGGTAGTCGCGCCCGTCGACCTCGCCGTCGCGGGGCTCCCGGGTCGTCGCCGAGACCGATAGCTCCAAGCCCGGCACGCGCTCGAGCAGTTTGGCGATCAGCGTTCCCTTTCCCACCCCCGAAGGGCCCGTTATGACGAAGACTTTGGCCATGCGGGCGGAGATATTGACCGCAACGGCGGTCGGCTACCTACCTGCGCAGCTGTGAAACGAGCTCCGCGCGCTGGCGTTCGGAGAGCCCGCCGATCGTCTTCGACGGCGAGATCCGGCACTGATTGAGAATGCGGTTGGTCTTCACGCGACCGTACTTCGGCACGGCGAGCAGCATGTCGAAGACCTTGGCGGTCATCACGTACTCCGGCGGGTCGAGCAGGAGGGCGTGAATGCTTGCCTTGCCTGCTTTCAGATCCTTCTTCAGCTTGGCGCGGGCGGTGCGGATGTCGTTGGCCCGACGAAGGGCGTCCATCCGCTGGTCCAGCGACCTCTCGGGAGTCGCTGCGGAGGTCTTGACTGGGGCGGGCATTGGGCGGCGAGTATAGCCGCGGGTCGGGGGCGTGCAAGGACATTTCCGTCTTTTCCGACCAAATTCACCTATACCTCGACTGAAGGTTGAGCCTAGGACATCGGCGCGTACCGGTCAGCAAGCTCTGCTGCAATTCGGCTACCGGCTCTGGGGTCGCGGAAATTCTCCGTGCCGATAGCGACCAGAGCCGCCCCGGCCGCGATCATTTCGGCCGCGTCGGCGCCGCTGCAGACCCCTCCCATGCCTACGATCGGCGCCCTGACGGCCGCGGCGACGACCCGCACCTGGGCGACGGCAACCGGCCGCACTGCCGGCCCGGAAAGGCCACCGTGGCCCGCTGCGATGCCGGGCCGCCCGCTCGCCGGATCGATCGCGCTGGCCTTCAAGGTGTTGATCAGCGAGATCGCGTCGGCGCCCCCCTCCTCGGCGGCGACCGCGACCGCCGCCGGGTCGGCGACATTGGGGGTCAGCTTGACGATCAGCGGCTTCGGGGTCAGCGGTCGCAGCGCTTCCAGCAGCGTCGCCGTCTCCTCTGGCTGCTCGCCGACGATCAGCCCCGAATGGACATTGGGGCAGGAGACATTGAGCTCGATCGCCGCCACCTCCTCACGGCCGGCGACCCCCTCGACAAGGCGCGAGAACTCCTCGCGGCTGGTTCCCATCACCGAGACGATCAGCGGCACCGCCAGCTCCGCCAACTGCGGCAGATCTTCGGCGAGAAAACCCCGCAGGCCCTTGTTGGGCAGGCCGATTGAGTTGATCATTCCGGCCGGCGTCTCCCAGATTCGCTGCGGCTCGTTGCCGACCCGCGGCTGCGGCGTGATCGTCTTCGAGACGAAGGCGGAGAATGGGAAGTCGTCGAGGAGGGCGTCGCCGTAGACCCGGCGGGCGGCGATCGCGTCAAACGTGCCGGAGGCGTTGACCACCGGGTGGGCGAGCTCGAGGCCGCAAAACTCAACCACCGCGCACCACCGGACCGTCGACGCAAAGGCGCATGTAGCCGTCTCCGTTCGGATTTGGCACCGCACAGCCGAAGCAAGCGCCGAAGCCACAGGCCATCGGCGACTCCATCGCCAGCTCGCAGGCGACGCCACGCTCGGCGCAGAGGGCGGCGACGGCGTCAAGCATCGCTGGCGGGCCGCAGGCGTAGACGGCCGCGCTGCCGGCGTCGTCGCCCGCGAGCATCTGGGCCAGCAGCTCGGTGACGTAGCCGCGGTGGCCGCGGTGGCCGTCCTCGCTGGCCAGCCCCACCTCGCAGCAGGCAAAGAGATCGTCGAGGCCACCGCTGTGGGCACGGTCGCGAAAGCCGAGCAGGATTCGCGTCGGCACCCCGCGGTCGGCGAAGCGACGACGTAGGAGGGCGAGCGGAGCGATGCCGATCCCGCCGCCGATCAGGATCGCGCCGGCCGCGTCCGGCGCCAGCTCGCGCGGTGAGGAGAAGGCATTGCCAAGCGGGCCGTTGACCCAGACGGCTTCCCTCGCCTCGACCTCGCAGAGCCGGTCGGTCCCCGGGCCGATGCCCTCCAGCAGAAAGTCAAGCCGCACCCCGCTGACTTCTTCGTTTGTCAACGACGGTTTGACAAACGACGAAGTCATCGACTCGGCAGTCACCGACTGGGCGTCGGCGACGGAGAGCGCGCGCGGCAGGAAGGGCCGCCCCGCGCGCTCCTCCCAGTGGCACTCGGTGGCGAGCATGTAGAACTGGCCCGGCTCGGGCATCGGCCCCTCGCGGTCGAGCAGCGAGAAGACGCGGTAGCCGCCCGAGTCGCGCGCCTCGACCGCCTCGCAAAGGCGTCGCCCCCAAGGTGCAACTGGGCGATCCGTCACGCCGCCCGACAGCCCCAGGGTGGGTGCGCCACGCCCGGACGCGGGAGCGGATGCCTGTCGCAATCTGATTCTTCAGGCATCCGCGGGAGCAGAGGACGTGGCGCTTGTTCTGCCATGGATCTCCTGAAGCGAGAGCACGTCGGCCTCGCCTTCCTTTTGTGCGGCGATCGCCCGCGCCGCGGCCGAGGCGCCGGTCATCGTCGTCACGCAGGGAATCCCGTGGCGGACCGCGGCTGTTCGGATCGCTTGGCCATCGGCGCGCGCACCCGATCCGGTCGGCGTATTGATCACCAGGTCGCAGCGCTTCTCCCGAATCAGGTCAACGACGTGTGGCGACCCCTCCCCAAGCTTGTTGATTCGCGTCACCGGCACCCCCATCGCCGAGATCGACTGGGCGGTGCCGCCGGTTGCGATCACCTCGAAGCCGAGGTCGTGGAAGCGCGCCGCCAGTTGCGTCGCCGCGGGCTTGTCGGTGTCGGTGACGGTGATGAAGACGGAACCCTCTCGCGGCAGCACGACCCCCGCCGCTGCCTGCGCCTTGGCGAAGGCGGTCGGGAAGTCGGCGGCGATCCCCATCACCTCGCCGGTGCTCTTCATCTCCGGCCCCAGTACCGAATCGACGCCGGCGAAGCGGGCGAACGGCAGCACCGCCTCCTTGACGCTGACGTGCCCGTCGGGCGCCGGCTGCAGGTCCTGATCGGCCAGGCTCTCCCCCAGCAGCAGCCTGGTCGCGAGCTTGGCAAGCGGCGTCCCGGTCGCCTTGGAGACGAAGGGAACCGTGCGCGAGGCGCGCGGGTTGGCCTCGATCACGTACAGCTCCCCGCCCGCGACCGCGTACTGGATGTTGATCAGGCCGACCACCCCGAGCTCCAGCCCTATCCGCTCGGTCGTCGCTCTGATCTCCTCCAGCATCTCCTCGCCAAGGCTCATCGGCGGCAGCACGCAGGCCGAGTCGCCCGAGTGGACCCCGGCTTCCTCAACGTGCTGCATGATCCCGGCGACGTGGACCGACTCGCCGTCGGCGAGGGCATCGACGTCGACCTCAATCGCCCCCTCGAGGAAGTGGTCGAGGAAGAGCGGGTGCTCGGGGTCGGCCTTGGCGTTCGCCTCCAAGTAGGCGGCCAGGTTCTCGCTCGAGTAGCAGATCTCCATCGCCCGTCCGCCAAGCACGTAGGAGGGCCGCACAAGCAGCGGGAAGCCGACTTGTCCGGCGACCATCGCTGCCTCCTCGGCCGAGAGGGCGGTCGCGTAGGGCGGGTGCTTGACGCCAAGGCCCTGCAGCAGGGCACCGAAGCGGCCGCGGTCCTCGGCGCGGTCGATCGCCGCCACCGGGGAGGCACCGCCGGGACGGGTGCCGAGCAGCGGCACGCCGGCCTCCTCTAGGGCGCCGGCCAGCTTCAGCGGCGTCTGACCGCCGAACTGGACAATCACGCCCTCCGGGCGCTCCTGCTCGCAAACGGCGAGCACGTCCTCGATCGTCAGCGGCTCGAAGTAGAGCCGATCGGAGGTGTCGTAGTCGGTCGAGACCGTCTCCGGGTTGCAGTTGACCATCACTGCGTCTCGGCCCGATTCGCGCACGGTCATCGCTGCGTGCACGCAGCAGTAGTCGAACTCGATCCCCTGGCCGATCCGGTTCGGGCCGGCGCCGAGGATCACCACCGAGGGCCGGTCCCCGCGGCGCACCTCGGAGCCGGCGGCGCTGGGGCGCTCGTATGCCGAGTAGTAGTAGGGCGTCGCCGCCTCGAACTCGGCCGCGCAGGTGTCGACCGACTTGTAGGTGCGGGTGAGGCCCTCGGTGCCATCGCCCTCGTTCGCCAGCGCCTGCAGCTCGCGCAGGAACCAGCGGTCGACGCGGCAGCGCTCGTGCACCGCCTCGATCCCGATCCCGCGCCGGAAGGCCTCCAGGACGAGGTCGAAGCGCTCGGCGCAGGGCACCGCAATCGCCTCCAGTAGCTCCTCCTCGCCCGCCGGGGGCTGTGCCGGCGTGTCGAGCTCGCGCGAACGCATCGCCTTCGCGAAGGACTCGCGGAAGGTCCGGCCGATCGCCATCACCTCCCCGACGCTCTGCATGTGGGTGGAAAGCCGGCCGGTGGCGCCGGGGAACTTCTCGAAGGCGAAACGCGGGACCTTGGTCACGACGTAGTCGATCGTCGGCTCGAAGGAGGCCGGCGTGGCGCGGGTGATGTCGTTGGGGATCTCCTCCAGCGCGTAACCGACCGCCAGCTTCGCCGCCATCTTGGCGATCGGGAAGCCGGTTGCCTTCGAGGCGAGCGCCGAAGAGCGCGAGACCCGCGGGTTCATCTCGATCACTGCGATGTCGCCGCTCTCGGGATCAACCGCGAACTGGATGTTGGAACCGCCGGTCTCGACGCCGACGGCCCGGATCACCTTTATTGCCTGGTCACGCAGCTCCTGGTAGAGGCGGTCGGTGAGGGTCTGGGCCGGGGCGACGGTGACCGAGTCGCCCGTGTGGACACCCATCGGGTCGATGTTCTCGATCGAGCAGACGATGACGACGTTGTCGTTGCGGTCGCGCATCACCTCCAGCTCGAACTCGCCCCAACCGATCACCGACTCCTCGACCAGCACCTGGTTGATCGGGCTCGCCGCGAGGCCCTCGGAGACGACCTGGCGCAGCTCGGTCTCGCTCTCCCCCACGCCGCCACCCTGGCCGCCGAGGGTGAAGGCGGGACGGACGATCGCTGGCAGGGTGATGCGCCCGTCCGCAAGCGCGACGTCTACCTCAGCCAAGCTGCCGACGGTCATGGACCAGGGGATGCGCAGTCCCGCCTCCTCCATCGTGCGGCGGAACTCCTCGCGGTCCTCGGCGCGGCGGATCGCCGTCTCATCGGCGCCGATCAGCTCGACCCCAAAGCGCTCGAGAGTGCCATCCCCGTGCAGGGCCATCGCCACGTTCAGCGCGGTCTGGCCACCCAAGGTCGGCAGCAGCGCGTCGGGGCGCTCCTTCTCGATGATGCGGGCGACCGGACCAGGCAGCAGCGGCTCGACATAGGTCGTCGTCGCGAACTCCGGGTCGGTCATGATCGTCGCCGGGTTGGAGTTGACGAGGACGACTTCGTAGCCCTCCTCTAGCAGGACCTTGCAGGCCTGCACGCCGGAGTAGTCGAACTCGGCTGCCTGCCCGATCACGATCGGCCCGGAGCCGATCAGCAGGATCTTCTCGATGTCGGTGCGCTTAGGCATGCGCCAGCTCAAGAAAGCTGTCAAAGAGGTGGCGGGCGTCGTGCGGCCCCGGCCCCGCCTCGGGGTGGTACTGGACGGTCGCCGCGCCGACCTCGCGCAGGACCAGTCCCTCGACGGTGCGGTCGTAGAGGTTCAGGTGGGAGAGCTCGGCGGCGCCGAAGTCGGTTTCCCAGCGGACCGGCTCGTCGGCCTCGATCCGTGGCTCACCGTCGGGCCCCTGCACGGCGAAGCCGTGGTTCTGGGAGGTGATCTCGATGCGACCGCTGGCCAGCTCCTTGACCGGATGGTTGGCGCCGCGGTGGCCGAAGGGCAGCTTGAAGGTGTCCAGGCCGACGGCGCGGCAGAGCAACTGGTGTCCGAGGCAAATCCCGAAGAGGGGCTTGACACCGACCAGCTCGCGGACGGTGTCGACGACGTAGTCGAGGGCACCGGGATCGCCAGGCCCGTTGGCGAGGAAGACAACGTCGGGCTCCTCGGCAAGGACGTCGGCGGCGCTGCTCGTGCAGGGCAACAGGGTCAAGCGGCAGCCGCGCTCGCGCAGTTCGCGGACGATGTTGAGCTTGACACCGGTGTCGAGCCCCACCACGTGCTGGCCGTCCCCCTCGAAGTGGACGGGCTCGGGCGGGGTCACTGTGCGGGCCAGGTCGGCACCAGCCATCGACGGCTCGGCGGCGACTCGTTCACGCGCCTCGGCCTCTGCCGTCTCGGCAGCGAAGATGCCGCCGCGCATCGCGCCGCGGTCGCGGATGTGGCGGACGAGTGCCCTGGTGTCGATCCCCGAGATCGCCGGCGTGCCGCAGTCGTCGAGCCAATCGAGCCAGCCGCCCTCGGCGCTGGCGACGTCCTCGCCGTTCTTGGCCTCGCGCATGACGACGCCGCGGGCGTGCACTCGATCGGACTCCATCGCCTCGGCGGAGACGCCGTAGTTGCCGATCAGCGGATAGGTGAAGACGATGATTTGGCCGGCGTAGGACGGATCGGTGACCGACTCCTGGTAACCGGTCATCGCCGTGTTGAAGACGACCTCGCCGGTGACCGGTTCCCGGTGCGCGCAGAGCTCACCGTCGAAGCGCATCCCGTCCTCGAGGAGCAGGTAGCCGGCGCTCACGAGGCGACCCCCAGGGAGAAGGAGCGCAAGCGGTAGGCAACTTGGCCGCCGGCGACGGTCATCAGGACCCTGCCGGTCAACTCGCGACCGGCGCACCAGGAGTTGTCGGAGCGGCTCTCGTAGCCCTCCTCGCCGACGGTCCAGGTGGCGCCGAGGTCGCAGAGGGCGACGTTGGCCTCGCTGCCGGGAGCGAGGCTGGGCCGCTCCAGGCCAAAGGGCGCGGTGCCGCCCGACATCCGCTCGACCACGACGCCGAGGTCGAGGACGCCCGGTGCGACGAGGTAGGTGTGGAGCGCGGCGAAGGCGGTCTCCAGCCCGGTCACGCCCATCGCCGCCTGCTCGAAGGGGACCTCCTTCTCCTCTGCCGCGTGGGGAGCGTGGTCGGTGGCGATGCAGTCGACCGTGCCGTCCCGCAGCCCCTCGATCAGGGCCTGCCGGTCGGCCTCAGAGCGCAGCGGCGGGTTCATCTTGAAGCGCTGGGGGTCGAGGCTGCGAACCTCCTCGTCAGTGAGGCAGAGGTGATGCGGGCTGGCCTCGCAGCTGATCGCCACCCCGGCCGCCTTTGCGTTGCGCACCGCGTCGACCGACTCGGCCGCGGAGAGGTGCTGGACGTGGATGCGGGCCCCCACATAGGCGGCGAGGGCCGCATCGCGAGCAATCATCGTCGACTCTGAGACTGAGGGGATACCGGCCAAGCCGAGGGCGGCGGAGACCGGGCCCTCGTGCATGACGCCAGCGCCCGAGAGCTCTGGGTCCTCCTCATGGAGGGCAATCGTGCCGCCGCAAAGGCGCTGGTATTGGAGCGCGCGGCGCAGCACCCGGGCGTTGCGCAGCGGCAGGCCGTCGTCGCTAAAGCCGAGTGCACCGGCGTCGCGCAGCGCCGCCATCTCGGTCAGCTCCTCACCCTCCATGCCGCGGGTCACGGTGGCGAGGAAGCCGACCGGGATACTGGCCTGCTCGCGGGCGGCCTCACGCAGGGCCTCGATGTCGGCCGGGGTCGAGACGGGCGGGTCGGTATTGGCCATCGCCAGCACCCCGCAGTAGCCGCCCGCGGCCGCGGCGCGGGTACCGGTCTCTAGGTCCTCCTTGTGCTCCTGGCCGGGGGTACGTAGGTGGACGTGCGGGTCGAAGAAGGCGGGGAAGGCATGCAGCCCCTCGGCGTCCACCTCCTCTGCCCCCTCGGCCGCGCCGGCCCCCGGCGCCACCAGCTCGGCGATAAGGCCGCCGCGGATGACGACGTCGTGGGCAGCGTCGATGCCGGCAACCGGGTCCAGGACTCGCGCCCCGCGCAGGATCAGCTCCGCGCCCTCGCCGGAGCGCATGTCGAGCGCCGCGGCGAAGCTCACGCCGGCTGCCCTATCGGGGTGGGCTGCTCGGCGCCCTCGCCCTCGACGGGCTCGGGCCGACCACGAGTTGCCAGCAGCTCGTAGAGGATCGCCATGCGCACGATCAGCCCCGCCGCCACCTGCTCGGTAATCAGCGACTGGGGCGAGTCGACCGCATCGCCGGAGAGCTCTACGCCGCGGTTGACCGGGCCGGGGTGCATCAGGAGCTGGCGCGGGCCGAGGCGACGGGTATCGATCTGGAAGTGAGAGGCGTACTCGCGTAGGGAGGGAACGAAGCTCTCGGTCATCCGCTCTTTCTGCATCCGCAAGGCGTAGACGACGTCGGCCTCGCCGAGATCGTCAAGGGAGTAGGAGATCGCGCAGCCAAGCGCCTCGATCCCGCGCGGGATCAGGGTCGGCGGGCCGCAGACGGTCACCTTCGCCCCCATCGCCTGGAAGGCGGCGAGGTTGGAGCGGGCCACCCTGCTGTGGAGGACGTCGCCGACGATCCAGATCCGCTTCCCCTCCAGCGAGCCCAGGCGCCGCCGCAGGGTGAAGAGGTCGAGCAGCGCCTGACTCGGGTGCTCGTGCTTGCCGTCGCCGGCGTTGACGACCGCGGCCTCCGTCCAGCCGGCGACCATCTGCGCCGCCCCTGCGTAGGGGTGGCGGATGACGATCGCGGCGGGGTCGTAGGCGGAGAGGGTCGCCACCGTGTCCTTCAGCGACTCGCCCTTGTCGACCGCCGAGCCGCTGGCCTTGATCGAGATCAGGTCGGCGGAGAGCCGCTTCGCCGCCAGCTCGAAGGACGAGGACGTGCGTGTGCTCCCCTCGTAGAAGAGGCTGACGACGGTGCGCCCGCGCAGGGTCGGCACCTTTTTGATGTCGCGGCGGCCGACCTCGGCGAAGCTCTCGGCGCGATCGAGGATCGCCTCGATCTCCTCACGGGAGAGCCGGTCGATCCCCAGCAGGTGTTTCATGCGAGCGCCTCCGCCGCGCAGGGCTCGGAGATCGTCACCTCGTCGATCTCGTCGAGCTCCTCGAGGCGCACGTTGACCCGCTCGCCGCGCGCCGTCGGCAGGTTCTTGCCGACGTAGTCGGGGCGGATCGGCAGCTCGCGGTGACCGCGGTCGCAGAGGACGGCGAGCTGGACTCGCTGCGGCCGGCCGTAGTCGAAGAGGGCCTCGATCGCGGCGCGAACGGTGCGGCCGGTGAAGAGGACGTCGTCGACCAGGACGACGGTGCGAGCACTGAAATCGAAGTCGACGTGGGAGGCGTGCACAACCGGCTGCGAGGTCGGGCCCTTGGCGCCGACGTCGTCGCGGTAGAAGGAGATGTCGAGGTCCCCGATCGGCAGCTCGCTCTCGGTCATCTCGCCCAGCAGGGCGTGCAGGCGACGGGCGAGGAAGGCGCCGCGCGTGTGGATACCGACGATCGCCAAGCTGTCGGAAACCGGGTTCTTCTCGGCGATCTCGTGGGCGATCCGCCGCAGCGTTCGCCTCAGGTCGTCGCGCTCGAGCACGACCTTCTCGCTCACTCGGGTTTTGCTCCTTCCTGGCCTCGCGGGACCGGGTTAAAGGACGGCGTCAGCCTAGCATCGCTGTCCGGCGTCAGTCGGCGGCTGGGGTCTCGGTCGTGTCGCGCAAGGTAGGGCCCTCGCTACGCTCGCGGGCTCCGTTTTGGATCAGCTTCGGTTCTCCGCGCTCGGGAAAGGGAATATCGATCTGGTCGAAGTCGCGAGGGGCGATCGTCGCCTCGAAGACCTCCTGGGCCTCCTCCAGCACCTTGCCGACGTGGTAGCGGGAGGAGATGTGGACGAGGGCGAGCATCTTCACCTCGGCCTCGCGGGCGACGGCGGCGGCCTGGCCAACGGTCGAGTGGCCGGTGTCGGCGGCGCGCTGCACCTCCTCCTCGGCGAAGCTGGCGTCGTGGATCAGCAGCTCAGCCCCACGGGCGGCCTCGACGGTCGCACGGCAGGGCGCCGTGTCGCCGGTGATCGCCAGACTGCGACCACCCCGGGATGGGCCCATCACGTCTTGCGGATGGACCGGCCCCATCGTCCCCGCCACCGGCTCGCCCCTCTGCAGGGCGGCGAAGGCGGGCCCTTCCTGCACCCCGAGGCGCTTCGCGGCCTCGGGGTCGAAGCGCCCGGGACGGTCCTCCTCGACCAGGGAGTAGCCCAGCGCGCGAACGCTGTGCTCGACTGGAAAGGCGCGAAGGTCGGCCCCCTCGAGCGCCATCGAGTCGCCGGGCTCCAACTCAACCAAATCGAGCTTGAAGTCGAGCCGGCCGACGATCCGGTGCATAGTCTTGAAGAGATCGATCAGGCCGCGCGGGCCGTAGATGGTAAGCGGCCGCTCGCGCTCGGTCAGGTCGTACGTTTTCAGCAGACCGGGCAGGCCGAGGATGTGGTCGGCATGGAAGTGGGTTAGGTAGATCTCGTCGACCTGGACCAGGCCCAACGAGCGCTGCATTTGCCGCTGCGTCCCCTCGCCGCAGTCGAACAACAGCCGTTCCCCACCGCGGGCGACGAGCACGCTCGCGGTCGAGCGCCGCGCCGAGGGCACGGCCCCACCCGTGCCGAGGAAGGCGACCGAGAGTTCCATTGCCGCGAGCCTACGCGACAGTTGCCAACGGCTCTTCCTTGCGTGCGGTGGCCGCGGTGATCTCTCGCAGCGAGTCCATCGACCAACGATCGATCTCGAACTCGACGGCGAAGCGGACGCCTTTGATCTGGTTGTTCAGGGTCGGTTTCAGCCGTAGTCGACCAGCGAACTCAGCAACGGCGTCGATCGGGACGAGGTACACGGAGCCGGATGGGGGAAAGTAGACGCCGAATATGTCGGCCAGGCCGCGGTAGGACTGTCGACCCCGGCCGTGGTCGGTGGTGCGCGAGTTGAAGACCAGGCAACCTCGCTGTGGCCAGGCCGTCTTGCATTGAATCCTCAGGAAGCACTTGCCTTCGAGATCGACGGCCAAGTCATACGCCAGGCCCTCGCCAAACGGCACTAGCACGTCGAATCCGCGCCGCACCAGAGCAGCCAGCACCATCGCCTCGCCCGTGTTGCCGCTTCCCGCCCTTGCCATTGCGAAACCTTATGTCTACACCTGGACGGAACATGTGTTCGCTCGGTCGGGTCCGCAGCAAAGAACTAAGCTCCAACGTACGCGCCCGTAGCTCAGCTGGATAGAGCGTCGCCCTCCGGAGGCGAAGGCCGCAGGTTCGAATCCTGCCGGGCGCGTTCCAAGAAGCGGTGGTAGTGGACGAGCTGCTCGCCACTGGGCAGGACCAGCTGGAGGAGCCAGATCGGGTTTGCTTCGAGGTACCAGCCGGGGTCATCGAGGTCGCCCCGATGCTCGAAGACGAAGACGCGGCCTGTGCCGGTGAGGTGGACGTAGCGTCTCGTCCACCAGTGCTTGTAGGCGTGGAGGCGGCGCCCATCCTCGAGCTCGACCGCGAACATCCACATGAAGTCATCGACGTGGTTGGGCGCGAAGTTCAGCAGCGGCTCCCAGACCGGCTCGTAGGAGGGAAGCATCCGCCCTTCCCATTTCTTCTTGCCCACTGTCTTGATCGGCATACGGCGATCGTGGCGGGCATCGACCCACCGAACAAGGCGCGAACGTGCCGATTCTGGAAATTCTTCGCGACAGATCACGCAGGGCGTCGCGACCGTCGTGTCTAATACCGCCCCGTGGAGCCGGCCCCCGACTCGCATCTCCCGAGAGGAGCGCTTGCAGTGGTTGCCGTGGGCCTCGTGGCGACGCTCGCGGCCTGGCTGCTCTCCACCGACGAGAGCGGCGGAGCCTGGGTGGAGGTCGAATGGGCGGCGCGCGGCGCGTTGGCCGACTCGAGGCCGGCGCCGATCTCCGGCGGGGGCTCGATGAAGCTGGAGGATTCGGGGCTGCGCGTGACCGAAGCGAACATCAACGGCGAACGCATCTTCCGCCTCGCAGCGGTGCTGCGGATCGACGCCGGCTCGGCGGTCGGGCAGGCCCGCGTCGGCTGCACGATGCGTGGGGATGGCGCAGAACTGGCGCGCACCGGTGACAACCGTGGTGCATTTCCTCGCTCGACCAGCGAAGAGAGCCTCACCAAGCAGGAAGTCCCCGATCGCGTCGGGCTGAAGTTCCGTATCAGCGGCGGCGAATACGCGTCGCTCGAACTCGGGGATGCCTTTGACGCCTACACCGACCTGCCCCGGGTCGTCGGCACCTGGGAGAAGCACCGGACCGATTCGATGGGATGGCAGTGGGGGCTGCCGGAGGGCCGCCCCGACGAGCCCGTGATCCTCGGCTTCGCCTCCTTCTGGAAAACGACGCGAGCCCCCTCCGGAAGCGTCGCCTGCACGGTGGAGAACGCGGTCGGCACTGCGACCGTGCGCACCGCCGGCTCTTTGGGCTAGCCCTCTACGGCGCGACGAGCAGCTCCGGCCCTTCCTCCATTCCTTTTCCGACTTTGTTCAGCTTCGGGTTGGCCGGCGCTCCTTCCATCCGCGAGGCGGACAGCGGCGCGCACATCGCGATCGCGTCCTCGGCCTCGAGGCTCGGGTTCAGCCAAGCCGCCTCGGCCTCGACGCTGGGCAGGATCGCCGGCATCCGGTCGTGGACCTTGGCCACCACCTCGTTGGGCGTGGTGGTCACGATCGTGCAGCTGTAGAGCCAGCCGTCGTCGTAACCTCGATCCTCCTCGTCCTCCCACTCCTTGCGCGTGCAGAGGCCGGCGAAGGCGAACGGCTCGCCGCCGTCGACCGTGAAGCGCCACGGTTGCCGCGGCTGCTTCGGGTCCTCCGCCTTCATCCACTCGTAGAAGCCGTCGGCGACGATCAAGCAGCGGTGGCGGAACTTGCCGACCAGCGGCGCATAGGCGCGGCTCGAGGTCAGGTTCTCGGCTTTGGCGTTGATCATCCGGTAGCCGACCTTGAGGTCCTTTGCCCAGCGCGGCACCAGGCCCCAGCGCATCGGGCGCGCCTCGCGCTCCCCCTGCGCCGCCTCCTCGGGGTCGGGCGAGGAGCGGATCGTCAGGATCTCCTGCGTCGGCGCAACGTTGAACCGCCCGAGGGAGGATTCCACCTTCTCAACGCGCTCCTTGGCCGGCGGGGCGGCACCGCCCGACGACGTCCGCTCCAGCGAGCGTTCGAGCTCGACCTGAAAGCGGTCGGCGATCTTCTTCGTGTCCTTCGCCGTGACGGTGAAGCGCCCACACATGGGCTTCAGCCTAGCCGTGCCACCTGCGGTGCCGGTCGCGCCTCTGGATGCTCTCGGTACCACTCGAGGGTGCTGTTGAGACCGTCGGCCAGCTCAACCCGGGGGCGCCAGCCGGTCAGCTCACGCAGCTTGGTCGAGTCGACGAACTGCCGGTCGATCTCGCCGTCCGGAGTACCGGTGCCCTGGAAGTCCGGCTCGATCTCTGCGCCGGCCGCGGCGGCAATCAACTCCACCACCTCGCGTACCGAGTGAGGGCGTTCGCCGCCCGCGTTGAAGGCCTCGCCGGCGGCGCCGTCGTCGAGCGCGGCGGCGATCGCCAGGTAGGCGGAGACCGCATCGTCGACGTGGAGGAAGTCGCGCTCGGGGCTGCCGTCGGAACGGATGACCGGCGCCCGCCCGTCGAGGACGGCGACGACGGTCTCCGGCACCAGGCGCGAGAAGTTGAGGTCGCCGCCGCCGTAGATGTTGGCGAAGCGGGTGACCGCGAGCGGCACCCCAAAAGCCGTGGCGTAGCTGCGTGCGAGGACGTCGGCGGCCGCCTTGCTGGCGTCGTAGGGGTAGGCGGCGCGCAGCGGAAAGTCCTCGCGGTAGGGCAGCTCCGGGCTCGCACCGTAGGCCTTGTCGGAGGAGGCGAAGACGACCTGCTCCACGTCATGCGTGCGGCAAGCCTCAAAGACGTGCCAGGCGCCGCGCACGTTGACCTCAAAGGTGTCGAGGGGCGATTCGCGGGCGACGCCGACGATCGTCTGCGCGGCCAGGTGAAAGACCGCATCGCAGCCAGCGACCGCAGCGTCCACCGTCTCGGCGTCACGCAGATCGGCCTCGACCAGCTCGACGTCGCCGCGGATGCCGAGTAGGTCCAACCCCGAGAGGCGCTCGCCGCCGACGTCGGCAAGCCGCGGCGCCGGCCGGTCGATTACGCGTACCCCCTCCCCCCGTTCCAGCAACGCCCGAGCCAGATGGGAGCCGACGAAACCATGGGCGCCGCTGACGAGGACCCGGCTCACCGGACCGCCGCCTCCGTCCAGCCGGTCCAGGGCGGCTCGCCGGCCGCCCAGAGGTCGTTGAGCACGACCGCGTCCTTATAGGTGTCCATGCAGTCCCAAAAGCCGTCATGGCGGTATGCGTGCAGTTGCCCGTCCGCGGCTAGAGCGGCGAGGGGCTCGCGCTCCAGCACGCTGCGCTCGTCCAGGTAGTCGAAGGCGCCCGGCTCGAAGCAGAAGAAGCCGCCGTTGATCCAGTGCTCGCTGCGCGGCTTCTCGACGAACCCCTCGACCCGCCCGCCGCCGTCGAGCTCGGCGACGCCCCACTGCAGGTGCGGGCGGACGACCGTCATCGTCGCCAGCTTGCCGTGCCGGCGGTGGAAGTCGAGCAACGACTCCAGGTCGACATTGGCAACGCCATCGGCGTAGGTCACGCAGAAGGTCTCGCCGGGCAGCCGCGCGGCGAGCTTCGCGATGCGCCCGCCGGTGGGCGTGTCGATTCCGGTGTCCACGCATTCCACCTCGATCCCTCCTGACCAGGGCTCTGAAGAGACGAATTCCTCGATCGCCTCGCCGAGGTAGCCGGTGGCGAGCAGGAAGCGGTCGAACCCCTGCGCCGCGTAGATCCCGATCACGTGCCAGAGGATCGGCCGACCGCCGATCTCGACCAGCGCCTTGGGCACCGTCTCGGTCCGCTCCCGCAAGCGGGTTCCGCGCCCGCCGCACAAGATGACGACAGGTGGTCTGCTCATTCAGCTTCTGACGGGGCTGTGGCCAAGCAGTTCAAGGACGCAGGGAGCGTGGCGTGCTCTGCACGCGAGCGACCGAGGACGCCGAAATGCGCCGCGCCACAGCCCCGTCAGCCGCCTGCCACGGCCGGCAAGATCGTTACCTCGTCGCCCTCGTCGATCTTCGTATCGAGGCCGTCCTGGAAGCGGATGTCCTCGCCGCTGACGTAGACGTTGACGAAGCGGCGCAGGTCGCCGTCCTGGGTGATCCGCTCGCGCAGGTCGCCGTGGGCGTCGAAAACCGCGTCGAGAACTTCGCCCACGGTCGAGCCCGAGACCTCGACCTCGGCCTCACCCCCGGTCGCCGCACGCAGCTGGGTCGGAATCTTCACGGTGACTGCCATGGTCGCCAATTCTACGACTGGGTGCGCCTGGGGGCACGCATGGTCGAGTAGATCAAGGACGCAGGATGCCGTCCTTGCTGGAGGCAAGGGCAAATCCGAGGACGCAGAGATGCGAAGGCCGTGCGGGTCATCCGGGTGTGGCCAGTCGTGGGATTGGCGACCACTAGACTGCTACCTCCTGCGACTGCTCGAACTCTGACTGGAAGCTGTTGAGATCGGGGTCGATCTCGTGCATCTGAAAGCTATCGCGGGTAGCGTCGAGGGTCTTCAGCCCCTCACCGGTGATGTATACGACGACGCGCTCGCCGGCGCCGATGTCGCCCCGCTCGGCAAGCTTCGCCAGAACGCCGATCGTGACGCCGCCGGCGGTCTCGGTGAAGATGCCGGTCGTCTCGGCGAGCAACCGAATGCCGGCCTTGATCTCCTCGTCGCTGACCGAATCGATCGCGCCGCTGGTCCGCCGCGCGTGCTCGACCGCGTACGGGCCATCGGCCGGGTCGCCGATCGCGAGGCTCTTGGCGATCGTGTCTGGCCGCTGCGGCTTGCAGACGTCCCAGCCTTCGGCGAAGGCGGTGGCAACCGGGCTGCACCCCTCTGCTTGGGCGCCGTTGAAAACAGGCAGCTCGCCGCTCAGCAGGCCGAGGTCGAGCCACTCCTGGAAGCCACGGCCGAGCTTGGTGAAGAGCGAGCCGGAGGCGATCGGGCAGACGACCCGGTCGGGCAGCTCCCAGTTGAGCTGCTCGGCGGTCTCGTAAGCGAGCGTCTTTGAGCCCTCGGCGTAGTAAGGGCGAAGGTTGACGTTGACGAAGGCCCAGGGATGCGTTTCGGCCAACTGCGTGCAGAGCCGGTTGACGTCGTCGTAGTTGCCGCGCACCCCGACCAGGTTGGTGCCGTAGACACCCGTCGCGAGCAGCTTCTGCTCCTCGAGGTTGGCGGGGACGAAGACGTAGGACTCCAGCCCCGCCGCAGCAGCGTGGGCAGCGACGGCGTTGGCGAGGTTGCCGGTCGAGGCGCAGGCGACGGTCTCGAAGCCCAGCTCGCGGGCCTTGGCGACCGCCACCGCGACGACCCGGTCCTTGAAGGAGTGGGTGGGGTTGGCGGCATCGTTCTTGACCCAGAGCTCGGCCTCGAGCCCAAGCCGTTCGGCGAGACGATCGGCGCGCAGCAGCGGCGTCAGGCCGGGCTCGAGCGGGTCGCCGGGCTTGCCCACAAACGGGAGGAAGTCGGCGTAGCGCCAAATCCCCTGCGAGCCGGCTTGGATGCGCCGTTTCGCAGTCTCCGCGTCGAGCGAGGAGTGGTCGTAGGCGACCTCCAACGGTCCGAAGCACTTCTCACAGGCAAAGCGTGCGTCGAGCTCGTACGCCGCCCCGCACTCCTTGCACTTCAGGCTTTCGATTGACATCCGATCTTCCTTCCTCTACCTCGAAAAAAACCTCCGCCTGTGGGGCAGAGGTCCGATCGGACATCCCCCACATCTCCCAGGTCAGCGACCTGCTGGACTTGGCACCTCTCCTCGAACCGTTGGTTCGAGATGGTTGCCGGAGCTTCGTCGGGCCAGTCCCTCCACTCCTCTGGATGTGGCGTATATGTGTGGCGGGAAGGGTACCATCGCAGCCATGCCCGACGAGCCGGTGAGCCCGAGCGATGCCGAACCTTCCGAAACCACGGCTACGACGGGCCGCGCGTCGCGACGACTTGGTCGTCGCGACCCAGGCTGAGCCGCAACAGCCGCGCGTCGAGCAGATCGACTCATCCGGCCTGCGCTGGGTCAACATCGAGCGCCCCGGCGGGATGGAGCGCGAATGGCTGGAGGATCACTTCGAGTTCCACGCACTCGACCTCGAGGACGTCCTCTCGCGCAACCAGCGGCCGAAGATCGACATCTACGACGACTACCTCTTCATCGTCCTCCACTTCCCCGTCTTCGACCCGGCCGCCGGACGACTCGGCACCGGCGAGCTCGACCTCTTCGTCGGCCCCGGCTACGTAGTCACGATCCCCAACCAGCCACTGCAGCCGGTCGAGTACCTGTTCGAGCGCTGCCGCGCCAAGGAGGAGCTGCGCGAGCAGCTCTTCTCCCGCGGCTCCGGTTACCTCCTCTACCGCCTCGTTGATGACAGCTTCGATTACTGCTTCCCGATGCTGCGCAAGATCGGCAACAAGCTCGACGCGCTGGAGGACGACATCTTCGAGGGCCGCTCGGAGGAGGTCGTGCGCGACATCTCCAACGTCAAGCAGGAGATCATCAACTTCCGCAAGGTAATTCGCCCGCAGCGGCCGGTCCTGCGCGACCTCGAGAAGGTCAAGCAGCGCTACCTGGCGACCGACCTCGACCTCGAGATCTACTTCGACGACATCGTCGACGCGCACGAGCGGATCTGGGACATGCTGGAGAACTACAAGGAGGTGGTCGAGGCGCTGGCCGAGACCAACGAGTCGGTGATCTCGCACCGCGTCAACGACATCCTCCGCGTGCTCACCTCGATCAGCGTCATCGTCCTGCCCCTGACGCTGATCGCCAGCATCTGGGGCGCGAACGTCCACGTCCCCGGCGAGGGGGATACGACCGCCTTCTGGATCCTGCTCGGCGCGATGGTCGCGATGCTGGTCGGCATGGTCGGCTACTTCCGCAATCGCGGCTGGCTGTAGCCTGCCGCGCCTGTGGCCAATTTCCGCATCTGGGCGCCCTGGCGCCTGAGCTACGTGAAGGACGCGTCGAAGGACATCGAGGAGGAGTGCATCTTCTGCACCAAGCCGGCGGCGGGAGACGACGAGGCGAACCTGGTGGTCCACCGGGGCGAGCGCTGCTTCGTGATCCTCAACCTCTTCCCCTACACGAACGGGCACCTGATGGTGGCTCCCTACGAGCACCTCGGCCGCATCCAGGACCTGCCGACCGAGACCGTGACCGAGATGATGGCGCTGGCGCAGCGGGCGATGGGCCGGCTGGAGGAGGTCTACGACCCGCACGGTTTCAACGTCGGCTTCAATCAGGGCCGGGTTGCCGGCGCCGGGGTCGAGCACCACATCCACCTTCACGTCGTCCCCCGCTGGGGCGGCGACACCAACTTCATGCCGGTGATCGCCGACACCAAGGTGATGCCGCAGACGCTGGAGCAGAGCTACGAGTCGTTGCGAGGCGGCTTTGACTGAGCAAAAGGTCCTGGCGCCTGCCGGGATTTTTAAGGCCTACGACATCCGCGGGCTGCACGGCTCCGAAATGGACGAGACGACGGCGCTAGCGATCGGCCGTGCCTTCGCACGGGTGCTGGCGCGTCTGCGCGGCAAGGAGTCGGGCGAGCTGCGGGTGGGGCTCGGTCGCGACATGCGCCTGACCGCGCCGTCGATGGCCGCCGCGATGCGCGAGGGGCTGGTCGTCGAGGGCGCGACGGTCCTCGACGCCGGCATGGTCGCAACCGAGATGCTCTACCACCTGGTCGGATCGCGGGATCTGGACGGCGGCGCGATGGTGACCGCCTCGCATAACCCGAAGGCCTACACCGGCGTCAAGCTGGTGCGCGAGGGGGCACTGGCCCTCTCCGGCGACGCCGGCATCGGCGACGTCCGCCGCGAGATCGAGGCCGGCCTCGGCGAGGCAGCCGGCGGTGGCTCCTGCGAGCAGGTCGACGTCTGGGACGAGTACCGCAAGCATGTGCTCTCGTTCATCGACCCGGCCCGAATCAGGCCGATGAAGGTCGTCGTCGACGGCGGCAACGGCATGGCCGGGCCGATGGCCGGGCCGATCCTGCGCCGCCTCGGCCTGGAGCTGGAGGAGATGTACTTCGAGCCCGACGGCGAGTTTCCCGACCACGAGCCGAATCCGCTGCTGGAGGAGAACCGACGCCTGATCATCGAGCGAGTGCGGGCCAGCGGCGCTGACCTTGGCATTGCCTGGGACGGCGACGCCGACCGCTGCTTCTTCATCGACGGCGACGGCGTTTTCTGCGACGGCGACTTCGTCTGTGCCTTGCTCGCCCGTGCCGCCCTCGCCAAGAACCCCGGTGCGACGATCCTCTACGATCCCCGCTCCAGCCGTGCCGTCGCCGACGTCGTCGCCGCCGGGGGCGGTCACTCGGACATCTGCCGCGTTGGTCACGCCTTCTTCAAGGCTCGCATGCGCGAGGAGAACGCGGTCTTCGGCGGCGAGGTCTCCGGCCACTACTACTTCCGCGACTTCTGGAACGCTGACTCCGGCACGATCCCGGCGCTGCTGATCCTCGAGCTGCTCTCGCTCGACAGCCGCTCGCTGGCGGAGCTGATGTCCGAGTTCCGCTCCCGCTACTTCATCTCCGGCGAGATCAACTCCGAGGTCCCTGATGCAGCGGCGAGGATGGAGGAGATCGTCGCTCGCTACGGCGACGGCGAGATAACCAGCCTCGACGGCGTTTCGGTCGACTATCCGAACTGGCACTTCAACGTCCGCCCCTCGAACACCGAGCCACTGCTTCGCCTCAATCTCGAGTCGCTGATCTCGCGCGAGGACATGGAAGAGAAACGCGACGCGATCCTCGGGTTGATCAGGGCGTGACACTCACTCCGGAGGAGGCTCTGGAGCAGGCCGCGCTGGCCGGGATCCACTGCCTCCGCATCCCCACCCCGTTTGCCGTCGGCCGGGTCAACTGCTACCTGATCGAGGACGAGCCGCTGACCCTCGTCGACACCGGGCCCAACTCGGGCAAGGCGCTCGACGAGCTGCAGGGCCAGCTCGGGCAGCGCGGCCACTCGATCGACGACCTCGAGCTGGTCATCGTCACCCACCAACACATCGACCACCTGGGTCTGGTCGAGATCGTCGTCGAACACTCCGGCGCCGAGGTTGCTGCTCTCGACCTCGCCGCCGAGCGGTTGGCCAACTTCCGCGAGGATGCCGATCGGGAGGATGAGTTCGCCGTCGACCTGATGCTGCGCAACGGCATCCCCTCCGAGGTCGCCTTCGCTCTGCAGAGCGTCTCGCGCAGCTTCCGCGGCTGGGGCTCGCGGGCGGAGGTGACGCGACGACTCACCGATGGGGAGGAGATCACCTTTCGTGACCGCACTCTGCAGACGCTGCACCGACCCGGTCACAGCCCCTCCGACACGGTCTTCTGGGACGCCGAGCGGCGGATCCTGCTCGCCGCCGACCACCTGATCGCCCACATCTCCTCAAACCCGCTGATCGCGCGCCCACTCGATGGTTCCTCGGAGCGCACGCAGGCGCTCGTCACCTACATGGAGTCGATGAAGAAGACCCGCGAGCTACCGGCCGCGATCGTCCTCTCCGGTCACGGTGAGCCGATCGTCGACCACGTGGCGCTGATCGACGACCGGCTCGCAAAGCATCAGCGGCGCAAGGAGAAGATCCACAAGCTAATCGCGGAGAAGCCCCGCAGCGGCTACGAGATCGCCCAGGCGATCTGGGGCGACGTCGCCGTCACCCAGGCCTTCCTCACCCTCTCGGAGGTGATCGGCCACGCCGACCTGCTCGTCAACGAGGGCCGCGTGCGCGAAGTCGACGACGGGGAGGTGATCCGCTATGCGACGACCGGGTAGGCGCGGCAAGAAGCGGATGCTGATCATCGTCAATCCCTACGCGACGACGGTGTCGGATCGGCTCAAGAACCTGGTGGTCTACGCGCTGCAGGGGCGCTACGAGGTCGAGACCGTCTCCACCGAGGCTCAGAACCACGCGACCGAGATCGGCCGCGAGGTGCGCGATCACGGCTACGACGTCGTCGTCGCCTTCGGCGGCGACGGGACGCTGAACGAGGTCGCCAACGGGCTGGCCGGCACCGACGTGCCCGTCTCGGTGCTGCCCGGCGGCTCGACCAACGTCGTCTGCCGCACCCTCGGCATCCCCAACGACGTTGTCGACGCGACCGAGCACCTGCTGGCGATCGCCGACGAGTGGGCGCCGCGGCAAATCGACCTCGGCGCCGTCGACGATCGCTACTTCGTCTTCTCCTGCGGGGTCGGCATCGATGCCACCGTGGTACGACGGGTCGACGCCCACCCGAAGTTGAAGTCGCGAGCCGGCCCCTACTACTACAGCTGGGCCGCGATCTCAGCCTTCTACCGCAGCTACATCGTCAACCCGGTCAGGTTGCGAGTTCAGGTCGGCGAAGAGACGATCGAGGGGATCACCGCCCTGGCCCAGAACTCGGATCCGTTCACGTACTTCGCCAGCCGCCCGATACGTGTCTGCGAGGGGATCGAGATCGACGACGGCACGCTCTCGCTTGGCGTCCTCAAGCGAGCCAGGCAACGCGACATGCCAACCCTGATCCCCCGCCTGTTCAGCGAGAGGCGGCCTGCTGCCCGCCATCGGCAGATCGACCACCTCGAGGGAGTCGCCGCAGCGACCGTCTCGTCGATCTCCGAGACCGGGGACGGCACCACCCGGCCCTTTCCGGTCCAGGTCGACGGCGACTACATCGGCGAGCGGACCGAGATCGAACTGCGAATCGAGCCGACGGCCCTCACCGTCGTGGCCTGAAGAGCGCCTCGCGGAAGTCCCGGCGCATGCCCATCGTTTGCTGGTGGCGATGAGCGGCGCAAGTCTCCAGCCCTCCGACCTGGCTCCCGGGCTCCTGATCGGGGACGGCGTCACGATCGGTGAGGGAGTAACGATCGGAGGTCAGGTCGTGATCCACGCCGGGGTCCAGATTGCCGCCGGAGCGCGAATCGGCGATCACGCCCAGCTCCGCGACGGAGCGCGGGTGGGGCCCGGCGCCACGATCGGCAGCTTCTGCGCAGTCGATCCCGGCGTAACGGTGGGCGCGCGGGCCAGCGTGCAGACCCGCTGCTATCTCTCGGAAGGAACCGTGCTGGAGGAGGACGTCTTCCTTGGGCCCGGGGTGACGCTGGCAAACGACAACTCGATGAACCGGCACGAGCCCGGCATCCCCCTCGACGGACCGCTGCTGCGAAGAGCCTGCCGAATCGGCGCCGGCACGGTGATCTGTCCGGGAATCGAGGTCGGCACGGAGGCGTTCGTCGCCGCTGGCGCCGTCGTTGCGGCTGACGTTGCCCCGCGCAGCGTCGTCATGGGCGTTCCCGCGAAGCCGGTGCGCAAGGTGCCCGACGAGGATCTGCTCGAGCGTTGGCGCTAAAGCGCTCCTCGGCGACTGCGGAAGCTGCCGCCTCTTCACAGCGTTGCTTGCACAGATGACGGCTCTAAAAGAGGCGGTTGGCGACGCTCGCGCGTCGGGTGGCGAGCTCTGTGTGGTCGTCAGCGCGGGCGACCCCAAGACTCATCGCCGGATCGAGGTGGCGCTTGCCGAACACGACCTGAGCCCGATGCTCCGAGTAAACGCACCGGAAGAGCTCTTCGAGCTCGACATCGACCCGGCCGCGGTCATCGTCGCGATCTGCAGCGTCGATCTACCGAGGGACATGACGAACCTGCGCCGCCTGCGGCGCGAACTGCGCGAGCCGGCAATCGTCGCCATCTCGCAACCGACGAGTGGCATCGGCGTTCGCCGCGCCCTCGATGCTGGCGCCGATGCGGTCGTTTTCGAGCCCGAACTCGAGACCACGCTCGCGCTCGCGATCAACGCGGTCGCCAGCGGGCAGTCGGTCGTGCCACGGAAGGTCCGGGCCGGCGTCGAGCGACCGACGCTTTCCCACCGCGAGCGCCAGGTGCTGGCGTTCGTGTCGAACGGTCTCACCAACGCCCAGATCGCCGAGCGACTCTTCCTCTCGGAGAGCACGATCAAGAGCCACCTCTCGTCGGCTTTCGCCAAGTTCGGCGTCCGCTCCCGCCGCGAGGCCGCGGCGCTCTTTCTCGATCTCGAACAGCGGGTAAGGACAACGTGAGCGCGACGGCCGAAATGAGCCGATCGCTGTCGGCGGCCGCCACGTCAGCCAAGCGCGTGCCGTTCATCCGCCTCGACAGCGCCCATCCGGATTTGCTGGCCGAGCTGCTCGAGGTCGTCGAGCGCGTGGCGCGCGACTCCGCCTTCACCCTGGGAAGCGAGCTCGAGAGTTTCGAGCGCGGCTTCGCGGACTTTTGCGGGACCGAGCACGCGGTCGGAGTCTCCTCTGGGACGGCGGCGCTGGAACTCGCGCTGCGCGGCCTCGGGATCGGGCCCGGCGACGAGGTGGTCGTCCCCACCTACAGCTTCATCGCCACCGCCGAGGCGGTCACGGCCGTCGGCGCCCGTCCGCGCTTGGTCGACGTCGACCCCGAGACCGCAGTTGTCACGGCCGAGATCGTCGAGGAAGCGCTGAACGACCGTACGCGCTGCGTCATCCCCGTCCACCTCTTCGGCCGCACGGTCGAGATGGATCCGATCGTCGATCTCTGCCGCGCCCGCGGGATCTTCGTTATCGAGGATGCCTGCCAGGCGCACGGCGCCCGCTATCGAGGTCGCCCGGTCGGCTCGCTCGCCGACGCCGGCTGCTTCAGCTTCTATCCGACCAAGAACCTCGGCGGCTGGGGCGACGGCGGCGCCATGGTGACCTCCGACAAGGAGCTTGCCGATCGCGTCCGCTTGCTCCGCTCCCACGGCGAGGCGGTCCGCCATCGCCACGAGCTCGCGGCAGGGACCGACCGCCTCGACTCTCTGCAGGCGGCGATTCTCGAAGTGAAGCTGGGGCGGCTCGCCGAGTGGAACGAGAGGCGGCGCCGGGCCGGCCGTGAGCTCAGCTCGGCACTGGCCGACAGCGGCCTGGTCCTGCCGGGATCGGCGCCAGCGGACGGAGACCACGTCTTCCACCTGTTCGTGGTCCGCACCGACGAGCGCGACGCGCTTCGCACCCGGCTCGACGAACGCGGGGTGGCAAGCGCAATCCACTACCCGACTCCGATTCACCTGCAGCCGGCCTATGCGGAGCTGGGCCTCGGTCCAGGCTCGCTCCCCGCCGCCGAGCGCCTGGCCGCCGAATGCTGCTCGCTGCCGATCTTCCCGGCGATCGAGGACTGGCAGATCGCCGAGATCGCCGCGGCGGCCAAGGGCCTTGACGCGCCCGAATCCTGATTCGCTCCCGCACAACGGCCGTCGCCGCGGCCTGCGGGTGTGCATGGTCCACTACTCCGACTACCTGGTCGACTCGCGCATCCAGCGCCAGGCGCGCGCTCTCGCCGAACGCGGGGACGAGGTCGATTGCGTCTGCCTCAGCGACGACGGCGCCGAGCGAGTCGGGGCGGGAACGATCCGCACCCACCGCGCCTCGACGGGCAAGCCGCGGGGCGGTGCCCGCGCCTACCTGGAGGGCAACGCCCGGTTCCTAGCGGGCGCCGCGCGCAAGGTCAGCGCCCTCGATCGGGACCGCCGCTTCGACCTGATCGAGATCCACAACATGCCGGACGTGCTGGTCCTCGCGGCGCTGCGGCCGAAGCTGCGCGGCACGCCGATCATCCTCAACTTCCACGACACCTTCCCGGAGCTGTTCGCGACCTTGTTCGACCGCCCACCGGACCACCCCCTGGTGCGGTTGATCCGGGCCGAGGAGCGCTTCAGCGCGGCGCTCGCCGACGGCCACGTGTTCGTTACCGAGGAGGCGCGCGAGCTGCTGCGCCAGCGCGGCGTCGCCGGCGCCCAGACGCGAGTCGTGATGAACACGCCCGACGAGCGCGTCTTCGGCGAGCGCCGGATCCCGATCACGCTCCCAACCGATGGCGAGCTGCGCGTTGTCTACCACGGCGGCCTCGCCGATCGATTCGGGGTCGAGGCGCTGGTGCGCGCTGTCGGCCTGCTGCGCAAGCGCGGCGCCCCGATCGCCCTCGACGTATACGGCTCCGACGCCGAGGCGGCTCGGGCCCTCGCGGAGCAGGCCGCCGCAATCGCACCAGAGGGAGTGCGGATCGCGCCGCAGCCGACCCCCGTCGAGGAGATTCCGGCGCGGCTCGAGCGGGCGCACCTCGGGGTCGTGCCGACCCTGCGCGACGACTTCACCGAGCTCTTGCTGCCGGTCAAGCTGCTCGAGTACGTCCACATGGGGCTGCCCGCGATCGCGTCGCGGCTGCCGGTGATCGAACGCTACTTCGGCCCCACCGAGCTGAGCTTCGCCGAGCCCGGCGAGCCGGCTTCGATCGCGGCGGCGATCGAAGCTGTGCGAGCCAATCCGGCAGCGGCACGCGAGCGCGCCGAGCGCGCCTCGCAGCGGCTCGAGCGAATGGAGTGGCGGCGCCAGCGCCAGCGCTACCTCGAGCTGATCGACGACCTCGTGGTCAGCCGGCGGCCGGCTTCGGCCTGATCGCCGCGGCGACCACCCGGACCTGCCCCGGCACGGCGATCCCAAGCCCGGCAACGTAAAGACTGCTGCCGAGCGCCCCTGCCACCAGGGTGCCGACAAGCCCATCGGCAAGAAGGGCGGCAACTGGGACCGCGAGTCCGAAGCAGGCGACGGCGAGCGCGGCGAGGCGGGTTGCGTCGCGCGCCAGTGCCAGCGCCAAGGTGCGGCGGGCCCCGGGGGCACCAACGCCGAGCAGGACCGTCGCGAAGGCGAGCGGCGCCACGAAGGCGGCGCCGACCACTCCCCCGATCCCGAAGAGGGCGCCACCGACCGCGGTCGCGGCGACGTGCACCAGCACCAAAGCCGGGGCCATCCCGTTGACCAGCCGCCCCCGCCCGAGCGCCAGCATCGCCGGCAGCAGCAGATTCACCAGCAGCGCCGCAATCGTCCACGGCGCCAGCAACACCCCGAAGGAGCGCAGGGAGTCGACCTCGTGGGGACCGAAGCTGGCGGGAAGCAGCTCGCCGATCAGCGGTGCGCCAACCGCCACCAGGCCGGCAAGCGCCGGGGCGGCGATCAGCATCGAGTAACGGAAACCGGACAGCACGGTGTCGGCGAGCACCGTGCGCCAGCGGTCAAGCACGCCTCGGCGCATGTCGGCGATTCGCGAGAGGCCAAGTGCGAAAGCGGTTCCGGCAACCAGGTAGCTGACGAACAGGTAGGCGTAGGAGAGCACGGTGGCGTCCCCTTCTGCATAGCCGCCGGCGAAAGCGAGCGTGATCATGTAGAGGGCGTTGAAGGCGAGGTATATCGCCGTCCGCCCGAGGATCAGGCCGGACATCGTCGTCAGCCGCGCCGGGCCGAGCGAGCCGCGCGCCCGCCCGCCGGCCGGCCTCGAGCCGCGCAGCCCGATCAGCATCAGGGCGAAGGTCACGGCGGCCATCGCCAGCATCGACCAGCCGAGCACGAGCTCGCCAGCAAGCGGCGCGGCGACCAGATAGGCAGCCAGTCCGGCCACCGCCCCGGCGACATAGGCGAGGGCGACGGCGCGAAAGCGGTCGCGGACGGCCAGCAGGGTCGCTCCACCCGCGGCCCAGAGCTGCAGCACCATCGCGATTCCCAGCAATGGCAGCGCCCCGGCCGTAACCGCGCGATCGGCCGGCGCCAACCCCGGCGCGAGCAGCTCGGAGAGCGGCCCGGCCAGCGCCACCGTGGCGATCAGGACCGGCGCCCCGATCAACGCCAGGCAGGCCCCGTACTCGACGCTCACCAGCCGCGGTCGGTCGCCGACGAGCAGGTTCGCCGAGGTCATGCGGATGCTCTGGCTGAAAACGCCGAACACCGCGTAGAGGGCGAAGGCGACGAAGAAACCGTCGGTTCGCCCACTCACCCCCATCGAGCTCAGGTACAGCAGGGCCTGGATCCCGGAGGTCGCCGCCATCGCCAGCGTCGCGGCGGCCATCGCCACGCCAGCGCTGGCGTGCTTCTCGCGCAGGGTCTCGTCCGCCGGTCCGGTCACCGCTCGATCAACGCTCCCGCGGCCCCGATTCTTGCCATTTCACCGGACCGCTCACGGGCAGGTTGCAACGAGGCAGGAGCATCGACCCACTCGCGCATCCAGCGCTCCAGGAGGAAGAGGCAAAAGAGGCGCTGGTCGGCCTTCTTCCCACCCTCCCCCGCCGCCGTCAGCAGGCGCTCGAGCTCCTCGGCCCGGTAGAGGCCTCGCGCCGCGACACGCGGGTCGCGCAGCGTCTCCTCGATCAACCCCTCGCGCTGCGCCGTCAGCCAGGTTCCAAGCGCCGAGTGGAAGAAGCCGCGCTTGCGCTTGTCGATGATCGCGTCGTCGACAAGCCCGCGGGCCACTCGCTTCAGCAGCTCCTTGCGATTGCCCAGCCGGACCTTGCGCGAGTCCGGCAACGCGCAGCAGAAGGAGACGACGTCGTGGTCCATGAACGGGACCCGCACCTCCAGCGAGGCCGCCATCGACATCTTGTCGAAGTAGAGGAGCATGTTGTCGACGAGCATCGTGCGGGCATCGAAGTGGAGCGTCGCGGCCAGCGCCGAGTTGCGGGGGACGGCGGCATTGCGACCCACGGGGCCAGCGATCTCGGCCTCGGCCCCTTCGCAGAGGAACTCGGGCGTGAAGAGGTCGAGCCGTTGACGGGGCTGAACGACGCGACTCATCGCGAGCATCCGCTCGACCTGGTCGCGCGTCGAGAGCGCCGTCAGCCCGCGTGCGCGGGTGGACTCCGGCGCCCCGAGGCGAGCGGCCAGCTCGGCCGCCGCTCGCAGCGGCGCCAGGCGCGAGAGTCGATCGGCACCCCAGGCAATCTGGTGTTTGCGGTAGCCACCGAGCAGCTCGTCGGCGCCCTGGCCCGACAGCGCCACGGTCACGCTCTCGCGGGCGAGCCGGCTCAAAAGCAGCATCCCAACGCAGGACAGGTCGGCGATCGGCTCCTCCAGATGCCGCAGCGCTTCGTCGAGCAAATCGGGGTGATCGAGCGCGCTCGTTTCCAGCGCATGGTGGTCGGCGCCAAGCTGCTCGGCAACCCGCCTGGCATCGTCGAGCTCGTTGGCCGCACCGTCCTCGACGAAGCCGACCGAGAAGGTTTGAATCGGCCTCGAAGAGGTCTCCGCCATCAACGCCGCGATCAGGCTGGAGTCGAGGCCGCCACTCAACATCACGCCGAGCGGCACGTCGCTCACCATGCGTTCTTGCGTGGCTTTTCGCAGCAGTTGCAGGAGCTGCTCGCGGTCCTCGTCCCAGCTGCCGCCGACCGGCTCCGCCAGTGGGCCCCACGGGCTCCAGTACTCCCGCTCCTCGACCGGCTGCCCGCCCTCGACCACGAGATAGGAGGCCGGCGCCAGCTTGCGCACCCCGGCGAAGAGGGTCGCCGGGCCCGGGACGTAGCCCCAGCCCATGAACAGCTCGGCCGCCATCGGGTCGAGCCGCGGTTGCAGCAGCCCCGCCGCGACGAGCGACTTCACCTCCGACGCAAAGGCGACCCCCGCCTCCGTCTCCGCCACGTACAGCGGCTTCACACCCATCCGGTCGCGAGCCAGAACCAGTCGCCGTCGCGATCGGTCCCAGAGCGCTACCGCGAACATGCCGCGCAGGTGGCGGACGAAGCGAGGTCCGTGCTCCTCGTAGAGGTGCACGATCGCCTCGCCGTCGCCCTCGGTCGCGAAACGGTGGCCACGCGCCCGCAATCCCTCCCGCAATTCCTGGAAGTTGTAGATCTCGCCGTTGAAGACGGCGACGATGCTCCCGTCCTCGCTGGCAACCGGCTGCGGGCTCCCGCCCGGGTCGATGATGCTCAGCCTGCGCATGCCCAGAGCCACTCCTGGCTCGCGCAGATGGCCCTCGTCGTCGGGCCCGCGGTGCTCGATCGCATCGGTCATCGCCCCCAGTTCCGGCCACCCCAGCGGCGTCCGGTTCGGGTCGCTGGCCGCGATGCCGGCGATTCCGCACATCAGGCGTGCCCCGGGCGCAGGGCTGCCCGCATCCGGCCGCGCAGCTCGCCACGCACGAAGCGCCGGAACTCACGGTCTTCGACCTGAGGCACGCCAACCAGCGCAGCCTGCATGTAGCCGCCCAGGAAGGCCGCCCCGGAGAGGCCGCGAGGACGCATTCGCGCCCCCACCTTGAGCGAGCGCAGGACAACCCAACCAAACCCGAAATGGGCGATCCAGGCACAGCGCCCGTGGCGAGCACGGCCGCGCAGTGCTCCGTCGGCGGTGCCGGCCGGGCGCAGGTGGTTGGCGACGAGGTCGGGAAAGGAGCGCGTTCGGAAACCACGCATGCGAGCGTAGGTCTCATCGATCGTGTCCCAGCCGAGGCACTCGTGCACCCCTCCGATCGCTTCCAGGCACGGGCACGAATAGAGCTTGAGGGCGCCGTGGACATGATGGGGCGGAATCGCCAGCCTCTGCCAGCCGGAACCCGTCGACTCGACCAGGTCGCCGCAGGCGATCCCCAGCCTCCTGTCCTCGCGGAAGCGCTCGAGCAGCCGCTCGAAGTAATCCGGCGGCAGCTCGACGTCGCCATCGAGCTTGGCGACATGCGTGTACTCGTCGCGCGCCTGCGCGAGGCCGACATTGAACGCCCGCGGGGCCGCTGCCCGCGCCAGCCGGTCCCGTGCGCCGCCCGGCAGGGCGTCCGGCGCCCCCGCCACCACCCGCATGAACGGGACCCGCGGGGCCAACGCGCGCAGCAGTTCTCCCGTGTCGTCCTCGGAGCCGTCGTCGACCACGATCCATTCGTCGGGGGGGCGCGTCTGCGCGGAGACCGACTCGATCACCCGCTCGATGTGGCCACCCTCGTTGCGCACCGGGCTGATGACGAGCAGGCGCTCAGGCGAGGGGCTCATACCTACCGAAGAACGTTCGCCACCGGCTGGCGCTTTCGAACGACAAGCAGCGCCTGGCGAAAGTACGGCGGCGGTCGCTCGTTCTTTCCGTGCCCCACCGATCGACGCATGGACCTCGTAGAAATCCTCAAAGAGCTCTGGGCCCGCAAGGGATGGCTGGCATTGGTGGTCCTGGTGGCCCTCCTGGTCGGCATCTCGACCAGCTACAAGCTGCCCTCGTTCCAAAAGCGCGAGCTGCCAGTCGGCGCGGCCAGCGCCCAGATTCTGGTCGACGCCTCGACGTCGGCAATCGCCGACGTCGATCGCGACCCGGGTCCCCTGGCCTCGCGGGCAATCGTGCTGGCCCAGTACATGAGCAGCCCCCAGGCGCGGACCGCGATAGCCAGAGAGATGGGGCTGCCGCAATCGCAGGTCGCGGCGGAAGGCCCGTTCAGCACCCTTACCGACCGCGCCACCTACCAGGCGGTGCCGGCCGAGCCGCGGGCGAACCAGCTCACCGAAGAGGGCGCGGTGCACAGGCTCGTCTTCGACGCCCAGCAGAGCCTGCCGATCATCTCGATCTACTCGCAGGCGCCGACGGCTAAAGCCGCGATCGAGCTGGCCCGCGCCGCGAGCGAAGTGCTGACCGTATACGTGGGGCGCCTCGACGCGGGCGTGCCGAAAGACCGCCGGGTCGAGGTGACCCAGCTCGGGCGGGCCGAGGGCGGCACGGTCAACGACGGCGCCAGCCCGATGCTCGCCGTGCTGGCCTTCTTCGGTGTGCTGGTGGTCGGCTGCGCGCTGATAGTCGTCCTCTCGGGGCTCGTCCGCGATTGGCGCGTCGCCGAGCTGCCGCCCGAGGAGGGCGCCCGCTCCGACGAGGAGGCGGCCGACGGACCGCGGCTGACGCCGGCCCGCGGTGTCGAGCGTCCCGTGGCGCATCGCGATCGACCGGAGATCGCATCGGCCGCGAATCGCCGGCTCAGATAGGGGCGCCGATGGCGGGCGACGCCTGGCCGAGAACCACGCGACTGCTGCCGTGGAGCCTTGCCGCCTTCCTGGCGATGCTGTTCCTGGTCCCGTTCGACGCGGCCACGCTGCCGGTCGACCGCCCTTTCCTGATCGCAATCGCCGGACTCTGGGTGCTGGCTCTCGCCGCGGTCCGCGGCAACGGCAGGCCGAAGCTGCGTGGCAGCCTCCTGCACGGCGCGATCGCCTTCTTCGTCATCACCGCGATCGTCAGCATCCTGATCAACTCCGAGACGCTGGCGCTGCACGGCGAGCTCGGGCTGGGGTTGAAGAAGGTGATGCTGCTGCTCTCCTTCGTGGCGGTGTTCGCGATCGTCTCCTCGACCATTCGCCCGGGCGAAGCGCGCAGCTTCATTCCCCTAGTCGTCGGCCTCGGCTGCGTCGCCGCGGCGGCGGCAGTCTGGGAGTTCCGCACCGGCTACAACGTCTTCTACGAACTCGTCGGCCGCTTCATCCCGGGCGGGCTCGAATTGCCGTCGATCGCCACCGAGGACGACTCGGCCGGACGGATCCCTGTGCTGGGGCCGACGACCCACCCGCTGGCCCTAACGCAGCTCCTCGTCATGATCGTCCCGTTCGCGGTCATCGGCGGCCTCTACGCGAACACCCGTAAACGGCGCGTCCTCTACGTCGTGGCGACGCTGATCCTCCTCGCGGGCGTCTTCTCCACCCAGCGCAAAACCGGACCGATCGTCCTCGCCGCCGGGCTCGGCACCCTTTTCCTATTCCGCCCCCGCCGCCTCCTGCGAGCCGCCCCAGCGGGAGCCATGTTGGTGCTGGCGATCCCACTGATCGCTCCTTCGGCGATCGGCTCGGTGCGCGATCAGCTCGCCCCGGACCGCGCTGTCGGCGCGGTCTCCTCGCGAGACCGGCTCTCCGACTTCAACGCGATCGGGCCAGAGGTCCTCAATCACCCGCTGGTCGGCCGCGGCTGGCAGACCTACGAGCCGGAGCGCTACCGGGTGCTCGACAACGAGTACCTGGCGATCCTGATCGGCAACGGCTGGATCGGGGTTGCCGCCTTCGTCCTGATGCTGATCGCGGCGCTGATCGTCTGCGCACGCGCAATCCGGACCGACGATCCCGAGCGCGCCCCGCCCGCCCTCGCCGCGGCAGCCGCAGTCGTCACCCTTGCCGTCGCGAGCGCGACCTTCGACACGATCGCCTTCGTGGTCGTCCCCTACGCGTTCTTCTTCCTGCTCGGCCTCGGTGCTGCCTGCGCCCCGGAAGATCGGCGGGGGCGCCTCCGTTCCTGGATAAGTAGGCAAGCGACGCGGCGAGAGGTGTACGCATGAAGATCTTGGTTACCGGTGGGGCGGGTTTCATCGGCTCGCATTTGGTCAAGGCGCTGCTCGAGCGCGGCGATGACGTCGTCATCCTCGACAGCCTCGAGGCGCAGGTTCACGCGGACGGCGCCCCGCAGCTGCCGGAGGACGCCCGCTTCGTCGAAGGCGACGCCGGCGATGCCGCGGCCGTCGACGCCGCTCTCGCGGGGGTCGACCGGGTCGCTCACCTGGCGGCGGCGGTCGGCGTCGGCCAATCGATGTACGAGATCGCCCGCTACACCCGCGCCAACACGATGGCAACCGCGGTCTTCCTCGAGCGGCTGATCGCAAGGTCGCCGGCGGTCGAGCGGCTCGTCGTCGCCTCCTCGATGTCGATCTACGGAGAGGGCGAGTACCTGTGCGCCGCGCACGGCCGCGTGGCACCCGGCCCGCGCCCCGAGGAGCAGCTCCTGGCGCGCGAGTGGGAGTGCGCCTGCCCTGATTGCGGGCAGCCGTTGGTCCCGGTCGCAACCAGGGAGACGAAGCCGTTGATTCCGACCTCGATCTACGCGATCAACAAGCGTGACCACGAGGAGATGTGCCTGGTGACCGGCGCCGCCTACGGGATCCCGGCGACGGCGCTTCGCTTCTTCAACGTCTACGGGCCCGGCCAGGCGCTCTCGAACCCCTATACCGGCGTCGCCGCCATCTTCGCCTCGCGCCTGCTCAACGGCAACGCCCCCCTCGTGTTCGAGGACGGAGAGCAGTCGCGCGACCTGATCCACGTCTCCGACATCGTCCGCGGCATCCTGCTCGCCCTCGACACCGACAGCGCCAGCGGCCGCGCGGTCAACCTCGGCACCGGCAGGCGCAGCACCGTCAACGACATCGCCGGGGCGCTTGCCAACGGCCTCGGCAGCGAGATCGAAGCAGAGCGCCCGCAGCGCTACCGGGCCGGCGACATCCGCCACTGCTTCGCCAACATCGAGACGGCGCGCGAGCTGCTCGGCTTCGAGGCCGAGGTCGAGCTGGAGGACGGGATGGGCGAGCTGGTTCGCTGGCTCGCGGAGCAGGAGGCAGTCGACCGGGTCGATGACGCGACCCAGGAGCTGCTGAGCCGTGGCCTCGCCCGGTAACGCCAGCGCCACGGCCGCGGGGCCGATCGCGGCGGGGCCGCGTCACGACCTCGCGGTGATCGTGATTTCGACCAACGAGGCGCACTGGTTGGAGCCGTGCCTGCGGACCCTCTTCGAGCACGCCGGCGAGCTGGCCCTGGACGTCGTCGTCGTCGACAACGAGTCGACCGACGGCACCGCCGAGCTCGTCGCGGAGCGCTTCCCGGCGGCCCGCACCGTGCCCTCCGCCAACCATGGCTTCGCGCACGGCAACAACCGCGGCCTGATGACCACCGACGCCCGCTACGTGCTCTTCCTCAACCCGGACACCGAGGTGCTCGACGGCACGCTTGCCGATCTGCTCGCCCACATGGACGCCCACCCGGAGGTCGGCCTGGCCGGCTGCCGCCAGGTCGACGCCAACGGCGAGCTGTGGCCAACCGCAAGGCGCTTTCCCAGCGTCGCCCGCGCTCTCGGGGAGGCGCTCGGGCCAGAGCGGCTGCCGCTCACCGCGGGGCGCCTGGGCGAAAGCGAGCTCGACCTCTCGCGCTACGAGGAGGAGCTGGATTGCGACTGGACCGCGGGCTCCTTCCTGCTGGTGCGACGGGAGGCGATCGAGAGCGCCGGCTACCTCGACGAGCGCTTCTTCATCTATTCCGAGGAGGTGGACCTCTGCCTGCGCATCAAGCGCGCCGGCTGGCAGATCCGCCACCTGCCCCAGATGACGATCGTCCATCACGCCGGCAAGGCCGGCGTCAGCCCACGGATGGAATCGCAGCTGGCCTTCGCCCGCCGCCAGTACGCACGTAAGCACTTCGGGCCATTGCGCCGGGCCGGCTTCCTGGCCGCATTTGGGTTTCGGCACCTGGTGCGCTGGCTCGCCTTCTCGCTGCGCCGGGGCGACCCCCGTGCGGCCGCGCAGCGGCAGGCCCTGCTGACCCTGGTTGGCCGTCGTAAGCCTCCCTTCGGGGCGCCGCCCAGCCTCGCGGTGCGGCCCCGCTGAGTCGGATCAGGCGACGGCGCTCGCCACGCGAGCGGGAGAGTCCACCAGCTCGGCCTGCCACTGCTCGAGCATGATCAGCGCCCAGAGCCGCTGCGAGTGATCGACACCCGCATCGTGCTCATCCAGCAGGGTGCGCACCGCCGAGGTGCGGAAGACCCCGCGCCCGAGCGCGATCGGATCCAGCAGAACCTCCCGCGCCCAGCCGCGCAGGTCACCCCGCAGCCAGTCGGCCAACGGCACCGAGAAGCCCTGCTTCGGCCGGTCGAGGATCTCGCTCGGGAGCCAGGGCCTGAGGGCGTCGCGCAGGAGCTTCTTCTTCTCCATCCCGCTCAGCTTCAGCTCGGCCGGAATCGAGGCGGCGAACTGCATCAGCTCTGGATCGAGGAAGGGCGAGCGGGCCTCCAGCGAGTAGCGCCATCGTCGCCGTGTCGATCTTCGCCAGCAGGTCGCCCGGCAGGTAGGTGCGGACATCGACCTCGAGCAGGACGTCGAGCCGGTCGCGCCCTGAGCAGTCGCGCCACGGAGCCGCGATCGCCTCGGCGGCAGCCGCCGGACCGCCGACCGCCGCCGCGTACTCGGCCGTGTACAAGTCGGTGCGACCCTCGGCGTCGAACAGCGACATGTAGCTCGCATAGCGAGAGGGGCCGTCCAGGTCGAGCGAACCGCCGAGCCGGCGCACCTTGCCGCGAAGACCGTCGACCGGACCCGAAGCCGGAACCGACCTCGCCAACCGCGCCCCGCCGCTGCGCAGCGGGGCCGGCACGCGTTCGAGTCGCCCAGCGAGGACGTTCGCCGCATACCGGGTGTAACCGGCAAAGGACTCGTCGCCGCCGTCGCCGTTGAGCGCGACCGTGACATGGCGCCGCGCCAGCTCGGCCAGATGGAAGCTCGGCAGCGAGGAGGAGTCGGCGAACGGCTCGCCGTGGTGACGGACGATCTGCGGCGCCAGGGAGACCGCGTCGGGCCTGACCTGCAGCTCTCGGTGCTCGGTTCCGTACAGCTCCGCGACACGACGGGCGTGCTCGAGCTCGTCGTGCGCTGGACACGTCGAAGCCGATCGAAAACGTTCGCACCGGCTCGGAGGTCTCGCGCGCCATCGCCGCGACGACAGCGGAGGAGTCGATCCCGCCCGAGAGGAAAGCGCCCAGCGGGACGTCGGAGACGAGGCGCCGCCGGACCGCCGCTCGCAGCAGATCGCGCAGTGGCTCGTGCAGATCGCGCGGATCGCTGACCTCGTGCTTGCGAGCGTAGTCGAGCCGCCAGTAGCTCTCGATCGTCGCCCCCCCTCCTTCGTAGACGAGCGTCGATGCGGGCGGCAGCTTGCGGACCGCCGCGAAGGCGCTGAGCGGCGCCGGCACGTAGCCATAGGCGAGGTAGGCGTCGATCGCGACAGGATCGGCGTCGCGCGGGATCGTCGCGGTCGTGAAGGAGGGCCTGCAGCTCGGAGGCGAACGAGATGGCGCCTTCGCGCAGCGCGTAGAACAGCGGCTTCTTGCCGACCCGGTCGCGGGCCAGCAGCAGTCGCCGCCGGCGCTCGTCCCAGAGGGCGAAGGCGAACATCCCATCGAGCTCACGTACGCAGTCGACGCCGCGCTCCTCGTAGAGATGGACGATCGCCTCGGTGTCGCCGTTGCTGGCGAAGCGATGGCCGTTGCGCTCGAGCTCGCTGTCGCAGCTCGCGGAAGTTGTAGATCTCGCCGTTGAGGACGACCGCGATCGAGCCGTCCTCGTTGTAGATCGGCTGGTCGCCGCCGGCGACGTCGATCACGCGCAGACGCTGGATGCCGAGGCCCGCTTCGGCGCCGAGCGTGGATGCCGCGGGCATCGGGCCCGCGATGCTCGATCGCCTCGCACATCCGCTCCAGCAACTCGCGCTCGACTGGCTCCCCGTCGCTGCGCACCGTCCCCGCGATCCCGCACATGGGTCAGGCCTCCCCAACCGGGCGTCGCGCCACCCGCCGCGCCAGGCGTCCGTAGGAGCCAGCCTGAGGCAGGACGCGCAGGATCAGGCCCACCACGTCGTCCCAGACGGGCCTGAACAGGCTGCGCAGGGCGCTCGCGTAGACGAGCGTCCCCGCCAGGCCGACCGCGGCGGCGATCGCGACCACCGGCGCCTGAGCCGCGCGCAGCATCTCGGCCAGCGGGAAGGCGGCTGCCAGCAGGGCCAAGCTGCAGGCTGCGGCAGGCAGCAGGTCGGTGACCAGGCGGCGAACCGGGATGCCGAGCACACGCCGGAAGAGAACGGCATAGACGGCGATCAGGAGGACGACGTGGACCGCGACGACGGCGATCGCGAGCGCTGCGAGCCCGTACGGCGCGGCAATCCAGGACGCGACCAGGTAGAGGCCGAGCAGGACGACGTTGAAGCCCAACAGCGCACGCGGCCTGCCGGCGGCGAGCAGAATCTGGGGATACCCGGTGAGCACCGCCGCGATCATGCCGGCGACGCAGAGGATCTGGGTCGGCTCGACCGCCGGCGCCCAGCGCTCGCCGAACAGCCAGGGGATCAGGTCCGGGGCGAGGACGATCAGCAAAGACATCAGCGGCAGCAGCGCGGCGGCGTGGATGCGGGTTGCCCGCTCGTGGAAACGGCGCAGCTCTTCGAGATCGCTGGTGCGTGAGTAGACCGGGAAGGCGAGCCTCATCATGATCCCGCTGACCTTGTCCTGGTAGACGACGCCGAGCTGAAAGGCGCGCCAGAAGAGCCCGACCTGCGCCGCCGTGAGGCGAGCGGCGGCGACCGCAAGGGTGGCGTTGGTGACCGCCACGTAGGTCAGCCCGGCGGCCGAGGCCGGCAGGCCAAAGCCAAGCACGTCGCGCAGGGACCCCCGGTGCCAGCGCGGCCAGGGCGGCGGCACCGCAGCGAGCAACATCGCCGAGCCGGCCAGCGCGCTGCAGAGGGCGCCGAGCACGATCGCCTCGGCGGCGAGCCCGGCGACGGCCATCGCGACCGCGGCAAGCGCACCGAGGGCGAGCGAGGTCATCTCGATCAGGCTGACGCGCCGGAAGTCGAGCCGGCGCCAGAGCAGGCCACGGGACACGGCGCCTAACCCGCCGAGCAGGAACACCGGTGAGATCATCCGCAGCAGCTCGGCCGATGCGCTGCCGAACAGGTGACCGCCAACCGGGCCGGCGAGGGCCAAGGTCGCGAGGCTGAGAACGAGGCCGGAGACGACGCTCGCCAGCATCGCCGCCTCGACGTGACTGCGGGCAATCTCCTGGCGCTGCACGAGGGCGCTGCCGAAGCCCTCGAAGGTGAGGATCACCGCCAGCGGGACGAAGATCAGCGGCACCACCGCCTCGCCGAACTCCGAAGGCTCGACCAGGCGCGCCAGCACGATCGCCGAGGAGACCGTGACCAGCTCAGTCACGGCACGGGCGGCGCTTACCCAGCGCACTCCGGATACCGCAGCCTGCTTCAGGTCATCGGCCGAGACGTCGACTCGCTCGATATCACGCTCACTCATCTGATCCACTCAACCAACGGCTTCCGCGGGGGCCCGCTTGCGCCGCAAGACCGCTGCTGCGAGGGACGTTCGTTCCCCAGATGGGACCGACGACGAGTCTCTCCGCGCGCCCCGGCACGCCGGCGGCTGCACCGTCGTCGCGGAGCCGCGCGCGCGAGGTCATCTTCACCTTCGACGACGTCACCTGGGAGGCCGCCCAGCGCCGCGGCATGTGCTTCACCACGGACCGGGTGGCGCTGGCGCTGCTGAACGACCCGCGGATCGATCGCCTGCTCATCTGCGATCAGCCGCGCAGCGCCCCGATCAAGCTCGGCAAGGATCTCCTCAGGGGCCCGGTCACCTTCGAGGCGAGCGAGCGGGCCCGGCTCCGCCAGCCGCTGCGGCTGCGCCGTCGCGATCCGGTCCGGCTGCGCCCGCTGGCCCGCCACTACGCCGCCTACGGCCGCCGCCTGCAGCGGGCGGCGCTGCGCTTCGGGCTCGAGCGGCCGGCGATCGTCACCGCACAGCCGCTCATCGCCGGCTTCGCCGACCTCGAGTGGGCGGGGCCGGTGACGCTGCTGGCGACCGACGATTGGGCCGCGCATCCCGCCTATCGCCGCTGGTGGCCGGCCTACGAGGCGGCCTACGAACGGGTGGCCGAACGGCGGCGCAGGGTCTGCGCGGTGAGCCAGGCAATCCTCGACCGGATCGAGCCGCTCGGCCAGTCCCGGGTCGTTCCCAATGGCGTCGACCCCGGCGAGTGGCTCGAGCCCGGGCCACCGCCCAGCTGGCTGGCGCGGCTGCCGCGACCCCACCTGCTCTACATCGGAGCGCTGGACGCCCGCCTCGACGTCGCCGCGGTACTGGCCGTCGCACGGGCCTGGCCGAACGGCTCGGTGGTGCTGGCCGGGCCGATGGTCGACGAAGGCCACCTGGCGCCGCTGCTCGGCGAGCCGAACGTCGTTGTGCACGGACCGCTGACGCGGCGGGAGGTGGCGGCGCTGGCGAGCGCGGCGGACGCCTGCCTGATGCCGCACCTCCGCAGCCCCCTGACCGATGCGATGAGTCCGCTGAAGCTCTACGAGTACCTCGCAGCGGGCGGGCCGGCGGTCGCCACCGACCTGGAGCCGGTGCGCCGGGTCGAGGGCCCGGTGGTCCGGGTGGCGCCGGGCGGCGACTTCGCCGCCGGCGTCCGCGCGGCGTTGGAGAGCGGACCCTGGGGCGAGACGGAGCGGCGCCGGTTCATCGAGCGCAACTCCTGGGCGGAGCGCTGCGAGCAGGTTCTGGCGCTGGCACTCGCCGAGTAGCGACGCTGCGGTCAGCGCCGTTCGTAGACGGTGAACGCCGCCGAGGGGTAGCTGCCCGCGACCGGCTGCCCGAGGTCGCCGATCGTCGCGATCACCCTGAACCTGCGCCTCAGGCCGGCGGCCAGGAGGCGGTTGTAGTCGACTCCAAACGTCGGCAGGCCAAAGGCGGAGAAGTCGCGGGCGCTGACGACCACGATCCGGGTGTCGCTGCGGTCGAGCCGCTGCAGCGTGCGCCGCTCGTCGGCGACCGAGTCGAGCAGGCCCGGGAGGAACATCACCTCGTAGGTCGCCGGCGGCCGGTCGGCGAGGAAGTAGAAGCCGCCGTCGGCAGGCAGGGCGGCGATCGGCTCTCCCGGCTCGGTGCGAGCGCGGACCAGGTCGAGCGCCCGCTGCAGCGCCGGAGCCGCTTCGTCGTTGGCGACGAAGGAGCCGCGCGCCGTGTGGACCACGGTGGAGTTGTCGCTGTAGAGACCGCCCAACGCGTAGGCAACCAACCCGGCGGCAGCGACGGCGAGCGCCGCGGTCGCGGTAGTCCTGGCGGCGGCAAAGCGCTCGCTGAGGCGGCGGTGGAACACGCCCACAAGGAGGACCAGCGGCGCGGCGTAGTAGGGAGCGTAGGAGGCCTCGGCGTTGAAGGCGTCGTAAGCCCGCAGGCCGAGCACCAGCGCGACGGCGATCAGCGCCGCGTCGGCCGGCCAGGACCTCCCGAGCGGCGGCTCGCGACGTCGCCAGGCGGCGAGGACGGCGACGATCGCGACACCGATCGCAAGCGCCGGCAGCCAAGTCATGCCGAGCACCAGATCGCCCGTCTCCCGCTCGACCGCGACCCGGGCGGCGTCGAACGTACCCAGGTAGCGGGCGATGCCGTCGAGAGCCGCCAGCGCGGCAAGCCCGGCGACGATCGGTAGCAACGCCAGCGCCCGTGCGGCGCCCGTGCGGCTTCGCCACAGTCCGACCGCGGCGAACCCGATCGCCAGCAAGCCGCAGTAGACCAGCGCCCGGCCGGCGGTTGCCGCCGCGCTCGACGCGGTGAGAGGCGCCCAGTGCTCCTGCGAGCGCAGCCCCGCAACGCGGATGAAATCGACGGGCCAGAGGTTCTCCAGCAGCAGCCGGTGGGCGCCGGCAAGAGCAGCAAACGATCCCAGTACGGCAACCGGGATGGCGAGCCCCGGCGTCGCGATCCGAGCCGCGTCGGCGAGCAGCTCCCGGCGTGCTCGGCCGCGGGCGCCGGCCAGCAGCCAAACCGCCGCGGCCAGCGCCGAGACGGCGAAGAACTCCGGCCGGGTGAGCCCGGCGAAGCCCAGCGCCACACCGGCCGCCCAAGGTCGCTCGCGGCAGAGCGCCAGCAGGCAGAGCAGGAGGGCGAGAAGCCCGAACGTCGCCGAGTTGGAGTGCGGCAGAACGAGGTTGAAGGCGGTTCCGGAGAAGCCGATCGCGAGCAGGAGCGCCGCCGATGCAGTGGCCACGGCGGGACGCAGCCACTGCCGCGCCAGGGCGTAGAAGGCGGCGACGATCGCCGCCGCCTGGCCCAACCCGAAGGCGAAGGCGGTCGTCAGCCCGACCCCGAACAGCTTGAACGCCAAGACCAGCGAGTAGAGCCCCGCCGGCCCGTAGAAGTAGCGCACGTCGCGGTAGGGAACCGCACCGTCTGCCACCCGCTCAGCGGTGGTCAGCTCGGCCCCCGCATCGAGCGGCGGGACCCCCCACTTGCCCCAGCTGGCCGCGGTCAGCAGGGCGAAGAGGAACGCCAGGATGCCGAGGGCGATCGCGTCGGAGCGGTAGGAGCCCCACGGGCGCCCGTCCACGCCCTGCTGCGCCAGGACTGGGCTGGCCGGCGCGGCCGCCGCCGCCTGATCGTCGAGCACGGTTGGAGCCCCCATTGCAAGAGCAACGTGCCGAGTGCCTCGCCCCTCGCGCCGCGGTCGCTCAGCGCTCGTCCGAGCCGGCGTCGGCGGCAGCCCCGTCCGGGCGGACGTCGCCGTCGATGTCTTCCCCCAGCCCACTGGTCGCGGTCGGCACGCGGTCGACGGCGACGCCGCCGGTGAGGTGGTAGTCGAGATCCCGACCGTTGCTCGCCCGCACGAAGGGGAACGGCCCGCCACCGAGGCTGGCGTCGCTGCCGTGGCAGCTTCCCTGCTCCCAGACGTTGGCCCGGTAGACGACTCCCTGGCCCGAGTAGCAACCGGCGCGGCGGGCGATGTTGCCGATCACGCTGACGTTTTCGTATTGGGGCACCGGCGTCCTGTCGGTGAGGTTGATCGCCGTGTTGACCGAGTTGTGGCGGATCAGCAGGTCCTGCCAGGGCCCCTCGCCGGAGAACTCGACGGCGCGGGTGCTGTTGACCTGACCGTTGAGGCCGGTCGGTGCCGCGAACCAGTTGTTCTCGAGCGTGATGCCGCTGACGGCCCCGTTGAAGGGCTGCAGGAAGATGTCGAAGATCGAGCAGTTCCAGAAGCGGGAGCCGCGAATGACGATGTCGCGGCCGGCGCCGACGATCAGGCACTCGATGTGACACTGGACGAGGTCGTGGGACTGGATGTCATGGAAGTCGACGCCCCAGATCAGGATCTTGCTGGGCATCGTCGGACTGTTCTTGCGGATCCCGTTGTTGCCGCCGCCGTACGGGCCGCCGCACGACGAAGCGGGACCGTAGTCGCCGCCGATCACCCTGATTCGGGTCGCCGAGTCGAAGGTAAAGGTGCGACCGTCCATCGCCCAGAAGGTGACGTCGGTGACGCTGACCGGCCCGTCGTATGGCACGTTCGTGTCCAAAGCGCGCATCGCCATGAAGGTGACGTGCGATCCGTAGACCTCGATGTCGCCGTCGACCTCGACGGCCTCACCCGCGACAGGACGGAAGAAGACATCCTCGGACGAGGTCTTCGACGAATCGTGCTCGATCCGCTGCGACGGGTAGATACCGCCGGCGACGTCGACGATCTCACCCGGCTCGGCCACTTCGTAGGCCCGGTCGAAGGTCCTGCAAGGTGCAGCGGCACCGCACTGCCCAGAGTCCGAACCGGTGGTGCTGACGAACAGCGAGGCCGGCTCGTCAGGGGGCACCGGAATCGTGTTCCTGGGGACCCGAACCGTGGTTTTTTCGTCGATCGGCGCCGTGCGCAGAGCCGGGAAGCGGGCGCGGCAGCTGCGCCCATTGCAAGCGATTACTCGCACGGGCCGCGGCGCCGCCGAGCGCTTGGCGACGGTGAGCAGGGCAGCCCGACGGGCGATGGCGGTGCGGCAGCGCCGGGCTCGAGCGGGCGAGCCGAGGCGGGGCACGACCAGCTCGAAATGGCGCAGCGCTCCGCGCGAGGCGACCTTGACCACCCGGCAGTTGCGCCCGAAGCCGACGAAGACGCTGCCGGCACTGCCGACGCGACCGCTGACCCGAACCGCGTCCTTGGCCGGGTCGAGCTGAGCGCGCAGCTCGAGCAGACGCGGCGGCGGCGCATCGCTTCCGCCCGGGCTGGCGTTGGCCAGCAGGACCACGCCCAGCGCACCCAGGCACGCGATGAGCACGACGATGATCAGACGGGGAATCGCGATCGGTGAAGTGTCGCAACTGCGAGGGTCGACGAACAGCCAAATGGGACGAACTTCGGCCAGATCGAGTGCCAATTTCGGACAGTCCCGCTAGATATTGGCCTCCACGGTGGTTTCTTAAGAGCATGCGCTCCGCCTGCCAACGACTGGGTCGCGCCCTGCTCGGCCTTCCCCTCGTCGCCGTCCTCCTTCTCGGGGCTCTGCCGTCGGCCGCCGTCGCCGAAATCCCCTGTCCAAATCCGATCCCGGTCGTGGACGAGAACAACTGCGCCGGCGAAGGCTCCTCCGGCTGGCTCTTCCAGAACTACGAAGAGGCAATCGCCGGCTACCCGACCCAGACCAGCTTCGACCTGGGCGAAGACGTGCCGCTGAAGATCGCCCGCAACTCCGGAGCGAAAACCGAGGTGGACGTCGACATCTACCGGATGGGGTGGTACGGCGGCGCCGGTGCCCGACTCGTCCACTCGGCCGAGGACGTCGAGGTGAACAACGACTTCGACTGCAACTCCCCGGACGCGACGACCGGCGAGTTGAGCTGCGCCAACTGGAAAGTCACCTACACGATCCCCGACCAGGAGCTGCCCGCTTCCGGCGTCTACACCGCCAAGCTGACGACGGTCGATGGGCCGGCGATCGACAACCAGATCGTTTTTGTGGTTCGCGACGACGAACGCGAGCCGGAGTCGCAGCTGCTCTTCGTGCTCCCCACCGCGAGCTACCAGGCCTATAACACCTGGGGCGGCAAGTCGCTCTACTTCGACCGGCTTGGCGGCCCGACCACCGTCTCCGGTACCGGCCGCGCGGTCAAGGTCTCCTTCGACCGCCCGCTGTGGGGCAACGACAACGAACGCGACCGCTTCCTGGGGCCCGATTTCGACCTGCTCTACTGGCTGGAGCGCGAAGGCTATGACGTCTCCTACACCGACGACGTCGCAGTCCATCGCGACGGCGCGGAGCTGCTTCAGCACGATGTCCTGGTGATCCCAGGTCACTCCGAGTATTGGTCCGGAGAGCAGTTCGACGCCTTCGAAGCGGCCCGCGACGCCGGCGTCTCGATCGCCTCCTTCAGCGCCAACACCGCCTACTGGAAGGTCCGCTACGAGGACGGTGAGCGCACCTTGGTCTGTTACAAGACGGTTCAGGGAGACGGCTCCGGCGGCAGCGGCGGGGTCAGCGCCAACGACTGGGGCCCGGACGGGGTGGAAGGCACCGCCGACGACGCGCTCGGCCTCGACGGCCTGTCGGAAACCGAAGACGACCATCCCGAGAACTCGACCACCACCTTCCGGGACAACGGCGCGCCGCCCAAAGACCCGAACGCCCCCAAAGGCGGCAGGGTCGGACCCGACCGGCCGGAGAACTCCTTGTTCGGGGTGATGTACGTGGGCGACAACGACTCCGAGAACTTCCCGCTGACGATCCCGGCCGGTGACGTGGAAGAACAGTTCGCCGCCGACCGAGTCTGGCGTAACACCGGCATCTCCGAGAACGTCTCCACCAACGTGGGAAGCAATCTGGTCGGCTGGGAGTGGGACGCCGTACCGACCCAGGCGCAGTACCTGGCCCACCAGCCCAAAGACGTGACGCTGCTCAGCGCGAGCAACGTCCAGGTCGCCGGCGACAACAGCTGGCTGCTCGACGAGGGGCGCCTGCGCGCCACCTTCCCGCCCAGCGGCCAGCCCGGCACGGTCAATGCGGTCAAGTACACCGCCGAAAGCGACGCCATCGTGTTCGCAGCCGGGACCATGCACTGGGCCCTGGGCCTCGACTCGGAATCCGACCCACGGATAGAACAGGCGACCTACAACATCCTCTCCGACATGGCGACCCAGCCGACGACGCCGTCCGAAGACCTCACCCTCGATCCGGCCGGGAAAAACGCCGCTCCCAAAGCCAGCTTTACGTTGAGCCCGAACCCAGTTGGCTACAACACGAACGTCACCTTCAACGGCTCGGCGACGAAAGACCCCGATGGCACGATCGCCAAATACGAGTGGGACCTCGATGGGAACGGCAGCTTCGAGACCGACAGCGGCACGGAACCCACCGTGACGAAACAGTACAAAGCCGATGATGTGCTCAACGTACGGCTGCGGGTGACCGACAACGGTGGTGCCAAAGACGTCACCGTCCGCACCCTGACGGTAATCGGCAACATCCCCCCCGTCGCCTCCTTCACGGCCGAACCGAACCCGGTCATCCAGGGGCTCTCGGTCAAACTCGACGCCTCCGCCTCGAGCGACGCGGACGGGACGATCGCCAAATACGAGTGGGACCTCGACGGCAACGGCAGCTTTGAGACCAGCACTGGCTCGACGGCGACCACCTCGACCTCCTACGCCAACGTGAGCACGGTGCAGGTCGGCTTGCGGGTCACCGACAACGGCGGTAAGACCGCCACCAAAGCGGTCCCGGTCGTAGTCAGTCTCGCCGGCGTCAGCAGCTACTCCGACGCGGTGCTCGACACCCCCGGCTTGATCCATTACTGGCGGCTGGGCGAGAAATCCGGCTCGACCTTCGCCGACCTCGTCGGCGGCAGCAATGCAACCGCTTTCGGCAGCCCGGAACTGGGCGTCTCCGGCGGTGTCGGTGGAGATCCGGATTTGGCGGCCCGCTTCGATGGGATCAACGACAACGCCAAAGCCAGCGTCGACCTCTCGGGCGAGCACGCGATCACGGTCGAGTTCTGGCTCAACTGGCAGTCCTACGACAACAACGACGCGCTGGCGCTGGAGCTGACCAACAACTTCAACCAGAACGACGGCGGCTTCATCGTAGATCCCAACGCGCCCCAGGCTGGAGGCAGCTTCGGAATCGGGATCGGTCGCGGTGAATCGCGCAACAACACCTACTTCGAACGCCCCAGCGCCGGCAAATGGCACCACTATGCTTTCGTGCTCGGACGGCAGCGCGCCGGCCAGCGAACAGATCGTCCCCTACGTGGACGGCAAAGCGGTCACCTACGCAAAGGGTGAGCTCGGCAAAGGCGCGGGCACCTTCGCCAACGCGACGCTCAACTTGATGTCCCGTGGCGGCTCAGAACTCCTCGGCCGCGGCGACCTCGACGAGCTGGCGATCTACGATCGCGCCCTGAGCGCCGAGACGATCGCCGAACACCAGGCCAGCTTCGGCACCAACCGGCGGCCGGAAGCCGATTTCGACATCGAACCGAACCCCGCCGACACCGAAGAGACGGTCAGCTTCGACGCCTCCGGCGCGGACGACCCTGACGGCTCGATCGAGAGCTACGAATGGGACCTCGACGGCAACGGCAGCTTCGAGACCGATACCGGGACGACGCCGACCGCCAGCTCCAAATACGCAAAAGAAGGGGAAGTTCAGGTCCGGCTCCGCGTCAGCGACGACCTGACGGGCTCTGACACGACGACGCGCACGCTGAAAGTCGGCGAGCAGCCACCGCAGGCGGTGATTGCGGCCCAGCCCAACCCGGCCATAGTCGACCTCGGGATCGCCTTCGACGCCTCCGAATCGTCGGACCCCGACGGCACGATCGCCAAATACGAGTGGGACCTCGACGGCAACGGCAGCTTCGAGACCGATACCGGCACGAAAGCCTCGGCGGTCCACAGCTACAGCACGGTCGGCAGCGTCGAAGTCCGTCTGCGGGTCACCGACGACGACGAACTGACCGCGACGAAAACCTTGCCGGTGACGGTCAACAGCGGCGGAGTCAGCAACTACGGCGACGCCGTGCTGGACACGCCTGGGCTGGTCGGCTACTGGCGACTGGGCGAGGAAGCCGGCCCAACGCTCGCCGACAGCGCCGGCGCTGCCTCCGGCACGGCTTCCGCCGGCGCCGTCTTCGGAGTCACGGGCGCGGTTGCCAAAGACCCCAGCACGGCAGTCTCCTTCGATGGCAACGACGACTCCGCAAGCGCCCCACTCGACCTCTCCGGCACCACCCAGGCGACCGTCGAGTTCTGGCTCAAGTGGAGCAAATACGACAACGAAGACGACTTGGCGATGGAGCTGACCCCGAACTTCAACGCCAACGAAGGCGGCTTCCTCGTCGACCCCAACGCCAGCCAGGGCAGCTTCGGGATCGGGATCGGCAGCGGCGAATCACGCAACAACGCCTTCTTCGAACGCCCGAGTGCCGGCAAATGGCACCACTACGCGATCGTGCTCGACAGCGAAGCCGCGGCCAGCCAACAGATCGTCCCCTACGTCGACGGCAAAGCGGTCTCCTACAGCAAGGGAGTCTCCGGCACCGGCGCCGGCAAATTCGCCAAATCGACCCTCTACTTCATGTCACGCGCCGGCGAAGCGCTGTTCGGGGCCGGGACGCTCGACGAGGTCGCGATCTACGACCGGGCGCTCGGGGCCGGGAGGATCGCCGAGCACTACTCCAGCAACGGCACCAACAAACGGCCGCAAGCGGCGCTCTCGGTGTCTCCGAACCCGGTCGCCGAGAACGAAGAATTGACCCTGGACGGATCCGAATCGAGCGATCCGGACGGGACGATCGTCAAATACCAGTGGGACCTCGACGGCAACGGCAGCTTCGAGACCGACACCGGGACGACGCCGACCGCAACCTCCGAATACCCCGAAGAAGGTGAAATCGAAGTCGGCCTGCGTGTGCTCGACGACGACTTCGCCACCGACGTGGCGACCAAAACGCTCGTGATCGGCGAAGAACCGCCGCCGGGCCCGACCTACTCGGAAGCCGTCCAGGAAACGCCCGGACTGCTCCACTACTGGCGCTTCGAGGAGGGCAGCGGGACGACGCTCGCCGACAGCGCCGGCGAAGCCGCGGCGAGCGCCGGCGGTGGCGTCAGCCTCGGTGCCAGCGGCGCCCCAGGCACCGACCTGGCCGCTGCCTTCGACGGCAGCAATGACTTCGCCCAAGCGGCAGTCGACCTCTCCGGCACGGCCCAGACGACCGTCGAGTTTTGGCTGAAATGGAACAGCTATTCGGATGAAGACAATCTCGCGATGGAGCTGACCCCGAACTTCAACGCCAACGAAGGCGGCTTCCTCGTCGACCCCAACGCCAGCCAGGGCAGCTTCGGGATCGGGATCGGTAGCGGCGAATCGCGCAACAACGCCTTCTTCACCCGTCCCAGCGCCGGCAAATGGCACCACTACGCGATCGTGCTCGACAGCGAAGCCGCGGCCAGCGAACAGATCGTCCCCTACGTCGATGGCAAAGCGGTCTCCTACAGCAAGGGAGTCTCCGGCACCGGCGCCGGCAAATTCGCCAAATCGACCCTCTACTTCATGTCACGCGCCGGCGAAGCGCTGTTCGGGGCCGGGACGCTCGACGAGCTGGCGATCTACGACGACCCGCTGACGTCGGTGCAGATCGCCGCCCACTTCGAAGCCGCAACCGAATAGGCCGATTTCCTAGCCTTTCTCGTCGGCACCCGCATCGCGGACGCCACCCAGCGGCCGTGCCTGGCCGTCGATGTCGTCGCCCAGCGAGCTCTCCGTGCCGGGGACGAGGTTGAGCGCCGCGCCGCCCGTCAGGTGGTAGTCCATGCCGGCTCCGTTGACGGTGTTTACATAAGGAAAGGCTCCAGCGAGGTTGACGTCGCCGCTGCCGCAGGCGTTGCCCTGCCAGAGGTTGTAGCGGTAGATGACACCCTGCAGCGAGCAGGAGCCCCAGGTCAGCTTGCCGATGTTGCCGACTGCGCGGAAGTTCTGGTACGCGGGGTTGTTGCCGTTGTCGTCGAACGAGACGTAGCCGTTGAACGAGTTGTGGCGGACCAGCGTGTTGGCGAAGTTGCCCGAGCCGCCGGAGAAGGCAAGCGCGCTCGAGCCCGAGCCGCTGCCACCCTGGCCAACCGGCGATGCCATCCAGTTGTTCTCGATCGTCACTCCCGATACAGGGCCACTGTTCGCTTGCAGGAAGATGTCGTATACCGAGTTCCCCCAGAACTTCGAATTGCGCACGGTCACCCCTTCGCCGGCGAAGATGGCCAGGCCCTCGATGTGGCACTGGGAAAAGTTGTGCGAGACGATGTCGTGGATTCGCACTCCTTCGATCAGGATGTTCGTCGGGTTGGGAGCGCCACTGACCTCGAGACGGCGGATGCTGTTGTTGGAACCCCCGTAGGAGCCGCCGCAAGCGCTGGCGGGACCGTAGTCGCCGCCGATCACGCGCACGTCCGAGGCCGAGAGGACCATGAAGTTACGCGCTTCCATATCGCGGAAGGTCACGTCGCTGACCGTGTACTGAGGCGGATCGGGGACGCGTGCGTTGAGGTCGACCGCCTCCATTCCTTCGACCGTCAGGTGCGATCCCCGCGTCGTCACCGTCCCCAGCACGACGTCGGCGCCCGGGGCCGGCCGGAAGACGACGTCGGCCGCCGAGGTCTTCGAGCTGTCGCGCTCGATCGTCTGGCCGCCATAGCTCCCAGCCGCGACCTCGACCACGTCGCCCGGGCTGGCGACCTGATAGGCGCGGTTGAAGCTGCGGCAGGGAGAGGCGCCGGTGCAGGCCGAGGAGTCCGAGCCGCTCGCCGAGAGGTAGAGGTCGGCGCTGCCGCTGGGCGGAGGCGATGGCCCCTCTTCTTTGGGCGGTGAAGGCGGCGGCTCCTCTTTCGGCGGAGGCGCTGCGCCGCTGGTCTCGTCGGCGCCCGCATCCGGCGCGGCACCGTAGGGTCGCGCGTCGCCGTCGATGTCGTTGGCCGGCGCGCTTGCCGGATTGCCGGCGTCGATCGCCGCCGCCCCGGCGACGAGGTGGAAGTCGAGATTCGCCGCATCGCGGAACCCAGCTGGAGCAACCTTGTCGTGAGCACCGACTTTGGCACCCGCGTACCAGACGTTGTAGTCGACGCTGAGACCCGCGGGCTTCGGTTTCAGCGAGTCGGTGGTCCCGTTCCAGAACTTCACCTCAGGGCCGACGTTGCCGACGATCGCGACGTTCGAGTAGGGGACGCCTGGATCGGGGTTGATGCCCTTGTTGAGGGAGTTGTTACGGATGGTTACGTCTTTCCAGCTGGTGCCGGGGTGGTCGGCGAGCCGGATCGCGTAGTAGCCGCTGCGACAACAGTCGAAGAAGTTGTTCTCGATCAAGATGTCGCTGGGCGTCGGCGCCTGGCCTCCCGGGAATTTCTGCAGGAAGATGTCGAAGACCTCGCAGTTGCGGAAGCTGCTGTTGCGAATCGTCAGACCGTCGACAGCCCAGACCTGGAGGCACTCGACATGGGCCCCCGATCCGGGCGTCACCGTGTAGTCGTGGATATCGACGCCGTCGATCAAGATGTCGCGCGGCGACGCCGACGTGCTCGGACCGTTCGAAGCGATCCGGTTGTTTTCGTTCTGCGAGGGGCCGAGGCTGCCACCGATAAAGGAGATTCCCTGTGGTGACTGCGTCCCGTTCGAGTAAATGTCAAAGTTGCGCATGGCGCTGTCACGGAAGGTGACGTCGCTGGCGCTCGCTTCGACCCACAGCTTGCTGGTCAGGTTCAGGCCGCGCAGCTCGACGTGCTCGGCGTAGACATGCAGTTGTTTCGACAGGGTCACGGTCGCGCCGGTTGCGGGTTTGAAGACGACGTCATCGCTGGACGTCTTGGAGGAATCGATGGAGAGCGCAGTATCGGCGTAGGTCCCAGCCGCCATCACGACCGCCTGGCCAGGGGTCGCCATCCGGTAGGCGCGGTCAAGGGTCCGGCAGGGCGCCGCAGCGGTGCAGGGGCCCGCGTCCGAGCCCGAGGGGCTCAGGTGGAGGGTGCTGCCAACCGGGGGTGGCTCTGGCTCGGGCTGTGGGTCAGGCGCTGGAGCAGGCTCTGGCTCTGGCTCTGGCTCGGGCTGTGGTTCTGGCTCGGGCTGTGGCTCGGGCTGTGGGTCAGGCGCTGGAGCGGGCTGTGGCTCTGGCTCTGGCTCGGGCTGGGGCTCTGGCTCGGGCTGGGGTTCTGGCTCAGGCTGGGGGTCTGGCGCTGGCGCAGGCTGTGGCTCCGGCGTCTCGGCCGGGCTACTCGGGTCGAGTGGGTCGGATCCCGTCGTGACCTCCCTGCCATCGCCAAGCCCGTCGTCGTCGGTGTCAGGGTCACGTGGATCGGTGCGGGACGTGTTCACCTCAAACCCGTCGGTCAGTCCGTCGCGATCGGTGTCGCGCCGCCGCGGACTGGTGTGAGAGCGTCGCCGCTCGAAAGTGTTCGTCAAGCCGTCGCGATCGATGTCCCTGCGATCCGCTCTCACCTCAGAGCGCTTCAAGGCAACTTTGTTGGCCAGGAAGGCCCTGACCTGGTTGCCGGTCCAATCGGCCGCTGACGCCGTGGACAGCGCGACGATCGCCAGCGTCGCAATGCACGCTCCGGGCAGGGTCCAACCACCGATCTTTCGCATCATCAGAACCTCTCTGGCCCTCACGGACCGACTGGGAACACCGGCTCTGTCGAATCAATCGATCGTCATCCCTAGCGCCGTCCGCATGATTGGACGACTTACGTATTCCGGAGCGGCTTACGTATCTGGACGACTTACGTACTCCCAATCTCGTTACCCCGATCACCACGCGAATATGCGCGCGGTTGGGGGATGGGCACCCGTCGCTGCCTCTTTGCGGGCTTTACCCGCGATTCAGGTCGGGGGGCTAGTGTGCCGAGAGCGCGGCAGGCGAGGCGGCCCCGCGGAGCAGCCGTCGCGGTTCGCCGCTGCCGTCGGCCGGCGTCGTGTAGACGTCGAGCCCGTCGGAATAGGTAAGCGTGCGGTCGTCCAGCCACTCGACTTGGTCGTCGATCGAGCGCTGCTCGGCCACCGAGTGGTCGGAGAGCGTTGCAAGGTCGAGCACGCGCAGACGCCACTCGTCGGAATTGCCAAGGCGGCTCTTGTAGGCGATCCGGGTGCCGTCGGGGGACAGTGAAGGACACTCGACCCCATCACGCAGCGCCCGCATCTGCCGGGCGTGTAGATCGCCCTCGACCAGGTAGTAACTATCACCGGTTCGCAGGGTGGCGTAGAACCGGTTCGGATCGTCGGCGAACGTGACCCCCCAGAAGTTGAAATCGGGCGACTCGATGCGCCTCTCACCGATGAAAACGTCGAATTCCTCGAGTTCGCCGAGCTGCTCTCCGGAGCGCATGTCGACGATCGTGGTCGTGGTCGAGAAGCCTCCTTCGTCGAGATAGGAGTGTCCGTTCACGAACACGGTCACCGCGCCGTAGCGCCCGTCGGGTGAAACCCGTGCCCGCGAGGGCAGGCCGGTGAGTCCGAACCGGGCCCGCCTGTGCAGCTGCGCGTCGAAGATGATCGCTTCGTAGTCGACTCCCGAGCTGGCGACCGCGAGGCATAACCCACCCCCGGCGGCGAAGTGGACGCGCTGGCAGGCCAGGTCGTGGGTGGCGGATGGCAGTGGCTTTCCGTCCTCGACCCGGAACACATAACCGTTGAGGCGCGGGTCGTCGCGGTCGACACCACGCACCAGGAAATCGGCGCTGGCCGGCGCCGGTCCGGTTGCGGCGGTGGCCCGAGGCTTGGCGTCGCTGGTCGGCGAGCCGGCGCCGAAGGAGGCGACGATCACGTAGGCGACGCCAAGGCAAAGACAGCCGGCGGCGATCGCCAGCAGGACCCTGCGGCGATGCTTACTCAACGAGTGGCTCCCGCTGTGCCCGCAGCAGCGGCGGCGCGGAGATGACGAGCATCGTTGCCAGCCCAATTGCGAAGACGACCGTCGCCGTCTCCAGGCCGACCGCGTACCAGAGCGCCCCAAAGGCCAGCGAGGAAAGCAGCCTGCCGACGCTGACGACGGTGGTCAGCATGCCGATGCCGCTTGCCTGAAGCCGCTCGGGCAGCAGCGCTCCGGCAAGCGCCACCGTAACGCCGTCGGTCGCCGCGAAATAGGCGCCAAGAAGGACGAGGGCGGCGCAGAGCCCGCCGTATCCGAGCGAGGGCAGCAGCAGCGCCGCGTAGACGAAGAGCAGTAGGGCGTGTCCGGCGAGCAGCACCGGCACCCGCCCGACCCGGTCGGCGAGCCGACCGAGCGGGATCGCCAGCGCCATGTAGGCGAGCGCGGTGATGACGAAGAGCAGCGGGAAGACGGCGGGCTCGAAGTCGATTCGTCGCTGCAGCCCGACGTAGATGAGGGCATCGGAGACCGTGACGAGGGCGAGGGCACCGGCAGCGAGCAGCAGCACCCGGAAGCGGGGCTCGCGAACCAACCCCAGCGCCGAGCGCAGCGACGGTTGCGCGGTGTCGCGAGGCGCCCGCTGAGGGCGGCCTTGCACCGCGAGCACGAGCACAGCGACGCCCAACAGGGCGAACAGCGTGCTGACCACGAAGACCGCGTCGAAGCGAAGCGGCGCGGCCAAAAGGATGCCGAACGCAATCAGCGGGCCGAGCATCGCCCCGAGCGCTGTCCATCGCCCGGTGGACGCCGAACGCGGTGGCCAGGCCTGCCTTGCTGGACGAGAGCGAGATCAGCGCGTCACGAGGGGCGGTCCGGATGCCCTTGCCGATCCTGTCGACGGCGACGATCGCGCCGATGGCGCCGATCGCGCCACCGAAGGCAACCAGAGCGACCTTGCAGACAGCGGAGATTCCGTAGCCGGTGACGGCGACCTCCTTGTGACGCCGCCAGCGATCGGAGGCAAAGCCGCTGGCGACCTGCACGAGGGCAGCCGCACCGCGGTAGGTGCCGTCGATCGCACCCAGCACGAGCGGGTTGGCGCCGAGCGAGAAGACCAGATAGAGGGGCAGCACGGTGGCGACCATCTCCGCCGAGACATCGGTCAGCAGGCTGACCGTTCCGAGCAGGACGACGTTGCGGGGGACGCTCAGCCGCACGCGCCGCGGCGCCCAGGTCCGCGGCCGCAACAGCGCTCGCGACGCCTCGACCTGGTACATGTCAAACCGGTACCGGTCGCCCAGCCGGCTGGCGGTCGAGGGCGAGACGGTCGATCGCCTCGCCGGCGACCCGTTCCGCGAACCCCATCACCGAGTCGCCGTTGAGCAGCTCGGGATAGATCTGCGCGTTCGAAGCCAGCGCCAGCCCCTCGACCCCGGTCCAAACCGGCGCGATCCGCCGCCCCCCAGCCGGAGCGAGCGGATGGACGGGCTCGACCAGCTTGGCCCGCTGCACCGTCCACTCGACGACCTCCTCACGGGAGAACCCCGGTGCGATCCGTGCGAGATAGTCGGTGAACCGCTCGTAGAGGGACTCGTCGTCCTCGCTCTGCTCGGCCGCATCCGGCGCGCAGTACTTCGGCAGGTAGACGAGGTGCCGGCCATCGGTGTGTTCAGTGCCGAGGACCTGCGAGGTCTCGACGGCGGTCGTGATCGGCGTCTCGTCGACGATGTTGACGGCGTAGTAGGGCAGCAGCGACCGCGGCACCTTGAGGATCACGCAGACGACGCCGAGCCAGCGCTGCGGGTAGGCAGCCAACAGATCCTGATGGCGCTCGGGCAGGAGGAAGCGCAGAGCCGGGGGTTGCAAGGTCGGGATCGTCAAGTCGAAGTCCAGCGTCTCCCCATCCAGCTCGACCCCGGTCACGGCGCCATCGGAGTCCGTCGCCAGGCCTTCCACGGCCGCCCCGGTTCGCGCCTCCACGCCAAGCTCGCGCGCCCGGGCGACCATCGCGTCTATCAGTCGCTGGTGACCGCCGACGATGTGCCCCATCTGCTCTCCGCCCCTGCCCTTCTCGCCACGGGCGCCGGACATCCGCCGCGTCCTGGCCCAGAGGTAGGTGGCCGGCAGCTCGGAGAAGTCGCCGTCGAAACGCGAGCGCAGCAATGGCTTCCAAATCCGCTCCACCACCTGTCTGCCGCAGTGGCGGCGCAACCACGCCTCCAGCGGCACGTCCTCGAGCCCCCGGTAGGAGCCGCGCAACTGGCACTGGGCGACGAACCAGGCGAGGCGAAGGCGGGACAGCGGGCTGAGCGGCGCGAACCTGCAGCAGATCGCCGACCCCGTTGAAGTCGTGCAGCTCACCGCCCGCGAAGAAGCCCGCCCCCACGGATTGGAAGCGGAGCTGATCGCCGAGGCCGACCTCCTCCGCCATCGCGATCATCCTCGCGTCGGCAGGGGTGATGACGTGGTAGAAGCGGTCGATCGCGTGCCCCCCCAGCTCGATCGTGCCGGCGAGCCCACCAAGGTCGGTCCGCGCTCGAGCACGGTCACCGCGGCGCCCGCCTGAGCGAGGCGCAAGGCCAGGGTGATGCCGAGGACGCCGCCGCCGATTACGCCGACCCGTGGCGGCTGCGGGCTCATCCCACCTGAGCGAGCGGCGGCTCGCCCACGGCCGGTCGCTCGCTCGGCGTCTCCAAGTTCTCACCGTCGGCGAGCGGCGAGAGCGGCGGCGGCTGGATGCGGCCGACCAAGTGCGCCGTCATCACCCGCAGGTAGGCCAGCACGGTCGGTTTCAGCTGCATCTTCGACTCGCCTTTGCGATTGGTCCAGTCGTTGACCGTCGGCACCTCGACGACGGTGGCGCCGGCGTTGTAGAGCTTCAGCAGCAGCTCGACGTTGGCGGCGAAGCCGGGCTCGCGGACCAGCAGGTAGCCGTAGGTATCGGCAGCCCTCGCAGCGTTCCCGCCCGGTAGACGCGATAGAGCGAGGAAAGCGTGTGCATATCGCGCAGCCCGCCGAGCACACGGAAGGTATTGGAGACGGCTTTACTGGCTGCAAGCCGCCAACCGGCGACGCCGATGATCTCCCCGCCCGGGGCGTAGACCGACGCGAGGACGACGTCGGTGCCCTGGTCGAACAGCTCCAGCATCCGCGGCAGGTCGGCCAGGTTCGAGGTCGTATCGGCCTCGAGGGTGACGATCGCGTCGTCGTCGGAGGACTCCTCCGAGCGCGGCGCGGATGCCGGAGTTGATGGCGGTGCCGAGGCCACGGTTGACCGGGTGGCGGACTATCGCTAGGTGCATGTCCCTGGCGTGCTCGCGGATCGCCTCGCTGGTGCCGTCGCTGGAGCCGTCGTCGACGAAGATCACCCGAGCTCCGAGCTTGCGCGCGACCGGCGCCAGCTCGGCAAGCAGGCGAGGCACGTTCTCGGCCTCGTTGTAGGCGGGGATCACGAAGCGGATCACGCGGCGACCTCCAATGGTCGGGGCTCGGGGATGTCGAGCAGCTGGACAGGGCGGCGCACGGCCGCCGACTCGCGTACGGCAAGCGCCGCCGCCAGCGCCTTGACGCCGTCGTGAGCGCCGACCGGCTCCGGCAGATCCTCGAGCACGCAGCGGCAGAAGGCTTCCAGCTCCGCGGCCAAGGGCTCGACCTTGGCCAGCGAGAAGCGCACCGCGGCGCCCTCGCCCTCACCGCGGAGCATCGAGAGACCCTCCCATTTCAGCGGCGCCACCGGCGACTCGACGAACCAGACGTCCTGGGTGATGTAGCTCGCTTTGAGCAGCCCGTTGGCCCCTATCAGCGCCACCTCGCGCCGCTTCTCCGGCGTCAACCAGTTGACATCGAGCAAGCCGAGAACGTCGCCCGCGTGCCCGTTGAAGTGCACCAGGCAGGTCAACAGGTCCTCCTGGGCCTCGTGTACGAAGCGCCGTCCGTCGGCGTAGATGTCGGTGATCCCGGCGCCCAATACGTGCTGGAGCACGTCGAGATCGTGGGTGGCGAGGTCGATCGCGACGCCGGCGTCCTGAATGCGGGCCGGCAGCGGCCCGACCCGCGTCGCATGGGCGCGGTAGATGGGGCCCAGTCGTCCTTCGGCGACGAGCTCGCGGAGTTTGGAAACGGCCGGATTGAAGCGCTCGATGTGGCCGACCATCAACTTCAGCCCGGCCTCCATGGCGGCGCTGCGCATCCGCAGCGCGTCGGGAAGGGTCGTCGCGATCGGCTTCTCGACCAGCACATGCAGGCCGGCGTCGAGCGCGTCGAGCGTCACCTCGGCATGGGCCTCGGAGTTGCAGGCGACCGAGACCGCATCGAGCGCCCCCGCCTCGCACTCGAGCATCGACCGCCAGTCGGCGTAGTCCCGGATGCCGGTTCCACCCACGGCGCGCCGGCGGGCGCTCTCGTCCGGATCGGCGACGGCGACGAGCCGCGCGCAGTCGAGCTGCAGGTAGTTGCGCACGTGAAAGGCGCCCATCCGGCCGCAGCCGATGACACCGACATTGAGCTGCTCAGGCAACCGCTTCCTCCAAGGCCTCGTCGAGGGAGGTGACGGTCAGCTCGGCAATTCGCTCGGCGGCCCTGCCATCGCCGAAGATCGGCGGCCTGGATTCGGGCCGGGGCCTCTCCATGGCCAGCCGGAACAGCTCTGGATTGGCGCCGACCAGCACGTTCCAGCCGGTGGCCACCGTCTCGATCCACTCCGTCTCCTCGCGAAGCGTGACGCAGGGGACGCCCCAAAGGTAAGCCTCACGTTGGACGCCGCCGGAGTCGGTCGCAATCGCGACCGCGTCGCGCTCGAGCGCCAGCATCTCCGTGTAGGTGACGGCATCGCGCGCTTCGACATTGGCCGGAAGGCTGAGGTTCCAGGTGGAGAGCGCCTTGCGAGTCCTGGGGTGAAGCGGCAAGACGACGCGGCAAGGGGCCTCGGCGAGGCAAGCGAGGATCGAGCCCAGCCGGCGCGCCGAGTCGGTGTTGTAGTTGCGGTGGACCGTCGCCAGCACGTAGTCGCCGCGCTCGACCCCATCCGGGAGCCGCTGGCGCGTCGCCAGCAGCACGTCGGCCAGGACGTCCCCGGTCACGAAGGTCGTCCCACTCACCCGTTCGCGCAGCAGCGTGTCGCGTGCGTGCTCACAGGGCGCAAACAGCACGTCGGAGAGCTTGTCGGTCTCGATCCGGTTGTGCTCCTCGGGCATGTCAAGCCGGTGGCTGCGCAGGCCGGCCTCGACGTGGAGCAGCGGCAATCCCGCGGCGATGGCGGCGCGGGCGCCGGCAATCGTCGCATTGGTGTCGCCGCGGACCAGAACCGCATCCGGCCGCTCACCCTCGAGCACCTCGGCGATCCGTCTCTGCGCGACGGCGACTCCCTCCTCATTGGGCAGCGAGCCGACGCCGAGGTTGTAATCGGGAACCGGGAGCCGCAGATCGGCGATCTGAAGATCGGACATCCCGGGGTCGTAGTGCTGACCGGTGTGTACGAGGATCTCCTCCACGTGGTCCCGGTAGGCAAAGGACAGGGGAGCGGCCTGGACGATCTCCGGCCGCGAACCGATGATGGAAACCAGCCTGTGCGACATCACCACAGCAACGCGCGAGAGGGGCGAGGGTTTGCGCGACGGACCATCCTTTTTTCGCCCTCTTCGAGCGGCGCGGCTTGGAAGTCAGCACCGCCGGGCTCGTTGTCTAGGCAGAGAGATGGAGGCCCACGGACTCACAGACCGGCGGCTCGAGCGCCGCGACGCAGAACCGCTCTGGCAGACGACGCCCCGGCGTGTCGCGGACATCGCAATCGCTGGCACGCTGCTGCTGTTGGTGGCGCCGCTGCTGCTCGCGGTCGCGCTGGCGATTCGCGTCGAGAGCCCAGGCTCGGCCCTCTTTCGCCAGCGACGCGTCGGCCGCAACCGCCGCGAATTCACCCTTTTTAAGTTCCGCAGCATGCGAGTCGACGCGGACCCGAAGGGGCACCGTGATTACGTGACGGCGCTGATCAAGAGCGGCGGCGAGGACGAAGCCCCAATCGAGCATGACGGGCTGTACAAGCTCGTGATCGACGATCGCATCACCCGGGTCGGTCGCCTGATCAGGAAGTGGAGCATCGACGAGCTGCCCCAGCTGATCAATGTGGTCAGCGGCGACATGACTCTGGTTGGCCCGAGGCCCGTGATTTCCTACGAGGTCGCCGAGTACCCCGCCTGGTACGGGCGTCGGTTCGCGGTCAAGCCCGGCCTCACCGGCCTCTGGCAGGTGAGCGGTCGCAGCGAACGCACGTATGAAGAGATGGTTCGGCTCGACGTCGAGTACGCGGAGTCGCGAACGCTGCTGCTGGACCTCTGGATCTTGGCCAAGACCCCCTGGGTCGTACTGAGCCGGAAGGGAGCGGAGTGATGTCCAACCCGATTGGGACGATGGTCGTCGGCTACGGCTACTGGGGTCCGAACCTGGTCCGCAACGTCGTCGAGCGACCCGAGTTTCGCCTCATGGGCCTCTGCGAGCTCGATGAGAACCGTGCTGCCGACTTCCGCCGGCGCCACCCCGGCTTCTGGGTCGAGCGCGATCTCGACGCCGCTCTGACCGATCCCCGGATCGAGGCGGTGGCGATCGCCACCCCACCCCACACCCACTACAGCCTCGTGCGCCGTGCGCTGGAGAGCGGCAAGCATGTCCTGGTCGAGAAGCCACTGGCTCGAACGGCCGAGGAGGCCGCAGCCCTGATCGCCTTGGCCGAGGACCGCGACCTCGTGCTGATGCCGGGCCATACTTTCCTCTACAGCCCATCGGTGAACGCCGTTCGCGATCTGATTCAGGAAGACGAGCTGGGCGAGGTCTACTTCGTCACCTCCTCGCGGATGAACCTCGGCATCTACCAGCAGGACGGTGTGGTGCTCGACCTCGCACCCCACGATCTCTCGATCCTCCTCCACTGGCTGGGGAAACCGCTCGTCGAGGTCTCGGCAAGCGGGCGCAGCGTCTTTCAGGAGGGTGTCCACGAGACCGCATTCCTGACCCTGCGCTTCGACGGAGGCACGCAGGCGAGCGTGCAGCTTTCTTGGCTGGCGCCGCGCAAAATGCGCCAGATGGTCGTGGTCGGCAGTCGCCGCATGGTCCAGTACGCGGACACCGCCGCCGACGACTCGGTTCGCGTCTATGACCGCGGGCTCGACTTCGCCGAGCCGCCCGCCAACTTCGGCGAGTACCGACTCACTTACCGCACCGGCGACATGGTTGCGCCTCGCATCGATGCCGCGGAGCCACTCGGCCTCGAGCTGTGCGACTTCGCGGCCGCGATCCGCGATGGGTCCACCCCGGTCTCCAATGCCCGCCTCGGGCTCGAGATCGTGCTCGGCCTGGAGGCGCTGGAGCAGTCGCTGCACGCCCACGGTGAGCCCAGCCCGGTCCGGCCAGTCGACGAAGTGCTGGTCGCCGGTCGCGAGCACGAGCTCGGCATCCACACCGTCCCGGCATAGGATCGAGCGGGCGCGCGGCGCGCCTTCCCGTCCAAAAAACCGGACCCACACCGGTTCCTGCCGCGTACCCGATTTTCTGGATCAACACCGTCCAAAACCCGAACCAACACTGGTTCCTGCCGCGTACCCGATTTTCACTTCCGCCTTCGTGAATTTCGCTTTAAGACTGGATTATGAGTGCAACGATTGTGGAGAACTTGAGCCTGGTCAGCAAAATTGGACGAATATTTGGGATTGACAAATGGACCAAGTGCTCGTATTTCTGTTGGCACGTTTGACCCAAATAGCGCTGAAGTAAGGCTGATCTTTAGGCAATTTTGGGACGAAAATTTTCAATTCGATCGAAAGATAATTTGACCAGTCAAACCGATCCGGCGACTGTAGCGGGGAGTCGCGACAGCCGCCTCGTGCAGCGTGCGGTCACTAAGGCACAGGCCGGCGATCCAGCGGGGCTGCACTTCCTCTACGTCGCCTTCGCCCCCGACGTCCAGCGCTACGTGGCCAGCTTCGTCCAGGATCATCACGAGGCCGAAGACATCACCCAGAACGTGTTCGCCAAGCTGATGACGGCGATCGGAAAATACGAGCGGCGCGAGGTGCCGTTCGCGGCGTGGATCCTGCGGGTCGCCCGTAACGCGGCACTTGACCACATGCGGGCAAGGCGGACGATCCCCACCGAGGAGGTGAGGGTTGCCGACAATGGCAACGTCCAAACCAGCCTCGACCGCGGCCGGGACCTCCGCCAGGCTCTCGAGGGTCTGCCGGAGGACCAGCGCGAGGTGTTGGTGCTGCGACACATCGTCGGCCTCTCCCCGACCGAGATCGCAACCACCCTCGGCAAGACCGAGAGCTCGGTCCATGGGCTCCACCACCGCGGCCGGCGCGCCCTGCAGGCGAATCTAGTCGAGCTCGGCGCCAGCCCGATGGTGGCGCCGCCAGCCGCCTAGCGGTCGTCGCTCGGCGGTTCGAAATCGTCGAGGATTCGTTCCGTGATCCGGCCAGCGTTCAGCTCGGCGGCGAAGTAGAGCGCCGCGTGCTCGGCAAGTCGATCGACAGAGGTGCCCTGCTGGGCCGCCTCCGTCGCGAGCTCGCTCCACAGATCCTCGTCGATGCTTAGGTCGATGGATCCCCTGGCACCGGTCTCGCGATCGTGGCGCCAGGCGGGATACCTCCAGCCCGGCCTTCCGACCTCTCTGTCGCTCAGATAGAGCCGGATGGCCTGGATCAGTCGCAACTGCAGGGAACCCGTATCCGGAGATGGCTCTCCGGCCAGCGCTTCGAATGCGAACTCACTCAGCTCGACGGATACCGACCTCATTGCAGTCTCGCTACGCAATGGACGCAATCGGGCCGGTTTCGTGGGCCAATGCGATGCGACAGGCCAAACACGGTGGCACCGCGGTCACCGTTTTCATGCAATCGCCTCCCCCAATCTGCATTGGCGTCACCCTATTCCGCGCCGGCATCGTATATGAGCGTATAGAGCCGAACCGGCGGATATTCAGTCAACCTTTGCCCCGTTCGAGCCTTTGCCAAACTACGCCGTCGGCGTGATCCGGTAGGCGTCAAAGACGCTCTCGACGTTGCGCAGGCGGGAGATGCACTGCTTCAGCTGCTCGGTGTCGCCAACCTCGACCACGAAGCGGTTCTTCACCATCGGGTGCTTGGTCATGCAGCTGGCGCCGACGATGTTGATGCCGGCCTCCGAGAAGGTGCGCGAGAGGTCCTCCAGCAGGCGAGTGCGATCGTAGGCGTCGATCTGCAGCTCGACCCGGAAGGTCGACTCGTTCTCACCACCCCAGCTGACGTCGACGAACCGTTCCGGCGCTTTCTTCAGCGCCTTCAGGTTCTTGCAATCGGTGCGGTGGATAGTGATGCCGCGACCGAGCGAGACGTAGCCGGCAATCTCATCGCCGGGCACCGGCCGACAGCACTTGGCCAGCCGCACGACGACATTCTCGGCCCCCTTGACGCTGATCCCGTAGTCGGACGCATCCTTGGTCCGCCGCGCCTTGTCCTCGCGCGCCTCGCCGGGCAGGCCGAGCGGCTCCTCTTCGACCGCCTCGCCCGCCTTCAGCCGCTGCATCAGCTTGTTGGCGACCGCCTTGGTGGAGATCTTCCCTTGACCGAGGGCGATGTAGAAGTCAGTTGCTTTGCGGAAACCCATCTCGCGGATCACGTCAGCGAGCAGCGGCGACATAACCAGCTTCTGCATCGGCAGGCCGCGCTTGCGCAGCGCCTCCTCGAGCGCCTCGCGACCGCTGCGCTCCGCGTCCTCGCGCCTTTCCTCTTTGAAGAAGGCGCGGATCTTGTTGCGGGCGCGGCTGGTCCGCACCAGCCCCAGCCAGTCGCGCGAGGGCCCGCGCTTCTGCTTCGCGGTCAGAACCTCGACGATGTCACCGGAGCGCAGCTGGTAGTGCAGCGGCACGATCGAGCCGTTGACCTTGGCGCCGACGCAGCGGTGGCCGACGTCGGTGTGGACGGCGTAGGCGAAGTCGAGCGGCGTTGAGCCGGCGGAGAGGTTCTTAACCTCGCCCTTGGGGGTGAAGACGAAGACCTCGTCCTCGAACAGGTCGACCTTGAGGGACTCGAGGAACTCCGCCGGGTCCTGCTCGCCCTCGGCCTCGACCAGCTGCCGCAGCCAGGTCATCTTCTCGCGCTGCGGGTCGCCGCTGCCCCCCTCTTTGTAAGCGACGTGGGCGGCGATGCCGTACTCGGCCAGCTTGTGCATCTCCGCGGTGCGGATCTGGATCTCCAGCGGCTTGCCTTCCGGGCCGATCACAGTCGTGTGCAGCGCCTGGTACATGTTGGCCTTCGGCATCGCGACGAAGTCCTTGAAGCGCCCCGGCAGCGGCTTCCAGAGCGAGTGGATGATCCCGATCGCCCCGTAGCAGTCCTTGACTGAGCCGACGATCACCCTCATCGCGGTCAGGTCGAAGATCTCGTTGAACTCGCGCCCCTTCTTGGTCATCTTCGTGTAGATCGAGTAGAAGTGCTTGGCGCGACCTGAGATTTCTGCCGCGATGCCGACTTTCTTCAACTCGGTCGCGAGGAATTCGCCCGCTTCGTTGACGTAGACCTCCCGCTCGTCGCGTTGCTGAGCGACGAGCTGTTTGATCTCCTTGTACTTGCGTGGGTGCAAGGTCGCGAAGGCAAGGTCCTCCAGCTCCCATTTGATCGCGTGGATCCCGAGCCGATGGGCTAGCGGCGCGTAGATCTCCAGCGTCTCGCGCGACTTCGCCATCTGCTTCTGCTTCGGCAGGGCGCCGAGCGTGCGCATGTTGTGGAGACGGTCAGCCAGCTTGATCAGGATCACCCTGACGTCGGTGGCCATCGCCACCATCATCTTGCGGTAGTTCTCTGCCTGCCGCTCGTCGCGGCTCTCAAAGGTGATCTCGGTCAGCTTGGTGACGCCGTCGACCAGCTTGGCGATCTCCTCGCCGAACTCCTCGCGGATCTCCCCCAGACTGGCGCTCGTGTCCTCCACCGTGTCGTGCAGGAGCGCCGCGCAGAGCGTCTCGGTGTCAAGCCGCATGCCGGCGCAGATCTGAGCGACCCCCACTGGGTGGGTGATGAACTCGTCGCCGGAGCGGCGCAGCTGGTCGGCGTGGCGGTCGCAGGCGAAATCGAAGGCACGGGTGAGGGCCTGGCGATCGATCGTCGTCGTCACGACGGCTATCTCGCCGTCGGCACCAGCGCTTTCCTCCGGCGAGTCGAACTCCTCCACGACGGCGAAGAGGTCGCCGAGGAGCTCGTGCTGCGCTACGTCTTGTTGAGTCGTTCGAGGTATCGCAGGGCCTCCTGGTGACGGGCGCCGTAGGCGCGAAATGCCGCCGAGCGCTCCAGATCGGTTCCCTCTGAGGATACGACCCCGACCGTGCCGCTACCCCCGGCTGGATCCCCCTGCACCAAGCCGAGCTCGTCGAGCACGCGGAAGCATCGTGCCGCCGCCTCGGGTCCGCGCGGATGCGGCCCGCTTCCGCGCAGGGCGTCCCGCAGGCGTTCGCCGCTCGCCTCTCCGGCCTCGCGCAGGTCGCGGAAAGCGGCGATCAGGACCGGGCGGCGAGCCAGCTGCTCTTCCAAGAGGGCCAGGGCCGCGCCGACGTCGGACCGCCCCCAGGCCTCGTGCAAGAAACCGGGATGACCTGCGCCTTCCTCCCAGCCGTCGACCGGGCCCGTAACTAGGCGCTCGTGCTCAGCCGACGGAGGCGGGTCGACCAGCACGAGGTGGGAGAACTCCCGGGTCAGATCCGGAGCCCGTTCCAGGGCCAGGTAGTCGGTTACGGCTGGCGTCCTCAGCCCCTCGACGACGGGATTCCCGCAGCGCTCGCAGGACACCCGCTCGAAGCGCCCGCTGAAGCGCGCCAAGCCGGCGAGCGATGCCCGCCGGGAAGAGTCGGCGCAGACCGCCAGCACCTCCGCCCCACTGGAGAGGAGCTCGGCGAGCGCGGCGGCGCCCGAGCCGCGACAGCGGACTCGCTCGCGGCTGGCGGGAGCCGCAGGACCGCGGCTCAGCGCCGACTCGAGCGGCAGACGCAGCTCGCGCTCGAAGCGGCCCCACCACTCCTCCCCCGGACACCTGCAGAACTGCTCGAGTGGATAGAGCTCGCGCAACACGACTTGTGGCTCGACCGACCCGTTCCAGCGGTTCACCTCGAGTCGCAGCGAGGCGTCGAGCGCATCGTCCTCGCCATGGCCGATACCGGAGCGGCCGAACGCGACCCCGAGAGCGCGATGCCCACCACTATGGAGGCTGAAGCGAACGTGCTTGCCATCGCCGATCGCGCGCACGTCGCGGACGGTCGCCGAGGGAGCCAGCAACCGCACACCGGGATTGCCCATCCCGAAGGGGGCCAAGCGCTCCAGCTCCTCCGCGAGGTCGAGGCAGAGACCGGCGCCGCCGACGAAGGCGTCGACCTTCTCGGTGCGGACCAGGTCCTCGGGACCGAGCACCGCTTCGGCGTGGGCCGCGAAGGCCTCGCGGAAGGCGGCGAGCGCGCCCGGTCGCAGCTGCAGGCCGGCGGCGGCGCGATGGCCGCCGAAGCGCTCCAGGTGCTCCGAGCAGGTTTCGAGCGCGCCCAGCAGATCGAAGCCGGGAATGCTGCGCCCGGATCCACGCCCCGAGCCATCGCTCTCGAGCGAGATCGCAACGACCGGGCGGTGATGTCGCTCCACCAGGCGCGAGGCGACGATCCCGATCACCCCGGGATGCCATCCCTCGCCGGCGAGGACGAGGCCAGCGCCGTCGCGTAGGCGGTCGGGCAGCTCGCGCCGGGCCGCCTCCGCCGCGTCGGCGACCTCGCGCTCGGTCGTTCGCCGCTCAGCGTTGGCGCGGTTCAGCTCGGTGGCAATCGCCGCGGCGCGGCTCTCGTCATTAGTCAGAAACAGCTCGACCCCGGCATCGGCGCGGTACAGCCGTCCCGCAGCGTTGATCCTCGGGGCCAGCTTGAAGCCCAGATCGCCGGTGTCGAGCTGCGTCGGCTCGCACCGCGCCGCCTCCAGCAACGCTCGTAAACCCAGCCGGCCTGCTCGCTGGGCCTCGGCTAGTCCTCGCCGCACCAGGGCGCGGTTCTCCCCGACGAGCGGCACGACATCGGCGACCGTCGCAAGGGCAACTAGATCGAGGTCGTCCGAGGGGGTGGTCAGGGGGTCTCCGGGCTCGCGTTCGCGAGGAGTTCCCGGAGACCCCCTGCCCACCCCCTCTCTCAACGCGCAGGCGAGTTTCCATGCAACTGCGGTGCCGCAGAGGTGCTCGAAGGGGTATCCGTCCAAAGCTGGGTGGAGGATCGGGCAGTCCGGTAGCTCCTTGGCCGGCTGGTGGTGATCGGTGACGATGACGTCCATCCCCAGCGAGCGGGCGAGGGCGACCTCCTTCACCGCGGTGACACCGCAGTCGACGGTGATGAGCAGCGAGGTGCCGCGGGCGGCGAGGCGCTCGATGTTGGCGGCTGTCAGGCCGTACCCGTCGGCGATCCGGTCCGGAATCAGCCAATCGCACTCGGCGCCGAGCTCGCGCAGGGCGCCGACGAGGATCGTGGTGGCGCAGACCCCGTCGACGTCGAAGTCGCCGTGGACGGTGATCGGCCCGCCCGCGCGCACCGTCGCCTGCACCTGCTCGACGACGGCGGCCATCGAGCGGAAGGCCGAGGGCGGATGCGACTCGTCGGCGTCGAGGAAGGCGCGCGCCTCCTCAGGCGTGCGGTAGCCGCGCCGCACGAGCGTGACGGCAACCGGCTCGCTCAGGCCCAGCGCATCGGCAAGCGCCCGCGCCTCGCGGTACTCGTAGGGCTCGGCGCGGTATGAAGAGGCGGATTCCGGCACGCAGCCAAACTAGGCGGCGTGTCGGCGGAAATCGACGCTCCGCCAGGCGCAAAATGCGGCGTAGTCCTCCTAGGAGGGACTAGAGCGGCTCGGACTCCTGGCGGACGCCGATCGCCCAGACGACCGCGAGGCCGATCGCAACCCCCGGTAGCGCTAGCAAAGCCGTTGCCAAGTCGGTGTCGCCGAGGCTTCTGCCGGAGGCCGCCTGGACGATGGCACCGAACAGGACCGCACCGATCGTCGACCCGAGCAGGGCGCCGACGATCCCCTGCCAGAAGCGGTCCGGCAGAAAGATCGTGAAGTGCCAGAGGGCCAGCCCCATGGTGAACCAGACAACCAGCGCCATTAGCAGCCCGCCTCCTCGGTCATCGGTTCCTCCCGTGTTTGCGACGCTGCTGGCGACGTTCGCGGCGCCGTTTGTTGCGCTCGCGACGCTCGGCGGCGGCAGGATCGCTGGCGGCTGCCGGTTCCCCGTTGCTCGAGGGATCGCTGCCATCGCCGCTCACGGGCGGCTCGGCAGTGGCGACCGCTCCGGGCCGCGGCCGCGCATCCTGCTGCAGGAGCGCTTCGTCCTCGTCGGTCTCTACCTTGGCGACCGCCTCGTCGTCGAGCCTGGCCAGCTCGGCTTCGTCGACGAAAGCCGGCACCCTGCCGTCGGCGCTGACGATGCGTTCGCGCCGCCGGGTAAAACCGGGCTCGCGTTCCTTCCAAGCGTTCAACACCGGCGAAGCGATGAAGATCGACGAGTAGGTACCGGAGAAGATGCCGACCATCATCGCGAAAGCGAAGTCCTGCAGGGTGGCGCCGCCGAATATCAGCAGCACGGTGACGAGGAATACCGAGGAAAGGCCGGTGATCAGCGAGCGGGTCAGCACCTCGCTCATCGAGCGGTTGACGATCTGGGAGAACGCCGCCCGCGGCATCCGCGGCACGTTCTCGCGGATGCGGTCGAAGACGATCACCGTGTCGTACAGCGAGTAGCCGAGGATGGTGAGGAACGCGGCCACGGTCCCGCTCGTCACTTCTTTGTCGGCAAGCGAGTAGACGCCGGCGGTGATGAGGATGTCGTGGGCGACGGCGATCAGGACCGGCACTGCGTACTTCGCTTCGAAGCGGAAAGCGACGTAGGCGGAGATCAGCAGCAGCGAGAAGATGATCGCGAGCATCGCGCTGCGCGCGATCTGCTCGCCGAAGGTCGGCCCAACGCTGGTGTTTTCGAAGCTGCCGGGCTGGATCCCGAACTCCGAGCCGATCGCTGCTTTGACCGCGCTCACACCGCCCGGCTGCAGCTCGCCGGTCTGGATCTGGAAGCCGTTGCCGAAGCGGTCGTTCTCGGTCTCCTGGATCTCGGCGTCGTCCAGGCCCTCGGCCTCGAGGGCGCCGCGGACGTCCTCCACCGAGGCAGTGCGCTCCGGCGCGAAGTTGAGCCGAGTGCCCGATTCGAAGTCGATGCCGAAGTTGAGCTGGTTGCCCGCCAGCGAGAGGGCGCCGATGACGAGGATGGCGCCGGAGGCCGAGAAGAACCAGCGGCTGGCGCCGATGAAGTTGAGGTGCCATCTGACCCGCGACTCCCCCGCACCCATCAGCCGCGGCGAACTGAGCAGGCGACGGCCACTGACCCCAAGCAGCGCCTGGGTGAAGACGACGGCCGTGAGCAGGGAGACGATCGTGCCGACGCCGAGGGTGAAGGCGAACCCCTTGACCCCCGCGGTCGCCAGCACGAAGAGGATGAAGGCGGTGAGCAGGGTGATGACGTTGGCGTCGATGATCGTCGCGATCCCTTTGCGGTAGCCGACCGCGATCGAGGCACTGAGGCTGCGGCCGGCGCGCACCTCCTCCTTGATCCGCTCGAAGATGACGATGTTGGAGTCGGCCGCGACGCCGATCGTCAGGATCAGGCCAGCGATCCCGGGCAGGGTCATCGTGACCGGGATCAGCTTGATCATGGCGAAGAAGACGACCGCGTAGACGGCGAGGCCGAGAGTCGCGACGACGCCGAGCATCCGGTAGTAAAGGATCAGGAAGAGGATCACCAGGGCGAGCCCGATCAGCCCCGCTTTCAACCCCTGGTCGAGCGCCTGTTCGCCGAGGGTCGCCGAGACCTGCGTCTGGCTGATCAGCTTCAGGTTGATCGGCAGGGCGCCGATCTGCAGGATCGTCGCCAGGTCCTGAGCGTCGGTGATGTTGTTGAAACCGCCGGAGATCTGGGCGCCGGTGCGGCCGTCGATCCCGTCAGGGTTCTCGTCAAAGTTGATCAGCGGCCGCGTTTTGACTTCGTTATCTAGGACGACGGCGAAGCGGCCTGAGAGTTCTTCAGCCTGTTGTCCGGTGGGCGACCCGAATGCTCTCGCCTGGCCGCGAAGGGCGATTTTGCGCGTCACCTCATGGAACGCCGCACGGCCGTCATCGGTGAATTGGAAGGTGACGTTGGGCTGTTTGAGTTCGTCGAATTCCTGCTTCGGATCGGTGATGTCGGTTCCGGAGAGGGCGGGCTTGTCGCGTAGCGCGTACCAACCAGGCTCAGCGTCCTCGATCACCGAGCCGTCCTGGTCGGACGGCAGCTCCGAGACCACGACCGTCCCCGGCGGCACTTCCAGCACCTCGCCTTTGCGCGCTCGTTTTTTGCCGGTCGCGGTAACGAAGAGGTCCTTTTCGAGCGTCTCTGGACCGACCAGCAGTTTGTGGCTGCTGTCTTCGGAGAACAGGTAGAAGCGCGGCAGGTCGGTCGAGCAATCCCTGCAGTCGGGCTCCGGTTTCTGTTCGGAGGCGAGTTTCACCGCCCCGTAGGCGTTCGGGTACGCGCCGGAGAAGATCAGCTGCTGGTTTTCGCGTTTGGCCGGGCTGCGGCCCGCCGTAGTCCATTCCTGGTTCGCTTCCGCGAGGGCTTCCCCGGGCGGTTCGCGGCCGGGATTACCGGCGATCGCCTGCTCGCGGCCGATCAGGTTCGGTTCCCAGTCGTAGAAGTAGAGCTGTGCGGTAGTGCCGACCTGGTCGATCGCGCGCTGCGCGTTGGTGACATCGGGGAGGGCCACCGAGATCTCGGTCGTACCGAGGCGAGATACCTCGGGCTCCGACACGCCGAGCTTGTCAATCCGCTCGCGGATGATCTCGATCGAACGCTCGATGTCCTCGCCGCGAACCTCGGTCACCTGCCCGGTCGGCGTTCCCTGGTAGATCAGTTCGACGCCACCCTTGAGGTCGAGCCCGAGCTTGGTCTCCTGGCGGGCGACGACTAGCCCGGAGACGACGATCAGGGCGAGGACGAAGAGGAGGATGAAGAGGTTGCCGCGTCGCCGCCCCATCCCCTACCCCTCCGGCGTCAGGACGATCAGCAGGCCGCCGTCGTCGTCGTAGGCAGGGAAGACGTCGGCAACCGCCTCGGCCGGCAGGTCGCCCTCGGCATTCACCGAGACCTTCTTGCCGAGCGAGCGCACGCCCCACTCCAGCGATGTCGCGATCGGGTCGGAATCGCCGTTGGCGCCGCTCACACCGCTCCCTTCGCTCTGCTGCAACCAGCGCAGTCCCAAAACCTCGCGCACGGGCCGCCCGATCACGTCCTCGTCGGTGAGTCCGGTCAGCTCGAAGCTGCCGCGGCCGGCGTCGATCACCCGGGCCTGCTGGTCGCAGACGAAGAAGGCGGCGTTGGGGGCCGGGTAATAGTCGTCGAGCAACTCAAAGACGAAGCCGAATCCGCACTTCGAGCAGCCCTTCGGGCGCGTGCTGAACCCGGCCGTCCGGTCGGCGCTCAGCTCCCTGTTGCCGCAGTTGGGGCAGATGAAGAACGGCATGCCCCACAGGCTACTGAGAGTCCGCTCAAAACAGACTGCGCGCTTGCTCGGGCGCGGGCAGCCCAAGGTGCTCGTAGGCCCTTGCCGTGAGAACGCGCCCGCGGGGGGTCCGCTTCAGCATCCCCTCCTGCAGCAGATAGGGCTCGAGCACGTCTTCGATCGTGTCCTGCTCCTCGCCGATTGCGACCGCGAGGGTCGAAAGGCCGACCGGGCCGCCGCCGAACTTGACCGCGACCGTCTCGAGCAGGCTGCGGTCGCTGCGGTCGAGGCCGCCGGCGTCGACCTCGAGCATCTCCAGACCGGCAGCCGCCACCTCGGCGTCGACCGCGCCCCGTCCCTTGACCTGGGCGAAGTCCCGCACCCGCTTCAGCAGCCGGTTTGCGACCCGCGGGGTGCCGCGCGAGCGCTCGGCGATCGCCTCTGCGCCGGCGGCGTCGATCTCAACGCCGAGAATGCCCGCCGAGCGTTCGATGATCTTGGCCAAGTGCACCGGGCTGTAGTGCTCGAGCCGATGGGAGACACCAAAGCGGTCGCGGAGCGGCGTGGTCAAGAGACCTGCCCGCGTCGTGGCGCCGATCAGCGTGAACGGCGGCAGTGGCAGGGTGACGGTGCGGGCGCCGGCGCCCTGCCCGAGCACGACCGGCAGCTCGCCGTCCTCCATCGCCGGGTAGAGCGTCTCCTCGACCGCGCGGCCGAGGCGGTGGATCTCGTCGACGAAGAAGACGCTGCCGGGCTCCAGGGCAGTAAGGAAGGAGGCAACGTCGGCCTTGCGCTCAAGCGCCGGGCCTGCGGTTTGGACCAGCGGAACCCCCATCTCGGCGGCGACGATGTGGGCGAGCGAAGTCTTGCCGAGGCCGGGCGGCCCCGCAAGCAGGACGTGGTCGAGTGGCTCCCCCCGCTGCTGCGCCGCCTCGATGAAGATCGAGAGCTGGTCGGTGACCTGCTCCTGGTTGACGAAGTCGCTCAGCGTCGGCGGGCGCAGCGAACGGTCAAGTTCCTCATCGGGAGCATCGGCGCGCGCGTCGTGCACTCGGACCTCGGCGTCGACCGGTACCGGCTCCTCATCGATGCCAGGGGTGCGGATCGGCCGATCGCTCATGCGGCGCGGCCCGTCCCGGCCTTGCGCAGCGCCGTCGCAATCAGCTCCTCGGCGTCGCCGCTGTCGATGCCATCGAGCAGCTGCTCCGCCTCAAGTGGCGCGTAGCCGAGGTTGACCAGGCCATCGCGGGCGAGGGCGCGGGCGTCGCCGTCCCCCAGCACCGCCGCCGCAACCTCTTCCTCCAGTGCGCCGGTCACCTTCTCGCGCAGCTCAACGATGATCCGCTCCGCCGTCCGTTTGCCGATACCCGGGGCCGCCTGGAAGCGTTTGGCGTCGCCGGCGGCGATTGCCCGCAGCAGCTCACGAGCCGGGCCGCCGGAGAGCACCGCGATCGCCACTTTGGGGCCGACTCCGCTGACTGACACCAGCTGACCGAAGAGGTCGCGCTCCTCCTCGGAGGCGAAGCCGTAGAGGGAAAGCGAGTCCTCACGCGCGACCAGCTCCGTATGCAGAAAGGCCTCTCGCCCGGTAGCCGGCACAGCCTTCAGCGTTTCCGCCGAAACGGTCAGTCGGTAGCCGACGCCGCCGGCATCAATTACAACGTGGTCAGGTCGCCGAACCATCACCTCGCCGCGCACGGCGGCGATCATCCCGCCACCCCGGCGCGCACGCGACTGCCAGTTGCTTCGGCGACGGCGATCGCCTCGCGGCGGCCGACACCACCGCCATGACAGATCGCGACAGCGAGGGCGTCTGCCGCATGGTCGGGCGAGGGCGGCTCGGGCAGCCCGAGCAGCGTGCCGACCATCCGTTGCACCTGTTTCTTGCCGGCACCACCCGAACCGCAGACAGCCATCTTGATCGCCTGCGGCGTATAGGCGAAGCAAGGGACGCCGTTCTGGGCGGCGGCGAGCATCGCGACCCCGCTCGCCCGCCCAACCGTCATCGCCGTCTCCACGTTCTTGCCGAAATAGACTTCCTCGACCGCCATCGCCTCCGGCTCGTGCCAGGTAATCAGCTCGGCCAGAGAGCGATGGATCCGCTCCAGCCGTCGCTCTATCGGAATCTCGGCCGTGGTCTCGACGACCCCGCCGTCGAGCGCGACCATTCGATTGCCCTCGACCCGGACGATGCCGAAGCCGAGGTTGGCTGCCCCGGGGTCGATCCCCATCACGACTTGCATGGGGACTGATTCTGGAGGCGCCTCCGGATGCCTCCCTCCGGGCGACCCGCCCGCGATCAGCCTATGGCTCGGATGCCGACGTCGAGCACGATGTTCCGGTCCGGAGCAGCCAACGCGGCCCGTGCCGCGGCGATCAGCGCATCGGCATCGAGCTCGTAGGCTCGAGCTGCCGCACGAAGCGCGTCTGCGACGTCGCCATCGGTGCCAACCAGGTCCACCCGAACCGGTCTCTCGTCACGAATGCCGACGATGACGCGGTCATCGATCTCGTCGCCATAGTCAAGGCGCTCGACATCCGCCAGATCGATCTGGGTCGTTGTCGCCTTCGCTGTCGTAGTCGGCCCTCATCGACGCCTCCTGTGAATTGTGACGATCAGTCCTCAGCCCCGACCCTCGTCTTTGGCTTTGGTCTTCCGCAAGATCTCCAAGGCGAGGGAGTTGTCGGCCACCTTGGACTCGTAGAAATGCTCGACAGCGCCACGAATTGGTCGTTCGTCGACGACCTTCACGATGCGGTGCTGGCGGAGGACGTTGAAGTGATAGCTGAGATTCGTCACCCTTACGCCGACCAGACGGGAAAGATCGGCAGGACTCAATGGCCTATCGGTGCGGTGCAGACGCCGCAGGATGACGCGCCTCAGGCTGTGATTCAGCGCGGAGATCAAATCCTCGTCGCTCGGCGGCCGACAGCGGCCGTTCGAATTGCCCCGGTCCGGGTTCCACGGAATACCGGCCTTCCTATCCAGTGATTTTTTCTCCTGCTTCCGCGCCACCCTCACCCTCCTCCACTCCATTGCAAGGGAGTAATTGACTTTGTTTGCTAAAACGGCGCGGCAGTTTAGGGGTACTTGATGAGTTCTTCACGTCCCTTTTGGGAAGCATTCAAATCGTCGTCGTCGTCGTCCGAGAGGAACGGACGTACGCCCCGAAGCGCTATCGAAAACAGACGCCTCGGGGCGTTTGCTGGCCTGGCTAGCCGATCTTTGAGATCGAGAGCACAGGCAGGACGGCAGTCGCTGAAACAAGCTTCATCTCTTTCACCTCCTTTGATTAGGAAAATTTGATCATTAGGCCCAGCATATTGCGCTCTGACACGTCGCAGCGTGCCCTCCGCTGCCGCAAATAGGCTGTGGCTACAAGCTCCTTCGAACAGCAAGGACCAGAGGGCCAATGGCTGATTCCGCCGCAAGCGGAGACAACGCAGGGGATGTCATGAAGCGCTTGGCCAAGGCCATCGCGCATCCCGTGCGTTTGAGGATCCTTATTGCACTGAATCAGAACGGCCCAATGAGTCCATCTCAGTTTCTCCGCGAATACGGCCGCGGAAGCGACATGCTCACGAGCGTGTCGCGGCAATTTCGGCAGGCGGCGCAATATGGCGTCATCGAAGAGATTGAGAGAAAACGCGGCGGACACAGACGCGGGGCCGTTGAGCACATCTATCGCGCCGTGCAACCGCTTGAGTTCGACAGGGCCGACTGGTCTTCGCTACCCGAGCCCTATAAGAACACGTTCACGGTGCTCATTCATCAGACGTTCGCCGAGCAGGTTCGTGAGGCAATTGTCGCGGGCACGATCGACGCCCGCGAGGATCGGCATTTCACCTGGATGACGATTGCCCTCGACCAAAAGGGATGGAACAACGTGATCGCACGTACGGACGCGCACTTCCGATTCGTCCGCGCAGAAGCTAAGCGAGCGGAGAAGGCGCTAGCTAAAACAGACGCGGAGCCAGTGGCGGTAACCGTGGGGCTTGCCGCCTTCGAAGCGCCACCACATTCCCTCCGTAAGCCTTCTGGCGACTAGCAAACCCGCCCGCCGAAACATGATCGCGGATCAAGCCGCGGCCAGCTTCTCCAGCACCTCGCTGGGGATGTCGAAGTTGGCGTGGACCTCGTTGACGTCGTCCTGATCTTCCAGCGCCTCGATCAGGTTGAGGAGGGACTTGGCGTCGTTGCTCTCTACCTCAAGGGTGCTACGATGTCGCACATGGAGATTGGAGTGCGAGAGCTACGAAACCGGACGTCCCGCGTGATCGATGCCGTGAAGGCCGGCGAGCGGGTTACCTTGACCGTGAATGGGGAACCGACTGCCGACATCGTCCCGCATGGGCAGCGCACCCGTTGGCTCTCCGGCTCTCAAGTGCGGGACCAGCTGCGCAACCGCGCCGCCGACCCAGCTCTCCGACAAGAGCTCGATGATCTCGCGGGCCAAAACCTCGGCGAGCTTTGAGCGCCGCCAGCGCGGGCTTGCTCGATACCTCGGTCTTCATCGCCCGTGAGGACGGTAGACCGATTGGCGAGCTCCCCGGTCGTCTCGCGGTATCGGTGGTGACCATCGGGGAGCTGCACCTTGGCGTCTTGAACTCCGAGGATGCGACGGTCCGCGCTCGCCGAGCTGACACCCTCGCCTTCGCTCGGGCGGCGGACCCGATTCCGATCAGCGAGGCGGTCATGGTCGCCTGGGCTCGCCTGGTCGCCGACTGCAAGGCCGCGGGGGTCCACAGCGCGATCAAGTTGACTGACGCCCTCATCGCCGCGACCGCGGTGGAGCACGGTCTCCCCGTGGTTACACAGGACGGCGACTTCGCGAGAATCGCAGAGGTCCACCCGGCGGTGGAAGTCCTCGCCGTTTGACCTCACGCCGCGGCGAGCTTCTCCAGCACCTCGCTGGGGATGTCGAAGTTGGCGTGGACCTCGTTGACGTCGTCCTGGTCTTCCAGGGCCTCGATCAGGTTGAGGAGGGACTTGGCGTCGTTGCCTTTGACCTCGACGGTGCTCTTCGGCTCGATCGCGACGTCGGCCGACTCTATCTCGACCCCGGCCGCCTCCACCGCTTCGCGGACGGCGCTGAGGTCGGTCGGCTGGCAAAGGACGCGCAGGGCGTCGCCTTCGTCGCGCACGTCTTCGGCACCGGCGTCGATGGCGACGATCAGGTCGTCTTCGCCGTAGCGCTCGGCGTCGACGGCGACCACCCCCCGCTTCTCGAAGATCCAGGCCACCGAGCCCGGCTCGCCGAGGCTGCCGTTGTGCTTGGTGAAGGCGTGGCGGATCTCGGCGCTGGCGCGGTTGCGGTTGTCGGTCAGCGCATCGACCAGGATCGCGGCGCCGCCGGGGCCGTAACCCTCGAATACGACGCGCTCGATCGAGGCCGCGTCGACGCCGATGCCGGCACCGCGGTCGATCGCCCGCTGGATGTTGTCCTTCGGCATCGAGGCATCGCGCGCCTTCTGGATCGCCGTCGCCAGGGTCGGGTTCCCATCCGGATCGGCACCCCCGTCCCGGGCGGCGACGGTGATCGCGCGCGCCAGCTTGGTGAAGAGCTTGCCGCGTTTGGCATCGGCAGCGCCCTTCTTGTGTTTGATCGAAGCCCATTTCGAGTGCCCGGACATCGTTTGCCATTCTATGAAGTGAGGGATGCGTCCAGAGACCGCTCCACATCTGCACGAGACGAGCGTCGCCCGGGCGCTGGCGGCAAGCGTCGTCTTCCTGACGATGCTCGTGGCTGCTCTGGGTCTCTGGACGGCGATTCCGCTCGGCTGGATCTACGTCGGCTCCAAGCTCGCCGACACCCAGTTCCCGAGCCAGGGGCCCTACGCAGTCGTCGCCGTCGGGATCCTGGTCACGATCGTCTTCGACGCCTGGCTGATCGGCCGGCTCAACGACCTCTACGTCCGAGTCACCGGCACCAACCGCCTGACGCCGATGCGCCCAACCTGGCTGAAGAGCATGCGCGACAGCACCGCACCGGTCGGCACGACCACCGTCGTCGAGGCGGTGATGATGGGCTCGGTCCTGCTCGCCTGCGCCGTCTTCATCGCCTGGTTCTTCCTGCTGGCCGGCTCGCCGCTGCCGAACTCGTAGGACCGTCCCTCCGGACGGGGCCTGTCGCTCGCGGTTTCAGATATTCAATATCCTCTGTTCAATGGAAGCTAGTGTTGCAGTCGAGGCTACGACCCGGCTGTTGGCATGGGAACGATCCGCATCTCTCCGATCTCCGTCACCCACTGGGACGAAGAGGCCGAGCCGCAAGTTTTCATACCCGACAATTCTCACCAGCTGACCCAACTGCGGGATGCGTTCGAAGCTGGAAGGACCCTCTGGATAGAGACCAAGCTCACCGGCCTGAACAACGATCAGGACAAATGGATCAAGGGTGAGTTCGACATCTGGAGGGCATTGCCAACTCCGCTGGTGGACTGGAGCGTGATGGAGCCCGTGCTCGAAGCGGTGGACCTGCCGGTACCCGCACCGCGGCGCGTGAAGGGGGAGCAGCCGTCCCAGAGGCTGCTGCGGACCCTGCCGTATGCGTACACCCGCGGAGCGTTTGGGACCGTCCGCGACGCCCTTTCGGATGCCGACGATGTGGCCGAGCTTGCCCTGGAAGCGCCGAGCAGACAGCTGACGGTGATGCCGACGGCGGGCTTCATAGGGACCGGTCTGGATTCAGACGGCCTCGGCCTGCGGTACACCGTTCTCCATGCCACGATCGGCGTGTTCGGCCAGGTCGTCGTCTCAGTGCGGCTGCCCGACGCCTTCTGTCCCAACAGCTGGGATGGCCAGGGGTCTCCGTGTCCCGCTCATCTGGTGGAGGCGGATGTGCTGACGCGATTTCTCCCAATGCGGCGAATGCCGACCGGACGAGAGGTCGCCGAGGCGATCGGCATGCACCAGGCGACCAGCGCTCGCTGCGTTGCGAATCTGATCCGAGACAACCTCAATGACGCCGAAGCGCTCGCCACCCCCGACGCGGGGGACGAGAAGGACGGTGCGGGCGAAGACGGCGACGCACATCCAGCCACTCCCGACGCTGAAATGATCACTGCCGCGACCGCCATCGAGGGTTTCAACGAAATCGCACATCAGCTTGACCGATATCTCTCGACTCTCCTGCGGCGATTCAGCGGCGAGCTACCCGACGCCCCTGGGCCGGCCAAGGAGCTCGTCCCGGCAGAGGTGAGGAGGCGATATCGCTTCGCGCTCGACAATGTTCACCTTCTGCACGAGGACTGCCGGCTTGCCGCCGAGGTTGTCAGAGGGGCCCTGGCGACCTACGAGCGCGACCAGAGGGAGCAGTTCCAGTTCGTCGCTGCGCTGCTGGCGTCGATCGTGCTGATTCCAACCCTGCTCGCGGGGGTCTTCGGCGCCAACCTGAACGTGCCCGCCCGAGACAATGACTTCGGCTTTCCGGTCTTCGTGCTGGTCCTTGTGGCGCTCGCGGTTACCGGGGGCCTGGCGCTGCACAAGGCGTGGAAACACAAGTGGCGCGCCCGCCCGCGTGAATTCGTCCGGCATGGCATCGCCGCATCGATCATCCTGGCGGCCTTCATCGCCTTTCTCATCCTGGCGTAAGCGCGCCGACGCTCAGACGACGAACTTGCCGTCTTCCTGCATGACGGTGCCGTCGACCTCGATCTTGCCGCCGAGGCGGAGGTCGCAGACGAGGTCGGTGTGGACGGCCGACTCGTTGACGCCTCCGGACTCGGGGTAGCTGCGGCCGACCGCCATGTGGACGGTGCCGCCAAGCTTCTCGTCGAGCAGGACCTCGCGGGTGCCGCGGTCGATCGCGTAGTTGGTGCCGATCCCGAGCTCGCCGAGGCGGCGCGCGCCCTCGTCGGTGTCGAGCAGCTCGACCAGGAACTCCTCGCCGCGCTCGGCGCTGGCGTCGACGACCTTGCCGGCCTCGAAGCGCAGGCGCACACCGGCCACCTCGCGGCCGCCGATCGTCGCCGGCAGGTGGAAGCTGACCTCCCCCTCGACCGAGTCCTCGACCGGGCCGGTGAAGAACTCGCCGTCGGGCATGTTGTGGCGCCCGTCGCAAGGGATGAAGGTGCGGCCGGCGATGCCGAGCTTGATGTCGGTCCCGGGCGCGGTGATCCGCACCTCCTCGTGGCCGTCGATCCACTCGGCCAGGCGGTGCGTCTCCTCGGATGCCTTCTGCCAGGCGGTCAGCGGGTCGCCGTCGCTCGCCAGGCAGGCGCCGTAATAGAAGTCCTCGTAGTCGCCCAGGCTCATCTCCGCCTCGGCCGCGTAGGCATTGGTCGGGAAGAGCGTGTAGCACCAGCGGAACTCCCCCTTGGCGCTGCGCTCCATCGCCCGCCCCAGCAACTCGCCGGTAGCAGCCTGGCGGCGGGTCTGGCGCTCCGGCGGCACCGCCGAGAGCTCGCGGGTATTGGTGCTGGCGCCGACGGCGATGCGCACGTCGACGTTGTCGAGCAGCCATTCGGAGACCGGCGAAATCCAGTCGAGCTGGGCGTCTGAGGCGTGCTTGTAATAGGCGACCGCCTGCCCGTCGAGAGAGACATTGAGGATCGGGTGCGCGCCGGCCTTCAGCACCTCCTCGTAGACGGCAAGCAGTAGCGGCGCGGCGGCGCTCTCGCCGTCGATCGAGACGACCTCGCCTTCCTTCACCTCGGTCGAGTAGCCGACCAAGATCTTCGCCAGGCCTTCTACCCTCGAATCTCTCACCTCTGCGCCTCCTCGTGGGCGCGCTCCCGCGCGCTCGTCGTCATTGCCATGAACAGGGCGTGCAGCCGCGAGTCGTCGGTCAGCTCGGGATGGAAGGCGCAGGCGAGCAGGTTGCCCTCCCTGACCGCCACCGGGTGGCCGTCGTAGCTGGCCAGCACGTCGACACCGGGCCCGCAGCGCTCGACCCAGGGGGCGCGGATGAAGATCGCGCGCAGCGGCTCGTCGCCGATCCCCGCGACCGCCAGGTCGGTCTCGAAGCTCTGCAGCTGGCGGCCGAAGGCGTTGCGCCTCGCGGTCGCGTCGAGCAGCCCCAGGTGGGCGTCGTCGCAGACGATCAGGCCGGCGCAGGTGCCGAAGACGGCGCCGCCGCCACGGTGGTGGGCCTCGATCGCGGCGCCCAGGCCAGCCGACTCGATGCCCTTGAGGATCGTCGTGCTCTCGCCGCCCGGGATGACGAGGCCATCGAGGTCCTCCAGATCGCCCGGCGTCCGCACCTCCCGCGTCGCGGCACCCAGCTGGCGCAGCTTCTCGAGGTGCGCTTCGAAGCCGCCCTGGATGGCGAGGACGCCGATCGCGAGCTCGGAGCCCACCAAGGGCCCTCAGGCACCGCGGTCCTGCAGGAGCGCGTCGGCGGCCGCAAGATCGGCGATCTCGAGCCCCGGCATCGCCTCGCCGAGCCCAACCGACGCGGCCGCTACCCGCTCGGGGTCCTCATAGTGCGTCGTCGCCTCGACGATCGCCTTCGCCCGGCGCTCGGGGTCAGCGCTCTTGAAGATGCCGGAGCCGACGAAGTTGCCCTCGGCGCCGAGCTGCATCATCAGCGCCGCGTCGGCCGGGGTCGCGATGCCGCCCGCGCAGAAGAGCGGCACCGGCAGGCGGCCCTTCTCGGCCACCTCCCGCACGACTTCCAGCGGCGCCTGGTGCTCTTTGGCGGCGGCGGCCAGCTCCTCGGACCCCAGTTGCGCCAACCGTTTGATGCCGCCCGTTATCTCGCGCATGTGGCGCACAGCCTCGACCACGTTGCCGGTGCCGGCCTCGCCCTTGGAGCGGATCATCGCCGCGCCCTCGCCGATCCGCCGCAGCGCCTCACCGAGGTTGGTGGCGCCGCAGACGAACGGCACCTCGAAGGCGAGCTTGTCGATGTGGTTGCGCTCGTCGGCCGGGGTCAGCACCTCCGACTCGTCGACGTAGTCGACCGCCAGCGCCTGCAGGACCTGGGCCTCGGCGAAGTGACCGATCCGTGCCTTCGCCATTACCGGGATCGTCACCGCCTCCTGGATTCCCTTGATCATCGCCGGGTCCGACATACGAGCGACGCCGCCGTCGCGGCGGATGTCGGCCGGGACGCGCTCCAGCGCCATCACCGCGCAGGCGCCGGCCTCCTCGGCGATCCGCGCCTGCTCCGGCGTGACCACGTCCATGATCACCCCGCCTTTAAGCATCTCCGCCAAGCCGGTCTTCACGCGCCACGTCGCTCGCTCCGTCATCGAGCCGAATACTACGGCTCTGCCATTCGCGTCAGCGGGACGGGAGCTGGCACTACCCCCTCGCTCGCAACTCGTCGATGGAGAGGTCCAATGCTGTCGCCTCTAGGTTCGTTCTCCTCCCGCGCAAAACGCTCGGGGGCAGCACCAGCTCCCGTATCAGCAGACACGCCAGCGAGCTCGCAAGCAGGACTTCGGAACGGCAGGTGCCGGTGCCGCCTGTGAACGTTTTGCGCGGGAGGAGCGGCGCTGCTCGCGGCGTCAGCAGCATCCTCTCCATCGACGAGTTGCGAGTGAACAGGCGGTACCGGTACCTGCCCCTCCGCACTGCCCTGAAGCGCTACTTCAGTTTGTAGGCGCGGATACGGTCTTTGTGCGCCGCTTCGTCGCGGGCGTAGAGGCCGTGAGCCAGGCCTTGGACCAGCGACATCAAGGCGGTGTTCGAACGGGCGAAGGAAGGGCTGTTGGACGAGTAGTAGAGCGTCTGCTCGGCGTGCTCGCCGACCTCGGAGAGCGAGGCGTCGGAGATCGCCAGGGTGCGGGCGCGCCGGTGCAGCGCCAGCTTCATCGCCCGCAGCAGCAGCGGGTGGGCGCGGCCCGAGGAAAGCACAATCACCAGCGTCTCCTCGTCGATCCGGCCCAGCCTCTGTAGCGACTCGCCGCCGGTGCTGACGACGATCTCCGCTCTGATGTCGAGCAGGCTGAGGGTGTGCCTCATGTAGCTGGCGAAGAAGGCCATCTGGTCGACGCCGACGATCACCACGCGCTGCGCCTCGGCCAATGCGGCAACGGCGCCGTCAACCTGCTCGCGGGTGAGGTTGCGCGCCGTTTCCTCCAGGTTCGAGTGATCAGCGCTGAGCGAGCCCTCGAGCTCGGAGTGGTCGAAGGAGAAGAGGGCGGCGCCGCCGGAGGGGCCGTTGGCGGCCACCGCGGTATTGCGGTACTCCTCGATCGCCGCCTGCTGCAGCTCGGGATATCCCTCGAAGCCGAGGGCCTGGGAGAAGCGCACCACCGTCGATGACGAGGTGCTCGCTCTCCGGGCCAGCTCCTCGGCGGTGAGGAAGGCTGCCTCGTCGAGGTGGTCGACGATGTAGCGGGCGACGTCTTTCTGGGAGCGCGAGAACTCGTCGAAGCGCTCCTGGATGTACTCGGAAAGGCTCTTCAGCTGGGGGGATTTGGTTGCGGTCTTGGTCACGGCGGTCCAATTCGCCGGGCCGTGTGCTTTCCCTTCCAATCTGGTTGTATGCAGCGCGAATGACTCTCGAGCAGGCCCTGCGCCTCACCAATCGCAACATGGTCGCCTTCGACCTGATCCTCGGGTCGGCGGCGATCGCAGCACCGGAGGCGACCCTGCGGGTACTGGGCCACGACGAGCCTTCGCCCGACGCCGCCCACCTGTTCCGCCGCTGCGGACCGATCTGGCTCACCTTCGCCGCCGCGCACGCGCTGGCCGCCACCCGCGGCGAGCGAGAGGACTGGTGGGCGCTGGCCTGGCTGCGCGGGACCGAGATCGCGACCGATGCACTCTGGGCAGGGTCGCCCGCGGTCAGCCGCCCCGGCGCCAAGGCCGGCCTTCGCCTTGCCGGTGTCGCCAACCTAGCGATGGCCGCCGGCTTCGCCTGGCTCTCGAAACGATGAGCGAGAGCGCCGGGCAGCCCAGCAAACGCTGGAGCCTGCGCGGACGCGACGAGGAAGGCAACGAGGTCTGGCTGATCCGCAGCTTCGGCCAGAAGCTCTACCGCTGCCCAGGTTGCCACGGCGACATCCCGATCGGCACTGAGCACACGGTCGTCCAATACGTACTGCGGCTGGGCGGAACCGAACACCACCATTGGCATCGCCGCTGCGGGGAAGAACTCCTGATCCCCGATCTGCGCGGACTGAAGCGCGTTCCGGCATCCGAGTCGTCCCGCTCGAAGCTGGAAGCCCGCGGCCGACACCGGCCCGGCCGCCGCCCCCGTTGAACGTTGGCCGACGGGCCTGAAAGCCGAGATATAGGCCGCTTTCAGGCCCATCGGCGGATACCCGCTCTCTACCGACGGATCGGCCGCACCTACGTGTCGTGGGCGCGGGTGCTGCTGCCGCTTGCAGTCGTCGTCTTCGTCCCGCTCGGGCTCGTCCACGCGATCCCGGTCCACGTCGAGGCGACCTCCTTCGATCTCGACAACGGCCTCCGGGTCTTCGGCGCAGTCCTGGCGCTGCTGATGCTGACCGTGGGTGGCCTACTGGGGGAGATCTTCTACACCGGCGCGGTGGCGATCGCGCTCACCCACCCCCACGGCGGCGAGCCGCCGTCGCTGCGCGAAGTCGCCCGCATGATCGACTACCGGGCGCTGATCGTCGTCGACCTGGTCTTCGCCATCGTGGTGGCGGTCGGCTTCGTCGCCTTGGTCGTGCCCGGGATCCTCGCCTTCGTCTACCTCAGCCTCGCCGCGCCAGCGGTCGAGATCGAGCATCGCGGCGTGCGCGCCGCCCTCTCCCGCAGCGTCCGCCTCGTCCGCGGCCGTTTCTGGTACGTGCTGGCGGTGTTGCTGCCGATCGAGCTCGCCAGCGACGCCATCGGCAGCGCCGCCACCCACATCGTCTACGGAGCGTTCGGCGACTCATTGGTCGCCGCCTGGCTGATCGACACCGCCTCCAATATCCTCCTCACCCCGGTCTACGCGGTCGCAGCGGTACTGCTGACGCTCGACCTGATCGTCGAGAAGGACGGCACCAGCCCGCGACTACACTCGACCCCGGCCAGCCGATGAGCACCGCCTCGATATTCGCCGACTTCTGGAACGACCAGATCCTGGCCGAAGAAAAGCAGGGGCTGTTCCTGGTGCTGACCGGCTTCCTCGCTCTCCTTCGCCTTCATCCGCATGAGCACGCGGCTGATGCGCAGCCCGCGAGTGACGTGGTGGCCCGGCAGCGTCGTCAGCGACAGCGGCGTCCACCTGCACCACCTCGTCTTCGGGATCGTGACGATGATGATCGCCGGCGCCGTCGGCTTCAGCCGTCCTCGGCGACAGCCCCTACGCCGAGATCTGCGCCTTCCTCTTCGGCGTCGGCGCCGGCCTGACGATCGACGAGTTCGCTCTCTGGGTCTACCTGGAAGACGTCTACTGGGCCGAGGAGGGTCGCGTCTCGATCGACGCCACCGTGATCGCCGCCGCGGCGATGGGCTTGATCCTGCTCGGCTTCACCCCCTTCGACTTCGAGACCGGCTCCGTCGACCAGACGATCGGCAGCGTCCTCACCTCCCTTTTCGTCTTCGGGATGGTCGCGATCTGCTTCGCCAAGCAGCGGCTCATGCACGGCACGATCGGCTTCTTCGTCTTCCCGATCGCGGTCTACGGCGCCGCCCGTCTCGGCAAGCCGGGCTCGCCCTGGGCACGGCGCCGCTACCGGGAGCGCCGTGCGACGAAACAGGAGCAGGCCGAAGCGCGCTTCCCGCCCGACCGCCGCACCGAGCGCTTCAAGAACGCCTTCCGCGACATCGTCGGCGGCAAGCCGAGCGAGGGCCTGGCGGAAGTGCGGCGCTTAGCCGAAGACGCTACTCGCCGATCGCCTTGATCACGAGCCGCTTGGGGCGGCGCCCATCGAACTCGCAATAGAAGACCTGCTGCCAGGGACCGAGGTCGAGGCGGCCGCCGGTGACGGGGACGATTGCCTGGTGGTGCATCAGCAGGTTCTTAAAGTGGGCGTCGCCGTTGTCCTCGCCGCCGCGGTGGTGGCGATAGTCACCGCCCTCGGGCAGCAGCTCCTCGGCGATTTCGTTGGCCGGTGGCTTCCAGCTCGGCGGCGCCACTTTGTCGAGCCACTCGAGCGTGTCCTCGTGTAGGCCGGGCTCGTCGTCATTGACCCAGACGCCGGCGGTGATGTGCATCGCCGAGACCAGCACCATGCCCTCGGCGATGCCGGCCTCGTCGACCGCCGCCTGCACGTCCTCGGTGATCCGGATCAGCTCGCGGCGCTCGCTGGTGTTGAAGGTCTTGTAGACGGTGTTCGACTTCATCTGCGTCCTCCCTCGGGGTCGATCGACTGACCTGGCCAGAAAGGCCACTCCTCGAACTCGCGGCACCGCCCATCTGGGTCGAGCCGGACGATCCAAAGATCGCGGTACTCGCCCGGTTGCGGCTGCCCGTATCGCACCTCCACGCGGACGACCGCGGTGTCGCCCTCGACCGCGACGACCTCGTGCTGCAGCTCGAAGGTCTCCTCGGGCCCCTGTCGCTCGCGCTCCCAGAGCTCGCCGATCGCAGCAAGACCCTTAGCGGGCTCCGCGTATGGAGACATCCGGTAGGTCGCGTCTATGGCGAAGAGCTTTGTCAGCTTCTCGGTGCCGGGCGCCCGCCATGCCCGCTCGTAGGCATCGACCCAACTCTCGATCTCGGCGCGCGTTGCGATGCGGCTAACCCCTGCTCGTGCTGCAGACCGAGAACCCGATTTCCTGCGCCAGCCTTTCGCGCAGCCCGTCCTCGGCGTCGCGCCGGTCTCGCGCCGCTTCGATCCCGGCCACGTCGCCATTGCGGGCGGCGGCCAGCGCCTGCCGGTCCGTCGCGTAGACCCGTTCCTGCGCTTTCACGTACTCCAGGTAGGACGCCGCCAGCCGTGGCGGTGGCTCCAACCGCCTCAACCCTTGAACGCGATCCCTTGCGAAGCGGACGAGGGCTTCCGCGTAGGGGACGTCGGCGGAGTACTCGCTTTCGAGATCTCGGACTTCCTTGTAGCGGCGCTGGCTCTCCGCGCAGATCGCGTCCGCCTCAGCGGTCAGCTGCGAGGCGGTCAGGGTCTGTGGCGGATTCTGGGACTTGACATCGCGACCCGCTCCGTTCGCCGTCGTCGTCGCTGCGACCTTCTCCGCCTTGGCCGTGGCACCGGGCTCCTTCCCCCCGGAGTCGCCCCCGGCGGTGAGCGCGAGGATCGCGACGAACACCATCGTGACGACCGCGAGGCCAGCTGCCGCCAGGCCAAAGACTCGTCGCCTCGCATCCGACTTTGACCCCCCTCTGGGGTGGTGAAAGTCGGATGCGCCAACGTCGGGATCCGATTTCATCGGCCGTCGATCTGGCAGGCGGGGGGTCGGCGGCTCAGGCGAGGGCGACTCCCTGGTCGCCGCAGCGCCGGTCGCCACCGTGCGCTCCGGCAGCGGCGGCGGGGCGCCACTCAAGGCCGCCACGGCAGCTCGGCCCAGATCGCCGGCGGACGGATACCGGTCGGCGGGCTCCTTCGACATCGCTCTAATCACCACGTCGTCGAGCGCCATCGGCACCCCCTCGGCGTACAGCGACGGGGCCGGCGGCGGGTCGTTGAGGTGGGCATAGAGACGGGCCGCCTCGCCGTCCTTCGGGAAAGGGACCTCGCAGGTCAGCAACTTGAAGAGCAGGCAGCCGAGCGCGTAGACGTCAGCTCGGGCGTCGACCTGCCCGCCGGAGATCTGCTCGGGAGCCACGTAGTCGAGCGTGCCGACGAAGCGTCCGGTCTGGGTCAGGCCCGAAGCAGTGGCGATGTTGCGGGCGACGCCGAAGTCGGTGATGTAGGCGTGGTCCTCCCCGCCCGTGGCTGCGAGCAGGACGTTGGCGGGCTTGACGTCGCGGTGTACGAGGCCAGCCGCATGAATGGCGTCGAGCCCGTTGCCCACCTGGGCGATCAGAGCGGCGGCGAGGCCAGGCTCGAGCCGGCCCTGGCGGGCCAGCCGTTTGCCGAGATCGGCACCGGCGACGTAGCGCATCGCGATGAAGGGAACTCCGTTCTCCTCTCCAGCCGCGTAGATCGGCACGACGTTGGGGTGCTCGATCGAAGCAGCGATCCTCGACTCCTCGGTGAAGCGTCTGGCGAAGACGTCGTCGGCCGCCGCCTCGGGTGCGATCAGCTTCAGTGCCACCCGACGCTCGAGGCCCGGCTCGATCGCTAGATAGAGAACGCCCATGCCGCCGCGGCCGAGCAGTCGCTCGATCAAGTAGCCGGCGAACCGATCTCCTTCGGAGAGCTCGATCAAGCGCGGGCCGTCGGCCATGGCCGGACTCTAGCCCGACGCCGGCCCTTAACCGCAGCTCCGTGGAAACCCCAATCGTGCCGAATACACTCCTTCGAGGGGTCCAATGAAGCGGCTGGTGCTAACGACAATTGCCTGTGCAGCAATGCTGCTGCTCGCTGCGAGCGCACAGGGCGAGTCCGAACGGGTCGGCAACCTGATCGTCTCCTTCAACGGCCACTTCGCCCCGCACGCGCTGCCGCGGGACCGTGAGGTGCCGGTGAGGGTCGACATCAGCGGTTCCCTGAGGACGGCGGACGGCGAAACGCCGCCGCCGCTTCGCAGGATGTCGTTTGCGGTGGACCGCCATGGCCTGCTCTCGGCGCAGGGACTCCCCGTCTGCGAGCCGGGTCGGCTCGAGTCCACGTCCTCGGAGGAGGCACTCTCGCGTTGCAGCGGCGCCCTTGTCGGCACGGGCGTCTTCGGCGCCAACGTCGACTTTCCGGACCTCAAGTTCCCGGTCGACGGACGGATGCTCGCCTTCAGCACCCGCGCCCGCGGACGGCCGGCGATCGCCCTCCACATCTACGGCGCCAAGCCGGTCCGGGTGACGTTCGTCCTCATCCTCCACATCCACCACCCCCCGAAAGGCACCTTCGGCACGGTCCTCACCACCCGAATCCCGAAGCTCGCGGCGGACCTCGGCTACGTCACCGACTTCTCGCTCTCGTTCGGTCGCCGCTACCGCCACCGGGGCGAGACGCGCAGCTTCATCAGCGCCCGCTGCGCGGCGCCGGCCGGCTTCCCCGGCGCCTTCTTCAACTTCGTCAGGGGTAGCTTCGTCTTCGCCAACGGCAAGACTGTGACGACGACGTTGGCCCGAGACTGCATCGTTCGTTAGTCCCTCCTAGAGGCCAAGACCCCCCACTCCACGCTCGTCCCAGCCGAGATGGTGGGCCAGCTCGTGGCGCAGGGTTTGCTCCACCTGCCGCGCCAGCAGCTCCCGGTCGTGGCCGAAGTCGCGTTCCAGCGTGTCGCGGTAGATGACGATCCGGTCCTCGAAGTTCTCGCGGGCGACGCCGTCGCCGAAGTATTGGCCGTACGCCCGGTCTTCCGTGCCGCGGTCGGAGATAACGACGGGCACCTTCTCCAGGAGCTGCTGGAACTGGCGGGGCAGAGCGTCGATCGCGTCGGCTACCAGCGCTTCGAACTCGTCCAGACCGGGGTTGTTCACCATCAGGCGAGCATACGGCCAGCACCCGCGGGGCCGGTCCTGCTGCGGAGCGCCGCGTTGAACGTCTTGCCCCCGATTTCGACCAATTGTCCGCGACCCTTGCAAAAGAGACTTTCGGCGCCGATGAGAGTAACTATGCACCGGTTCTCGGCCGTTGGCTGGCGCGCCTGGGATGCGATCGTGGGGCCAAGCGGTTGGCGCTCGGTCGTCGGGCCGCTCATCTTCGTCTGCGCGGGCATCGGCCTGCTCATCTACAACCACCTCAACCAGCGGGTCACCGACGTCGTCTTCTGGCTGACCCTGGGGCTGATCGTCACCGTCTTTGCCCGCATGCTCGAAACCAACCGGCGGCAGTCGCAGCAACTCGAGGAGCAGGAGCTGGCGACGCGGAGCGACAGAGTCACGGCACTCCCCAATCGACGCCAGCTACGGGCTGACATCGAGGCGATGGCGGCCCGGCCAGGGGAACGGCGAGTGCTGATCCTGCTCGAGCTGGAGGGGCTGCAGGGTTATGTTGATCGCTTCGGCTACCCAGCCGGCGACGAGCTGCTGCGACAGTCCGCGCAGGGCTTGGTCGAAGCGATCGGACCCCTGAGCGGGGTTGCCTACCGCTTCGGGACCGCCCGCCTGGCCGCGCTTGTGCCCTATGACGAGCGTCGGCGTGGCGAGGTCATCCTGGCCGCCGCCGACTCCCTGCGCGACGCGGAGGCGGACGCGACGATAGGTCGTGCCTATGGCGAGGTCGCGATCCCTGACGAGACCTACGACCCGGAAGTCGCCTTCCAGCTGGCCGGACAGCGTCTGGAGGCCCACCGACAGCGGCAGCACCGCTCCGCCCGGCGCCAGGCGCACGCCGTGTTGATGGCGGCGCTAAGCGCCCGGCGTCCGGAGCTCCGCGACCACCTGCGATCGGTCGCCTACCGAACGATCTCGCTGGCGCGCCGGCTCGGCATGGGACTCGGCGAGATTGACGACGCTGCCCTTGCCGCCGAGCTACAGGATGTCGGCCTGCTTGCGGTGCCCGAAGCGGTGCTTGCGAAAGAAGCGCCCCTGAGCGAGGCGGAGACGGCGATGGTCCACAGCCACACCGCCGACGGCGAGCGGATCATCGCCGCCGCTCCCGGCCTCGTTTCGGTCGCGTGCCTGGTGCGGTCCAGCGCCGAGCGCTACGACGGCAGCGGCTATCCCGATGGCCTGGCCGGCGAGACGATTCCGCTCGGATCCCGCGTTATCGCCGTGGCCGTCGCTTTCGCAGCACTAACCGCCCAGCGTCCCTACCGGCCGGCGCTGAGCTCGAGCGAGGCACTCGCCGAGCTGCGGCGCTGCGCTGGTACGCAGTTCGATCCCACTGTCGTCGAGGCCCTCGGGCAGGACCTCGCCGAAGAGGTGGCGCCGGCGGATGCCGGCACCACGCTGCAGGCGTCGGCCTAGGCTAGGGCGTATAGCGGTCGATTTCCTCTTCGGCCTTCTCGAGACCTTCTTCGGCTTCCTTCTTAGCGTCGTCCAGCTTGTCTTCCGCTTCGGTCTTCTGCTTGCTCACTTCGTCTTCGGCCTGTTCGAGGCCCTGGCCCGCTTCGTCCCGACCACCCTCGATGCCCTGTTCAGCCTCCTCACGGCCTTCTTCGATGCCCTGCTGCGCCTCGTCCGCCCCGTTTTCGAGGCCTTCCCTCGCTTCGTCAAGGCCTTTTTCGATGCGGTCCTGGGCTTCGCCGCCATCGTTGTCGCTGTCGCCGCAGCCGGCCCAGGCGACGCCCGCAACGCCGATCGCCAGCACGACCGCGGTCGTTTGCACCCACCTTCGCTTCAGACCGTCTTCGGACACGTCAGCTCCTCTCGTCTCGTCACCTGACACAAGCCGAACCGATCTTCGCATCCGAGCCCGCCCGCCACCACCCCCCTCCTATGATCGAAGCGTGGCCGCGCTCCATGTCCTCCGCGTCTTCGTCAACGAGGATCGCGAATGGGGCAACCGGCTCGGGGTCTTCCTCGAGGGGACCGCGGTGGCAAAGACCGAGCGACAGCGAGTCGCCGCCGAGCTCGCCTTCAGCGAGACGGTCTTCGTCGAGGACCTCGCAACCGGCCGGATCCGTATCCACACGCCTACTGTGGAGCTTCCCTTCGCAGGGCACCCCACCGTCGGCACGGCCTGGCTGCTGACGGAGCATGGATCGCCGCTGACGGCGCTGCGGCCGCCAGCGGGAGAGGTGTCGGTGCGCACCGGCGACGGGATGACCTGGATCGGCGCACGGCCGGAATGGTCGCCGCCGTTCGAGTACCGGCAGCTCGCTACCCCGGAGGAGGTGCGCAAGCTCGACGCCCTCGACGGCCCTGGTGACGTCTACGCCTGGGCCTGGATTGACGAGAGCGCGGGAACGATCCGCGCTCGATCGTTCGCGCCGGGCGCGGGTATAGCCGAGGACGAGGCGACCGGATCGGCTGCGCTGGCCCTCAGCGCCCGCCTCGGCCGACCGATCGCCGTGCATCAGGGCCACGGCTCAGTCCTGCTGGGGCGGCCGAGCGCCGACGGCAGGGCCGAGGTCGGTGGACACGTCGTCCTCGACGAAGTTCGCGAGTACTAAAGGGGTCGACTGCGGTGAAGTGCTTCAGCTCGATTGAGCGGGCGCAGCGTTCGCCTCTCCATCAAGCGCCTCGAGGGGCACTGCGTCCGCCGCGGTGAGCGCGCCGAGCATCGTTCCAAGCAGAAGATCGCGCAGCTCGCCGCGCGAAAGATCGCGGTGCTCAATCCAGTCGAGGCAGGCCCCGTCCATGAACCAGAGCCAGCCGTGTACGGCGGCGCGCGCTTTGGGCGGCGCACCGCCCGGATAGAGGCCTTCGAGGATTCGGGCGGCCGTCCTCGTTCGGATCTCGTCGACAAGCTCCCGCACCTCGGGGACGCTGCTGACGCTCTGCATCAGCTTGCGATAGGCAAGCACGTTTTGCTCAATCAGCTCGAGGAAGGCTTCCAGGCTTCCCCGCAGCTGATCAAGCGGCGGCTGGGTCGGATCGGGCTCCGTCCGCGCCCGCAGCTCCGCCGCCGCCTGCGCAAGCGTCGCCTGGAAGAACGCGCGCTTGCTCGGGAAATAGTGGTAGAGCAGCGGCTTGGAGATCCCCACCTCTCGGGCGATGTCCCGCATCGAGAGCTCGTCGTAGGAGTGACGGGCAAACAACTCGGCGCCGCGCTCGAGCAGCTGACGGCGGCGCTCCTCGGCCTGAAGACGGCGATAAGCGGGGCGCACCATGACGACATTGTAGCGCCTTGTTGACCATCGGTTGACAAGACTGTTACCTTGTTGACCATCGGTCAGCAAACGAACGAGAGGAGAGCGCCATGACCGCAGGAGGAATCGAAGGCCGGGTAGACTCGATCGAGGGGCGATTGGCGGATCTGACCCGTCGGCTCGAGCGGATGGAGCACCGGTTCTTCCCGTCCGCCGCCCCGCAGCCGCCTCCCCCGCCCGCACCCGCTGTCGGGCAGGCTCCGGCACCCGCGCGACCGGCCCCACCCCAGCCTGCTCCGGCGCTCCCGGGGCGCGGCCTCGAGGAGATTCTCGGCGGTCGTGTCCTCGCCTGGCTAGGCGGGGTCGCAATCCTCTTCGGGATCGTCTTTCTCCTCGGGATCGCGATCGATCGCGGCTGGATCGACGAGCCGATGCGCACGGTCCTCGGCCTGCTCGGCTCCACCTCCCTCCTCCTTGCCGGAGTCTGGCTCTACGAGCGCCGGGGCCGCACCGAGGCGGCATTAGCGGCCGTCGCGAGCGCCCTCTCCGGCCTCTACACGACGCTCCTGGTCGGGACGCAGATATATGACCTGATTCCTGCTGAGGTCGGGCTGGCCTTTGCGGGCCTGGTCGCGATCGTCGCCGTGGCGCTCGCGGTCCGTTGGGATTCGACGATCGTTGCCGCAATTGGGATTCTCGGCGCGCTGCTGGCACCGGTCCTGGTCGATGCCGGGACCTCCGGGCTCTCCCTCACCTTCATGGCGATCGCCCTGACGGCCGCTGTCGGGGTTCTGCTCTGGCAGAGGTGGGACTGGCTCTCCCTTGGGGCCTTCCTGGTCTCAGCGCCGCAGCTTCTGGCGTGGGTCGCCGATAACTACGACGAGCGGCTGCTGGCCACGCTGGGCGTGCTGGTTGGGTTTAGCGCCCTTTATGTAGTCGCCGCTATCGGCTATGAGCTACGGGCCCGAGCTCCGGATGAGCTCCCGGTCGCGTCTTGGCTGCTGCTGCTCGCCAACGTCGTCCTGGTCGCGGGCGCCGGCTACTTCGCACTCGAACAGGCCGGCCACCCGAATGCCGCGGTCGGGTGGCTCCTGGGCTTGGCCGCCAGCCACATCATCCTCGGGGCCCTTGCGCTCCACCAGGCGATCAACCGCGAGATCGGCTCGCTGCTCGTCGCCGTCGGCCTCGGTCTGTCGGCACTTGGCTTCGCCGATGCCCTCGAAGGCCCCGCTCTCGTCGTTGGCTGGACCATGCAGGCAGTTGTGCTCGCGTACCTGGCGACTCGAGCGAACAGGGAGACCAAGCTCTACGGCTCGAGTGCCGAGCGCCTCCTGATCGCGGCGGGTGCCTACCTCGGTCTTGCCCTCGGACATGTACTCGTCTTCGAGGCGCCGCCTAACGCGATCCTCGAAGGGGTGGAGAGCATCGGCGATGCGCTCGCAGGTCTCGGCGCGTGCGCCGCTGCCGCGGCCTACGGCCGGTTCGCCCTGCGCGACTTCGGTCCCCGCGTGGTCCAGGTGTGCGAGGCAGTCGGCGCTGCCGCGCTCGTCTACCTCGCGTCGGTAGCGATCGTCGACACTGCCGGCGTCACCGACTCCGGGGACCCGCGACAGGCGGGCCAGGTCGTGCTCTCGGCCTTCTGGGCGCTGATGGGCCTCGGGGCAATCGTCTACGGCCTGCTGCGGGACGTCCGCCGCTTCCGTCTCGGCGGACTGGCGCTGCTCGCGCTCGCGGTCGTCAAGGTCTACACCTACGACCTAGCTGAGCTCGACGAGCTCTCGCGGGTGCTCTCGTTCATCGCGCTGGGGCTGTTCCTGCTCGTGGGCGCCTTCGCATACCAGCGGATTCAGGTCGGCGTGGGCAGTGACACCGAGGAGGCGACTCGATGAGACGCATAGCCGTCTTCCTTGCCCTTCTTGCGCCGGCCGCGGCCGGCGTCCGGCCGGCTGCCGCGGAGGAGGTCGACCGTGCCGACTTCCGTCAGGTCCGGCCGCTGGTCGCAGGCGCAGGCGGCAAGCCTGTCCTCGTCGAGCCCGACGGAGCGCTTTTCGAACACTCGCTGCCAGGCTTCACCGATCTGCGGATCGCGGATGCGCGCGGGCAGGAAGTCGCATGGCGGCGGGTCCAAAGCAGACGGAGCGCCGCGCCCGAGACGGTGTCGGTGCTGAACAGCGGCCGCCAAGGACGCTTCGCGGTCGCCCTTCTCGACCTCGGGGCACAGCGGAGAATCCGGGATCGCGTAGTGCTCGAGGTCCCGGACCGGGGTTTCGTCGGTCGTGCGGTGGTCCTGGGAGCCGGCGATCGACACGGTCCATTCACCCGGCTTTCGGCGACCGGAATCTACGACGTTCGCGGGGCGCAACCGGCGCGGAGCACGCTCGCCATCTTTCCGCCAAGCGACTTCCGCTACTTGCTCATCAGGGCTACTGGCGTCAGCCGCATCATCGGGGCAAACGTCTCCGGGATTCGCGAGCGGCCGCGGCTCTTGCGACGCCCAGCTAGGTCGGTATCGCGGCGCCAGGAAGGGAGGCGCACGATCGTCACGCTCGACCTCGGCTTCCGCAACGTTCCGGTCGACGAGCTTCGAATCGACTCTGGGACGGCGCGCTACGAGCGCCCCGTAGCGATCCTTGGCTCGAACTCGCGACAGCGGTTCACGCCGCTGACGGCAGCCAGGATCTTCCGTTTCCCTGACGCTGGCTCGCCGCCGATTCCAATTGGAGCGCGCCACCGGTACATCCGGATTGAGATTGGCAACGGCGACGACGCGCCGCTACGCGAAATCGAAGTCTCGGCATGGAGCCGCTCGCGCGCTTTCTTACTCGAGGGTGGGCATCCGCCCCCCTTCACCGTCTATTACGGAAGCTCTGGCGCAAACGCCCCCAGCTATGACTTCGCTCGCCTTCCGATGGGCGCTCTCGGGCTCGAGCGCGCTGTGCGCGGTCGGTTGGGCTCAGAGCGCGAAAACCCAGCTTTCGAACCACCTCCAGACACGCGCTCGTTCGCAGCGCGCAATCCGGGACTCGTCACCGCCGCCCTCGCGTTGGCCGCTCTCGCCCTAGGTGCGGTTGGCCTGCTTACGCTGAGAAGGCGGATCTGAGTCCGGCGCGCCACGCCTAACGCCGCCGTCTGAGCGCTAAGGAGCGTGTTAATGCGGTTAGGCCGCCGGCAATCTTGCGAAAAACAACGGTTCGGCCTCGCAGCGAGGCTTCAGGTGCAAGCGCGCCGCCTCGGAGCCGACGGCACATCCGCGGCGATATGCTCCCATTCCTTTTCCGATCCTCGCGTTTCCCAATAGGCAGGTACGTCGGTCTTCGCATGCAAGCCTTCTTGTCATATAGCCATGAGAACGAGGCGGAAGCCCAAGTCATCTATGAGCGTCTCACCCAAGAGAGGGACATCGCCATCACGATGGACGCCATTGACCTCCACCTTTACTCATCACCCAAGACCTTCATGGAGTCCGTGCGTGAGCACGACGCTGTCGTCCATCTGATCAGCCTGTCTTTTCTCCGCTCAATTAACTGCATGCGGGAGCTTCTGTCCTTTATGAAGGACGACACGGATCGTCGCCACTACCGGGAGCGGACCGTCCCTATTCTGCTCCACGACGATTCATCGGATATCAACCTTTTTGAGTCAACCGGCCAACTACGCTTAGTTGACTACTGGTGGGATCAGAAAAGCAAACTAGAGGAAGCGATCAGCTCCCGAGAGGAGTTTGGGCCTGCACTCGACGAACTACGAGGCGACCTCACCTTACTTCGCGACATTGCCGAGCACGTTTTGCGCTTTATGCGCACTGTCACGGACAATATTTATGCTGCCTCATATCCGTCCCAAATTGACCGGAGCTTCGCAGATGTCATACAGCGACTAAGAGATATCGACAACGCCTCTGCACCACCTAAGCGTTCTTCGAAATTATTTCGGCTTCCGTCCAAACGCACACCTGAAACCGATCACCCACTCCTACAAGGTCTTGGGACCAATGGCGAGGAGAGACAGGTTACGCCGGAGGTTCAACATCTCCTCGATCTCTATGACAGCATCATCATCGCCTCCGAGGACGAACCAGATAAACCTGAGTTTCCCCCATTCTCGCCACGTTTTCCTGCCACCCCTCATTTCGAAATCACCGTACCCAGCTTAGGCCGTGAGGTGATCATCAAGGATGAGAGCCGAAATTTTACTGGTAGTCACAAGGATCGCATGGCGTGGGAGATAGTGGTTTTTTATAAAGACATCATCCAAGATCTGCTTGATCCGAGGTCTCGGACCACGGACTTACCCAGCGCTTCAATCATTTCCAATGGCTCAGCTGCGATGGCAATTCAACTTATGCTGCGTTGCTACGGCCTTCCGCCTCTCAAAGTTTTAATAGATAAGAATCCCGAACTCGCCCCGGTAGAGGCAACCCTTAAACGCGTGGGCTGTGAGGTGTTTAAAGTCGATCTTGTAGAGAAAGAGCTCGACTCCGCCGACGTTTTGGCCCTAACCAGAAACCCGGATGGTTTTGATCTCACGGCACGTAACCTGGTCGATCCCAATCGTCGCACTTACTATGACTGGCTCGCGTACGAGATTCTCAACTGCGGTGCTAAACATATCTACATTCCCGTCGGCACCGGGGACCTTTTCGTCAACCTACTCACGATCCTGAGGGACGAGCTGCTCGAAGTCGCCAATGATCGGCGCCTCGAAGGCGGTTCCCCCAGCATTCGCGATCTTTCGCTGTACGGCGCGACGTCTGATGACCCGAAGACGCGCATGGACAAGCTATACGCCCCACACCGCCCGACCCGGGTAGAGGTGGATCGTGTTCTAAGCGAGATGCGCGAAGCGGGCCAGTGTAATGAGCGGAGTGGAATCTTCCACGTCAATGAGAAAGTTGTGTCCGAGGCTTTAAACGTTGCTGCTATCAACAAGGTTCATGCGGATGCATCTGGCATAGCCGGCTTATCCCTTCTTTTAGAGCAGCACTACAACGGGGAGCTCGATATTCCTAATGAGGATAAAATACTTATCGTGAATACGGGCTGGCTACATCTATACTAGTACTGCTAAGTCGTTCCGGGCTCTAAATACTGAGGTTCCTCGCCAAAGCCGAGCTTTTCTTGAGTGGGGCGGGCTGGACTCGAACCAGCGACCGACGGATTATGAGTCGAGCCGGAACCCGTCTATAGAGTCGAATCTGGCCTGTGAAGTGCGTGGCCTTGAGCTTCACTTCTTTTCGAACGTAATCAGGCGGTAGCGCATGTACCCACGCCTGAACATCTTTGCGACGAGCTCGACCTGCTCGCGGCCGTCAGGCGCGATGCGCTCGACCAAATCGCCGAATGGCTCAAACGAAGGCAGCATCTTCTTCGTGATGTCGATGTTGTCGCACATCCGCATCGAAGTGCTTCGAGCGAGGATTTTATAGCCAACAACCGGAGCTGGAAAACTCATTTCCCCAAATAGCGCGATCGAGCGCATCGAGCCGAGGGTGGGGAGAGCAAGAACAGGCGGCACGCCATCGGTAATCGCGAGGCGTCCACCAGGGCGCAGTACCCTGTGGACTTCGCGCAGGAACCTGCGTCGACTGGGAAAGTGGAAGATGCACTCAAGCGCGAGAACGACGTCTGCGGATTCGGACTCGAAAGGCAGATCGCACGCGTCGGCATGGACAAAATCGACTTCGTTGCCGGGTCGGGCCTGCACCCGCTCGCGTGCCAAGGCGAGTTGTCTCTCGTCAATATTGACCCCGGTCAGGCGAACGCTGGAGAACCGTTCATTGACTCTTCCAACCGTTCCGCCGACGCCGCATCCACAGTCGATAACACGCATACCATCGTCGATCTGAGCCACATCGAGGAAGAGACTGGTAAGCCGCTCAGTAGCCCTTTTGAAATCATCATGCGTGCCGTCTGCCGTAGAGGGGTCCTCCCAGTAACCCCAATGCCAATGGTCCAAAGAACTCACTTCGTTGTCGCCCTGGGCAATCCGGTCCAAAAAACCGTCTGCGTAGGGTATAGACGGCGACGGGCTCGGTTGAGTCGACTCGCTCGACGTAGGTGGCAATTCGATCCCCCTGACTCCTCGACTTGGCTACTACCATCCTCAGCCCCTCAGCCGCACCCGGACGCAAGGCTCTGTTTCTAAAACGCAAGACTCTGTTTTAGACTTTTATCAGCGGGAGCGTTTAGACATCATTAAGCAACAACGCCACCTCAGGACCTATTACGACACTTAGTCGTACCGAGCTTGCGGTCAGCCGAGTCGCCACTCTCACCGGCGACCGTAACCCACTCTCCTGACTGGTAGAGGCTTGGCGCCTACGGCCATCTCCTCAACACCATGCTCTTGCCGGTAACCCTCAATCCCGCCACGGCGCGATCCCAGGTCTTCCATTTTGCCCGATCGCTCCTCTCCCCAGTTTGTAATGGGGCGGGCTGGACTCGAACCAGCGACCGACGGATTATGAGTCCGCTGCTCTGACCAACTGAGCTACCGCCCCGGATGGCGAGCGTAGCGCGATCGCGGAAGGCTTAGGCGCTGAAGAGCTGAGCGAGGGAGCGGCCGACGTCGGGCGGCTCCTCTTTGCCCTCGGCGGCGGCTGCGGCGCCGTCGGAGAGGGCCTTGGCGGCGTCGGCGATCTGGTGGGAGCGGCCGCCGCGAAGGACGCCGGTGTCCTTGGCTTCGGCGAGGTCGGATTCCATCAGGCCTGCCAGCTCCGCCAGCCGCCTGAGGCCTACGGCGCCAGCGGTGCCGCGCAGGGCGTGGGCTTCGGCGCGCAGGGTCTCGAAGTCGTCGGTCTCGGTCGCCAAGCCGGCTGCGATCACATCACAACGGCGCTTGGCCTCTTCGGCGAAGGACTTGAGCAGCTCCGAGTCGGGCGCAGCCTGCTCGTTCATCGTCCCGTCACCTCCTCTACGGCCCGAGTCAGCTGCTCGGGGCCGAAGGGGCCCTCGAGCGCGGTGCGAATGACCCCCTCGCGGTCGATTACGAACAGCCAGGGCTCGCTCGGCAAGCGGTAGGCCCGGACCTGCGGCCTCACGTCCTTGTTCGGGTCGTTGTCGTTGAAGATCTCCATGTGGATGAATGCGGCCCCGTCCCCGCTCGTCTCTTTTACCTGCTCAGCCACGTCGACGACCGGCCCGCATACCCGACTCTGGCAGAACTGGGGGGTCGCGAACAAGAGAACGACCGGCTGCCGTCCCAGAACGTCCGCGAAATCGACCTGGTTCTGGGTGTCCGGCGGGACGCGCGTCGTGATCTCGGAGAGGTCACCGCCCACGTCCTCCGGGGTCGGCGTGTGGATCAGGGGGGCTCTCTCCCCCTCGCGTGGCATGCTGGCGAATTCGCCGACGATCACGCTCGGCAGCACCGCCCCGCTCGTTTCATCGCCTTCCCTGATCAGGGCGGCGATGCGCCACTCGCCGTCGCTGGGGAAGTCCAGCTCGGTCACGTAGACGACCGATGGCGCGTTGGGATCGTTGGCGGTGGTCTGGGCACGGAACGAGGCCTCCGTGCCGATGCTTTCGGTTCGCGCTGGGAACGGCCCCGTCGCGGGGGCATCCAGCGCTTCGCGTTGCGCCCTCGCCACCGCGCCTTTCAAGTCTTCTCCTCTTCCGCCTGCCGTCGTGCTCGTCGACGGCACCTTTGCGATGTAAAGGGCGACTTCGGCGACGGATACCGGCGTGCGGTCGGGCTCGAAAACACCGAAGGCGAAGCGGTTCTCGCCGCGGTAGAAGACTTTGCCCGCCGGCGAGACCACCAGCGGCGCCGGCGCATCGGCGGTTTTCACGATTTCGGTCAGCGACCTGCCCTCCGCGGGCGGAAATGCACTCGCCGGGGGCGCCGGCCGGCTTTCGGCCGTGCCTTCAGAGGAAGAGGCGGCCGAGCCTCCGTCGTCGCCGCAGCCTGCGAACCCCGCGAGGGCGACGAGGCAGGCAAAAGCGCATATGACTCGGCGCACGGGCATCCGGCCAGGCATGTTATTCGCCGCGGCCGGCGGGCATCGCGCCCTCCAGGCGTCGTCCAAAGGGCGCCGTATAGGGTCCGCCGCTGGAGAACGACCAGCGCACGAGGAGAGGGAGATGGCGGAGCGAGCGGCACTTATCACCGGGGCGTCGAGCGGCATCGGGCTGGCAATTGCCCGCGTCCTAGGAGAAGAGGGGTACGCGCTGACGGTGTCCGCCCGCCGCCCCGAGAAGCTGGAGGAAGCCGCCGACGGACTGCGCGCCGACGGGTTTGAGGTGCTGAGCGTCGCCGCCAACATGACCGAGGAGGAAGACGTGGTCGGCATTTTCGCCAAGCACCGCGACGCCTACGGCCGCCTCGATGCTCTGGTCAACAATGCCGGCGTCGGCATCGGCGCTCCGATGGAGGAGATCCAGACCAAGTACCTCGACATGCAGCTCGGGGTCAATCTCCGCGCTCTGGTGATCGGCACCCGCGAGGGCCTGCCGCTGCTGCGCGAGGCGGGAGCCGAGCACGGGAAGGCGCTGATCGTCAACACGGCCTCGATCGCCGGCAAGAGCGGCCAGGGCTGGCTCTCGGTCTACGCGGCGACCAAGGGCGCGGTGATCAACTTCACCCAGTCGACGCACCGCGAGGTCGGCAGCGCGGGGATCCAGTGCACCGCCCTGGCCCCCGGGTTCGTCGACACGCCGATGACCGAGTTCGCGAAGGGCCAAGTGCCCGCGGAGGAGATGATCCGGCCGGAGGACATCGGCGAAGCGGTCCGCTTCCTGCTTCGCACGTCGCCCCACTGCCACGTGCCGGAGATCGTCTTCACGCGACCTGGTGAGGGACTCGACACCCCGTAACGACGCGCGGCCCGCCGGCCGCGCCGATCGGCTGCGCTTCCTCGTAGCCGCCTTCGGCGACCCTGGGCACGTCTTTCCTGCCATAGCTCTTGGCAAAGCCTTGGCAAGGCGCGGGCACGAGGTGACGATCGAGACCTGGGAGGAGCGGCGCAGCGCCGTCGAGGGCGCCGGCCTGGGCTTTGCCGCGGCGGAGGAATACCGGATGTTCCCCCCGCCCGACCCCGACTCGCCGGAGGGGAGCCACGCGGCCGAGGCGGCGCGGGCGCTGCTGCCGCTGTTGGAGGAGATGCAGCCGCACGCCGTGGTCAGCGACATCCTGACTTTGGCCCCGACGCTCGCGGCGGAGGTCACGGGAATCCCGCGGGCGACCCTGATCCCACACATATATCCGGTCGTCGCCCCCGGCCTTCCCTTCTTCGCGGTCGGCCTGCAGCCGCCGCGCACGCCCCTCGGGCGCCGCATCTGGCGTGCCGGGCAGCGGGCGCTCGACGTCGGTCTCGAGCAGGGGCGGGACGACCTCAACCGCCAACGATCCCGGCTCGGCCTGCCGCCGACCGAGCGCTTCCACGGCGGCATCAGCCCGGATCTGGCGCTGGTCGGAACCTTCCCCCAGCTCGAGTACCACCGGCGCTGGCCGGCGGGGGTCGAGGTGACTGGGCCGATGACCTTCGAGGTCCCGCACCCCGACATCGACCTGCCCCCCGAAGAGGAGCCGCTGGTGCTGGTAGCGCCAAGCACCGCGCACGACTCGCGCAACCACTTGGTGCGGACTGCGCTCGCGGCCCTCGCCGAGGAGCCGGTGCGGGTCGTGGCGACCACCAATCGAGTGGTGCCGCAGGAGCCGATCGAGGTACCGGGCAACGCCGTCCTCGTCGACTGGCTCAGCTATAGCCAGCTGATGCCCGCGGCGTCGCTGGTGATCTCCCACGGCGGCCACGGGACGGTGGCGCGTGCTCTCGCAGCCGGCACGCCACTCCTAATCAGCCCCTTCATCGGCGACATGAGCGAGACCGCGATGCGGGTCAGCTGGGCCAAGGCCGGCCTCTCGCTCCCTTGGCGACTCTGCCGTCCCGCGCCGCTGCGCTGGGCCGCCCGCCGGATCCTCGGCGATCCCTCCTTCGCCCACCGCGCGGGCGAGCTGGCGGCCTGGGCGGCGGCGAACGACGGGGCCGAGCGCGGGGCCGAGTTGGTCGAGGGCCTGGCGCGCCGCCGAACCGACGACTCGGCCGCCCTCCCGGGCAACTAAGCATTCGCAGTTCGAGCTCCGGGGGTGGGACTCGAACCCACAACCTCTCGGTTAACAGCCGAGCGCATCTACCAATTGAGCTACCCCGGATCAATCAAATTAAGTTGAGCGACTGCCCGATACGGGCATTCGCTTCAACTCATCGGGGAGCGTAGCGAACCCACCCTCCACCTCGGCATGGCAGTTCGCGCACAACAGGACGCACTTACGAGCCTCAGCGCGACTTCGGGCAAGGGAGCGCGAATGACCCCGCCGACTGAGATTGAACTCCTTGCGGCTGGGATCGACATGGTGGAATTGCAGGGCCCCTACCCAGCGCCGATAGCCGCAGAGGGCGCAGGCGCCACCCGCCTCTGCGACCAGCTTCTCCTTGATCGTGCGACGACGGTTGATCACCGCCCGTGACCGACATCGTTTGCACCGGTAGTGGTCGCGTCCCTCGAGCGTGAACTCTGTCAGGCCGTGTTGCCTGCACTCGAAGATTGCCGTCTTGGCCCCACCGCCGCACCGCCGCCGCGGACCGCGGGGGTTGGTCAACTTGATCTCGTGGCGGTCGAGCCAATACCTCACGGACGCCACACTGCGATCGAGACTAACGGCCATTTCCGCCAAGGTCGCGCCGCTGCCGGCAAGCACCTTCAGCTTCTCTTGGCACAACGGCCCACGCCGCCCATGCTTATTTGACCCAGCCGCCTTCAGCCCGTGCTTCTTCAGCCAGTAGCCGACGGTTGAAGGATGCCTGCCGGCCAGCTCGCCGATCGCTTCGAGCGACATGCCTTTCGCCAGACAATCCTCCAGGAACCTCCTCTTCATGACGGGAAGATGACGAGAGGATCGGATGGAAAAAAGAACGTGTGTTCGTATCAGCCGACGCGCTCGGTGTGGGCGATGCGCTCGACCAGGGCGGCCCGTTCGCGGCTAAGGGCCGCCCGGCCCTCGTAGTCCTCGCGCTCGCCGGCGGCGGCGATCTCGGACTCCAGGCGGCGCTGCTCCAGCAGCATGTAGTTGAGCTCCATTGCCTCCGACGAGGCCGGCTCGTCGTGAGCGAGGATGATGAGCTCGGAGACGAGGCCGGCCAGCTCGTCGTCGTCGCGGGGGAGATCGGAGGCCGGGTCGTCGAGATGGTCGCTCAGCCAGGCGGCAGCGCGGACGCCACTCGCCGAGAGGTGACCGTCCTCAAGGCGTCCCAGGTACCCACGGCCCTCTTCGGGCAGCGCAATGCACATCGCCAGCAAGGCCCGCTCGCGTCGTTCGCGCGAAGTCAGTGCGGCTGCCGGCGGACGCCCGGCCGCCCGCTCCGCCGCGCCGCTTTCCCGGACGGCCGGTCGCGCGGAGCCGCCGCTGAGCGGGCGGGCGGCGACCACCCGGCCCTGCACCGTCGCGGGATTCATGTCGAATCTCTCCGCGACCCGTCGGATCAGATCGTCCTGAGTGGCGCCTTCACCGATACCGGCGAGAATTGGGGCGATCTCCACCTCCAAAGCCCGGTCGCGCTCAGCCGGGGACGAGGTGTCGGTCCGCTCCAGCACGAGGCCGACCTGGAAGGCCGGCAAATCGACCGCACCCTCGACCAGAGAGCGAAAGCGCTCGGCGCCGCCCTCCGTCGCCACCATCTCGGCCGGGTCCTCGCCGGCCGGCATCGCCGCCACCCTCAGCCTCATGCTGCGGCCGGCCGCCACCCGCTGCGCCCGCAGCATCGCCTCCTGGCCGGCTGCGTCGGCGTCGAGCGCCAACACCACCTCCTCGACCATCCCCGACAGGGCGGCCACCTGGTCCTCCGTGATCGCCGTCCCCATCACACCGATCGCCTCCTCCACCCCGGCCTGGTGCAGCGCCAGCACGTCGGTGTATCCCTCGACCACGACCGCCCGTCCCGACTTGGCGATTGCCTCCTTGGCCAGATCTATCCCGTAGAGCATCTTGCTCTTGTGGAAGAAGTCGGTCTCGGCGGTGTTGACGTACTTGGCGCCCTGGTCGGAGCGCATCGCCCGGCCGCCGAAGCCGAGGCTGCGTCCGCGCCGGTCGCGAATCGGGAAGATGATCCGGGAGCGGAAGCGGTCGTACTCGCCGCCCCCCCGCCCCTTCTGCGCCAGCCCCACGGAGCGCAGCTCGGCCACGGTGAACCCGGCCCGCTGCCCCCGCACGAGCACCTTGTCCCAGGCGCTCGGGGCGTAGCCGACCCCGAAGGCCCGCAGCACTTCCTCGCCCAGCCCGCGGCCGGCGAGGTAGTCGCGCGCCTTACCGGCCTCCTCTGACTCCCACAGGTAGCTGGCGTAGAAGGAGGCCGTGCGGTCGAGCAGCTCGCCAAGGCGGCGCCGCTGTTGGCGCCGCGCCTCCGCCCGCGGATCCTCGCGCTCGCGCTCGATCTCCACCCCGTAGCGCTCGGCCAGCAGCTCGACCGCCTCCGCGAAGCCGAGGCCCTCCTTCTCTTCGACGAACTTGATCGTGTCGCCCCCGACCCCGCAGCCGAAGCAGTGGTAGAGCTTCTCCTGCGGATCGACCGAGAACGACGGCGTCCGCTCCTCGTGGAAGGGACAGAGCCCGACCCAGCGCGCGCCCTGACGGCGCAGGTCGGTGTGGGCCGAGATGACCTCGACTATGTCCGTCGCCTGCTTGACTCGCTCAAGGCTCTCGTCGGAGATCAATGCCATGGGGCCACCGTAGCGCCGGGCAGCATCAGAACCTCGCCGCCTCGGGCAGCGTCAGGGCCGAGAAGCGGGAGATGCAGAAGCGGTCGGTCATGCCGGCGACGTAGTCGGCGACACGTTGGCAGTCGCTCGCGCCCGGCTCGCTCTCCGGCACCTCATTCGGGTGCTCCATGTAATGGTCGAAGAGGCCGCGCAGAGCGCGCTGCGCCCGCTCATGCTCGCGGCGCGCCGCTTCGCCGAGGTAGACACGCTCGAACATGAACTTGCGCAGCCGCAACATCGCCCCCCCAACCTCCTCACTCTGCTCGATGTCGCCGGCCTCGGTCGAGCGGGCGACGATGTCGCGGACCAAGGTGTCGATCCGCGCCGATCCGGTAGGGCCCAGGAGCTCGATCTCGTTCGCGGGCAGGTCTTCTGCCCGCAGGATCCCGGCCCGCAGGGCGTCGTCGATGTCGTGGTTGATGTAGGCGACCCGGTCGACCAGCTTCACAATCCGGCCCTCCAGCGTCGCCGGGCGGTCGGAGCCGGTGTGGTTGAGGATCCCATCGCGCACCTGCTCGGTCAGGTTCAGTCCCTGTCCGTCGCGCTCCAGCACATCGACCACCCGCAGCGAGTGGACGTTGTGCCTGAAACCGGATCCGCAGTGCTCGCGCAGCGCCGCGTCGAGCGCGTCCTCGCCGGTGTGCCCGAAGGGCGGGTGGCCTAGGTCGTGGCCCAGCCCGATCGCCTCCGTGAGGTCCTCGTTCAGGCCGAGTGCCCGTGCCACGGTGCGGGCGATGCCGCAGGCCTCGAGCGTGTGGGTCAACCGCGTCCTGTAGTGGTCCCCTTCGGGGGCGATGAAGACCTGGGTCTTGTGCTTGAGGCGACGAAACGCCTTCGAGTGGACGATCCGGTCGCGATCGCGCTGGAACGGGGTCCGCAGCGGGCTGTCGGGCTCCTCGACCTGTCGCCGCGCCGGGTAGGACGGCGTCGCGTGATCAGAAAGGAACGCGTCCTCCCAGGCTCGAACGCGGTCCTCAAAAGCTGAGGTCGTTTGCACGTACCGATCCTAAGGCCCATCACGGCAGGGGTGGAACGTCTTGTACTTTTTCCGCGCCCCCAACCTCGGACGGGCACAACCTGTCTTCGGAAAAGTTAAGTGGAACCCCTACCGTGATGGGCCTAAGCCGCCGGACGGAGTTGCACGTGAGCGTGATGCTCGAGGATCTCGGTTACCGCCCGCTCGGCCTGACGCAGCGCAGCCTCCTCAGCGGTCGGCGCCTCCAGCAGCGGCCTGCCGATCGCCTCGACCATGAAGCGGTGGGCACCCTCGGAGAGTGCAAAGGCGCCCGCCTCGCAGCCAGCGCACACGACGCCGCCGGCGGCGCCCGAGAATCCGACCAGGTGCTCGGCCTCTCCGCAGCGCGCGCAGGAGGCCAGCTCTGGCGAGAAGCCGGCCGCCAGGGCCAGCTTGAGGCGAAAGGAGAGAGCCGTCTCCAGCCCCACCGCTCCGCTGACTCCTGGGTCGTCGAGCAGCGCCAGGTAGCGGCAGAGCAGGTTGTAGGCGGGCGGGTTCGGCTCGGTCGAGTCGAGCAAGCGCAGGACCGCGTCGCAGGCGCGGGCGCCGGCATCGAGCGCGGTGGAGGAGGAACGCAGCCGCGGGTAGCCGTCGACCGTGCTGACTCCGGTCACCGTCAGCAGCTCGCCACGCCCTTCGTGCAGGACGAGGTCGAGGCGGAAAAAGGGCTCTAGCCGCCCGCCGAAGCGCGAGCGCGGCCGTCGCACCCCCTTCGCGATCGCTCCAATTCGACCCCGCTTGGCCGAGTAGAGGTGGAGGATGCGATCGGCCTCGCCGTAGCGGATGCTGCGCAGGACGACCGCCTCGGTCTTCAGCGTGGTGCCAGCCATGAACGACTTACGGTGAAGGACGAGCCGGACGGCGACGGCGGCGCGGGCGCCGCCGCAAGCGCACCTGACAGGCCGGGCAGAAGTAGGTCGAGCGGCCGCTGACGACGATCCGCTCGATCGTGCCGTCGCCGCGCGGACAAGGCTGCCCCTCGCGCGTGTGGACGAGGAACTCGTCCTGCATCCTGCCGCGCTCGCCGCGACCGTCGCGGTAGTCGTCGATCGAGGCGCCGCCGCCGTCGATCCCCGCCTCCAGCGCCGCGACCACCGCGTCGCGCAGGGCCTCGTGGTGTTCGGCCTTCATCGATCCGGCCGGGGAGAGCGGGTGCAGGCGCGCCCGGAAGAGCGCCTCGTCGGCGTAGATGTTGCCGACCCCGGCGATCCCCGCCTGGTCGAGCAAGAACGACTTCAGCGGCGCCGTGCGGCCGGCGGCGATCTTGCCCAGCGCCGCTGGCGTGAAGGCCGGTGAGAGCGGCTCGATCCCGAGCCGCGCGAAGCGCTCCTCCAAGTCCGAGTCGTCGATCAAGAACGCCTCGCCGAAGCGGCGCGGGTCGGTGAACCAGAGCTCGCGCCCATCGTCGAGCGCGAAGCGGGCACGCAGGTGGCGCTCCGAGGTCGAGCGCTCGCCCTCGTAGAGGCGTCGCCCCTCCGAGGGATCAAGCGTCTCCCCCTCGTCGACGAGAATCAGGTTGCCGGTCATCCGTAGGTGCATGACCAGGGTTTGCTCGCCCTCGAGGCCCAGCAGCAGGTACTTACCGCGCCGTCCCAGCCCTTCGATCGTCCGCCCGCCCACCGCGGCCTCCAGCTCCGCTGGCGCGACCGGCCGGCACCAGCGCTTGTCGTAGACGTCCAGCCGCTCGATCCGAGCACCTTCGATCTCGGGCTCGAGCTGGCGGCAGACCGTCTCGACCTCGGGCAGCTCGGGCATGCGCCCGGTTCTATCAACCTGCACCGGGGTGAGCAGGAGCCCGTGTTCCGGCAGGGCCGGGGGACCCCGGCCCTGGCCTGAATGGCGGCGCTATGTCGCTGTTATGCTGATCTGACCGCCGGCTGTCTGGGCGCCTCGAACTGTCGCGGATCCATCCAACACCACGTGTCCGTTTGTGGGCAGTGAAAGTTGGCACATCCCATGTCTTGTGGCTTCCAGGTCGATGACCAAGCCCACTGTAATCTCATGTTTGCCGGTGGCGGCATCCGTCGCTGTTTTGTATGTCAGTTCTTTGCTGATTGTCTGTGGATGGATGTCGTATGTGCAGGCCGGGTGGTGAATTTCGATTTTTTTGCCAGTCGGACATATGAGATGGGCTGTCTGGTTGGTGGTGTCGATCGTTTTGGCAGCGACTTTGAATGTGTAGGTGCAGCCGTTGGTTGTGACCGTCACGTCCCCGGGCGTCCCTGCACCTGTTGTGTAGCACGCCGTATAGCTTGGGGTGATGGTGACGCTTTCTACTGTCGCGGCCGAGATTGTCCCGAGATAGGACACGTTGTTGCAGCCTATTTGTTTAGTCAATAGTGCTAGATCTTCGAGGTGGATGCGATGGTCTCCAGGCCCCTCCAACCCGACGATGTCAGTGTGAGCTTGCTCGGAGACGAAGTGACCTCCGGGGGTAGCGGAAGCGTTGATAACGGCAATGGCGCCAACGGCAATCATGGCGAGAAAGCCGAGGGCCGATGCCTTCAGCGTGCGACTCATGCTCAGCTCCTTTCCTCATGCGCACCGGTGTCGGGGACGTCCCGCCGACACCTTCCGGCTGCGCTGGATGTGGCATAGATCGCCGAGGGCGAGCTTTCAAGCGATCCGAGCTGCTTAACCCGCGCCTAAAAGGCCGGATGGGGCTGCGCCGCAATGGCCCTGCAGGCACCGCGTGAGGCTTGCGAGAGCGCGCCGAACGGTGCGCGCTCTCAATTGCCCCCGCGACGACCTCCGTCAGCCGTCGACGGCCCGGGGGTGCGCCTTGAAGTAGACGTCCTTGAGGCGCTCACCGGAGAGGTGCGTGTACAGCTGGGTCGTCGCAATGTCGGCGTGGCCGAGCATCTCCTGGACCGCGCGCAGGTCGCAGCCTCCGGCCAGCAGGTGGGTGGCGAAGCTGTGGCGCAGCGTGTGCGGGCTCATCCGCCCGTCGAGCCCGGCGGCGCGGGCGTTGCGGCGGACGATTTTGTAGAGGCCTTGGCGGCTGAGCGGCCCGCCGCGGAAGTTGACGAAGAGCTTCGCCTCGTGGCGCTCGCCGACCAGCTTCGGCCGCCCGCCGCGCAGGTAAGCGGAGATCGCCGCAATCGCCTTGCGGCCGAGCGGCACGATCCGCTCCTTGGAGCCCTTGCCTCGCGCGCGCAGAAACCCCTCCTGCATGTCGAGGTCCCCCAGCTCCAGCCCGATCGTCTCCGAGGCACGCAGCCCGCACGCGTACATCACCTCCAGCAGGGCACGGTCGCGCAGGGTCGTCGGCTCGTCGCCGCGCGGCGCGGCCAGCAGCTTCTGTACCTCGGCGTAGTTGAGGACGTGCGGCAGCTTCTTCGCCCGCCGCGGGGCGCTCAGCGCCGCCGTCGGGTCGTCGCCGATCAACTCGTCGCGCCGCAGGTACTTGTAGAAGGAGCGCAGGCAGGCAGTCTTGCGGTGCACGGTCGCCGCCGAGCAGGCGGGCCGGCCGTTGCCCATCGCCAGGTCGGCGAGGAAATCGCCGATATCGGCCGGGCGCGCGGCTAGGGCGTCCAGGTCGTGGGCGGCGAGAAACCCGCCGTACTGCAGCAGGTCGGTCCGGTAAGCATTGAGGGTGTTGCGCGACAACCCGCGCTCCAGCTCCAGGAAAGAGAGGAAATCGAGGACGAGGCCCTCGAAACGAGGGTCGACGGCCATCTCGGTGGGGCGCTCGCTGGCGGCAACTGCCATGGCGGACGGTTCGCCCGCCCAGCCCTCATCCCTTGCTGCGCAAGGCGGCGCCCGCGGCGAGCGGGGCGGCGAAGAAGAGTGGGTCCGCGTCGAGCTCGCGACCCATGCTGCGGGCCGGAAGCCCGGATCCCGCGTAACCCTCGAGGTCGGCCGGAGCCTCGCGGAGCCGGTGGCGCCAGCCAGCCGCCGCGGCCAGCTGGGCCGTGACGACGGGACTGTCCGACGGGATCGCCACCTCGACCGCCCCGAGCAGCATCCGCATGACGGTCAGGGTGTGGTGGCTGACGCCGCGGTGCCGCTGACGCGGATCAGCGGCGGAGAGGCGCGGGGATAGCAGGGTGGGAAGGCCCAGGGAGAGCGAGGCGTGGGCGCTGTCGAGGGCCGCCATGCCACCGTGGCCGAGCCGGGTATCGGAGCCGATGATCCCGGGGCCCGGGCCGACGATCGCTGCCTCCCAGCCGAACCTGTGCGCAGCAGCATCGAGGGCGCCAGCGACCGAGAGCGCCTCGTGCTCGCCGCCGTAGGCCGGCGCCGCACTGATGTGACCGCAGACCAGCCCCCGCTCGCGCAGCTCGGCCAAGTCCCGCAGGAACGCCCCTGGCAGGGCGCCGCCGCCAGTCTGCACGTAGCCGATCTTTGCCTTCGCCCTGGCCTGAGCCGCCGCCCACGCCGCCGGCGCGAGGTGGCCGTGGAGCGGCAGGACGAGCACCGACATCGCCCGCCTCTCCGCTTCCCGTGCGCCCTTTCCATCTATCTGGAAATCCCGCAGCGGACGCTCCACCGGCTCCACGGAGTGCTGGAGCGAGCTGTAGTTGAGCTTCATCACGTGCTCGTCGCCCTCCGCCCCGCCTCCCCCAAGCCCCCGGGCCAGGTTGACGTGGACGACGTCGAAGCCACCCGAGCCAAGTTCGAGGTCGAGCGCCTCGACGTTGACCACGACCTCGTCGCCCTCGCGCATCTCGCCCAGCAGCGTCGTGTCCGCCCAGGCCGGCCGTCGCTCGCCGTCGACTTCGACCGTCAGCGGGTCCTCGCCGACGACCACGCCCCGCCGCAGCTTCAGCCGCCCGCTCACCCTGCTACGGCGCCGGCCTCGGCGACGATCGCCTCGCAGACCTCGAGCATGAGGTCGAGATCACGCGCGGCGACACTCTCCTCGGACGTGTGGTTGGCCCGGGTCCCGTTGGCGAGCAGGACGCAGTCGAAGTCGACGGCAATCAGGGCGTTGGCATCGCTGCCGCCCCCGGTCGCCGTCCGGCGCGGCTCGATCCCCGCCCGCCGCAGTCCGGCCTCGGCCAGCTCCAGCGAGGGTGAGTCGGAAGTCAGCTCGTAACCGCGGAACAGCTCCTCGACCCGCACGTCGACGTCGCAGCCGTGCTCGCCGGCCCCCCAGGCGCAGGCCTCGCTCAGTCCGGCCGCCACCGCGGCGGCCCGATCGGCGCTGAGGCTGCGCGCCTCGGCGACGAGCCGGCAGTGCCTGGGCACGACGTTGCTCGAAGTGCCACCGGCGATCTTGCCGACGTTGGCCGTGGTCGACTCGTCGAGCCGTCCCAGCTCCATCCGCGCAATCGCGGACGCAGCTGCTGCGATCGCGTTGTTCCCGTCCTCGGGCCTAATCCCAGCGTGGGCCTCGACGCCGGTGAAGTCGGCCACCACCTGCTGCTGGGTCGGCGAGGAGACGATTACCTCGCCGATCGCGCTGGCGTGGTCGAGCACGAAGCCGCGGGAGGAGCGCAGCGCTCGAGCGTCGAAGGCCTTCGCGCCGCGCAGGCCCTGCTCCTCGGCGACGGTCAGCAGCAACTCGATCCCAACCGGTGGCGGCTCCTTCGCGTGCCGTGCCACAAGCTCGAGGAAGACCGCCACAGCGGCCTTGTTGTCGGCGCCGAGGATCGTCTCGCCGCGACTGCGGAAGACGCCTTCGTCCTCGACCACTTCGACCTGGCCCGGGTGGGGAACGGTGTCGATGTGCGCGCAGAACAACACCCAACCATCCGAGCGGCCCGGCAGGCGGGCGACGATATTGCCGGCGCCGGCCCGGGCCGGCCCGGCCGCCTCGTCCTCGCCGACCTCGAGCCCGAGTGCCCGAAGTTCGGCCAGAACCGTGTCGGCGATCTCCCGCTCCTCGCCGGTCGGGCTGCGGATCTCGCAGAGCCGGACGAAGGTCTCATACAAACGCTCCACGGCCGAACAGGCTAGAGCGGCTGAAACCGGCGGGTCGTCAGCCCGTGTGGCGGACGGCGTCGTCGCGCCGCTCGCCCGTCTCGGGCTCGGGCAGCTCGGCGCCCCCAGTCGGCTGCGCACCGGCCTGCCGCGCGGCGGCGCCAACGAACTCGCGGAAGAGCGGCTCGGGCCGGTTGGGGCGCGAGTTGAACTCGGGGTGGAACTGGGAGGCGACGAAAAACGGGTGGCCCGGCAGCTCGACCATCTCCACCAGGCGCTCGTCGGGGGAGGTGCCGCCGCAGACCAGCCCCTCGTCTTCGAGCCGGCGGCGCAGCTGGATGTTGACCTCGTAGCGGTGACGGTGGCGCTTGTAGATGACCGCCTCGCCGAAGATCTCGCGCGCCCGCGTCCCCTCGTGCAGCTTCACCGGGTCGGCCCCGAGGCGCATCGTCCCGCCCATCTCCGAGACCTCCTTCTGCTCGGGCAGCAGGTCGACCACGGGGAACGGCGTCTCGGGGTCGAACTCGGCCGAGTTGGCACCGTCCATGCCGGCAACCGAGCGGGCGAACTCGACCACGGCGATCTGCATCCCGAGGCAAATCCCGAGATAGGGGATCGACCGTTCGCGGGCGATCCGCGCCGCTGTCACCTTTCCCTCGATACCGCGCTCGCCGAAGCCGCCAGGGATCAGGATCCCGTCGACGCCTTCCAATCGCTCCGGCTTGAAGTCCTCGGAGTCGACCAGCTCGACCTCGACCTCGACGCCATGATGGAAGCCGCCGTGCTCGAGTGCCTCGATCACCGACTTGTAGGCGTCAGCCAGCTGCACGTACTTGCCGACCAGCGCTATCCGCACCTTCCCTTCGGCGGCGTCGGCACGCCGCACCATCTCCTCCCACTCCCCAAGGTCGGGCGCGGGCGCCTCCATCCCGAAGTGGTCGAGGACGAGGTCGTCGACGCCCTCGGCACGGAAGACGAGCGGCACCTTGTAGATGTTGTCGACGTCGTGGGCTGAGATGACCGCGTCGGTCGGCAGGCTGGCGAAGAGGGCGATCTTCTCGCGGATCGAGCGGTCGAGCCGCCCCTCGGAGCGGCAGACCAGCGCGTGTGGCTGGACCCCGATCCGGCGCAGCTCGTTGACCGAGTGCTGGGTCGGCTTCGTCTTCAGTTCGCCGGCGTGGCCCACGTAGGGGACCAGCGTCAGGTGGACGAACATGCAGCGTTTCGGGCCGAGATCGGTGTAGAGCTGTCGGATCGACTCGAGGAAAGGCAGCGACTCGATGTCACCAACCGTGCCGCCGATCTCGGTGAGGACGAAGTCGACCGACTGCGACTCGGCGACGATCAGGATCCGGTTCTTGATCTCGTCGGTGATGTGCGGGATCACCTGCACGGTCGCGCCGAGGTAGTCGCCCCGCCGCTCGCGATTGATCACCGTGTTGTAGACGGCGCCGGCGGTGACGTTGGAGGCGCGGGTCGTGTTCTCGTCGGTGAAGCGCTCGTAGTGGCCGAGGTCGAGGTCGGTCTCGGCACCGTCCTCGGTGACGAAGACCTCGCCGTGCTGGAACGGGCTCATCGTCCCCGGGTCGACATTGACGTAGGGGTCGAACTTCTGCAGCTGAACGCGGTAACCGCGGGAGACGAGGAGGCGACCGATCGAAGCGGCTGCGATTCCCTTGCCGAGAGCTGAAACCACCCCGCCAGTGACGAAGATGAAGCGAGTGTCTCCCGGTTTGGTCCGACTCATGCTCTGCCGAGCGAGTCTAACCAGCGCAAGGGCGGAACCGACTCGACCGCCTTGGAGATCGAGCGCAACTCGCCGTAGATCGTCAATGCCGCCACCGCCGCGAGGGCGACCAGCCGTCCCGTGCCCCCCAGCGTCGTCAGCAGCCAGACGCCGGCGACCGCGCCGACCAGGTTGGAGCCGGTGTCGCCGAGCATCGCCCGCTCGCGCAGGGTGAACCAGGCGCCGACCAGGACCGGCCCGGCGAAGATCCCCAGCAACTCCAAGGGCGTCAGCGTCCAGGCGCCGAGGCAGAGACCGACGCCGAGCAGCGCCAGCCCCTTCTCCGCCCGTCCGGGGCGTAGATCGAGCAGGTTGAAGGCGTTGGTGACGAGAATCAGCAGCGCCACATCGGCCAGGTAGCGCCCCGACTCCAGGCCGCGGCCGGAGACCACGTAGGCGGCGAGGGCGGCGGCACCGATTGCCTTTATCGCGCCGGTCGAGAGCCGTCCTTCTCGCAGCGCCCGGGCGTGGCCGCGCCAACCGCGTGGCGCCCCGGCCCGCTCTCCCAGCCCCAGCGAGTCGTCGAGGAAGCCGAGGAAGGCGACCCCCAGGAGGTACGGCAGCCAGCGCCGCAGCTCGGGATCGAGCAGGTCGAGGTCGGCGCGGTCGTCGAGGAAGGCGAGCGGCGCCAGCGCAACCAGCGCCGCGGTCGCCAGCACGGCTCCGAGCGGGAAGGCCAGCTGGGCGCCGCGGTAGTTCTCGCGCACGAGGCCGGCGTCGCGGAGCCCGCGCACGCCGGCCGGCACCACCAGCAGCGCCACCGCGACCCCGACCGGGAGGCCGATCCAGGTCATCGGGCCTGCGGGGGCCGCAGCTCGACCGTCACTCGGCGCGGGGCCAGCAGGTCGGGCAGCAGGCTGTCGGCGCTTCCCTTGACGCCGAAGCTGCCCTCGGCGCCGAGCAGCGCGAAGACCGTCGCGACCTGACCGGCGACGAGGTCTATGTCGTCGACGCTGGCGATGTCGCTGTCCTGGAAGAAGGAGACCGAGGACGGATCGGCCCCGGTGCTCTCGACCCCGACTGCCGGTGCCCGCGTCGCTGCGATCCCCTCGACCAGCCCCGACTCCAGTCGGCCGGCAGCGGCGCGCTGGACGGACCCCATTTCCTGTGGCTGGTCGCGAACGACGATCACCGCGTCGAGTCCACCGAAGTTGCCGCTTGCGCGCGAGAAGAGACGGCTGCGCACCCGTTCCAGAAGGCTTCCCCCCAGCACCAGTTGCCGCCCGACGCCGACACCAAAGGCGGTCTGGGTCTCGGGGCTGCTGCCGACATCGGCGAAGCGCGTCCTGTCGAGGTCCCCGGCCAGCGCCTGCAGATCGACCGGCTCGCGGACGACGCCGATGCCGACCAGGCGCCCCCCACTCGGCGCCAGCGCCTCCTCGATCGCGTCGGCGACGTCGCCGGGCAGCCCGCCGAGCGCGACCACGGCAATCCGCTGGCCGCGCAGCCGGCCGCGGACCAGCACCGGGTAGACACGGCTGCCGAACTCCTCCGCCCGGGCCAGTTCGCCGCTCAGCTCGTCGGCCCGCTCTCGGGCGTCCTCGAGGTTCCCCGTGAGGCTGCGCTCGAGGTTGCGCCGAGTGTCGTCGATCGTGTCGCCACCGAGGGTGGCGCCGATCACGATCCCGATCGCCAGCGCCAGGAAGACGGCGATGAGCGAAGTCGCGTGGTAGCGGGCGCTGTAACCCATCGCCGGGCAGGCTATCCGGCGGGGCCTACAGGCCGAGCCAGATCTTCAGCTTGATCCAGATCAGGTCGACGAGGTCGCCAAGCGCCGGCGAAGCGATCACCAGGATCGCCAGCAGGATCGCGAAGGCGGCGAGGAAGGGAGCGACTGGGCCGAGGCCGGAGCCCGGGTTGTAGAGGCGGCTCACACCCTTGGCGTCGACCAGCCGGTCGCCAATCCGCAACCGGGTGAGGAAGGTCGACGACATCCCGGCACGCTTGCGGTCGAGGAACTCGATCAGGTTGAAATGGGCGCCGACGGCGACGATCAGGTCGGCACCCTTCTCGTAGGCCATCAGCATCGCCACGTCCTCGCTGGTGCCAGCAGCGGGGACGAGCGTGTGCTCGAGCCCCATCGCCAGCAGACGGTCGCGGCCGGGGGCGCGACCGTCGGGGTAGGCGTGAACGATCAGCTCGGCCCCGCAGCGCAGGGCCGCGTCGCCGGCCGAGTCCATGTCGCCGAGAATCAGGTCCGGCTTCAGCCCCGCCTCCAGCGCCCCGTCGGCGCCGCCATCGACCGCGACGACGATCGGCCGCACGTCGCGGATATAGGCGCGCAGTGCCTTGAGGTCGCGGCGGTGGCGGTCGCCGCGGACAACGATGAGGACGTGGCGGTCGCGGAAGGACGTCCGGGTCGGCGGGAACTCGATCCCACCGACCAGCAGGTCGGTCTCCTGGCGCACATGGGCAACCGTGTTCTCAGCGAATGCCGCCAACGCCTCGTCGACCCGCTCGCGCTGGCGCTCGAAGCGCCGCTGCAGCTCCGCGACGTCGAGAACGCGCCCGCGCAGGACCTCCTTGCCGTCGCGGCTGACCGACCCATCGGCGATCGCCACCCGCTCGCCGTCGCGCAGCAGCTCGAAGGGGTCGTCGTCGAGGTCGATGAGGAGCAAGCCCGCGCGGGCAAGCAGCAGTGGGCCGGCGTTTGGGTAGCGCCCGTCGCTTGACTCGGAGGCGTTGAGGACCGCGCGGACGCCGGTGGCGATCAGCTCCTCGGCGGCGATGCGGTCGACGTTGCGGTGGTCGATGATGGCGACGTCGTCGGGGCCGAGCCGCTTCACCAGCTCCTTGGTGCGACGGCCGAGCCTGGCCGAGCCCTCGATCGCCCCGCCGTCGGACGTCCCGTTTCGTCGCGACAGCAGCGCAGGCAGACGACGACGGGTGACGGTAGCCACCGGTGCAGGTTAACCGCTGCCTCAGGCTGCGGCCAACAGCTCGCGGGCGTGGCGGGTGGCGGCCTCGTCGCTCCGCTCCCCGCCCAGCATGCGCCGGATCTCGTCGACGACGCCGTCCCCGTCGAGGCGCTCGACGGTGGCCGTCACCGTAGTCGCCGCGACGTCCTTCTCGATTCGAAAGTGGGTCGGGGCAAGCGAGGCGACCTGCGGCAGGTGGGTGATGCAGAGGACCTGGCGCCTCTCGCCCAGCGCCCGCAGCCTCTCGCCGACGACTCGCGCCGTGTTGCCGCCGATGCCGGCGTCGATCTCGTCGAAGACGACGGTGGCCGCGTCAGCGCCGCCGGCGAAGCCGCTCAGGGCCAGCATCACTCGCGAGAGCTCACCGCCGGAGGCAGCCTCGCGCAGTGGCGCCGGCTGCAACCCGGGGTTGGGAGCGAGGCGCAGCTCGGCGGTCTCCGCCCCGTTGGGCCCGAAGCCGTCGGGGTGCGGCACGAGCACGACCTCGAGGGTCGCTCCCGGCATCGCCAGGCCCTCCAGCTCGGCGGCGACACGCTCGCCGAGGCCCGCTGCTGCGGCTGAGCGCCCCTTGCTCAGCCGTCCGCCCAGCTTGGCGCGCTTCGCCGACGCCTCGGCTAGCGCCGCCTCGGCCTCGGCGCCGCGCTCCTCGGCTCCCGTAAGGCGCTCGATCTCGGCGCGACAGCGCTCGGCATGCGCCAGGACCGACTCGACGCTGCCGCCGTGCTTGCGCTGTAGCCGCTCGACCACCTCGACCCGCTCCTCGACTACCGCCAGGCGTGCCGGGTCGGACTCGACCCGGTCCAGGTAGGCGCGCAGCTCGCTGGCGACGTCACCCAGCTCGACCGCGACCGCGCCAAGCCGGTCGGCTATCGCGTCGAGGTCTGCGTCGACGCCGGCGACGCCGTGCAGGATCGCCTCCGCCTGTGCGAGGGCCGCCGCGGCACCTCCCCCATCTTCCTCCGCACCGGCGGCACCGCCGTGGGCGCCCGCGGCAGCCTCCCGCAGGCCCTCGGCGTGACGCAGGCGCTCCAGCTCGGCGGCCAGCTCAGCGGCTTCGGACGGGTCCGGCGCGACCTCCTCGATCTCGGCCAACTCGTAGCGGTAGAGGTCGAGGTCGCGCTCCCGCGACCCGTCGCGCTCGCGCAGCTCGGCCAGCTCGGCCGCCAGCCGCACGCACTCGCGGTGCGCCTCACGGTAGCGCTCGCGCAGCGCCAGGTGGTCGGGACCGGCGAAGCCGTCGAGCACGTCCATCTGGGCGGACGAGATCGTCAGCTTGCGGTGCTCGTGCTGCCCGTAGAAAGCGAGCAATCTGCCGCCCAGCGCCCTCAGATCGGCTGCCGTAGCGGCGCGACCGGCGACGAAGGCCGAGGTCCGCCCCGCGGCCGATACGCGTCGCCCCAGGGCAATCTCCTCCGTGCCCTCAGGCAGCCGTTCCACCAGCTCGGCCAGGTCCGGGTCGGCGAGCAGGCCCGTCGGCAGGTCGAAGACCCCCTCGACCCAAGCCTCGGCAGCGCCGGGCCGGACCACCTGCGGGCGGGCCTTGCCCCCCGTCAACAGATCCAGCGAGTGGGCCAGGACGGTCTTGCCAGCCCCCGTCTCGCCGGTGATCGCGTTCAGTCCCTCGCCCAGCCGCAGCTCAGCCCGCTCGATCAGGAGAAGGTTCTCGATCCGCAGTTCCCTGAGCACACGCCCTGTCTAGCAACTGGCGCGGCGGGTTCTGTCGCCAGCGTAGGAGCAGCTAAACAGCCAAATGGCCGAACTTCTCGCGAATGCGGTGGTAAAAGCTCGTGCCCGGGAGCTGCGCCAGACAGCTGGCCTTGTGTACGAAGTTGACGCCGAGCGCCGCGCCCGAGGGCAGGATTCCCGCTAGTTCGCCGTCGACGGCGACGTCGACCGGCTCGCGACCGCTGGCGTTGCCGACGTGGAGGACGTCGCCGGGGGCGACGACGAGGGCGCGGGCGGTGAGCGAGTGGGGCGCGATGTAGCTGACGACGTAACCCTCCACGCCCCAGGCGAGAATCGGGCCGGTATTCGCGAGGTTGTAGCCGGTGGAGCCGACCGGCGTTGCGGCGACGAGCCCATCGCAGCGGACGTGGCCGACCTCCTCGTCGGCGATCTTGTAGCTCAGCTCGGCGACGCGGTCGTGGGGGCGGCGGATGAAGCCGATGTCGTTGAGGGCTACCCGGGCTCGGCCATTGACCTCGATCTCGAGGCCGGGCAGGTCGATGGCTTCCGTTTCGCCGGCGAAGGCCCGCCGCAGCCCGTCCTCCGCGCCGTCGCGCTCGACCGCGGCGAGGAAGCCGACGGTGCCGAAGTTGACCCCGAAAACGGGCACGCCGGTACGGGCGAAGTGGCGCAGCGCGTAGAGGATCGATCCGTCGCCGCCGAGCACGACGCAGAGGCCGACCTCGGAGGGCAGCGGGTCACGGACCTCGATGCCGGCTGCGTCCCCGTGCTTCGCGGCCTCTTCGGGGCTGGCGACAAGCCGCCAGCCGGACTCGCCGGCGACCTTCGCCACCACCCGCACGGCGTCGGACGGAAAGGGGGGATGCGAGTGGCTGACCAGAGCCGCGACGCGCTCGCTCAAGGCTCTACCTCGGCGACCGCGGCCTCGAGATCATCGACGGCCTCGCCATCGCCGCCGCACCAGACGAAGGTCTCGCGGTTTCCCTTCGGCCCGGGCAGCCGCGAGGAAGCGACGCCGCGGACCGGCAGCCCGAGGTCGCGTGCGGTCCGGGCGACGCCGAGGATCGCCTCACGCCGATCGGCGGCGTCCCGCACGACACCCTTGCGCACTCGCTCGCGCCCCAGCTCGAACTGCGGCTTGACCATCGCCAGCACTTCACCGGCCGGCGCCAGGCAACCGGCTACGGCCGGCAGCACCTTCGCCAGCGAGATGAAGGAGACGTCGACCGTTGCGAAGCTTGGACGGAAAGGCAGATCGGCAGGAACCAGCTGGCGGGCATTGAGGCGCTCGAGGACGACCACGCGTGGATCCTCTCGCAGGCGTTGGTCGATCTGCCCATAAGCGACATCGACCGCAGCCACCCGAGCGGCGTCGTGCTGCAGCAGGCAATCGGTGAAGCCACCCGTGGATGCGCCGACGTCGAGACAGTCGCGGCCGGCGACGTCGAGCCCGAGTGCATCGAGCGCGTTCTCCAGCTTGATGCCGCCACGCGAGACGAAGCGCGGACCCTGGTCGACCAGGAGCTCCGCATCGGGCTCGACCAGTTGGCTGGGCCGGAGGGCGACCGGACCATGCTCGCCGACCCGGACCTCGCCGGCCCGTACCGCCCCGGCGGCCGCCGAGCGCGACGGAAACAGCCCTTGCTCGGCCAGAACAGCGTCGATTCGCGCCTTCGCCACGGCTGAACGGTACCCGGCGGCTCTCCCTCCGCTTGAGAAAAGACTTGCTTGACGTTTATTTACTCATTACTATTGGGTAGAAGAATCGCCCAACGGGCTCGGGAAGCGCCCAAGTGGAGCTCTGTGACTCGCCTCACACACAAATCGCACATACGTTCGTACGCTGTTCAAGGATTCGCACGAGAGGACGATTAGGGACTAACAAAAACTTCCTGGCTGGGCTCCGCGCCGCCCATATGACGCTCGACTCCCATCGTGCGTTTCCGCGGCACATAAAGGGCCCACCTACCTCCCAACGATCCACATATATAGAGATACATATCTCTCCTCCCTGTAGTAACCCCAGAAACGCCTCGCCTCCCCGGCGGGGCGTTTTCTGTTGGGTTGGGCTCTGGCAAGCCGAATGCGAACCATCAGCCCGACCTAGCGGGACACGGCTCTCGAATCGATGCTCGAGCCGCCGTGCCACAGCTGGTGCCACAATCAAGCAGTCACAGCGCGCCCAGCCCAGGTGCATCGCAAGTGCCTTTAGTCGCGAAGCTGAGATTCGGCGATACCCCTGGCCTCTGACTCAAGAATCTCAATCTTGTCGGCCAGCTCGTCCATAGACTGGCTCAGCTTCTCTCGGTCCTCCCTGTCTGAGAAGGGCCAAACAGTCCCTGCATAGATCCGCGTACTTCCCATTGCCTCGCGGCACTCATTTACAGCTCTGGGAAGGGTCGCTTTCTCGGGGAGCCGAACCCGCAGCCGAGCGTCAAGGCCATTCAGCTTGCGAATCGCCTGCGTGATGTCGTGGAAGGCCTCACGATAGGCCTCCTCATCCGGGTCGTCCCCGTGTGCGGCGCTAAGAACCTGTTTCACAAAGAAGGACCCGCCACTTGCGCGGTGAAGCCCTCCGACACATGTGGTCGACTCTCGGAGGTGTCGGAGGTGCCATCGCGCTTTGAGGTAGACGACGGCCTATGGGCCGAGCTGGAGCCGCTGTTGCCCGTAGTGCAGCGCCGGTATCGCTATCCCGGCCGAAAGCGTCTCAACGACAGGGCTGCCCTGAACGGGATCCTCTTCGTCCTGCACACAGGGATCGCCTGGCGGGACCTGCCGGCCGAGTTCGGCTACGGCTCGGGGGTGACCTGCTGGAGGCGGCTGCGCGAGTGGCAGCAGGCGGGGGTCTGGGAGCAGCTGCACCAGGCGGTGCTGCGCAAGCTGAACGGCGCCGGTGAGATCGACTGGTCGAGGGCCGCCGCGGACTCCAGCCACATCCGAGCGCTTTTGGGGGGCTCCACACAGGGCCGTCCCCGGTCGATCGCGCCCGCACAGGCTCAAAGCACCACCTGCTGACCGACGCCGGCGGATTGCCGCTGGCGATCACCCTGACAGGCGGACAGCGCAACGACGTCACCCAGCTCCTGCCCCTGATCGACGGCGTCGCGCCGATCGCCGGCAGGGTCGGCCGCCCCAGACACCGCCCCGAGCGGCTGCTCGCCGATCGGGGCTATGACCATGACAAGTACCGCCGCGAGCTCTGGGCTCGCGGCATCAAGCCCCTGATCGCACGCCGTGGCGAGGAGCACGGCTCAGGGCTCGGCACCCAGCGTTGGGTCGTGGAGCGCAGCTTCACCTGGCTGCACCAGTTCCGCAGGCTCCGCATCCGCTGGGAGCGCGATCCCGACCAACACCTCGCTTTCATGCACCTCGCCTGCGCGATCGTCTGCTGGCGGAGGCTCAGGTCATTGTGAAACAGGTTCTAAGAGCCATTGACCCGATATCTGCGGCTCGATACATCCCGTCTTGCGCGGCCTGCAGTGCTTCATCGATGACCTTTCTAAGCTCGGCCCTCTCGCTCAGGGCGCGATACATGGCGAAGACTTACGCTGGTTCGCCAGACGGCAACTCCTGCGGCTATAAAGGCAGCGAGAACAGCGGCGAGAGCGCCAGCAAGATCGCACAATCCGATATATCGCTCACAGCTACAGGCGAAATCAATCCGGCTTACGCAGCCGTCAGCGGGCGATCCGTCAGCGTGGCCGTCGCAACATGCAGCGGGCCGCTCTGCTCACCCTCGTCGGCGAGATAGAGCGCGACTCCCTCTTGCAACGACTCGAACAACGCGTCCAAGGTGTCGCCGGAGGCGAAGCAGCCAGGCAACTCGGGAACGTCGGCCCAATAGCTGCCGTCCTCGATATGGATACGCGCAGTTAGCTCCATAGGTGAAGTTCCTTCATCTTAGCCCTGCCTGCTTGAGAATCGCCTGGGCTAGGCCTGTTGGGTAATCGCGCCCCTTGTGCTGCGGAAGCGTGATCGGGCGGCAGCCCTCCTTGGTCATCTTGACCTGGTGCTTGCCGCCACGAGTCTGCATCCAGCCGTTTTCCTTGAGCAGCTTGATCGCCTTCTTCTGGTTGAGCGTCCCCTTCATCCGCAGGCCGACCGTAGCCATCGCGACGGCGGAACGTTTTGACTTCTCTCCTCCCTGTAGTAACCCCAGAAACGCCTCGCCTCCCCGGCGGGGCGTTTTCTGTTGGTCGGGGCTCACTACACTCGCGCCCTTGACGAACAAGGAGATCACGGTGCGTCGCTGCCGGCTGGACGACCTGGACGCGGTACTGGAGCTATGGGCGTTGGCCCGCAGCGAGCACGCGAGCACCGCAGATCACCGCGAGAATGTTGAGCGGCTGGTGGAAGGCTCTCCCGCCGCGCTGCTCGTAGCGGAGGCGGCTGGCAAGCTCGCTGGCGTCGTGATCGCCGCCTGGGACGGCTGGCGCGGCAACATCTACCGGCTTGTGGTTCACGACGACTACCGACGCCAGGGCATCGGGCTGCGGCTCACGGAGGCTGCCGAGGATTACCTTCGCGCTCAAGGCGCTGCCCGCGTCACGGCGCTAGTCGCATACGACGATGAGGCGGCCGGGGCCTTCTGGGACGCAGCGGGTTACCCGCAGGACGCCGATATCGGCCGACGCGTGCGCAATATATGACGCGCCGGCTGGGAATGATCGCGACGGGGATCGCCACCGCCCTCCTCCTCTTTGCGATGGCGCCGGCGGAGGACCGCATGCAGGAGCGCGGGCCAGGAATGATCCCGTTCGAGCTGACGGGGGGCCAGGATCGTGCCGACGAGATCCTCGCCGAATGGGGCGAGGAGGGCCAGGACGCCGCCCGCGAGTCGCTTTGGATCGACTTCGGCTTCCTGCTCGCCTATGGCGCCTTCCTCACGCTCGCGCTCGCTGCCATTCGCGACCTCGCGCGGGAGCGTGGCTGGCGACGCTTGGCGGCGCTTGGCGGCGCGTTCGTCTGGTTCGGGGCGCTCGTTGCCGCCTTTGACGCCCTGGAGAACACCTGCCTCCTGCTCACCCTCAACGATGCCGGCGCCGCGTTCCCTCTCCTGGCGACGGTCTTCGCCGCCTGCAAGTTCGCGCTCCTTGCCGCAGCGATCGCCTACCTGCTCGCCGGCCTGACGATGCGGCTGCGCCGCCGGGATCCGGCTACGCGGACGTCGTAGCGCCGCCCGAGCCTTCGAAAAGGCGCCCGGCGCTGATGCGCTCGGCCATCTCCTTCGACTCCGCCCGGTAGGCGCTGCCGTCCTCGAACTCGATGGTCGGGTACTTGCGCTGACCGGATATGCGCTCCAGCTCATCCCGCTTGCCGGCGCGAACCGGTCCCTTGACCACCTCGTACTCGACTCCCTGCTCGTCGAGCGCCTTCTGGACGCGCCAACAGGGATGCGCATCGATCTTCAACCAGGTCGCGGAGCAGCGATGCAGCTTGACGGCCATGGAAAGACCCTATGGCATCTGCTGCGACCCTTGCAGGAGTGACTGACCCCGAGCAGATCCTGCGCGGCGCTTACGCGGCATTCAACGAGCGCAACCTGGACGCGGCAATCGTGCTCATGCATCCGTGCGTCGACTGGCCGAACGCGTGGGAGGGCGGTCGAGTCCGCGGGCGGGCGGCGGTGCGCGCTTACTGGGAACGGCAGTTCACGGCGATCTCCAGCCAGGTCGAACCCGAGCGATTCGTCGAGGCCACCGACGGACGCCTCATGGTCGAGGTGCACCAGGTGGTTCACGACGCCAGCAGCAGAGAGCTACTCGACGACTCCCGTGTCAAACATGCCTACCAATTCGAGGACGGGTTGATCGCCCGCATGGACGTCCTCGACGGCGACTGAGTCAGTCGGAGTCCCGAAGAAGTCGGTCTCGCAGCTCAGGATCCATCCGGACGTCCACGTGCGCCGCAGCTCGCCAACGGACCTCGAGGTCGCGGTACTCGACCCCGGGCTTTACTTCCTCCGGAAGGTTCTCGCGCTCGCTCTCGGAGTGGGAGCGTTCGTCGCCGTGCAGCGTCACCTCGGTTTCCGGCTCGCTTTCGAAGCGCAAGCGCTTCGCCTTCACAGTGGCGCCGATCTCGATGTCCGGGATCTCGCGTGGGTCGATCTCGCCTTTGTCGGTCACGAGCTCTCGCGGACGTCGCGGACGGTGATCCGGCCTTCGGCGCCGGAGCCCTCGACGTCGTCCAGGTCGATGCCGAGCTCGTCGGCGATCTTGGCCGCTGCAGGAGTCGCGTTGTGCTTGAGCGCACGACGCTCGCGGCGGCGCTCGCCGAGCTCTTTCACCTTGCGGGTCGCAGCCAGTCCGATGTCTTTCGCCTCGTCCGAAGCCGCGGCACCGATCTCTTGCGCTACGGCTTTCGCGGCGACTTTCGCGACCTGACCGCCGCTCAGGGCACCGGAGTCGAGGCCTTCGCCCAGCGCTCCACCGCCCGGCGCCTGCCCTCCTTCGCCATCGCCTTGCTGCTGTTCGCCGCCTTCCTGCTGGTCGCCACCTTCCTGCTGGCCGCCTTCCTGCTGCTGCTGTTCTTCGCCGCCGCCCTGCTGCTGGCCGCCTTCCTGCTGACCGCCGCCGGTCAAGCCGCCGAGTGCCTGGCCGCCCTGCCCGGCGATGCCGCCGAGCGCCTGGCCGGCGCCCCCAGCCGTCTGGCCGAGCTGGCCGACGAGCCCGCCGGCATTTTCGCCCAGGCCTTCGGCCGCTTCCCCGGCGCCTTCGCCGATGTCGCCGACCGCCTGGCCAGTGCCCTGGCCCAGCTGGCCCACCGCCTGGCCGGCGCCCTGGCCAACGTCCTGCAGGGCCCCACCCGCTCCCTGGCCGACGTCCTCGATCGCCTCGCCGGACTCGCCGAGCGCGTCGCCGGCGCCTTCTCCGATGTCCTCGATCGCCTGGCCGAGGCTCTCCACCAGGTCCGGATTGCGGTCCACGGTGGTCATCACGCGATCGACGATCGCCGCGATGTGGTCGAGGCGGACTTTGACCAGCGCCTGCGCCTCGACGCCTTTAATGTCGAGTTCAAGCTTGCCGAGCTGGATGTCGACCCCCACGTTCAGCTTCACCAGGTCGAACACCTGGGCTTTCAACGCGACATGCGCTTCCAGCTGCGCCAGCTTGAGGTGGAGCGAGTCGACCTTGAGCACCGGTACGTCGAGCAGCACGTCGGCATCGGCCGTCATCTCTTCCGGATCGGTACTGGCGTAAGTGCGGTATTCGCGCTCGGCGACGGTTTCTTTGCCGTCGACGTTCTGCGCGAAGCGGTACTTCTCCGGCTTCTGGGAGGAGCTACGGCCGTTGCTGGTCCGCCGTTTGGGGCTTTTCTTGGTTGCCTGGCGCGCCGCCATCAGCCACCCCCTCCCTGCTGACCGCCGCCTTTGCCGCCCAGCTGCCCAGCCGCCTGCCCGACGCCTTTGCCGGCGCCTTCGACTCCGCGCGCAGCGCCCTGGCCGACGCCCTGGAGGCCCTGGTTGGCACCTTGGCCGAGCTGACCAAGGCCCTGGCCCGCGCCCTGGCCGACGTCCTCGACCGCATCGCCGCTCTCGTCGAGCATCTTCCCGGTCCCTGCGCCGACCTGTTCGACGCTGCGCCCGACGCTTCTCAGCAGCTCTGGGTTGCGGTCGAGCGTCGTCAGCACGCGCTCGAGGATCGCGGTGACGTTGTCCAGCCGCGCCTTCAGCATCGCCTGCGCCTCGACTCCCTCGATTTTCAGCTCAACCTCGCCGAGCCGAACGTCGGCGCCGACGCTGATGTTGACCAGCTTGCGAACCTGCGCCATGACCGCGACCTGCGCGTGCAGTTCGTCGACGTCGAGGTCGATCTCGTCGACCTTGACCACGGGGGCATCGACGAGTACGTCCGGCCCCTCCGTGATCTCGTCGGGATTGGAGACCGAGTAGTCGGGGAATTCATCTTTCGAGCGTTTGCGACTGCTGGAGCCGCGTCCGTTGCTCCGTGCCATCTCTCCTCTTCCTTGTCGGGGCGAGCCCGCTACTTCTTCGAGTCGCCCATCTGCTCGCGTATCCGGCGTACCTCAGCGGTCAGCTCGCCGGCCCTGAAGCCGGCCTTGCCGATCTCCTTCGCCGTCTTGCCGAGCGCCTTGGCGACCTTCGGCTTCGAGACGCCGATCTTCGGCATGCTGATTCGCTTGCGCGAGCCGTTCCGCGCCAGCACGGTGCCGGCCGCGAGACCCGCGGCAGCTGCCGCGCCCGCCATCGCCGGACCTTTCGCTTTGCTCACGGGCCCTTTCGCTTTCTTCGCCACGTCGGCGACGGCCGAGCCCGACTCCTGGGCTTTGCGTTTGGCCGTGCTCGCGACGGTGCTCATCGCCCCGCCCGAGTGCCCGTTGGAGCTGGATTTGGAACTGGGTTTGCTGGCTTTGGAATTAGCTTTGGATTTGGAGCTGGCTTTGCTTGATTTACTGGCTTTGCCCGATTTGCTCGAGCTCGATTTGCTCGCCGATCCGCGCGCCCGACCGTTAGATCGTTTGTTCGAACTGGAACTTTTGCTTTTCGTCTGCGGCATCCTCGCCTTCCTTTCGAGGCGAACGTCAATCAGGCCGGCCTCCCTACGACCCCGTCCTCCGCAGGTACCCATCTCGCTGACGCCTAATCACAGTCCCAGAGCGGCGACGGACCTATAGCCTGGATCTGCAATGGAGTCCTCAGGCCAGCCGACCGATCGCGACTTCTCGGTCGTCGTTTTCGGCGCCAGCGGGATCGCCGGCCGCAACGTCGCTGCTTACCTCGCGCACCGATGCGCCGAGACGGGAGTGCGCTGGGCAGTCGCCGGGCGCGATCGATCCAAGCTCGAGCGCACCCTCGACGAGATCGGCGTCAGCGCACCCGAGACGCTCGTCGCCGACGTCGGCGACCTGGCCTCGCTGGCGGCGATGGCTTCGCGCACGCGAGTCGTCCTCGACCTGGTCGGCCCCTACACGCTCTACGGCACGCCGGTGATCGAAGCCTGCATCGCTAACGGCGCCCATTACGCCGACCTAACCGGCGAGATCCCCTTCGTGCGCCGCACGATCGACGCCTTTCACGAGCGGGCCGCTGCGGCCGCAGTGAAGATCGTCCAGGTCAGCGGCTTCGAGGCGATGCCCGCGGACTTGTCGGTCCTGCTCGCTGCCGAGACGGCGCGCCAGCGCTGGCAGGAGGAGCTGGCGGAAGCCGACGTCGTCGTCACGACCCGGCAACCGCAGGGCCGGCTCGGCCTCTCGGACTTCGTCTCCGGCGGCTCCCTGCAGAGCATGGCCGAGATGACCGCCGCCGAGGGCGCCGAGCTGATCCCCGACCCGGCGGCGCTGATCGATGATGCCGCGCTCGCGGCCGCCGTCAGGCAAGCCAGCCCGATTTCGCTCGGGCCCCGCTCCAACGTCCAAGGCGACGCGATCGCTCCGATGATGCCGTCACCCTTCATCAACCCTGCCGTGATCCACCGCACGATGGCGCTGACGGCTACGGCGCGCGCTGCGGCGCCGTCGCCGTTCCGCTACCGCGAGGGAATGGCCGTCCCCGGCGGCGGCGCGACGTTGCCACTCCGTTATGCGGCCGCCGGTGCCCTCGGCGCGACCCAGGTGGGTCTGCGGGCGCTAACCAAAGCTCGACCCTCGATCCGTGGGCAGGCGGCCAAGGGGATGCGGCGAGCCCTTCCCGCGTCCGGCTTCGGGCCGGCAGGCGAGCGCCTGGAGGAGTGGACCTGGCAGCTCTCGGTCGAGGCGCGCACGGTCGGCGACCGCTACCTGCGCGTCAGCCTCGATGCCGACGGCCACCCGGGCTATTTGACCACCTCGCGGATGTTTGGCGAGGCGGGTTTGCTGCTGGCCGACGGTGCCACCCCCGATACCTTCGGCTGCCTCACCCCCGCCGCCGCGCTCGGCACGGCGCACCTCGACCGCTTCGAGCTAGCCGGGATGCGCTTCGCCGTCTCATCCTAGGAGCCGGCGAACGCGAGCAGCGGTCCGCCTGCCCAGCGGACCCTGCATATCCGGAGATACACGAGCCTTCTCTCCCTGTAGTAACCCCAGAAACGTCCGCGAAGCGAGCCGGTTCCGTAATCACCAAGAAGACCGCCGCGGAGGCTAACCGATTGAGCGCTTTGGTGCAAGCGTAATTTTGGGGAGGCTCAGCGCAGCGCCGGCTCGCCCGAGCGCAGCGCCGCCAACACCCGCTCGGCGACTCCCTCGCCGGTCAAACCGACCTCCTCGCGCAGCAGCGCCGGCTTGCCGTGGGTGACGTAGCGGTCCGGCAAGCCGATCCTCATCACCCGTGCCCGCTCAGCGGGTCGGTCGCCGAAAGCGTCCTCCAGATGCTCGAGCACGCCGGAGCCGAAGCCGCCAGCGAGCACGTTCTCCTCGATCGTCACCACTAGGTCGTGCCCGAGCGCCAACCGCTCCAGGAGCTCGCTGTCGAGCGGCTTGGCGAAGCGGCCATCGGCGACGGTCGGCTGCAAGTCGTGCGTGCCGAGGACCGCGGCCGCCTGCAACGCCACCGAGACGCCGTAGCCGTAGCCGAGCAGGGCCACACGCTCTCCGCTCCTCAGCAACTCGCCGCTGCCGATCGGGATCTCGGTCGGCTCGGTCGGCAACTCGACCCCCTCCGCGGCGCCACGCGGGTAGCGCAACGCAGCGGGGCCCTCGTGGGCGATCGCCGTCCGCAGCATGTGGACCAGCATCGCCTCGTCGCGCGGTGCCATCACAACCACGTTGGGCAGCGCCCGGAAGTAGGAGACGTCGAAAGCGCCGTGATGGGTGGGACCATCGTCGCCGACCAGGCCTGCCCGGTCCATAGCGAAGGTGACGTCGAGCTGCTGCAGGCAGACGTCGTGGACGAGCTGGTCGTAGGCCCGTTGGAGGAAGGTCGAGTAGATCGCGCAGACCGGCTTCGCGCCCTGCAAGGCGAGGCCGGAGGCGAGCAGGACCGCGTTCTGCTCGGCGATACCGACGTCGTAGTACTGCTCCGGGGCCTCGTCGGCGAGCTTCTGCAGGCCGGTCCCCCCCGCCATCGCCGCCGTTATCCCCACCACCCGCTCGTCGCGCTCGGCCTCGGCGACGATCGCGTCGGCGAAGACCTGCGTGTACTGCGGCGGCGAGCCCGCCGCCGGGGGCTTCTCCAGCCGCTCCGGGGCGATTCCCTCCGGCGAGTCCGACTCCCGAATCTCCACCAACCCCGCCGCCCCCGGACGCGGGAGCGACTCCGAATCCATATCTGACTCCTTCGGAGTCGCGGGAGCAGAGGAGGCGGCGGGCTGTCCATTCACGATGCTCTTCGGCTTCGCGGCGTGCCACTTCTCCATCCCCTCCAGGCCGCCCTCCTCAGCCGGGGCGAAGCCCTTGCCCTTGACGGTGTGGATGTGGACGACGACCGGGCGGTCCGCCTCGAAGGCCTCGCGCAACGCCTCGCGCAGGGCAGCGACGTCGTGGCCGTCGATCACGCCCATGTAGGCGAGGTCGAGCTCCTCGAAGAAGAGGCCAGGCGCCCAGTAGGCCTTGATCGCCGACTTGATCTCCGGTCCGAGTCGCTCGATCCGCCGGCCGAGGCCGAGCGGCAGCTTGGTCAGCCGATCCTCGACCTCCTCGCGAGCGTGCCAGAAACGGCGGTTAAGCCGCACGCGGTTGAAGTAGCGCGAGAGGGCGCCGACATTGGGTGAGATCGACATCCCGTTGTCGTTGAGGACGATCACAAACGGGGTCTGCAGGCCGCCGGCCGCGTGCATCGCCTCGTAAGCGACGCCGCCGGTGAGGGCGCCGTCGCCGATCACGGCGGCAACGCGGCCGTCCTCGCCGATTCCCTTGCGCATCGCCTCCTTCAACCCGAGCGCGTAGCCGATCGAAGTCGAGGCGTGGCCGGCTCCCATGATGTCGTGCTCGGACTCCCCGATCGAGCAAAAGGGCGCCAGGCCGCCGTACTGGCGGATCGTCGAGAGTCGCTCGCGGCGACCGGTGAGGACCTTGTGCGGGTAAGCCTGGTGGCCAACGTCCCAGAGGATCTTGTCGCGCGGAGAATCGAGCAGGCTGTGCAGGGCAACCGCCAGCTCGCAGGTGCCGAGATTGGCACCGAAGTGGCCGCCGATCTCGCCGATTGTGTCGATCACTTCTGCGCGGATCTCCTGTGCGACCTGCTGCAGCTGCTCGTCGTCGAGCTGGTGCAGGTCGGTCGGGGAGTGGATCCCCGCCAAGAGGGGCTGGGCCCCGTCCCGATCGTTCGCTTGCGGTTTCTCGCTCATTCGTTCCTGGTGAAGATGTAGTCGGCGACGCCCTTCAAGTCGCCGGTCTCGCCCTCGGCTTCGACGAGAGCTTCGAGCGCTCTGGCGTGCGACTCGGCCGCCAGCTCCCGGGCCCGCTCGAGCCCGAAGAGGCTGACATAGGTGAGTTTGCCATGTCGCTCATCGCTTCCTTGAGGCTTGCCTAGTTGCTCGTCGCTCCCCGTCACGTCGAGGATGTCATCGACGATCTGGAAGAGGACGCCGAGCTCGCTGGCGAACCTGCGATAGGGGATTGTCTCAGGTTCCGCCACTCCCTCGAGCGTGAGGACGACCCCGACCGAGGCCGCGATCAGGCGGCCGGTCTTCAGTTCGTGCACGGCCCGAAGCGCTTCGGCATCGCTCGCCTCGCCAGCGACGTCGGCGTACTGGCCGCCGACCATCCCGTTGACGCCCGTCGCCTCGGTCAACTCCGCCAGCGCCGCGAGTACCCGCGCCGGATCGCCCGGCTGTTTGCCGAAGAGCCGGATCGCCTCGGCGAAGAGCCCGTCGCCGGCGAGAATTGCAACGTCCTCGCCGAACTTGACATGCGACGTCGGCATGCCCCGACGCAGATCATCGTCGTCCATCGCCGGCAGGTCGTCGTGGATCAGCGAGTAGGTGTGGATCAGCTCGATCGCGATCGCCGCCGACAGGTAGCGCTCCGGGTCGGCGCCGTGGGCGCGAGCCGTGGCCAAGGCCAGGACCGGCCGGACCCGCTTGCCACCGGCAAGCAGCGAGTAACGCATCGCCTCCTCGAGCCCGTCTGTGGCGGGCGGAGCGGAGAAGCGCAGGCGCTCCAGCTCGGCGTCGACCAGCGCGCGCAGATTCTCGGGATACATCAGCGCCGCGGGCGGCTCACCGCTGGCCCTGATCCTGCGACTCGCGGATCCGCCGGTTGGCCTCCTCGACCGCCTCCGCGGAGAGCTCGGCCGCCTCGCGTGCCAACTCGGCGGCGCGCTCGTCGCTTGCCTCCTCGCCCTCAAGCTCGGCTGCGATCGCACCCAGCCGGGTGGAGATCTCACGCAGGCGGGTCGTGCTCACCGAGCTGCCTCGCGCTCGCGCACCGCCGCTCCGAGGATTCCGTTGACGAAGCCCGGCGCGTCGGCGCCGCAGTACTCCTTGGCGATCTCGATCGCCTCGTCGATCGCGACCTCGTCGGGGACGTCCTCGCTGTACTCCATCTCGTAAAGCGCCACCCGCATCAGACAGCGCTCCAGCGGTGCGATCCGCTCCAGCTCCCAGCCCTTCGAGTGGCGGGAGACGATCGCGTCGAGCTCCTCGCGGTGGGCGTCGACTCCCTCCGCCAGCTCGCGCGTAAACGGGCGCGCCTCGGCGACCAGCTCCGCCAGCGGGCGGCCGGTCACCTCGCACTGGTAGCAGGCGAAGACGGCGTCGCGGCGCTGTTCGGATCGGCGCATCGACGCCTATTCTCGCGCCTCGAGCGGCCGCACCGCGTCAGGCCCGCGAGATGTACTCGCCGCTGCGGGTGTCGACGCGGACGCTCTCGCCCTCCTCGATGAAGAGCGGCACCTGAACGGTCACACCGGACTCCAGCGTCGCCGGCTTGTTGCCGCCGCCGGAGGCGGTGTCGCCTTTCACGCCGGGGTCGGTCTGCGTCACCTTCATCTCGACCGCGCTCGGAACCTGCACATCGCTGGGTTTTTCATCGACGAAGAGGACCTCGACCTCGTCGTTGGGCAGGACCCAGCGCATCGCCTCCCCGACGACCTCGCTCGGGATCTCGATCTGCTCATAGTCGCGGCTGTCCATGAAGACCGCCGCCTCGCCGGAGTCGTAGAGGTACTGCATCTTGCGCGACTCGGTGTGGACGGGCCGGAACTTCTCCCCCGCCCGGAAGGTTTTGTCCTGGACCGAGCCGTCGTCGATCTTGCGCAGCTTAGTCCGCACGAAGGCCCCACCCTTGCCTGGCTTGACGTGCTGGAACTCGATGATCTTGAAGACGGCCCCGTCGATCTCGATGTGGCTGCCGTTCTTGAATTGGTTCGTGCTGATCACGGCGGCGAATCCTAGTCACTAGGCTTGGGCGGCCAGGGATGAGAGGGAAGCTTGGGACAGTGGCCGCTCTACTCGCCGCGACGCTTGCCGTCGCGGCGCCGGCCTTCGCCATCGTCAACCCCCCCACCGAAGCGGAATACGTCGCCGCGGTCGAGCCGATCTGCAAACGCGACCGCGAGGCGGCCGAACAGATCCTCGTGGGGGTACAGGACAACATCAGAGAGGATCGTCTGCGCGTCGCGGGCAATCAGCTGCTCCGCGCCTCGCGGCGGTTCGGCGCAACGATCGGCCAGCTCATCGAAGTGCCGCGGCCGACTGCTCAGGAGGAGAAGCTGCAGAAGTGGTTCGGCTTCCTGCGGAAAGTGAAGACCCGCCTGGCGCAGACGGGCAAGCTCTACAAGGAAGCCAAGGAGCTGCAGGCGACGCACGAATCGATCCGCACGGAAAGAAGCGGCAACGCAGCCAACAACGTCAGCTTCTCGCTCGGCTTCCGCGACTGCCGGATGAGCCGCGCCCGCTTCAACTGACCCTGGCGGCATAGACGCGCCACTCGCCGGGAGCGCCCTTCAGCTCGTGGCTGCCCCGCTCATCGAACCTGAGCCCGGAGCCGACGACCAACTCCCTGACGGTGCTCGAGACCAGTACCTCGCCAGGACCGGCGAGGGCGCCTATGCGGGCGCCGATGTTGACCGCCATGCCGCCGACGTCCTCACCGATCAGCTCCACCTCGCCGGTGTGGATCCCGGCGCGGACCTCTACCCCGACCTCGCCGACCGCACGGTGGATCGCGCCGGCGCAGCGGATCGCCCGCGCGGGCCCGTCGAAGGTTGCGAGGAAGCCGTCCCCCATCGTCTTCACCTCGCGGCCGCGGTGGACGCCGAGCTGGCGGCGGACCGTCGCGTCGTGCGCCTCCAGCACGTCGCGCCAGCGGCGATCACCCAGCCTCGCGGCCAGCTCGGTGGAGCCGACGATGTCGGTGAAAAGGACGGTCGACAGTGCCCGTTCGGGCTCCCGCGCCCGCCTGCTGCCGATTAAGAACTCCTCGACCTCGTCCAGCAGCGCGTCGACGTCGCCGACGTTGGCGAGGTGATCCTCGCCCTCGAGCTCGACGTAGCGGGCATCGGGGATCTGTTCGGCGAGGAAGCGCGCCTGCCGCACCGGCACGATCTTGTCGCTGCGCCGGTGCAGCACCAACGTCGGCACGTCGATGCTGGGCAGGATCGCCCGCACGTCGAGCTCGCGGTAGAGCTCCATCAAGGCGACCGCTCCCGCCGGGCTCGTACCTTGGCGCAGCAGGCGCGCCCACCAGCCTTCGAGCTCGGGGTCGCCGACCGCGCTCGGCGCCCAGAACGGCAGGCCTACCGGTCCGCCCCAGTCTCGCCGCACCGTCTCCACCCAGCGATCGAGCCCCTCGCTCGGGACGCCGAGGTCGAAGTCGGGACCGTTGACCATCCGTGCATAGGTTCCGTAGAGGACCAGCGAGGACACGCGGTCCGGGTAGGTCGCGGCGAAGAGCATCGACATTGGCCCGCCCTCGGAGATGCCGAATATCGCCGGCCGGCTGAAGCCGACCGCCTCGATCACGGCACTGAGGTCGTCCATCGAGTCCTCGAGGGTGGGCGGCTCGCCCGGGCGGTCGGAGAGCCCCTGCCCCCGCTTATCGAAGAGGACCACACGCGCGAACGACGAGAGACGGCGCATGAAACGTGCTGCGGCCGGCTCTTCCCAGAGCACCTCGACATGGGAGACGAAGCCGGGCACGAAAACGAGATCAAGCGGCCCCTCGCCATGCACGCGATAGGCGATGCTCACACCGTTGGAGTTGGCGTAACGGGTCGGGGCTTCCATGGTCTCGCCGGCCTCCGAGGCGACTGTAGCGCTCGATCTGCGACCTACCCGCTATCTGGCGCGAGATCCGGTCAGTCGTGGGCTTCGGCAGCGGTGGTCGTCGTCAGGCTGGCGGCGGAGCCGCCGGCGAGGACGCGGCGGACGAGGCCCGGCGCGAGGATGCGGACGATCGCGGCCAGAGCGTAGGGGCGCGGGACGTAGCGCTCCGCCTTGCCGCGCAGCCCCGTGTCGACGATCGCCTCCGCGACCTTCTCCGGCTTGGAGACGATCCAGCGGGTGAGCATCCGCTGTCGCAGCTCGGTGGCCGGGAAACCCTCGGTGGCGACGAAGCCCGGGAGGACCATGCCGACGTGGACTCCGTGCGGCCGCTCCTCGGCGTAGAGCGAGTCGTTCCAGCCGATCAGCGCGAACTTGCTGGCCGAGTAGGCGCCGGTCCGCGCCCGCGAGACCCGCCCGGCGGTGCTGGCGACGTTGACGATCGCGCTGGGCGCCGAGGCGCGCAGGAGCGGCAGCAACTCCTCGGTGAGGCGCAGCACTGCGTCGAAGTTGAGCTCCATATGGCGCCGGGCGTTGGCGAAGCCGCGATCGGCGAAGCTCCCTCGCCAGGCCGCCCCGGCGTTGTTGACGAGGAGGGCAAGACGGCCGCCATGCTGTTCCTCGATGTGCGCCCGCACCCGCGCCGGCGCGTCAGCCTCGGTCAGGTCGACGGCCACGTAGGTTGCGCGACAGGGCAGCGACTCGGCAAGCGCGCGCAGCCGCTCCTCACGCCGAGCGACGAGGATCAGCTCCGCCCCGAGCTCGCGGGCCAGCCGGTGCGCGGTCGCCTCGCCGATCCCGCTGGAAGCGCCGGTGACCAGCGCCGTGGTCGTCTTCCCGTCCATCGAGCGCAGGCTATTCGAAACCTCCCGAGCGGATGTCTGTTTGAGTCGACATACTGCTGCCTCCGCTGATGGCCGAGATCCCCCAACTACTCGACAAGCTCCTGCGCGTCGCGGCTCCCTCCGGCCACGAGGAGCCTGCCGCCGCCATCTGGCGTGAGGAGGCCTCCTTCGCCACGCTGTCCAGCGACGGCCTCGGCTCCTCGATCGCCCGCATCGGCGAGGCGGAGCCGCTGCTGGCGGTCGTCGGTCACATCGACGAGATCGGTCTTGTCGTCACGCACATCGACGAGAAAGGCTTTCTCTACTTCTCGTCGATTGGCGGCTGGGATCCGCAGATCCTGGTCGGCCAGCGGGTCGCCGTGCGCACCCGCGACGGCGTCGTCCCCGGCGTCGTCGGCCGCAAACCGATCCACCTTTTGGAGCCCGAGCAGCGCAAGAAGGTGGTCGAGCTGAAAGGCCTGCACATCGACGTCGGCGCCGCCGACCGCGACGAGGCGGCGGCGCTGGTCCGGATCGGCGACCCAGTGACGATCGCCGCCGAGCCCGTGCGGCTGGCCGGCGACCGCCTGGTCTCCCGGGCCATGGACAATCGCCTCGGCGCATACGTGGCGCTGGAGGCGCTGCGCCGCTGCCACGAGGGCGGCTCGCTGAGCGGCAGTTTCGCCGCGGTCGCCGCTGTACAGGAGGAGATCGGCCTGTTCGGGGCCCGCACCGCGGCCTTCGAGGTGCGCCCGGACCTCGCGGTTGCGGTTGACGTCACCCACGCCACCGACGCCCCCGGCGTCGAGGCGAAGCAGATCGGCGAGCACCCGCTCGGCTCGGGACCCGCGATCGGGCGCGGCTCGACGCTCTCGCCGAAAGTCTTCGAGCTGCTGGTCGAGACGGCGGAGGAGGCCGAAATCGAGCACACGATCGCCGCCAGCGGGCGCAGCACCAGCACCGATGCCGACGCAATCCAGATCTCTCGCTCCGGCATCCCCACCGGACTCGTCTCGATCCCCCTGCGCTACATGCACTCCCCGGTCGAGATGGTCGACCTCGGCGACGTCGAAGCGACCGTCGAGCTGATCGCGGCCTTCGCGGCGCGGCTGCAGGCCGGCCTCGACCTCAGCCGCTAGGCGGCGTGCTCAGGCCATCGCCGCGGCAACGGCTTCGGCGCCGCCAACCACCACCCGGTCGCGCCCACCGGCCTTGGCCGCGTAGAGGGCGGAGTCGGCGCGGGCGATCAGCTCGTCGGTGTCGACCCGGCCCTCGCCGGAGACGGCGACGCCGATGCTGACCGTGACCGGCACGCCAACCGGACGGCGCTCGCGCACCGCGACCCGCAGGCGCTCGGCGATCTCCAAGGCGCCGCTTTCGGCCGCGCCCGGAAGGACTACAAGGATCTCCTCGCCGCCGACACGGTAGATCGAGTCGCCGGCCCGCAGGGTCGCCCGCATCGTGTAGGCGACGTCCTGCAGGACGGCGTCGCCGGCGGCGTGGCCGAGCTGGTCGTTGACCCGCTTGAAGTGGTCCAGGTCGCAGAGCAGCAGCGCGTGCGAGAGGCCCTCCCGCTCGCTACTCGGCTGCCCGTCGAGCTCAGCAAGGCGCTGCTCGAGGGCGTTGCGGTTGCAGAGTCCGGTCAGCGAGTCGAGAGTCGACCGGCGCCTGTGGGCACGGTCGGACTCGACCAGCGCCCCGGAGAGGATGACGCCGCAGAGAACGAGGGCAGCGGCCGCCAACACCTCCTGGTAGTTCTGGGCGGCGGTGGTCGCATCGAAGCCGTAGGTCGTGAGAAATAGCAGGGCGAGGATGAAAGCGGTGCCGACGGCGATGCCGCGCGGCTCGAAGCGGGCGCCGAGCGTCACCGCCGGCAGCGCGAACCACATCAGCGCCGGACTCTCGGCGCCGCCGGTGATCACGACCGCGTCAGCGAGCAGCAGCGGCAGCATCCCCCAGGCGGTGGCGACCCAGACAGCGGGGTGACTGCTGTTGCGCATGAACCGGTCGGCGACCGCGAAGCCGGCCAGCCCCACGGCGAGGGGCGCCACCCACCACCAGCCGAGGTCACCGCTGATCGCCGCCAGGCCGGCGGCGAGGATCGCGAAGCAGGCAAAGCGGTAGCGCCGCAGCCGCAACTCCATGTCGATCAGCCGCTCGCGCCGCGCGTCTTCGCGAATCGCGACCAGCGACTCCTTAGGAGGCGCAGCCGCTACAGCCTGCTCGTGCGCGGAGCGCAATCTCTTCGCGGTCAATCTCACGAATATGGGCATCGGCGTTCCGCTATCGGGACTTGAGCGTGCCTCAGCCCTCGCCTCAACCTTTTGTCTACAGCCGCCGCGCCTGCTCAGGCGACGATCTGCAGCTCTTTGGGCAGGCCGCTGAGGTTGCGGCAGCCCCCCTCCGTGACGACGATGAGGTCCTCGATCCGCACCCCGAACTCGCCGGGGAGGTAGATGCCAGGCTCGACCGTCACGACCTCCCCTGCCCCCAGCACGTCCTCGGAGCGGGGCGAGACACGGGGTGCCTCGTGAACCTCGCGCCCGACGCCGTGGCCGAGGCCGTGACCGAAGCGCTCCTTATGACCGGCCGCCTCGATCCGCTCGCGCGCGACACCATCGAGCTCTTCCCCCCCGATCCCGGGACGGACGGCGTCGAGGGCGGCGGCCTGTGCCTCGCGGACCGCCTCGTAGACCTCCTGGCCTCGCTCGCCCGGCTCGCCGGTAGCGAAGGTGCGGGTGCCGTCCGAGCAGTAGCCGTCGAGCTTTGCCCCCATGTCGAAGACGACCAGCTCGCCGCGCCCGATCTCCCGCTCCCCCGGCTCGGCGTGCGGCAGGGCGCCGGTGGGACCCGCGGCAACGATCGCCGGGAAGGACGGATCGCCACCCAGCTCGCGGATGCGCGCTTCGGCCGCACGGGCCACCTCGCGCTCGCTGCGCCCGGCCAGGCCCCGCTCGAGGCTCCAGCGCCAGACCTCGTCGGCCAACTCGGCCGCGGCGGCGATCGCCTCCAGCTCCTGCGCGTCCTTGACGCGGCGCAGCGTCTCGACCGCGCCTCCCGCCGCCACCAGCTCGGTGCCCTCCCCCAGCTTTCCCTTCAGCTTCTCCAACAACCGCACCGAGACGTGGTCGTCCTCGAAGCCGACCCGCCCCGCCAGGCGCTCGGCGATGCCAGCCAGCCAGTCGTCGCGGACCGTGATCACCTCCCAGCCCTCGACCTCGGCAGCAGCGCGCTCGGTGTAGCGAAAGTCGGTGAGAAAGAGGCGCGTGTCGGGGCCGCAGACACAGGCGCCGTTGGTGCCGCCAAAGCCGGTCAGGTAGCCGACGTTGACCAGCTCGGTGACGAGCATCAGATCCAGCTCGCACTCGCCGAGTCCGGCGGCAAGACGGTCGCCGCGCCCCCTCATGCTGAATCGTCGACGCCGAGGCGTCCGGCCAGCACTGCCAGCGCGTCGCGGTAGCCGTCGGGGCCCTTCCCTGAGATCTTCTTCAGCACCAGCCCGTCGAAGACGGAGAGCTTGCGCCAGTCCTCGCGCGCATCGACGTCGGAGAGGTGGACCTCGACCGCCGGCAGCCCGGTCAGCTGCAGGGCGTCGGCGATCGCGCGGCTGTAGTGCGTCCAGGCGCCGGCGTTGATCAGCACGGCGTCGGCCATCTCCGGAGCGCGGTGCAGGTACTCGACGAACTGGCCCTCCCCGTTGGTCTGGAAGAAGATCGTTTCCAGGCCCAGCTCGCGGGCCCAGCCCTGGATCTTCGTCTGCAGCTCGGCCAGCGAGAGCCCTCCGTACATCGCGGGATCGCGCCGCTCGAGCACGTCGAAGTTGACCCCGTGCAGAACCGCCACGCGGTTGCGAGAGCTGCTCACCGGGCCGCGCCCTCCCTCTCGACGAGCTCCTCCACCGCCGCGCGCACCCGATCCGAGTCGACCAGTTGCCCCACCTGCGGCTGCCCGGGCTCGGAGATGAGGACGAAGCCGACTCCCTCGGCGGTCCGCTTCTTGTCGCGCTGCAGCGCCTCAAGCACCGCCTCGACCTCGACCCTCCGGTCGAGGGCCGTAGGCAGCCGTAGCCGCTTCAGCACTCCCTCTATCTGATCGCGCAGGTCGGGTGCTTCGGAAAGCCGCAGCGCTGCCAGCAGGCCGAGGCCGATCGCCTCACCGTGGCGATAGCGGCTGTACCGACTGGCCGCCTCGATCGCGTGGCCGACGGTGTGGCCGAGGTTGAGGACGGCGCGCAGACCGGTGTCCCGCTCGTCGGCCGCGACGATCTCGCACTTGTAGCGGGCACACTCGAAGACAATCCCGGCCAGCCCACCTGGGTCCAGGCTCTCGGTCGACCGCACCTGATCCCACAACGACCCACCGGCCAGCAGTCCGGTCTTCAGCGCCTCAACGAAGCCGGCGGCCAGCTCCTCGGTGGGCAGGCTGGCAAGGGTGGCGGTGTCGACAATCACCGCCGCCGGCAGGTGGTAGGCGCCGACGTAGTTCTTGCCCTCGGGGAGGTCGACGCCGGTCTTGCCACCGTAGGCGGAGTCGACCTGCGCGACCAGCGAGGTCGGCGCCTGCACCACCGAGACTCCGCGCTGGTAGGTGTGGGCGCAGAAGCCGGCCAGATCGCCAATGACCCCGCCGCCGAGGGCAACGAGATGATCCTCCCGCGTCATGCCGGCACGGGCGAGCTCGCGCAACACCCGCTCCGCCTCGGCCATCGTCTTCGCTGACTCCCCCGGCTCGACCTCGACCCGGCCCGCCAGAGGCGCCAGGCGGTCGGCGTACAGCGGACCGACCGTAGCGTCGGTGACGCAGAAGCGGCGGCCCTCCAGCGGCCAAGGTCCGGCGCCGAGAAGCCCCGGCCCCACGAGCGCCGGGTACTCCCCCGAGGCGCTGGTGGCCCAGAGCAGCTTCGTATCCGCCGGCAAGTCGACCAGGGCAAGGATCGAAGGCAGCGCCCTAGCGACAAGACCCGGATCGCCTTGCGGCACGATTGCGTCGGCGAGCCGTTCGTAGAGCGGTTGGCGCTCACTCAGCAGGCGCGCCACGTCCTCGGCGCTTCGGGCCAGCGGCCGGTCGCTGCCTTCGATCCGCCGCCAGGCCTCCTCGCCGTCGACCTGTAGCCAGACAACGACGTGGCGGTCGAGGGCTGCGCGCACGCGTTCAGAGAGAACGCTGCCCCCGCCGAGCGCGATCGCACCCCCGTCGGTCCGCTCCAGGAGGCCACCGACGACTTCCGCCTCGCGCGCCCGGAAGGCGTCCTCGCCGTGTCGCTCGAAGGCATCGGCAATCGGCATCCCCAGCTCGCGCTCCATCAGATCGTCGATCTCGGTCGTCTCGAGGCCGGCGAGTCGGGCGAGGTCGAGGGCGGCGCTCTTGCCCGCCCCCATGAAGCCGATGAAGACGATGGCGGGCCGGTTCACCGCGATCACCCGCGGAAGTCGATTCGCTTCTTGTACGCCTCGACCGCGGCCAGCACATCGTCGATGTGGTCGCCGCCGAACTTCTCGCGGTAGCAGCGGGCCAAGGTGAGGCAGACCATTGCCTCGGCGACGACGGCGGCCGCCGGTACAACGGTCGAGTCGGTGCGCTCGCGCAGTGCCTGTGCCGGCTCCTTGGTCTCCGTGTCGACCGAGCGCAGCGGCTTGGTCAAGGTCGAGATCGGCTTGATCGCCGCCCGCACCGAGAGCGGCAGGCCGTTGGTCATCCCGCCCTCGAGGCCGCCGGCGTGGTTGGTCTCGCGGTGGTAGCCGCGCTCCTGGGACCAGAAGATCTCGTCGTGCGCCTCCGAGCCGGGGCGGCCGGCGACGTCCCAGGCCTCGCCGATCGCGACGCCCTTCACCGACTGGATCGAGGCGACGGCGCCGGCCAGTTGCCCGTCGAGCCGCTCTTCCCAGGAGATGTGCGAGCCGAGACCGGGCACGAGGCCGAAGGCGCGCACCTCAAAGCTACCGCCGAGGCTCTCGTTCGCCTTGCGCAAACGGTTGATCTCGGCGACCATCGCAGCGCTTGCCTCAGGGTCGAGGCAGCGGACCGGATCCTCGTCGACGGAGGCGAAGTCCTCGGGACCGAGATGAGTCTGCTCGGGCGCCCTGACCGAGGCAATCTGAATGACGTGGCTGTGGACGCTGACGCCCAGGGCCGTCAAAAAGCCGCGGGCAAGCGAGCCGGCCGCCACCCTGGCCGCCGTCTCGCGAGCGCTGGCCCGCTCCAGCACGTTGCGGACGTCGCCGTGCCCGTACTTCTGGGCGCCGACAAGGTCGGCGTGGCCGGGACGCGGGAGGTGCACCTCATCGGGCTCAAAGCCCTCGACCGGCCACGGGTTCATTCGCTCCTCCCAGTTGGCGTAGTCGCGGTTGGCGACCAGCACCGCAATCGGGCTGCCGAGCGTGCGTCCGTGGCGGACGCCGGAGCGGACCTCGACCGTGTCAGTCTCGATCTTCATCCGACCGCCGCGCCCGTGGCCGAGCTGGCGCCGCGCCATGTCGCGGTCGAGTGTCTCGCGGTCGAGAACGAGCCCCGCCGGCATCCCCTCGACGATCGCTACCAGGCCTGGGCCGTGCGACTCGCCTGCGGTGGTGAAGCGAAAGCGCGTGCTCATGCCGGCAAGGCTATCTGCGCGCGGCGGCGCGCATCGCCTCCAGCGGCGGTTCGCAGCCAGTCCAGATCTCGAGCGAGAGGGCGCCCTGACGGACGAGGATCTCGATCCCGTCCACCGTCGTCGCGCCGGCCCCCGCGGCGGCGGCGAGCAGGCGCCTCGGCTCCTCGCCGTAGACCATGTCGACGACGGTCTGCCCCTGCTGGAAGCCGGCGCTCTCCAGCGGCAGCTCGGCGAACGGGTCCTCGTCGCCCAGCCCGACCGCGGTGGTGTTGACGATCAGCGCGTAATCGCCCTGTTCGGGCTCGGTCACCGGATCGCCGCCGATTTCTTCACAGAGGTTGCGGGAGCGCAGCTCGGTGCGGTTCCAGACCTCGACCTCGGCACCCTCCCGCAGCAGCGCCCAGACCACCGCCCGCGCGGCGCCGCCGGCGCCCAGCACCAGCGCTCGACCGCCCGCAACCGAGCCCGGCAGTGCGTCGATCAGCCCGGGCGCGTCGGTGTTGTCGGCACGGATCGCGCCGTCGGCGAAGCTGAGGGTGTTGGCAGCGCCGATCTCACGGGCGGTCTCCGAGAGCTCGTCGGCGAGCGCCAGTGCCGCCTCCTTATGGGGGATGGTCAGGTTGGCGCCGACGAAGTCGGCCGCGGCCATCGCACGGACCCGCGCCCCGAGCTCGTCGGGAGCGACGTCAATCGCCTCGTAGCTCCACTCCTCCGTCAAGCCGAGCTCACTCAACGCCGCCGTCTGCATCGCCGGCGAGCGCGAGTGGGCGACCGGGTGGCCGAGGACGGCGAGCTTCTTCATCTGGCGCGGTCCCCCGCCACTTCGACGTTTGTCACCGTATGTTTGACAAACGTCGAAGTCATTCGGCGCAGCTGTCGGGGGATTCCCCGCCGGCCGCTTCGCGCGCTTCGTTGTAGCGGGCGACGTCGGCCTGGAACTCCACATCGGTCGCGGAGAAGGCGTGCACCCCGCAGGTACCGGGTTTGACCACGTAGTAGAGGTAGTCGACCTGGGCGGGCTGGGCTGCCGCTTCGATCGAGGCCAGTCCGGGGCTGGAGATCGGGCCGGGAGGCAGGCCGGCATTGAGTCGCGTGTTGTAGGGCGAGTCGACGGCGAGCTCCGATTCGGTCAGCGGCTGCTCGTAGTTGCCGGTGGCGAAGCGCACCGTCGCGTCGATCCCCAGCGGGATCCCTTCCCGCAGCCGGTTGTAGATGACGGCGGCAATCAGCGGGCGCTCGCCGTCGAGCTGGGCCTCCTCCTCGACCATCGAGGCGATCGTGACGACGTCGTGCAGGGTGAGGTTTTTCGAACGGGCGTAGGCGAGGTCAAGCCCCGCAGTGCGTTGTTTGAAGTCCTGCATCTGCAGCTGGACCAGATCGGAGACCGGCGCTCGCTTTTCCAGCTCAAAGGTGTCGGGGAAGAGGAAGCCCTCGTGGCCTTTGCTGGCTTTCTCGTAATCGCCCCGCAGGCCGGCTTCCCTGGCCAGCTCGGCGGTCTGCGCCCGCGAGTACCCCTCGGGGATGGTGAGGGTGATCGTCCTCAGCGCCATCGGCGGAGGTGGCGGATCGCTGTCGAAGTGCCTGTAGGCGGCGATCGCCGCGGCGGCAGCACCGGCGAGGACGACGGCGATCACCGCCGTGACGACGATCCAGCCGCGGTCGCGTCTGCGACGCGAGGGTGGCGGTGGCGGCGCGGGGGGCGGTGCAGCGGGCTCCTCCTCCCAGAAGTCCTCTTCCGCCGTCCGCGGAGCGGCTGGCTCCGACGGCGGCGGCGGGGTCGGCGATGCGACGGCCTCCTGCGCACCGCGCTTCTGCTCTTGTTCGCGACGCCGCTCTTCCCGTTCGCGGCGCCGACGCTCGCGCTCGAGCGCCGCCGGATCGTCTGGGTCGGCGAATGGATCGCCGCCCAACCAGTCCTCAGTCATCGCCCTCGGAGCCTTCGATCGCCGCCCGCCCGGCGAGGTATGCCTGCAGCAGGTGTGCGGCGGCCAACGAGTCCGGCGGCGCCGTCGCCCCTTCGCGTCGGCTCGCCTCCGCCATCCGGGTCGTCAATCGCTCGTCGTAGGTCTCGACGGGAACGTCGAGGACGGCTTCGAGTTCGCCGCAGAAGGTCCGCACGAGTTCCACCTGGGACCCCTCGGCGCCGCTGAGGTGGAGCGGCAAGCCGACGACGACGCGCTCGACGTCGTAGCTGGCGACCAGCTCGGCGACCGAACGCGGCTCAGGCGGCTCGATCGTCGGCAACGGCGTCGCCAGCGTCCCACTCGGGTCGGAGATCGCGCAGCCGATCCGGGCGGTGCCGTGGTCGAGGGCGAGGATGCGCATCAGGAGAGCGCCTTCTCGATCGCCAGCCGCGCGGCGTCCAGCGCCTGGTCGAGCTTCTCGGGGTTCTTGCCGCCGGCCTGAGCCATGTCGTCTCGACCGCCGCCTCCGCCCCCGACGACCGGCGCCGCCTCACGGACGATCGCGGCGGCAGAGACGCCACGGGCCACCGCCTCCTTGGAGACGAGCGCGACGAGCCCCACCTTGCCGCCATCGGTGCCGGCGAGGGTGACGGCCGAGGTGGCGCCCAGCTTCGACTGGACTCTGTTTGCCAAGTCGAGCAGCTGCTTCTGGTCGGCTATAGACACCCGGCCGACGACGAACTTCAGTTCTCCTGATTCGCTCACCTCCCCCAGCAAACGCTCCGCCTCGTCGCCGAGCAACTGCTTCACGGCCTGCTTGGCTCCCTCGCCCGCCTCGCGCAGCCGCTCAGCGGCGCGGCGGGCACCGGTGAGCGGGTCCTGCGGGGTGCCGAGCAGCTCTCCGACCTTGTACAGCCTCGCCTCCCGCTCGCGGAACCAGTCGATTGCGGCCGGCCCCGTGAGCGCCTCGATCCTGCGCACGTTGGCGGCGCTCGATCCCTCGGAGGCGATCTTGAAGATGCCGACCTCGGCGGTGTTGGCGACATGGGTGCCGCCGCAGAGCTCGCGCGAGACGCCGTCGACCTCTATTACCCGCACCCACTCGCCGTATTTCTCGCCGAACAGGGCCATCGCGCCGAGCCGCTCGGCCTCGGCCCGCTCCATCTCCAGCCAGCGCACTGGCCGGCTCGCCTTGACCCACTCATTGACCCGGTCCTCGACCGCCCGCAGCTCGTCGGCGCCGAGCGCCTGGCCGTGGGTGAAGTCGAAGCGGAGCTTGTCGGGGCGCACGGCGGAGCCCGCTTGCCGGACGTGATCGCCCAGCCGCTCACGCAGCGCCGCGTGCAGGAGGTGGGTGGCAGTGTGGTTGCGCATCGTCGCGTGACGGGCCTCGTGGTCGACCACGGCCTCGACCGCGACGCCGGCTTCAACCCCGCCGGGATCGACCTCGAGCGCCTGGTCCTCGCCGACGCGGTAGACATCGACCACCCGGGCCTCGCCCCCGTCCCAACGCAGCGTGCCCGAGTCGGCGACCTGGCCGCCACCCTCGGCGTAGAACGGGCTTTCCTCGAGCTTGACCAGCGCCCTGCCGTCCTCGGCGGTGACGGCCGCCACGCCGGTGGTCGCCCGCAGCGTCTCGTAGCCGACGAAGCGGGCGGGCGGTACCTCGGCGGCAAAGGCGAGCACCTTCTCGTGCCTGCCCTCGGACCCGTGGGCAGTCGCGGTACCGACGCGAGCACGCTGCCGCTGCTCCTCCATCAGCTCCTCAAAGCCACCGTCGTCGACCGAGAGACCGCGCTCGGCGAGCAGCTCCTTGGTCAGGTCGTAGGGAAAGCCGTAGGTGTCGTGCAGCTTGAAGGCGTCGGCCGCGTCGACCCATGAGGTGCCGGCCTCCTGCGCCTCGACGACGAGCTGCTCCAGCAGCTCCGTGCCCCGCTCCAAGGTCCGGCCGAAGCTCTCCTCCTCATCACCGACCCAGCGCGCGATCGTCTCGCGCTCGGCCTCCAGCTCCGGGTAGACATCTCCCATCGACTCGATCGCCCGCTCGGCGAAGCGGCCCAGCCATGGCGCCTCCAGGCCGAGTACCCGACCCTGCTGGATCGCCCTCCGCATGATCCGCCGCAAGATGTAGCCGCGGTCTTCGTTGGAGGGGACGACCCCGTCCGCGATCAAAAAGGCGGCCCCGCGCGAGTGGTCGGCGATGATCCGCATCGCCCGGGTCACGGCTCCTCCCTCGTCGTAGCGACGACCCGACAGCTCCTCGGCCAGCTCACCCAGCGGCCGCAGCAGGTCGGTCTCGAAGACCGAGGGTACGTCCTGCAGGATCGCCGCCATCCGGTCCAGCCCCATACCGGTGTCGATGTTGCGCATCGGCAGATCAGTCAGCGTTCCGTCCTTGGCGAGGTCGTAGGTCATGAAGACGTGGTTCCAGAACTCGAGGAAGCGGTCGGTGTCGTCGCCCGGCCGCTCGTTTGGCGCCCCGAAGGCGTCGCCGCGGTCGAGGTAGAGCTCCGAGCAGGGACCGCAAGGCCCGGTCGGGCCCGCCTGCCAAAAGTTGTCGGCGCGGCCGAGCAGGACGATCCGCTCCTCGGGCATCCCCTGCGCGCGCCAAATCTCGATCGCCTCCTCGTCGGGGCCGAGGCCGAGCTCTTCGTCGCCACCAAAAACGGTCGCCCAGATCCGTTCGGGGTCCATGCCAAAGCCCGCGGTCGAGAGCTCCCAACCCCAGGCAATCGACTCCGCCTTGAAGTAGTCGCCGAAGCTCCAGTTGCCGAGCATCTCGAAGAAGGTGAGATGGCGGGCGGTGTTGCCGACCTCATCGATGTCGGTAGTGCGGAAGCATTTCTGCACGTCGGTGAGACGGGAGGAGGGCGGTTCCTCGCGGCCGAGGAAGTAGGGCTTGAAGGGCTGCATCCCGGCCGTGGTCAGCAGGACGGAGGGATCGTGCACCGAGGGCACCAGCGAGGCCGAGGGAACGATCCGATGCCCGCGGTCTGCGAAGAACGAGAGGTAGGTGTCGCGGATCTCCTTCGCCTTCATCAGCAAGGGAGCCTAAGACAAGCGCTGACGCCTGCGACCTTCTCCCGTTAGAAGGTTGGATGCGGCTATCCCTAACCTTGACTGGATGGGTTCGCACGCCTTCTGGGCGGGAAGATGAAAGACGAGCGCCTGGCGCGACGCGCCGCCGCCGGGGACGCGGCTGCCTTCGAGGGAATCTTCCGCCGCTACCACCAGGATCTCTACCGCTACTGCCTGGCGACTGTGGGCAATCCCCAGGACGCCCAAGACGCGCTGCAGAACACGATGGTGAAGGCGATGCAGGCTCTGCCCGGGGAGCAGCGAGAGATCAAGTTGAAGCCCTGGCTGTACCGGGTGGCCCACAACGAGGCCATAGAAACGCTGCGCCGGCGCCGCGAAGGCGTTCCGCTGGACGCCGAGCGCGAGGTGTCGAGCTGGGAGATCGCCGAGTCGGCGGCGGCCCGCGAGCGGCTGCGGCAGCTGTTCGCCGATCTCGAAGAGCTACCGGAGCGGCAGCGCTCGGCGCTGGTGATGCGGGAGCTGGCCGGCCTCGACTTCGAGGAGATCGGCGCCAGCTTCGACACCTCGCCGGCGGTTGTTCGGCAGACCCTCTACGAGGCGCGGCTGAGCTTGCGGCAGATGGACGAGGGGCGTGAGATGAACTGCGAAAAGGTAATGACGGCACTCTCGGACGCCGACGGTCGGGTGGCGCGCCGTCGCGACCTGCGCGCCCACTTGCGCCGCTGCGCGAGCTGCCGCGATTTCGGCGAGGAAATTGGCGAGCGCCGCGGTGAGTTCGCTGCGATCGCCCCGCTGCCGCTGGCGCTCTCGGCCGGCTTGCTTCAGGCTCTCGCCGGCAGTCAGGCGAGCACTCTCGGAACCGGCGCCGCCGGTGGGGCCGGGGCCGCAGCTGCGTCGGGCGCGGGCGGCGGCGGCCTTGCCGGTGCGGTCGGTGCCGGTGTTGGCAAGACGATCGCCGGCGCGACGATCGCCAAGTCCGCGGCCACGGTGGCGGTTGTCGCCGCGGTCGGGGTCTCCGCGGCCGACCGCGGGGGCGTGATCGACCTGCCGCTGGGAGGCGGCGATGCCACGGAGGCGAGGCCCGCGCTGGAGCGACGCTCGCCGGTAGCCAACGAAGTCTCGGCAGACCCCCTGGCGCCCGGCCGGCAGGTCAGGCCCGGGCGCAGCGCCGAGGCCGGCTCGCAGTCGAGGCATGAGAGACCGGAGTGGTCGACCCCGCCGGGAATTGGCCGTCCGGACCCTGCCGACAAGGCGACGCAAACGGAAGCGGGCAGGCCGGGGCCCCCGGCGCTTCCTGCACCGCCCGACAGATCGCAGGCGGGACCTGCTGGGAGCCAGGCCCAAACCGATCCCGGCGACAGCGGACCTTCGGCCGCCGGCCAGGGAGGGTCGCCCGAGAGCCCACCGGGGCAGCCGCCGAACGCGCCCCCCGCGTCGAGCCGCGGTCAGGAAAAAGCGGCTGCACATAAACCGCCGCAGGCGGAATCGCCGGGCGCGGGAAAGGGAAGCCCGCAGCCGAAGCCCGAAAAGCCCAGCAAGGGCGACAAGAGCGAAGGCGCCGCGGTCGCGCCTGCTCCATCCGCCCCGCCAGCCCCACCCGACCCCGAGCCGTCCGAAGCGGGGAAGGGGAAGTCGGCTGGGAAAGGCGGTGGGGGCGGCAAGGTCGAGGCGACCAAACCCTGAGTCGTTCGACCGGCTGAGAACCAGCCAGAGCGGCTCGGATACCCGGCCAGGACCCGATCATTCGGCCTGACGGGTCGTCTCGAAGCTCGTTGCAAGCAGCGGAGAACCACCGCGCCCTGGGCTACACCCGCAGGGAGAGCGCAAAGGAACACCTCAAAGGAGGCACGATGAAGTTGAAGGCGAGGATCGCAGTCCTGACCGGGGCTCTCGCGCTGGCGGCAATCCCCGCCACGTCGAGCGCCGCAGTCGACTACCACCCCGGCAAGCCCGACTACAAACCGGCACCGCCGCCGCCCCCGCCGCCGCACGCGAAAGCGCACGGAAAACGCTGCCAGGGCAAAAGCAAGAAACACGTAAAAGGCCAGAAAGGGACGGAGTTCAGCCGCTGCGTCAGAGCGCTGAAGAAAGCGACCAACAACCCGAACATGGCGCCCGGGCAGGTCTGCAAGCACGAAAGCAAGGAGCACGTCAAAGGCCAGAAAGGGACGGCCTTTTCACGCTGCGTGAAACTCGTCGTGCAGCAGCGGCGGGCTGAGCGAAAAGCGGCCAGGGAAGCGGCAACGGTGTCGAGAGCAACGCAAGCGACCGGCTAGGCCGCGGGCGTTCCGAGGGCTAAGCGGAGATCGTTCCGTGCCCGACGATCGCCTCTCCGGACAGAAGAACCGCAGTCTGTCCCGGAGAGGCGGCGTCGAAGGTCTCCCCGAGCTCGACCTCGAGCTCGGGGTGGCGCCCGGGACCGGCGGCTGAAATGGTCGCCGGGATAGGCCGCGAGCGGTAGCGGAGCCTCACGGCGTCGACGCTGCCGCTGTCGCGGTGGAGGACCGCGTCGCGCACCCTGACCGACTTCGCCGCGAGGTCGGCGCGGGTGCCGACGGTGACCGTGTTGGCCCCGGCATCAGTGGCGAGCACGTAGAGCGGCTCATCGGCAGAGACGCCAATTCCCCGCCGCTGACCGACCGTGAAGTTGTGGTGCCCACGGTGCCGCCCGATCGGGCGGCCGCGGCGGTCCAACACCGCGCCATCGCGGTCGTACAGGCCGCCGTGCCGGCGCAGGAAGCGTGCCTTCCCCTGTCCGGCGAGGAAACAGAGATCCTGACTCTCGGGCTTGCGGGCCACGGCGAGGCCATGGCTGGCGGCAATCTCTCGCACCTGCGGCTTGGTCAGCTCGGTCAGTGGAAAGCGAAGCTGGCCAAGTAGCTGTGGCGGCAAGGCGGCCAGCATGTAGCTCTGGTCCTTCGCCTCGTCCGCGGCCGCCGCCAGCAAGGGCCCGTCGCCGTCGGCGACGATACGAGCGTAGTGGCCGGTGACGAGGTAGTCGGCGCCGAGCCGCTCGGCCAGGTCAACCATCGCCGCGATCCGCACCTCACCGTTGCAGACGATGCAGGGATTGGGCGTAGCGCCTGCCCCATAGCCCGAGAGGAAGGCGCCGACAACCCGGCGCCGGAACTCCTCCTCGAGGTCGAGCGTCAGGTGCGGCAGGTCGATCGAGTGGGCAACGGCGCGGGCGCCGAGCACGGCCTCCGGCGAGCAGCAAGCCTTGGCGCCGTCGGTCTCGGGGTCCGCCCACAGCTTCAGGGTGACGCCGAGCACCTCGGCCCCCCGCTCGCGCTCGAGCAGGGCCGCCACGGCGCTGTCGACTCCCCCCGACATCGCGACCAGGACCCGCTCCCGGCCGCTGTCCCCCGCGCGGCTCGGGACCAGCCGACGATCCGAGGCGGCGGCACTGGCCAGAGCCCGGTGCAGGGCATCAGCCGCCAGTTGCGCGGCGTGCCGCTTGGCCGGCGTTAGCCCCCCAATCGCCTCATCGACCTCATCGATCCCGACCCGAGCGGCAACGAGGACCTCCTCCCCGTCGACCATCTCCGCCACAGCCGCAGTCGCCGCCCGCGTAGCCCCACACCCCTCCGCATCGAAGGTGACCGCAGCAACCCGCCCCTCCTCGATCACGAGCGAAATCCGCGAAAGATCCCCACAAGCCGCCCCACCGGCCGCACCCGTAAAGGCGTCCTCGGCGGCCGGTCCCTGCCGGCTTCGATCCCGAAGGTAAGTCTCAAATAGCTCTCTACTCATCTGATTTCAAAGTATGAACCTGTCGAGGGAGGACGCCGCATCGCGCCGGTCCGCCGCCGCCAGACGCGCGCCCCGCCCGACCGAGCCAGGTTCACGAAAAAGGCCCCAACCCGCCGTTGCCGCCCCTGGCTTTGATCCCTTGAAGTGAAGGGCGGGCGCCTCCTCGCGATCCCACGAGACCGAGAGAGTTCGGCCCCCAAGCCGTTTGTGTTGGGTCAAACGTTGGGACGGCTCTCGCACGGGCTCGAGCCTTGTGCCAACCGTACCACCGCTGACCGACCATGGCGACCCCTCAGTCGAGTTCGGCGTCCAGGTTGGAGAGCAGCAGCTCCGCCTCGCTCCAGTCGAGGGGCCGCACGCGCAGGGCGATGTCGCCGTGCCCGAAGCGGTCGAGCGGCCAATCGGCGGTGAGCACCCCCTCGATGCCCGCCTCGGTCAGCGCCTGGTGCCAGGCGCGCGCCGTGCGGACGTCGGCGAAGTCGCGTACCACCTCCCAGTTATCGAAGGAAGGATCGTCGACGTGCACCGGGGTCGTTCCCGGCCCGGGGCCGAAGGCGCGACGGAGGCGGTCGATCAGGCTCATCGACCGAATATTGACGGCTGTCTAGTGGCCGGCCAAGCCAGGTTTGTGGAGGGCGATGCCGATCTCCTTCAGCTGCGTCTCCTCGACCGGAGCCGGGGCGCCGGTGAGGGCGTCCGCTCCCGAGGCGGTCTTGGGGAAGGCGATCACGTCGCGGATCGAGTCGGCACCGGCAAGGCGTTGAATGATGCGGTCGAGGCCATAGGCGATGCCGCCGTGCGGAGGCGCGCCGTAGCGCAACGCCTCGAGCAGGAAGCCAAAGCGGGCCTCGGCCTCGGAGGCATCGATCCCGAGCGCAGCGAAGACCGCCTGCTGCACGTCGGCGCGGTGGATGCGGATCGAGCCGCCTCCCATCTCCTGCCCGTTCCAGACGAGGTCGTAAGCAAGCGCCCGCGCCTCGCCCGGGTCGGCCGGGTCGAACTCACCGGCCGGCGCGGTGAAGGGATGGTGCAGCGGGTCCCAGCGCCCGTCCCCCTCGTTCCACTCCATCAGCGGCCAGTCGACCACCCAAGCCAGGCGGTCCTCACCCGGAGGAACGAGGTCGAAGCGCTCGGCCAGCTCGACCCGCAGCTGGCCGAGCACGGCGTCGGCGACTGGGCGCCGGTCCGCCACTAGCAGCAGCAGGTCGCCCGCCTCGGCGCCGAGGCGGGAGTTGAGGTCGCGTAGCTCTGCCTCGGAGAGGAACTTGGCCGTCGGCGAGCGCCAGCCGTCGCCCTCGCGGAAGGCCCACACCAGCCCCTTCGCGCCGAGCTCCTGGGCACGTGAGATGAGGCCGTCGAGCTCTGAGCGCGGCAGCTCGCGCCGCCCCGCGTTCAATCCCCGTACGGCGCCGCCGGAAGCGATGACGCCGCTAAACACCTTGAACTCGGTCTCGCGCAGCGCATCGGAGAGGTCGACCAGCTCGAGTCCGAAGCGCATATCCGGTCGGTCGGTACCAAAGCGATCCATCGCCTCGTCGTAAGGCAGCCGCTTCAGGGGCAGCGCCAGCTCCGGGCCGCCCGCCCGCTCGAAGACGTGGGCGAGCAGGCGCTCGTTGACGTCGATCACGTCATCGACGCCGACGAAGGACATCTCGATGTCGAGCTGGGTGAAGTCCGGCTGGCGGTCGGCGCGCAGGTCCTCGTCGCGGAAGCAACGGGCGACCTGGTAATAGCGCTCGAAACCGGCCACCATCAGCAGCTGCTTGAACAGCTGCGGCGACTGCGGCAGCGCGTAGAAGGAGCCGCGCTGGAGGCGGCTGGGAACGAGGAAGTCGCGAGCGCCCTCCGGGGTCGAGCGGGTCAAAACGGGCGTCTCGACATCGATGAAGCCCTCGCCGTCGAGGAACTCACGCATTGCCGCGGTGACCCGGTGGCGCAGTACCAGCGCTTCGCGCATCGGCTCGCGACGCAGGTCGAGGTAACGGTGGCGCAGGCGTGCGTCCTCCCCGACCTCGCCGGAGAAGCCCTCGATCTGGAAAGGCGGCGTCTCCGCGTCGGCGAGCAGCTCGGCGCTGCTGACCCGCAGCTCGAACTCGCCGGTCGGGAGCTCCGGGTTGACCGTGTCCTCGGAGCGCCGCACCACGGTCCCGGCGGCGCTGACGACGTCCTCGGCGCGCAGCCGGTGGCCCAGCTCGAAGGCCTCGCCAGAGGAATCCGGGTGGAAGACCAGCTGGACGATCCCGGTGCGGTCGCGTAGGTCGACGAAGATCAGGCCCCCGTGGTCGCGGCGGCGGTGTACCCAGCCGGCGACCCGCGCCTCTGAATCGACGCGCTCGCCCAGCACCTGGCCACACCAGGTGTCGCGGAAGCCGTTGGATCGGATCGGGGGCAGCGAGGAGCTCATCGGCGTGGGCAGTCTCTCACCGGTCTCTATTTGGAGAGCTCGTCGAGGACCCTGCCGGGGGCGACCGCGTGCTGCTCGCCCGACTCCATATCTCGCATCTGCAGCGAGCCGTCCGCTTCGAGCAGGAGGACGTGGCGGGCGCCGATACGGTCGGCGTGCTTGAGCTGGCCCTTAAGGCCCCGCCCCGCCAGGTCGACCTCGGCCGAGAGGCCGGCGTGGCGCAGCTCGATCGCCAGGGTCAGCGCCCGCTGGCGCTGGTCGTCGTCGGCTGCCGCGAGGAACGCGTCGCGCCCGACGATTCCGCCCTCCTCGCCCATCGTCATCATGATCCGCTCTATTCCCGCCGCCCAGCCGACCGCTGGAGTGGGCGGACCGCCGAGCTGCTCGATCAAGCCGTCGTAGCGACCGCCGCCTGCGATCTCGGACTGCGCTCCGAGTTCGTCGCAGACGAAGGAGAAGATCGTGCGGGTGTAGTAGTCGAGCCCGCGGACCAGGGTCGGATCGATCTCGTATGGCGTGCCTGCGGCCTCGAGCAGAGAGCGCACCTCGGCGAAGTGGGCCGCGTCCTCGCCTTCGAGCCGCTCAATGATGGTCGGGGCCTGCTCCATGACGGCCTGCGTCCCCTCGTCGTCGGAGTCGAAGGCGCGCAGCGGGTTGATCTCAATCCGGTCGCGCACGTCTTTCGACAGCTCGCTCTCGTGCGAGTGCAGGTAGGCCTTCAGCTCCTCCAAGTAGGCGCCGCGCGCCTCCAGCGAGCCGAGACTGCCGAGGCGCAGCTTCGCGCCCGGCACCCCGAGCTCGGCGAGTACGTCAGAGAGGAGCATGATCGCCTCGGCGTCGGCAAGCGGCGAGTCGGTCCCGATCGTCTCCAGGCCGACTTGGTGAAATTGGCGGTAGCGACCCGCTTGGGGACGCTCGTGGCGGAAGAACGGGCCTCGGTAGTAGAGCTTCACCGGCTGCGCCAGCTTGTGCATCCCGTGCTCGAGGTAGGCGCGGCAGATCGGCGCCGTCCCCTCCGGACGCAGGGTGAGGCTGCGCCCTCCCTTGTCCTCGAAGGTGAACATCTCCTTGCGGACGACGTCGGTGGAGCGGCCGACGCCGCGTTCGAACAGGTCGGTGTCCTCAAAGGCCGGCGTCGCGATCGGCTCGTAACCGGCCCGGCTGAGGATCGTCGCGGCGACGCGTTCGACCCGCCTGCGGACGCGCTTTTCCGCAGGCAGCAGATCGAACGTTCCCCGCGGCGCCTGGTAGGAGCTCCTCGCCATCGTGGCTGCGACCTTACCTGCGAAGGGCCGCCGCCGGGCCCGTCCGGACCTCTCCCCCGGCCTACCCGGCCAGCTCAGCGAGGAAGGGGTTGCTGGCGCGCTCAGCCCCCAGCGTGGTGACACCCATGTGGCCGGGGTAGACGCCGGTCTCGGGCGGAAGCGACTCGACCAGAGTCGCAATCGAGCGCATCAGCGTCGGCCCATCGCCGCCCGGCAGGTCAACCCGGCCGACCGAGCCCTGGAAGAGGACGTCGCCGGAGAAGATCGCCTCCTCGCCGCGCAGCGAGTAAGTGACATGGCCGGGACTGTGACCCGGCGTCGAGATGACGTCGATCGTCAGGCCGGCCAGCTCCAGCACCTCCCCTCCCTCGACCGTCTCATCGGCGTCGTAGCTCTCGAACGGCCCGAAACCCGAGAAGGGCACGAAGGCCATGATGTCGGCCAGCACCGGCACCTCCAGTTTCGGGCAGTAGACCGGGGCGCCGGTGATCGTCGCCACCGGCGAGACCGCGCCGATGTGGTCGAAGTGACAGTGGGTGATCAGGATCGCCTCGATCCGCACACCCATCTCATCGACCGTCTTCAGAATCCGCTCGGGCTCGTCCCCCGGGTCGACGATCAGCCCGCTGCCGGAGCCTTCGCGGCGCAGCACGAAGCAATTCTCGGCGACCGGACCTACCGTGAGCATCTGGACGTCGAGCGTCACTTCCCTTCCTCGGCGCGGATTCGTGCTCGCTCTCGGCGGCGCCACATCATCGTGTCGAAGTAGTAGCCGGCTGGGATGTAGAAGACGAGCATGAAGCCGCCGAGCGCTAGGGCGGCACCGATCGGGCGCTGGAAGATCAGCACCAGCAGCACCGTGAAGACGACCGCGGCGATGACGCCGCGGACGATTGCGCTACGCCAGCTCGGTGGCGCGTCGCCGCGGACCGCGGGGCGCTTGCGGCCGGCGCGAGCGCGGGCTTTGGCCTCCTCACGGGTCCGTGGTCGCGAGGCACGCCGGTTGGCGTCGATGCGGCCGCCCTGCGTGCCGCGATGCTTGCGACGGCGCTTCTTCCTGGTCTGAGCCATAGCCGGAATCTAGCGGGCGGCGGGGCTCAGCAGAGCCCCGCGAGACGGCGCTCGATCGTCTGCCGGGCAGGATCGAAGTCACGAAGGGGGACCTCCACCGGGTAGCCGTCCAGCGCTGCTTCCGGGATCAACCCGACCAGTTCGGCCGCCACCGGACGAGCCCCCAGGGGGGCGGCAAGAGCGCGAACCCGCTCCACGACCGCCGCCAGGGGAACGGCGGCCGGGTCGTGGACGTTGGTCGAGACCTGCGTGCGGCCGCTCGCCAGCGGCAGGCCGATGGCGCGCACGCCGGCCAGCCCCCCGCCCGACTCGCGAAGCCCGGCGGCGACCGCCTGGGCAGTCTCGAGGTCGCCGCTGTCGAGCTCGAGGTTGAAGGCGCCGAGGGGACGGCGCGCGGTGACCAGCGTCGCGCCCCCCGTGCGGTGGGGCAGCGCGGGCCCCCGGTCAGGCCGAAGCTCCCCCGCCTCCATCCGCAGCCACAGCTCCGCCAGGCCGCCGTTTCGGAAGTAGGCGCGCTCGACGTGATCGGCACCGGTCGCCATCGCGCCGTAGAAGAAGACCGGCACGCCGAGCTCCGCGATCGAGGCGGCCATCTCGGTCGCGGCGGACTCGGCAGCCTCGCGCTGCTCCGGTGCGAGCCAGACCAGCGGACAGACGTCAAGCGCGCCGACCGCGGGGTGGACCCCTTCGTGAGCGTCCATGTCAATCGCCTCGATCGTCGCCGCCGCACCGCGGACGAGCGCCTCGCGAAGCGCGGCCGGGGAGCCGACCAGCGTGAAGACGGTCCTGTTGTGGTCGGCGTCGGAGTGCCGGTCCAGTAGGGAGACGCCCTCACCGAAAGCGCGCTCGAGGACGGCGATTCGGGTCGGGTCGCGTCCCTCGGAGACGTTCGGAACGGCGAGCAGGGGCGGCGCCACCGCTCAGACGGCGAGCTCGCCGGAGTCGACGATGGTCGCGCCGTCGACCTCCACGGTCGGCTCCAGGACGACGCAGTCGAGGTGGACCGGCACCTGGACGGTGCCGCCGATCGCCGCCGAGGCGCCGAAGGCGACGTGGGCGGAGCCGAGGATCTTCTCGTCCTCGAGGATGTTGCCGGTGACGATCGCCTCTTCATTGGTGCCAATGCCCAGCTCGGCCACGTTGGTCCCGTCCTCGCCGTGCTCCGTCAACAGCTCCATCAAGCGCGCCCCCTCGGGTCCGCTTGCTTCCACCAGGTGGCCGCCGTCGACGCCGAGCTCGACCGGAGTGTCGAGCTTGCCGATCCCGGCAATAGAGCCATCGACAATGAGCGTCCCCTCCGAGGTGCCCTCCACCGGGGCGATGAAGGCCTCCCCGCAGGGGATGTTGCCGAAAGCGCCTTTTTTGCTCAGCACCCCGGCGTCGACGATCGCCGTCCGGCCGGTGAGGCCAAGCCTCAGATCGCTGCCGTGCGGGCAGGTGATCCGCGCCTCGGCGCCGGCACCGAGGAGGCGGCTGAGCAGCGTGCCACGCTTGCGCAGCGATTTCATGTCCGCGCCCATCACCCGGGCGAGCATTTCCTCGGTCACGCCGGGCATCGAGGCGACGCGAACACCGGCGTCGCTGGCCTCTTTGCGGGCTTCGGTATGGGAGATCGACTGGATGGTCGGGGCCACGACCACGTCGGCGGCGAGCATTGCGGCCGCCACCGCCTCCGGCGGCTCGGCGGCATGCGATTCCCGCTCCGAGATGACCGCAAGGGTTGCTTCCCCGCCCTCGCCCTGGGCGTTGATCCGCAGCAGAGCGCCGAGCTCTTCGGTCGGCGGGTTGCAGATGACCAGGACTTCTTCGCCAGGTTGCAGACCGACGCACTCGCGGATCACGGTGCTTACCGCCCTATCCAGAGCTTCGGTCCTCATCCCGGACAAGGCTATTCGCCGCCGTCCCAGCCTGCAGGCCAGCCTGCTCGCACCGATAGCATTCCGTCCTCCCGCCGGAGTAGCTCAGCTGGTTAGAGCAGCGGAATCATAATCCGCGTGTCGGGGGTTCGAGTCCCTCCTCCGGCATCGGCATAGTCAAGCGGAATGCAGCCGATCCCGCTTGCCGATGCCCGGGCATCGCGAGTCGTTCGTACTCGGCTCGGAACTAGGGGTCTCCGAGAGACTCTTTGATGCGATCGGACACGGCCGTCCCGATGGGGCTGATTCCCTTATTCATCGTCGGGATGTTACGACCGGCGCTGGCCATTCTACCGACGCAGAACCTCCTCCGCGAACTCGACGAGGTGTCGGGCCTGGCGCAGCGATCGTTTGAGCTGGGCTGCGCTTACATCGATGAACCCGTAGTGGGCGGTGTCCTTGATGTCGATCAGCTGGCGCAGCTGGCTGGCCGCCCGTTTGCCGCCCGGAGTGATCTGTTCGAGCAGCAGCTCGGCGTCGTGGTGGTTGTCGGAGCGGGACCGTTTTCCGAGCTCCTTGCAACTGGCGGCGTCGGCGGCTGCAATCCCGGCGAGGATGGCGACGGAGGCCGCCACGCTTCCGTACTCCAGTGAGGGGTCGCTCACGTCAGCGGCCAGCTCGGCGACTTCAAGGAAGCTCCTCGCGTGCCCGAGGCGCTGCCGCGCCTGGGGCTCTCCGCACGCCTGGGTCCGGGGTTGCTTGCGCGCCATCACAGCCGCCTGAGGAGCTGGCGCGTGTCTTCACCGGCGAGGTCGACGGCGTCCTCACTGACCTCCTCCACAACAGGTGGACGGTCCTTCCGCAGCCGCGGAAGCTCGCCCTCAGAGACCTCGGCGATGCCGGCGTTGTTGCCGGTCCAGCGGCGCACCGAGTCAGCGAGTTCGTCGAGCTGGTCGCGCCAGGTCGCGTCCTCGGGATCGAGATCGGCGGGCCGCACGATAAGAAGATCGATGTCGCTGCTCGTGTCGCCGTCGCCGCGAGCCGCGCTGCCGAAGAGGGAGGCGTGAACAGGCGGAGGCTCCCAGACGCCGATCACCTTGCGAAGCCGGCGAATCAGCTCGGCTCGCGCCCCGGCCATCTGCTCGACGGTCGGAGCCAGCAGGTGATCGCGGTTCAGCTCGTAGAGGAAGGTGCGGCCCACCTCTTCGCGGTTGACCAAGCCGTGCTCGACGAGGCGGTCGAGGACGTGCTGGACGCCGGTATTGGAGCGCCCCGCTCGACGGGCCAGCTCACGCCCGCTGCGGGGCTTGGTGGAGCCCGCCAGCACCACGAGCACGTCGGCATCGACGCTTGAAGATATGGCCGTGAAGGGTTTCGAAACATCCATCGCTGAGTGTCCTATGCATAGATCAAGTGGACTAAATATAGGTCACTTGGCCTAAATCTAGGGCAAGGCAGCGAGGTGGGAGCAATCGTTCATCAAGCGCCGGCGCACAGACGGCAACAGGCGGACCCGTCGAAGCCTCACGCAGCGCCGCCGACAGCTTTTCGGCGGCGTCCACTTGCGGGACGTGGTGGACGTAGATCATGGTCGTCGCTATGTGATGCGGACCCGGCCGGACTTCGGCGCGTCCTCATTCCGCATCACGTAGGAGTGGCGGACGTGGATCAGGCGCTTGCCGAAGTCGAGGTCGCGCTAGCGCAGGCTGCGCAGCTCGCCGAGGCGCAGGCCGGCGCAGGCGGCAGTGAGGAAGATCGCCGCATCCTGAGGCCGGCGAACTTTTGAACTGCTGGCATTGTTCTACCGAGCTAGTTAGTCAGCCCACCAGTCCCGCTGACCCTCCACGTCTTCCCGCGGATTCTCGCCGAGGTTGGGCGCACCGAAGACGAGGACCTCGAGACCCTCCGACCCGGCCTCGTAACCTCGCCACGTCCCGGGCGGGACGCGCACCACGTCCCACTCCTTGACCTCGACGATCTCGTCGTCGAGCTTGATCCGTCCGCTCCCGCGCACGACCACGTACACCTCCTCCTGCTCCTTGTGCGTGTGGCCGTACGGAAACCGATAGCCGGGCGGGATGCGCTGATAGCAAAGCCCGGACTGCTCGAGCTTGAGTGCCTTGGTTGCGAGGCGGAACTCAAGGTCGGGCGCGCCGTCGAAGTTGGACCCGAGATCCTCCAGATCATCCTTCAGGTTCCTGAGCGTGAACGACACCGCCGCGATTCTACTTCGACAAGACGACCCCATCTACAGAGCCAGACTGCGGGTTTGGCCCCTTTGGGGGGGGTCCCCCTGCTGGCTGCATCCGAGCACGCCGGGAAGTATCATCCTTTTAAAGAAGGTGCTAAATTTAAGTCGATTTTCGAGCTAAATTTGCCGTCAATATGAGGAGGCAACTATGGCTCTTGACTTTGGGCCGGGGCACAAGACCAGGCGGACTGCGTTGCATGAGCGATATGGAGGGCGTCGGCAAGGCGGCATCAGCCCGTCTAAGCAGAGCGACAACGTCTTCATCTTCACGGATGCCGAGCGCGGACTGCTGCACGGCTACGTCTACGACGGGTGGCGAGATGACGGCTTCTACCACTACACCGGTGAGGGTCAACTCGGGGACCAGACGATGGCGCAGGGCAACCGCGCGATCCGCGACCACGAGGAGGAAGGTCGAGAGCTTCACCTCTTCGATGTGAGCAAAGGGGACGCGACCTACGTGGGAGATTTCACCTACGTCGATCACTACCAAGCAGACGCACCGGAGACCGGCGGCGGCCCCGTGCGAAAGGTCTACGTCTTCCGCCTCCGCCCCCTACACGGAAAGCCAAGACCCAGCCGATCGAAAGTGGATCAGCTCGGAATCGATCCAATCCGGGAGGTGCCGGTCGAGCAACATCTCACCGAGTCGATGCTGGTCGAGCCGGGTCGAGAGCCGCGGCTGGCAGAGCGACGCGAGCAGCGACTTGTCCGCGGGCTCATGGCGCACCTGATGGCCCAAGACCATGATGTGTGCCGCCTTCAGTTCAGGCCAGACGGGGAGCCGGCCCCACTCTTTTGCGACCTCTACGACAAGACGACGCAGACTCTCTACGAGGCAAAGGGAAGCGTCTCGCGACCGGCGCTTCGTATGGCGGTAGGTCAGCTGGCGGATTACGCGCGACTCATGGCGGAGACCCCCACCAAGGCGATCCTTTTGCCCGAGGAGCCGCGAGCCGATCTACTCGCCCTTGCAGCTAGCCAAGAGATCGAGGTTACGTGGCCCGCCCGAGAGGGATTCGAGCCCGCACCTAGCGGCTGAGCGCGCCGCTAGCCTCAGGCCATGAACCTGCACACCGCCGAGCTGCGCTTCGCCACCCGCGGCAACTCCGATGTGATCGACATCACCGGCGAGGTACAGGGGCTGGTCGACGAGGCGGGCGTCGAAGAGGGCCAGGCGATGACTTTCGTGCGGGGGTCGACGGCGGCGATCTCGACGATGGAGTTCGAGCCGGGCGGGATCCATGACCTGCGCGAGATGCTGGAGCGCATAATTCCTGCCACCGGCGAGTACGAGCACAACCGGCTCAACCACGACTCCAACTCGCACGCGCACCAGCGGGCGACGCTGGTGGGGCCGTCGGAGGCGGTGCCGGTGCTAGGCGGCCGGCTGGCGCTCGGCACCTGGCAGCAGCTGGTCCTGATCGACTTCGACGACCGGCCGCGGGAACGGACGGTGGTCGTTCAAATCAGCGGCTGAGGCGGCTCAGTAGGGCGCCGGCGCGCCGGCGCCGCTGTGGCGGAATTCCGCCAGCGTCTCCTCCATCGCCTCGACCTCGCAGGCGACCATCTCGGGCCAGGGCTTGTCGGGATGCTCGTCGAGCGTCTTGTAGCCGTTGCCGCTGATCACCGCGACCACCGTGTCGTCGGGGCCGAGCTTGCCCTCGTTGGCCAGCTTCATCGTCGCCGCGATCGTGGTTCCGCCAGCCGGCTCGGTGAGGATTCCCTCGGTAGCGCCGAGCAGGTCGAGCGCCTCGAAAATCTCCGGGTCGGTGGCGGTGGCCGCGGAGCCACCACGAGAAATCACCGCGTCGACGACCAGCGGGCCGTCGCCGGGTGCGCCGATCGCCAGCGAGTGGGCGGCGGTGTGCGGCGTCTGGGGCTCGATTTTGCCACTTCCGTCGAGGACCGCGGTCGCGATCGGGCCGCATCCATCCGCCTGCGCGATATGGATCTTCGTCCCGGCCGTCTCGGCCATCCCGACCTTCTCCATCTCCCCCAGGCCCTTGTGGACGCGCGAAGAGAGGGTGCCACCCGCGGCCGGGATCACAAAGTGGTCGGGCGAGCGCCAGTTGAGCTGCTCGACCACCTCGTAGGCGGTCGTCTTCGCCCCCTCGGCGTAAAACGGGCGCAGGGTGATGTTGGCGAATTGGATGCCGCTGGCCAGTGCCAGCTCGCGGCAAGCGCGGTTGGCTTCGTCGTAGTTGCCGTCGAGCTGGATCACCGTGGCGCCGAGGGCTCGGCAGGCGCGCGCCTTGCCGCGCTCCAGATTGCTCGGATAGAAGACGTAGGCGGCGACGCCGGCCTTGGCGGCCAGCGAGGCCACCGCGGTGCCGACGTTGCCGGTCGAGACGCAGCCGATCTCCTCCCCGCCCAGCTCGAGCAGGCGCGCCACGGCCATCGAGACGACGCGGTCCTTGTAGGAGAGGGAGGGGCGCTGCGTGCTGTCGTCCTTGAGGTAGAGCTTGCGCAACCCCAGCTCGGCGCCGAGTCGGTCGGCGTGGATCAGCGGCGTCCGGCCGCTGTTGCGCCCCACCCTGGCCTGGGCGCGGGCATCGACGATCGGCAGCAGCTCCTCGAAACGCCAGATGTTGATCGCCCGCTCCGCCGTGGGCAGATCGGCGAGCCGCGCTGCAGCCAGCTCGTAGTCGTAGTCGATGTCGAGGCCCTGGCCGCAGCCAAGGCACTTAAAGGTCGTGTCCAGCAGGGGCAGCCGGAGCCCACAGTCGTGGCAGACCAGCTCGGTCGCGCAGGAACGGGTGCGCTGGTCCGCCGCGAGGCTCATCGCCCCTCGCCACTCCCAGATCGCGACGGCAGGCCGCCCGCCTTCGCGAATCGCTTTCGCCGCTTTCCAGTTATCCGGCCAACCATGAGCTTGGTGTGTATAGCAGACGCAGTCTCGACGCTCAATAAATTTCGGGCATTCGCGCCCGACCAATCGCGCCTAAAAAGGCTACAGGGCTGAGCACCGCGTCGGGGGCCGCACCACCTCCTTGCGCCGGACTCAGATCGCTGCCGAGTCGGCGACAGCCGCCGCCGAGTCGGGCCAGGGGCCCACCAGCTCCGTCCCGTCCTCGCGCCCCAAGACGATCAGCAGCTGCTCGGCGACGTGGGGCACCAACGGCGCCAGGACCTGCGCCAGCAGCGTCAACGCGCCAAGCAGCGCCTCGAAGTCCTCGCGGCCGAGCTCGCCGCGGCGCTCGAGGATCCGCTTCTCGTAGTCCTGGATCCGCTCCAGCAGCCGGGTCGCGTTGCGAACCGCCTTGTGCATCTGCAGCTCCTCAAAGTCGGCGGTGATGCGTGCGATCCCGTTGTCGCACCATTTGACGAGCCGCTCGCGAATGAAAGCCGTCTCGGCGGCTGCCTCGGAGTCCTCGGACGCCTCCGCGGAGGCGGCGACACGGTCGTGGACGTATCCCCAGAGCCTCTCGAGGAAGCGCGAGGCGAAGCGCAAAGCGCCGTCGTTCCAGTTCAAGGTCTTGGCCGGTCCGGCCGCGTAGAGGATCGCCAGCCGCACCGTATCCGCCCCGTGCTCGGCGACCAGCTCGTCGGGGTCGACGACGTTGCCGAGGTGCTTGCTCATCTTGCGACCGTCGGCGATCACCATCTCGTGGAAGAGGCAGCCGGCAAAGGGCTCGCCGTCGGCGAGGAACGAGAACGGCCCGATGTCGCGCAGCGCCTTGGTGACGACGCGCTGGTCGAAGACGAAGCTGCCGCTGTCGTTGCCGGCGACGAGGCGCTCCGAAGGCAACCACTGCTGCAGATCGGGGTGGGTGAACATCTCGGTCGCGCGGGCTTGCGGCGGGACCGCCGCCGGGACCCACAGCCAGAGGGCGTCGAAGTGGCAGTCGAGCGTGTCAGTCTCGCGGCGGGCAGGCGCCGCGCAGCGGGGACAGGGCGCCTCGAGGAAATCGGGGCGCTCGGCCAGGGGGTTTCCTTCCCCGGTCGGCTCGATGTCCCGGGGCAGACGAACCGGCAGCTCCCCGATCGGAACGGGGACCGCCCCGCAGTCCTCGCAATGGACGACGGGGATCGGGGTGCCCCAGTAGCGCTGGCGCGAGATCGAGAAGTCGAAGGCGCGGTAGCGCCGGGCATCGCGGCCGGCCTCGGCCAGCGCCTGGGCAGACTGGCCCGCCGCCGCTCGCGGCATCCGCGCCGCGATCGTCTCGTCCGCCTCATCGGCGCTGGGAATCCCGAGTGCTGCGGTCGGGCCATAACGGGCGTCGACGAGGGGCGAGACGAAGACTGGGAGCTCGGCCCCACCGGGACCGCCAGCGAAGCGGCCAGTGTCGACTACCGGCACCGCGGCGACGTCTCGGGCACTGCGCTCCCAGCCTCCCGAGCGCAGCTCGTCCAGCTGCGACGCGACCTCCGGCTCGGTAGTCCAAGTCTCGATCTCGGGGTGGCGCGGCGAGAGCAGTACGAAGGAGGCATCGGCGAGCGCCCCGACATGCGGGGTGAAGGCGGAAAAGGACTTCCCGTCGGGGGCGTGCAGGTCGACCTCCACCCCGTCGCTGCGGCCGAGGATGTAGCGCTGCGTTTTCAGCGACAGCTCGTCCCAGTTCGTGAGACCCGCGAGGTTTCGGTCGTTCTCGTCCAGATAGGGGGCCACCCGCAGAAACCAGGTGGGGCGGCGAATCAGCCGCACCGGATTGTGGCAGCGCCAGCAACGCCCGTCCTCGACCTGCAGCGCCGCGAGGGTCGTCTGGCAGGTGTCGCACCAATCGACGGTGGCGTCGGCGCGGTAGATGAGGTCGGCCTCCAGCAGCGTCAGGAAGAGCCACTGGGACCAGCGGTACTGCGCCTCGTCGGAGCTGTAGAAGGCACGGCCGTAATCGAAGGAGAAGCCGAGGCGTTGCATCTGGCCCAACATCCGCTCGCCGCAGCGCTCAACCCAGTCGGCTGGCCGCACCCCGCGCTCGATCGCCGCCATCTCGGCCGGCAAGCCGAAGGCGTCGAAGCCGAAGCCGAAGAGGACGGCGTCGCCGCGGGCGCGCCGGAAGCGAGCGTAGGCGTCCCCGATCGAGTAATCGCGGACGTGGCCCATGTGGAGGTTCCCCGAGGTGAACGGGCTCGAGGGCTTGACGTAGACCCCACGCTGCCCGTCAGCGGGCTCCGGCGTCTCGTAGGCGTCGCGCTCCGCCCACGCTCGCTGGCGGGCGGCCTCGACTTGCGAAGGCTCGTAGCGGCGGCTCTCGTGGCTCATTTCCAGGCAGTCTGGCATGGACCGTTGACCGCCGAGCCGCTGGCGCATATGCTGGGACTAGATTAGTCAAGGAGCCTCAATCGCTATTTAGGAATCTAGCTGTAACGAAATCGACAATTAAGTGCAAAAGTTCGCATCTGGGAGGAATTTGGGGCCTTCGCCGTCCGGGCGCGGGCCTAGCTTGACCGTCAAGAGATAAGTCGGCCCCGGCGGCGCTTGCGACACCCCGGGGCCTGGCCGAGACCTGAAGAGGAGGTCCCAACATGAGAGAGGGTACGAAAACCGCCCTGCTGGCAGAAGGGCGTGTGGAAGAAGGGATTGTTAAGCGGGCGATAGCCGCCGCTGAGGAGGCACCGCCCGCGGACAGGGTTCGAACCGGGCTGGAGGCGGTGGTCGACTATGCCGAGACCGATCCCGCCGCGGCCCGGGCGGCCCTGAGCTCCCTACGCGGCGACCACGTCTCGCTCGCCCGCCTGGAGGCCTGCCTGCGGGGGAGCGCCGAGCGGGCCACACTCGCACTCGGCGCGGCGATCCAGGTCGCACTTACAGAGCTGGCCTCCCCCGCCCCAAACCTGCGGCAACGTTTGCCCGAGCTGGAGCGCTGGCTGGAAGGGGCCTGGTAGCGAGCGCTCCCGTAGCGCGACGACCGGCGGCGACACCGAGCCGCCGGTTCAGCTGGCGAACGTCCAGAGCTTGTTGCCGAGGAAGTTGAACGGCATCGCCGCTGCGACTGCGATCGCCTGCGCCGGCAAATCGTCCAGCGAGGTCCCGACAACGAGCGTCTCGAGTACGGCCAGGTTGAGCAGCAGGGCGGCGACGCTGACAACGAAGAAGCGCAGCGCCTGGAAGGCCGGATGGTCCTCGCCTGGCTCGAAGGTCCAGTGTCGGTTCCAGAGGAAGTTGTTGGAGACGGCGACACAAAAGGCGCCGATCGCTGCCGCGATGTAGTGCAGGCCGATCGGGTCGATGAGCAGCGAGAAGACGGCGAGGTTGATCAGGTAGCCCGAGCAGCCGACGAGGCCGAATTTGAAGAGCTGCATCCAGCTCGCCGGCCGCCTCGCGGCGGCGCCGATCCTGTATGCCAGTTCGGTGGCCGGGCTCATTGGGGATGGTGCTGGGCGCGTCTGGGCGTAATCTTCCGGCCCGGATGCGGCCCGGAATTGTCATCATCGCAGTCCTGGCGGCGGCCGTCGCTGGCAGCCTGCTGGCTGTGCTCACCCAGGGAGACGCCGATCCAGCGCCGCCGTCCATCGCGGGCGAACCGAGCGTCAAGGTCATCTCCCCCCGTAACGGCGCCCGCCAGACCAGCCGCGCGGTCGTCGTCAAGGTGAAGGTGGACGACTTCGAGCTGGCCCCGGCCCGCTTCGGCGGCGAACCGCAGCTGGGCCAGGGGCATCTGCGCTTCTCCCTCAACCGCGTCCCCGATTGCGTCGACCCGGTGAAACTGCGGCGGGCGGAGGAGAGCCCGGTCGGCAGGGGCCGCCTGATCGGCCGCTCGTTCGACTTTCCCCGCTACGCCGGTCCCAATGGCGTGCTGGCCCAACGGATTGGATCAAGCGGCAGCTACTCGCCGGCGACCCGGCCGGAGATCTACTACCACGACCTGCCGGCCGGCTTCTACCGGCTCGTCATCACCCTGGCCGAGAACAACGGCGCCACCACCCCCCACCACGCGGTGACGAACTTCCAGATCCTGCTCCCGCCGGGCAGGCACGGTCACCCTTGCAAAGGGGGCAAAGTGAGCAGCGCCAAGGCGGCGGTCTTCGACTAGAAGCGTCGCGCGGGGCTTCTAGTCCCTCCTAAAGACCGCTCGATGGCGGCCTTTACTTCACTTTGTATAGTGACTGGATGCGGACCTTTCGCCGGCTGCTGAGGTTCCTGCGGCCCTATCGTCGCCAGCTCTGGGGCTCGCTTGCCTTCGCCTGGGCCGCGATGGGGATGACCGTCCTCATCCCTTGGTTGATCGGTCGCGCCGTGAACGCGATTGAGGCGGGCGAGCAGCCAGACCTGCTGCCCCTGGCGCTGGCGATCGTCGCGGCCGGCGTCCTGCGGTTGGGGTTAACGATGGTCAGGCGCGTCGTCGCCGGCAAGGTCTCATTGGCTGTGGAGTTCGACCTGCGCGAGCGCTTCTACGCCCATCTGCAGCGGCTGGAGCTGGGGTTCTTCGACGGCCAGCAGACGGGGCAGTTGATGTCACGCGCCACGGTGGACCTGCAGTCGATCCGCTTCTTCCTCGGCTACGGCCTGATCTTCATCACTCAGAACCTGTTGACGATCGTGCTCGCCAGCGCCGTGATGCTTGCGATCGAGCCCTGGCTCGCGCTGCTGGCCCTGGCGCCCGCCCCGTTCGTCGTCTACACCGCCTCACGCTACAACCGGGTCTCGCGCCCTGCCGCACAGGAGGTCCAGCAGCGCCTCGCCGAGCTCACCGCGGAGGCCGAGGAGAGCGTCTCCGGCGTCCGCATCGTCAAGGCCTTTGCGCGCGAGGAGCATCAGATGCACCGCTTCCGCCGGGCAGTCGCCCGCGTCTTCGATCAGAGCATCTACTCGACCCGCCTGCAGGCCTTCTTCTCGCCCCTGCTGGGCCTTCTTCCCCAGCTGGGGATCGCGCTGGTGCTGCTGATTGGCGGGCGGCAGGTGATCGCCGGGGACCTCAGCCTCGGCGACTTCACCGCCTTCTACACGTACCTGGCGATGCTGGCGGCGCCGATGCGGATGCTGGGGATGGCGATGGGGATGGCGCAAAGGGCGATCGCCTCCGGCAATCGACTGTTCGAAATCCTCGACCGCGAGCCACGGATCGAAAGCCCGCCGGATGCGCCGCCGCTGCCGACCGGAGCCGGACGCGTTGAGCTACTCGGCGTGACTCTCCGCTATGACGGCGCAGGCCCGGCCTTGAGCGACGTCCACCTCGCGGTGGAGCCAGGACGAACGGTGGCGCTGGTCGGCCCGTCGGGGTCGGGCAAGACCAGCCTGGTGGCGCTGATCGCACGTCTATATGACCCGAGCGAGGGCGAGGTCCTGGTCGACGGCGTCGACGTCCGCTCCATCGACCTCGGCTCGCTGCGCACGGAGGTGGCCTTCGTCGGCGACGAGAGCTTTCTCTTCAGCGCCAGCGTCGCCGAGAACATCTCCTACGCGACGCCCGACGCCAGCAGCGCGGCGATCGAGGCGGCGGCGCAACGGGCCCAGGCCGACGAGTTCATCCGCGGGCTGCCAGACGGCTACCAGACGCGGGTCGGAGCGCGTGGCTGGACGCTCTCCGGCGGCCAGCGGCAGCGGATCGCGATAGCCCGGGCGCTGCTCGCCAACCCCCGCATCCTGATCCTCGACGACGCCACTTCCTCAGTTGACGCCCGCACCGAGGCGACGATCAAGGCTGGCCTGCGCGAGGTGATGGTGGGCCGTACGACGTTCATCATCGCCCACCGCCTCTCGACCGTCTCGCTGGCCGATGAGGTCGTGGTGATGGACGGTGGGCGGATCGTCGACCGCGGCTCGCACCGGGATCTGCTCGAGAGCTGCGGCTTCTACCGCGAGATTGCCGAGCACGGTCTTGCCGACGCGGTTTTCCTGCAGCGGGACCTCGAGCAGCGCGAGGAGCTGGCGCGCCTGTGAGCCGGCTGCGCGACGTTTACCTGCTCTTCGCCTCGCTCTGGCGGCTGCTCCGCGGCCAGGACCAGCGAGGACGAAAGCTGCGCTGGATGGTCGGGCTGCTGCGCCCATACCGTGCCAGGGTGGCGCTCGCATTCGTCGCGATGCTCGCCGCCACGGGCGCGGCCCTCGCACCCCCCTACCTCGCCGGCCAGGCCATCGACACCGGCATCGTTCCCGATGACACCGGCGCCCTGACCACGATCGTCATCGCCTTCGTCGGCGTCGCGATCCTCTACGCCGCCGCCACCTTCGCCCAGACCTACCTCGTCGGCTGGGTCGGCACCCGCGCTCTGCAGGACCTCCGAGAGCACGTCTTCTCCCACCTGCAGGCGATGTCGATCGGGTTCTTCACCCGGCGCAGCCCCGGTGTCCTGATCAGCCGCATGACCAACGACATCGAGGCGCTCAACCAGCTCGTCACCAGCGGCGTGGTGACGCTCTTCTCCAGCAGCCTCACCCTGGTCGGCGTCGTCGTCATTCTGCTTCTGCTCGACCTGCAGCTGGCGCTGGTCACCTTCCTCACCTTCCCCCTGCTCGCCGTCGCCAGCGTCATCTTCCGCATCGTCTCCCACGGTGCCTACCGGGCGACGCGCGAGCGGATCGCGGCGGTCACGGCCTACCTGCAGGAGACCTTGAGCGGGATGCGGGTGGTGCGCAGCTTTGGCCAGGAGTCCCGGCACACGGCGGCGATGACCGAGCTGAACGAGGCCAACCGCGAGGCCAACATGAAAACCGTCTACCTCAACGCCTCCTACTTCCCTGCGGTAGAGCTGCTCGCCGCGGTCGCGACCGCGGCGATCGTCCTTTACGGCGGCGCCCAGGTAATCGACAACGCGATCCAGGTCGGCGTCGTCGTCGCCTTCATCGGTTACCTGCAGGTCTTCTTCGACCCGATCCAGCAACTCTCGCAGCTCTACACCACCTACCAGCAGGGGATGGCGGCGCTCGACAAGGTCTTCGACCTGCTCGACACCGAGCCCGAGATGGTCGACGCGCCGGGTGCGCTCGACCCGGGGACGCTGCGTGGCGAGATCGAGATGGAGGGAGTCTGGTTCTCATACGGCGACCAGACGCCGAAAAGCCAAGAGAACAGCGACTGGGCGTTGAGCGAGATCGACCTTCACGTTCCCCCCGGCCAGACCCTGGCCCTGGTCGGCGCCACCGGGGCCGGAAAGTCGACGTTGGCGAAGCTGGTGGCCCGCTTCTACGACCCTCAGCGGGGCAGGGTTTTGGTCGACGGCCACGACCTGCGGGCGCTGCGCCAGCAGGGCCTGCGGCGCCAGCTCGGGATCGTCCCGCAGGAGGGCTTCCTCTTCTCCGGCAGCATCCGCGAGAACATCGCCTTCGGCCGGCCCGATGCGACTCTGGCTGAGATCGAGACCGCGGCCGCGGCGGTGGGAGCGACTGCATTTATCGCCGCCCTGCCGCAGGGAATCGATACCGAAGTCGGCGAGCGGGGCATTCAGCTCTCTGCCGGGCAGCGACAGCTGGTCGCCTTCGCCCGGGCACTCCTGGCCGAGCCTCGCATCCTGATCCTGGATGAGGCCACCTCCAATGTCGACGTGCGGACCGAGAAAACGATCGAGCGCGGCCTGGAGCGCCTGCTGGCCGGGCGAACCGCGATCGTCATCGCCCACCGTCTCTCGACGATCCGCCGCGCCGGGAAGATCGCCGTGCTCGAGGGCGGCCGCGTCGTCGAGAGCGGCACGCACGACGAGCTGATCGAGGCGAACGGCGCCTACGCCCGCCTGCATGGAGCTTGGCGGGAGTCTTCAGCCGCCTGAGGCGGTCGAGAGCCAAGTAGCTCGGCGGACGCAGGGAAGGGTGGTGCGGGGAGCGCACTCAAGTGCGTGACCCGAACCACCCGACCGAGGACTCCGAGATGCGCTGGTTCTCGAAGCCCTCAGCCGGGGCCGATGCCGCCGCCGGAACCTTCGCCACCACCGGCTTCGCCGCCTTCGGTGCCGCCACCCGCCGGGGCCCCGCCGCCAGCGCCGCCTGCTTCGTCCGCCGAGCCGGCGCCACCGGTTTCAGGGGCAACTTCTTCTTCTTCGACTTCGACTTCGGGCGCCAGTTCTTCTTCTTCGATGCCTTCCACGGGTTCTTCGGGCGCCGCGCCTCCGGTTACGGCACCCGGCGCCGGCGCGCTCGGGCCTTCGGCGCACTCGGTGAAGCCATAGGACGTCGCCGCCGACTGGAACGAGGCTAGGGCCGACGAGGCATCGGATTCGGCCGTCGTCAGGGCTTCTTCTTCGCCACGTTCGGCAGCGAGCTGAACGTCGCTCTCGGTCTGGGCCAGCCCTTCGGCGGCGGCGATGAATTCGTCGTAACCAGCGGTGTCGTCGCTGGGTGCGCCGAGACCCCGCAGTCGCTCGACCATCCCCGCATAGAGGTCGGCCACTTGAACCGCCTGCGACGCATCGCCTGATTCGGTGCTGGCGATGGTGCCGACCGCGGCGTTCACCTCGGCGCAGATCCCGTCACCCTGGGCGATCAGCTCTTCTTTGCCGAGCGCAGCTGGCGCTTCAGTCGCCGTGGTAGTCGGCGCGGTCGTCGTGTCCTCCTCGTCCCCGCCGCCGCAACCGACGATCCCCAGCAGGGCCAGCCCGAAGGCCACCGAGTAGAGCAAGCACCTCCTCATCGGCCGCCGAAGCTAGCAAAGCGACTAGACGGGTCTACGGCGTCGAGCTAAGTTACGACCGGCGAAATTCTCCGTCTGAGCATGGCAGTTCGGACAGAGAAGCTCGAGATTGGCCAGGCGATTGTCTTTGCCGATTCCATTCCGGTGATGCAGCGCCATGCTCAATGGCCGCCCTCTCCACTCGGTCAAGCCGCAGCGCTCACATTGGTTGACCTTCAGCCCCTCTTCGAGAAGGCGCTGCTTCAGATGGGTTCGGCCAGTCTGGCCCTCCCGGAGACAAGCAGCATCTCGATAGGCATTCTTCGCGGCCGCGGTCTGACTGCGCCCCTTTTCAATGCGGCATGCCAGGAACAGTGCGCAAACCCGAAGCGCCGGGCGCACTGGCGCACCGACAAGCCGCTGTCATAAGCACGCTGTATCTCGTCCCAGTCATAGCGACGAGCACACTCGTCCCTGACCGGTAATCCAAGTCGTCGCGCGTGATAAGAAACCGTCGGCTTCGAAAGGCCGAGGCGCCTTCCCACCTCCGCTTGAGTCAGACCCTCACCCAGCAGTTCTGCGATTTCGCGCGCTTCTCGGCAGCTGAAATTGCCTTCGCTTCGTCTTCACCCATACTGCGAACGTATGGTCGCACCAGTATCGGACGAAAAGATGCGCCGACGAGCTGCGCCCCAGGGACTCGAACCCCGAAATCCAGCTCCAGAGGCTGGCGTGTTTCCAATTACACCAGGGCGCAACGAGAACAGCTGATTGAGGATATCCACTGCCGGTCGCGAGCGGCCTCAGGAGATCATGGAGAGGTCGCTATCGGGATCGGCGATCCGATCCCGGGCGCCGCTGACGTCGACCCGCTCGGCCAGCAGGCGCCGGGCTTCGGCCAGGTCTTCGGGCCGCTCGACGCTGAGCGCGCCGGCGACGCGGCCGTCCTTCAGGTACCAGACCGAGAACTCGCCCCCGTCGCGGTCGCCGCGCCAGACCTCCTCGTCCCACTCGTAGGCCGGGCCGACGTACTCGAGGCTGGCCCAGTCGGCGAGATCGCTGAAAAAGTAAGGAACGACGTCGTAGTCGCGATCCTCGCCGAGCATGTTGCGGGCCGCGTGCATTCCCTGCTGCATCGCGACGTCCCAATGCTCCACTCGCAGGCGGCGGTCGTGGACGACGCTCTCGTAAGAGCAGCAGTCGCCGGCGGCGTAGATGCCCTCGGCCGAGGTCTGCAGCTTCGAGTCGCAGAGGATCCCGTTGTCCACCTCGAGGCCGGCGCGCTGGGCCAGCATCGCGTCGGCGCGCACGCCGGCTCCGACCACGACCGCGTCGCACTCGATCGCGCGACCGCTCTTGGTCAGCACCGCCTTGATACGTCCGTCGCCCTCAAAGGCCTGCAGCTCCTCGCCGCCGTACACGGTCACGCCGTGCTCTTCCAACCTCGCCTGAAACCAGCGTCCGGCGTCCGCGCCGAAGGTTCGCGAGAGGGCGACGTCCTCCATCATCACGATCGTGCAGTCGACGCCCTTCGCGGTCAGCGAGGCTGCGACCTCGGTGCCGATGTAACTGCCGCCGATCAGGACCACGTGCTCGGCAGCCTCGGCGTCGGCCCGGATCGCGTCGGAGTTGCCGAAGGCCCGCAGGTAGTGGATGCCCTCGTTCTCGGCCCCCTCGACGCGGAGGATGTTGACCATCGCGCCGGTAGCAAGCAGCGCCCTGCCGAAAGCGACCTCCTCTCCGCCCTGCAGCTTTGCCGTACGGGCGGAGACGTCGAGTGACATCACGTTGATGCCAGTGCGCAGCTCGACCCTGTTCTCCTCGTACCAGCCAGCGGGGTTGACGTGGGCGTCCTCGCGGCCTGCCTCGCCCCGCAGGTAGTCCTTGGAGAGGGGTGGCCGTTCGTAGGGCGGCTCCGGCTCACGGCCGGCCAGCAGGATCGACCCCTCGGACCCGCGCCGTCGCAGCTCGGCCGCGCAGTGCCCCGAGGCCATGCCGCCGCCGATCAGGAGGAAATCGACCTCGCGGTCGGCCATCCTTCAGCCGGCCCCGTTGCCCCCGGCGGCGGGGCCGAACAGCTCTTTGATGTCCTCCTCGCGGCCGGGGTCGAGCACGGCCAAGACCTCGTCGCCCGCCTGCAGCACAGTGTCCGGTCCCGGCACGAAGCCCTTGCCCTCGCGCAGCACCGAGATCAGCAGGCTGCCGTCGGGCATCGACAGGTCGCCGACCCGCGCACCGCTGACCCGCGAGTCCTTGCCGAGCAGCATCTCGATGATCTCCAGCTGCTCCTCCTGCAGGTCGAGGAGGTGGACGAGGCCGTACTCCGGCACCTCGTGCTCGAGCAGGCGCAGGATCAGGTCGGTCGCCGAGACCGACGGTTTGACGCCGAGCAGGTCGAAGTGCGGCCGGTTGCGCGGGTTGTTGACGCGGGCGATGATCCGCTCGACCTCGTACTTCTCGCGCGCGACCTGGCAGATCAGCATGTTGTCCTCGTCGTCGCCGGTCACCGCGATCACCATCTCGGCCCGCTGGATCCCGGCGCGCTCCAGCACCCACAGCTCGGAGGCGTCGCCGTAGAGGACGTTGTGCTCGAGCTCCTGCTCGACGGTCAGGTAGCGGCGCCGGTTGCTCTCGATCACCGTCACCTCGTGGTTCTTTTCGAGCAGCTCGCGGGCCAGGTTCCAACCGACCTTCCCGGCTCCGACGACGATGATGTACACGTCCTCGTCCTCGTCCTAGGCGGTTTCGAGCGGTTCGTCGGCTTTGGCGCCGTCGCGCTGGGCGCCCTCGCGGACGGCGGTCTCCAGCATGTCGATCGCGACCCGGGTCGGGCAAACGGTGTTTAGGCCCTGCTGGCGGTACCACTCGGCCCGCAACGGGTCGAGAATCCGCGCGATCACGGTCGGCACCTCGTAGCGGCGCTGAGCGATCTGCGAGATGACGATGTTGGTGTTGTCGCCGTTGGTGGAGGCGATAAAGGCGTCGGCTTTCTCGATGCCGGCCGCGAGCAGCGCGTCCGTCTCCAGCCCGGTGCCGACCGTGAAGCGGCCGCCGAGATCCTCCCAGCCTTTGTCGAGCCCGACCTCGAGCCTGGTGTGCGACTCGGGGTCCTCGTCGAGGCAGGAGACTTCGTGGCCCTCGCGGAGCATCGTCCGGGCGACAGAAGAGCCGACCCGGCCGCAGCCGACGATCAGGATGAACATAAGCCGGATACTAGCCCTGCCAGGCGTCAGGCTTCGGGCGGCGCGGTGAGCAGCACCCTGCAGGGCGCCTTCTTGAGGACATACTCGGTGGCGGCCCCGATCTCCGCCGGCTTGGAGGCGCCGATGCCGCCCAGGGTGGCACCGCCGCGGATCTTGGTTGGTGGCTCGCCGCCGATCACGATCGTTTCAGCCTCGCTGAGGCGCGCCGCCTCGACGATGCCGGCGCCGACGTCACGGGCTCGCACCGCCTCGGCGCTGACGGCGACGTCCTCGTACTCCTCCGCCACCTCGCGGGCACGCTGCAGCGTTCGCCGGATCTCCTCCTCCCGCGCCGCCGGCAGCTCGGCGTCGAGCGGCAGGGTGAGCGGCACCTCGACGACGTGGACGAGCGCCAGCCGGGCACCGTCCGCGTCCCCCTCTGCCTCCTCGCCCTCGGCCGCCGCGAGGCGCCCGGCGGTGGCGACGATGTCGTCGTCGAGCTTGGTGCCGAAGACCGGCACGAGGATGCTGCGGTAGGCGAGCTCCGGCACCTGCTTGGTCAGCGCCCGCTCCGTCACCGAAACGCGGCGGGTCAGCGAGGTCCCCTCAACCCCCTTGCGGTAGACGACGTAGAAGGCGAGGCCGAAGAGCATCCAACCGCCGCCGACCCAGCGCGCCGTGTCGTGGAAGGCGAGCACGCTGAGGAAGGCGAGCCCGGTCAGCACCGCCGCGAGCGCGACCGGGACCGGCAGCCGGGCACCGCGCCACTCGAGGTTGAGCGGGACCCGGAAGGGGCGGCGACGGTCAGGATCGCTGAAGCGCAGGCGCAGCACCGAGACGTGGGCGATCGTGATCGCGAGGGTCGCACCGAAGGCGTAGATGCCGGCGAGGAGCTTGACGTCGGCCGGGAGAACGAAACCGATCGCGATCATCCCGCTGAGCACGATCGCAACGTGCGGCGTCGTGTGGCGAGCGTTGAGCTTGCCGAGCCAGCTGGGAATCTGGCGGTTTATCGCCAGCGTGTAGATGTGGCGCGAGACCCCGAGCATCGAGGTCGTCGCCGCCCAGAAGAGGACCGGGGCGGCGACCAGGGCGACGACCCAGCGCATCGCGTCCTCGACCCAGCCGGGCTCGTAGGCCGAGACCACCCCCAGGATCGGCGCCTCGACGAACTCGCCGCCGAGCGCGGTCTGGGGCCCGTCCGGCCCGGCCACGACCGGCACCGCCATCAGCGCGATCGCCGCCATCCCCGCGTACACGAGCGGAACAGCCACCGCCCCGACGGTGACGATCCGGCGCAGGTCGCGACGGCGCACGTCGATGTCGGGAGCCAGGTCGGACGCCGCCTCGATGCCGGCGTAGGCGAGCATCGCGACCACAGCCGCGTAGAGGGTGTCGGTGACGCTGGGGTCGGTGAAGAGGTCGAGCTCGGCCGTCAGCCGCTCGGGATGCAGCACGGCGAGGACGCCAACCGCGATGACGGCGATCTGCAGGGCGATGTCGGCCAGCACCAGCACGACCAGCCAGCGCTCGCGGCCGCGACCGGCGGCGTTGACGATGTTGAGGCCGCAGGCGGCAACGATCACGACCACCGCGACCCCGACCTCCCAGCCGGGCTTGGAGAGACCGGGCGCGACCGGCTCCAGGTAGTGGGGCACCGAGATCGCGGCAAGGGCGGCGACGATCAGGTAGTCGATCAGGATCGCCCAACCGGCGACGAAGGCGACCAGCTCGTTGAAGGCGTGACGGGCGAAGCTGGAGGAACCACCGCGTTCGCGGAACATCGCCCCGCCCTCGACGTAGCTGAGGGTGGCGAGGACGAACAGCAGGCCGGCGGCGAGGAAGATCAGCGGCGTCAGGCCCAGGCCGCGATCGGCGACGACCCCGAGCGCGAAGTAGATCGAGAAGCCGACCGCGGAGTAGACGGCGACGAACAGGCCGGGAACGCCGAGGCCGCGCTCCAGCAGCGGCTCCAGGCGCGAGCGCGGAGCCTTCGGCTCCCTCACCGGCTCATCCGCGCTGAGACCCAGAGCCGACCGCCGCCGACGACGAGGAAGGCCACCCCCAGCAGGACGCCGATCGAGGCCGGGCCGGCGCCGTTGGCGAGGGCACTCGCCAGGATCGCCAGCCCGAGGAGGACGAGGACCAGCGAGAAGGCGCGGACCGAACCGCGGTAGATCCGCTCAGGCGAGGCCATGGCGGCGATTCTAGGCGAGGGCCGGCGCGACCTCGGCGCCCTGGTGCACGCTCCGGTCGGAGACGACGATGACCCTGCAGGGCCGCTCGCCGAGCACCGTCTGCAGGGTCTTGTCGTATTGCGGAGCGCCGCCGCGGTAGCGGAGCCCGACCACGACGGCGGCGGCGTTGATCAGCCGCGCCTCCTCGGCGATCGAGTACCCCGCCTGACCCGGCCGCACCCGCTCGACGTGGCCGGTCACTCGCTGCCCCCCGATCAGCTTCGCCTGCTCGATTTTGCTCTGGGCTTCGCTTTCACGCTCGCGCAGCTCAGCATCCAGTGGCAGGTGGGTCGGGATCGTCACCATCGAGTGGATGTGGATACCGCGGCGCCGTCTGGAGGCCAGCTTGACCGCGGTTGCCACCATCTCCTCGGAGAACGGCACGCCGTCCTCGAAGGCGACCATGACGCTGCGGTACTCGATCTCCTCGACCCCGAGCGGCTCCGGCGTCACCACCTTAACCGTCTCGGTCAGCGGTAGCCGCTGGCTGCGCCGGTAGAGCACGTAGACCGCGATGCCGAGTGCCATCCAGCCCAACCCGACAGCGAGGGTGCGTGGGTTGAGGGCCATCACCACGATCCAGGCGGAGAAGGTGCCGAGCCCGCCCAGCACCGCGCTCAGCGGCACCAGGGTCCCGAAAGCGCGGAAGTTGAGCGGTGGCTTCCACGGCCTTTCGCCCTCGGAGTTGCGGCGGCGCAGTTGGATCACCGAGACGTGGGCGATCGTGAAGGAGAGCATCGCGCCGAACGAGTACAGCGTCGCCAGGAAGTCGGTCTTTCCAGGGAGCAGGGTGATCGTCGCCGCCGCGGCGAAGACCAGGATCGCGATGTATGGAGTGCGGTAGCGGCGGTGGACCTGTCGCAGACCCTCCGGCAGCTGACGGTGCTGGCCCATCGAGTAGGTAAGCCGGGAGACGCCGATCAGGCCGGCGTTGGTGGCGATCAGCAGGATCACCGCGGCGAGAATGCCGACGTAATAGCGCAGCGCTTCGGTCAGACCGTGGCTGACGCCTAGGTTCTCGACGATGCCGAGGATCGGATCGTTGGCGAACTCGCTGCCGAGCGCGGTGCTGAACTCGCCGGCGGCGTCCTGGGTGACCGGCATCGCCGAGAGCGCGACGAGCGGAATCAGCAGGTAGAGCGCGAGCACGGCGACGACGGTGAGGCCGACGCTGCGCGGGATCGAACGCACCGAGTCGCGCGCCTCCTCGGCCATGTTGGAGATCGTCTCGATCCCGGTATAGGCGATCATCCCGACCGCGATCCCGAGCGCGAAGTCGCTCCAGGTCGGCGCCACCCCGAAGTCGACGTTGTCGACCAGGATCTCGGGGCTGAGCACCAGCAGCAGGCCGATGGCGACGAGGACGACCTGGGTGGCGAGATCAGCGACCGCGAGCACCAGGTTCAGCCGCGCCGACTCCTGCGAGCCGCGGATGTTGAGCAGGGCGAGGGCGCCGATCACGACCGCGCCGGCGACGATGTCGCCGGGCGCTTCCGCGAGCGGCTCCCAGAAGACGGCCAGGTAGTGCGGCACGAAGTAAGCCGAGATCGCAACCGTGATCACGTAATTGAGCATCTGGCCCCAGGCCGCGACGAAGCTGACCAGCTCGTTGAAGGCGTGGCGGGCGAAGCTGGAGGATCCGCCCGCCTCCGGGTACATCACCGTCGCCTCCGCGTAGGTGGCCGCGGTCGCGGCGAAGATCAGGCCAGAGATCACGAAGGCGACCGGGGTCAGGCCAAGGGCGAAGACGGCGGTGACGCCGAGCGCGTAGTAGATCGAGGAGCCGACGTTGCCGTAGGCGGCCGCGAAAAGGGCGCCGACGCCGTGAACGCGGCTCAGCGATTCGTCTCTCGGTATCCGCCGGGCCATTTAGCCCGAATATAGGGACGACGCCGGTGCCCGCTGCACGTGCGCGCGCTTCAGGTCGGCGGGCGAGCCGCAGCCGCAGAGACAGAGCGCCAGGGCCAGCTCCTCTCGAAGCAACTCCAGCACGCGCCGGGCGCCGGCCTCACCGTCGGCGGCGAGCCCCCAGAGCGCCGGCCGGCCGACCATCACCGCGTCAGCGCCGAGGGCGATCGCGATCGCCACGTCGACGCCGCGGCGGATGCCGCCGTCGACCAGCACCTCGCCGCGCCCTTCAACGGCGTCGACTACCTCTGGCAGCGCATCGGCACTCGCCAGCACGCGGTCGAGCTGGCGACCGCCGTGGTTGGAGACGACGACCCCCGCGGCGCCGTGCTCGACGGCCAGGGCCGCGTCCTCAGCGGTCAGCACGCCCTTGACCAGTACCGGCAGCGCGCACTCGGAGGCGAAGTCCTCGAGGTAGGACCAGCTCAGCGCCGGTTCCATCAGGCCGAAGGTCTCCTCGATCGTCACCGCCCTGCCGGAACCAAGCGCGGCTTCGACGCTGGGAACGCCGAGATCCGCGGGGACCTTGAAGCCGGTCCGCAGGTCACGCTCGCGGTTGCCGCCCCGCGGCGCGTCGACGGTGACCACGATCGCCTCGAAGCCGGACTCGACGGCCTCTGCCGTCAGCGCCTTCGTCACCCCCTCGTCCTTGAAGCAGTAGAGCTGGAACCAGCGCTGGCCCGCGGGGGCGCCGGCGGTGACCTCGGAGGGGCGCCTGGTCGCGAGGGTCGAGAGGCACATCGCGGTACCGGCGGCCGCTGCTGCCCGCGCCATCGCAACCTCGCCGTCTGAGTCAACCAACCCCTGGTAAGCCACGGGCGCCACCACGATCGGCATCGACACCTCCCCGCCTAACAGCTCCGACCCGGTTTCCCACTCGCTCAGCCCGGCAAGTATTCGTGGACGCAGCCGCCAGCGCTTCCAGGCCCCGACGTTCTCCGCCAGCGTCAGCTCGTCCCCGGCGCCGCCGGCGAAATAGCCGAGAACGCCCGGATCGAGCTTTTCGCCTGCCGCTCGCTCGAAGTCGGCAACGTTGATCAAGCTCTCGATCACGCCGGGACCCTAGACGACGTCGACGAACGACTCTGGAGGGTGGGGCGACTTACCGGTGCATAGCGACGGTAAGTCGCCCCACCTAGTGTGCGCAGCCCCACATCGGGTATCGGCGCCCCATGCGACTCCTCAGAAGTGCCCCCAGAGTGTTCCTGGCCTCCTCCCTCGCCATTGCGGCATTGGCGTTTAGCTCGTGCGGCGATGACGACGACTCCGATACCACCGCGACCGGTGGTGGCGCCACCGCCACCACCGGGACGACCGCGCCGGAGTCGGATGCAAACGCGCCGGCCCCCAGCGGCGACGCGGTGCGTGCCGAGAAAGTCGAGATCGTCGAATTCACCTACCAGCCCGACCCCGTGGCGATCGAGGAAGGCGGCAAGGTGACCTGGATCAATCGCGACTCCGCCCAGCACACGGCAACCGCGGACGACGACAGCTTCGACACCGGGACCTTGGAGGAAGGCAAGCTGAAGTCCGAGACGTTCAAAGACGCCGGCACCTACCCCTACTTCTGCGAGATCCACCCCGACATGCGCGGCACCGTGGAAGTAGTTCCCAGCGGCTGAGAGCAATGGCGCCCTGCGACCGGCGCGGGGCGCATAAGCCATCCGAGCTAACCAGCTACGCCAACGAGACGATCCGAATCGATCCTGGCTCGCTTTTAGCTCGTCCCGCGTCGAGGGACCTGGGTGCCTCTCCCGCAGTGCGGCGGTCTCTTTTTCGCTCCTCCACCCATCTCGGACGGCCGCCAAAACTCCCCAGCGAAAAAGGCAGCACAAGGGAGAGGCACCCAGGCCCCTCCCACGCTGCGACCTTCTAGAAGTGAACGATCGGGATGATCAGGATCGCGACGATGTTGGCGACCTTGATCATCGGGTTGATCGCGGGGCCAGCCGTGTCCTTGTAAGGGTCGCCGACGGTGTCGCCGGTGACCGAGGCGGCGTGGGCATCCGAGCCCTTGCCGCCATGGGCCCCGTCCTCGATCAGCTTCTTCGCGTTATCCCAGGCGCCGCCGCCGGCGGTCATCGAGATGGCCGCGAAGAGGCCGACGACGATGACGCCAATCAGCAGCCCGCCGAGTGCGTCGACGCTGAGCAGGCCGACGATGACCGGGATCACGATCGGGATCAGCGAGGGAAGGATCATCTCCTTCTGTGCGGCCGCGGTGACGATCGCCACCGTCTTCCCGTACTCGGGCTTTTCGGTTCCCTCCATGATCCCCGGGTGCTCGCGGAACTGCTTGCGCACCTCCTCGACGACCTGGGCGGCCGCCCGGCCGACGGCCTCGATCGCAAAGGCCGAGAACAGATAGACCATCATGCCGCCGATGATCAGCCCGATCAGCACGTCGGGGCTGGAGAGGTTGAAGAGGTTGTCGAGGTCGAATCCTGCGGGCGCCTCGGCTTCGAGCTCGAACTTGAAAGCGGCGAACAGAACCAGGGCGGCGAGAGCGGCAGAGCCGATCGCGTAGCCCTTGGTGACCGCCTTGGTCGTATTGCCGACCGCGTCGAGCGGGTCGGTGACGTTGCGCACCGACTCCGGCAGGTCGGCCATCTCAGCTATGCCGCCGGCGTTGTCGGTGATCGGCCCGAAGGCGTCCAGGGCGACGATCAGCCCGCAGAGCGACAACTGCGCCATCACGGCGACGCCGATGCCGTAGATCCCAGCCAGCTCGTTGGCGGCGAGGATCGCCAGCGCCAGCACCAGTGCCGGCGCCGCGGTCGACTGGAAGCCCTGGGCAAGGCCCTGAATGATGTTCGTCGCGTGGCCGGTCTCCGACGCCTTGGCGGTGGTCTTCACCGGCCGGAAGCGGGTCGACGTGTAGTAGTCGGTGATCACGAACAGCAGCGCCGTGACGGCGACGCCGATCACCGCGCAGAGCCAGAGATCCGTGGTCGTCACCGCATCGGCGCCGGCCTCGAGGCCGAGGCGCACGGCGTCGCTCATCAGCCACTCGGTGATCGGATAGAAGGCTGCGATGGAGAGGACCCCGGAGACGATCATCCCCGTGTACAGAGCCCCCTCGACCCGGTCCGTTTTGGTGCGAACCGAGAGCGCGCCGACGATCGAGGCGATGATCGCCACGCCGCCGAGCACGAGCGGGTAGATCGCGACCTCGCGCAGGTAGTCGCCGCCGGCGCCGGTGAAGGTGAGGACGCCGAGCAGCATCACGGCGACTGAAGTGACCGCGTAGGTCTCGAACAGGTCGGCGGCCATGCCCGCGCAGTCGCCGACGTTGTCGCCGACGTTGTCGGCGATCACGGCCGGGTTGCGCGGGTCGTCCTCGGGGATGCCCGCCTCGACCTTCCCCACCAGGTCGGCGCCGACGTCGGCGGCCTTGGTGAAGATGCCGCCGCCGAGTCGAGCGAAGACCGAGATCAACGAGCCGCCGAAGCCAAGCCCGACCAGCGCGTCCACGGCGTGCTCATCGCTGCTGCCGGTGGCGACGAGGATCCCGTAGTAGCCGGCGACGCCGAGCAACGCCAAGCCGACCACGAGCATCCCGGTCACCGAGCCGCCCTTGAAGGCGACGTCCAGCGCCGGCGGGACGCCGCCACGCGCCGCCTCGGCGACGCGGGAGTTGGCGCGCACCGAGAGGTTCATGCCGATGAAGCCGGCGGCGCCGGAGAGGACGCCCCCGATCACGAAGCCGAGCGCGGTCTCCCAGTTCTGCAGCAGCAGCAGCACGACCGCGATCGGAACCGCGACCGCGCCGATGATCGCGTATTGGCGGTTCAGGTAGGCGCTGGCGCCTTCCTGCACGGCGCCCGAGATTTCCTGCATGCGGTCGTTGCCCGCGGGGCGCGCGAGCAGGCGCTGGGTGATCAGAAGTCCATATAGAACTGCGGCGCCGGCGCAGACAAGCGCAACGACGACTCCGTAATCGGTCAAGAAATCAGTCAAGTTCGGTTCCTCCGGCTGGCTTTAGCGGCGCGGGAGTCTATATGTGGCCGCGGATACCGCGTTCTGAGGCCACATAAGGGCCTATGCGGCCTGCGGGGCGGCAGTGTAGGTGCGCCTCGTCTCACGTACCGCGTCGCGGTAAATGTCCTCAATCGCCATCCCGGCGTCGAGTGCCTCGCGCGCGCGCTGCGCCCCGTTGCGCTCCGGCAAGCTAATTTCGATCCCGAGCTGCGTGCGGGCGGGCGCGGTCCACTCGAGCAGCTGCTCCAGCGCCGCGCGGGCCTCGACCTCGACGCCGCGGCGGAAGTCGATCAGCTTTCCGCCCATTCCGTAGCGGATCGCCCGCCACAGGTTCTCCTCGATCTCGCGGTCGAGCAGGGGTGCCCCGGCCCCGCCGTAGCCGTGCTCGTCGTAGGCAAGGGCGGTTTGGGCGATGCAGGCGGCGATCAAGCCCGCGAGGGCAAGCGACTCCTCGCCGCGGGTCTGGGCGTCGCAGATCCGCACCTCGACCGTGCCGAACTGGTGATGGGGCCGGACGCTCCACCAGAGCTGGGTCGACTCGACGACGCTGCCGGCCCGCTCCAGCAAGCCGACGTACTCCGCGTAGCGCTGCCAGTCGCCAAACGGGCTGGGGACGCCGCAGCGCGGGAAGGTGCGGGTGAAGATCTCCGTACGCACGGTGTGCAGACCGGTGTCGCGGCGATCGAGGAAGGGAGAATTGGCGGAGACAGCGAGCAGTAAGGGCAGCAGCTCGCGCAGCCAGTCGCTGACCGCGATCGCCCGGTCTGCCCCTCGTACGCCCATGTGGACGTGCAGGCTCCAGGTGTTGTTGCGCTGCGCCACCCAGCCGAGTTCGTGGCGCAGTCGGTTGTAGTGCGGCGTATCGATGATCCGCTGGTCGAGGTAATCGGCCCAGGGATGCGTCCCCATCGCCCCCAGCACCAGCCCCATCCCCTCGACCAGCTCAAAGAGGCGGTGGCGTCGCTCGTGCTGGGCAGCGACGGCCTCCGCGAAGGTCTCCGAGCGACCTGAGCGGATCTCGATCTCCGCGGCGATCAGCTCCCCGGCGGCCGAGTCGGCCAGCACGTCGTCGCGCTGGCAGGCTGCGTAGACGTCCTCGAAGCGATGCTCCAGCTCCAGCGTGGCCGGGTCGAGGATCGCGAACTCCTCCTCGAGGCCGATCGTGAAATCGGTGGAGGACTCGAATCTCTCCCTGGCGAGGTCGAGGTCCAGCGACAAGGGGATCAGGTCAGGTAGAAGTAGAGCGCGTAGAGGAGGTCGACGGCCGGGCTGGAGGTGTGCACGGTTACCTCCGGCGGCACCTGAAGGAGCTGCTCGGAGTAGTTGAAGATGATCTTCACCCCAGCCTCCACCAGGCGGTCGGCAACGGCCTGAGCCGCGTCCGCAGGCACCGCCAGCACCCCGACGACGATCTCCTGTTCGGCGACTACCCCCTCGAGCTCGCCGAAGTCGCGCACGTGCAGGGTGCCGACCTCTGTTCCGACCACCTCCGGGTCGATGTCGAACATGGCGACGACCTGGAAGCCGTGGTCGGCGAAGATGTCGGAGCTGGCGATCGCCTGCCCGAGGTTGCCGGCGCCGAAGAGGGCGATGTTGTGCTGGCCGGAGGTGCGCAGGATCTTGCGAATCTCCGCCACCAGCGAGTCGACGTTGTAGCCGACGCCGCGCTTGCCGAATTTGCCGAAGCCGGAGAGGTCGCGGCGGATCTGGGTCGGGTTGATGTGGGTGTAGTCCGAGAGTTCCTGCGAGGAAATCGTCTCCCGGCCCATCTTGCGGGCCTGGGTCAGTACCTGCAGGTAGCGCGAGAGCCGCGCCGCCACGCCCAGTGAGAGCCGCTCGCCGTCGGCGATCAGCCCGTTGGGCACCTCAACCTCATCGACTGCCTGCTCGATCATTTCTCACCAATTTCGCGCTTCGCTCCCGGCGCGAAGAACCAGAGATGCACGCTTGGTCGCTCCGCGCTCACGCCCCCACAGTATCGAGCTGCGCCCGAAGCTCGGCGGGATCAAGGACCAGCTCGGATACCGGCACCCCGTTCAGCTCGACCACCGGGATCCGCTCGAGCATCCGCTTCAGCAGCGCCTCGTCGCTCTCGATGTCGACCTCGTGCAGTTCGAAGCGGTAGCCCTCCCCGTGCAGGGCGACGATCGCGGCCAGCGCCTCCTCGCAGAGATGGCAACCAGGCCGCGAGTAAACGACGATCTCACTCAAGCGCATCTCCAAGCCCGCTCCCGCGCCCGTCTACGCGGCGACGGGCGGCCGCCGGGTCGGGAAGGCGTCATAGGTGAGGTAGTCCGGGTAGGCCAAGGGCTCCGCGTAGCGCGCGGCGGAGCCGATCATCGCCGCGTTGTCGGTGCAGAGCGAGAGCGGGACCAGCTTCAGCCGCACCCCGTGCTCCTCGCAGAGCGCCGCCACCGCCTCGCGCAGCGGCCCGTTTGCGGCAACGCCACCGCCCAGCGCCACGGCCCCCCACTCGTCCTTCTTCAGCGCCCGCTTCAGTTTCGCGGTCAGCTGCCCGACGGCCGCCGCCTGGAAGCTCGCCGCCAGGTCGGCGCGGCGCTCGGCCACGCCCTTCTCGCCAAGGTCGCGGCAGAGGTAGACGAGCGCCGTCTTCAGGCCGCTGAAGCTGAAGTCGAGCCCGGGGTCGCGGCTCATCGCGACCGGCAGCTCGAATGCCGCCGGATCGCCGTCCTCGGCCAGCCGCTGCAGGGCTGGACCGCCGGGGTACCCCAGCCCGAGCAATCGTGCGACCTTGTCGAAGGCCTCCCCGGCCGCATCGTCGAGCGTCTGCCCCAGCACCTCGTGGCCCGCACGGTCGCGCACCGCCGCCAGCAGGGTGTGGCCCCCACTCGCGACCAGACAGAGGAAGGGCGGGTCGAGCGGATCCGGCTCGAGGAAGTTGGCGGCGATGTGGCCCTGCAGGTGGTCGACCGGAATCAGCGGCAGCCGGCGCGGCGCCGCGATCGCCTTGGCGCTGCTGAGCCCGACCAAGAGCGCGCCGATCAAGCCAGGGCCGCTGGTCACCGCTACCGCCTCGACGTCGTCCAGGGTGACGCTGGCCTCGGCGAGCGCCGCCTCGACCACCGGCGTGGTCAACTCGAGGTGGTGACGCGAGGCGACCTCTGGCACAACGCCACCGAACTGCTCGTGCGCGGCCGCCTGCGAGGAGATGACGCTGGAGAGGATGCGCGCTCCGTCGACGACCGCCGCGCAGGTGTCGTCGCAGGAGGTCTCGATCGCCAAAATTAATTCCGCCCGCGTGCTCTGCTCTCGTTCATTCGCACTCATGATCACCGGCGATCTTGCTCACTTCTCCCGCGTCCGCCGCGGGCGGGTGTTTGCACCTAATCCAGCCACATGATCAGGGCATCCTCGCCGTTGTCCTGGTAATAGCGAGGACGGACGCCGGCCGAGCGGAACCCGAGGCTCTCGTACATCGCGATCGCCTCGCCGTTGGAGACGCGCACCTCGAGCGTGAACGGCAGTTTTGCGCCACCCTCCTCGATCAGCTGTGAGATCAGGCGGCGAGCTACCCCCCGGCGCCGGCGGTCGGGCGCCACCGCGACGTTCATCAGGTGCCAGACGCGGTCGTAGCGGGAGCAGACCAGGTAGCCGAGTAGCTCCCCGTTCGCAACGGCGGCGAGGCAGACGCCCGAGGGCTTGGAGAGCTCGAGCACGAACATCGCAAGCGACCAGGGCGCCGGAAAGGAGCGTCGCTCGATCGAGATCACGGCGGGCAGGTCGCTGTAAGCGAGCCGCCTTACCTCGACGTCCAACTCACGCTTGTCTTTGTAGAGAGTCTCGCTCACGCCACCGTTCCGCATCGGGAGGGCGAATGTAGATCGGGGCGACGGGGACCGGGCCCTCACCGGCCGGACCGGACGCCAACGCGCAGATGTGCCGTGCGGCGACTCGGTGCACCGGGTCGGAATCTTCCGGCACCTCGACGCCCCGGCTTGCCAACTGTGGACGAAATCGTACCGCGCCCGAGCCGGCGGCCAGCGGAGGAGCGTCGAGCTTCTCGAGGCGCACCGCCAGCTCCTCGGGCGGGTGGACCTGCGGCTCCCAGAGCCGCTCTCCGGCAGGCGAGTAGAGCGCGGCGAAGACCTCACCGCGGCGGGCGTCGATGACCGCCAACCGCGGTGAGCCACCAGCCGACTCGGCGAGCGCCAGCCCGAGCGCGTCGAGCGTGCAGACGCCCTTCACGGGCAGGGCGCGACTCAAGCCGAGGGCGCGAGCGGTGGCGATCCCGACCCGCAGGCCGGTGAACGAGCCGGGACCGAGGCCGACCGCCAGCCCATCGACTGAACCCCAGCCCCCGGCGGCGTCCGCTGCGCGCTCGACCTCGCCGAGCAGCGCAGTCGAGTGCAGCGGGCTGCCCTGCTCGGAGAGTCCGAGCAGCGACTCGAAGAGAACCTCGCCGTCGCGCCAAGCGCAGACCGCGGTGTCCTCGGTCGCGGTATCGAGGCCGATCAGCGCCAGGCTCTCAGCCCGGGACGAGGAATTTGAAGAGCCCGACGCGTTTGCCTTTCACGAACCAGGTGACTTTGTGTTCGCCGGGAATGTTGGTCGTGATCTTGTTCACGTAGAGCGTCCCCTGCACCGCTTCCTGCTCGGGCGCGCAGAGGTTTTTGCCGGTCGGGAAGCGGACGCATACGGTGTAGAAGACGTCGCCATTGTTGCTGCGGAAGAAGGCGCCCTTTTTGCGCGCCTTCTGACAGACGTGCGCCGGTTTTGCATTTTGAGAGATGCCGCAGGCAACGTAATGCCGGAAAGCGGCCCCCTGCGCCGAGGCGGGCGTCGCACTTCCGAAAAGCGCGGCCAACAAGCCAACGGCCGCAAGCCTCTTCGCTGCTCTCATTTCGGCGCTTCCTCCTTGGGTCCGGGGTTCGCAGGCGATGCTACACAGCAATGATCCAAAACACGCCTATTTGCGGGGCGATGCGGCCCGGATTTCGACTTGTCGCAGATCGCCGCCAGCGTGGCTGAGCCGCACCTCCAACGCTTTGCGCCCGATCAGCTCCAGCTCGGCAACCGCCGGCCACTCGACGAACCCGATCGAGTCGGCATCGAGGTAGTCGCCGAGCAGGGCCGGTTCCTCCTCCTCGAGGCCACCGAGCCGGTAGAGGTCGAGATGGGCGATCGGGTGCCTGCCGCTGTAGCGCTGACCAATCGTGAAGGTCGGCGAGGTGACCGGGCCCTCAACCCCGAGCGCTCGACAGGCGCCGCGGATCAGGGTCGTCTTGCCCGCTCCAACCTCGCCGCTGACGACGACGACCTCGCCTGGCCGCAGGTCAGCCGCGAGCCGGGCGCCGACCGCTTCGGTCTCGGCCGCCGAGGACGTCTCCACTTGTTCAGGGACGTTCAACCGAACAGGTCGAGCTGGTCGTCGGCGGGCTGCGGTGGACCCGGCACCGGCGCCTCCTCGATCTGCTCCTCTCGCTCGGGCTCCGCCGGCGCCGGGCCGGAGATCAGGTCGGGCAGAAGCGCCAGGTCTGAACGCAGCGTCTCCTTCATCGCCGGCGTTCGCAGCGCCGCCGCCGGGTGGAAGAGGGGCAGAAGGAAGACCGTGCGGCTACCCAGCTCGTGCACCTGCGGCGTCCCGCGCACACGGGTGATCCCGGCGGGGTTGCCGCTCAGCAGCTTCGTCGCGAAGTTGCCCAGCGTGCAGATCACCAGCGGCTCGATCAGGCGGATCTGCTCGAAGAGGTAGGGGCGGCAGGCCTCGATCTCGAGTGGCTGTGGATCTCGATTGCCGGGCGGTCGACTCTTCAACACGTTGGCGATGAAGACCTCCTCGCGCGACATGCCGATCTCTTCCAAGAGCTGGTTCAAGAGCTGGCCGGCGCGGCCGACGAACGGCAGCCCCTGACGGTCCTCTTCGGCGCCCGGCGCCTCGCCGACGAACATCACGTCGGCGTCGGCGTCGCCGGCGCCGAAGACGGTTTTGCTGCGCGTCTCGTGTAGGGGGCAGCGGGTGCAGTCCTGGACCTGGTGGAAAAGCTCGACCAGCGCCTCGCGCCGCTCCTCCGTCGATGCGTTCAACGTGCCGCCTCCCGCTCCCGGCGCTTGGCTTCGTCGGACCTGACGCGAGCGCCCCGCGGCTGGCGGCCCGGCGGCGAGACCGGAGAGAAGAGGCGCCGGACTTCACCCGCTCCACAGGTCGGACAGGCGACCTTTGCGCCTGCGGCGATCAGCTCCTCGAACCACTCCCCGCACCCTTCGCACTCGAATTCGTAGATCGGCACGTCGACGGGATGGTATTCCGCCGCCTGGCGCCTTTTAAGTCCTATAGCGGCAAAAGGCGCCAGGCGGGCAGGGGACAGCTCTCAGGGAAGCGGCTCCCAGTCCCAGCTCTTCGGCGAGGCGAGGCTCTCCTGGTCGAGGTATCGGCGGAACTCGGCCAGCTCGGCGGGCTCTACTCCGTAGACGTGGTCCGGTTCGGGGAAGTGGCGTGAGCGGACCTCATCGCCGTAGCGCCGCACCGCCTCGACCATTGTCTCGTGGACGTTGGCGTAGCGCTTGACGAATTTCGCCATGCGGCCCGTGGTGATGCCGAGCAGATCGTGGTAGACGAGCACCTGACCCGAGGTGGCGGGGCCGGCGCCGATACCGATCGTCGGCACCTCGAGCTTCTCGGCGATCGCCTCGGCGATCGCCGCCGGAACCGCCTCGAAGACGATCGCGAAACAGCCGACCGCCTGCAGCGCCAGGGCGTCCTCGCAGAGCTTGATCGCGCTGCTGGCGGTCTTGCCCTGCGCTTTGTAGCCGCCCAGCGCCGTCGCGGTCTGGGGCGTGAGGCCGACGTGGCCCATCACCGGGATGCCGGAGCGGACGATCGCTCGCGCCCGCTCGACCGAGATCCCCCCCGCCTCCAGCTTGACGACCTGGCAGCCGGTCTCCTTGACCAGGCGCTGCGCGTTCTGGACCGCGAGCTCGTTGCTCGCCTCGTAGCTGCCCATCGGCATGTCGCCAACCATCAACGGCGTCTTCAGGCCGCGGCGCACGGCTTTGCCGAGCACGATCATCTCCTCCATCGAGACCGACTCGGTACCCGGGTAGCCGAGTACGACCATCGCCGCCGAATCGCCGACGAGGACGATGTCGACGCCCGCCTCCTCCGCGACCGAAGCCGAGGGGTAGTCGTAGGCGGTGACCATCACGATCGGCTCGCCGGCGGCCTTCATCTCGGCCAAGCGGGGAAGCGTGACGGGCTGGCGATCCGAGGGCGGCGGTGCGGTATGGGAGCGGCCGCCGCTGCTCATGACGCCACTCCGGGCTCACCGGCGAGCAGCACCTCCGGGTGGCTGTCGACCGCGACGATCCCGTTGTCCTCCCCGACGTGGACGACCACCGGCGAGTAGGACTCGAGGTCGCGCTCGTCGTAGGCGCCGAAGGAGGCGACGATGATCTTGTGCCCCGGCTGCGTCAGGTGGGCCGCGGCGCCATTGACCTGCATCGTTCCGGAGCCGGGCTCGCCGTCGATCACGTAGGTGACGAAGCGGGCGCCGTTGTCGATGTCCCAGACATGGACCTGCTCGTTGGTGATCAGGTCCGCGCTTGCCATCAGCTCGGTGTCGATCGTGATGCTGCCGATGTAGTCGACGTCGCAGTCGGTGACCGTCGCGCGGTGGATCTTGGACTTCAGCATCTGCCTCTGCATCAGGGTTGCGCCTCTCTCTCGCCGTTGCCGGGGTCGATGTCTTCGCTCCGGCCGGCGGGCCGGATGGTCAAGTTGTCGATCAGTCGGGCATCGCCGACGCGGGCGGCGACGGCGACGAGGACGGGACGGTCGTCCAGCTCGGCGACCGGGGTCAGCTCCTCGGGGTCGCGCGCCTCTAGATACTCGGGCTCGATCCCGGCCGCCTCCAGCTCGCGCCGGCCCGCTTTCAGGCCCGCGGCCAACGAGCCGCGGAGCGCCTCGCGCTCGACGATGCGCAGCACCCGCCAGAGCGCCGTCGCCCGTTCGCGGTCGGCCGGCGCCAGGTATGCGTTGCGCGAGCTCATCGCCAGGCCGTCGGGCTCGCGCACGATCGGCAGCGCCTCGATCCGGACCGGAAAGTCGAGGTCGCGGACCATGCGGCGGATCACCGCCACCTGCTGGGCGTCCTTCTGGCCGAAGTAGGCGACGACGGGCTGGACCGCGTTGAAGAGCTTGGCGACGACGGTGGCGACGCCGCGGAAGTGCTCCGGCCCGCGGCGTGCCGGATCACCGCAGAGGACTTCGGCAAGCGGACCGACCTCGACCGCGGTCGCGAACCCGTCGGGATAAACCTCCTCGACCGGCGGCGCCCAGATCAGGTCGACCCCCGCCACTGCGGCGAGCTCGACGTCGCGCCACTCATCGCGCGGATAGCGCTCGAAGTCCTCGCCGGGGCCGAACTGGGTCGGGTTGACGAAGAGGCTCATGACGACGACGTCGCACTCGGCGCGGGCGGCGCGCAACAGCGAGAGGTGCCCCTCGTGCAGGTAGCCCATCGTCGGGACCAGGCCAATCGAACGGCCGGCGCGGCGCTCATCGGCGAGGGCTTCGCGCAGCGCGGTCTTGGCGCGGAGCACGGCCACGCGGGTTTCTGCGGGTGCGGGAATGGTCGTCGCGGAGCTCATCGGGGTCCATGCCCTTGGGGTCACGGCCTCGGCTCGATTATAGGCAGGCCCGTTAACGCTTCCGTGACATCTGCACTAGCTGGGCTGCGAGAACTCGATTTGCTTCAGGACCCGGGCAGGCGCGCCGGCGGCGATCGTGCCTGGCGGCAGGTCGCTGGTGACCACGGAGTTGGAGCCGATCACGCAGCGCTCGCCGATCGTGACGCCGCTCGTCACCACGCAGTTGACCCCGAACCAGCAGTTGGAGCCGATCCGCACCGGGCCCTTGCTGGTGAAGCCCTGCCAGGTAATCGGCGTGTCGGGATCGTCGAAGCGGTGATCGGCGTCGCCGACGAAGCAGCCGTTGGCGAACATGACGTGATCGCCGATCTCGATCGACTCGTGGGCGGCGAGCATGGTGTTGCGGTTGAGGAAGCAACCCTCGCCGATCGAGATCCGCCCTGCAGGCGCGAGGGTCAGCCAACAGCCCGGCTCGAGCAAGGTTCCCTCCCCAATCTGCAAGCGGCCCTCATCAAGGGCCTCGAGGATCTCGCCCTCGACCGGTCGCCGGATGAAGAAGCCACCGCGGGCCGCGTGGCGGGCGATCCTCCAGCGGCGCAGGGGCCGACGGTTGCGCTCGTACCAGCACCGCTTCGCCCACCACACGCGCCACCCTTTCCACCCGCCCGCTTCGCTCATCACCCCCACGTTATGCCCCTCCACGGCCGCATAGACTCGCCGTGTGTCCGAGCTGCGCGGCGGTATCGACCTCGGCGGGACGAAGATCCAGGCCGTCGTTGTCGACGCTCGAGGCGCGGTGCTCGGGGACGCTCGCCAGCCGACGCCGACCTCCGGCGGGCCGGCAGACGTCGCCCAGGCGCTGGTCGAGGTGCTGAGCGAGGCAACCTCCGCCACGGGCGTCGCGCCGACCGATCTGGCAGGAGTGGGCGTCGGTTCCCCTGGCGACGCCGACGAGCAGACCGGCGTCGTCTCAAACGCCCGCAACCTGCCGGACTGGGAAGGCAGTTTTCCGCTCGGCGAAACCCTGTCGCAGGCGCTGGGCACGCCGGTGCGGATCGGCAACGACGTCCAGGTCGCAGTCGAAGGCGAGTACCGGCTCGGCGCTGGGCGCGAGTTCGGCTCCCTGCTCGGCGTCTGGTGGGGGACCGGGGTCGGCGGCGGCATCGTCCTCGACGGCAAGCCGTGGCTCGGGCGGGGTGCCGCCGGCGAGATCGGCCACATCGTCGTCAAGCGCGACGGCGCCAGGTGCCCCTGCGGGCGCCGAGGCTGCATGGAGGCCTACGCCGGCCGCGCCGCGATGGAAGCCGAGGCACGTCACCGACACGAGGAGGGGCACAAGACCGCCCTCTTTGAGCTGATGCGCAAGCACGGAAAACCCCGCCTGACCAGTGGCATCTGGGAGCGGGCGGTCGACAACGGCGACCACCTCGCAACCAAGCTGATCGACCGCGCGATCGAGGCGCTCGGCACCGGGGTCGCGTCAGCCTGCAACGTCCTCGACGTCGAGGCGGTGATCCTCGGCGGCGGCCTCGGCACTCGCTTCGGCGAGCGTTATAGAGACGACCTGAAGGCCGAGATGCACGAGCACCTCTTCGTCGCCGAGCGCCCACCCGCCTTCCGCGTCGCTGAACTGGGCGATCTCGGAGGCGCAATCGGTGCCTCGCTGTTGGTCGACCGGTAGCGGCTCAGACCCTGCCGGCGGCCTGGCGCTCCCGACGAGCGATCGCGTCGACGATCACTGCGATCAGGAGGACGCCGCCAGTGACCATGAACTTGACCGCAGAAGAGAGCGCCAGGAGGTCCATCCCGTTGGAGATCGAGCCGATCACCAGAGCACCGAGGAGGGCGGTCCAGACCGCGCCGCGGCCACCGAAGAGGCTGGTCCCGGCGATTACCGGCCCGGCGATCGCCAGCAGCAGCAGTTCGCTGCCGCCGGAGTTCTGGTTGACCGCTAGCAGCCGCGAGGCAGCGAGGATGCCGCCGATCGCTGCCATCGTGCCGGCAATGCCGAACACCGCGACCCGCACCTTTTCGATCGGGATGCCGGCCCGGCGCGCTGCCTCGACGTTGCCACCGACCGCGTAGACATGGCGGCCGAAGGTCGTGCGCTTGGCGACGTATTCCATGCCGACGACGAAGGCGAGCAGGATCAACAGGGCCAGCGGCAGGCCGCGGTCGGAGTTGAGGACGGCGACGGTGACGACGACGGCCACCCCGACCAGGGCGACCTTCGCCAGCTGCGGCAGCAAGCTCTCGCCAGCAAGCCCGGTGGCGACGCGCCGCCGATGCCCGACGAGGATGACGGCGGCGTAGGCGGCGACGACGAGGACGGCGAAGGTCCAGCCGAAGGCGTCGGAGTAGAAGGTGTTGGCGAGGCCGGTGATCTTTGGATCGGTGACGTTGATCGACCCGGTCGACCCCAGCACCTGCAGCAGCGCCCCCTGCCAGGCGAGCAGTCCGGCCAGCGTGACGACGAAGGACGGCACCCCGAAGCGGCTGAACAGCGCTCCCTGGAGGAGTCCGATCGCCATACCGACGATCACCCCGGCGGCGATCGCCAGGTAGGGGTTCCAGCCGTTCTTGACGTTGAGCACGACGACGACGGCCGCCGCGAGGCCGCTGACCGCTCCGATCGAGAGGTCGATCTCGCCCAGCAGCAGGACGAAGACGACGCCGATCGAGATCAGGCCGACGGCGGTGATCTGCAGCATCAGGTTGGTCAGGTTCTCGGCCGAGAGGAAGCGGTCGTTCTGGAGCTGGAAGATCGCCCAGATCAGCGCCAGACCCAGCACCACCCGCAGCGAGGCGAGGTCTCCTTGGATGAAGCGTCGCAGGGCCTCGTTGCGGCGGCCGGCGGGGGCACCGGCCTCCGCCGCAGCCGGCGCGGCTCCCCCGGCCGTGGCGCTCATCGCTGCGCCTCCCTGTCGCCGCCCGCCCGCCGGTTATGGCTTTCGGCCTGTTCGTTCCGCTCCCCGGCGCCGGTGATCGCCGAGACCACGTGCTCCTCGGTCGTCGCTTCTGCCTCGAAGCTACCCGCGGCGCGCCCGAGTCGAAGGACGACGATGCGGTCGGCGACCGCGAAGACGTCGGCGAGGTTGTGACTGATCACCACCACGCCCAGGCCGCGCTCGCGCAGCTGCCGGATCAACTGGAGCACCTGGGCGGTCTGCGCCACCCCGAGCGCGGCGGTCGGCTCGTCCAGCAGCACGACCTTGGGTTCTCCCAGTAGCGAGCGGGCGACGGCGACCTGTTGCCGCTGTCCGCCGGAGAGCGTCCCGACCTCGCTGCGCAGGCTCGGGATCGTCACCGAGAGGCCGGAGAGCAGCTCACCCGTACGGTGCTCCATCTGCGCCTCGTCGAGCTGGCGCGAGGCCCGGCCCGGCCCCGGCGCGACCTTCTCCCGGCCGAGGAAGAGGTTGGCGACGACGTCGAGGTTGTCGCACAGCGCCAAGTCCTGGTAGACGGTTGCAATCCCCAGCGCCGTGGCGTCCTGGGGTCGTGAGATCGATACCTCCTCGCCGCCGAAGCGGATCCTGCCGGAGTCCGCCTGGTGGATGCCGGCGATCGCCTTGACCATCGTCGACTTGCCGGCGCCGTTGTCGCCGACGAGGCCGACGACCTCGCCACCGTGGAGCGCGAAGTCGACCCGATCCAGGGCCTGGACCGGGCCGAATCGCTTGCTTACCCCGTCGAGCTCGAGCAGCGGGGCGTCGGCGCTCACGGGCGGCTCCCTAGGAGATGCCCGCTTCTTTGCAGGCCTGGGCGTATGAGCCGGTGCAGAGTTCCTCGGGCGAGACTTCTTCGTCCGCGATCACCGTCTGTTTGATGTTGTCTTTCGTCACCGCCACCGGCGTCAGCAGGATCGAGGGCACCTGCTCTTTTTCGTTGTCGAGCTGGTCGGTGACTTTGTCCTGCGGGATTTCTTTGCCTTCGGCGAGGTCGATCGCGATTTCGGCGCTGATCGAAGCCTCGGGCCTGTAGGCCTTGTAGACGGTCATGTACTGCTGCCCGGCGAGGATCCGCTGCAGGCCGGCAACCGTGGCGTCCTGGCCGGTGACGGGCCGTTCGGCCGGGTCGATCCCGGCCGATTTCATCGCCGCGATCGCGCCGCCGCCGAGATCGTCGTTGGCGGCGTAAACACCGGCGAAACCGTCTTTGCCAAGCGCCGTGATGGACTGCTGCATCTCGTTCTGCGCGTTGCTTGCCAGCCACCCGGGCGTGTCGTACTCTTTCGCGATCTCGACGCCTTCTTTTTCGAAGACGCTTTGGGCGCCTTTCTTGAACAGGGCGGCGTTGCTGTCGGCGGGGTCGCCGCTGATCATCACGATCGGCCCTTGCGGTTTGCCGTCTTCTTTCAGTTTTTTCGCGAGCGATTCGCCCTGCAGCTCGCCGACCCGTTCATTGTCGAAGGAGACGTAGACGTCGACGTCAGCACCGAGGATCAACCGGTCATAGGAGACGACCGGAACGTCCTGCTGGCGGGCTTTTTCGACGCTCGCGGCTGCCGAGGCGGCATCCACGGGGTCGAGAACCAGAACGTCGGCGCCCTGGGTCAGCGCCGCTTCCACCTGGCTTTGCTGTTTCGACGCGTCCTCGGTCGCATTGCTGTAGAGGATCTCGCAGTTGGGACAGATCTCTTCGACCTTTTCTTCGAAGCGCGGTCGATCGGACGCCTCGTAGCGCGGCGTCTGGTTCTCAGGCAGCAGGAAGGCGATCGTCGCACCGCCTCCTCCCGTACCACTGCCGTCGTCGTCATCGTCTCCACAGCCGGCAAGCAGGACCAAGACCAGGACCAAGATGCCGACGAGGATCGAAATCGGCCTCAAAGCTGAACGGGACATGTCCATCTCCTTCGTCCCCCGCCCGTTCGCTCCGAAAGTACCCGCTTTGCCGCAATTCCATGCGGCTTATGCGACTTGAGGCGGCTCCGCGGGGCTCAGGCGGCGACCGGCTCGCGGCGCTTGCGCGGGGCGCGCTTGCGCTTCGCCGGCACGGCCGGCTCCAGCAGCTCGGCGAGGAAGCGGCCGGTGTGGGAGGCCTCGACCGCGGCGATCTCCTCGGGTGTGCCGGTCGCGACCACCTCTCCCCCCTCGTCGCCGCCGTCGGGGCCGAGGTCGATCAGCGCAGTCGGCGGTCTTGATCACGTCGAGGTTGTGCTCGATCACGACCACGGTGTTGCCGGCGTCGACGAGACGGCCGAGCACGTCGAGCAGGCGCTGCACGTCGGCGAAGTGGAGGCCAGTGGTCGGCTCGTCGAGGATGTAGAGGGTCTCGCCGGTGGCGACTTTGGAGAGCTCGGTTGCCAGCTTGACCCGCTGCGCCTCGCCGCCGGAGAGCGTCGTCGCCGGCTGGCCGAGGCGGATGTAGTCGAGGCCGACGTCGTGCAGGGTGCGCAGCCGGCGGGCGATCTTCGGCACGTTCTCGAAGAAGCCGACCGCCTCCTCGACCGACATTTCGAGCACGTCGGCGATGCTCTTGCCCTTGAAGCGCACCTCGAGCGTCTCGCGGTTGTAGCGCTTCCCGTGGCACTGCTCGCAGGGCACGTAGACGTCGGGCAGGAAGTGCATCTCGATCTTGATCACGCCGTCACCGGTGCAGACCTCGCAGCGGCCGCCCTTGACGTTGAAGCTGAAGCGCCCCGGCTTGTAGCCGCGCACCCGCGCCTCCTGCGTCTGGGCGAAGAGCTGGCGGATGTGGTCGAAGATCTTCGTGTAGGTGGCGGGGTTGGAGCGCGGGGTGCGGCCGATCGGCGCCTGGTCGATGTTGATGATCTTGTCGATCTGGCTGAGCCCGTCGATGCCGTCGTGGGCGCCGGGACGCAGCTTCGACTGGTGGAGCCGGTTGGCGACCGCGTGGTGGAGCGTCTCGTTGACCAGCGTCGACTTGCCCGAGCCGGAGACGCCGGTGACACAGCAAAAGACGCCAAGCGGGATCGCGACGTCGATGCCCTTCAGGTTGTGTTCGCGGGCGCCGCGCACCACCAACGCCCCACGCGGCTCGCGGCGCTGTGCCGGCACCTCGATCCGGCGTTTGCCGGCCAGGTACTGGCCGGTCAGCGAAGCGGCGTCTTTCGCCACCTCCGCGGGCGTGCCGGCGGCGATCACATGGCCGCCGTGTTCACCGGCGCCGGGACCGAGGTCGACCAGATGGTCGGCGGCCCGCATCGTCCCCTCGTCGTGCTCGACCACGATCACCGTGTTGCCGAGGTCTCGCAGCCGGTCGAGCGTCGCGATCAGCTTCTCGTTGTCGCGCTGATGGAGGCCGATCGAGGGCTCGTCGAGCACGTACATCACGCCGACCAGGCTGGAGCCGATCTGGGTCGCCAGCCGGATCCGTTGCGCCTCGCCGCCGGAGAGCGAGCGGGCCGAGCGTCCCAGCGAGAGGTAGCCGATGCCGACGTTGTCGAGGAAGGCGAGCCGTTCGGAGATCTCGCGCACGATTAGGCGCGCTATCGCCCGCTCGGTCTCGGTCAGCTCCAGCGAGCCGATCCACTCCCGCGCCGCCCGCGCCGACTTGTCGGTCAGTTCGGCGATGCTGAGACCGGCGACCGTGACCGCGAGGCTCTCCGGCCGCAACCGTGCCCCTTCGCACTGCGGGCAGGGCTGCTCCGCCATGTAGCCCTCGATCCGCTCGCGGTTGCTCTCCGAGTCGGTCTCCTCGTAGCGGCGCTCGAGGTTGTTGACGATCCCCTCGAAGCGGACCCGATAAGAGCGATGGCGGCCGAAGCGGTTGGTGTAGCTGACCTGGTGGCGCTCCTCGCCGGTGCCGTAGAGGAAGATCTCCTTCTCGCTCTTCTTCAGCTTCGACCAGGGCTTGTCCGCATCGACGCCGTAGGTCTCGGCGACCGAGGCGATCAGGCGCCGCCAGTAGGCGGTCACACCGCGGTTCCAGGGCTGCAGCGCCCCCTCGGCCAGCGAGAGGGTCGGGTCGGGGACGACCAGTTCGGGGTCGATCACTTTTTGAAAGCCGAGCCCGTGGCAGCGCTCGCAGGCGCCGTGCGGGGAGTTGAAGGAGAAGATGCGCGGCTCCAGCTCCGGGATCGAGGTGCCGCAGTGCAGGCAGGCGAACTGCTCGGAGAAGAGGAGGGTGTCGCCCTCGACCACCTCGACTTCAACCAATCCAGCCGCCAGACCGGCAGCCGCCTCCACCGACTCCGATAGCCGCCGGCGCAGATCGGGCTTCATCACCAGGCGGTCGACGACCACCGAGACGTTGTGTTTGTACTTCTTGTCGAGGACGATCTCCTCGTCGAGCCGGCGCAGCTCGCCGTTCACTTTGACCCGCGAGTAGCCCTCCAGCCGCAACTGCTCCAGCAGCTTGCCGTACTCGCCTTTGCGGCCACGCACAACAGGGGCCATCACCATGAATTTCGCGCCCTCTTCGAGCGTCATCAGCCGGTCGACGATCTGCTCTTGGGACTGGCCGGTGATCGGCTCCTTGCAGGTCGGGCAGTGCGGGACGCCGATCCGCGCCCAGAGCAGGCGCAGGTAGTCGTAGATCTCGGTCACCGTGCCGACGGTCGAACGCGGGTTGCGCGAAGTGGTCTTCTGGTCGATCGAGATCGCCGGCGAGAGTCCCTCGATCGAGTCGACGTCGGGCTTCTCCATCAAGCCGAGGAACTGGCGCGCGTAGGCCGAGAGCGACTCGACGTAGCGGCGCTGGCCCTCGGCGTAGATGGTGTCGAAGGCCAGGCTCGACTTGCCCGAGCCGGAGAGCCCGGTGATCACGATCAGCGCGTCCCGGGGCAGCTCGACGTCGATGCCCTTGAGGTTGTGCTCGCGAGCACCGGAGATGACGATCCGCTCAGAAGCTGCCACTCAGAGCGATTCTACGCAGGCGAACAGATGTTCCCTTTCATTTCTCGCAACCAGCGCATATTCGCGCCGGCTCGTAACCCCCAGGGGGAGAACCGCGTCGACTTCGACCTTTGTCAATGGATGCTTGACAAAGGTCGAAGTCATGGCTCGGTTGCCGCACTGGCGGCCCGCCAATACGGGATCGTCTCGGCCAGCGACCTCGCAGGGCTCGGATATTCGCGGGCGAACGTCTCCTCCGAAGTCGCCAAGGCGCACTTCCACCCTCTGCATCGAGGCGTATACGCGGTCGGACACGCAAATGTCACTCGACACGCGCACTGCCTGGCGGCAGTGCTCGCCTGCGGCGAGGGCGCTCTGCTCAGCCACAGATCGGCTGCATGGCTCTGGGGTCTGACGCTCAGATGGCAACTGCCGATCGAAGTGACGACGCCCGTGCCGCGACGGGTGCGAACCGGGATTCGCCCGCACAGCAGCCAGGCGCTTGAAGTCGCGGACCGAAGCTCTTCGGAACGAATCCCGGTGACAGCGGTCCCGCGGACGCTGCTGGATTTCGCCGCCGTCGACCCGAAGTTCATCGGGCGGGCCCTCGACCGAGCCGAGCGCCTCGGCTTGCTCGACATGCCGGCGATCGAGGCCCTGCTGGCGCGGAGCCCCGGCTGCCGTGGCTCCGCGCGGTTGCGGAAGGCGGTTGATATCTATCGCCTTCCGGGCTTCACCCGGTCGGGAGTGGAGCGACGCTTCCTTGCCCTTGTCCGCGACGCGGGCCTCCCGCGGCCCGCGACCAACTTCTTCATCGAGGGATATGAGCTCGACGCCTACTGGGAGGCGGAGCGATTCGCGGTCGAAATCGACACCTACGAGTATCACGGCGGCCACGCGGCATTTGAGGAGGATCGCCTCCGTCAAGAGAACTTGAAGCTGGCCGGCATCGAGATGACCCGAATCACCGGCACCCGCATCGCACGGAAACCGGCCGCCGTTGCGCAGCGGTTGCGCCGTCTCTTGGCGCAGCGGCGTCGCGAACTCCTACGCTCACCATCGAGGTGACTTCGACGTTTGTCAATGCATGTTTGACAAACGTCGAAGTCGATGTCTGGGGCTGCGGTGGATGCGCTCAGTAAAGGGCGGCTGCGAGGCGCTTGCGATGCTCGCGAGCGGTGGGGTCGGCGGGGTCGAGCTCGCTGAGGATGCCGACGATCGCCTTGCGCAGGTCCTCTCGCGCCTCCTCCTCGGCAGCGGGAAGCTCCGCCAAGAGCGCCTCGGTCGCGGCGTCGCGGTGGCCGCGATCGAGGGTGGCGAAAGCCTCGGTGCCGACGCCGGCCTTGGCGAGGCGCACCCGCGCGGCGATCCCATCAGCGGCGAAGTCGCCCTCGTGGGCCTCGACCGCCTCCAGCGCCTCCTCCTCCGCCCCGCGCTCGAGCCGCTTCTTGGCTAGGGCGACGGCAATGTCGGCGCGGCGCGGCTCCAACTCGGAGGCCTCGCGCAGCGAGAGCTCGTCGCCGGCCGCGAGCAGCTCGTCGGCGCGGGACGGCGCCAGCGAGTCGAACAGCTCCTCGACTTTCGCCTTCGGTACGGCGCCGACAAACTCGTTCGCCACCTGGCCGTCCCGAAACGCCTTCACCGCCGGGATCCCCTGCACGCGGTAGCGGCCGGCTAGCGTCTGGTTCGAGTCGACGTCGACCTTGGCGAGCACCACGTTGCCGGCGCGAGAGGCCTCGGCCGCTTCGAGCGCCGGGGTCAACGTGCGGCACGGCCCACACCACTCGGCCCAGAAGTCGACCACGACGGGAACTTTGCGGGAGCGCTCGATCACCTCCTGCGGAAAGGTGGCTTCGGTGACGTCGATCGGCATGGCGTGAGATTAGATAGTGCGATGAGCGAGCAGCCACCCCCGGTGACGGGCATCTCCGAGCTGGTGCTGGAGGTCGCCGACCTGGAGGCCGCGGGCGCCTTCTATGGCGACGTGCTCGGCTTCGAGGAGACCCGGCTCGGGGAGCGGCGCGAGGACCGGCGCTGGTACCTGATCGGAGAAAGCGCCAGGCTCGGGCTCTGGACGCCGCAGGAGGGCATCGCGGGCGGCCGCGGCGGCGCCCACGTCCACTTCGCTTTCGCGGTCCCCGACGCCGAGATCGAGGCGATCCGCGGGCGGATCATCGCCGCCGGTGTCGAGGTCGAGGGGCCGATCCAGCTCGGGCCCGGTCGCGCGATCTACGTCACCGACCCCGACGGCAATGTGGTCGAGTTCTGGTCGCAGGACATGGCGGAGTACAGCCAGGGCGCGCGGGCCTTGCGGGCTGGATCGGATCGGCGTACCGTCTGAAACGGGCGGGGACTCCGACGGAAGGAGACAACATGTCCAACGTAGACACCGCCCGCGACGCCTACGACGCGTTCGGCCGGGGCGACCTCGAAGCGCTCAGTGAGAACTTCGCCGAGGACGCGGTCTGGGTCACCTCGGATGAGCTGCCGCTCGGGGGCGAAACCCGCGGCCGCGACGCGATTCTCGCCAACTTCGCCCAGATCCCCAACTACTGGTCCTCCTTCAGCGTCGAGCCGAAGGAGTTCATCGATGCCGGCGACTGGGTCGTGGTGAGGGGAACTCAGCGCGCAGCCAACGACAACGGCAGCTTCGAGGCGCCCTTCGTGCATCTGCTCCAGTACGACGGCAACGGCAAGACCGTTCGCGGCGAGTTCTTCACCGACAGCGCCAAGGCCGCGAAGCTGCTGGCCTAGCGCGCGGCGAGCCCACGGCCGGCGCTAGGCGCCGGCCGTCATCCCGTCGAGGTCGCGGCGCAGTTCCTTCAGCTCGTCGCGGATCCGCGCCGCCTCCTCGAAGCGAAGATCGTCGGCGGCCGCCAGCATCTCCTCCTCAAGGGCGACGATCGTCCGCTCCAGCTCCGCCGGGTCGCTCACCGTCCCGGCGCGGCCGCGGCGGCGCTTGCGCGGGGCCCGGTCCTCCATCGCCAGGAACTCGGCCATCTCGGAGATCCCCTTGCGGACGGTCTCCGGCGTGATCCCGTGCTCCTCGTTGTAAGCGAGCTGGATCGCGCGGCGGCGGTCGGTCTCGCTCATCGCGGCGCGCATCGCGTCGGTCTCCTTGTCGGCGTACATCAGCACCCGCCCGTTGACGTTGCGGGCGGCGCGGCCAATCGTCTGCACGAGGCTGGTCTCGCCGCGCAGGAAGCCCTCCTTGTCGGCGTCGAGGATCGCCACCAGCGACACCTCGGGCAGGTCAAGGCCCTCGCGCAGCAGGTTGACCCCGACCAGGACGTCGTACTCGCCGAGCCGCAGCTCGCGGACGATCTGGATCCGCTCCAGGGTGTCGATTTCGGAGTGCAGGTAGCGAACCTTGATCCCGTACTCGAGCAGGTAGGCGGTCAGGTCCTCGGCCATCTTCTTGGTCAGGGTGGTGACGAGGACGCGCTCCTTGACCTCTGCCCGAGCCCGGATCTCGTTCATCAGGTCGTCGATCTGGTTCTTCGTCTCCCGCACCTCGATCTCGGGGTCGACGATCCCGGTCGGGCGCACGATCTGCTCGACCGTCCGCGTCGCCTCGGCCCGCTCGAAGGGACCAGGCGTCGCCGAGACCATCACCAGCCGGTCGACCCGGGCCAGGAACTCGTCGAACTTGAGCGGCCGGTTGTCGATCGCCGAGGGCAGTCGGAAGCCGTAATCGATCAGCGTCGTCTTCCGGGAGCGGTCCCCCTCGTACATCCCGCCGATCTGCGGAATCGTCTGGTGGGACTCGTCGACGAAGCAGACGAAGTCGTCGGGGAAGTAGTCGATCAGCGTGTGCGGCGGACTGCCGGGCGGGCGGCCGTCGAGGATGCGCGAGTAGTTCTCGATCCCGGAGGTGAAGCCGAGCTCTTTCAGCATCTCGAGGTCGTAGGCGGTGCGCTGGCGCAGGCGGTGTGCCTCCAGCTGCTTGCCTTCGCCCTCCAGTTCGGCCGTGCGGGCGTTGAGTTCGGCGCGGATCTCCTCGACCGCCCGGTCCAGAGTCTCGTCCTTGGTCACGTAGTGGGAAGCCGGCCAGACCGAGATATGGTCGATCTCGTCGAGGATCTCCCCGGTCAGCGGATCGAAGTGCTGGATGCCCTCGATCTCCTCGCCGAAGAGGGCGATGCGGTAGGCCGACTCGGCATAGGAGGGCATGATCTCCAGCACCTCGCCGCGGACGCGGAAGGTGCCGCGGCCGAGAGCCGCGTCGTTGCGCTGGTACTGGATCTTGACCAGCTTGCGCAGCACCTCGTCGCGGTCGATCTCCTCGCCGACCTTGAACAGCTGCATCTTTTCGTTGTAGACCTGCGGCGAGCCGATCCCGTAGATGCAGGAGACCGAGGCGACGATGATCACGTCGCGCCGGGCAAAGAGCGCCGCGGTCGCCGCGTGGCGCAGGCGGTCGATCTCATCGTTGATCGAGGAGTCCTTCTCGATGTAGAGGTCCTGGGCCGGAACGTAGGCCTCCGGCTGGTAGTAGTCGTAGTAGGAGACGAAGTACTCGACCTTGTTCTCCGGGAAGAACTCGCGGAACTCGTTGCAGAGCTGCGCCGCCAGCGTCTTGTTGTGGGCGATCACCAGCGTCGGGCGCTGCACCGCCGCGATCGTCCCCGCCATCGTGAAGGTCTTGCCGGTGCCGGTTGCCCCGAGCAAAGTTTGGAAGCGTTCCCCACCCTTTAGTCCCTCGGCCAAGCCGGCGATCGCCTTCGGCTGATCGGCGGTCGGCGTGTAGGCGGGATTGAGACGGAACTCGGGCACGCGACGACGATAGCGAGGTGCCTAGACTGCCCGGCGATGAGCCACTCCCAGAAGGCGCTCGCCGGCTTCTTCGCCTTTGCGGGCACGATGCATTTCGTCATCCCTCGCGCCTACGAGGCGATGATGCCTCCCTCGCTGCCGCGCCACCGTGAGGCTGTGATCGTCAGCGGGCTGGCTGAGATCGCCGGCGCCGGCGCTGTCATCCCGCGCCGCACGCGCCGCTTTGCCCGCTGGTGGCTGCTGGCACTGCTGCTCGCCGTCTTCCCCGCGAATGTGCATATGGCTGTCAACCCCGAGCAGGTCCGCGGCCTGGACCTGAACCGGGTGCCGCGGTGGGCCCTCTGGGCGCGACTACCGCTGCAGCCGCTCGCGATGCTGTGGGTCTGGCGCGCGACCCGCCGCTGACAAGTAACATAAACATTCTGGTTTTCAGTAGCGCTCTGTTGTCTGTAGTGCTTCTGTCGACACACACAGAGAATGCCCCGGATGCAGCAGCCCCGCGACAAATTCGCCATAAACCTGCGTAAGGCGCGACAGAAAGCGAAAATCTCCCAGGAGGAGTTGGGCTTTCGCTGCGACCTGCACCGCACCGAGATCTCGCTGCTGGAGCGTGGTGGGCGCGAGCCGCGCCTCGGCACGATCATCAAGCTCTCCAGCGCCCTCGACGTCACGCCGGAAGAACTCTGCACGGGCATCAGCTGGAACGTGAAGTCCCAGCGCTTCCAGTTCAAGAAGTAGTCCCCGGGCCATCCCCGGCAGGGGTTCCACTTAACTTTTTCTGAACTCAGTATGCGACCGTCCGCGGGCGAAGGCGCAGAAAAAGTACAAGACGTTCCACCCCTACCGGGGATGGCCTACGGCAGGAGCTGTTCCAAGAGTCCTTGAGCGGGGCCGAGGAGCGATTCCGCGTCCCCAAGCAGGGAGCTGGCGTCATTGATCAGTGCTATCGCCTGTTCGAGTGGGATCCGGCGAAGCACTCCCCGTAGCGGGTCGGCGACCAGGGGGCTGAGCGCACCGGCCCGTTCGGCGTCGTCGACCGCGCGCAGGAGGCCGGCGCGGATCGCCCGCGCCAGCTCGGCGTCGCCGATGTCGTAGCGCCGGGTGAAGCGCTCGCGTGCCCGCGGCGTCGCCAATGCTTGCGCCAGCGTCTCGCGGCTGACGCCCAGTTGGCAGGCGGCTCCGTCGAGCGCCGAGAGGGAGAACTGCTGGGCGATCTCTTCCAGCCCTTCGGGATCGCTCCAGGGGCGGGGGTCGCAGGGGTTCTGCACCTTCGCCGGCGTGTAGGAGGCGCCACCCGCGGCCAGGTAGATGCCGGTCAAGCCCAGCGAGGCGACGATCGCTGCGACCACCAGGAACCTGCCCCTCGCGTCGGCGTTCACAGGTCCACCCTCCGCGCGAGCCCGATCGGGATCAGGGCGAGGAGTCCGATGGCAGCGCCGAGACCGAAGGAGGGGCTGAAGGCATGGGTGGCGCCGCGGTCGAGTTGGTCCTGCAGTTCGGAGCGCAGCTGCAGAACTTCGACCCGATCTTCGGGATCGTCAGGCAACGGCTCGAAGGCGGGCCCGAGCGTCGGCACCCTGCCCCGCTCGCCCTCGATCTCGAGGCGATCGGTGATCCGCTGCGAAAGCTCCAGCTTTAAGAGGGGTCTGACGTCGGAGTCGAGGACGACGGCGGTTCCGGCGTCGATCGCGTCGCGCTGCTGCTCGTCGATGTCGGCCGTGAACAGGGGAGTCAGCGCGACCAGGCCAATCGCGACGCCGACATGCCGGGCCGAGATCGTCCAGCCACCGTGGATCGCCTGCGGCGCTTTTCCGGCCAGGGCGGTTTCGGTCAGCGCGGAGAGGACGAGCGAGAGGCCGACCCCGACCAGGAGCTGCGGCGGCAGGGTCAGCGCCACCTCTGCCTTGGGGAGGAGCGCCAGGCCGGCGAGCCCACCCGAGACGAGGATCGCCCCGGCTGCCGCCCGCGCGCGGGCACTCCCCGCGGCGGGGCCGAGGCGGTTACCGAGCAGCGCTGCCACGGGCATCGCCGAGACGACGATCGCAGCGCCAATCGGGGTTAGTCGCCAACCCTCGATCAGCAGCAAAACGAGAAGGAAGAGAGCGGCAGCGATCGCCGCCGAGGTCATCGCCAGGGCCAGGTTGGCGAGCAGGTGCGGGCGTCCGGTCTCGCGCAGCTCGGCAGCGATCACCCCGGTGGCAGCCTCGTGACGGGCCACCGAGAGGACCGGCACGCCGGCGGCGATCGCGATCGGCGCCTGGACCAGGAATATCGACTGCCAGGAGACGAGCTCGGTGAGCACGCCCCCCACGGCCGGCCCGAGCGCCGCCCCGGTCGCGCCCGCCGCGGCCCAAACGGCAGCCGCACGCCGCTCGGAGCCGACCGTCGCCGGCAGCAGCTCGAGCACGGCGGTGACTGCCGCCGCTCCGCCAAGTGCCTGCACACAACGAGCCGCGATCAGCGTGCTCAGCTCGGTGGCGAGACCGCAGGCGATGCCGGCGCCGGCGAAGACGGCAAGGCCGATCGCGGCGGTACGGCCGGGGCCGGCGCGGCGAGCTATATGCGCCGCCGGGACCGCGGCCAGCGCCAGCACGATGTTGAACGAGATCAGGACCCAGGTGACGCCCGCGACGCCCGTGTCGAGCTCGCGATAGATCTCTGGCAGCGCCAAGACAACGATCGAGGAGTCGGCGAGAACGAGACCAACGGCGAGCGCAAGAGCGGCAAGGCGAGGGCGCGGCGGCGAGCTCAATATCCCAGCTCCTCGCCGTACTCGTCACGGTAGTCGTGGCGCTTGTCGAGCACATCGGCAACGTAACCGCGCGTTTCGTCGAGCGGGATCGCGTCGAGGGTCAGCTCGGCTCCACCCCACTCGCCGACTCGGGTAGGTCCGGCGTTGTACGCGGCCAGCGCCGCGACCTCGTTTTGTTCGTACAGGTCGAGCAGCTCACGCAGGTAGAAGGTCCCGTAGCGGATGTTGATATCGGGGTCGGCAAGATCCTCGAGCTTGAAGGTCGTGCCGCCGCTGAGTCGCTCGATCTCGTTCGCCGTCGCCGGCGTTATCTGCATCAGGCCGCGCGCGCCGGCGTGCGAGGTCTGATCTCGGAAGCGCGACTCCGCGTAGATCACCGCCGCGATCAGCGAGGCGTCGACGTCCTTCTCCTTCGCCTGCTGGCGAATGATGTCCTCGTGGCGCAGCGGCAGGGTCAGCTCTTGGATGACGTCGTCGAAGCGGCCGAAGATGCCGAGCGCGGCGGCCGCGGCGATTCCGGCGACGAGCGCCGCTCCGCTCCGGAGCAGGCGCCGGCGCCGGACTGCCCCCTTGCCCCGCCGCGCCTTCCGCTTCATCCCCGCAGCCTTGCGAGCAGATCGGACAAAGCCCGTTCGAGATCCTCAACGCTGCCGTCGTTCTCGACCACGTGCTCGGCGCGGGCGGCCTTCTCCTCCTGAGCGAGCTGGCGCGCCTCCCGCTCACCGACCAATGCATGTCCCCGCGCCTCGGCCCGCGTCCGCCGCACCTCGTCCGAGGTGACGACCGCAACGGTGGTGTCGAAGACGGCCTCCATCTCAGACTCGAACAGAAGCGGCACCTCGACCACCGCCACCTCAGTCCGATCGGGAAGCTCTGCCATCCAGACACCGACCCTTTCTCCGACCAGCGGGTGGATCTGCGCCTCCAACCAGCTCAGCTCAGCAGGATCGGCGAAGACGATCTCGCCGATGCGGGTTCGGTCGACGCCCGCCGCCGTGGCGATCTCCGGCCCCCAACGCTCGCCGAGGCGACCGAGTAGGGGCTCGGACTCCAGCAACTCGTGAACCACTGCGTCGCTGGAGATCGTCGCTGCGCCCAGCCGCCCGAAAGCAGCCAACGCCTCCGACTTCCCGGCCGCGATGCCGCCCGTGAGGCCGATCGTCAGCGGCGCCACGGCTGCCGCCGATCAGGCCTGCTCGGAGTCGCCCGTCTGCTCTTCGTCGGCGGCGGGCTCTTCGCCGCCCTCACCGGCGGTCTCACCACCACCGGCCGCCTCATCGAGGTCGTCGGGAGAGTCCGGCCGTTCCTCGACCGATTCCCCCTCCTGAGCCTCACCGCCGTCCTCGCCGTTCGCCTCAGCAGCCGTCTCCGCAGCATCCTGCTGCGCCGCAGTCTCCTGCTCAGCCGCGTCAGCACTGGGAGGAACGGCTGCATCGGCAACCGGAGAATCATCCGCCGGCGCTGACTCCTCGGCGACGGGCTCAACATCAGCTTGCTCATCGCCGATGGGCGCCTCGGTCGCTTCGGCAGCCGCCGCGGGCTCCTCGGGGGAAGCCTCATCCGCCTCTCCTGCGGGTGGCGTGGACGAGGGGTTGTCGCCCGCAGCCTGCGAGGACGATGACCCCTCGTCCTCGACAGGACCCGCAGGCGCGGCGGCTGGTCCCTCGCCCGAATCGCTCTCCGCCGCTTCCATCTGTGCCCCCAAGTCGCCCATCGGCATGTTCTGCCCCTCGACCCGCTTGATGCTCAGCGACAGCCGCCGCCGCTCTTCATCGATCTCGAGGATCTTCACGTTCAGCTTGGCGTCGGGCTCGACCACCTCGCTGGGGTTCTCGACGTGGTGGTCGGCCAGCTCGGAGATGTGGACGAGACCCTCGACGCCGGGCAGGATCTCGACGAAGGCGCCGAAGGCGACGACCTTGGTCACGGTGCCCTCCAGCACGTCGCCGGAGCGGTAGGTGCTGATCACGCGCTGCCAAGGGTCCTCCTGCGTCTGCTTCAACCCGAGCGAGATGCGCTGGCGGTCGCGGTCGATGTCGAGGACTTTGATCCGCACCGTGTCGCCGATCGAGACCACCTCGGAGGGGTGGTTGACGTGGCTCCAGGAAAGCTCGGAGATGTGGACCAGCCCGTCGATCCCGTCGAGGTCGACAAAGGCTCCGAAGTCGACGATGTTGGAGATCTTGCCCTCGACGACCTGGCCCGGCTCGAGGCGGCCGAGGATCTGCTCGCGCACCTCCTTGCGCTCTTCCTCCAACACGGCGCGGCGCGAGAGGACGACGTTGTTGCGACTGCGGTTCAGCTCGATCACTTTGCACTCGAGCGTCTGGCCGAGGAACTCGTCGAGGTTGTGGACGCGGCGGATGTCGACCAGCGAGGCGGGCAGGAAGCCACGCACCCCGAGGTCGAGGATGAGGCCGCCCTTGACTACCTCGATCACGGTGCCCTCGACGGGTTCGCCCGACTCGGCGGCGGCCTCAATGCGGCGCCAGGCCTTCTCGAAGCGGGCCCGTTTCTTGGAGAGGACGAGGCGGCCCTCGGCGTCCTCTTTGGTGAGCACGAGCGCGTCCAGCTCCTCGCCCAGCTCGACCTCTTCGGAGGGATCAACCGACTTGCGAATCGAAAGCTCGGTGGAGGGAATGACGCCCTCCGACTTGTAGCCGATGTCGACGAGGACCTCGTCCTTGTCGATCCGCACGACTTTGCCCTTGACGACGTCGCCCTCGTCGAAAGCGACCATCGTCGCCGCGTAGTTGGGGACGACCTTGCCGTCTACTTTGAGCAGCAGGCCCCCAGAGCCCTCGACGGGATCGCCGGCTGGCATGGTTGAACTGGTCGTATCGGTCACGGACACAGCGGCGAATAATGGCAGGTAGATACGCTCTTCGTCGTGCCGATTCGAGCCACCAAACGCGGCGATGAGCGGACAGCGCTGGAGGGCAGCTGCGACGTCCTGATCTGCGGCGCGAGCTTCGCCGGCCTGGCCGTCGCCCGCGAGCTGACGGGCAGCGGCGCCGACGTGATGGTGATCGACCGCTACGAGATCGGGGAGCGGCAGACCTCCGCCTGCGGCATTCCGACCGAGTGGCTGCGCGCCACCGGTCTGATGGAGGCCGAGCGCCAGCGCTTCGAGTCGCTGCTGATCCACACCCCCCACGGCAGCAGGCGCTACCGCCTGCCCTGGACCTTCTCGACCTTCGACTACCGGACGCTCTGCCAGCTGCTCTGGGACGGCTGCGACGCCCGCTTCGAGACCGCCAAGGTGAACGGCCGTGCGGCGCCGGCCAACGGCGACGGCGCGATCGCGGTCGAGACCGACCGCGGGGTGCTCTCGGCGCCGCTGGTCGTCGACGCGCTCGGTTGGCGGCGCGTTCTGGCCTCCGGCGACGGCTTCCAGCCGCCCGACGCGCCGCTTTCGCGCGGGCTGGAGGTGCACCCCGACGGCAGCGCCGAGGACCTCGAGGTCTGGATTGACCGACGCTACGTGCCTGCCGGCTACGGCTGGTCGTTCCCTGCCCGCGACGAGCTGCGGATCGGCGTCGGCTCCTTCGATCCCCGCTTCCACGTTCGCGAGACGACCGAGCTGCTCGCCGAGGACCTCGGCCGCGACCGTGTCCGCTACCAGGGCAACTGGATCCCACACAAGCTGCGCCGAGCCACCGAAGGGGGCGTCTTCTTCGCCGGCGACTCGGCCGGCCACTGCCTGCCGCTAACCGCGGAGGGGATCAGGACCGCGCTCTACTTCGGGATCGTCCTCGGGCGGGAGCTGCGCGGCGTCGTCGAGGGCAGCCAAAACCGCGAGGAGGCCGGTGCCCGCTACGCGGAGTTCCACGACGGCCACGAGTGGAAGTTCCGCTGGATGCTGCGCGCGCAGCGGTTGGTGCCGCGCATACCGCCGCGCCTGCTGGGACCGATGATTCGCCTGCTGGGCAGGAAGCGGTTCGTCGACTGGTCCTTCGACCATTACCTGCGGATCGCCCCGCCCGGCCTGGCGGCATCCTCAGCGGACGACGAGCACGGTGCCGACGAGGAGCAGGCCGACGCCGAGCAATCGCTCGGGCGTCAGCGGCACCTCGTCGAGGCCGAATAGGCCGAGGCGGTCGATCGCGACGGAGGCGGCGAGCTGGCCTGCGACGGTCAGGGCAGCGACGCCTCCGGCGCCGATTGCAGAGACGGCGATCAGCGCGTTCGTTACGTAGATCGCCCCAAGCAGGCCACCGACCAGGTAGTACCAGCTGACGTCGAAAGTGCTTCCCAGCCCGCCGGCCTTGCCGCTGAGGACGACGATTCCAGCCAGCGCGACGGTCCCGATTGCGAAGGAGACAAGGGCCGCAGCGAAATTGCCCGTAGCTCTGCCCAGTTCCGCGTTGATCGGCGCCTGCAGGGCGATCAGCCCGCCGGCGACGGCGGTCAGCACGATCGCCAGGCCCTTATCCATGCGTGATCTTCGTCGTTGGCACGTGTTTCATCTGATGCCCGTCCTGGCCCGCGGAGCCAGGGTGCTGTCATATCAGCAACCCCCGCGGAAGCCGAACCAGCACAGCTAAAGAAATGCCACCGCCCGCACACGGACTCGCCTCCCGCCTGATCGCAGGACCGACCCTGCGCACGCAGTCGGACCGCCGCCTCGTCAGGCTCGTCCGCGAAGGCTACGAGAGCGCCTTCGAGGAGATCGTTCGCCGCTACGGAAGGGCGTTGGGCCGTTACGCGGCGGCGATCGTGGGCAACCGCTCCGAGGACGTCACTCAGGACGCCTTCTCCAGGGCCCTGATTGCCATGCGCCGCGACGACGCCGAGATCGAGCTCCGCCCGTGGCTTTACCGGATCGTCCGCAACGCCGCTCTCAACGACCTGCGAGACCGACCGGCGGCGGCTGCCGAGCTGGCCGAGGCAATCGCGACCGGCGCCAGCGCCGAGGAGGCGATCGAGCAGCGCGAAGAGCTGACCGACCTAATGGCGCGGCTGCAGGCCTTGCCGGAGGCCCAGCGCGTGGCGATCGTCATGCGCGAGCTCGAAGGGCTCAGCCACGATGAGATCGCCGCTGCCCTCGGTATGAGCGGCGGCGGCGCCCGCCAGGCGATCTACCGGGCGCGGAAGGCACTGCGGGACGGTGCCGGGATGCTGGTGCCGCTGCCCCTGCTGAGGGCGCTGCTCGGCCCCGAGGGCTCGGCCGCGGCGGAAGCGGCCGGCGGCGCTGTCGGCCTTGCCGGCGCCGGACTCGCGGTCAAGGCAACCGCGGCGACGGTGCTGGTCGCCGGAACCGTAGGCGCCGGCGTCGCCTTGCAGGAAACGACCCAAGGCCCGGACGGGCGGGAGGGACCGGCACGGGCGGCGGCCAGCGGGCGGAGCGGGGACGACGTCGGCGCAACGGCGGCCCCGGTGACCACCGCAGCGGGAGATTCGAGCGGACCCAGCTCCAACAGTGGCCCCGGCGGCGGGGGCGATGACGGCAGCGGGCCCGGGCGCGACGATCGGGAGGACGACGACGATTCCTCCGGCCGTTCGGGCGGCGACTCGGAGCGGGCCGGTGAGGACCGGTCAGGTCAGTCTCGCCGTGGCAGCTCGGGATCAGGGCACGACGACTCAGGGGAGGAAGAGAACGACGAGGACGACGGCGGCGTGAGCGGTCATCGCGGTCCCGGCGACGGATTCGACGACGAAGGCGGCGACGAGGATCGCTCGGGGTCAGGCAGCGGCTCCCTCTCGGGCAGCAACTCGGGCTCGCTATCGAGCGGCAGCAGTGGCTCAGGCTCCGCTGACTACGGCGCGGACGACCCGACCGAAAGCGATAACTCGGACTCCAGCGGCTCCAGCGGGAGCGAAAGCTCCGGATCGGGCTCCGGCTCGGCGGACGACTTCGAGAGCTTCGACGACGCCGACTGAGACGCTGGCGGTGCCGGCCCCAGCTACTTCGCGTCCAGCCAGTCCTTCCCCACTCCGACGTCGACCTCGAGGGCCGGGTCGAGCGGGTAGGCAGCGCACATCTCGCGCCGCACGAGCTTCGTCGCATCCTCCATCTCCCCCGGCGGGCCCTCGAACAGCAGCTCGTCGTGGATCTGCAGGACGAGCTTCGTCTCCGTCCCAGCGTCGCGCAGCGCCACCTGGCAGCGCACCATTGCCACCTTGATGATGTCGGCGGCGGTCCCCTGGATCACCGTGTTGACGGCCAGCCGCTCACCCAGGCGCCGCGTATTTGGGTTACCGGAGCGCAGCTCGGGGATCGAGCGTCGCCGGCCCATCAACGTCTTCACGAAACCCTCCTCCTGCGCCCTCTCAATCGTCTCCTCGCGGAAGGCGCGAACGGCCGGGAAGCGCTCCAGATAGCGGGCGACGAACTCCTCGCCCTCTTTGCGCGGGATGTTTAGGCGGTCGGCGAGGCCGAAGCCGGTGAGGCCGTAGACGATCCCAAAGTTGACCATCTTCGCCTTCGAGCGCTGGCCGACGTCGACCTCTTCGCGCGAGATGTCGAAGACCTCGGCAGCGGTGGCCGCGTGCACGTCTTCGCCGGCGGCGAAGATCTCTTTCAGCACGCTCTCGTCAGCAACGTGGGCCAGGACGCGCAGCTCGACCTGGCTGTAGTCGGCCGAGAGCAGGCGGGCGCCCTTCTCGGCGACGAAGCAGGCCCGCACCGGACGGCCGATCTCGGTCCTGATCGGGATGTTCTGCAGGTTCGGATTGGTGCTGGAGAGGCGGCCCGTCGTCGTCGCGGCCTGGTTGAACGTCGTGTGGACACGTTCGGTCTTCGGGTCGATCAAATCGGGCAGCGAGTCCAGGTAGGTGTTCTTGAGCTTGGTCAACTCGCGCCACTGCTCGATCTTCTCGACGATCGGGTGCTCGTCGCGGATCTGGGCGAGCACGCGGGCGTCGGTCGAGTAGCCCGTCTTGCCGCGCCGCTTGCGGGTCAGTTCGAGCTTCTCGAAAAGGATGCGACCTACCTGCTGTGGCGAGCCGATCGTGAACTCCTCCTCGGCGAGCTCGAAGATCTCCTTCTCCAGGGTTGCGATGCGCTCGCCGAACCCGGCTCCGACCTCGGCCAGCCGCACGGCGTCTAGCTTCAGGCCCTCCCGCTCCATCGCAGCGAGGACGTGGACCAGCGGCAGCTCCACGTCGCGCAGCAGCGGCTCCAGTTCGAGCTGCTCCAGCCGCGGGCGCTGTGCCTCGGCCAGAGCGGCGACCAGGCGGGCTTCCTCGGCGGGGTCGAGGCCCGCCTCGACCTCCTCGCCAAGCGCCATCTGGCCGTCCTCCTCTATATCCCCACCTGCCTCCTCGGCCGCCGCCTCCGCCAAGCCGATGCCGGCGTCGGCAGCGAGCTCGACGAGCTCATAGGTGCGCCGCTGTGGCTCCAGGAGGTAGGCAGCCAGCATCGTGTCGTGGGCCAGCTCCAGCTCGATCCCCCGCGTGACCGCGGCGGCGAGCAGGCCGTGGCGACCGCCGCCGAGGGACTTGGAGTCGTGGGCGATCAGCGACCTCTCGGCGAGCGCAGCAGCCAGCTCCTCTAGCCCAGAGATTCCCTTGACGACTTTTTCGCCACCGGCGGCCGCCCAGCGCTCACCGTCAATCGCCATCGCTGCAGGTCCGCCCTCGAGGTCGGCCGGCGCGCCCTCCACCGCCTCGATCTCGAGCTCGGTCTCGACGCTCCGCCCAGGCACAGCCTCGCCTTCAGGCAGCCCCTCTTCCAACCGCTCCATCACTGCCCGTAACTCGAACTCGCGCATGAACTCACGCAGGGCACCGCGATCTGGTTGAACCGCCATCACCTCGTCGAGGTCAACCCCGGTATCGATCTCGCAGTCGAGCGTCGCCAGCTGCTTGGAGATGCGGGCGTCGTCGGCGTGCTCGACCAGGTTCTGCTTGCGCTTGGCGCCGGAGACCTTGTCGACGTTTGCCAGCACCTCCTCCAGCGAGCCGAACTCCTGCAGCAACTGCGCCGCCGTTTTGTCGCCGATCCCCGGAACGCCGGGGATGTTGTCGGAGGTATCGCCTTTGAGTCCGATCAAATCGGTGACCAGCTCCGGCGGCACCCCGTAGCGCTCGACGACGCCGTCGCGGTCGTAGACCTTGGTGTCGGTCACCCCGCGCGAGGTGGTCATCACCCGGATCCCGTCGCCGACCAGCTGGTAGACGTCGCGGTCGCCGGAGACGACCATCACCGGCAGCCCCTGCTCCTGGGCACGGCGCGCCAGCGTCCCGATCACGTCGTCAGCCTCGTAGCCCTCGACCTTGACGTTGGTGTAGCCGAAGGCTTCGACCAGTGGCATCAGGTGCGGCCACTGCTCGGCCAGCAGGTCGGGCCGCGAAGGCCGGTGGGCCTTGTAGAGGTCGTAGGTCTTCTCCCGCCCGGACATGCCGGCATCCCAGGCGACGACGACGCCGGTCGGCCGGTGCTCGACAACGATTTTGACCAGCATCGAGGCAAGGCCGTAGATCGCGTTGGTAGGCCGCCCGTCGCTCGTCCCGATCGACTCGGGCAAGGCGAAGAAGGCCCGGTAGGCGAGCGAGTTGCCGTCGATGAGGAAGAGCTCGCCGTCAGCCATCGGCGCCCACTCTATGCACGGCGCTGGAGCACGACGATGTGACGGCGGCGGACGTCGGGTTCGCCGAGGAGAGGTCTGATCGAGGCCCTGACGACCAGCGGCAGCGGGCCTTCCTTCAACGCCCGGCGCACGCCAACCGACAGATGGCAGCGAAGCTCGATGAAGCCGGCCGCAGCCACCTCCGCGGCGGTGGCGCAGACCCCTCTGCGACGACCGGCCAGCCTGGCGGAGACGAACTGCCTCACCCGTCCCGGTCCTTGCAGGACGAAGCCGGTGACGATGCTGTTTCCGACTACGCGGGGGCGACCGATCCTGGGGCCTGGTGGCACCGCGCTGGCGCCGACGATGTCCGCCGACGACGACTCCCCGTTTGCCTGTGCTGCGGCCGGAGTGTCGCAGCGCGCTTCCACCGGCAGGGTCAACGGATCCCTGGCCGCCCCTGCAAGCCATCGGGCCAGCTCCGCCGGACGCTCGGCGATGAAGGCGCAGGTCTGCTCGATGCTGGCTGCGATCTCAGCGGGCGTGTGCTCGAACCTCGGCCCGGCTTCCAGTGCCCGGAAGGGCGCAACCAGGCGCAGCAGCTGCGCAGCGCGGCGACCGAGCCTGAGGTCGGCGAGGGCCGTGTGAACTTCCTCCAGTGCGTCGCCATAGAGGTCCGCACAGCCGGTATCTGACAGACAGCGGTCGAAGAGAAGCGCGTCTCCCGGTTCGTCGAATTCGAGCCGCTCGATCCAGGTCTGATCGGTGCCCCAGGGAAGCATCCGGAAGGTCCCGCCGGCGTCGCTGTGCAGGTAGTAGTTGTTGGGCCTGAGCTCGGGCGGCCCAGCCTGTCCCGCATAGCCGTCCCAGTGACCCACGTAGCGCTCGACCGCCCAGTGCCGGGCCATCTGCTCGAGGTCGGCAACCGCGGCCATTCCGTCGGACCAGTCTCCGCCTTCGTCGTTGGCGACCGCGATCAGGGCTTCGAGATCGGCGAGGTCCTCGTCGTCGCCCTCGTCGACCTCGAACGTCGCGGCGCCGCCGAGGGTGACGTCGACGCCGGGCACGTCGGCCTCGTAGAGATGCCCGGTCGATTCGAACCAGCGCGGCAACGAGACCTCGTCCAGCGTCTCGAGGTTGAGGTAGAGGCCGAACACCTCGTCGTTGACGCGGACGAACGCATATCCCGTGCGCGATGCCGGCAGGCCCAGCGCGCGGAACAACTCGTAGCTCAGGGTCTCGTGGACCATCGAGGGGTCCTGGACCATGTTGTTGAGGGTCAGCTTCTCGAGCCCGAAGAAGGTCTGCCCGTCGACATACTCGTCCAACTTGACTTTGAAGGCTGCCTTCTTGGTCAGGGGCCGTAGCGATCCCTGACCTCCCTTGAGCCGGATGCCTACCTCGCCGAGGGACGGACCCTGGGGCACCCCCCTAACCCGCACGGCGAAGGTGCCCGGCTGATACTCGTCGGGATCCGCTTCAAGCGCCTCTATCTCCTCTTGCGACAGTCCGCCAAGGTCGATCTCGACGACGGCATCGGGATCGAACAACCAGGCCGCTTCGTCCGGCGCGGCATCGGCGCCTATCGCGATCGCCGGTACGCGCCCGGACGTCAGCAGCGCCGCAAAGGCGAGGACCGCGATCGCGATCAGCCATGCGACGCGATCGGTCGAGCGGCGGAGCATTCGCGTTGGATGCTAGTTGGAGATTGAAAGAGCCTGCGCCACAACGGCGGCCACACGATCCGGCTCGTCCAGCAGCTGCCGCTGTGAGAGGCGAATCGTCTCGTACCCCAGCGCCCGCAGCTCCAGATCGCGGGTGCGATCGCTCTCGAACGCCGCCCGACCGCGGTGATAGCGATAGCCGTCGGTCTCGACTATCAGTCGTGGCTCACGCCAGAGGAAATCGACGAGGTAGCGGCCGATCCGCACATTGACCTCCGGGCATGGCAGTCGATAGCGGCGACAGAGCCTCAGGAAGTCGCGCTCCAGGTCGCTGCGCGTGCGGTCGCGGCCAGGGACATTCCCGATCGGCAGTCCGAGCACGTCTGCCTGCCGGACCGCCCGCCGCAACTCCTTCTCGGTCAATCCACCCTGTTCGGTCCGCCTCGAGGCAACCCCTTGAAGATCCAAGATCGTCCGGGCCGGCGTGGTTACCGAGATACCGCTTTGAAGCGTTACAGCTGCAGATGAGAGCGTGAGAGAGCGATGCAGGCGAATTCCTCCGCGCCTTGCTCGACCTACGTCGTTGGGGACGGACACGTCGACGGGTCCATCGGCGTCGGGGAGCAGCTGCCAGAGCACGGCTGCGCTGCGGTGGCTGACTGCGGCGCCCCAGTGGACGAGCACATTGTCGCTTCGACTCCTGGGCCCAGCCCCACAGGCCAAGACTGCCGCCATGCACCGGCCCTGAAAGGAGATGGCTCGATGACCGACCGCGTAGACGCCTTGATGCAGACGATGCAGGCGGGCAGCCCGCACCCGAACTGACACGGCATTCCGCCCCAGGCCGGCAGCACGCAGCTGTCGGGTAGACACGACTCCGTGCTGTCGAACTGCGATTCGCTCCACCAATACGTCTGGCCTGGCGTTTTTCTCCTCCATACGGGGATAAAGTCGCCAGGCTGCGCGGACTCTTCCCCGTCCAACCTTGGAATCGCCGGCAAGGTCCGGGGCGGAGGGGATTACTTGGGTGGCAGCGAAGAGGCGAAATCGGCGCCGGCTTCGACCCAGGAGGCGAGGTCCTCGTCGACGGCGGTGCCGGCGGAGTCGACGAAGACCATTCCTTTCATCGGCTTGCCGGTGAAGTCCATCGGTCTGGAGTGGGGCTCGGCGAGAGCTCGCTCGGCATCGGCTGGGTGGAGGCGGACCATGAGGTCGTCACCGACCACCCCAACGGCCATGTTGCCGCCGACCATGAAGGCGATGCCGCCGAACATCTTGCGCTCACTGAGGTCGGCTCGGGGCGCGAGGACGTCGCGCACGCGGTCGGCAAGCGCCTCATCGAACGCCATGCAGCAGCCCCATCCCGGGAACGAAGCGGCCGACCCGGGCAGCGTAGCCGGCGTATTCCTCGCCGTGAGTACGAAGGAGATACGGCTCCTCGACCAGCCTCACCTGGAGCTCGAGGCCGATCGCGAGGGCGAATAGAGCGGCGATGGCGATGGCGCTCGGGACCATCAAGACGAGACCAAGGACAGTGGGGAACATCGCGCTGTAGATCGGATTTCGGACGAGCCTGAAGGGGCCGTCGGTGACCAGCCGCGTCCGCTCCTCGGGGTCGACGCCGATCCGCCACTCGTCGCCCATCGCCAGCTGGGCGAGGAAGGTGAGGATGATGCCGATGACCGCCAGCAGGACGCCGATGACGTGTCCCACTGCGCCGTCCAGCGCGCCGATCGGGGCGAGGACGTCGAACAGCGCCAGCAGCGGCGCCGCCGCGCCCATGATCAGTCCGGCGATGAACAGGCCGCCAGCGAGCCACTCGACCGGGCTCGCGCCCGCGGGCAGTCCGTGCACGCCGGTCGATCCCGTGTGGCGCACCTGCAGGGCGATCCGCACGCCGAACGTGAGCGTCAGGGTGATGCCGTAGAGGACAAGCGCGGCGGTCGCCATACCGCGGCGATCATAGGCGCAGGCGAGCGGGCGCGACGAATCTGATTCGATAGCCGGCCCATGGCCGTCAGCGCCCAATACAGCGTCACGATCCGCGTCGAGCTGGATGCGCGGCAGGAGCCCCTGGGCAAGCTGACCGCAGCGATCGCCGAGGCGGGCGGACAGCTACAGGGGGTCGACCTCGTTCCGGGGGCCGGCAGCGAGGGCAAACGGGTACGCGAGTTCACGATCGACGCCCAGGACCGGCCGCACTGGGAGCAGATCCTGCGGGCGATCGGCTCGACCCGAGGCGCCAAAGTGCTCGACTACGTCGACCGCACGCTGCAGATGCATCGCGGCGGCAAGATCGAGATGGAGAACAAGTACCCGCTGAAGACGCGCGACGACCTCTCGATGGCCTACACGCCGGGCGTCGCCCGCGTCTGCGAAGACATTCACGCCGATCGGGCCAAAGCGTTCGAGTACACGATCAAGAAGAACACCGTCGCCGTCGTCTCCGACGGCAGCGCGGTGCTGGGGCTCGGCAACATCGGCCCCGAGGCGGCGATGCCGGTGATGGAGGGCAAGGCGATGCTGTTCAAGGAGTTCGCGGCGGTCGACGCCTTCCCGATCTGCCTCGACACCCAGGATGCGGAGGAGATCATCAAGGCGGTGGAACTGATCGCCCCGACCTTCGGCGGCATCAACCTCGAGGACATCTCCGCCCCGCGCTGCTTTGAGATCGAGGACCGGCTGAAGGAGTCCCTCGACATCCCCGTCTTCCACGACGACCAGCACGGCACCGCGGTGGTGACGATGGCCGCCCTCTTCAACGCGCTGAAGATCGTCGGCAAGCCGATCGAGCACCTGCGGGTGCTGGTGGTTGGCCTCGGCGCGGCGGGGGTAGCGGTGACCAAGATGATGCTCGCCTCTGGCGTCACCCACGTGGTCGGCTGCGACAGAGTCGGCGCCCTTTCGACCGAGCGCGAGGACTACGAGTCTGGCGAGATGAGTGGAATTAAGCGCTGGTACGCGGAGAATTCGAATCCGGAGAAGCTGAGCGGCGAGCCAGCCGACGCAATCGAGGGCATGGACCTCTTCATCGGCCTCTCCGGCCCGGGGATCATCCCGCCGGAGGCGCTGGGAAAGATGAACGACGACGCGATCGTCTTTGCGATGGCCAACCCGAACCCCGAGGTGATGCCGGAGGACGCGGCTCCCTACGTGCGGATCATGGCCACCGGCCGCTCCGACTACCCGAACCAGATCAACAACGTGCTCTGCTTCCCCGGCATCTTCCGCGGCGCCCTCGACGCGGGCGCCCCGCGCATCACCGAGGAGATGAAGCTGGCGGCGGCGCACGGCATCGCCGAGACCGTCACCGAAAACGACCTCTCCGAGGACTACATCATCCCCAGCGTCTTCAACCGCGACGTTGCCCCGCAGGTCGCCAAGGCCGTGGTCGAGGAGGCCAAGCGCGAGGGAATCGCCCGCTTTAGCGAGGAGACCGGCACCTTCCAGACTGTGGAGGTCGGCTGAGGGGTGAAGGTCCTGGTCACCGGGGCGAGCGGCTTCATCGGCTCGGCGCTGTGTGACGCCCTCCTGGCCCGCGGCGACTCGGTCGTCGGGCTAACGCGCGATCCGCAGCGGGCGCGCGGAACCAATCCGAGCGTCATCTGGCACCCCTGGCAGCCCATGCTGGAACGTCCGCCGGCCGATGCCTTCGAGGGAGTCGACGGCGTAGTCAATTTGGTCGGCGAGAGAATCGACCAGCGCTGGAACGACGACGTCAAACGGCGGATCATGGAGAGCCGCCGTACCGCCACTCACAATCTCGTCGGGGCGATCGCCGGGCTCGAGCGCCGGCCGCGGGTGCTCGTCAGCCAGGCCGCGATCGGCTTCTACGGCGACCGCGGCGAGGCGATGATCGACGAGTCCTCCGGCCCCGGCGAGGGATACGACTCCCTGGTCGTTCAGGAATGGGAGAAGGCGGCGGGGGAGGCGGAAGGAAGCGGCGTGCGCTTGGTCATCGTCCGCACCGGACACGTGCTCGACGCCGACAACGGGATGCTGGCCGAGCTGTTGACCCCCTTCAGACTCGGGGTCGGCGGACCGCTCGCGGGCGGCGGTCAGTACGTGTCCTGGATCCACATCGAGGACGAGGTGGGAATCCTGCTCTGGGCGCTGGACAACGAGAAGGTGAGCGGCACGATCAATGCGACCGCCCCGAACCCCGTCACCAACCACGTCTTCTCGAAGGCGATCGGAAGAGCCGTCAATCGACCGGCTGTGATGCCGGTCCCGGGCCTCGTCCTCGATCTCAAATTCGGCTCCGAGTTTGGCCACGTGCTGCGTGGCGGCCAGCGCGTGATGCCGCGACGGGCGCTCGACCTCGGCTACCGCTTTCGCTTCACCGACATCGACGAAGCCCTCTCGGACCTGCTGCGCTAGCCGAGCCGATCGTAGACGGCTTCGCGCAGGCTGCCGGCATCGCCGCTGCGTCGGATCGCACGCAGCAGCTTGCGCATAGCGGCGGCGCCGGAGCCGCTGGCGACGCGGGCCAGGCCCGCCTCTTCGAGAATCGGCTCCGAAAAGCGGACGGCGATCGGATCCGGAGTCCCAATGTAGGCAACGGACGAGGAATCCTCGCTGGCACTGCGAGCAGCCGCGCCGACGGCAGCCAGGCGCGAGCTGCCGCCGCCACTGTCGTCGACGCAAATCGCTCGCACCCGAACCTGCCCGGCACGGCCATCGGTAGCGGCCAAAGCTCGCCGTGCTTCAGCGCAGAGGGGCTTGCTGACGTACACGGCCAGGACCGCGTTCTCCGCCACGCCTTCCGGCCCTCCGCAGCCAGAAGCTGCAAGCACCAGGCCGCAAGCGCTTGCAGCTATGACCTTGCGCCAGGCGAGAGAGAGGCCGGCGTCGGTAGTCCTTCCGAACGTTTTGCGCGGGAGGAGAGCAAACCTAGAGGCGACAGCAGCAAACCTCTCCAGCGACGAGTTGCGAGTGAGGAAGGGCTGCCGGCGCCGGCCTCCCCCACGTTTAGCCAAAAAAGACCTCAGCCTCTCGGTACAGCTCTGGTGGAACGGTCTTCAGCTGTGCAGTCGCCTCAGCCAGGTCGACCAGATGAATGTCCGTCCCCCGCAGCGCCGTCATCTTCCCCCACTGCCCGGCCTCGACCGCGTCGATCGCGTGCAGGCCGAAGCGGGTGGCGAGCACACGATCGAAGGCGGTCGGGGTGCCGCCGCGCTGGACATAGCCGAGCACCGTGGCCCGTGCCTCCTTGCCGGTCCGTGCCTCGATCTCCCCCTCGAGCCAGTGAGCAATCCCGCCGAGTCTGACGTGACCGAACGAGTCGAGCTCGTCGCTGCTGGCGGTCGGCATCCCGCCCTGCGGCTGCGCCCCCTCCGCAACGACGAGGATCGGCGCGTAACGGCTCTCGAAGCGACGGCCGACGAACTCGCAGACTTGCTCGATGTCGAAGGGGTTCTCGGGGATGAGGATGACGTTGGCACCACCGGCGAGACCGGCGTGAAAGGCGATCCAGCCAGCGTGGCGGCCCATCACCTCGGCGATCAGGACGCGGTGGTGGCTCCCGGCGGTGGTGTGGAGGCGATCGATCGCCTCCATCGCGATGTTGACGGCGGTATCGAAACCAAAGGTGTAGTCGGTGGCGCTGAGGTCGTTGTCGATCGTCTTCGGCACGCCGACAACAGGCACGCCGTGCTCGGCGTGCAGGCGGGCGGCCGCCCCGAGCGTGTCCTCGCCGCCGATCGCGATCAGCCCATCGACCCCTTCCGCAGCCATGTTCGCGACGATCCGCTCAGCGCCTTGGTCCTCCTTGAAGGGATTGGTCCGCGAGCTGCCGAGAATGGTGCCGCCGCGCGGCAGGATTCCGCGCACCTCGGGCACCCCGAGCGGCGCGCTGTCGCGCTCCAGCGGGCCGCGCCAGCCGTCGCGGTAGCCGACGAACTCGTGCCCGCACTGTTCGATCCCCTTGCGGACGATCGCCCGGATCACCGCGTTGAGCCCCGGGCAGTCGCCGCCGCCGGTCAGTACGCCGATCCGCATAGCCGCAGCTTAGAGCTGGCCGCGCCGACCTCGAGGCGATAGCTTGAACGGGAACCGAGCGAGGAGGGACGATGAGCGACTCAGTCGACATGCAGGCGGTCCGTGACGCCCAGCAGAAAACCTGGTCCGAAGGCGACTTTGCGATGGTCGCCGGGTTAGTGATGATGGTGGCCGAGGAGCTGGCCGAAGCACTCGACATCGTGCCCGACGAGCGGATCCTGGACGTCGCCTGCGGCAGTGGCAACGGCGCCCTTGCCGCCGCTCGCCGCGCGTGGGGGAACACCGTTGGCGCTGATTTCGTCCCCTCACTGCTGGAGCGTGGACGCGAGCGGGCCGCGACCGAACGGCTCGACGTCGAGTTCATCGAGGCGGACGCCACCGACCTTCCCTTCAACGACGGCGAGTTCGACGTCGTGATCTCGATCTTCGGCGCGATGTTCGCCGCTGACCAGGAGAAGGCGGCAGCGGAGCTGCTACGCACCTGCAAGCCGGGAGGGCGGATTGGCATGGCGAACTGGGTGCCGGATGGCGAGATCGGACAGATGTTCATGACGATTGCCAAGCACGCGCCGCCCCCGGCCGGCGTTCCTTCGCCGCTGGCCTGGGGAACCGAGGATCGGCTGCGCGAGCTGTTCGGGGACGACATCTCCGAGCTGCGGGTTGAGCGCAAGACCGCACGCCAGACCTTCCGCTCCGCCGGTCACTGGCTCGAATTCTTCCGCACCTATTTTGGGCCGACGAAGGTCGCCTTCGAACGGGTCGGACCTGAGGGCGAGGAGGCCTTGACCGCAGACCTGAGGAGCTTCCTCGAAGCGGGCAACAAGGGTGGGGACCGAGCGCTCGTGCTCGAACCCGAGTACCTGCAGGTCGTCGCGACGCGCGCCTAGTTCGGCGCGCAGGCGAGGGTGGAGGCGATCAGCCCTCGGGCGCGATCGTCTGCCGCAGCACGCGGGCGGCGGCGCCGATGAAGAGGACGGTGAGGAAGACCATGCCGGCGATCGGCCCGCCCTGGCCGAAGGCGTAGGAGACGGTCGCCGCGGCGAGCGCAAGGAAGAAGGTGACCACGAGTCCCATGCGGCGCGAATCCTAGCCGCCGAGGGCGACGCGCGTCTCGCGCAGGAAGGAGGCGACCGCCTGCGCCGCCGCCTCGGCCGAGTCCGCCTCGTCGGCGGCGCGGACCAGACGGCTGCCGACGATCACGCCGTCGGCGACCTTGCCGACTTGCGCCGCCTGCTGCGGAGTGCCGATGCCAAAGCCGACCGCGACCGGGACCTCTGCGTCGGCCTTGGTCGCTGCGACGAGATCCTCCAGTCCCGCCGGCAACCGTTCCCGCTCACCGGTCGTGCCGACGCTGGAGACGACGTAGATGAACCCGGTCGCGGCGGCGCAGATGCGGGCCCGCCGCCCGGGGCCGGTGGTCGGCGCGAGCAGCGGCACCAGCGCCAGGCCCTCCCCCGCCAACGCGTCGCGGACCGCCTCGGCCTCGTCGAGCGGCAGGTCGGGAACGATCGCCCCGGCGGCCGCTGCTCCGGCGGCACGGCGGGCGAATTCGGCCGCGCCGCCCTGGGCGAGAACCATGTTCGCGTAGACCATCAGGACGACCGGGACGCGCTCGGCGACCGAGGCGCAGACCTCCAAGGCGGTGTCGAGGGTGGCGCCCGCCGCCAGCGCCGCGGTCGCGGCGGCGTGGATCGTCGGCCCGTCCGCGAGCGGGTCGGAAAAAGGGACCCCGAGCTCGATCAGATCGGCGCCCGAGTCAGCATAGGCAGTGGCGATCGCCAGCGAGGATCCATGGTCGGGGAAGCCGGCCATCATGTACGGCATCAGCGCCGCCCGCCCGTCCTCACGGGCGGCCTCGAATGCCGCGCCGATTCGCTCGACGCCAGTCAGCTTGTCGGTAAGAGGGCCTTGGGGATGGCTCACCGGAGCCTCCCCGCTGTTGCTCCGGGGAGCCATCCCCAAGGCCCTTCCCTCGACGCCTCCCCGCTGTTGCTCCGGTGAGTCACCCCCCGGCTCCCTTCACGTCGAGATGCTCCGCAACCTCGGCCAGGTCCTTATCGCCGCGGCCGCTCAAGCAGAGAACATCGAAGCCGTTCCCCCCGCCGTGCTCAAGCAGCCAGGCGATCGCGTGGGAGGACTCGAGCGCGGGGATGATGCCCTCCAGCCGGGCGAGCTCGGCAAAGGCAGCCAGCGCCGCCTGATCCGTGACCGCCGTGTAGGTGGCGCGGCCGGTGTCGCGCAGATGGGCGTGCTCGGGGCCGACGCCGGGGTAGTCGAGGCCGGCTGATATCGAGTGCGCCTCGAGGATCTGCCCCTCCTCGTCGGCGATGATCGAGGAAAGCGAGCCGTGCAGGACACCGATCTGCCCCGCTCCGAGCGAGGCACCGTGGCGGCCGCTGTCGAGACCCTCCCCCGCTGCCTCGACGCCGATCAGCGCGACCCCGGCGTCGTCGATGAAGGGCGTGAAGATTCCGATCGAGTTGGAGCCGCCGCCGACGCAGGCGACGATCCGCGCCGGCAGGGAGCCCTCGGCAGCGAGCGCCTGCTCGCGGGCCTCGTCGCCGATCACCCGCTGCAAGTCGCGGACGAGGGCGGGGAACGGCGCCGGGCCGACGGCGGAGCCGATGATGTAGTGGGTCGTCTCCACGTTGGCGACCCAGTCCCGGATCGCCGCGCTCACCGCCTCCTTCAAGGTGCGAGCTCCGGCCTCGACCGGCACCACCTCGGCCCCCAGCAAATTCATCCGCTCCACGTTTGGCGCCTGGCGGCGAACGTCCTCGGTCCCCATGTAGACGACGCACTCGATCCCCAGCAGGGCGCACGCGGTCGCGGTCGCGACGCCGTGCTGGCCAGCGCCGGTCTCGGCGATCACACGCTGCTTGCCCATCCGCTGCGCCAGCAGCGCCTGACCGACGGCGTTGTTGACCTTGTGGGCACCGGTGTGGGCCAGGTCCTCGCGCTTCAAGTAGACCCTGCGATCGGCGCGCTCCGAAAGGCGCTCGGCGAGGTAGAGCGGAGTCGGCCGGCCGATGAAGTCCCGGTGCAGAGAAGCCAGCTGCGCCTGGAACCCGGCGTCCTCGCGTGCTTCCTCCCAGGCAGCGGTCAGCTCGTCGAGCGCCGCGATCAGCGTCTCGGGCACGTAGCGCCCCCCGTAGGGGCCGAATCTCTCCTCGACAGTGCTCACGAAGAATGGACGCTAGCGCCCTGCGCGGCCTCGAAGAAGGCGGTCATCGCGGCGTGGTCCTTGCGGCCAGGCTCGGCCTCGACGCCGCTGGCGACATCGACCGCGAACGGGTGCGTCGTCGCGATCGCCTCAGCGACGTTGTCGGGCCGCAGGCCGCCGGCGACGATCGCCGGCACCTTGGAGCGGCGCTCACGCAGCAAGCCCCAGTCGAAGCTCTCGCCGGTCCCGCCCCACAGCCCCTTGCCGCGACGGTCGAAGAGGTGGAAGTCGGTGCGGAAGGCCTCCGCGGCATGGATGTCGGCCGCAGAGGCGACGTGGATTGCCTTGATCACCTTGACGCCGGTCCGGCGCGCCACCTCGGCGCAAAAGGAGGGACCCTCGGCCCCGTTCAGCTGCACCTTCGTCAGACCCGCGTTCTCGACGGCCTTCGCAACCTCGTCCAGCTCGGGGTTAACGAAGACGCCAACGACCTCGCACTTGCGCCGGAACGCCGCGGCGATCCGCACCGCCTCAGCCGGGTCCACGGCGCGCGGGCTCTCCGAAAAATGAATCAGGCCGATAGCCCAAGCCCCCAGCCGCACAGCCTCCGCCGCATCGTCCAAATTCGTGACGCCACAGATCTTCACCCGCATGCAGCTGAGACTACGGGACGCGCGGCCTGCGCCTGCCGTACGGAAGCCCTGGGACGGGAACGTCGGGCCTTCCGCAATAGACGCTCCTCGGGTGGGTGGTGCGGGGAGAGGGGGTCCTCGCCCACAGCGCCGTCCCGCGAGGACGAGGATCCCCTCTCCCCGCGACAGGACCCGCCCGCCGGAGCGCCCTATTTAGCGGGCGGACCGACCGGTCCCGACTGCGTGTCTTCGACCGACTCCGGCCGGACGCCGAGGGTGACGGTGATCGTCTTCGTCTCCTCGCCTCGGCGCACGGTCAGCTTCATCTCGTCGCCCGGCTCCGCCGCGTCGACCGCATCGATCACTTCTTCCATGCCGGCGACGTCCTCGCCTTCGACGGCAACGAGGATGTCGCCCCCGACCTTGATGTTCGCGCCTTCGATCGTCGCTGAGGAGTCGCCGCCCTTGATCCCTGCCTCGTCGGCCGGCCCGCCCTCGACCACTTCGTTGATCAGGACGCCGCTGTCGACCGGAAGCTTCAGCGCCTCCGCCAGGTCGGCCGTGATGCTGCCGCCGCTGATGCCGAGGTAGGCGTGCTCGACCGTGCCGTCGTCCTGCAGCTGGCGGACGACGTCGCGGGCGGTGTTGATGGGCACCGCGAAGCCGATGCCGACGTTGCCCTGGCCGCCGCCGGTCTGGATCTGCGAGTTGATCCCGATCACGCTGCCGGAGGCGTCGAGCAGCGGCCCGCCCGAGTTGCCGGGATTGATCGCGGCGTCGGTCTGGATCACGTGCGAGATCGAGAAGCCGTTGGGCGCCTGGATTTGGCGCTGCAGCGCCGAGACGATGCCTGCGGTGACGGTGCGTTCAAGCCCGAACGGGTTGCCGATCGCGACGACCGGCTCCCCCACTTCGACCTGCGAGGAGTCGCCGAGCGCGAGCGGATGGAGCTGGTCGGCGGGGACATCGACGTCGAGCAGGGCGACGTCGGTGGCCGGGTCGGTCCCCACGACGTCGGCTTCGTAGCGGTCCTCGGCCGGGCCGAGCGTGACCTCGACACCCTTTGCGCCCTCCACCACGTGGCTGTTGGTGATGATGTGGCCTTCGGTATCGATTAGGAAGCCGGAACCGCTGGCGGTCCCCTGACCACCAGGTTCCCCGAAGGGGTTGACGCTTGGTGCCGTCCCGGCGCCCAAGGTGGTTTCGACGAAGGCGATCCCACGCTCGGCGCTGCGATAGATCCGGTTGACGGGGTTGGTCTCGGAGTCGGCGTCCGAGCTGGCAACCGGCGTCAGGGCGCGGGTCACCGTGACGGCCGAACCGCTCTCGTCCTCAGCCTCGATCCAGCCGGCGCCGATCGCGAGCAGCCCGAAGAGCGCGACGACCGCGCCGCCAAGGAGGGCGGAGCCGAAAGAAGAGCTGAAGAAACCCTTCATCGACCGGATGATCGAACCGCACCTCTAAGTTCTCCTAAAAAAACGCGTCCTCGGCTCAGGGCAGCCGATGCTCCTCGGTGCCGTCGCCTGCGCCGGTCAGCTCCCGCGCCACCGATTCTGGGTCGGCCGCCCGCATCAGCGCCTCGCCAATCAGGACCGCGTCGACGCCTACCCGTTCCAACTCCTCCAGCTCGGCACGGGCCGAAATACCACTCTCGGCGACTACCGTCTTGCCGGCCGGGACATCGGGCATCAGCTCGTAGGTGGTGGCGACATCGACGACGCCCTCATCCAGATTGCGGTTGTTGATCCCGATTACGTCGGCGTCGAGCTCGAGCGCCCGCTCCAGCTCGTCGGCGTCGTGGACCTCCACCAGGCAGTCGAGGTCGAGACCTCGCGCCCCCTCGTAGAGCCGACGTAACAAGTCGTCGTCGAGAGCACGGACGATCAGCAGGACAGCGTCGGCTCCATAGACGGCAGCCTCGCAGAGCTGGTAGGGATCGACGATGAAGTCCTTGCGCAGGATCGGCAGATCGCAGGCGGTGCGAGCAGCTTGCAGATCGTCGAGCGATCCGCCGAAATGGTGCCCGTCCGTGAGCACCGAGAGCGCGGCGGCCCCGCCCCGCTCGTAGGCGCCTACTTGGCTCGCCACCGTCGCAGTGCCCGAGATCTCTCCGGCGCTCGGCGAGCGCCGCTTGAACTCTGCGATCAGCGAGAGGCCGGGCCGGACCAGCGCCTCGTCGAAAGGCCGGTCGCGGCCGCGCTCGGGAAGCCTGGATTCAAGTTCGGCCTGGGAAGTATGGCTGCGGCGCGCCTCCACCCCGTCGCGCGCAGCCCCGATGAGCTGCTCGATCATGCCCACTGAGGGTGCAAGCCTAGTCGTTGCCGAGGGCGGCGGTCGTGGCAGTCAGCCGCTCGAGCAGTTCGCGGGCGGCACCGTTGTCGACCGCCGCGGCGGCCTTCTCAACCCCTGCACCGAGGCTCTCGGCACGTCCGCCGACGTAGATCGCGGCGGCGGCGTTGAGCAGGACCAGGTCGCGACGAGGTCCCTGCTCGCCTGCCAGGACCGCCCGGGAGGCGGCCGCGTTCTCGGCCGGCGAACCGCCGGCCACGCTCTCCAGCTCGCCCTTGCCGAGCCCGAATTCGCCCGGCTCGACGAACCACTCCTCGGTGCGACCGTCGGCGACCTCGATCACCCGGGTGCGGGCGGAGATCGCCAGCTCGTCGACCCCATCCTCGGCGGCGACGACGAGCGCGCGCTCGCTGCCGAGCCCGACGAGCGCCTCGGCGATCGTCTCCTGGTAGTGGCGATCGGAGACGCCGAGCAGCTGCCGACGGGCACCGGCCGGGTTGGTCAGCGGGCCGAGGAAGTTGAAGATCGTCCGCACGCCCAGCTCTTTGCGGGCCGGCACAACGTGCGCCATCGCGGCATGGTGGCGGGGGGCGAACATGAAGCCGAAGCCGACCTCGTCGATGCAGCGCCCGACCTGCTGGGGAGCCAGCTCGATGTCGACGCCGAGCGCCTCGAGCAGATCGGCCGAGCCGCTGCGACTGGTGTTGGAGCGGTTGCCGTGCTTAGCGACGGCGCACCCCGCCGCGGCGGCGACCAGCGCCGCGGTGGTCGAGACGTTGAAGGTCGACGGGCCGCCGCCGGTGCCAGCGGTGTCGACCAGGTCCTCGCGGCGGGCTTGCACCGGCGTCGCCAACGCCCGCATCGTCCGCGCCAGGCCGACCAGCTCCGGCACCGTCTCCCCCTTCGCCCGCAGGGCGATCAGGAAGGCCCCGGTCTGCACGTCGCTGGAACGCCCCTCCATGATCTCGGCCAGCACCGCGGCGGCGTGGTCGGCGGTCAGGTGGTCGCCGGCGCAGACCGCATCGATCGCTCTGGTGACGACGTCGTTCGGCATCAGTTCTCCTCCACGAGTTCGTCTTTTGTCAACCCATGTTTGACAAAAGACGAACTCACCCCCAGGAAGTTCGCGAGCAGGTGCTTGCCCTGCGGCGTGAGGACTGACTCGGGGTGGAACTGGACCCCCTCGGCGGGCAGCTCGCGGTGGCGGGCACCCATCACGACGTCGCCGAGGCTGGCGCTCAGCTCCAGCTCCTCGGGCAGGTCCGGATCGGCGACCAGGGAGTGGTAGCGGCCGGCGACCAGTGGGCTCGGCAGGCCGGCGAAGATCGCGCGGCCATCATGCTCGATCTCGGCCTCCTTGCCGTGGATCGGCTCGCCCTGCACAGTGCGGCCGCCGAAGGCCTCGACCAGGGACTGGTGGCCGAGGCAGACCCCGAGCACTGGCGTGCCGCGCTCGGCGAATGCGCGGATAGCCTCGATCGAGATCCCGGCCTCGGCGGGGGTGCACGGCCCTGGCGAGACGACCAGGCGGTCGGCGCCGCGCTCCAGCAGCTCGCCGACCTCGGCCTTGTCGTTTCGCACGACCTCAACCTCAGCCCCCAGCTCGCCCAGGTACTGGACGAGGTTGTAGGTGAAGCTGTCGTAGTTGTCGATCACGAGCACTCGCATCAGTTCTCCATCACGGCCAGTCGGGTTGCTCGCATGCCAGCTCGACAGCGCGGAAGACTGCCTTTGCCTTGTTTACCGACTCGTTGTACTCGTAGGCGGGCTTGGCGTCGGCGACCGTACCGCCGCCGGCCTGAACGTGGATCTGCCCGTCCTTTGCGACAACGGTGCGGATGTGGATCGCCGTGTCGAGGTCGCCGTTCCAGGAGAGGTAGCCGATCGCACCACCGTAAGAGCAGCGTTTGACCGGCTCCAGCTCGTCGATGATCTGCATCGCCCGCACCTTCGGGGCGCCGGAGAGGGTGCCGGCGGGAAGGGCGGCACGTAGAACGTCCATCGCACCGACACCCTCGCGCAGCGTGCCGGAGACCTGGCTGACGATGTGGAGGACGTGCGAGTAGGTCTCGACCGCCATCAGCTCGTTGACCTTCACCGACCCGTACTCGCAGACGCGGCCGAGGTCGTTGCGGCCGAGGTCGACCAGCATCACGTGCTCGGCCCGCTCCTTGGCATCGTTGACGAGGCGCTCAGCGAGGCGCCGGTCCTCCTCCTCGCTGTCGCCGCGCGGGTAGGTGCCGGCGATCGGGCGCGTCTCGACACGACCGCCGTGAACTTTGACCAGCGGCTCCGGCGAGGCGCCGGCGATCTGGAAGTCGCCGAACTCGAGGAAGTACATGTAGGGCGAGGGGTTGATCGCGCGCAGGCCCCGGTAGATCGAGAAGGCCTCGACGGGCGCCGGTGCCGAGAACCGCTGCGAGGGGACGACCTGGAAGGCGTCACCGGCGTGGACGTACTCGACAATCCGCGCCACCGCCGCTTCGAACTCCTCGCGCTCCATGTTGGAGACGAAGCGCGGCGGCTCGGCCAGGGCCGGTCGCTCAGGTACGGGCACAGCGCCGCGCAGTCGGCCGCGCACCTCGGCGATCGTCGCTGCGGCACGCTCGTAGGCGGCGTCGATCCCGCCCTCGTCGTCGGCGAAGGCACAGGCCATGATTGTCAGCTCGTGGCGCAGGTGGTCGAAGGTGAGCAGGACGTCGGTCACCATCAGCGCCATGTCGGGCAGCCCGAGCGTGTCCGGGTTCGGCTCGCCCAGGGGCTCGACCGTGCGGACCAGGTCGTAGCCGAAGAAACCGACAGCGCCGCCGGCGAACGGCGGCAACCCCTCGACCGGAGCGAGCCGGAAGCCGCCGAGGTGGTCGGCGACCGCCGCGTATGGGTCTGGCGCGTCGAGCTCGGAGCCGTTCGATCCGGAAAGGGTCCCGTCGCTCCAGCGCAGCACTTCGCGGGGCCGGATGCCGACAAAGGAATAGCGCCCGACTTGGCCCTGCTCCGCCGACTCGAGCAGGAAGCACGGCGCGCCGGCGGGCTCCCCCGCCCGCAGCTTGAGAAAGGCCGAGACCGGCGTCTCGCAGTCGTCGACGAAGCGAGACCGGACCGGCACTACGTTGCCATGGGCGGCGAGCTCGCGCGCCTCCTCGAGGCTCGGCTCGAGCCGCAGCTCCGACTCAGCGACGACGGTCATTGAGCACTTCCATCACGGCGGACTGCGGGACCTGACGGGAGGCCAGCAGGACGCTGAGGTGGTAGAGGACGTCGGCGGCCTCTTCGGCAACCCGCTCGTCGCTCTCCTCGCGAGCCGCCCGCACGACCTCCTCGGCCTCCTCCTCGACCTTCTCGCCGATCAGGCCTGGATCGTCGAGCAGCTGCACGGTGTAGCTGCCCTCGGGCCGCTCGGCGGCACGTTGGCGCAGGGTTCGCTCCAGCTCGGCCAGCGCTTCGTGCGATGGCGGTGCCGGTTCCCCCTCCAGGGAGCGGTAGAAGCAGCTGCGCTCGCCGGTGTGACAGGCCGGGCCGGTCGGCTCAACCAAGGCGACGATCGCGTCGCCGTCGCAGTCGTAGCGAAATTGCCTCAGCTTGAGCACGTTCCCGGACTCTTCCCCTTTTCGCCAGATCCGCTCTCGCGAGCGGCTGTAGAAGTGCAGCTCACCGATCTCGACGCTCAACCGCAGCGCCTCCGCGTTGACGTAGGCAAGCGTCAGCACCTCACCACTGGCGAAGTCCTGTGCCACGCACGGGATTAGTCCCAGCTCATCGAACTCCAGTTGCTCCAGCATTGATCAATCGTATGGCAGTGCGCGAGAGGGAATTGGGGATGCCCTCGAACGGGCGGATACTCAAAGTGCCGAGCTAATTAGCTCGGCACTTGTCCGGGCGAGGGCATCCCCAATTCCCTCATTCGATCCCCAAACGATCCAAGAGCCCCTCGTCGCGGCGCCAGCGGCCGCGGACGCTGACGCGGAGGTCGAGGTGGACCTTGGCGCCCAGCTCGGCTTCTAGGGAGCGGCGAGCGCCGGAGCCGATCTCGGTCACCTTCGCTCCGCCCTTACCAATCAGAATCCCCTTCTGCGACTCGGTCTCGGTCCAGATCTCGGCCCTGACGGTGACCAGGCCATCCTCGCGCGCGACGATCTCCTTCACCTCGACCTCCACTGAATGGGGGATCTCGTCGCGGGTGCGATTCAACACCTGCTCGCGGATCAGCTCCGCCAGCAGCGTCTCACTCGACTGGTCGCTGTGGTCCTCCGGCGGGTACATGTAGGCGCCCTCGGGAACCAGCTCGCCGAGCCGGGCGACCAGGGCCGCCACCCCTTCGCCGCTGCGGGCACTGATCGGGAAGATCTCGTCGACGCCCTCCAGCTCGGCGGCCGCAGCAAGCACCGGCACCATCTCGTTCGGGCCGAGCCGATCGGCCTTGTTGACGGCGCAGATGATCGGCGTCCTCGAGCCGGCCTCCAGCAGGGTGCGAGCGATGAAGCGGTCACCCGGGCCGATTCCCTCCTCGCCGTTGACGACGATCAGGGCGATGTCGGAGTCGGCCAGCTCGCGCTCGACCCGGCGCTGCATCCGCTCGGTGAGGACGTCGCGCGGGCGCTGCACGCCGGGCAGGTCGACCAGGACCAGCTGCCGACCGTGCTCGGTGTCGGTAGCGATGCCCCGGATCGCCCGTCGGGTCGTCTGCGGACGCATCGAGACGATCGCGACGCGGTTGCCGACGATGGCGTTGACCAGCGTCGACTTGCCGACATTGGGCCGGCCAGCGAGACCGACGAAACCACTGCGCTGCCTCCTCTGCTCCCGTTCGCTCGCGCTCATGATCCCCGGCGATCTCGCTCGCTCGCTCCCGCGTCCTGGGGCAGCGCGGCAAGGATCTGGGCCTGCAGGGCGAGCATCTCGCCGTCGTCGGACTCGTGGTCGTAGCCACAGAGATGGAGAACCCCGTGCACGGCGGCTTCGGTGACGTCCTCGCAGTGCTCGGGGCAGATCGCGACGTCGCCCAGCTCGCGCGGGCCGGCGGTGGGACCGGCGCCGTCGAGCGGGAAGGCGAGCACGTCGGTGGGTGCGTCCCGGTCGCGGTGCTCGCGGTTCAGCGCTTGGATCCGCCCCGCCCCTACCAACTCCAGGCCGAGGTGGCCATCGGCGACCCCCGCCGCGACCAGCGCCGCCGCGACCGCTCCGCGCAGCTCGACGGGCACGTCGGAGAGGTCAGCCGCCATCCGCGGCCGGCGGCTGCTCGTCGCGGCGCCGCTCGGCGTGTTCGCCGTAGGCGGCGACGATGCGCTGCACGAGCTTGTGACGGACGACGTCCTCGCCGCCGAAGTGGACGAAGGAGATGTCCTGCACCTCTTCGAGGATGTCGCGCACGGCGATCAGGCCGGAGCGCTGGTCGGTCGGCAGGTCGATCTGGGTGACGTCGCCGGTGACGACCATCCGCGAGTTGAAACCGAGCCGGGTGAGGAACATCTTCATCTGCTCGGGGCTCGTGTTCTGCGCCTCGTCGAGGATCACGAAGGAGTCGTTGAGGGTGCGGCCGCGCATGAAGGCGAGCGGCGCCACCTCGATCACGCCGCGCTCGAAGTAGCCGTTGACCCGGTCGGGGTCGAGCATGTCGAAGAGCGCGTCAAAGAGCGGCCGCAGGTAGGGGTCGACCTTAGCCTGGATGTCGCCCGGCAGGAAGCCGAGCCGCTCGCCGGCCTCGACGGCGGGCCTGGTGAGGATGATCCGCTGCACCTCGCGCTCGGCGAGGGCGTGGGCAGCCATCGCCACCGCGAGGAAGGTCTTGCCGGTACCGGCCGGACCGATGCCGAAGGTGATCGTGTGGCGGCGGATCGAGTCGACGTAGCGCTTCTGGTTGAGCGTCTTCGGCGCCACCTTGGTGTTGCGGTGGCGCCAAACGACGTCCTCGAGGATGCCGGCCGGGCTCTCGTGGGCGTCGAGGGCGCCCGTCACCGCTTCGATCGTGCCCGGCGCCACCTCGTGGCCCTGCTCGATCAGATCGACCAGCTCGTCGACCACCGTGGCGGCGGTCTGCACGTCATCGGAGGAGCCGTCGAGGGTAAGGACGTTGCCGCGCAGGTGGAACTCGCAGTCGAGGTGGCCGCGGAGCTCCCGCAGGACGGCGTCCTCGGAACCCGCAAGCTCGGCGGCGACGGAGTTGTCGAGGGTCAGCTGCCTACGAGCCAAACCGTCAAGCACCGCCGAGCTTCTCGCGTACCGCCGCGCTGACCCGCTTGCCGTCGGCGCGGCCGCCGACCTTCGGCATCAACGCCGACATCACCTGGCCCATCTGCTTCTGTTCGGAGGCGCCGCTCTCGGCGATCGCCGCCTCCACCAGCGTGGCCAGCTCCTCGTCGGAGAGTTGCTCTGGCAAGTAGGCCTCGATCAGCTTCGCCTCGAAGCTCTCCGCGCCAGCCTGCTCGGCGCGACCGGCATCGCGGTAGGCATCGGCCGCCTCGAGCCGCTTCTTGCGCTCCCGCTGCAGCACCGCCACCTCGTCGCCCTTGCCGAGCTTGGCGTCCTGCTGCAGGGAGTCGACGATCATCCGCAGCGCCGCCGCACGTTCCCGCTCGCCCGCTTTCATCGCGGTGCGCACGTCTGCCTGGACCTGCTCGAGGACGCTCATGCCGATGAAGGGTACGGAAGCGTAGACCCGAGGCGCTCACGCCCTTCAGGCGCGAGCGCCTCGGGCTCGACCTACGGTTTCTGGGAGACGAAGAGCGGACTGGGGCTCGTCGCCGAGTAGGTGGCGCTCATGGTCACTTCTTTCGGGCAGATGACCGAGCCTTCGACTTTCGCCAAGGGCTCTTTTTCGAAGGCCGTTTGCAACGGGTTACCGCTCACCGGCGCTTCGATGTTTTCACCCGCGTAGGTGCAGGAAACCCCCAAGAAACAGTTGCTCAGTTTGATCGTCGCTTTTTTGACTTTCAAAGTGGCTTTGCCGCCGCCCGTGCCTTCCATCGACGCTTCCCAGGGCAGCGCCATCGGGCCGAAGGAAGTGCACGCGCCGAAGCAGAGGCCAAGCGTGAGGCCGGTGATTTGCATCGGCAGCGGACTGCCCGAGGCCGCGGTGTTGTTCGCTTGTATTGTCGAGCTGCTGCATTCGAGGACGGCTTCTTCATTGGTGCTGAGGATGAATTTCGAGCCGCTCGACAATTCCATTTTGATGTTGGTCCCCGAGGCGTAGGTGTTCCCTGCGCTGCACGGGTCTTCGTTGGCTTTACAGAGGGTGGTGGCTGACGCGGTGCCGGCTCCGATCAACGCCATCGCAGCCAGCGCCGCGACGACGGCCAGACCCAGCGTTCTTGCGAGTCTCATACCTTCTCCCTTTCCTGTTGGACTGGTGCAGAGGTCATCGTCGGCGCGCACGGCAGCGTCCGCCCTGTCGGGCGTGTGCCTCCCCGTGCCTCCGCAGAGAACCTCTGCACCAGTCCTAACAGAGCCGGACTTAGATAGTCAAGCCGGTACTTAAATCCTCGTCAGACGTTCGATGGTTCGATGCGCTCAACCAATCCGAGGGGCATCTGGAGGAAGCGGGTGCCGAGCTCGCGAAAGGTGTCGACGTCGCCCGTGCAGAGGAAGCGGTAGTCGCCCTCGCCGCGCGAGCGAGTGGCGAGACCGCGGGACTCGAGCGCTCGCTGCACGGCGGCCGCCACCGCGTGGCCACCGCTGACCAGGCGCACGTCGCGGCCGAGGATGCGCTGCAGCATCGGCGCGACGAGCGGGTAGTGGGTGCAGCCGAGGATCAGCGTGTCCACCCCGGCTCGCTTCAGGGGCCGGCAGTAGGCGCGGGCCATCGTCACCATCTCCTCGTCGAAGGTGGACCCGTTCTGGATGAAAGGCGCCAGGTCGGCCGCCTCGACCTCGGTCACCTCCAGCGCCCTGCCCTGCCGTTCGAGAGCGGAGCGGTAGGCACCACTCTGGACGGTGTTGGGAGTGGCGAGCACGCCGACGCGGGCGTTGTCGGTGATCGCCGCCGCGATCTCGGCTTGGGGCTCAACAACCGGGACCACGTCGACACCGCGCTGCGCCGCCACCTCGCGGACGAGGCCCTCGCCGACCGAGGTCGCGGTGTTGCAGGCGATCACGAGCAGCTTGGCGCCGCGATCCAGCAGCATCCGGGCGATCGCGTCGATTCGCTCCCGAAGGTCGGCGACGTCCCGAGATCCGTACGGAAACATCGCAGTGTCGCCGAGGTAGACGAAGTCCTCCTCCGGCAGCGAGACGAGGCACTCATGCAGGACGGTGAGACCGCCAACGCCGGAATCGAACATGGCGATCGGCTGCGAGCGATCGAGCTGGCTGCCGTCGGCGGACAGAGGCGTCAGGGCTTGACGACCATGAAGAAGATCGCAATGGCGACGACTACGCCGGTCAGTTTGCCGGCGGTCTCAAGCCTCCCCGCGACCTGGGCGTAATCGTCGCTCAGGGCGTCGCCGTTCCCGAGGTCGCGCTCGGCCAACGCGAGCGCCTTCTGCGTGTTCGGCCGGAAGAAGCCGTGAGCCATGGCGAAGAGGATCAAGATCGCCACGAAGCCAACGCTCACCCAGGATTCGCCGGCGTCGATGTCCGCATCAGCCAGCATGTAGATGCCGGCGAGCAGGATGACGATCAGGCCGGGTCTAACGAGGAAGCGGTCGACCTGTTGCACCCCTCGCAAGACGGTCGGCAGGCTGCGGGGGTCGTTCGCTTCGGCGGCAGCTATGAAGAAGCCGTAGCCGAAGATCGGGCCGAAAGCGAGCACCACGGCGAGGACGTGGATGAAGAGGCCGACGCTGTAGCCGGTAATCGTCGCCAGCATCGGCGGAAACATATCTCCTAGCCGCGACGGAGCAGCAGGGCAGCCCAGTCGCCCTCGTGGCGGCTTTCCACCGGCCTCAGTCCCGAAGGTTCGAAGGCACGGGTGACACGGTCCAGCTCTGATGGCAGTAGGCCGGAGCAGATGAGGGTGGTGAGGGGGGCCGGGGGAGGACTCGGTGGAGCAACAGCGGGGAGGCTCCCCGAGCCCTCCCCCGGCCCCCCGACCCGTGCCCGAGCTGCGCTGCAACCGCCGTCAGCACGGGCGCGGTCAGGTTGGCTACGACCGTTGGCGGCAGCGCGGGAAGCGACTCGCGAAGGTTCGCCTGTTCCAGCTCGAGCGCCACACCGTTGGCGGCTGCGTTCGCCTGGGCTGCCTCCAGCGCTGCACGCTCGTGATCGTAGCCTCGGACGGGGGCCCAGCCGAGCTTGGCGGCGGCGATTGCGAGGACGCCGGAGCCGGTGCCTAGATCGGCCAGCGCGGCTTCAGCCTCGCCCGCCTCGGCCAGCTCCAGCATCAGCTCGAGGCAGAGGCGAGTGGTCGGGTGGGCGCCGGTGCCGAAGGCCCGCCCGGGGTCGACGACGACGTCGATCGTGCCCTCCCGCGCCGCCTCCCACGACGGTCGCAGCCAGAGCCGGTCGCCGACCAGCAGCGGCTTGTGGAAGTCCTGCCAGCGATCGGCCCAGTCGTCGGGGACCTCGGTCGCGATTACCTCGACCAGACCGTCGCCGGCCGCGGCCTCGACCTCCCCCAGCTCCGGAAGCTCGCCCTCGCCCCCGTAGATTGCGTACTCAACGTAGTCGGCGCCCCGCTCCTCCTCGACCCCATTGGGCGCCAGTACGACCAGCTCGGAGAGGACGAGCTCTGCCTGCTCGGGCGAGCAGCGGACGGCGAGGCGGATCAACCGAACGCGCGGCGAACCCGCGAGAAGAAGCTGTCCTGGCCGTGGGTCGAGCGCAGGTTCTCGGGCCCGAGGCTCTCCCCTAGCTTTGCGGCGAGCTCTCGCTGCTCCTCGCTGAGGTCGGTCGGGACAATCACTTGCACCGCTATCACCAGGTCGCCGGTCGGGCCGCCGTTGGCCCCCGGCATGCCGTGACCGCGGAGCGCGTACTGGGCGCCGTCCTGCGTCCCCGCCGGCAGCTCGATCTCCCGCTCACCCTCGTGGCTCGGGATCCTCACCTTCACCCCCAGCATCGCGTCAACTGCCGAGATCGCGACCCTGTGGATGAGGTCCTGGCCCCGCATCGGCCCACGCCGGACCTCGAACCCGAAGCCGGCGCCGAAGAAAGCTTGGAAGATCTCGTCGACCGAGCCGAAGCCGGCGCCTGCCGGGAAGCCGCCGCCGCGCAGACCCTCGTGCCCGTAGGCGTCGTAGGTGCGGCGACGCTCCGGGTCGGAGAGCACCTCGTAGGCTTCCGCGGCGGCCTTGAACTTCTCCTCTGCCTCTGGGTCGTGGTCGTTGACGTCGGGATGCAGCTCGCGTGCGAGGCGGCGGAAGGCTCGCTTCACCTCGGTTGGGGAGGCGTCGCGCTCGACGCCGAGGGTCTCGTAGTAGTCGGCCGGCATTTCGTCAGGCTCGGTCAGCCGTAGACCGACTCGCAGTAGCGCGACAGCTCGCGGGCGGCAGCGCGAACGGAGGCGATCGCCGTTGCGTAGTCCATCCGCAGCGGGCCGACCACCCCTACCGAACCGAGGTTGCGATGGGCGAGGCCGTAGTTGGCACCGACGACGCTGACCGAGCGCAGCTCCGGCTGCGGGTTCTCGCCGCCGATCCAGAGGAAGACCGAGCGCTCCTCCAAGGCCGAACGCAGCATGCCGAGCACGCTGGCGCGGCGCTCGAGGGCGGTCATCAGCCGGTCCGCCCGCGGCAAGTCGTCGTAGTGGGCTTCGGAGAGCAGCCGCGAGGCGCCCTCCATATAGAGGGTCTCGCCGGCCTCCTGCTCGAGATCGGTGAAGGCCGGTTTCGAGTGCGGCGACGAAACGGGACTCAGCCGGGCCCAACTCGGGGTCGGCGAGGCGGTTGGCGATCATCCGTGCCCCCACACCCATTCCCGCCAGCGACTCGTTGAGGTAACTCGAGGCCCACTCGACCAGTCCGGGGTCGACTGGCTCCTCGAAATCGAAGACACGCTTGGCGATCGCCCCGCTGGAGGCGATCGCAATCGACCATCACCCTGGTCGGCTGCAGCAGCAGCACCTCGACGCGGTGGATAGTGGCCGAGGCAAGAGGCGGTGCCGTGGCGAGAGCCATCAGATCGGTGACCTGGGCCAGGGCGGTCGTCGTCTCCCGCATCGCCTCGTCGATCTCGCGCCGCAGCCGCGACAGCTCCAGCTCCACCGCTGTCTGCGCCGGCACGCCCGACTCGATCAGGCGGTCGACGTAGTAGCGGTAGCCAACCTCGGTCGGCACCCGCCCCGCCGAGGTATGTGGATGGGTCAGGTACCCGGCCGCCTCCAACCCCGCCAGCTCCGCCCGCACCGTCGAAGGCCCGCACTCGACCTCGCGCCGCTCGGCGATCGGCTTCGAGGCGACGGGCTTGCCGGACGCGAGGTACGCGTCGACGACGAGCCTGAGGATCAGCTCTTGTCGCTGCGAAAGCACACGCAGAGTCTAGAAGTCAGCGGTTGCGGCGCCGAGAGAGGACCGCCCGCCGGCGCTCTACAGCTCGACTTCGGCCTGGGCGTTGCGGATCGTCTGGTTGTCGCCCTGGGCGGCGACGACGTCGATCGTCGCCCTGCCGTCCTCGAGAGCCTTGACCGTGCCGCTGACGACGACCTCGGTCTCCGGGGCGCCCATGCCGCGAAACTGGACCGAGAGGCGCTTCAGCGATCGCGGATCGCCGCCCGCCGCTTCGGTCGCCGAACGGGCCACGAGGCCCATCATGTAGAGGCCATGAAGAATCGTGTTCGGCAGGCCCACCGCCTTGGCGAACTCCGGGTCGATGTGGATCGGGTTGAAGTCGCCGGAGGCGCCCGCGTAGCGGTGCGGCAGGTACTTGTCGGGGGTGACCTTCAACTCCGGAATCGACTCGCCGGTATTCATCTCCGCCATCTCAGACCCCCCTCACGATCAGCGTCCAGGTTCCGCGCGCAACTTGGTCGCCATTTTGGTTGAGCGAGTTCGTCTCGAAGACGTAGAAGCCCTTGCCGTCCTTCTCGGCGATGTCCAAGCACTTGGCGGTGGTGGTGATCTCGTCTCCCGAACAGGCCGGCTCGCCCCACTCGAACTCCTGCCCGCCGTGCACCATCGCCGCGAAGTTCATCCCCACCTCGTCGTCGAACATCGCGGGCCCGACTGCGGGTGAGCTGTAGACGACCGCGAACATCGGCGGCGCGACGACATCGCGGTAACCGGCTGCCTGCGCAGCCTCGCGGTCGAAGTGAACCGGGTTGTCGAGCCCGACCACCGTCGCGTACTCGCGGATCTTCTCCCTGCCCACCTCGTACGTGGTGGCGGGCCATTCCTTGCCAATAGCCTCAGTCTTGATCGCCATGGCGCGGCAGTCTATTGACGCTTACGAATGTCGGTCGTGAGATCGGTGAGGCGTCTCGGGCGGGTGGCATGGGGATGGGGTGCTTGCCCGCAGTTCACCGAGGACGAGCACCCCATCCCCATGCCAGGACCCGCCCGCCGACTCCTACTCGTCAATCTCGAGGACCGCCAGGAACGCCTCCTGCGGCACCTCGACCCGGCCCACCTGCTTCATTCGCTTCTTCCCCGCTTTCTGCTTCTTCAGCAGCTTCTGCTTGCGGGTGACGTCGCCGCCGTAGAGCTTCGCGGTGACGTCCTTGCGCAGTGCCTTGACCGTCTCGCGAGCGAGGATGCGGGAGCCGACCGCCGCCTGCACCGGCACGTCGAAGAGCTGCCGAGGGATCGTCTTGCGCAGGCGCTCGACCAAGCGCTTGCCCTGCTCGTAAGCGAAGTCGCGGTGGACGATGATCGAGAGCGCGTCGACCCGGTCGCCGGCGAGCAGGATGTCGACCTTGACCAGATCGGAGGCCTGGTTGCCGATCGGCTCGTAGTCGAGCGAGGCGTAGCCGCGGGTCGAGGACTTCAGCAGGTCGAAGAAGTCGAGGACGATCTCCGCCAGCGGCAGGTCGTAACGGATCTGCACCCGCTGCGGGCTGAGGTAATGCATATCGACGTGGGTTCCGCGTCGGCCCTGGCAGAGCTCCATCACGGCACCGACCTGCTCGGACGGGCAGATGATCGTGGCGCGGATGTAGGGCTCTTCGATCGTCTCGATCGAGGCCGGGTCGGGCAGCTGGGTGGGGCTGTGGACCTCGACCGTCTCACCGCCGATCAAGTGGACCTCGTAGCGCACGTTCGGGGTCGTCGCCAGCAGCTCCAGCCCGTACTCGCGCTCCAGCCTCTCGCGCACGATCTCCATGTGGAGCAGACCGAGGAAGCCGGCGCGGAAGCCGAATCCGAGCGCCTCGGAGGTCTCCGGCTCCCAGGAGAGGGCGGCGTCGTTGAGGGCCAGCTTCTCGAGCGCGTCGCGGAGGTCTTCGTAACGGTCGGTGTCGATCGGGAAGAGCCCGCAGAAGACCATCGGCCGCACCTCGCGATAACCCTCAAGCGGCTTTGAGGCGGGATTCGCCTCGGCGGTCAGGGTGTCGCCGACGCGCAACTTGGCGACGTCCTTGATGCCGGTGATCAGGTAGCCGACGTCGCCCGCGTCCATCCCCTGCACGCCGGTCATCGCCGGCCGGAAGAAGCCAATGTCGTCGATGTCGGCTTCGGTGCCGTTCTGCATCGCGACGATCCGCTCCCCCTTGCGGAAGGCACCGTCGACCAGCCGCACATAGGCGACCACCCCGCGGTACTGGTCGAACTCTGAGTCGAAGATCAGCGCCCGCGGTGCCGCCGCCGGCTTCCCGGCTGGGGCCGGCACCCGGGCGACGATCGCCTCCAGCACCTCGCCCACCCCCTCCCCGGTCTTGGCCGAGATCGACAGCGCTTCGCTCGGGTCGCCGCCGAGGAGGTCGGCGATTTCGCCCGCCACGCGGTCCGGTTCGGCGCCGGGCAGGTCCACCTTGTTCATCACCGGGATCAGCTCGAGGCCGTTCTCAATCGCCAGGTAGGTGTTGGCAACGGTCTGCGCCTCGACTCCTTGGGCGGCATCGACGACCAGCAGTGCGCCCTCGCAGGCGGCGAGGCTGCGCGAGACCTCATAGGAGAAGTCGACGTGACCCGGCGTGTCGATCAGGTGCAGGTGGTAGGTCTCCCCGCCGGCGGCGCGGTACTCAACCCGCACCGCCTGCGCCTTGATCGTGATCCCGCGCTCGCGCTCGAGGTCCATCGAGTCGAGCACCTGGGCGCGCATTTTCTTCGGATCGATGGCGCCGGTGATCTCCAGGATGCGGTCGGCCAGGGTCGACTTGCCGTGGTCGATGTGGGCGATTATTGAGAAGTTGCGGATGCGATCCATTTGGGAGGCGGAGTATGGCGTTCCGGCGCGCGGGTCCTGTCGCCGGATGAGGGGGACGCTGCGGGCGAGGGCGTCCTCGGCCCCCCTCATCCGGCGCCACCCGCGCGAGGAGCGCCTCTATCTACACCCAGATGGATCGAGCCTGTCCTTCAGCTTCAGGACGACGGTGGGAGGGGTGCGCAGGACAACCTCTACTCCGGGGGCTTCGGTCCAGTGGGCGGTTGGTGGGTACGGGGGCTTGCCGGGTTCGATGCGGTCGCGGCTGGTTATGACGTAGTCGTAGTCACCCTCGTTGAGGAGGCGGCGCCATTGGGGGCAGGACGTCGGGGCGGTGAAGCCGCCGTGGGGCTGCTCGGCGCCGATGTAATAGACGTGATTGGAGAGGTCGGTGCCGAAGAGGGGGTACTGGCGGGTGCTGGTGGTGGCGATGCGGCTGTTCGCCACGTCGCCGGACCACGCGAAGGCGGCGTTGAGGCCGGGGGCGGCGAAGGTGGGGTTCGCGTAGCGGTTCTCCAGGTAGTGGCGCTGGACTGGATAACCGATCGCGGCGACAAGCACAACCAGCGCGGCGAGACCGACGCGGGGCATCCCCCGCCCGGACAAGTGCCGCGCTAATGAGCGCGGCACTTTGAGTATCCGCCCGTTCGGGGGATGCCCCGCGCCGGTCCCTCGAAGGCGGGTATGCAGCGCGGTCGGCAGCAGCGCCAAGCCCAGTACGAGCGCCGGGGCGAGATAGCGGAGGCCGGACTCGAAACCGCGCGGGACCCCCTCCGGCCCCGAAGCGGACGTGGGCGCGAGGAGCCAGGCGAGTGCCGCGGCCAGACCGGCAAAGGCTGCGATGCGCAGCACCGGGTCTGACCGACGCCCGGCGCAGAGCATGAGACCGCCGAAGGCCAGCGCCAGCAGAACCGGCCATACGGTCCAGAGGCCGTCGTGGAGGCCCGGCAGGAACCAGTCAGACCAGACGTCGCCGTCGAAGAGGTAGCCGAAGACGCTGTGGCTTTCGCGGCCGCCCAGCGCCTGATCGGGGGCCGGCAGCGAGAGGGGGCCCACCCGGTCGAACCAGGGCAACGGGTTGTCGCTGTGAGCAAGATTCCGCAGGTACCAGTAGCCGCCCCCGGCGAGGGCGGCAAGCCCACCGACAGCGAGCGAACGCCAGCGCTGACCCGGCGGCGAGACAAGCGCGAGCCCGACCACGAGAACCGCAGCCGGCAGGAGGAAGTTGAGCTTGGTCCCGGCCGCAAGCCCGGCGACGAGACCCACGACGATCAGCGCGTTCGCACTTTTTCCCGGTATGGGGGCATAAGTGCGAACGGAGGGATCGCGAGTTACCAGCGACCGCGCGTTGAGCGCGATCGCGACGGCGGCAAGCAGGAAGAAGGTGCCGACGATGTCGTTCCGCGCCTCCCCTGCCTGGTCCGCGAAAGCGGGAACGCTCAGCGCGACGGCGCCAAGCGCAAGCGACCAGGGAGCGACTCCGTTAGGCCGGCCGATGCACCAGCAGGCCACTAGACAGCCCACGAACCAGCCGAGGTTCAGCAGCGGCGACAGCAGATCCCGATCGAAGCTGAGCATGCCGACGGCGTGGAACAGCTCCGAATTGGCCGGGTAGAACCAGGCCAGGAACTGAGGCGCGATGAAATGCAAATCCCAGGTATTTCCGCTCTGGAAGAAGCCAGTCGCGAACGGCCCGTGGTACCAGGTGCTGTCGAACCCGGTCATCCCGGTCCCGAGCTTCAGCTTGACCTCCGCGGCGAACTTGACCACCGCGAGGGCTGCGATCAGAAGCGCAGTGGCAGTGAGGACCATGGAGCGCCGGCCGGCGGGTCCTGTCGCGGAGTGAGGGGGGCGCTGCGGGCGGGGGCGTCCTCGACCCCCCTCACTCCGCGCCACCCGCCGGAGGAGCGTCCAAGTGCCGACCCCCACGGCCGCCATCAGGATCGGGAGGCCCGCCGCCGTGAGCTGACCGAAGGTGCCGAGAAGCTCGGACGACCAGAGCAGCAGAGCGAGAGCCAGCACGGCCGTCGCGAGGTGAGCGGGCGCCCCCTGGAAATCAGGCAGCAACCGTCCCCGAAGCGCCGATGCGCCCAGGGTCGCGAAACCAGCCAAGGCGAGGATCTGGACGACGCCCAGCAGGTAGTGCGTCAGGTCGAGCATCTAAGCGCGGCGGACGAGGCGCACGACCTGGTCCAGCTCTTCGATGCGGAGCATGCGGGCGACCCCCAGGTAGGTGAGGCCACCGAGGGCGAGGGCGATGCCCAACGAGACGATCTGGCCCCCTAGGCCGCGGCCGAGGGCATCGTCGAGGAGGTCCCACACGCCAAAGCTGACGGCTGCCAGCGCCGCTGAGGCGAGGGCAATGCGCAATCCGGCGTCGGTGAGACGGCCGAGTTCGAGGCCGCCGAGCAGACGGCGCAGGATCGCGCACTGGGCGAGGACGGTTACGGCGGTGGCGATTGCGGTGGCGGCGACGATGCCGCCGACGCCGAGGTGGTAGAGCCCGAGGGCGGCAAGGGCGGTGATCGCGAGGTTCGCGGCGGCGATCGTGGTCGGAATCCAGGGCCGCTGCAGGCTGAAGAAGGTGCGGGTGAGGAGCAAAAAGAGGCCGTTGGTCGGCAGCGAGAAGGCGAACCAAAAAAGGGCGGTCGCGACGAGCGTCGTATCCTCGGACGTGAACTCGCCGCGCTCGTAGACGAGGCGGATCATCGGCTCGGAGAGGACCAGGACGGCGGCGGTGGCGGGCAGCAGGACGAAGAGGATTTGCCGCATCCCGTTGGCCATCGTCGCCCGCAGGCTGTCGTGGTCGCCGCGGGTGGCGAAGCGGGCCAGGGTCGGGAAGAGGACAGTCGCAATCGCCACCGAGAAGATCCCTTGCGGCAGCTGGTAGATCCGAAAGGCCTTGTCGATTGCCGCCGGCGCCTGTTCGCTGACCAGGGTGCCGAAGAAGCTGTTGACGATCAGGTTGAAGTTGATCAGGCCGAGGCTGATCGTCACCGGCAGCATCAGCAGCAGCACCCGTCGCACGTCGCGATTGCGCCAATCGAAGCTCCAACTGAATTTGAAGGGCGTGTTGCGGAGGTCGAAGACGGGAATCAGCAGCTGCACCAGGGTGCCGGCGAGGATGCCGATTGCGTAGGCGTAGATTCGGTCCTGGCCCTCGAACATTGGTGCCAGCACGACCAGCAGCAGGATGATCGTCAGGTTCCAGAACAGCGGCGCGATCGCGAAGGCGCCGAAACGGTCGTAGCTGTTGAGGACGCCGACGACGATGCCGCTGATCCCGAGCAGGACGAGGATCGGGAAGAGAACCTGGGAGAGCGTCACCGTGAGGTCGAGGAGCGCTCCCTCGAACCCCGGCGCGACGAGCGGCATCAGCAGCGGCGCCGCAAGCACGAAGAGTGCCGTGATCGCGCCGAGCACGAGGGTGACCAGCAGCAGCAGAGTCGAAGCCAGTCGGAAGGCCTCGCGGTAGTTCTTCTTCTCCAGCTGCTCGGTAAAGATCGGCACGAAGGCAGGCTGCAGCGCGGCGTCGGCAAACAGGGCGCGGACGAGGTTGGGGACCTGGAAGGCGACCGTGAACGCCGACATCGGCCCGCTCACGCCGTAGTAGCCGGCGGCGACGATCTCGCGACCGAGACCGGCGACCCGCGAGGCGGCGGTGGCAATCGAGAAGAAAGCAGTCGAGCGAGCGAGCCGGCCCTGCTGGGCCGGCTCCTGCGGCGCCTCGGGGGTCTCCAAGCTCGATCTCACTCGGTATAGTCGGCCGCCCGAAACATGGCCAACATAGCCTCACAGAAGAAGCGGATACTGCGCAGCGAGCGCGAGCGGACCGAGAACCGGCTGCTCACCAGCACCGTGAAGACTTACTTCCGGCGGCTGGAGAGCGCCGTGGAGGGCGGCGACCCCTCCACGGTCGAGGCCGAGCACAAGGCCCTCGTCTCGAAGATCGACAAGGCGGTCCAGAAGGGCGCCCTGCACAAGAACACCGGCGCGCGCAAGAAGTCCAGGGCGGCCAGAGTCGCCTCCGCGGCGTCGAAGTAGCTCAGGCCGCGACGCCCGCGGCCTTCCTCAGCGCCAACGTCAGCGCCAGCTCGTCGCCGTAGTCGGCCCCGCCGCGGCACCAGACCTCGAGGTCGGCGAGTGCGATCGTCGCATCCCGAAGGTCTTCGACGCCGACGCCCTGCAGGCGCCCGACCAGCTGCTTCGCCGCGTAGGGATGCATCTTCAGGCTGGACTCGACCTGCTTCGGCGCCACCCCCTCCTCCAGCTGGGCCGCTGCTACGCAGGCGCTGCGCAGCCTCGAGGCGAGTCCGTAGATCAAGCCGGTGACGTTCTCGCCCTGTGAGATCAGCCGCTCGCCGATCCGCAGCGCCTTGGCGGAGTCGCGTTCGAGCAGGGCGTCGGAGAGCGCCCAGACCGCCGCTTCGGAGGTGTCGGCGATCATCGCCTCGAGGTCCGTCGCGGAGACCGAACCGTTCTCGCCGGCCCAGAGCGCGAGGCGCTCCAGCTCGCGCTGCAGGCGGAGGGGATTCGCGCCCATCCGCTCGACCAGGAGGCGGGCCGCTGCAGGCTCGAGGGCGAAACCGAGGCGCTGCGCCTCCCCGGCCAGCAGCCTCGGCATATCCCGCGGCTTCGGCGTTTCGAATTCGTGCACCTCTCCGCCGGCGGACTTGACCGCGCGAGCGAGCTTGGCCGGCGCCTTTGCCCTGGAGATGAGGACGACGCTGAGGTCGGGAGGAAGCTCAGCGATGGCAGCCACCACGGCCTCCAGCTGCCGCTCCCGCCAGCGCTCGACGCCGTCCGCGAGCAGGTAACGCCGGGACTCGGTCAGCGACATCGCCGGGATTGCGCCCAGCAAAGCCTCGTGATCGGGTGCACCGCGCCCCTCGTCGGGCTCGAACACCTGCAGTGCTGCCGCACCGCCGTCGCCCTCGGCCCGCGCCCGCAGCCTCGTCCGGGTCGCTTCGATCTTCGCCTGGTCGGTTCCGGCGATCAGGTAGAGAGATCCGATCTCCTCGGCCATCGGCCGAGTCTAGATATCGCGGCGGGCTACTCGCCCGCTTCGTCCTGTCTTGCCGCCTTCGCTACCTGACCTGGCGGTTCGCCGCCGTTGCCGACGCCGTTGCCATTGCCTTTCCCGTAAGCGTTGCCATTGCCCGGATGCGTCGGCGCCGGCGTTTCTGGGGTCGCTTCAACCGGCGGGGGCACTTCGCTCGCCGAGGCGGCCGGTTCCACGGGCAGCGGCGCGGCCGGCGCCGTCTCGGGGGGAGGGGTGTGAACGGGGGCGGGCTGCGGAGGCGTGGGCCGCTTGGCGCGCGATCGAGCCGGCGGGGCGCCGGTGACGAGAACGGCACCCTCACTCGGCTCGTGGGCGGGCGGGGTCGAGTCAGGCGGAGGGGCGCTGTGCTGCAGGCGCGCCGAGGGTGCGCCACGAGCCACTACGACCCCGGTCGTCGGCTTGCCTGCGGCCTGCTCCTCGCGGCGATCGCGCTCGCCGATGACATGTCGCTTCGGCGGCGGTTCCGGCAAAGGGCCGCTGACGACGGTTGGGGGCCCGAGTTGAAGGGCGAAGGCGACCGTGCCGAGTCCGACCGCAGCGACGGCCCCGATCAGCGCGATCGATGTGCTGCGCAGGCGCTCCGGCATCCCGTTACCCAGCAGGCTGGGAAAGGCGAGACGACGGGGCCGGGGCTGTAAGCGCTTGCGAAACACCGATACGGCCATCGACGTGCAGGGGGATGACCGTAGCCCTAAGCGTCCAAAGCACGAAAATCGATTCGGAGATCCGTTGAGGCCGGCTCAGCCGACGGTCCTCGCCCGGAACGAGCCTCGACCGACCTCGAGCACGATCGTGCCGTCGCGATCGGTGCGGAAGCTGCGGACCTCGTGCCCGGCCAAGGTCGCCAGCGTGGCTGCCGTCGGGTGCCCGAAGGGATTTCCGGTGCCGACCGAGACCACCGCGACCCGGGGGCGGGCGCCGGCGAGAAGCGCGTCGAGCCCGGCGTCGTCGCTGCCGTGGTGGGCAACCTTGAGCACGTCGACCGGCCCGGGGTTGAGTGGGACCGCCTCGGCCTCCGCGTCGCCGGGCAGCAGCATCGAGAAGCCATGCCAGTGCAGCAGCAGGATCAGCGAAAGCCGGTTGGGGTCCTCGACGTTGCGCGATTCGCCGAAAAGCTCGGGCGGCGGCCAAAGTACCTCCAGGCGCAACCGGCCAGAGCGGACCTCGTCACCCGCGGCGAGGCGGCGTGGGGTCGCTCCAGCAGCCCGGGCTGCGACGAGGGTCGGCTCGTCGGCGACCGCGTAGAGCAGCGTCTCGACCGGCAGCTCCCCAAACAACTCGACGATGCCGCCCGCGTGATCGGCCTGATCGTGGCTGAGGACAGCGGCACCCAGCCTCTCCACGCCGGCGGCGCGGAGCCTCGCGACGACTTCGGCGCCGGGCGGGCCGCCGTCGATGAGTACGGCGGCGCCTACCGCGGGCTGCAGGAGGATCGCGTCGCCCTGACCGACGTCGATGACCGAGACGCGCAATCCCGACGATGGCGGGCCCAGCGCCGATCTCCCTGCGTCCAGTCCACCTGCGGCGAGGAGGGCCGCGAGCAACACCACCGCGCCGAGCAGCGGGACCAGCCGACGGAGCTGGAAGCGCAACCGCCGTCGACCTCGCGGGCTCACGGTGGCACGAAGCCGGCGCGCGACGGCCACGCGGCGGCGCGCGACGAGCCATTTGACGCTGACCGCGACGAGGAATATGAGTGCGTAGGAAACGAGCAGGCCGGCTCCATCGAGCCGCACTTCCACGCAGGCCCAGGCCGGCTGGCCGCACCAGGCGGCGATCTGCGCGACGTAGGCGAGCAGCGGCGCGCCGAGCGCGTTGAGGGCCTCGACCGGGAAGCCAGGAACCTGGCCGGCGGCGGCGGCGAGCATCCCCAGCCACATCGCCGGCGCCACGGCCGGTAGCGCCAGCAGATTGGCGAGCAGCGTCGTCGTCGAAAAGGTCCCGAAGTGGAAAGCGACCAGCGGTGCTGTTGCCACCGTTGCGGCGATCGTCATCGCGACGGCCTCGGCAAGGGTGCGCTGCCACGGACCGGAGCCGATCCGGGCCGCGACCGCATCCCGCATCGGCCCGACGAAGAGGAGGATTCCCAAGACGGCGGCGAAGCTGAGCTGCCAGCCGACGTCGGCGGCGATTCGGGGATCGATCCCGAGCGTGACGATCGCCGCCAGCGCCAAGGCATAGAGTCGCGAGGCGCGCCGGCCCGAGAGGGTCGCCAGCACGCTCAGAGCCCCCATCGTGCCGGCCCGCTGGATCGACGGGCCGGCGCCGGCGAGGGCGACGTAGACGAGGATCGAGCCGAGAATCCAGACGAGTCGGGCGCGCAGCGGCAGACCGAGCGCGGCCAGGAGGGGCATCGCGAGCAGGGCCAGTAAGGCCACGTTCTGGCCCGAGACCGCGAGCAAATGGCCAAGCCCGGCGCGGCGGAAGTCCTCCACGGTGCGGGCGTCGATCCCCTCGTCTTCGCCGAGCACGAAGCCCCGTGCCAGAGCCGCCTCCCTCGACGGCATCCCCCGCTCCAGCGCCTCGCTTGCCCGGTTGCGGATCTCGGCGCTGTTGGCCAAGGCGAGAAGGACGACCGAGACGACGCCGAGCGCCAGCACCAGGCCGGGCAGCCGGTCGCCGCGCGTCGTCACGTCAGGGCTGGAGCCGAGCGCGCAGCGACTCCATCGTCGCCGGCCCGATCCCGCTCACCTCGTCGAGCTGTTCGACCGACGCGAGGCCGCCGTGCTGATCGCGGAATTCGACGATCTTCTGAGCCGTCACCGGGCCGATGCCATCGATCGTGTCGAGCTGCTCGATCGTGGCACTGCCGAGACTGATCGGCCCTACTTCCGTCGACGGGGAGGCGCCCGCGGCGACGGTCCCGGCCATCCCCTTGACCGGCACCACGACCTGCTGTCCGTCGGTCAGCCGCGCCGCCCGGTTGATTGCCTCGAGCAGGGCCCCGCCGTCCGGTCCACCGGCGCGCTCGATCGCGTCGATCACACGGGCGCCCGCCGGCAGTCGGTACACGCCCGGCTGACGAACGGCCCCGGCAACGTCGACGACGAGGTCAGAACCGGCGCTCTCGATCGAGACCCCACCGCTGGCGTCCGGCGCGACGCCGGAGCCGACCGGAAGGCCAGTCGCGCCGCTCCCCTCCGCCCGAATCGCCCGCACCCCAACCAGCAGCAGCGCAATCGCCACCGCGCCGTAGACGAACAGCTGCGATCGGCTCAGGTCGGGCATACGCGCCACGCTCCCAGGCCCCGCCGCACGCGTGGCGCGCGGAATGCAAATTCTCAGACCCGACTGAGTCGTGAGAGGCAAGCAGATCGGGGGATGCAGGGAGACCGACGAGGGGAGCGCACTTCAGTGCGTGACCCGAGGAGGCCGACCGAAGACCCCGAGATGCGCCGCCTATCGCGACTCAGTCAATCTTCGTCGTCGTAGCCGGATACCTCTGCCAACTGATCGCTGTACAGCTCGGCGGCAGCAACAGGCGGCGACTGGACGGAGAGGCAGGCGAGCGTCTCCTCGCCGTCGTTGGCGATCGAGTGGTCGGTCGCCGGCGGGACCAGGATCAGGTCGCCCTCGCCGACGGCCTGGGTATCGCCGGCGACGGACATCGTGCCGGCGCCCTGGACAACGACGTAGACCTGCTCCGCGTCCTCATCGGAGCGCAGCGTCTGCTCAACCCCGGTGGGAATCTGCAGCCTGGTCACGGACATGTTGCGGGCGCCCATCTCGCCCGCGTCCATGAGGACGTGATAGCTGAGCCTGTGCCACTCCTCCACGGGGGCCTCTGCTAGGCGCCTGACCAGCATTGCGGCCGCTTTGTACCAGATGTGGGGACTGAGGCCGCGGAAACCACGCAGATCGGCGGACGACCGAGCACGTCGAGATGCGCCGGTTTCCGCGGCTCAGCGGACCACCAGGTTCACGAGCTTGCCCGGGACGACGACCTCCTTGACCACCTTTTTGCCGTCGAGGTGGCGCCGAACCTTCTCGCTTGCACGGGCGAGCGCGAGCAGCTCTTCCTCCGGGGCATCGGCGGCAGCTTCGATCCGGTCGCGGAGCTTGCCGTTGACCTGGACCACCAGGGTCACGGTGTCGCTGCTCAGCAGCTCTGGGTCCGCCTCGGGCCACGGCTCCTCCCAGACGCGCCCCCCGCGCAGCCGCTGCCAGACCTCCGCCCCGAGATGGGGTGCGAAGGGAAAGACCAGGGAGGCGGCCGTCGCCGTGGCGAACCGAACCGCGGCGGTGCCGGCCGGATCGGCGTAGAGAGAGTCCTTGGCCCGGTAGGCGTCGTTGACGAGCTCCATCACCGCGGCGATCGCGGTGTTGAACTGGAAGCCGCGCTGGAAGTCCCGCGTCGCCTTGTCGATCGCCCAGTGTGCCTTTGCGAGCAAGGTTCGCGCCTCGCCCTCGTAGGCGTTGCCAGAAACCTTCGCCGCCGGCTTCCCCTCGACCTCCTCGCAGAGCCGCCAGAGCCGCGAGAGGAACCGGTTGACCCCCTCGACCCCCTCGTCGGACCAGTCCCCACCGCGCTCGGGCGGACCCATGAAGCAGACGTAGGTTCGGGCGGTGTCGGCTCCGTAGCGCTCGACGTAGTCGGCGGGGCTGACCGTGTTGCCCTTCGACTTCGACATCTTCGCCCCGTCGCGGGTGATCATCCCCTGGGTGAAGAGATTGGCGAACGGCTCCTGCACCGAGAGGTGGCCAAGGTCCGTCAGCGCCTTGGTAAAGAAGCGCGCGTACATCAGGTGCAAGATCGCGTGCTCGACGCCGCCGATGTACTGGTCGACGGGGAGCCAGTGGTCCGCCGCCTCGCGGCCCCACGGAGTCTCATCGTTGCGCGGGTCGAGGTAGCGGATGAAGTACCAGGAGGAATCGACGAAGGTGTCCATGGTGTCGGTCTCGCGCCGTGCAGGCCCACCGCAGGCGGGGCACTCGGTGGCGACCCAGTCCTCCGCCGCCGCCAGCGGGCTCCGCCCCTGCGGCGCGTAGTCCTCGACCGCGGGCAGCTCGACAGGCAGCTGGTCCTCGGGCACCGGCACGATCCCGCACTCCTCGCAGTAGACGACGGGGATCGGCGCCCCCCAGTAACGCTGTCGCGAGACGAGCCAGTCGCGCAACCGGTAGTTGACCGCAGCCTGTCCGCGCCCCTCCGCGGACAGCCACTCGACGATCTCCTCGTAAGCCTCGCGATTGCCTTTGCCATCGAAGCGGCCGGAGTCGATCATCGGTCCATCGCCGGGGTAGGGCAGACCGTCGTCGTCGCGCGCGACCTCCTCGTCGACTCCCTCGATAACCCGCCGCACCGGCAGGTCGAAGGCCCGGGCGAACTCGTAGTCGCGCGTGTCGTGGGCGGGCACCGCCATGATCGCGCCGGTGCCGTACTCCATCAGCACGTAGTCGGCGACGAACATCGGGATCTCCTCGCCGTTGACGGGGTTGACGACGCTGCGACCGAGCGGAACGCCCGTCTTGGGCCGGTCCTCGTCGCCGCGCTCCTCCGCCGAGGCGCGGGCGACCTCGTTGACGTACTCGCGCACCGAGCCCTCGGCCGGGGTGCCGACGACCAGCCGCTGCAGCAGTGGATGCTCCGGGGCGAGGACGAAGAAGGTGGCGCCGAAGAGGGTGTCGGGCCGGGTCGTGAAGACGGGGAAGTCGAGGTCGAGCTCCTCGCAGCGGAAGGCGACCTCAGCACCTTCGGAGCGGCCGATCCAGTTGCGCTGCATGGTGAGGACGTGCTCGGGCCAGGACTCGAGCCTGTCGAAGTCGGCCAGGAGCCGATCGGCGTAGTCGGTGATCTTGAAGAACCATTGCTCGAGCCGCCGCTGCTCGACCGGCGAGCCGCAGCGCTCGCAGCGCCCGTCGACGACCTGCTCGTTGGCGAGGACCGTGGCGTCCACCGGGCACCACTGCACCGGCGCCTCGTCGCGGTAGGCCAGCCCGCGCTCGAGGAGTTTCAGGAAGATCCACTGGGTCCAGCGGTAGTACTCGGGCGTGTGGGTACCCAGCTCCCGCGACCAGTCGATCGAGATTCCCCACTCGCGGAACTGACGACGGAAGGATTCGATCGAACGCTCGGTCGCCTCGCGGGGCGGCTCGCCGGTTTTGATCGCGTTGTTCTCGGCTGGCAGCCCGAAGGCGTCGTAGCCCATTGGGTGGATCACGTCGAAGCCGTGCCGGCGACGGAAGTGGGCGATCGCATCGCCGACCGCGTAGCACTTGAGATGGCCGACGTGGGGCTCCCCCGAGGGGTAGGGCAGCATCTCCAACACGTAGGACTTCGGCTTCTCGGCCTCGTAGCCGGGCTGACCGGGATTCGCGACCTCCCAGGTGCGCTCCTCGGCCCATACCTGCTGCCAGCGGCGCTCGATTTGTTTCGGGTCGTAACCGGCCATTTCAGAAATCCTCGCGCTTCGCTCGCGGCGCGAAGAACCAGATATGGACGCTTGCTCGCTCCGCGCTCATGAGGCGATCTTATGAACGGCGCCGCGTCAGCCGCAGACCGGACCAGGTGTCGTCGATCGCGCAAACCTTGGTATCGACCAGGCCAGCCCTAAGGGCGACCTCACGAATCGCGTCCTCGCTGAGGTCGGTCTCGACGCCCGAGGAGCGCTTCGGCCACGCCATCCACAGCGTTCCCTCGCCAACTGCCTTGGCGACGGCCGCGAGGCGGCGCTCGAAGTCAACGCGCGCAGTTACGAACCAGAGCGTCATCTCGCGGGCCCCGCGATTACCGCCGCGTAGGGTCACGCGCGCCGGCAGCGGGGCAAGCATCTGCCCGACTCCTGCCGGCGCGCCGATCGCGGCGATCGTCATCCCCTCCTTGAGCCCGAGCTTTTGCGCCAGCGCCCGGCCCGAACGCGGCCCGGAATCCGATTGGGGAACGAGCGGGTCGGCCGGCGGATGCCCGATCGCCCGACGCAGCTCGGCGCCGATCTGCTCCCAGCTGGTGAAGACGGCGTCCGGCAGCTGGCTGCGGATCCGCTCGACTTTCACCTCCGCGCCGCCGACGAAGACGATCGGTATCGCCCGTAGGGCTTTCGACTGCCGCAGCGCGAAGGCAACCTCTCGACCGTGAGAGGGGAGACGGCCGAGGTCGATGACGAATGCCGTTGGCGGGTCCTCGCGCAGCTCCCTGACCCCGATGCTCGTTCCCGGGACGTCGCCGTCGACCTCGTACCCCTCCGCTTCGAGCCGCGCGGCGCGCTCGCCGACCTCCTCTTGCTTCCAGTGCACGAGGCGAATCCGCTGCCGGCGAGTCATCGCCCCGAGGCTATGCCGCAGAGCGGCGGCGGGTCAGCCCGTGCGGCTTTCGCTTCGCTCGTAGCCCATCAGCGCGACGACGGCTTCGAGGCCATCCTCGTCGGTCAGACCCAACCGCTCGCGGCTGCCGTCCTCGATCGTTTCCGCTTCCTTCAGTGTTCGCAGCAACAGCCCCGTCAGTTCGCGCCAGCCACGGTCGTCCAGCTTCAGGGGCTTGTAGCTGAGATGGGAGTCGTGACGCGCATCGAGACTGCCGGTCCGCCGCGCTCCAAGCGCCTCGGTGAATATTCCCTGCAGTACCGCGACAGAGAGCCGTTCCCGTTCCTCACGGGAGAGTTCCTGCGCCCGCCAGTCGTCGATGAAGAAGGGAGGGGCGATCCGGTAGCGCCGATCGGCCTCCTCCCCGCCGGGCCCCTCGGCGACGACCTCGATGCAGTTGTCCGCCCACAGCTCGACCAGGTGACTGAGCAGGTCTCCCACGTCCTCTTCGAGGATCTCAGCCAGCTCGCGCGGTGACGCTGGTCGTTCGCTGAGGATGCGCAACAGGTCAAGCCGGATCACATCCTTAATCGAGTTCTCGATCCGACTATCGAGGCGCTGCCTGGGCTTGTTGCCTTTCGACACGGTCGTTCTCCTTTGTGAGACTCCCCGCCTGCTTGATCGGACTCGTCTCTCTCCAGGGTCGCACAAGCAGGGTGTTCCGTCACCGCCTGTGCTCACATGACCGGGGAGAGGGCCGCCAGCAGGCGAGGCCAGAAATAGACCTCGATCGTCGCGGCGACGACCAAAACGGGGATCGCAAGAAGCACGGTGATGAAGGTGGCCGCGAGCAGCTGATTCCACTCGCCGCGGCGAGTGGCGATCAACCAAGCCGCGAGCGGCAGGAAGAGCGCGGTCAGCTCCGGGAGCGCGTGCGGGAGGACGCTGAGGATCAGAGTCGCATGGGAGATCTCGAGCTGGTAGGCGATCGTCGACCCCTGGAAGCCCAGGTAGAGCGCCTGGGTGCAGAGCGAGAAGAGGGTGACCGCGGCGACGAAGAGAATCGCGAACTGGGCTGCTTTTAGGTGGATCCAGCGCGAGAGGCCGCTGCGCTGAGCGGCCGCGATCGGCATCGAGGCACCGGCGATGAAGCCGGCCACGCAAGCCGTGCCGTGCAGGGCGAGGACGAGCGAGTTGCGCCAGAGGATCGGCAGCGTGTCGAGCGGCGACGTCGACTCGTTCAGGCCCGGCATATGAATAGGCGTGACGTCGGGAGTCAGTAGGCCGGCGACGAGCCAGACGGCGCCGAGCAGGACCAGCGCGATCGCCAGACTGAGCCAGGTCCAGCCAGCCAGCACCGACCAGGGGCGGCCGTTCCAGGCCGCAAAGGTCTCTCGCGTGTCCTGCATTCCATGCGAGAACACGTGATCGTTGGCAGCATTCATCGCTCACTCATCGGCAGCTGAGCCAAAGGTTTGAGGCGTTCAGCCGCTCAGGGCGCGGTCGGCGCGCGCCTACGAAGAAGCTGAACGAAGCCCCAGAGGGAGACCACGGCCCAGACCCCCTCCAGCAGCAGAAAGCCCCATAAACGCTCGTGCCATGCGAGGACCGCGAGGATCGCTGATCCGATCAGGTTGAGGAGGAGATAGGCCCGCGAATGCTGGTCCATGACCTCGAACTGCGCCGCCGCATAGGCGAGCAGGATCAGCAGCGCCCCCACAATCTGCACGACCTGGTCCAAATAGTGGAGCTGACGGGACTCGAACCCGTGACCTACGCGCTGCCAGCGCGTCGCTCTTCCAGCTGAGCTACAGCCCCGAGGTGGGCTGAGTTTAGACGGTCAGCCGCGAGCGCCGTGCAGATCAGGCAGCCTGGCGGCCGGTGCCCTCGTCCTCGTCGACGTCGAGGATCAAGTTGTCGCCGGCGCTGCGGCGGACGCGGAACTCGAGCGGGGCTCGCTCTTCCAGCTCGCGCAGCAGCGCGACCGGCTCGTCGAGGTTCATCGAGAGGGTGGCGCGGCCCTCGGAGAAGCGTTCCACCGAGATCTGGGAAGCGCCGAGCCGACCGATCGCGTCCTCGAAGCCAACTAGCTGGGAGAAATCGTCGAGGGGCCCGATCTCGAGCCTGACGTTGCCCTCGTAGAGTCCGTCCTCGCGGCCCTCTGCGGAGCTGGCCGTTCCGTTCGATTCAGCGCCGCCGGATCCCGCCGCCTGCACGTCCGACAGCTCCTGCGTGCGACGGCTCACCTCGACCGCCTCGCGCAGCGCTTTCATTCGGATCCTCGTCGCCTGCCCGCGGGCCTGCGCCTGGATCTCCTCCAGGCGCCCGGCCGTCGACTCCAGCGAGGCAATGCTGCGGTCGTGGCGCTCGTTCGCCTCGCGCAGCAGCTCGCCAAGGTTGCGGATCTCACGCTCGCGCTCGATCACCATCCCGGACAACAGGGACAGCTCCTGCTCGCTACGCGCCGCCGCCGCGGTCGCGCTGCGCATGCGATCGACCGCGTCCCGAGCCTCGCGCTCGAGCGCTCCGATCCGTTCGTCGCGCGCCGCTATCGCCGTCTCGACTTCGCCACGGCGATAGCCGAGGAGCGCCCTCTTGAAGCTACCCATGTCCGGGACGCTAGGGGCCCGTTCGGACGGCTTTTTCGCGACACTCGCCGTGGGCTCGAACGGGCGTTCGAGCACTCAGGCGCTGGCCGCCGAGCGGCTCTCGCGATCCAGTCCCAGCTCCAGTCGCGGGGCTTCATGCCAGAGCTCCTCGAGGCCGTAGCGCTGCCGTGCGTCGGCCGTGAAGACGTGCAGGACGGCGTCGAGGTAATCGAGCACGATCCAACCGGCGGCGCCGTTTCCCTCCACGCCACTGGGCAGCAGGTCGCTCTCCTGCTTCAGCCGCAGCTTCACCTCGTCGACAACGGCCCGCGCCTGGCGCTCGTTGCGGGCTGTGCAGATCGTCAGGAAGTCGGTGTAAGAGGCAAGCTGCCGCATGTCGAGGACGACGATCTCGGTCGCGCCTTTTGCGTCAGCCAGCTCGGCCAGACGGCGTGCCAGCGGCTCCGAGGCAAGCGGGCTCATGAGTAGATCTCCTTCTCCTCGATGAATCTCGCCACCGCCTCCGGCACCAGGTATCGCAGCGGTCGGCCCGCGGCGGCCCGCTCGCGAACAGATGAAGAGGAGACGCCGAACTGCGGCATCTCCAGCATCGTTGCCCGGCCCTCGGCTCCGAGGCTGCGCATCGCCGCGCCGACGTCGGCGTCGGAGACCCCCGCCCGCCGTGCCACCGCCAGCTGCGCCAGCTCGACGACGCGCTCCGGCTGGCGCCAGCTCTCGAGCCCCACCGCGGCGTCGGCCCCCATCACGAAGACAAGCTGCGTATTCGGTCTTTCCCCTGCAAGCAGCTCTAAGGTTTCATACGTGTAGGACGGCCCGTCGCGATCGACCTCGAGGCTGGAGACCGCGAAGCGGGAGTCATCTGCCGCTGCCAACCGGGTCATCGCCAGGCGCAACTCTCGCCCGGGGTCGTCGAGGATCCGCTTATGCGGCGCCTCGCCAGTCGGCATCAAGATGACTTCGTCGAGGCCGAGCTGCCAGAGCGCCTCCTGCGCCAGCGCAAGGTGGCCGAGGTGGGGCGGGTTGAAAGCCGAGCCGAGGACGCCGACGCCGGGCCGGGCGCCGTCGCTACCCACGCACCTGGCCGTCGCCGCGGACGACGTACTTGTAGGTGGTCAGCTCGCGCAGGCCGATCGGGCCGCGCGCGTGCAGCTTCTGGGTCGAGTTGCCGATCTCAGCGCCCATTCCGAACTCGAAGCCGTCGGTGAAGCGGGTCGAGGCGTTCGTGTAGACGACGGCGGCGTCGACTCCGGTCGTGAAGCGCTCGGCGGCCTCCTGGGAGCGAGTCACGATCGCCTCCGAGTGACGGGTTCCGTAGGCGTTGACATGGTCGATCGCCCCCTCGAGGGAGTCGACGACGGCGACGGCGAGCTTCAGGTCAAGGAACTCGAGGGCCCAGTCATCGTCGGCGGCCGCCCCGACCTCGGCATCGCCGACAGCGGCCCGGGCCCGCTCGTCGCCGACAAGCTCGACGCCTGCTGCCCGCAGCTCGGCGGCGGCAGCGGGCAGGAAGTCCGCCGCCACCGCGGTGTCGACCAGCAGGGTCTCCGCCGCGTTGCAAACGCCCGGACGCTGCACCTTGGCGTTGACGACTATCCGCCGTGCCATCTCGAGGTCGGCGTCGGCGTGAACGTAGACGTGGCAATTGCCAGCCGCCGCGTAGATCACCGGCACCGTCGCCACCTCCTTCAGCGCCGCCTTCAGCCCTTCGCCCCCGCGCGGTATCAGCAGGTCAACCGCGCCGTCCTGGGTTGCCAGCTCTGCCAGCTCCTCATGGCCGCCGCCGGCCAGCAGCAGCACCGCGTCGTCTTGCAAACCCGCCTCGACCAGGCCCTCGCGGACGACTGCCGCCAACGCCCCGTTGGAGCGCTCGGCGTAATGGGAGCCGCGCAGGACGATCGCGTTGCCGCTCTTGATGGTCAGCGCCGCGCAGTCGACCGTCACGTTGGGCCGTGCCTCGTAGACGACTGCGACGACGCCGAGCGGCACCCGCAACTTGCGCAGCTCGAGCCCACCGGCGAGCGTTTTTCGTTCGAGCTCCTCGCCGACCGGATCGTCGAGTGCCGCCACCGCCCTGACGCCGTCGGCCATCGCCGCGACCCGCTCCTCGTCGAGGGTCAGCCGGTCGCGCAGCGCCGCGGTCAATCCTGCCGCGTGCTCGTCGGCCAGGTCGGCCGCGTTCGCCGCGAGGATCTCGCCCGTCCGCTCGCCCAACAGCCGCGCGGTCGCCTCCAGCGCCGCGTCCTTAGCCTCGGTCGAAGCAGACGCCAGTGCACGCGCAGCGCTCTGCGCTGCTTTACAGGTCTCGGCGATGCTCGTCGTCGTCACTGCCATGGACGGCTAAGGGTAGCTAGGGCTCAGACGAGCACGAAGCGATCGCGGTGGATCACCTCGTCGGCCGCGTGCGGAAGCTGCTCGCGCACCAGCGCACTCTGCAGCCCCTTGACCCGATCCAGCTCGCGCGAGGAGTAATCGGCGATTCCCTTGCCGATCACCGAGCCGTCGGTGGCCACCTCGACCGCGTCACCGGCGTCGAAGTTGCCGTCGACGGCGACGATCCCGACCGGCAGCAGGCTCGAACCGCTCTCGCGCAGCACCCGCGCCGCGCCCTCGTCGACCGTGAGGCGACCCTTGGCCGGCTTCGCGTATTTCAGCCAGAGCTTGAAACTCGAGGCGCGGCCCTGCCTGGGGGCGAATCGGGTTCCGACGGGATCGCCCGCGGCAGCCGCCGTCAGAGTCCCGTCGGTCGTACCGTTGCAGACCACCGTCGCGATACCGGCCACGCTCGCCATCTCGGCGGCGGCGACCTTGCTGCGCATCCCGCCCGAGCCGAAGGCGGAGGTCCGGTCCCCGATCTCCATCTCGTCCAGCTCGGCGAAGTCGCCCACCTCGGCGACAAGCTCCGCGTCCGGCTGGCTGCGTGGATCGCCCCGGTGGAGGCCGTCAACGTCGGAGAGAAGGACGAGAAGGCGCGCGTCGAGCAGGATCGCCACCTGGGCGGCGAGGAAGTCGTTATCGCCGAAGGTGATCTCGTCGGTGGCAGTGGTGTCGTTCTCGTTGACGACCGGCACCACCCCCCACTCGATCAGTCGCCGCAGCGTTTGCCGCGCATTGAGGTAGTTGGTCCGCGCCGCGATGTCGGCTGCGGTCAGCAGGACCTGGGCGGCGTGGGTTCCGCGCTCGCTCAGCCGCGTCTCGTAGGCGCGGAAGAGGTCGCCCTGGCCGACCGCCGAGGCAGCCTGCAGCTCATCCATCGCCCGCGGGCGCTCTTCGAGGTTCAGCAGCCGCCTACCGCGGGCGATCGCTCCGGAGGTCACCATCACCACCCGCTCACCGCCCTGCTCCAGCGCGGCCACCTGCTCGCAGACCCGGTCGAGCACGTCGACGCGCAGCTCGCCGTCGTCGGCGGCGACGATCGAGGAGCCGAGCTTGACGACCAGGGTCATCGGGCAAGTGTATGAACGGCGCCCGAGCATGCGCCGCAGCCCGCCACTAACCTGGATCCGGTGACCGAGCTGAGGACGGTGCGGATCGCCGCCGCGCAGGCGACGCCGGCGATCCTCGACGCGGAGGCGTCGATCGCCAAGGCGGTGGAGCTGATCGAGCGCGCCGCGGCAGACGGCGCCGAGCTGGTCGTCCTCCCCGAGACCTTCGTCCCCCTCTACCCCTCGCAGTCATGGGCCGCGCCCGCCGCGACGTTCGGCGGCTTCGACGAGCTCTGGCAGCGGCTCTGGGAAAACTCGGTTGACGTGCCCGGTGCCCTGATCGACGAGCTGATCGAGGCGTGTCAGCGCACCGGCGCCTACTGCGCGATCGGCGTCAACGAGCGCGAGGCGGAGCGGCCCGGCTCCCTCTACAACACGCTCGTTCTGATCGGGCCCGAGGGGCTTGTGTGGAAGCACCGCAAGCTGATGCCGACCCATCACGAGCGGCTCTTCCACGGGATCGGCGCCGGCGACGATCTCGTTGCCGCGCAAACGCCGCTGGGCAAGGTCGGCGGCCTGATCTGCTGGGAGAACCGGATGCCGCTGGCGCGCTACGCAATGTACCGGTCGGGACCACAGATCTGGGTCGCACCGACGGCAGACGACTCCGACGGATGGCTCGCCAGCATGCGCCACATCGCAATCGAGTCCGGCGCCTTCGTCGTCTCCGCTCCCCAGTTCATACCGCGAGAGGCGTTCCCTGATGACTTCCCGGTCGAGCTGCCCGAGCGCGACGTCTTTGGCCGCGGTGGCGCCGCGATCGTCGAGCCCACCTGGGGCGAGGTGATAGCCGGCCCGCTCTACGGCGAGGAGGGGATCGTCGTCGCCGATTGCGACTTGCGCGATGGCCTGCGCGCCAAGCGCTGGTTCGACTCGGTCGGCCACTACAGCCGCGAGGACGTGCTGATGGGCGCCGTCGGGGGCGTCGGTACGGAGCCGGAGCCGGGCTCAGGGGTGTAGCTCGAACTCGTGCTCGCCGACCCGGACCTCGTCGCCTGGCTCGAAGCCGGCGGCGCGTAGGGCGGCAATGACACCGATCTCGTTCAAGCGCCGCTCTAGGTAGGCAAGCGCCTCTTCGTTGCCGATGTCATGGCGCTCGAAGAGGAGCTCGACGCCGCGGCCGAGGACGCGGAAGGCGCCGTCCCCCTCGCGCTCAACCGAGTAACCGCCCTCGCCGACCGGGCGGTAGACGCGGTGCTCGGCCTCGAACTCGGCCGCGCTCGTGGCACTTGCTCCGCTTGCCGTTGCCCTTCTGTCGTCCAGACTGGCAGTCGGCCCTTCGGGCAGCTCGGCGAGAATGCGGCGGCGCAGGTCCTCGATTCCCTCGCCCGTGGCCGAGGAGACCGACAGCACGCCCAGCCGAGAGCCGGCCAGGCGCTGCTCCCACTCCGCCACCGCGGCCTCTACCTGCCCTGACGGGAGCAGGTCTCGCTTCGAGAGGACGACGAGCTCCGGCAGGGCCTCTAACCCGGCTCCGTAGGCCAACAGCTCCTCGCGCACCGCTTCGTAGTTGGCGACTGGCTCGCCCTCCAGCGGCGCCAGGTCGACCAAGTGGACCAACATCGAGCAGCGCTCTACGTGTGCAAGGAACTCGTGTCCGAGCCCGGCGCCCTCAGCGGCACCTTCGATCAGACCGGGGATGTCGGCCAACACGGCCTGGCGGTCCTCGGATTCGATCGTGCCCAGCACCGGCGAGATCGTGGTGAAGGGATAGTCGGCGACCTTGGGGTTCGCGTGCGTCAGCCGCGCCAACAGGGACGACTTGCCGGCGTTGGGCAGGCCAACCAGGCCGGCGTCGGCGAGCAGCTTCAGCCGCACCTCGACCCAGCCCTCCTCGCCCCCGGTTCCCTTCTCGGCGAACCGCGGCGCTTGCCGGGTTGAGTTCGCGAAGCGCTTGTTCCCGTGGCCGCCGCGCCCTCCATGGGCGACGACCGCCCGCTGCCCGGCAGCGACCAAGTCGATCCTGCTCCCGTCGACCGCCTCGGCCTGCGTCCCCGCCGGCACCGGGATCTCCAGCTCCTCCCCCCGGGCCCCATGCTTGTTGGCGCCCTGCCCATGTTTGCCTCGCCCGGCCCGAAAGTGCTTGCTCCCCCGAAGGGCGCCGAGGTCGCGCCGCGACGGATCGCAGACGAGCACAACGTCCCCGCCATGCCCCCCGTCACCGCCGTCAGGCCCGCCCTTCGGCACGTGCGCCTCTCGCCGAAAGCTCACGGAACCGTTGCCGCCGGCACCACCCTCGACCCAGATCTTCGCCTTGTCGTACATGGACACGAGCCTAGTGAGGCGACTTACCGCTCATATACATCGGTTTCTCGCCCCACCCAGCTCCGGCACCCGAGGCTTTGGGGGCTGGGCAGGAGGGGTCGGGTGCCCTCTCGCGAAGCGGCGTCCTATTTTTCGCCCTAATCCTCAGCGAGAGCCACAGCGCGTGCGTGCGAAAAATCCAGCAAGCGAGAGGGGCACCCGACCCCTCCCACCGCCTAGTCCTGCAAAACCGAGATGGTCCGACCCTTGCGCGACTGCTTGAACTCGACGACCCCTTGGCGCGTCGCGAAGATCGTGTGGTCGCGCCCGAGGCCGGTGCCGTCACCCGGCCAGAAGCGGGTGCCGCGCTGGCGGACGATGATCTCGCCACCGGAGACCTTCTGGCCGGCGAAGACCTTGACCCCAAGCATGTTGGGGTTTGATTCGCGGCCGTTGCGGCTGGAGCCGAGTCCTTTCTTATGAGCCATCGTCGTCCTTTTTAGCAGCGGATTCGGTTTTGGATTTTGGTTTTGCCGCTTTGCGGGCGCCGAGTTTGAGCTCGGTCACCTCGAGCCTGGTCAGCTCGGAGCGGTGGCCGGCGCGGCGGCGGTAGCCCTTCTTCGGCTTGTATTTGAAGACCTTGATCTTCGGGCCGCGCAGGTGCTCGGCGACGGTCGCCTCGACTTTCACCTTCTCCAGCTCCTTTGGCTCAGCGACGACCTCTTTGTCGCGGAACATGACGGCGCGCAGCGCGACCACCTCGCCCTCTTTTGCAGGGAGCCGGTCGACGAGCAGCGAAGTGCCCTTCTCGACCCGGTACTGCTTGCCACCGCTCTCTATGACTGCGTAGGTGCTCATCCGTCCTTGCCGCTCTTAGAAGTGGAGCGCGATCCGCCGCGACCGCCCCTGCGGCCTCGACTGCTGCTGCTGCTGCGCGAGGCGGAGGATTCTAGAGCCTCGGAGGTCGATCCGTCCCCGTCGCTGCCTCCGGCACCGTTGCTGGCAGCGTCGCCCAGCAACGAGGCGACGGCCGCCGCCCGCTCCACCTGCTCGATCCGCACCAGCTTGCGCTTGCCCACAAACGGGCCGCCTCCGGTGACGCTGACGATGTAGGAGTCGATCCGGGCGACTGCGTCGTCGGCGTTGTACATGTGCGGCTCCTCGATCGTTACCAGCACCTCCTCGCCGACCTTGAATGGCAGCGCCCGCTCCTCGATCTGAGCCCGGGTTCCGGCCTCGACCAGCTCGAAGGTGTCGATCGCCAGGGCGTCGCCGCCCTCGAAGTGGAACTGCTTGCCGGTTTCCTGCTCCAGCTCGGCCAGGCCGCTGTCGGAATCGATCAGCTCTGCCGCAACCTTCGGACTGACCCGCAGCAGGTAGGCCTCCTCGTCGCTGGCGGCCATCTCGCGCATGTGGCGCAGTCCGTCCAGCGCCACCGTCTCTGCCGAGAGGACGACGCCCTCGCCAGCACAGGTGGGGCAGGGTGCGGTGAGGATCTCCCGCACCCCGTCGGTGATGTTCTGCCGCGTCATCTCGACCAGCCCCAGCGGCGAAACCTCGACCACGTAGCTCTTCGACTTGTCGGCGTCGAGCGCTTTGCGCAGCGTCTTCAGGACTTTGTCGCGGTTTTTCGCCCGCGCCATGTCGATGAAGTCGATGACGATGATGCCGCCGATGTCGCGCAGGCGCAGCTGCCGCACGACCTCGTCGGCCGCCTCGGTGTTGACCTTGGTGATCGTTTCCTCGAGGCCGCCTTTGCCGCGACCGGTGAAGGAGCCGCTGTTGACGTCGACGACGGTCAGCGCCTCGGCGTAGTCGATGATCAGGTAGCCACCTCCGGGCAGGTCGACCCGCCGGTCAAGGGTGGACTCGATCTCCTTGTCGACGCCCCATTTCTCCAGCAGCGGCTTGGTGTCCTCGTAGAGCTCCACTTTCTCGACCAGCTCCGGCGCGGTGCGCTGGAAGAAGCCCGTGACCCGCTCCATCTGCTTGGGCGAGTCGATGATCGCTTTTTCGAAGTCGCTAAGGAAGACGTCGCGCAGAACCCGCACCGGCAGGTCAGCCTCCTGGAAGACGAGGCCGGGCGCCTTGGTCTTCTCAGTGCGCCGCTCCAGCACCTCGTAGAGACGGTGCAGGTAGCCGATCTCCCGCACGAAGTCGGATTTTTTCGCCCCGTGGGCGGCGGTGCGGACGATCAGTCCACCCGGTCCTTTGTAGGTGCGGTCGACCATCTTGCGCAGACGGTCGCGCTCGGATTCCGAGAGCCGGCGGCTGACCCCGACGCCGCCGCCCTGGGGCGCGTAGACGAGGTAGCGACCGGCGATCGAGAGGTTCATCGAGAGCCGGGCGCCCTTCGACTTCAAGGGGTCCTTGACAGCCTGCACCAGGATCTCCTGGCCCGGCTTCAACAGCTCGGTGATGCGGGGGCCTTTGCCGCGCCCGCGCTTCGGCGCCGGCTCGCCGTTCGGCATCACGATCTCATCGACATGGAGGAAGCCGTTGCGCTCGAGGCCGATGTCGACGAAAGCGGCCTCCATTCCGGCGAGGACGTTGTCGACCTTGCCCTTGTAGATGTTGCCGACGAGGGATCGCCGGCCACGGCGCTCGATGTAGAGCTCCGCGACGTTGGGTTTGCCGCCTTTGGTCTTCGACTCGAGGACGGCGACACGGGTCTCGCCGCGATCGGCGGACACCAGGATGGTTTTCTTCATTGATTCAGCTCAGTTTCGGTAGGTACGCGTGGCCCGGTCCCATTCGTGGGATCACCAGGCGAACCTGCCTCTCTGGCCGAGGCGTGCTTGCACGTGGATGCTCTCGAGGACCCCGATCGCGAGGAAGGTCGCGAGCACGGAGGATCCCCCGTAGCTCAGCAACGGCAGGGGTATGCCGGTGATCGGCATGATCCCTAGGTTCATCCCCACGTTGACGAAGACCTGGAAAAGCAGCATGGCGGCAATTCCGCCTGCCACCAGGGTCCCGTAGGAGTTTTTCGAGAGCGTCACGATCCGCAGCGCCCGCCAGATCAGCAGGGCGTAGAGGGATAGGACGAGTGCGGCCCCCGTGAACCCGTAGCGCTCACCGATCACCGCGAAGATGAAGTCGGTGTGCCGCTCGGGAACGAAGTCGAGCCGCGTTTGGGTGGCCCGATCGCCACGGCCGGTTATCTCACCGGAGCCGATCGCGATCTTGGCCTGGTTCTGCTGGTAGCCAGCGTCGCTGGGGTCCCCACTGGGGTCCAGGAAGGAGGTGAGACGCTCCTCCTGGTAGCCCTTCAAGATCGGCGCTCCCACGGTGGGGGCGGCGACGAGGACGATCGCGACGAGTGCGACCAGCGTCCCGCCGATGGTCGCCAGGTGCGTCCAGCGGACGCCCCCGACGTACATCACGGCGAAGGTGATGGCCCCGAACACCAGTGCGGTGCCGAGGTCGGGCTGCAGGAAAACGAGCGCAGCCGGGGCGAGGCCGAGGCAGAGGTAGCGCACCGTGCGCTGCCGCTCCGAGCCTCGCCGGGCGCCATCGATGACAAAGCCGGCAAGCGCCAGTACGAGCAGGAGCTTGCCCAGCTCCGATGGCTGGAAGCTGAAGAAGGGAAGGTCGAAGGCGCGTCGCGAGCCGCGCGCCGCGAAACCGAAGACAAAGACGAGCGAGATGCTGACGCAGAGGAAGGTGTAGATGCCGACCCGCAGCTCGCGGAAGCGCGAGTAGTCGACGCGGGCCAACGCGTACATCCCGACCAGGCCGAGCAGCACGTAAACCGTCTGCCGGTCGGCGAAGTAGCGGGGGCTGCCCGGGACATCGCGGAGCGTCGCCTCGCTCAGCACGAAGACGCTGAAGGCGGCGAGGGCGACGGCGGCGAAGAGCAGCGGCGCGTCCATATAGGGAAGGCCGAGCCGCTCGGCAATGCTGGGCCGGGTGGCAAAGGGCTCCGGGCGGGCTTGGCGGGTGCGGGTCGCGTACATGGCTACTCGATCGCCCCTCCGCCTTCGACTTCCTTCGCTTCCTTGTCGAAGTACTCAGAGAGGATGTCCAAGGCCGCCGGCGCCGCCGTTTCGGCACCGAAGCCGCCTTCCTCGAAGGTCACCGCGACGACGATCTCTGGGTCCGGATAGGGGGCAAGCACGACATACCATGACTGATCGGCGTAGGGCGGGCGCTCCGCGGTGCCGGTCTTGCCCGCGACCGGGATCGGGAAGCCGCCGAAGACTTCGTAAGACGTACCCTCGCCCGACTGGGCGGCATCGTGGAGGCCGGCGAGAATCGTCTCGCGCCACTCGGGGTTGATCTCGACGTGCCTGGCGGGCTTCGGCTCGACTTCGCGCAGCACCCGGCCTTGCGCATCCTCGACCTGCATCGCCACGTGGGGCCGCGGCACCGTGCCGCCGTTGGCGATCGTGGCGTAGGCGACCGCCATCTGCAGCGGCGCCGCCTGCAAATCGCCCTGTCCCACCGAGAGGTTGACGTTGTCGCCAGCAGACCACGGCCGTTCGGTCAGCCCTTCACGGTAGAGCTGATTGCGCCAGGCCGGCGTCGGCAGCAGACCCGGCAACTCGCCCGGCAGGTCTATCCCCGTTTCGTGCCCGATACCGAGTCGGCGAGACCAGTCCTGCAGGGCCGACGTGCTGTTCATGCGGTCGCCGAGCGTGTAATAGAAGACGTCGGAGGAGACCTCCAACGCCCTCTGCATCGAGAGCGAGCCGTGGGCGACCCCGCCGGCGTTCTGGAAGGTGATGCCGCCGAGGGTGAAGGCGCCGTCGTCGTAGATCGCTTCGGTCGTGGTCACGTTGCCGCTGGCGAGGGCGGCGATCGAAGTGATCGGCTTGAAGGTCGAGCCGGTCGGGTAGGCGCCGGCGATCGCGCGGTTGGTCAGCGGCGAGGAGATCGGGTCGCGGTAGAGTTCGTCGACCTGCTTCTGCGTCGGCTTCGTGAGGATGTCGGGGTCGAAGCTCGGACTCGAGCCCATCGCGAGGACCGAGCCGTCGCCGACGTCCATCGCCACGTAACCGCCGCGCAGGCCCCTGCTGCCGAGCGCCGCTTCGCCCGCTTCCTGCAGGTCGGCGTCGATCGTCAGCCGCAGGTTGTCGCCTGGGGCCGGTTCGACCACCTTCAGCTGGCCGCCCGGCGTTGGCCGCCCCAGCGAGTCAACCTGGATCCGCGTCGCCCCGGCCCGCCCTCGCAACACCTCGTCGTACTCGTACTCGACCCCTTCCTGGCCGACCGTGTCACCCGGCTCCAGCTCCCGGTAGCGCGCCTCCTTCAACTGCTCTTCGGTCACCTCGCCGACGTTGCCGAAGAGGTGCGCGGCCAGGCTCCCGTGCGGGTAGTCGCGGACGAAGACGCGCCGCACCTCGACCCCGGGGAAGCGGTCCTGGTTCTCCTGTAGGTAGTAGACGAGGTAGCGGCCGACGTCGTTGCGCAACGTCACCGGTGCGCTCGGCGCCAGCTCCAGCTCTTCGTGGATCGCCTTGCGCACCTTCGCCGGCGTCGTGTCGATGAGGTCGGCGAGCCGCGCGAGCTCGGCCCTTCGCTCGCCCTCGTCGGGAGGCAGTTTGCGCGGGTTGACTTGCAGCGCGAGGCTGGTGCGGTTATCGACCAGGACCTCGCCGTCGCGGTCGAGGATCGCCCCGCGTGGCGCGACGACCCGGTACTCCCGGATGCGGTTGTTGTTCGCCTCCGCCAGGTACTCCTCGCCGTCGACGACCTGCAGCGTCCAGAGACGGAAGAAGAGCACGCCGAAGAGCGCCAGGGCAAAGCCGCCGAAGACAGCTATCCGCAGCGCCAACCGGTTGCTGATCGCCGGACCGCGTTCGTCGGAGCGCAGGTACATCAGGCCCCCAGCACCCTCGGCATTCGCCGCCGCCGCGCGCGCGGCTCTTCGACCAGCGCCGGGCGCAGGACTCTCCGCACGCTGAGGTAGATCGGCCAGCCAAGGAAGAAGGCGAAGATGCTCTTGAGGAGGATGTCGCGGACGATCAGGGGGCTAACCGGGGCGTCGATGCCGAGCATCAGCTGCACCGCGGCAAATCCCAGCTCGGCGACGAAGGTCAGTGCCATGCAGAGCAGCGGCGGCACCAGGGCGCTGTGGATCTCGAAGCGCTCGCGGAAGATGCCGGCCAGGTAGCCGATCCCCAGCAGGACCAGCGAAGAGCCGCCAAGGTCGTCGGCGAGGAGCCCGTCGGCCAGGAGCCCGACCGAGAAGCCGGCGATCGCCCCCGTCATCGCCCCGCCGAGCAGGCCGAGGACGACGACCAATGCCGGAAGCACGTCGGGGCTGACGTGGAAGAAGGTCACCCGCGAGAAGAAGGAGAGCTGCAGGAGGACGCCGAGCAGGCAGATCGCGACCAGGCGGGTGAAGATCTTCGGGGTAACGATCATCGACCGCCTCCCGTCAGCACCTGCACGTAGTCGAGGTTGGCGAGGTCGGCGAAGGGCCGCAGGTGCACCTGCTGGCTCGCCTCCTGCTCGACGATCGAGGCCTCGGTCACCTCGCCGATCGGCAGTCCAGCCGGGTACAGCGAGGCAATCTCGCTGGCGCGCCAGCCGGCGGTGACGATCGCCTGGCCGGCACCGATCTTGCGGGCCGAGACGATGAAGTCGAGGACGAGGTCCTCGGGGTCGCCGACGTCGGGCCGGACGACCCCCTGGGCCCCGCCTGGCAGGACCCTGGCAGAAACGGCACTGGTGTGATCGGTGATCAGCGTGACCTGAGAGGAACCCGGCTGCACCGCCGCGACCCGGCCCACCAGGCCGGCACCGCTGACGACGGGATCGTCGATCTCGACGCCGTCGCCGCTGCCGAGGTCAATCGTGACCGCCGAATGCCAGAAGGTCGGCGAGCGCGTGACGACTCGCCCGGTGACCGGCTCGAAGGTTGAGAAGTCGACTGCCGGACTGCGGTCGAGCTCGAGCAGCTCGCGCAGCTGCCCGTTCTCCTGCAGGGCCTGCTGGCCGGCAACCGCCTGCAAGCGCGCCCGCTCTAGTTCGGAGCGCAGCCGGTCGTTCTCGCCGCGCGCCTCGAACGTCTCGTCGAACCATCCGACCAGGTCCCGAGCCGGCTTCAGGGCGCGGTCGGCGACGTCCTGCAGGGGGCCGAAAACGGTGGCGATGCCCTGCTGCAGCCCGCCCGAGCGCTGACCGTAGGTGGCGGTCAGCAGCAGGAACGAACCGATGATGAGGAGCGTCAGAACCGCTCTACGGCGGCGTACTTGCTTGCGATACACGAAGGTGCCTTAAGTCTCGACATTTCGGGCGGCGTCTACGCATAGCGCGCCGTCCCCGAGTTCATCTTGCTAGCGCGGTGGATTGCCTCGAACTCCTCCAGGGAGATGCCAGAGCCGACCGCCACGCACGTAAGCGGCGACTCTGCCAGCTGGCAGGGCATCTGGCACTCGTCGCGGAGGCGCTGTTCGAGCCCTTGCAGAAGCGCGCCGCCTCCCGCCAGGGTGATGCCGCGGTCCATGATGTCACCCGCCAGCTCGGGCGGGGTGCGGTCGAGGGTGTCCTTGACCGCGTCGACGATGTGGCCGATCGTCTCGTCGAGGGCCTCGCGGACCTCCGCCGAGCCGAGCGTAATCGTCTTCGGCAGGCCGGAGACGAGGTCGCGACCACGGATCTCGACATCGACCTCCTCCGGCAGCGGCGAGGCCGAGCCCGCCTCGAGCTTGACCTCCTCGGCGGTCTGGGTGCCGATCGCCAGCTTGTAGTGATGTTTGCAGTGGTTGACGATCGCCTCGTCGAGCTCGTCGCCACCAACCCTGATCGATTGCGAGACGACGATCCCGCCGAGAGAGATCACCGCCACCTCGGTGGTGCCGCCACCGACGTCGACGATCAGCGAACCAGTCGGCTCGGCGACCGGCAGGCCGGCGCCGATCGCGGCTGCCATCGGCTCCTCGATCAGGAACGCCTTGCGAGCCCCGGCCGAGAGGCAGGCCTCCTCGACCGCCCGCTTCTCCACCCCGGTGACGCCCGACGGCACGCAGACGACCACGCGCGGGTGCGCGAAGCGGTTGGAATGAACCTGCTTGATGAAGTGGCGCAGCATCTGCTCGGTGACGTCGAAGTCGGCGATGACGCCGTCCTTGAGAGGACGAATCGCGGTGATCGTGCCCGGCGTGCGGCCGAGCATCCGCTTCGCTTCGACGCCGACTGCGTGGACCTGCCCGTTGCGGGAGTCGATCGCGACGACCGACGGCTCCGAGAGCACGATGCCGCGACCGCGAACGTAGACCAGGGTGTTGGCGGTGCCGAGGTCGACGGCCATGTCACGACCGCCGAGTCCAGTGAAGTAGCTGAATACGCCCATGCGTAAGTGGGTGAAGCTCCGAATCATCCCAGACGCAGCAAGAATGCTGGGCCGGTCAGCCAGCTTGGAACAATTCAGGCGCCAGCTCGAAGAGCAGCCCAACCGGCAGGCCAACGACGTTGGAGACGCTTCCCTCCAGGCGGGCCACTAGCGTCGAGCCGAGGGTCTGGATCGCGTACCCGCCGGAGCGACCCCGCCACTCGCCGAAGCGGACGTAGCGCTCCTTCGCCGCGTCGTCTAGATCCCTGAAGACGACGGTCGTGCGTTCGAGGCCACTGCGCTCCTCGCCGCCGGCGAGGACGACGAGCCCGCTGAGCACGGTGTGGGGACGACCTGACATCCGGTCCAGGTACTCGCGCGCCTCCCCCTCGTCGGCGGGCTTCCCCAGCGCCCTGCCGTCGAGAACGACGTCAGTGTCGCAGGCAATGACCAACCCCTCGCCTTGGACGGCCCGTGCCTTGCGCCAGGCGTTCTCGAGCACCTCGACCTCAGGATCGCCACCCGTCAACTCCTCCACCCCGGGCACCACCACCTCGAACTCCACCCCCAGCTTGGAGAGAATCTCGCTCCGCTGCGGCGATCCGGACGCCAAAGTGACTTTGGTCGCTGCGGGCTGTGGGTCTTTCACGTCTCTGCCGGGGGGTGGCGCCGTTTTGGGGGACCGTCCGAGGAGCTACTGCACCGCAGGATGGTGGCACCAAAACGGCGACAGGACCCGCCGGCCCAGCAGGGCTCGACCCTCAGCCGGAGCCTCAATTCAACTCTGGAAACCAGATCCCGATCTCGCGCTCGGCCGACTCATCGGAGTCCGAACCATGGACCATGTTGAAGGTCACCTCGAGCGCGTAGTCGCCGCGGATCGAGCCCGGGGCGGCCTCGACCGGATTGGTGGCGCCAATCAACTGGCGTGCCGCGGGGACCGCTTCGGTCCCCTCCAGCACCATCGCCACCAGCGTGCCGCCGGTGATGAACTCGACCAGCTCGCCGAAAAACGGCTTCTCGCGGTGCTCGGCGTAGTGCTCGTTGGCGATCGACTCGTCGGCCTGCATCGATTTCAGCGCCGCGATCCGCAGCCCCTTGCGCTCGAAACGGGCGAGGACCTCGCCGGTCAAGGCGCGCTCGAAGGCGTCAGGCTTTACGAGGATCAGGGTCCGGCTCACGACTGGGGCTCCTTTGGGGTCGACTCGGGCTTGCAGGCTCTTGGACGGTGCGCGGCGGCTCGGCTTTCCGGCGAGCCGGCTTGCGCTCGGCTTCGGATGGGCGCCGACGCTCCTCTTCGCGCGGCGGTTTGCGGCTCTCGGCCGGCCGCTGGCGGCGCTGCGGGCGCTCGCGCTCTGAGAGCGGCGTCTCGCAATGGGGGCACAGCGACCAGCGCGGGTCGACCGGCTTGCCGCAGCTCTGGCAGGGATCCTTGAGGCGGCGCTGGCACTGCGGACAGCGCAGGTAGGACTTCTCAATTGGGTAGCCGCAGCCCTGACAGGTCAGCTCTTCGAGCTGCCGCACGCGCAGCTCGGCAGCCTTGATCTCCAGCTCGCGTTCATGAGCGTCCTCGAGGAACTCGGGCGGCCGCACGATCGCGTAGACGGCGGTGCCGATGTAGGGGATGAAGGATGCGAGCGTCGCGCAGCCGACCAGGAAGGGATCGGAGATACGGCGCTTGGCGTCAAGGTAGGTGTAGACGATCAGCGCCAGCCAGACCACGACCAACATCAGGACGAGGAGGTTGACGACCAGGTTGAGGCCGTCGTTGCTGATGCCGAAGATCGCTAGTGCCATGGCTGAAGGGGGGCGCCGGAGGGACGGTGAGTCTACTTCGCCGCCTGTGGCGCGAACCCTGTCCGGGCAAAACAGGCGCGGTTCAAAGGAACAGCCTGCCGAACAGGTAGCCGACTCCAAAGAAGACGAGGATCACCGCCGCGACCACGGCGGCGACCAAGCCCATCATCGAAAGCAATTCAGATCCGGCGCTGCGATCCACGTCGGAATCCTCGCATACCGGTCAGGCAGCGAGAGCGGCGCGGGCCGGGCGCAGCGCGTAGTGCGAGCCGGCAATGACAAGCACGCCGGCGCGCTCCGCCGCGAGTGTCCGGCCGCGGCGCATCGCGGCGTCGAACCCCGGCTCGACCTCGGCGGCGATGCCTGCCTCCACACAGGCCCGGGCCAGCTCCACAGCGGGAACAGACCGCCGACGGGCCGAAAACGGCACCCGGGGTGCCGTTTTCGGCCCGTCGGCGGGGTGGTCGGCAGGGGAAGAGGGGATCTCGGTGCAGACGGCACGGTCGAGGGCAGGGGCCAGGGCGCGGACAAACGCCGCAACATCCTTGTCACCGAGGATCGCCAGGCAGGCGACCACGGGGCGACCCGCGGCCACTTCGTTGAGAGCCTCGCCCAACGCCGCCGCGCCCTGCGGGTTGTGGGCGGCGTCGATGAACGTCGGTGGGTCATCGGCTACGCGCTCGAGTCGGCCCGGCACCTCGGTCGCAGCCGCGACGGCGGCGACCCGATCCAGATCGAGCTCCCGACCCAGGAACGCCTCGGCAGCGGCGCAGGCGAGGGCGAAGTTGCGGCGCTGGAAGGGGCCCGTGGCGCCTAGTTCCAAACCCGGTCCGGGGTCCTCCGACGCGACGATCAGTCGGGCGCCCCGTTCACGCGCGGTCTGCTTCGCCAGCGAGGCGACCTCCGGGTCGAGCCGACCGACGACCAGGGTCGAGTGGTCGCGCAGGACCGCCAGCTTCTCCGCCGCGATCTCCCCCACCGTCTCGCCGAGCCATTGTGTGTGATCGAGCCCAACCGAGGTGAGGACCGTCTCCTTCGAGGGGATCGTGTTGGTGGCGTCGAGCCTCCCGCCCAGCCCGGCCTCGATCACGGCGGCCTCGATGCCAGCCGCCGCCAGCGCCACGAAGGAGGCGGCAGTCGCCAGCTCGAACTGGGTGACCGCTTCGCCCTCGGCGAGAGAGCGGTTGACCGCGGCGGCGGCCTCGGCCGCGCGCTCGACGGCGGCTGCGAAGGCGGCCCTGTCGATCTCCTCGCCAGCGATCAGGATCCGTTCGGCCCAGCGCTCGGAGTGCGGCGAGAGGCAGGCGCCGGTGCGGACGCCGTGAGCCTCCAACAGCGCCGCCGTCATCCGCGTCACCGACGACTTGCCGTTGGTCCCGACGACGTGAATCGAAGCGAAGCGGTGCTGCGGCAGCCCGAGCAGGGTCGAGAGCTTGTGCATCCGCTCTAGGCCCAGCCGCCAGCCGATCGGCTCGAGGGAATCGAGGTAGAGCTCAGGGTCGCTCGGGTCTATTCCGACAACTCCTCCAGCTCGGCGCTGTAGCGGGCGAGCTTCTCGCGCTCCTCCTCCACCACCTCGACCGGCGCCCGTGCGACGAAGTTCTCGTTGGCGAGCTTGCCCTCCGCGCGCGCTACCTCGGCGCGCAGCTCCGCCCGCCGCGCCTCGAGGCGAGCGGCGACGGCGACGGCGTCGATCTCACCGCTGGCGAGGATCTTCACCGCGCCGACCGCGGCGACCGGATCGCCACCGTCCTCGCCGAAGGCGAAGCGGGACAGGCGGCCGACGAACTCGTGCGGCTCGGCGCCCTCGGCGCGGGCCGGCAGGACACTCGCCGCCGGGGCCTCAACCAGGTCGCGCCAGGCCCGTAGCCGGCGGGTCAGCTCAATCCACTCCTCTAGCTCGGCCTCCGCCTCGGCGTCGTAGAGCGCCTCGTCGGGCTCCGGGAAGGCGTGTACGGCAAGGTGGCCGCGACGGGCCGGGTGGTACACCCAGATCTCCTCGGTGACGAAAGGCATGATCGGGTGCAGCAGGGCCAGCAGCCGTTCCAGCGACCACAACAGCGTCGCCGAGACCTCGGCCTCGCCCTCGTAGAGGCGCGGCTTGACGATCTCCAGATACCAGTCGCAGAGCTCGGACCAGAAGAACGAGTAGGCCTCGGCGGCGGCGTGGGCGAAGTCGTACTCCTCCAGCTTCGCGGTGACCGAGGCGATCGTCCGCTCCAACCGCGAGAGGATCCAGCGGTCCTCGATACATACAGGCTCGGGCCTAGGCGTCCCGCCGCCTCCCGCCGCAGGGACTTGGCCCTGCGGCGCCTTGAGGAGCGACTGATCTTGCTGAAATTTGCAGTTCAGCAAGATCAGTCGCCCGGCGTTCCAGAGCTTGTTGGCGAGGTCGCGACCCTGCTGCACCTTGGCATCGGAGTAGCGGACGTCTTGGGTCGAGGACATCGCCAAAAGGCCGAAGCGCAGCGCATCTGCACCGTGCCGATCGATCTCCTCCAGAGGGTCGATGCCGGTGCCGAGGCTCTTTGACATGCGGCGACCGTCGCGGGCCTGGATCACCGAGTGGACGTAGACGTCGCGGAAGGGGACGTCGCCGGCGAACTCGATGCCCGTCATGACCATCCGCGCCACCCAGAGGAAGAGAATCTCGCGGGCGGTGGTGAGGAAGCTGGTCGGGTAGAAGGCGCGCAGCTCGGGCGTGTCGTCCGGCCAGCCCAGCGTCGCAAAGGGCCAGATCGCCGAGCTGAACCAGGTGTCGAGCACGTCCTCCTCCTGGCGCAGCTCGTCTGACCCGCAGTCGGGGCAACGATCCGGTTCCGACTCGGCGACGATCGCTGGATTGGCGCAGGCGTCGCAGTACCAGACCGGGATCCGGTGCCCCCACCAGAGCTGGCGCGAGATGCACCAGGGCCGGATCTCCCGCATCCAGTCCAGGTAGACGCGCTTCCACTGCGGTGGCGTTATCCGCACCTCGTCGCGCTCGACGACCTCGATCGCTGGCGCCGCCAGCTCATCCATGCGGCAGAACCACTGCAACGAGATCAACGGCTCGATCCGCTCGCCCGAGCGGTGCGAGAAGGGGACCGAGTGGACGTAGGGCTCCCCGTCTCGCAGCCGGCCCTCTTCGCGCAAGGCGGAGACGACCGCCTCCTGCGCCTCGGCCGCGGTCAGCCCTGCGAAGCGCTCCCCCGCCTCCTCGCTCATGCGGCCGTCGGGGCCGATCACGCCGATCTCCTCCAGCGCGTGCTTGCGGCCGATCTCGAAATCGTTCGGGTCGTGACCCGGGGTGATCTTCAACGCACCCGTGCCGAACTCTGGGTCGACGTGCTCGTCGGCGATGATCGGCAGGCGGCGGCCGACCAGAGGCAGGACGCAGTGCTGCCCGACCAAGTCGGCGTAGCGCTCATCGTCGGGATTGACGGCGACGGCGGTGTCGGCGAGCATCGTCTCCGGTCGCACGGTCGCGACGGTCAGCACCCGATCCGTGCCCTCGACCGGATAGTCGATCGAGTAGAGGGTGTCTTCGACCTCGCGGTTCTCGACCTCGAGGTCGGAAATCGCCGAGTGCGATCCCGGGTCCCAGTTGACCATGTAGTTGTCGCGGTAGATGTAGCCCTTGTCGTAGAGCTGCTTGAAGACTCGGTAGACGGCGCTTACGTAGTCCTCGTCGAGGGTGAAGCGCTCGCGCTCGTAGTCGCAAGAGGCGCCCAGCCGCTTGTACTGCTCGACGATCCGCGAGCCGTACTCCTCTTTCCAGGCCCAAACCCGCTTCACGAAGGCGTCGCGGCCGAGCTCGTGTCTGGACTTGCCTTCGGCCCGCAGCTCTTTCTCGACGACCGCCTGGGTGGCGATCCCGGCGTGGTCGGTGCCGAGGATCCAAAGGGCGTTGCGGCCACGCATCCGGTTCATGCGGACCAGCGCGTCCTGCATCGACCCGTTCAGGGCGTGGCCCATATGAAGGGCGCCGGTTACGTTGGGTGGCGGGATCGCGACCGAGAAGTTCTCGCCGGGCGTGCCCTCGGCGTCCGGGTGAAAATAGCCGCCCTCGATCCACTCGGCGAAAACCCGCGCCTCGACCTCAGCGGGTTCGTAACGGGTCTTCTCCTCTAGGGCGTCGCGGCGCTCGTCGGGCATCGAGCGCCGAGTGTAGTTACGCCGATTCCTCCGCCGGTCCCTCGTCCGCGGCGCCGATGTCCTGGTGCGCCGCCTCGGTGACCAGGGTCGGCCGGCGGCCCTGGGCGATCGTCTCGCGGGTAACGACGCACTTGGTGACGTCGCGGCGGGACGGCAGCTCGAACTGGACGTCGAGCAGCGTCTCCTCGAGGATCGAGCGCAGGCCGCGGGCGCCGGTCTCGCGTTCCAACGCCTTGTCGGCGATCGCCTCGAGGCTGTCCTCGGCAAAGACCAGCTCGATGTCGTCGAACTCGAAGAAGCGCTGAAACTGGCGCGTCAGCGCGTGCTTGGGCTCGGTCAGGATCGTGATCAGGTCGTCGCGCGTTAGCTGATGGATCGCGGCGACGACCGGCAGGCGGCCGATGAACTCCGGGATCAGGCCGTACTCGATCAGGTCCTCGGGCAGGACCTGCTCGAACCACTCGCCGGTGTCCTTGGTCTCGCGCGAGGAGATCGCGGCGCCGAAGCCGACGCCACGGTCGCCGACGCGCCGCTCGATCACCTTCGGCAGCTCGGCGAAGGAGCCGCCGCAGACGAAGAGGATGTTGGTCGTGTCGATCGTCAGGAACTCCTGGTGGGGATGCTTGCGCCCGCCCTGCGGCGGCACTGACGCTGTGGTGCCCTCGAGGATCTTCAAAAGCGCCTGCTGCACGCCTTCGCCGGAGACGTCGCGGGTGATCGACGGGTTATCGGCTTTGCGCGCGATCTTGTCGATCTCGTCGATGTAGATGATCCCCGTCTCCGCCTTCTTGACGTCGTAGTCGGCGGCCTGGATCAGCTTCAGGAGGATGTTCTCGACGTCCTCGCCGACGTAGCCGGCCTCGGTCAGCGCCGTTGCGTCGGCGATCGCGAAGGGGACGTTGAGGATCCGCGCCAGGGTCTGCGCCAGCAGCGTCTTGCCGCAGCCGGTTGGGCCGAGCAAGAGGATGTTCGACTTCTGCAGCTCGACTTCGGGGTCGTCCCCCTCGGAGGACATCTGGACCCGCTTGTAGTGGTTATAGACGGCGACCGAGAGCGCTCGCTTGGCCGCCTCCTGGCCGACCACGTACTCCTGCAGAACCTCGTGGATCTCCCGCGGTTTGGGCAGGTTCTCGAGTTCGACGCCCCCGCTCTGCGGCGCCAGCTCCTCGTCGATGATCTCGTTGCAGAGGTCGATGCACTCGTCGCAGATGTAGACACCGGGACCTGCGATGAGCTTTTTGACCTGGCGCTGAGACTTGCCGCAGAAGCTGCAGAGGAGCTGCTCGTTGGAGTCAGTGGGGCGTGCCAGCGGAATCCCTCCTTGCGGGCGGTAGTTGCCTACCGGCGTCGCGTCCCACAGCTTAGAGGGGACTGCAACCCGGCCCTATCGGTTCGGTCGTTTACTTCGGGACGGGGCGAGTCCCTTCCTGCGGGCGACTCCTTGCGGATGCTCCCGCCCCCGCGCTACCGTCGCCTGGATGCCCTCAGCGATTCGAGTTGAGCCGATCACCGCTGCCCAGCTGGAGCTGCTGCTGCCGCTGATTGCCGCGTATCAGCGCTTCTACGAGGTCGAGGAGGAGGACGAGGACCGCAACCGAGCCTTCTTCGCCCGCTTCGTCGCCCCCAGCGAGGATGGGATGCTGCTCGGCGCCTGGCGAGCGCGGGAGCTGGCCGGCTACGCCTGCCTGTACTGGCATTTCACCTCCCTCGTCCCGGCCGAGACCGTGTTGATGAACGACCTCTACGTCGACGAGCGCTTTCGCAGAGAGGGCGTCGGCCGTGCCCTGATCGAAGCCAGCGCCACCGTCGCCCGCGAGCGCGGCGCCCACCGGCTCGAGTGGGCTACTCAACCCTCGAACCTCACCGCCCAGCGCCTCTACGACTCAACCGGCGCCGAGCGCAGCGAGTGGGTCGAGTACGAGCTGCGCCTCGACGACTCCGGCGAGTAGTAACGGCCTCAGGCCGCTTCGGCCGGCGGCGGGAAGCGATCGATCAAGCGGAGCAATGCTTGTGTCTGGGCCTTAGTCTCGGCCCTCTGCTCCTGGAGCTGTGCGACGATTTCATCGGTTCGCCGGGACTGTTCCGCATTAAAGGCCTCGTTCCGGCGCAGCATCTCCTGAATGATCTTTTCGCTGCGGCGCCCTTGATCGCGGATGAAGATCTTGAATTCGTCCTCGCGAGCCTCCGCGCGCGCCTCATGCCGGTCAAGCGCGGCCTCATGCCGGTCAAGCGCGGCCTCATGCCGGTCAAGCGCGGCCTCATGCCGGTCAAGCGCGGCCTCATTCCTGCCGAGCGCGGCCTCATTCCTGCCGAGCGCTGCCTCATTCCTGCCGAGGGCTGCTTCATTCCTGTCGAGGGCGGCGATCACGCGGTCCATCACCTCCTCGTGACGGTCGAACCTGATGGCCAGTCGGTCAAGCGAGGCGACCTGGCGGTCAAAAGCTTGGCGGTTCAGCTCCAGCAGCTCGTCGCCGCGTTCCACGTGGCGCACCAGTCGCCGTCGGTCAGACAATGCCCTTCGCCGCATGCCGTGATTTTGCCAGGCTGCCAGGCACGGGTGGCGCGTCGTTTGTGCCGATTTTGAAAATCTTTGCTCCTGTAGCTGTGAAAGGCTTCCGGGTTGCGCTCAGCCGCGGCGGTCCCAGCGGCGTAGGAGCGGCTCGGGGTCTATCGGGCGGCCGTGGACGCGGATCTCGTAGTGGAGGTGGCAGCCGACGGTACGGGCGTTACCGGTGGCGCCGACGGCGCCAACCCGTTGGCCTACCCAGACGCGATCTCGTCTATTCACGGGTGGTGGACGGCGCAGGTGGGAGTAGAAGTAGGTGCGCGGCTCGCCGGCGCCGTGGATGAGGAGGAAGTTGCCGTAGAGGACCGGGTCGTAGCCGCTGCGCAGTACGCGTCCGGTTCGCGCCGCCAGCAGAGGCGCCCCACAAGGAGCGACGACGTCAAAGCCCTCGTGGATGCGACCGCCGCTGCGCGGGGCGCCGAACTCGCCGATCGCGCCCCTCGTCCAGTGCGGCCCCTGAACTGGAAAGACCTGAGCTCGGTAGCTCGTCGCGCCATTGTCGGCACGCGCGAGGGGGCAGAGAAGCAGCGCCAGAGATGCGGAAAGGACGAAGGCGGTGCGACGGTGCTTCAGTGGTGTTCGATGACGCGGTCGACGAGGTTGTACTCCTTTGCCTCCTCCGCGCTCATGAAGTAGTCCCGCTCGGTGTCCTTGGTGACCTTGTCGAACGGCTGCTGCGTGTGTTTGGCGAGGATCTCGTCGAGGCGGCGGCGCACATCGATGATCTCTTTGGCGTGGATCTCGATGTCGGTCGCCTGGCCTTCGAAGCCGGAGGAGACCTGGTGGATGAGGATCTTCGAGTTGGGCAGGGCCATCCGCTTGCCCGCGGCGCCGCCAGCCAGGAGCAACGCCCCCATGCTCATCGCGATGCCAACGCAGATCGTCTGCACTTCCGGCTTGATGAACTGCATCGTGTCGTAGATCGCCAGGCCGGCGTAGACGGAGCCACCGGGCGAGTTGACGTAGAGGCTGATGTCCTTGTCCGGGTCCTCGGACTCCAGGTGCAGGAGCTGGGCGACGATCAGGTTGGCAATTTCCTCGGTCACGGGGGTGCCGAGGAAGACGATGCGCTCGCCGAGCAGGCGCGAGTAGATGTCGAAGGCGCGCTCGCCGCGCGAGGTCTGCTCGACCACCATCGGAACCAGAGGGCTCATCGCCGCGCACTCTATAGAAGCCGCCAGGCGGGCTCGCCGCCTGGCGCGGGCACGGGGCCCGGGGGCCTGCTCAGGCGGACGGCGGGGCGACGTTTGTCCCGCTGCCGCCGCCGGCCTTGACCAGGTACATCGCGCGATCGGCGGCGGCGAGCAGGTCCTCCTCGCCCGGCCGGCCGTACTCATCGAACATGGCAACGCCGACGCTGATCTCCAGCCGCACCTCCTCGCCGTCGACGCGGAGGGTCGAATCGCGTGCCGTCGCGGCCAACCGCTCGGCGACGGCCCGCGCACCCTGCTCGTCCACCTCCGGCAGCAGGATCACGAACTCGTCCCCGCCGAGCCGCGCCAGAACCGCCTCGGGGTTCGGCTGGCCGGGGCCGTCGACGGCCCCGATCGGGACCGGCAGATTGGGATCGCGGGCGATCACGTCGCTGCCCCGCAGGTTGTCGCGCAGGAGCGCCGCCACCTTGCACAGCGCCTTGTCGCCGGCGGCATGGCCGAGCGTGTCGTTGATCTGCTTGAAGCGGTCGACATCGATCACCAGCAGCGCCCCGCCGTTGCCATAGCGGCGCGTGTAGGCGAGCTGACGCCGCAGCTCTTCCTCGAAGCGCCTGCGGTTGAAGAGCCCGGTCAACGAGTCGTGGTTCGAGAGGCGCTGCAACTCCTGCTCGAGCGCTTTGCGGTCGGTCACGTCGCGCGCACACGCATAGATGACCTTCTCCTCGGCGACCGGCTTGGACATCCACTCCAGCCAGTGAACCTCACCGGCCTTGTCGAAGTAGCGGTTCTGGAACTGGACGGTTTCGGCGCCGTCGGCCAGTGCAGCCGACTCTTCTTCGGTGCGCTGCCGGTCGTCCGGGTGGACGAAGTCGAGAAACGGCCGGCCGAGCAGGTCCGCCTCGCTGTAGCCGAGGATTCGTTCGAAGGCGGGGTTGACGCGTGTGAAGTAACCGTCGAAGTCGGCGGTGCAGATCATGTCCTGGGAGAGCTCGAAGTGCCGGGCGCTTTCGCTCTCGACGGCGCGGAGGCTGGCGGCGAAGTGGCCGGTCAGCCCACCGACGAAGAGATAGGCCAGCGCCCGGTTGGCGTATCCCAGCGCCGTCACCGGAGCGTCGGCGATCAGCGCCCCCGTCGACGACAGGCCGAAGGCGAGAAGACCCGCAAGAAGGCCTCCCCTGACGCCGAAGGCAATGGCGACGAGCACCACCGGGACGATGTAGAGGAAGCTGAACGCATCGGCCAAGGTCCCGAAGGTGATCCGGGCGACGAAGACCGCCGCGAAGAGCGCAGCCGCAACCGCCAGCGCTACACGAGGTCGATCGAGCAACGCCTGGAGGGGGGGAATCCGAATCTCGGCTGCCCTGTCCCGACCTGTGGTTCTCCGCACTGTCGTCGCCATTTCTTACCCAGTTTCGGCGCACCGACGGCGACCCTTAACCGTGCAATACAACTTTCGGCCAGAGGGCGTTTGGCTCCGGGAATCCGGCGCGGTCGCGCTAGGAATCGGGCGTCCAGAGCCCGCCGGCGGCTTCGCGCTCCTTCTCCGGAGTCCAGATCTGCTCGCGCGCCTCGGCCTGCTCGAGCGGGATCGGCTTCGCCGCCTCGGCGACCAGGTCGATCGCCTTGCGGAAGCGAATGTCCTCGCGGACCGTCGCGTCGCGGCCGCTCTCCCGCAGCCGCTTCAGCAGCTTCTCGGGGGTGGTGCGCTCGTGTTCGGCGGCGTGCGCGAGGGCCTCGGTCATCTCCTCGTCGGAGACCTCGATGTCCTCGGCCTCGGCGATCGCCGCCAGCACCGCCTCGCGCCTCAGCTCGCGCTCGACATCGGGGCGCGACTCCTCGAGGACCTCCTCTCGAGTCTTGCCCTGCATCTGCAGGTAGGCGTCGGGGCTCATCCCCCGCGACGCAAGCTGGCGCTCGACCCGCTCCCAGCGTTCGCTGGCGCGCGCCTCGATCAGGTCGTCGGGCAGCTCGACCGTCGCCGTGTCGGCCGCCGCGTCCACGGCGGCGATCCGGAAGTCCTGCTCGGTCCGCTCCTCCATCGCCTTGGCGACGCGCTCGCCGATGTCGGCGCGAAGCTCCGCCAGCGTGTCGAGCTCCGACGCTTCGGAGGCGAAGTCGTCGTCGAGGTCGGGTAGGACCTTCTCCCGCACCTCCTTGACCTCGACTTTGAAGACCGCGTCCTCGCCGGCAAGCTGCTCGGCCCGGTAGTCCTCCGGGAAGGCGACCTCGACCTGGCGCGTCTCGCCAGCGGCGGCGGCGACCAGCTGCTCCTCGAAGCCCTCGATCAGCTGGTTGCCGCCCAGCTCCAGCAGGTAGTCCGTCGCCGTGCCGCCCTCGAAGGGCTTGCCGTCGACGAAACCCTCGAAGTCGATCAGCAGGGCGTCGCCCATCGTGGCCGACCGCTCGACCGGCTCCAGCCTGGCGAATCCTTCGCGCATCCGCTCTAGCTCGCGGTCGACGATCTCGCTCGGCGCCTCGGGCTCAGCCCGCCCGACCTCAAGGCCCTTGTATTCGCCCAGCTTCGCCTGCGGCCGCACGCCGATCTCGAACTTGAAGCCGAGCGGCTCCCCCTCCCCCTCCGGCGTCGAGACGATCTCGATGCCGGGGTCGCCGATCGGCGCGATCCCCGAGCTGAGCAGGGCGCGTTCGTACCACTCCGGCAGCGCCTCGCGAATCGCCTCCTCCAGCACCGGCCCGTAGCCGAGCCGCTGGATCACCAGCGAGGGCGGCGCCTTGCCCTTGCGGAAGCCGGGCATCCGCATCTCGCGCGCCAGTGCGCGGGCGGCGCGCTGCACGCCGCGATCGACATCGGCGGCCGGAACCTCCACCTCGACCCGCACGCGCGAGCCGGGCAGCTCTGAAACGGTGGTCTGCATCGGGCGCTGACCCTAGAGGAATCCAGATGCCGACTGTGCAGTTGACCACGTCATAGCGTGGTCAACTGCACAGTCGGCGCTATCGCGGGCGGCGCAGCAGGCCGCGGCGCACGGCGACGGCGAAGTCGATCGCGAAGGCGAGGCCGCGGCCGAGCGGGCCGGTGACCAGCCAGGCCTTGGGCCGGCGCAGCGGATCGAAGCGGACGCTACTCATCGTTCGCGTATTCCAGCAGGGAAGAGTCGACCAGCCACTCGACGGGGGCGCGGTCGTCGGTGTAGACCTCGCCGCCCGGCAGGCGCGGCTCCAACATCGCCGCCGCCTCCAGCGCCGGTGCGCGCAGCGGCCGCGGCAGCGCGACCGCCCGACGGCGCAGCCGCTGCGGCGAGAGGGCACCCTGCGAGGCGACCAGGAGCGTGTTAGTCGACTCGATCGGGTAGCGCAGGACCCGTCGGAAGGCCGCCGCCATCGTCCGCCCCAGGACGCGCTCCAGCTCGCCGGCGCCCTCCGGGTGGCCGACGTTGACGATCGCGATCCCGCCCGGCGCCAGGCGCTCTGCCGCCAGCTCGAAGAACTCGCGGGTCGCCAGGTAGAAGGGGATGTAGGGCTGGCGGTAGGCATCGACCATGATCGCGTCGTAGCCGCCGCTGGATCGCTCCAACCAGGGCCGCGCGTCCTCGGCAAAGACCTCCATGCGGGGGTTGCGGAGATCGAAGAAGCGCCGCCCCAGCTCGGTCAGCTCGGCGTCGATCTCGACCGCATCGACCGCGGTGCGGGGGAAGAAACGGCCGAAGGCGCGTGCCACCGTGCCGGCCGCGTTGCCGAGGATCGCAATCCGCGCTGGCGGCCGTGCCCGGCTCGCGAACGGCAGGACCAGGTGACCGTCCCAGTAGTCGCCGGTCAGGTAGCTGCCGGGCCGGAAGAGGGAATGGACCGCCTGCCCCTCGTTCAGCTCGAGGACGCGGGCGCCGTCGGGGCGTTCGACGACCCGCGCGTACTGGTGCGTCGTCTCGGTCTCGTAGAGGACGCGGCCCGTGTCGGCGGCCTTGATCGTCCCCACCGGCGCCGCGATCGCCAGAGCGAGAACAGCGGGCAGCGCCGCGAAGCGCCAGCCGAGGCCGGTCGCCGCGACCAACGCCAGGGCGAGGGCGAAGACGAGGAAGGTCCGCTGCGTCCCCAGCAGCGGGATCAGCAGCAGCGCCGCCAGCATCGTCCCCAGCAGCGAGCCAGCAGTGGAGATCGCGTAGAGCCTCCCCACCACCTCGCCGGAGCGGTCGACGTCGGCGACGGCGAGGCGCACGGCCCAGGGTGCGACCGCGCCGAGCAGGGTCACCGGCACCGCGACCAGCACCAGCACGCCGAACAGCGAGCCGGCGAAACCGCCGACCGAGACGGTGTCGAAGGCGTCAACCGAGAAGCCGAGGAAAGGACGCGAGGCGAACGGCACCGCCGCGATCAGCAGCGAGGCGACGAGGACCAGGAGACAGAGGCCACGCAGGTGCGGGTGGCGGTCGGCGTAGCGGCCACCGAGCCAGTAGCCGACCGAGAGGGCAACGAGGACGACGCCGATCGTGTTAGCCCAGACGATCGTCGAGGCGCCGAAATAGGGCGCCAGCAGGCGCGCCGCGGCGATCTCGGCGCCGAGGCTGGCGGCGCCGACGACGAAGACCAGCGCCGCCAGCAGCAGCGGCCGCTCAGGCCCGCTCGAGCTCGCGCTCATCGCCGGCGGCCTTCAGCCGCTCCTCCAGCAGGGCCCCGTGGCCGGCGGCGACGGCGCGCTGCGCCCGGCGCTCGTCGAGTGGCACGCCTCGCTCTCGAGCCAGGTCGAGCAGCCGCTGCTTCTCGGTGCCTTCGCGGGCGACCTCAAAGAAAACCCAGGCGAGGACGCCGAGTAAGAGGAAGGTTCCCTCGACCATCATGATCACGCCTGCCGTGCTCTGGTCGGCGAGCGGCGAGATCCCCCAGGAGCGCTCGCCCGGTGCGTAGATCGGGTACAGCACCGAGCCCGACCACATCAGCACATTGCCGAGAATGGCGCCGGTGAAGCGGACGGCGACCACGTAGCCGACCTTCCAGGCGGCGGTGAACCACTGCGGCTTTGGCAGCGGGCCGAAGAGTGGCATCCACATCAGGCAGCCGAAGAAGAGGAAGGTCGCGTGCTCGAAGGCGTGCAGCGGCGCCGTGCCGTAAGCGTCCTGGTAGAGCGTCGGCAGGTGCCAGAGGAAGAGGTTGGTGGCCCAGAGCGGCAGCGCCACCGCCGGGTGGGCGAGGAACTGAAGGCGGTCGAAGGCGCGGATCGCGAGGATCGGCTGCAGGAGCGATTTGGTCAGACCGAGCACGAGCAGCAGCGAGGCGAGGTCGCCGATCAGCAGGTGCTCCCCCATGTGGGCGATCACCAGCTCCTCCGACATGTGGCCGAGCGGGCCGAAGAGGGCGGCGGCGATCGTCGCCAGGCCGGCGCCGAAACAGACCTGGCGCCAGACCGGCACCGGGCGGCCGTCCCAGGCGAGCACGGTCGCCCGGTGCCAGTAGAGGAGCGCGGCCGCGGTAAGCGGAACCACCTCGAGCGGCGCGAAGGAGCCGGCGACGTGGGCGACGAGAGGACTCACGGTGGTAGCTTGGCACCTCCTTTGAGCGCGGAGCGAGCAAGCGTCCATCTCTGGCCCTTCGCGCCGCGAGCGAAGCGCGAGACGGTGTGATGAGCGCCGTCAATCATCGCTTTCCGCCGATCGGCAGCTACGGCTTCCTCTCCGACTGCCACACCGGCGCCCTCGTCTCCTTCGAAGGCGCAGTCGAGTGGCTCTGCCTGCCGCGCTTCGACTCCCCTAGTGCCTTTGCGGCGCTGCTGGATCGTGACGCCGGCCACTTCAAGCTGGCGCCGCGCGGGGTCGTCGTGCCGATCGCCCGCCGCTATGAGCCGGGCACGCTGGTGATTGAGACGACCTGGGTCACCGATACCGGCTGGGTCGTTGTCCACGACCTGCTGACGATCGGCGAGTGGGCGGCGGAGGGCGGCGACGGGCGGCCCCGGACCGAACACGAGTCCGACCACTCGCTGCTGCGGCTGATGACCTGCGTCGACGGCGAGGTCGAGATGGGGATGGAGTGCATGCCGCGCTTCGGCTACGGCGCCGAGACGGCGAGCTGGAGCGGCGGCGAACTCGGCGAGGCCGTGGCCCGCGGCGATGGAATCGAGCTGCGGCTGAACACCGACATGGATCTGACGATCGAGGGCGGATCCGCCCGCGGCACGATGAAGCTGCGCGAGAACGAGACCGGCTTCTGTGCGATCTCCTGGGGCGACGGCAACCTCGGCGGGCCACGCAGCGCCCCCGAGGCGCTGGAGCGGCTCGACTCGACCGAAGAGTTCTGGCGCCGCTGGCTGCGCGACGGTGAGTTCCCAGACCACCCGTGGCGGATCCACCTGCAGCGCTCCGCCCTCGTCCTCAAGGGCCTGACCTACGCCCCCACCGGCGCGCTCGTCGCCGCACCGACGACCTCGCTGCCGGAGACGCCGGGTGGCGAACGCAACTGGGACTACCGCTACAGCTGGATCCGCGACTCGACCTTCAGCCTCTGGGCGCTGCACACGCTTGGCTTCGACCAGGAGGCGCGCGACTTCATGCGCTTCATCGTTGGCGTCTGCCGCAAAAACCCCAACCTGCAGATCATGTACGGGATCGGCGGCGAGAAGGAGCTGACCGAGCGCACGCTCGACCACCTCGACGGCTACGGCGGTGCCCGCCCGGTCCGGATCGGCAACGGCGCTTTCGACCAGCGCCAGAATGACGTCTGGGGGGCGCTGCTGGACTCGATCTACCTGCACGAGAAAGCACTGCGCGGCACGGGGACCCCGGCCGACCGCCAGCTGATTCGCGAACAGGTCGAGGACGCGATCGCCGCCTGGCCGCACCCCGATCAGGGGATCTGGGAGGCGCGCGGGGCGCCGCAGCACTACGTCTCCTCGAAGCTGATGATCTGGGTCGCGGTCGACCGCGGCGCCCGCCTCGCCCGTAGCATCGGGGTCGATGACGTCGGCGAGGAGTGGCAGGCGACGGCGGACCGGATGCACGCTGAGATCCTCGAGCGCGGCGTGCGGGACGGCGTCTTCCGCCAGCACTACGAGACCGACGCCCTCGACGCCTCCACCCTGCTGATCCCCCTCGTCCGCTTCCTGCCTGCCAACGACCCCCGCGTCCGCGACACGGTCGAGGCGATTGCCGCCGACCTGACCCGCGACGGGCTCGTCCTCCGCTACCGGGTCGCGGAGACCGACGACGGGCTGCGCGGCGAGGAGGGGTCCTTCCTGATCTGTTCCTTCTGGCTCGTCTCGGCGCTCTCGGAGATCGGCGAGGCGTGGCGCGCGCGCGTCCTCTGCGAACGGCTGCTCGAGTCCTCGGGCTGGCTCGACCTCTACGCCGAGGAGCTCGACGCCCGCAGTGGCAGCCACCTCGGCAACTTTCCGCAGGCCTTCACGCACCTGGCGTTGATCAACGCGGTCTCGCACGTGATCGCCGACGAGCAACGCGAAGACGGTGGGCCGACGGCCGTCTTCAGCGAGATGGGCGGCGTCCGCGAGGACGCCTGAGTCGTGCAGACAGTAGATTTCGCCCCGATTTCCCCGGGGGGAGAGTCTCCGCCCCCCGCGGCTTATGTAATGGCGATGGACGAGACCGACCAGACCCGGATGCCGGCCGAAGAAGACGCCCGAACCGAGGCGACAGTCCTGCGCTGGCTCCTCGCCCTGCATCCGATCCAAATCTCCTTCGAGGAGCTCCTGCGCGACGTCTGCGAGGAGCCGGAGGACTTCGCCGAGCGAGACGGCCTCGAGCGCGCCGTCCGGGAGCTCGTCGGCAGCGGCCTCGTTCGCCGCAATGGCGCTTTCGTCGTTCCGACCCGGGCCGCGCTCCGCTTCGACGAGCTCGAAGACCGCTGACTTTTCTGCAGGCGCACATCGCGATGACGACGAAGCCCCCGTACAAGAAACGGCTGCTGCAGCAGCACCCGCGCGAGACGAAGGCGCACGCGAAAGGCCTGGAGCGACGGATCAAGAAGCTCGGCGGCGGCCCGTGGTCGCGTTAGTCAGCCGCCAAGGCGGGTGGTGGAGAACTCGCGGACGCTCCGCGGAGCATCTCAGCGATCCCTTCCGAGCCCCGCGAGCAGCCGCGCCGCCACTCCGCGCAGCGTCCGCTTGCGATACCGATGACTGGGATCGAATTGGGTAATGATCGCGAGCGCCAGCCGACGGTGCCTTCTGGTCAGCAGGGCGACCTGGTGGTCGCGCCTTGCGTCGGCGACATGCGGGCGCCAGCCCGGCTGCTCGGCTTGCCGTCCCTTCGCGGCGTCCACCCTCTCGCTCGCCACCGGACCGGCAAGCAATGCCGGCAGGATGAGGATCGGGACGTATCGGCGCACTGCCCAGAACCTACGTCTTCGCCCCGTCACCAGTTCATCTCTCAGATCCGGGTACCGGAGTTGAGGATGGCGGATTCCGGACAGCCGACGACGAAGATCGCCGGCCTTCGATTCGACGAGGACGCGGGCGATACGCTCACCCACTTGATCGAGGGCGAGGAGGAAGGGGTCGAGGCGCTGCAGGAGGCGATCGAGCCCACTGGACGCGAGGGACGCTCGGAGGCCCTGGAGCACATGCTCGAGCACCTGATCATGCGCAAGCAGCACCAGATCGACTTTCTCAAGCGCGCGGCGGGCTAGACCGGCGCGCCGCCCCGAGCCGTCCGCTTAGGAGGACTCCGGGCCGGGTAGGCGGTCCACATGACCGGTAAGGCGGATTTCACCGAGCAGGAGTGGGAGACGGTGCTCGCGGGGCCGACGAGCGCTGGCCTGATCGTTTCGACCGCCCAGCGGGGCGGCTCGTTTCGCGAGTCCTTCTCGCTGGCGAAAGCCTTCGCCGAGGCCCGCACCGCCCCCGGGGCTTCCGGCCTGATGGACGAAATCGTCCAGGCCAAGCCGAAGGTCGACCGGGCCCGCGCCGGCTCTGTCGAGGAGCTGCGGGAGCACTACCTCGGCATCGTCCGGCAGGCCGTCTCCCTGCTCGAGGCCAAGGCGTCTCCGGGCGAGCTCGAGGAGTACCGGCGCTTCACCCTCAGCCTCGCGGAGCGCGTCGCCAGAGCAAAGGAGGAGGGTGATCAGCCGATCGGCGAGGCCGAGCGAGCAGCGATCGGCGAGGTCTCGGCGGCGCTCGGCGAAGGCGCCGGCTGAGGGCGGCGACGCAGCAGGCAATCGCGATGATCGCCAAAGGAGCCCGGTTGAAGGACCGCTACCGGCTCGAGCGGCTTCTGGGACGGGGTGGCATGGCGTCGGTCTGGCTGGCCGGCGACGAGGTGCTCGACCGGCCCGTTGCGATCAAGGTCCTCTCCGACACGATCGCCTCCGACCCCGAGTTCCTGGCGCGGTTTCGGCGCGAGGCCCGGGTTGCGGCGGGCCTTTCACATCCGAACCTGATCGGGGTCTACGACTACGCCGACGGAGAGGAACGGCCCTACCTGGTGATGGAGTACGTGCCGGGGCCGAACCTGGCCGGGCGAACCTCCGAGGGCGCCGCAGTCGATTGCGAGCGACTCGCCCGCGAGCTGCTCGGCGCCCTCGACCACATTCACGCGGCGGGGATCGTGCACCGGGACGTCAAGCCCCAGAACGTCCTGATCGCCGCGGACGGCAGCGCCAAGCTGATCGACTTCGGGATCGCCCGGCCCAGGGACGCGACCTCCCTGACTAGCACGGGCAATCTCCTCGGCACCGCCCGCTACGTCGCCCCCGAGGTGATGGGCGGCCAGCCCGCGACGGAGCGATCCGACCTCTACTCGTGCGGGCTCGTTTTGCGCGACTGCCTCGGAGAGAACGCGCCGGCCCGCCTGCGGGCGCTGGTGGAGCGACTGTCGGCGACGGAGCCGGACCGGCGACCGGCATCGGCCAGGGAGGCGCTCGCCCAGTTCGCCAGAGGTGTGTCGGTCCGCGGCCAGCCGACCGAGCGACTGACCCCGATCCCGGCGATCGGCTCGGCCGAACAGGCCGGAGACGTCGAGCCAGCCGCCCCGCGTCGCCTCTGGGGTAGAGCCGCTGCCGTCGTCGCGCTCCTCGCCGTGGCGGCAGCCGCCGTCCTCGTTGTCGCCAACGACTCGCCGGAGGGACGCGGCGGCGGAGCAGCCAAGAACGTGGCGGAAGGCAATCGCGAGCAGAGCGATGCAACGGTCAGCGAGGAGGCGCAGGAGCCTGCGGCGACCACGCCGACCGCCACCGGAGACGACCCAACCTTGGGCAGCTCCCTCAACGAAGAAGGCTACGAGCTGATCCAAGCCGGGCTCTACGAGGAAGCAGTGCCGGTGCTTGAAGAAGCCGTCAACGCCTTCCCAGCCGGCACTACCGACGTCAACTACGCCTACGCCCTCTACAACCTCGGCAACGCGCTGCGCCTCAGTGGCCGCCCGGAGGAGGCAATCCCGGTTCTCGAACAGCGGCTGGAGATCCCGAACCAGACCGAGGTCGTCCAGCGCGAGCTGGCCGCCGCTCGCCGGGCGGCAAGCTCATGAGCCCGGATCCGCGACGTGCAGCTCGATCGCGTGAATCTGACTCTGGCCGTAGGAGCCAGTCTGCACCGGGCCCGCGGCGCTGATCAGCTCGCCGACCTCGGGAAGCGGACTCGGGCGCAGGGTTTTCCGCACGTCGATTGCGGTCAGGCCTGGCAGCGTGATGCCCTGCGGATCAGCGATGACGAAATGGGCGTCGCCGTCGCCATCGGGGTCGACCCGCTCGACGTAGGTGATGCGTCCTCTCGCGGCGCGGCACCCAGCAAGGCCCGGCGGGCAGCTGGAGGGCGCGACGGCTTCGGCACCCTGCCCCCGGCGCTCCTTCGAGGCGTGCCGGTTGGCACCCTGGTGCGACGCGGAGTCCGTCGCCCCGTCCTCGCCGCAACCCGGCATGGTCACGAACGTGATCGCCGCCGCCAACGCTGCCTTCTTCCTCCAATCGAGCATCTCCCTATCCCCGTGCCCGGGGGCTGATCAGCGCCACCGGGACCGCCAGACCGGCCGAGCGGCGCAGGGTCGCGATGCGGCGACCGGGCTGGACCGCGTCGCGTATCTCGCCCGCCCGGTTGCCGAGCGAGGCGACGGTAGCGTCCAGGTCCGGGGCGACGAAGGCGAGGCCCCAAAAGAAGGCGGGTCGGTCTCCCCCGGTCCGCTCGATCGCCTCCTCGGGAGCCTGGACCACCTCGAGGATGACGGGGCCGAGGCGAAAGAAGGCCTGGCGCGGAGCACCCGCTGGCGTCGGCTCCTCGCGGACCCGTCGCAGGTCGATGCCGGCACCCTCGAGGGCAACGACGGTGCGGTCGAGGTCCGAGCTAATCGCGACGACGTGGTCGAGGCTGGCGACGCCGTTGGGGTGCGCCGGGTCCGCGCCGGGCGGCGGGGCTTCGGAGCGCTCGGTCTGCAGCCCATCGAGGTCGTTTGCCTGCACGTCGCGAAGCGACCAGCCGGCGAGGCCCTTCCCTGCTCCGTCGCCCAGCAACCGGATCCGGGTCTCGCCGACGACACACATCTCACCGTCGACCTGGAAGCCGCAGGCCCGCCAGGCGCTCGGGCTGTCGTGGATTCTCAGCTCGTCGAGCGTCGGTGCCATCGGCGTCGGCTGCAGGGGGCGCGCACCGGTCGCTACTCGACCAGGTAGCGCGTCGGCACGAAGGTCTGCGTCTCGATCGGTGGCCGTACGTAGGAGCGTTCCTGGCGCGGCGGCAGCTCGAACTTCTCGGTCGGCAACGGCTCGTAGGGGATCTGTTCGAGCAGGTGGCTGATCAGGTTGAGGCGGGCGGTGCGCTTGTCGTCGGCCTCGACCACGAACCAGGGCGAGTCCTCAGTGTCGGTGTGGGCGAACATCTCGTCCTTGGCCTCTGCGTAGTCGACCCAGTGCGCCCGCGCCTCGAGGTCCATCGGGCTCAGCTTCCACTGCTTGGTCGGGTCCTCGATGCGAGCCTTGAAGCGGCGCTCTTGCTCCTCGTCTGAGATCGAGAGCCAGTACTTGATCAGGATCAAGTCGGACCGCATCAGCATCCGCTCGAAGTCCGGAGCCGAGCGCAGGAACTCGCGGTACTCGGCCTCGGTGGCGAAGCCCATCACCCGCTCGACCCCGGCGCGGTTGTACCAGCTGCGGTCGAAGAGGACCATCTCCCCCGCTGCCGGGAGCTGGGCGACGTAGCGCTGGAAGTACCACTGGGCTTTCTCGCGGTCGGTGGGTCTGCCCAAGGCGACGGTCCGGACCACGCGCGGGTTCGTCTTCGCGTTGATCCGCTTGATCACACCGCCCTTGCCGGCGGTGTCGCGGCCCTCGAAGAGGACGGCGACGCGCAGACCGGCGTGGACGATCCATTCCTGCTGTCGCACCAGCTCGTCCTGCAGCCGCGCCAGTTCCGTCTGGTACTGCTTCTTCGAAAGGGCCTTGGGGGAATCGCCAGCCTTCGACATCGCCTCTTCAGCCTAGGCCGTCGCGGCTACCCGCGAAGCTCGTCGAGCGTGCGACCGCTGATCGGCGAGCGCGGCAGCTCGGCGACGACGTCCGACCCCGGCTGCGCCTCCTCGTCGCGGCGCTTGATCAGAAGCCACTGCGCCTTCGCGCCGCCGCGGGTGCGCTGCAGGGCGAAGCCGCCGCGCAGCTTCTGTCCGTGCAGCACGAAGACGGCGTGCCCGCGCTCGAGCGCCTCCGGCCAGGCGCCGCGGCCGCCCTGCTCGTAGGCCCCCCGGTCCCAGACAATCACGTGGCCGCCGTCGACCTCCCCCTCGAAGTCGTTGTATGAGACCGCGTGATCGGGGACCTCGATCGCCAGCCGCTTCACCGTCGGATCCATCGAGGGTCCCTTCGGGACCGCCCAGGAGCGCATCGCGCCGCCGACCTCGAGCCGCAGGTCGAAGTGGCGGGCGGTGGCGGCGTGCTCCTGGACGACGAAGGCGCCGGCGCTGACGCCGCGGATCGCGAACTGCTCGTGCCCCTCGGTCTTGACCGGCTCGACGCCGACGTCCTCCACCCCGACCCCCGACGGTCCCTTGCGCAGGAAGGCGACCAGCTCCTCGAGGGCCGGCGCGGAGCCCTCGGCGTGGACGAGCACTGTGCCGTCCTCCGCGTTCCGGACCCAGCCCAACACCCCGAGCTCCCGGGCCCGCCGCCGCACGGCATCGCGATAGCCGACGCCCTGCACCCTCCCCCGCACGACGGCTCGCACCGCGGTCGCCTCGGTGTCAGCCCGCTTGGACATCCACCCCCACTATCCCGTTTCGGGAGAGGTGAGACCAGCGCGGTCCGCCCCGCCCGGTTCAGCCGGCGAGAAAGCGCTCGATCGCGGCGATCGTCTCGACCGGGGACTCCCAGAGCAGGTTGTGCCCGTTGGGCACCCGCACCACCGTCAGCCGGTCGCCCAGGATCGCTTCGAAGCGCGCGACCTGCTCGCTGGGATCGTAGAGCGGCACCTCGGCGAGCAGCGCCAGCGTCGGCACCTCAGCCACGCCGGGCAACGGCAGCGTCATCTCGCTCCAGGCGACGACCGCGGCGGCGGGGCAGTGGCTGAAGCGAAAGCGGCCGTCCGGGCCCTTGCGGACGTCGTCGCGCACGTAGGCGGCGATCGTCTCGCGCGGCGCGGCGACCACGCTGTCGTTGGAGAGCAGGGCGTTAATGGCGCCGTCGACAGTCTCGAAGCTCCAGTCGAGCCTGTCGATTTCGGCGCCGCGCAGCGCTCGCGCCATCGGCACTTCGAGGCCCGGATCGAGCAGGACGAGGCGATCCGTGCGCTCGCCGGCACGGGAGGCTGCCTCGGCCACCACCCGTCCGCCGAAGCTGTGCCCGATCCAACTCGCACGCTCGACGCCCTGCGCGTCGAGGGTCTCGATCAGGTCGGCGACGTGGGTGCCAACGCTCCAGGGCGGCTCGCGGCCCGACTCCCCGTGGCCGCGCAGGTCGACAGCCAGGACCGAGTGGCCGGCAGCGGCGAGCCGCTCGCCCAGCTCCTCGAACACGGCGCCGTGCTGCGCCACCCCGTGCACGCAGACAACCGCGTGCGCGTTCGGCTCCCCCCAGCTTCGCGTCTTCAGCAGCATTCGCCTGCCCGGGCGGTCAGACGCGGATCGCGCCGGGCCCCTCCTCTTTGCGGCCCTCGTCCTCGGACTCCGCCCCGACCAGGATCGCGATCCTGCCGAGGTGCTTGTTCTCGTACATCATCTGGTGCGCTTCGGGGACGCCCTCGAAGCCCATCGTCTTCCACAGCACTGGCCGCACCTTGCCCTCAGCCATCAGCTGGTTGGCGCGCATCGCCTGATAGGCGTTGACACCGTGCGAGCCGATGATCTGCTTCTGGCGCATCCACAGGTAGCGGACGTCGAAGTCGAGCTGGAAGCCCGAGGTGGCGCCGCAGATGACGACCTTGCCGAAGGGCTTGACGACGAAGACCGAGGTCGGGAAGGTGGCTCGGCCGACGTGCTCGAAGACGATGTCGGGGGCGTCGCCGAGGATCTCCTTGACCCGCTTGGCAAAGCCCCGCGAGGCCTTGAAGCGCTCCTTGTCGGCGGCCTTGTCGGCGAGGTTCTCCTCAGTTCGCATCATCTCGCCGAACTCGTTGCGGTTGATGTAGTCGACGGCGCCAAGCTGTGTAACCAGCTCTCCCTTCTGCTCGGAGGAGACGACGCCGACGGCGTTGGCGCCGGCCGCTTTGCAGAGCTGCACGGCGAAGACGCCGAGGCCGCCCGCCGCGCCCCAGATGAGGACGTTGTGGCCGGGCTGCAGCTTGCACTGGTCGATCAGCATCCGGTAGGCGGTGAAGTAGGTGAGGCCGTATGTCGACGCCTCGGCCCAGCTGAGGCTCTGGGGCCGCGGCAGGAGCTGCTGCGCCTGCACTTTGGTGAACTGGGCGAAAGAGCCCCAGGTCGTCTCGTAGCCCCAGGCGATCATGCTCGGAGCCGCCAGCGGATCGAGGCCGTGCACCTCGACGTCCTCGTAGGAGGCCTGAATCGGGTGCATCACGACCTCGTCGCCGGGCTTCCAGCGGGTGACGCCCTCGCCGACCTTCCAGACGATGCCCGAGGCGTCGGAGCCGCCGATGTGGTGGCCGTACTCGGGGTGGTCGCCGTAGCCGAAGACAGAGACCGGCTTGCCGAGCGCCGCCCAGACGTTGTTGAAGTTGACCCCGGCCGCCATCACCCGCACGACCACCTCGAAGGCACCGGGCTCCGGCACCTCGATCTGCTCCAGCTGGAAGGCTGTCGCCGGTTCCCCCTCCCGCTCGGGGCGAACCACCCAGGCCGCCATCGTCTCCGGCAGCGTGCCGATCTCGGCCTGTGGGGTTGTCAGCTCACCGATGTCGACCGCCATGCCCACGCCGCTAACCGGGTTTGCGACCCGCGACGAACTGTGCTCTTCGCACCACACGCTGTTCGATCTCGGAGAGCCCTTCACCCCGGAGCGCACCGGTCAGCTCGTCGCGCCCGAACGTCGTCATCTGACCTTTCATAAATGGGATCGCGTCCTCCTCGCAGCTGGCGAATATCGCGAGGCGCCCGCCCGGAGCTAAGACCCGAACCATTTCGGCGACTGCCTTCATTGGTTCGCGGATCATGTGAATCACTCCGATACTGCACACGGCGTCGAACTTTTCGTCGGAGAACGGCAGACTGCACACATCGCCTCGCACGTATGCGAGGTTCGTACCGTCGCCCCGCTTCACCGCCATCGCGATCATCGTCTCCGAGGCGTCGACCCCTACTACCAGTCCGTCACCCGCGGCTGCAGTTAGGTGACGCGCGTAATTACCCGTTCCGCAGCCGGCGTCGAGCACGCTGTCCCCCGGAGATATGCCAAGCATCTCCAGCACGATTTGGCGCTCCTCCGCTTCCTTCAGCTCCCCGCCGAAGAACAACCGAGCGATCACCGGCCTCCACATGCGCTCGTAGATCAAAGGCAGAATGCGAGTGCGAAATACGGATTGGTCTCGGCGCACGGCCTCATCGGGGTTTTCACCCAGCACGTCGATGTAACGGTGTTGGTATTGAAACTCCGTGCCGGGGCGCAGTGTTCGCTCTGCTTGCTGGAGTGCGCTGGAGATAGCCCTGTTCTTGGAGGTCATAGTGTGTGAGCGTATCATTTGAGAACCGGTGTGTGTATTTCTTTTTCAAGTAGATCCCCGAAGTAGCTGTGCATGGCCTTGGCAGTGTGGTTCGCATACTCGGTCATCATGGTGAAATGGTCGCCGGGCACGTCGACGGCCGAGTGTGGAAGGTGCCATGTCGCACGCCAGCCGTCGGCCGGGAGCGAACCGTCCCAGGCCGAGTCGCTTGCCCTGATCAACACCGTGGGGGTGGAGATCTCGCTCGGCGCCCAATCGGCGAAGATCCTCCGATAGGCACCCGTCGCGGTGAGACGCACATCGTCGACCCCGATGCCGGCCTTTGCCGCCTCGTACACCCCCGCCACCACCGCCGGGGCCATCTGCTGCATCAGCTCCGAGTCGGGCCGATAGGTGTCCAGCAGGGCCAGTCCGACAGGCGCGATGCCGCGGCTCTCGAGGTGGCTGACCAGGGCGTGGGCGATCCACCCCCCCGAGGAGTGACCGGCAATGAGGAAGGGCGCGGCCAAGCCGCCGGCGGTGATCGCCTCGGCCTCGGCTTCGACCAGGGCGAGCACGCTGCGGGGAAGCCGTTCGCCCTCGAGGAAGCCCGGCAGCGGCAGGGCCAGCACCGTCCTCTCCCCGGGCAACAGGTTCGCCAGCTTGACGTACTCGTGCGGCCCCGACATCGGGCCGGCGGACGGCAGCAGCACCACTGCACAGGCGCCCTCGGGTCCCTCCGCCAAGCGCACCGGCCGCGGCACGTCCGCGGGCTCCGGAGCGTCGAAGCCCGGCCGGAACCTCGAGGCCCGCTCGATGACCTCGATGAAGTCCCCAACCGCGTCCTCTTCCCGGGCAACGCCGAGCAGCTCGACGAAGGCCGTCGAGTGGGCCGGCGCGGAGCCCTCGGCCTGGCCATCGTCGCCGGGTGAGGCGGCCTGGGCCAGCAGGTGGCGGGCTATGCCGGCGGCGCTGGGGTTGTCGGTTAACGCCATCACCGGCACCGGCAACCCGCTCGAAGCACTGAGCCGGTTGCGCAGCTCGACCGCACCCAGCGAGTCGAACCCCATCTCCTGCAGGTTGCGGTCAGGCTCTACCTCCTCCGCGGAGCCGTAGCCGAGCACCACGGCGACGTGGGACCGCACGAAGGCGAGCGCAATCGCCCCTCTCTCCTCTCCGGTGACCGCCTCGAGCTGCGAACGCAGGGAATCGCCCGCTTCGCCGCCCCCAGCCTCGACTCGAACCACGCCGCGGAAGATCGCCGGCAGCATCCCGCTCTGCGCCCGTTCGCGGAGGGCGGCATGCTGCATCGGCACGGGAATCAACAGCGGCTCGCCCGACACGCAGGAGGCGTCGAACAGCTCCAACCCCTCCTTGGGGGAGACGGGTAGGAGCCCCAGCCGCAGGAGGCGCGCCTTGTCGGCCTCGCTCAGCTGCTCGAAGAGGTTGCTCTCCTGCACCCAGCCTCCCCACGCCACCGAGATCGCCGGCAGCCCCTGGGCGCGTCGGTACTGCGCCAGACGGTCAAGGAAGACATTGGCGGCCGCGTAGTTCGCCTGCGCCGAGTTGCCGAGTACCCCCGAGACGGAGGAGAAGAGCATGAAGTGGGAAAGGTCCAGGCCCTTGGTCAGCTCGTGCAGATGCCACGCCGCGTCTACCTTCGGCCGCATCGCGCACTCCAGGCGCTCCGCGTCGAGGCTCTCGAGGACCCCGTTGTCGAGCACGGCCGCCGAGTGGATCACCGCCCGCAGCGGTCGCCCCTCGGGAATCGACCCGATCAGCCGCTCGAGCCGAGCGCGGTCGGCGACGTCGCAGGCGGCGATCGTCGCATCGGCCCCCAGCCCGGCGAGCTCGGCCTCCAGCTCGGCCGCCCCGGCTCCGTCCCGCCCACTGCGACTGACCAGGAGCAGGTGGCGGATGCCGTGCTCGACGACGAGGTGCCGGGCGACCGTGGCGCCGATGCCGCTGGTCCCGCCGGTGATCAGGACCGTCCCTTCCGGGTCGAGGGCCGGTGCCGTCTCCGCGCCGGCGACCTCGGCGAGGGCGAGGCGGGGCGCGAGGAGCTGGCCGCCGCGAATCGCGAGCTGCGGCTCGTCGGCGAGTGCGAGCGCCGTCGGCAACAGGTGCAGCGACGCTTCGGCCTCGTCCAGATCGACCAGGCCGAAGCGGCCGGGATGCTCGGAACTGGCCGTGTGGAGGAGGCCGCCTAGAGGCGCGACAGCCAGGTTGGGACGCTCGTCGAATGTCGTGGCGAAGGCCCCGGCAGTGACGAACACCAGCCTCGCCTCCCGCAGGCGCTCGGCGCCCACCCAGCCCTGCGCCAGCTCGAGCGCGCGGCGAGCAGTTGCGTTCGCGGTCTCGGGAAGGACGGCCTTCGGGCCCCGCTCGTCGACCAGCACCGCATCCGGGAGAGGCTCGTCGCCCTCGACGGCGGCGATCAGCGAGTCGAGGTCGGGGTAGCGACGCGCCGAGGACAGGTCGAGCTCGTCGTCGCCGAGGATCGCGAGACGTTCCACGGCCCCGCCCGACGCCGGTTGCCGCGGCTCGACCCACTCGACCCGGTGCAGCGAGCGGCGTAGGCGCGCGATCCTGGACGAGGTCGGCGCCAGTGGCCGGCCAACGACCGTGTCGAGCGCGAAGGCCGGTCTTCCGTCCGCACCGGTGGCGATCAGCGAGACGCCGTCCCCTGCACCGAGGAGGCGGACACGGAGGTTCGCGGCGCCGTGACCGAACAGCCGCAGGCCCCGCCAGGCCGCGGGCAGGGCGAGAGCGGCCTCCGCCGCCGCCTCCTCCTCGAACTCGGCGGCGACCGCGAGCGGATGGACGGCGGCGAGCAGGGCCGGGTGGAGGCGGAAGCGCTCGGCTTCGGCGCCCTGCTCCTCCGCCAGCGCCAGCTCGGCGAGGAGCTCGCCGTCCCTGCGCCAGGCGCCCCGCACTGCCCGGAAGGCAAGGCCGATCTCGATACCGGCGTCGGCCAGTCGGTCGTAGACACGCTCGAGCTCGACCTCCTCGGCCCCCTCGGGAGGCCATGCTTCCGAGCCCCACTCGACCGTCTCCGAGCCGATCTCGGGCGGGCGCAAGGCAAGCGTCCCCCGGGCATGGCAGGTCCAGGCCGAGGCACCCGCCCCGCCCCCCTCCGCATCCGGACGGGAATGGATCGAGACCCTGCGGCTGCCGTCCTCCTGCTCGGCACCGACCGACACCCGCAGGGCCACGGCTTCACCATCTGCAAGCCCAAAGGGCGTCTGCGCCTCCAGCTCGGCCACGCCCTCGGCGCCGACCCTCGCCGCCGCCTCCAGGGCCAGCTCGGCGAAGACGGCGCTCGGCAGGACCGTCTCACCCGCGACCGCGTGATCGGCGAGCCAGGGGTGGCTCTGGGTCGAGATCCGGCCGCTGAGGATGAGGCTACCGTCGTCGGGATCCTCGACCGCGGCGCCGAGCAGGGGATGCGCGGGCTCAGCTAGCCCGGCCGCACCGAGGTTCCCCGGCTCCTCGGGCCCCGCCGCCGGCCAGCAGCGACGGCGCTGGAAGGGATAGGTCGGGAGGTCGACCCGCTTCGCTCCGCTCGCCGCGAAGTGCGCATCCCAGTCGACACTCGCACCTGCGGCATAGGCTTCGGCGAGCGAGCGAGCGAACCGGTCGGACCCCCCTTCGCCACGGCGCAGGGTGCAGGCCGCCACTGCCTCGTTCGGCGCCTCCAGCGCCTCGTCGATCGTTTCCTGCAGTCCCAGCCCGAGCACCGGGTGGGGGCCCACCTCGATGAAGCCCCGCTGGCCCTGGTCGAGCAGCAGCGAGCGCAGGACCGGCTCCAGCAGTACCGGCTGCCGTGCGTTGCGGTACCAGTACTCGGCATCCAGCTCGCGCGTGTCCAGCGGCCCGCCGGTGACGGTCGAGTGGAAGGGGACAGTGCCGGAACAGGGGGAGATCGACGCCAGCGCCCCCAAGAGCTCCTCTCGCAACGGCTCGACGTAGGCGGAGTGTGAGGCGGCGACGGCGCCGGGAATGTCCTTTGCCCGCACCCCCTCCGCCTCGCAGCGGCGCATCAGCTCGTCGAGCGCCGCGAGCTCGCCGGCGACAACCGTCGAAGAGGGCCCGGTCATCGCGGCGACCTCCACCGCGCCGTCGAAGCGCTCGAGCCGGGGGGCGAGCTCTCCCGCACCGAGGCGGACGGAGATCATCCTCCCGTGGCCGACGAGACCGAGCAGGAGCTTGCTGCGCAGCGCCACGACCCTCGAGGCGTCCTCGATCGAGAGCCCCCCCGCCACGTGAGCCGCCGCGATCTCCCCCTGAGACTGCCCGACGACCGCCGCCGGCTCGACGCCGGCGGCGCGCCAGAGCTCCGCCAGGGACACCATCACCGCGAACAGCACCGGCTGCACGATGTCGAGCCTCTCCTCGGGCATCGCCTTCTCGCCGCCGCGCAGGACCTCGTCGAAGTGCCAGTCGATGTGCGGCTCGAGCGCGTCGCGGACTTCCGCCATCTTGGCCGCAAAAGCCGGCGATCCGTCGAGCAGGTCCAGTGCCATCCCCGGCCACTGCGCTCCGTGGCCGGGAAAGAGGAAGACCGGCCGCCGTTCGCCGCGGGCCGAGCCGCGCACGAGGGCCGGATGCTCGCCGTTCGCGGCCAGCGCCGAGAGAGCGTCGAGCGCCTCGTCGCGGTCGCCGGCGAGGACGATCGCGCGGCGCTCGAAGGGGCTGCGGCCGGTGGCGAGCGAGTAGCCGACGTCGAGCGGGTCGAGCTCGGGCCTCTCCTGCAGATGCGCGCGCAGGCGTGCTCCTGCCTCGACCAGCGCCGCCTCGTTCGTTGCCGAGAGCGGCACCGCCACCGGGCTCGACCACGGAGCCGCGGCCTGGGCCGTCTGCTCCCCGCCCTCGTCCCCGTTCGGGGCCGGGCCCAGCGGCTCGGCCGGCGCATCCTCGAGGATCAGATGGGCGTTGGTGCCGCTCATGCCGAACGAGGAGACAGCCGCTCGGCGCGGCCGCCCGTTCGGCTCCCAGGCCAGCGACTCCTCCAGCAGCTCGACCCGGCCCAGCGACCAGTCGACGTTGGAGGTCGGCCGATCGACGTGGAGCGTCCTTGGCAGGACGCCCGCCTGCAACGCCATCGTCATCTTGATCACGCCCGCGATCCCAGCCGCGGCGGCGGTATGGCCGATGTTGGACTTGATCGAGCCCAGCCGCAGCGGCTCGTCGCGCTCCTGGCCGTAGGTGGCGAGCAGGGCGCCCGCCTCGATCGGGTCGCCGAGGGTGGTCCCGGTGCCGTGGGCCTCGACCGCGTCGACGTCGGCGAGGCCGAGACCGGCGTTGGCCAGGGCCTGCCGGATCACCCGTTCCTGCGCGGGGCCGCTGGGGGCGGTGAGCCCGTTCGAGGCGCCGTCCTGGTTGAGGGCCGAGCCGCGGATCGTCGCCAGCACCCGCCGCCCGTTTCGCTGTGCGTCCGAGAGGCGCTCCAGCAGCACCAGCCCGACGCCCTCGGAGAATCCGGTTCCGTCGGCGGCGTCGGCGAACGCCTTGCAGCGACCGTCCGCGGCGAGTCCGCGGTACGGGTTGAGGTCGATCAAGCCCTCGGGCGTGCACATCACGGCGACGCCCCCGCCCAGCGCCAGCGAACACTCGCCGCCACGCAGCGCCTGCACCGCCAGGTGCAGGGCGACCAGCGAGGAGGAGCAGGCGGTGTCGACGGTCATCGCCGGCCCCTCGAAGCCGAAGGTGTACGCCGAGCGTCCCGCTACCACGCTGCCGGTGGCGCCTACGAGCACTGGAGCCCCCGGGCCGAGAACCCTGGCGAAGCCGCTGGTCCCGGCGCCGACGAAGAAACCGGTCTGGCTGCCGCGCAGGCGGTCGGGCGGAATGCCGGCGTCCTCGAGCGCCTCCCAGCAGGCTTCGAGCAGGAGCCGCTGCTGCGGGTCGATCGTCTCCGCCTCACGCGGGCTGATGCCGAAGAAGACGGGATCGAAGCCGGCGATGTCCGAGAGGAAGCCGCCCTCCCGCACGTAGCTGGTGCCGATGTTGTCGGGATCGGGGTGGTAGAGGCTCTCGAGGTCCCAGCCCCGGTCGGTGGGGAAGGGCGAGATCGCGTCGGTGCCCGAGGCGACGAGCTGCCAGAGGTCGTCCGGCGATTCGACGCCGCCGGGATAGCGGCAGGCCATGCCGACGATCGCGATCGGCTCGTCGGAGGCGGCGCCGACGCGTAGCTGAGGGCTCGCGGCCGCGCCCTGGTCCGTCGCCAGGCCGAGAACGTACTTCGCCAGAGCTGCGACGGAGGGGTGGTCGAAGACCACGGTCGTCTGCAGCTGCAGGCCCGAGGCGGCCGCGAGGCGGTTGCGCAGTTCCACCGCGCCGAGCGAGTCGAGCCCCATGTCGAGAAAGGCGCGATCCGGTTCCACCCGACCGGGCGACGAATGTCCGAGGACCGAAGCGACCTGGCTACGCACGAGGTCCAACACGACCTCCTCGCGCTCCGCGACTGGCATGCCGACGAGGCGCGCTGCCAGCGAGCCGGCCGCCCGTGAGCGCCGCGCGGGCACACGGACGAGGCCGGAGAGGATCGGCGGCAGCACGCCGTCGGCCGCCTGGCTGCGCAGCACCGACTTCTCGAACTCGACCGAGAGCAAAGGGGACGCCGCGCTGACGAGGGCTGCGTCAACATGCGCGAGCAGCCGCTCTTCGGGCATCGCGGCGAATCCGAGGCGACGCATCCGCGTCGCCGCCTCCGAGTCGCGCGGATCCTCCGCCAGGCTCCACGGCCCGACCGCTAGGCAGGTGGCAGCGCGTCCGTCCGCCCGGCGGCGGGCCGCGAGAGCGCCCAGCGCAGCGCTGGCGGCGGCGTCGTTGCCCCGCGCCGGCGTTCCCAGCGTGCCTGCCGCCGAGGAGAGCATGAGGAAGACCGGAATCTCGGCGTCGCGGGTCAGCTCGTGCAGATTCCAGGCGCCTTCCGCCCTGGCGGCGAAGGTGCGGTCGACTTGCTCGGCACCCAGCGAAGAGATCACCCCGTCGTCGAGCGCCGAGGCTGCGTGGACCACCGCCCCCAGCGGATGCTCGCCGGGGATCGTGGCCAGGAGCCGCTCCAGTGCGTCCCACGCGGAGACGTCACAGGCGGCGATGGTGACGCTGGCTCCCAGCTCCTCGATCTCGCGCTTCAGCTCCCCGGCGCCCTCGGCCTCCTCTCCGGAGCGGCTGACCAGGAGCAGGTGGCGGGCGCCGTGGGCCTCGGCGAGGTGGCGGGCGACCAGTGAGCCGAGGGCGCCGGTGCCGCCGCTGACAAGGACGGTCCGGTCGGGATCGATTGTCGCCTGTCCGGTCGCCTCCTCGTCACGTCCCTTTGCACGGCCACTCAGGCGCGGCGCCAGCGCCTCGCCGTTGCGCAGGGCGAGCTGGGGCTCCTCCCCGCCGAGCGCGGCGGCGGCGGGAAGCGCTTGCAGCGAGGCATCGCTGTCGTCGATGTCGACCAGGGCGAACCGCCCGGGGTGCTCGGACTGGGCAGAGCGAACGAGGCCCCAGACGGCGGCCGCAGCCGGGTCGGGCACCTCGCCCTCTTCGGCGACCATCGCGCCGCGGGTGACCACTGTCATGCGCGAGGACGCCGGCCGCTCTTCGCCGAGCCAGGTTTGAAGCGCCTCCAGCGTGGCCACGGTCGCGTCGCGGGCCCCGTGGGCGCTGTCGCCGTCGGTCTCCGCTTCCCAGACGGGACCATCCGCGTCCCCTTCTTCACCGAGTGGCACGTCCTGCCACTCGATCGTGATCGGCTCGCTCCCCCGACCTGCGTTCAGCAGCGAGGGATCGAGGTCGCGCCGGCCGATCGCGCCGATCGCGGCCACCATCTTGCCTTGCGGGTCGGCGATCCGAAGCGCCTTCCGGCCCTCCTCCTCTCGCAGCGCCACCCGCAGCTCGCGCGCTCCCTCCTGCCAGATCGAGACCTCGGCGAACTCCGAGGGGATCCGCGCCCCCTGGTTTTCTTCCGTCTCGAGCACGGAGATCCCGTGCAGCGCCGAGTCGAGCAACGCCGGGTGAATTGCATAGGCACCTGCCTCACTTTGCTGCTCGGGGGCGAGGGTGACCTCGGCGTAGAGGTCCTCCCCCTCGCGCCAGGCTGCCTGCAGGCCTTGGAAGGCGGGGCCGTACTCAAAGCCGATCTCGGCCAGCTCCTCATAGAGACCTGCGGTCTCGATCGCCTGGGCTCCTTGCGGGGGCCACTGCTTAAGCGGGGCAGGTGCCTCGGGGCTCTCTGAGGAGAGCAGGCCCTGGGCGTGCAGGGTCCACTGAGCGCCTTCCTCGCCTTGGGGGCGGGAGTGGATGCGGATCTCCTGTCCTTGCTCTGTCTCTGCGGGCGATACCGAGACCTGCAGGGCGATTGCTCCCTGCTCGGGGACGATCAGGGGGGACTGCAGGGTCAGCTCGGCAACGCTCTCGGCCCCCGCCTCGCGCGCTGCTGCCAGGGCCAGCTCCACGAAGGCGGTGCCGGGGAGCAAGACGGTGCCGGCGACGGCGTGGTCTGCGAGCCAGGGGTGGGTTGGGAGGGAGATCCGCCCGGTCAAAGAGAAGCCACCGGACTCTGGGTCCTCGACTTTGGCCCCGAGCAGGGGGTGCGATGGGTCGCTCTGCCCGATCGAGGCGGGGTCTCCGCCGTTGCCCTGGGAGGTGAGCCAGAAGCGCTGGCGCTGGAAGGGGTAGGTGGGCAGAGGGACGCGCTTGGCTGCGCTGCCTTGGAAGAAAGTGCTCCAGTCGATCGGGACGCCTGAGGCGTGCGCCTGGGCGAGGGAGAGGGCAAAGCGCTCGGGGCCGCCCTCTTCGCGGCGCAGGGTGGGCAGGACATTGGCCTTCTCCTCCTGCCCGAGGACCTGATCGATCGTCTCCTGCACGCCGAAGGCAAGGACCGGGTGGGGGCCGATCTCCAAGAAGTTGCGTTGGCCGCCTTCCAACAGCGAGCGCAGGAGCGGCTCCATCTGGACGGTCTGGCGCAGGTTGCGGTACCAGTAGGTGGGTCCCAGCTCGGCGGTGTCGATCGCCTCCTTGCCGGTAACGGTGGAGTGGAAGGGGACCTCGCCGCTTTGGGGGTTGATCGGGGCAAAGGCCTCCAGCAGCTCAGAGCGCAGCTCCTCGATCTGGGCCGAGTGGGCGGCGTAGTCGACGGCGATCGTCTGGGCGCGCACGCCGTCTTGCTCGAAGGCGTCCTTCAGCTCCGCCAACGCCTCGGGCTCGCCGGAGAGGACAAGGGAAGCGGGGCCGTTGATCGCCGCCAGGGAGACTTTGCCCTCATAGGCAGAGAGGCGCGGCTCAAGCTTCTTCGGCGAGAGGGAAACCGAGAGCATCCCCCCCTTGCCGGCGATCTTGGTCATCGCCTTGGCGCGCAGGGCGATCACCCGGGCTGCGTCGGAGAGCGAGAGGCCCCCGGCGATGTGGGCGGCGGCGATCTCTCCCTGGGAGTGGCCGGCAACTGCCGCGGGCGAAACGCCGCAGCGGCGCCAGAGCTTGGCGAGGGAGACCATCACCGCGAAGAGGGCGGGTTGGACGACGTCGAGGCGATCGAGCCAGCTGCCCTGCTCTTCGCGCAGGACCTCCGTCAGCGACCAATCGACGAAGGGCGCCAGGGCCTCCTCGCACTCCTCGATGGAGGTGGCGAAAGTCGAGGAGCCATCGATCAGATCCAGTGCCATCTGGGCGTGCTGGGCGCCCTGGCCGCTGAAGAGGAAGACGGGGCGCTGCTCGTTGCGGGCGATGCCGATCGCGCCGTGGCGACCCTCCTGCCCGGCGGCGAGCCGCTCGAGTGAGTCCAGGAGCTCCTCGCGGCTCTTCCCCACGGCGACGGCGCGGCGGGCGAAGCTGGCGCGGCTGGTGGCGAGCGAGTATGAGACGTCGAGGGGATCGAGCTCTGGGTACTCGCGCAGGTGGGTCGCGAGGTTGGCGGCTACCTGCGCTAGCGCCCCCTCGCTCTTTGCCGAGAGGGGCAGGAGGGTGAGGGGCAGGGGCGGCTCCTGCCGAGGCGCGCTGGCGTCGTCATCGAAGACTGGCGCGGCGGCATCGTCTTTCTGCGCAGCGGGCTCGGGCGGCTCCTCCAGGATCAGGTGGGCGTTGGTGCCGCTGAACCCGAAGGAGGAGATCCCGACCCGGCGCGGCCTCCCGTTGGGGTCCCACGGCTCCTGCTCCCGCAGCAGCTCGATCTCCCCCGCCTCCCAGTCGACCTTCGAGGAGGGCGCGTCGACGTGCAGCGTCGGCGGCAGGACCCCTTCGCGCATCGCCATTGCCATCTTGATCACGCCTGCCACTCCCGCTGCCGCCTGGGTGTGGCCGATGTTCGACTTGATCGAGCCCAGCCGCAACGGCTGCTCGCGTTCCTGGCCGTAGGTGGCGAGCAGGGCGCCGGCCTCGATCGGGTCGCCGAGGGTGGTGCCGGTGCCGTGGGCCTCGACGGCGTCGACGTCAACGGGCGAGAGCCCGGCGTTGGCGAGAGCCGCCCTGATCACGCGCTCCTGCGAAGGGCCGTTGGGGGCGGTGATCCCATTCGACGCTCCGTCCTGGTTGACGGCCGAGCCTAGGATCGTCGCCCAGACAGGGTGGCCGTTCGCTTCCGCGTCGCTGAGCCGCTCGAGGACGAGCATGCCCACACCCTCCGACCAGCCGACCCCGTCCGCTGCCTCGGCGAATGACTTGCAGCGCCCGTCGGGGGCAAGGCCGCGCTGGCGCGAGAAGAAGGTCAGCGCATGCGGGGTCGAGAGCACGGTCACCCCACCGGCAAGCGCCAGCTCGCACTCGCCGCTGCGCAGCGCCTGACCCGCCAGGTGGAGCGCCACCAGCGAGGAGGAGCAGGCCGTGTCGACGGTTACCGCCGGACCCTGCAGTCCGAACGCGTAGGCGACGCGGCCGGAGACGACGCTGGTTGTCATGCCCGGCGCGATGCCGGCCTCGGCCGCGCCGTAGTCCTGGAACATGACCCCCGCAAAGACCCCGGTCGGCGTCCGTCGCAGCGAGTGCGGGTCAATCTCGGCCCTCTCCAGCGCCTCCCAGGATGCTTCGAGGAGCAGGCGCTGCTGTGGGTCAAGCGCAGGTGCCTCGCGGGGGCTGATCCCAAAGAAGTCCGGGTCGAAACCGGCTACGTCGTCGAGGAAGCCCCCCTCGCGGGCATAGCAGGTCCCGATTCGGTCCGGATCGGGGTCGTAGAGGGCCTCGAGGTCCCAGCCGCGGTCAGAGGGGAACTCGGCGATGCAGTCGCGCCCCTCGGCGGCGACTCGCCAGAGACCCTCCGGCGAGGCGACCCCGCCGGGGTAGCGGCAAGCCATGCCGACGATCGCGATCGGCTCCCGAGCACGCCGTTCGAGGTCGCCGACCCGTCGGTTCGCCTGGCGAAGGTCGACGGTGACCTTCTCCAGATACCGACGTAGTTTGGCCTCGTCGCTCACCCGCCGAACTCCTTGTCGATCAGCTCGAACACCTCGTCGTGCGACATCGAGGCGAAGTCGTCCCCCGCCTCGGCCTCGTCGCCGTCCAGGTCCGACAGCAGCGAGCGCAGCCGGGCGCCGACCATGTCTCGCGTTCGATTCGTCGTTGCGGATCGACGGAATCAGCGCGGCGAGTCTGGCCAGGACCGCTTCCGGCTCCCCCCGTCCGCGCGGCCGGCCTCGCCATCGAGCTCGGACACGACCCGATCCAACAGGTGCTCGGAAAGCGTCGCCGCAGAGGGGTAGTCGAAGACGAGCGTCGGCGGCAGGCGAAGCCCGGCCATGGCGTTGAGCCGGTTCCGCAGTTCGACCGCCGCCAGCGAATCGAAGCCGAGGTCGCCGAAGGGAGTCTCTGCTTCGAACGCGTCCGGCGAGGTGTGCCCGAGCACTACCGCGACGTGGCCGTTGACCAGCTCTAGGACGCGCTCGTATCGCTTGTCGTCGGGGACGCCGGCCAGATGGGCGACCAAGCTCTTTTCCCCACCGGCTCGCCGCGTTGGCGCCGGGACGAGCACCCGCAGCACGGCGGGGAGGGTCTCTGAGGCAGCCTGGGCGCGGAGGGCAGCGCGATCGAAGGCGATCGGCACCAGCAACGGTTCCGGCAGGGCGCACGCCCGGTCGAAGAGCTCCAAACCGTGCTGCGGCGAGATCGGCGCGAGGCCCGAACGGGCGGCGCGGGCGATGTCGGCGTCGCTCAGGTGCGCGGTCATCCCGCCCACGCCCCAAGCCCCCCACGCCAGCGAGTGCGCCGCTCGCCCCTGCGCGCGCCGGTGAGCGGCAAGGGCATCGAGGAAGGAGTTGGCTGCTGCGTAGTTGGCCTGCCCCGGTGCCCCGAGGATGCCCGCTGCCGAGGAGAAGAGGACGAAGGCGCTCAGCTCCATTGCCTCGCTCAGCTCGTGCAGGTGCCAGGCGGCATCGACCTTGGGACGCATGACCCGATCCAGGCGCTCGGGGTCGAGGGAGTCAAGGACGCCGTCATCGAGCACGCCGGCGGAGTGGACGATCGCCCCCAGTGGGTGCTTGTCGGGGATCGAGGCAAAGAGCTCTTCGAGCTGATCGCGCTCGGCGACGTCGCAGGCGGCGATGGTGACCTGAGCGCCAAGCTCTTCGAGTCCCTCTCGTAGCTCAGCTGCCCCCTCTGCGCTCTCGCCCGAGCGGCTGACCAAGAGCAGGTGGCGGGCGCCGTGGGCCTCGGTGAGGTGGCGGGCGACCAAGGCGCCGATGCCGCTGGTGGCGCCGGTGATCAGGACGGTGCGCTCGGGATCGAGCTCAAAGGCCTGCTCGGGGATCTCCTGGACGCGCTCCAGGCGGGGGGCGAGCGCCCTGCCCTCGCGCAGGGCGAGCTGGGGCTCTGCCTCGCTTTGGGCCAACGCTTGGCTAAGGGCCTCGGTGGATGCCTCCGAGCCGTCGCTGTCGATCAAGCAAAAGCGGCCGGGGTGCTCGGAGTGGGCGGAGCGCAGCAGGCCCCAGAGCGCTGCGGTGGCGAGGTCGGGCTGCTCGCCTTCGGCGGCGGCGATCGCCTTGGTGGTGAGCAGGCAAAGGCGCGTGTTGGCCAGCTCCTCGTTGGCGAGGAGCTCCTGGGCGAGGGCGAGGGAGCGCTCTGCGCTTTGGTGGGCGGCGGCGGGGATGTCCCCGGCCTCGGTGGGGATCTGGGCGAGGGCAATCTCCGGTGCCTGGGAGCCGGCGGCGATCGCCTCGATCAGGGCGGTGAGGTCCGCGTGGTGCTCGGCACCGGCAAGGCCGAGGTCCTCATTGCCAAGGATCGCGATGGCCAGGGGCTCACCGCCATTGGTGGAGGCAGGCTGGATTGTCGTCCACTCGATCCGGTGCAGGGGCAGGCTCTGGGCGGCAGCGGCTTGCAAGACGTTGGGGTCGACCTCGCGCACGTCGAGGGAGGCGACCGAGAGGACCGGCGCTCCGCTCTCCTCATAGACGCTCATGCGGGGCTCCTCCGCAGCCAGGTGTACCCGCAGGGTGCCCACTCCCGGCGAGTGGACACCTACGTCGTGCCAGGCGAAGGGCAGCGCCGGGCCGGCCTTGCCGTCCTCGCTTGCCCCCGCGGCGATCTGCTGCAGGGCCGCGTGCCCGGCCGAGTCGAGCAACGCTGGGTGAATTGCATAGGCACCTGCCTCACTTTGCTGCTCGGGGGCGAGGGTGACCTCGGCGTAGAGGTCCTCCCCCTCTCGCCAGGCAGCCTGCAGGCCCTGGAAGGCGGGGCCGTACTCAAAGCCGATCTCGGCCAGCTCCTCATAGAGACCTGCGGTCTCGATCGCCTGGGCTCCTTGCGGGGGCCACTGCTTAAGCGGGGCAGGTGCCTCGGGGCTCTCTGAGGAGAGCAGGCCCTGGGCGTGCAGGGTCCACTGAGCGCCTTCCTCGCCTTGGGGGCGGGAGTGGATGCGGATCTCCTGTCCTTGCTCTGTCTCTGCGGGCGATACCGAGACCTGCAGGGCGATTGCTCCCTGCTCGGGGACGATCAGGGGGGACTGCAGGGTCAGCTCGGCAACGCTCTCGGCCCCCGCCTCGCGCGCTGCTGCCAGGGCCAGCTCCACGAAGGCGGTGCCGGGGAGCAAGACGGTGCCGGCGACGGCGTGGTCTGCGAGCCAGGGGTGGGTTGGGAGGGAGATCCGCCCGGTCAAAGAGAAGCCACCGGACTCTGGGTCCTCGACTTTGGCCCCGAGCAGGGGGTGCGATGGGTCGCTCTGCCCGATCGAGGCGGGGTCTCCGCCGTTGCCCTGGGAGGTGAGCCAGAAGCGCTGGCGCTGGAAGGGGTAGGTGGGCAGAGGGACGCGCTTGGCTGCGCTGCCTTGGAAGAAAGTGCTCCAGTCGATCGGGACGCCTGAGGCGTGGGCGGCGGCGATCGCCGCTCCCAGTGCCAATGGCTCTGGCCTTCCCGCACGCAGGGCGGGGATCGTCGCCGGCGCTTCGGCCTCCTCTTGCAGGGACTCGGAGGCCATCGCGCAAAGGACGGGGTCTGCTCCTAGCTCCAGGCAGGCGCCGACGCCGAGGGAGGGCAGCTTTGCGACCGCGTCGGCGAAGCGGACCGGGTTGCGGGCGTGGGCGACCCAGTAGGCGGGGTCGGCGGCCTCGGTGGCGGTGAGGGTCTCCCCGCTTGAGTTGGAGAGGATCGGGATCTGCGGCTCTGCGAAGGAGAGCTCTTTTGCAAGTTGCTCGAACTCGCCCAGCATCGGCTCGATCAGGGGCGAGTGGAAAGCGTGGGAGACGGCGAGGCGCTTGGTCTTGGCGCCGGCCTCCTCGAAGTGGGCCTGGGCGGCCTCGATTGCCTCCGCGGCGCCCGAGAGGACAGTTGAGGTGGGGCCGTTGATCGCGGCCAGGCTCAGCTCTGCCTCTTTGCCCTGCAGGTAATCGGTGGCCTCGGGCTCGCTCACCGCGATGGCCAGCATCGCTCCGCCTGAGGGCAGGGCGCTCATCAGCTTGCCGCGGGCGCAGACCAAGCGCGCCCCGTCGGCCATGGAGAGGATGCCGGCGATCTGGGCGGCTGAGATCTCCCCCACCGAGTGACCGATCAGGACCTGGGGTTCCAGGCCGTGGGAGGCAAGGGTTCTGTGCAGCGCCACCTGCAGGGCAAAGAGGGCGGGCTGGGCGTAGGCGGTGTCGTTGAGCTTGGCCTGGGCCCCCTCGCCTGCGGCGAAGAGGACCTCGGCCAGGGGAGTCTCCAGGTGGGGGTCGAGGTGGGCGAAGGCTTCCTCGATCGCCTCCTTGAAGGCCGGATGGGCTCGTGCAGCTCGCGGCCCATGCCGGCGCGCTGGGAGCCCTGACCGCTCAGCAGGTAGGCGAGCTTCTGACCCTTGGCCTTGCCGACGATCGCCTGCGCGGAGGCGGTGCCCTCGGCGAGGACCGCGAGGGAGTCGAGTAGCTCCTCCCGACCTTCCCCGATCGCGACGGCGCGGTGGGCGAAGGTGGCGCGGCCGGTGGCGAGGGAGTAGCCGACGTCGAGCGGATCGAGGTCGGGGCTCTCGCGCAGGTGGGCGGCCAGGTTGGCGGCCGCCTGGGCGAGGGCCTCCTCGCTTTTGGCCGAGAGTGGCAGGGGGGTTGGGAGGGGGAGCGGGGCGCGCCTCTGCTGTCGCTCGGCCTGGCCATCTCCAGACTCGGCTCCCCCCCGGGCGCTTCCTCGAGGATCACGTGGGCGTTGGTGCCCGACGCCCCAACGAAGAAACCGCCGCGCGGCGCGGCTCCTCCGTCGTCTCCCAGGCGACGGGCTCCCTCAACAGCTCGATCTCCCCCGCCTCCCAGTCGACCTTCGAGGAGGGGCGTCGACGATGAAGCGTCCGCGGCAACGTCCCCTCGCGCATCGCCAGCACCATCTTGATCACGCCAGCGACGCCTGCCGACGCCTGGGTGTGGCCGATGTTCGACTTGATCGAGCCCAGCCTCAGCGGCTCCTCTCTCTTCTGCCCGTAGGTGGCGAGCAGGGCGCCGGCCTCGATCGGGTCGCCGAGCGTAGTGCCGGTGCCGTGGGCCTCGACCGCGTCGATGTCGGCTGGCGAGAGACCGGCGTCGGCCAAGGCCGCCCTGATCACCCGCTCCTGGGAGGGGCCGTTGGGGGCGGTGATGCCGTTCGATGCGCCGTCCTGGTTGACCGCAGAGCCGCGGATCGTCGCCAGGATCGGATGGCCGTTGCGCTCGGCCTCCGAGAGGCGCTCGAGCAGCAGGACGCCGGTTCCCTCGGCGAGGCCGGTGCCGTCGGCGGAGTCGGCGAAGGCCTTGCAGCGACCGTCCGACGCGAGTCCGCGCTGACGGCTGAAGAAGCTGAAGATCCCGGGTGTCGCGAGCACCGTCACCCCGCCGGCCAGGGCGAGGTCGCACTCCCCTCCCCGCAGCGCCCGCGCCGCCAGATGCATCGCCACCAGCGAGGAGGAACAGGCGGTGTCGACGGTCATTGCCGGCCCCTCGAGGCCGAGGGTGTAGGAGACGCGGCCGGAGACGCCGCTGGAGGTCATGCCCGGACCGGCTCCATCCTCGCGTCCCCGTAGTCCTGGTACATCACCCCGGCGAAGACGCCGGTGCGGCTACCGCGCAGCGCCTGCGGGTCGATGCCGCCGGCCTCCAGGGCCTCCCAGCTCGCTTCCAGCAGGGCCCTTTCCTGCGGGTCCATCGCCAGTGCCTCGCGCGGGCTGATCCCGAAGAAGCCGCAGTCGAACTCTGCTGCGCCCGCGACGAAGCCACCCTGCTGCGTATAGGTGGTGCCGGGGTGGTCGGGGTCGGGGTGGTAGAGGCGCTCGAGGTCCCAGCCGCGGTCGGACGGGAAGCTCCCCACGGCATCGCGGCCTTGGGCGACGAGCTCCCAGAGGGCGTCCGGTGAACCGGCCCCGCCGGGGTAGCGACAGGCCATGCCGACGATTGCGATCGGCTCCTCGCTTCGGGCTGGGGCCGCTCCCGCGCTCCGTCTGGCATCGCGAGCGACCGGAGACTTCTTCGCGGAGGAAACCGGCCAATGCCTTGGGCGAGGGGTAATCGAAAACCAGCGTCGGCGCCAGCCGCAGCCCGCTCGCGGCGACGAGGCGGTTGCGCAGCTCGACCGCGCCGAGGGAGTCAAAGCCGAGCTCCTTGAAGGCGGTCTCGGGATCGATCTGGGTTGCAGAGGAGTGGCCGAGGACGGCGGCGACGTGGGTGCGGACCAACTCCAAGACGTGCTCGGAGCGCTCTGCCTCGGGCAGGCGAGCGAGGGTCTCGGCGAGTGAGCCGGCGTTGGACTCGCGCCGGGCGGGCACGCGAACGAGGCCGCGCAGGACGGGTGCCAGGGTGCCGGCACTTGCCTGGGAGCGCAGGACGGTGCGGTCGAAGGCGACCGGGGCGAGCAGCGGATCGGGCTGGGCGAGGGCCGCGTCGAAGAGATCAAGGCCCTGCTCGGGGGGCATCGCGACGACCCCGATCCGCTCGCGGACCTGCTCAGAAGAAGCGCTCGGCTTCGGCGGTGATCTCGGCGTCGAGCAGGCTCGTCTTCTGCCCCCATCCCCCCCACGCCAGCGAGTGCGCCGCTCGCCCCTGGGAGCGCCGGTGAGCGGCAAGGGCATCGAGGAAGGAGTTGGCTGCTGCGTAGTTGGCCTGCCCCGGTGCCCCGAGGATGCCCGCTGCCGAGGAGAAGAGGACGAAGGCGCTCAGCTCCATTGCCTCGCTCAGCTCGTGCAGGTGCCAGGCGGCATCGACCTTGGGACGCATGACCCGATCCAGGCGCTCGGGGTCGAGCGAGTCAAGGACGCCGTCATCGAGCACGCCGGCGGAGTGGACGATCGCCCCCAGTGGATGCTTGTCGGGGATCGAGGCAAAGAGCACTTCGAGCTGATCGCGCTCGGCAACGTCGCAGGCGGCGATGGTGGCGCTCGCGCCGAGCTCTTCGAGTCCCTCTCGTAGCTCAGCTGCCCCCTCTGCCTTCTCGCCCGAGCGGCTGACCAAGAGCAGGTGGCGGGCGCCGTGGGCCTCGGTGAGGTGGCGGGCGACCAAGGCACCGATGCCGCTGGTGGCGCCGGTGATCAGGACGGTGCGCTCGGGGTCAAGCTCAAAGGCCTGCTCGGGGATCTCCTGGACGCGCTCCAGCCTTGGGGCAAGCGCCCTGCCCTCGCGCAGGGCGAGCTGGGGCTCTGCCTCGCTTTGGGCCAACGCTTGGCTAAGGGCCTCGGTGGATGCCTCCGAGCCGTCGCTGTCGATCAGGCAAAAGCGGCCGGGGTGCTCGGAGTGGGCGGAGCGCAGCAGGCCCCAGAGCGCTGCGGTGGCGAGGTCGGGCTGCTCGCCTTCGGCGGCGGCGATCGCCTTGGTGGTGAGCAGGCAAAGGCGTGTGTTGGCCAGCTCCTCGTTGGCGAGGAGCTCCTGGGCGAGGGCGAGGGAGCGCTCTGCGCTTTGGTGCGCGGCAGCCGGCAGCTCGCCCTCGGCCTCAACGGGGGCGAGGATCAGCTCCGGCGCCTGTGCGCCCTCGGCGATCGCCTCGCTCAGGGCGGCAAGGTCCGCGTAGACCTCAGCGCCGGCAAGGCCGACGTCCAGCGCTCCGAGGATTGCCGTGGTGGGCTGCTCTGGCGGTGACGACTCGGCGGGCAGCCACTGCACCCGGTGCAGGGGCAGGCTCTGCGCCGCAGCGGCTTGCAAGACGTTGGGGTCGACCTCGCGCACGTCGAGGGAGGCGACCGAGAGGACGGGCGCTCCGCTCTGATCGAAGGCGCTCAAGCCAGGCTCGCCCTCGGCGGCGAGTCGCACGCGCAGGGTGCTCGCGCCGCTTGCGTGCACCCTCACCCCGTGCCAGGCGAAGGGCAGCGCCGGGCCGGCCTTGCCGTCCTCGCTTGCCCCCGCGGCGATCTGCTGCAGGGCCGCGTGCCCGGCCGAGTCAAGCAACGCCGGGTGAATTGCATAGGCACCTGCCTCACTTTGCTGCTCGGGGGCGAGGGTGACCTCGGCGTAGAGGTCCTCCCCCTCTCGCCAGGCAGCCTGCAGGCCCTGGAAGGCGGGGCCGTACTCAAAGCCGATCTCGGCCAGCTCCTCATAGAGACCTGCGGTCTCGATCGCCTGGGCTCCTTGCGGGGGCCACTGCTTAAGCGGGGCAGGTGCCTCGGGGCTCTCTGAGGAGAGCAGGCCCTGGGCGTGCAGGGTCCACTGAGCGCCTTCCTCGCCTTGGGGGCGGGAGTGGATGCGGATCTCCTGTCCTTGCTCTGTCTCTGCGGGCGATACCGAGACCTGCAGGGCGATTGCTCCCTGCTCGGGGACGATCAGGGGGGACTGCAGGGTCAGCTCGGCAACGCTCTCGGCCCCCGCCTCGCGCGCTGCTGCCAGGGCCAGCTCCACGAAGGCGGTGCCGGGGAGCAAGACGGTGCCGGCGACGGCGTGGTCTGCGAGCCAGGGGTGGGTTGGGAGGGAGATCCGCCCGGTCAAAGAGAAGCCACCGGACTCTGGGTCCTCGACTTTGGCCCCGAGCAGGGGGTGCGATGGGTCGCTCTGCCCGATCGAGGCGGGGTCTCCGCCGTTGCCCTGGGAGGTGAGCCAGAAGCGCTGGCGCTGGAAGGGGTAGGTGGGCAGAGGGACGCGCTTGGCTGCGCTGCCTTGGAAGAAAGTGCTCCAGTCGATCGGGACGCCTGAGGCGTGCGCCTGGGCGAGGGAGAGGGCAAAGCGCTCGGGGCCGCCCTCTTCGCGGCGCAGGGTGGGCAGGACATTGGCCTTCTCCTCCTGCCCGAGGACCTGATCGATCGTCTCCTGCACGCCGAAGGCAAGGACCGGGTGGGGGCCGATCTCCAAGAAGTTGCGTTGGCCGCCTTCCAACAGCGAGCGCAGGAGCGGCTCCATCTGGACGGTCTGGCGCAGGTTGCGGTACCAGTAGGTGGGTCCCAGCTCGGCGGTGTCGATCGCCTCCTTGCCGGTAACGGTGGAGTGGAAGGGGACCTCGCCGCTTTGGGGGTTGATCGGGGCAAAGGCCTCCAGCAGCTCAGAGCGCAGCTCCTCGATCTGGGCCGAGTGGGCGGCGTAGTCGACGGCGATCGTCTGGGCGCGCACGCCGTCTTGCTCGAAGGCGTCCTTCAGCTCCGCCAACGCCTCGGGCTCGCCGGAGAGGACAAGGGAAGCGGGGCCGTTGATCGCCGCCAGGGAGACCCTTCCCTCATAGGGTGAGAGGCGCGGCTCAAGCTTCTTCGGCGAGAGGGAAACCGAGAGCATCCCTCCCTTGCCGGCGATCTTGGTCATCGCCTTGGCGCGCAGGGCGATCACCCGGGCTGCGTCGGAGAGCGAGAGGCCCCCGGCGATGTGGGCGGCGGCGATCTCTCCCTGGGAGTGGCCGGCAACTGCCGCGGGCGAAACGCCGCAGCGGCGCCAGAGCTTGGCGAGGGAGACCATCACCGCGAAGAGGGCGGGTTGGACGACGTCGAGGCGATCGAGCCAGCTGCCCTGCTCTTCGCGCAGGACCTCCGTCAGCGACCAATCGACGAAGGGCGCCAGGGCCTCCTCGCACTCCTCGATGGAGGTGGCGAAAGTCGAGGAGCCATCGATCAGATCCAGTGCCATCTGGGCGTGCTGGGCGCCCTGGCCGCTGAAGAGGAAGACGGGGCGCTGCTCGTTGCGGGCCAGGCTACGCACGGCACCTGGCCCCTCCTGCCCGGCGGCGAGCCGCTCGAGTGAGTCCAGGAGCTCCTCGCGGCTCTTCCCCACGGCGACGGCGCGGCGGGCGAAGCTGGCGCGGCTGGTGGCGAGCGAGTACGAGACGTCGGTGGGGTCGAGCTCTGGGTACTCGCGCAGGTGGGTCGCGAGGTTGGCGGCTACCTGCGCTAGCGCCCCCTCGCTCTTTGCCGAGAGGGGCAGGAGGGTGACGGGCAGGGGCGGCTCCTGCCGAGGCGCGCTGGCGTCGTCATCGAAGACTGGCGCGGCGGCATCGTCTTTCTGCGCAGCGGGCTCGGGCGGCTCCTCCAGGATCAGGTGGGCGTTGGTGCCCGACGCCCCGAACGAGGAGACTGCCGCCCGGCGCGGGCGATCGCCGCTGGGCCAGGGGCGAGGCTCGGTCAGCAGTTCCACCCGTCCCGTCGGCCACTCGATTTTCGAAGAGGGCCGGTCGACATGGAGCGTCTTCGGCAGCAGGCCGGCCCGCATCGCCAACACCATCTTGATCACCCCGGCCACCCCCGCCGCCGCCTGCGGGTGACCGATGTTGGACTTGATCGTGCCGAGGAGCAGCGGGTCTCCGTCGAGCCGCTCGCTGCCGTAGGTCGCGAGCAGGGCGCCCGCCTCGATCGGGTCACCTAGGGCAGTGCCGGTTCCGTGCGCCTCGATCACCTCGACATCGGCGGCCGTCAATCGGGCGTTTTCGAGCGCCTGGCGGATCACCCGCTCCTGCGGAGGGTCCGTTGGGGGCGGTGATTCCATTCGACGCCCCGTCCTGGTTGATCGCGGAGCCGCGGATCGTCGCCAGCACGGTGTGGCTGTTGTGCTGCGCATCGGAGAGGCGCTCGAGCAAGACCATCCCGACCCCCTCCGAGAATCCGGCTCCGTCGGCGCCCTCGGCGAAGGCCTTGCAGCGACCGTCCGGGGCGAGGAGCTGCTGGCGGCCGAACTGGACGAAGACGCCAGGGGTCGAGTAGACGGTCGCACCGCCGGCCAGCGCCAGGTCGCACTCGCCGCCGCGCAGTGCCTGGACCGCCAGGTGGAGCGCCACCAGCGAGGAGGAGCAGGCCGTGTCGACGCTGATCGCCGGCCCCTCGAAGCCCAGCGTGTAGGAGATGCGGCTGGGGATGATGCTGCTGGTGCCGCCGGTCGAGAGGTAGGCGGCCGACTCCTCCGCCGGGTCGAGCCCCCAGCCGTAGTCGTGGTACATCGCCCCCGCAAAGACGCCGGTGCGGCTGCCGTGCAGCGAGTCCGGCAGCAACCCGGCGTCCTCGAGCGCCTCCCAGGCGGCTTCCAGCAGCAGCCGTTGCTGGGGGTCCATGCCGAGCGCTTCGCGCGGGCTTAGGCCGAAGAACTCGGGGTCGAACTCGGTCGCCCGCTGCAGGAAGCCCCCCTCGCGAACGTAGGTGGCTTCCGAGACCGGGCCGTGGAGGGCGTCGAGGTCCCAGTCGCGGTCGCGGGGGAACTCCGAAATCGCGTCGCGGCCGGCGACCAGCAGCTCCCAGAGCTGCTCGGGCGATTCCGCCCCGCCGGGATAGCGGCAGCTCATGCCGACGATCGCGATCGGCTCCCGACGGTAGGCCTCCAAGCGCGCCTTTTCCTCGGTCAGCTCGACCGTGACCCGTTTCAGGTAGCTGCGGAGCTTCTGCTCGTCAGCCACGTGGCTCTCCGATCTGGGCGTCGATGAACTCGAGCAGCTCGTCGTCGGACGCCTCCTCGAGCCGACTCGCGTCGGTCGGGGCCGCGGACTCGTGGCCATTGGACTCCAGGCTCGCTGCCAAGCTGCGGAGCCGCTGCGCAGCGCTGCGCCGCCCGCTGGCGTCCGCAGGCAGCAGAGAGAACGCCCTGGTCAGACGATCCAGCTCAGTTTCCAGCGTCGCTTCGTCGCCGCCCGCCTGCGCCAGCAGATGAGCGGCAAGCGTCTTGCTGCTCGGATAGTCAAAGATCGCCGTGGCTGCCAGCCGAGCAATACGATGCTCGTCGAAGAAGCTCGACAGAACATGGCGTATTGCTGTCCCGCTGAAGTTCCTGGGAGGTATAGAACCGACGCGTATTCATCGAGAACTCCGCCTTCCGCGGTACGTAGTCGAGACGCTTCGACACATGGAATGCCACGACCGTCCAGAGGAACTCCCGGACGCGAAGCCACGCGTAACCGAAGCGATTCGATGAAGCGATTGCACAAGGACGACGGGCCCCGGTGACGCAGCCGCTCCCGCCAGAACACTCGCCGGGTCGTTCGGATAGGCAAGCATGAAGAAGAGAAGGACGGCTGAGAACCTTCCTTCCTCGAACGGAAGGACCCCGTCGGCGATCAGGATCGGCGGCGGTCCGGCGACATCGATGTCGCTGACGTCGGCGGTGACCACCTCGAGTCCCGGCTCCACGCTCCAGGCGGGTCCGAGAGATGGCCCGTGCCGGAGCCAAGATCCAGCACGGGTCCCTCGTTCGGTAGCCGATGCCCAGCTCCATCGCTGACGGCCTCGCCGTTCCATGACGGCGTCGGAGCGACTTCAACACCACTTCGCCTCGAGCAATCCCGCCACGGTGCTCGGGTGGTACCCGGTATCGACGAGCTCCGGGTGAGCTGGAGGATCTTCGGCCAGAGACCCCGCTGGCCAGATCTCCGGAGTGAATCGCCCCGGTCGGGCGCTCCGCGATTCAGCGACTGAGACAGCCCCCCGATCCCGTGGCCGAGTGCCCGAGCCACCCCAGCGACCGCGGTCCCGCAGCTCCCAGGTGGCCAGGGGATGCGTTCGGTCGCGCGTGACTCGAGGCTGAAGAAGCCCAGAACGTATCCACCCCAGTGGTTCACGTTCCGGGCGCACGTGCCGGCTGCCAGCCGGGCGGCCAGGAGGCCCCGCGCGGACCGCCGAAGACCTCCGTGAAGGCACGCTGTCCACACTCGAGGATGCGTCGCGTGTCTTCGGATCCAGACCGTTCATCTCGTCGCAGCCTCGACGAAGCAACGTCGCCGGTCCCCACCCTCGCTGACGCTGATGGAGGTAGCCGTGAAGCAGAAGCTCCTCGGCGCCCTCGCGAACGAGCCGGCAGTACTCCGGATGCGCCGCGAGTGGCCACTCGCCGTGCCAGTTGGGGACCACGCCAAAGGAGAGACGACGCCCGACAATGGGTGCGAGGCCCCGGAGCAGTGACCGCGTCTCACGGGCGTACGCCGGGTGGCGTCGTGGATACAGACAAGAAAGCGCCTCATAGAGCGGCTCTCAAATTCCGCCGTATCGCCGATCGCGCGCGGCAAACGCCTGAACGGCAGTCGCGAGATCGGCCTCGCCGAAGTCCGGCCACAGAACGTCGGTGAAGTAGAGCTCGGCGTAGGCCGACTCCCACAGCAGGAAGTCACTCAATCGCTGCTCTCCGCCAGTGCGGATCAGCAAATCGACGTCACGCGTACCGCTCGGTGCGTGGATGGCCTCGAGCAGGGCTCGCTCGAACGCCTCGCGGGTCGGAGGCATTCCCGCCGGCGAACGGCCGGCCGCCGCCAACAACGCATCGCGGGCCGAATAGTCGATCGCAACCCGGAGGTGAAGGGAGGTGCCTTCGATCGTACGCTCCTCGACGTGCGCGATGCTGCGTCTGAGGGAATCCGGGATGCGATCCCGACGCCCGATGACGCTGAAGCGCACGCCACTCTCTGTCAGGCGGGCACACTCGGAAGTCCAGGTGCGTTCTGGAACAGAAACATCAGATTATCGACTTCGCCGCCGCGGACGCCGCCAATTGTCGGAGGAGAACGCGTAGAGCGTCAGCGTGGTGATCCCGAACGACGGTGCAGACTCGACCGTGCGTCGGACCGCCGTCGCTCCGGCGACATGGCCCGCCTCCCTGGGTAGACCGCGAGGAGAGCCCAACGGCCGTTGCCGTCCATGTTGATCGCGACATGGAATCGATCTCGGCCTCCGCGTTCGGGCTGCTCGGGGTCGTGCCATCGCGAATCCAGGCTGCCTCGTGTCACGACAAATCTCCGTTCCGGATCTCCACGTCGACGACGTTGTCCTCGCGCTTGCGCTCGATCAGCTTGCGCGACGGATCGATCCGGCGCGTGCGGGCTGCCGCGGGTACGGTGATGCGGATCGTCTGCTTGCCGCTGCGGATGCGGTGCTGCTTCAGGTAGAGCGGCGCGCCGAGGCCTTTGCGGCGCCGGGGCAAAGACGCCGACCTCGACGACGTCGTCCATCGGCGTCTCGGTCTCCTTGCCGATGCTGTCGGCCCTCAGCTTCTTCGCGACGACGTCGATCGTCACGCGGTACTCGCCTGCGCCGGTCCGCACGACGAGCGCCCGCTCCGTCTTGACGTCCCACAGCGTGACGGTCTCGAACAGATCGGTGAGCAGCGGCTGCAGCGAGTCGGGCGTGACGGCGCGGAGCTCGGCGTACAGATCGAGTGACGTCGGGTACGGCGGCGCGCGTTGCGGTACTTCTCGAGGTAGCGGCGCAGCGCCGTATTGACGCGCTCCTCGCCGATGTGCTCGCGCAGCGTGTACAGCGCGATGGCGCCCTTGCGGTAGGCGATGTACGGGCTGATCCTCGACCTGGAGCAGCGGCACGTCGCGCGACTGTGACGCGCGCGCCTCGAGAATAGCGCTCCATCTGGAAGTCGTAGACGCGACGGCCGCCTCGCGGACCGTAGGTCTTCTCCGTCACCATCATGGCGCTGTAGTTCGCGAGCGACTCCGAGAGGAGGCCCGGCCACGTGCCGCACGCGCCCCTCGCCGTGCACCGGCCACCACTGGTGCGCGATCTCGTGTGCGGTCCCGAAGAACGGCTGGTCGATCTCCGCCCTCCCGGCGCGAGCTGAAGAAGCCGTGCTCCCTGACGGCGATCGTGTGCAGGCGAGCGGTGCCGAAGCTGATTCCGTAGCGCGGAGTCTCGACGATGCGAAGGTGGCGACTCGAGTACGGGCCGAACTGCGTGGTGTAGTAGTCGAGCGACGCCTTCATGCTCCGGAGCATCCGGTCCAGGACGTAGCGATGCGCCGGATGGTGGTAGATGCGCAGATCGACCGCCTGCCCCGCGCCTGCCCACCGATCCTCGAGCACCGCGTACTTCGCCGAGAAGACGGCAAGGGCTGAATGGGACCGCCGGCGTGTCGATCTCGTAGTGGAAGTAGCGTCGGCCCTTCTCCGTCCAGCTTCGCCGGAGCAGCAGCCGGGCTGACCGCGATCTGGTCGGCAGCCGTGCCGACGATCGCTTCGACCTGAACGTCATCCTCGTCCCGCTCGGTCCCGTGTAGCGCCGCGCCCCAGCGTCGTCAGGTCACGGGCATCGGCGGCTGCGGCCCGAGCGCGAAACGCTTCCGAGCTCGCCGCCTCGGACAGCTCGAACGTCGGCTGGTAGCCGATGAATGGCAGCCATCGCGGTCGAAGTACGCGCCGTTACGGACCACGTCCGTCTGCATCCCGCTCGTCCCCCGGAAGCCGCGCGGGCGGAACGTGACGTCGAACGTGAGCTGCACCGAGTCGCCCGGCTCGAGCGGCTGCTCGAGTGCGAAGATGCGATACCGGTCTCCGCGTCTACGAGCACGGGCTTGGCCGCTCGGTCGAAGCGAGATGAGCGCGTGCCGAATCTCGGTCCCTGAACACCACATGGACCGAGTCGATCGCCGACGTCGGTGCGGTTCACAAGGCGATAGGGCCGCGTAGGTCGACGGCCGGCTCGTCGGGATAAATCTCCACGCGCAGATTCGCGGCGGTGATGCTGGGCTGCGGCAACTCCTCGAACCGCCTGTACCGTCGCTCGTACTCGGCCTGCGGCGCTCCCGCCTCGTCTGCGCCCGCGTGTACTCGTTCAGGACGTTGGTGTTGTAGAAGACGAAGCCGCCCACCACGAGGATCAGCGCGACCGCGACGCCGGTCATGCGCGCGTCGCGCCGCGAAGTCGCGCGCGCTGCGCAACAGTGACGTCTGTCCGCACGCCGATCTCCGTCGCCCCGCACCCAGAACAGCATCGTGACCACCGCGAGCAGCAGCGCCCACGCGGCCCAGTAGAGCTTGAACCAGACGAACGGCTCGAGGAACGGACCGAAGCCATTCATGTCCGAGAAGGTCCATCCGGGTCGCTGTTGTAGACGAGCAGCCGGTGCGAACCGTCCCGGATCATCCGCGGGGCCGCCGATCCGGAACACGATCGCCGTCAGCACGAGGATGTGACCGACGTACTTGTGGTTCACGAGCACATGGACTCGTCATCGCGAGCGCGGCGAGGCACAGTCTCAACGAGATTGAGCCCGAAGAGGACGCGCAGGTACAGACCGAGCTCGAAGTTGTAGTAGCCGTGCAGCGTCTGGAGCAGCACGCCGCCGATCATGAACGCGGCGTGGAAAGCCACGATGATGGCGACAAGGGCCAGGAAGCGACCGAGCAGCGCGATGCTGGCAGGCACCGGCGCCGCGTCCGTGATCGCTGCGGTCCGGACCTCGCGGTGCTTCCACACGAGCTCGCCCGCGTAGAGCGCGATGACCAGCCAGGGAATGAAGGGCGCCCTCCGGGAGAGAACCTCTCCGACCACGAGATGTGTTACCGGCCACGTGGACGTTTCGAAGAGCGTATCGCCCACGTTCCAGCCCCAGAGCAGCACGAGGCCGATGGCGGCGACGAAGCCCACTTGAAACCACCGCCCGGACATCACCTCGGCGAGCGACTGACGCGCGATGGCGAACGTCTGTCGCATGCGGGTCCGGCGTCCGAAGACGCCTGAGATGCGTGGAACGGTCCCCTGCCATGGCACGGCTGACGGCGCATCGATGATGGCGCGCTGCCGTGCACGACCGACGCCGGCCGTGTGGGCGAACTGGAACCTGCGATGGAGCACAACGAGCAGGCCCGCAGCGATCGCAAGCCAGAGCACGCGGTTCCACACCAGCAGCATCGGGAAACCGACGAGCCGGGTTTGCAGTTCTGCCGGCGTCCAATACCGGGTCATCGCCAGCAGCGCGTTGATCCCGAACGGGTCAGGCAGCGCCGACAGCAGCGGATTCTGGATGTTGTTCCAGTAGTTGGCGGCGACGACGTATCCGATGAAGAGGCTGGCGGTGCCGAGATAGACAGCAATCACGTGTCGGACCAGCACGCCGATCGTGAACTGAATCGCGCCAACCAGAACGATGTTGGGCCACAGGAAGAGCAGCAGCGGCTGCACGTATGCGCCGAGGCGGTTGGGGCCGACGAGGTCCGCCTCGATGCGCGCCACCGTCGCGAGCCAGAACCCGAGCGGGATCGCGAGGACGACAACGGCGTTGATCGTCAGCGCCGCGAGGAAACGGCCGCCGAGATACTCGACCTTGCGAAGCCGCGTGGTGTAGACGAGGGGATCCATGCGAGCCGCGACGTCGCGGAGCGCCGCATCGCCGAAGAGCGCCGCCGACACCAGCATCCCGAACACACCGCCGAACAGCACGGTGACCTGGGCGACCCGTTGCGGCGCGTTGACAGCGATAGTCTCGCCAGCGCCGGCGACGAGCGGTCCCCAGTAGGTGATGAGGAACAGGAACGCCTGTACGCCCAGGTCGAGGGGCTGCGAAGCCGGTAGTCGATTTCGTATCGAAAGACCTCGCGAAATCTCACGACTCCCCGACCTCCGACTGCGACGCGGCCGCGCGACGGTGATGCCCGGCCATGACGCTGAAGTACACGTCCTTCATGTCAGGCTCGACGGCCTCGAACGCCGCGCCGGGAGACGAGTCAGCGTAGACGTGGGCGATCGTCCGCCCCGCCGCCAGCTTGGTGGAGATCACCGGCAGCGTCTGCTCGAGCGCCGACAGCTCGTCCCGGCTCACAGAGCGACGCCAAATCCGTCCGCGCAACTCGTCCATCGCGCGCATCGGCTCCGCCTCGAGCAGGATTTGCCCCCTGGTCGATGATCGCCAGGCGGTTGCACAGTTCCTCGACGTCCTCGACGATGTGCGTCGAGAGGATCACCACGCTGTCCTGACCGATCTCGCTGAGCAGGTTCAGGAAGCGGACGCGCTCCTCCGGATCGCAGCCCCGCCGTCGGCTCGTCGACGATGATCAGCCTGGGGCTCCCGAGCAGCGCCATGGCGACGCCGAGGCGCTGCTCGCATGCCGCCGGAGAAGGCGCCGACGCGCTGCTTGCGGACTCTCCCAGAGGTTCGTGCGCCGGAGGAGCGATTCGACGACGTCGCGCCTCGGCCCGCGCTGGACGACGCCCTTCAGCACCGCGAAGTGATCGAGCAGCCGCTCCGCGCTCACCCGTGGGTGAAAGCCGAACGACTGCGGCAGGTAGCCGAGCGT